>NZ_JAGEQL010000003.1:0-629920 GCF_017571995.1 Salmonella sp. 32031103-2018-00083-FB-01-SM-01
AGTAAAAGAGTCCGTGGCAATTTATAACCATGAACGGCCACACCTGGCCCTGAAATACAAAACGCCCGATGATGTTCATCAGGCGTTTTACAGACAAAAAACTGTCAACCTATATCAGGACTAGTCACATAAAGCCACCCTACAGGGGGGATGAGAACACCCGACCGGGGTTCGACAACTGGCGCAGCCAGTTGGACAGACGACGAGCCTGCGAGGAGACTGCCCGAAGGGCGAGCGCAGCGAGTCAATCCCCCCTCACCGCCATATTCAAGAAAGAGCTCGTACGAAAGTACGGGCTTTTGTATCTAAACTTCTTGTTTTTACTGTGATTTTCCTGATGAAAGGTTTCTTTTTGGACCTTTGGTTGCTACACCAAACTTACTATAGATTGTGTAAAAACAGCCCCAGTCCCCTACCTGAAACGCTTTAGAAAAGTTTGCATAAGTATCTCTCGGTAGTAAAAAAGCACCGAGTTCCTCTGTCTGATTCTGCCGTTGCTTTATTAGAAGGCTTACCGCGTTTGAAAAATAACAATCATGTATTCCCTGCCCCTCGCGCTGAAACACTTTCTGATATGTCGTTATTGGCTGTATTGAAACGAATGGGATATACCAACTTAACGCAACATGGCTTCCGTTCTACTTTCCGTGAGTGGGCTAGTGAAACAACGGGCTATCAACGTGAGGTTATTGAACATGCGTTGGCGCACCAGTTGGCAGATAAGGCTGAAGCAGCGTATCAGCGTGGGACGTTATGGCCTAAACGGGTGGCGTTGATGGATGATTGGACGGGGTATAACACTGCCAACAGCTAAGCTACCTGTACGAAAGCATTATCGTTGATAACAACGTAGAAAGTGTGATGCTAATAGCATTCGCTTTCGAAAATGTGATAAGCAACAATTTCATACTGAACTATTTCTTATGTAATTATTATTATGGTTTACAAATTATATAAACCACTCAAGGAGAGGTTATGCCCGGACTGATAGGCTACTGGAAGCAACTTCCAACCAAAGATGAATATATTAAAAAACATAATATGAGTAAAATATCCTGCTACAGTTGTGGTCACGAGAAATTCAGCGATGTTGGTTTGATACAGGTATGGGATAATCACAGAAGAATTCTTTGTGCTAAGTGTAAGACTACTCTTTTCAGAGAAGAGGATTAGTTTTTTGGCATTGGTAACAGCGGCTTCAGCATCCCTTTTCACACAGCGGGGCGGGCTTTTTTTTCGCATTACCCCCCGTCGATTACCGGATGATGACGCAATTTACAAGCGCCTTGTCCGCCTACCGCGAGCACAACGCCATCAGGCTAACTATTAGCCGGCGTAAAAAAACCGGGCGCTAAGGCCCGGTTTGTACGGCAGTGAAACGAAGATTAATGCGCGGCTTCCGGCTTGTGCTTTTGCGCACTCTGGAAGCCATACGTCAACGCATTTTTCTCTTTATCCAGCGCGACGGTGACCTGTCCGCCATCAACCAGCGATCCAAACAGCAACTCATTGGCCAGCGGTTTTTTCAGGTTATCCTGAATCACACGCGCCATCGGTCGTGCGCCCATCGCCCGGTCATAGCCCTTTTCCGCCAGCCAGTCGCGCGCTTCCTGACTGACTTCCAGGGAGACGCCTTTCTGATCCAACTGGGCCTGCAACTCGACGATAAACTTATCGACAACCTGATGAATCACCTCGCCAGACAGATGATCGAACCAAATAATGTTGTCGAGACGGTTACGGAACTCCGGCGTAAACACTTTCTTGATCTCGCCCATCGCATCGGTACTGTTGTCCTGATGAATAAGACCAATAGATTTACGTTCGGTTTCTCGCACGCCGGCGTTGGTGGTCATCACCAGCACCACGTTGCGGAAATCCGCCTTACGGCCGTTGTTATCGGTCAGCGTACCGTTATCCATCACCTGCAGCAGCAGGTTAAAGACATCCGGGTGCGCTTTTTCGATCTCATCCAGCAACAGCACCGCATGAGGATGCTTAATCACCGCATCCGTCAGCAGCCCACCCTGGTCGAAACCGACGTATCCCGGAGGCGCGCCGATCAAACGGCTCACCGTATGACGCTCCATATATTCGGACATATCGAAGCGCAACAGCTCAATACCCAGCGCTTTTGAAAGCTGTACCGTAACTTCAGTTTTCCCTACGCCAGTTGGCCCGGCGAACAAGAATGAGCCGACAGGTTTATGCTCATGGCCCAGACCCGCACGACTCATCTTAATAGCTTCGGTCAGCGCCTCAATCGCGTTATCCTGGCCGAAGACCAGCATTTTCAGACGATCGCCCAGGTTCTTCAGCGTATCGCGATCGCTCTGCGAGACGCTCTTTTCAGGAATTCGCGCAATTCGCGCCACTACGGACTCAATATCCGCCACGTTGACCGTTTTCTTACGTTTGCTCACCGGCATCAGACGCGCCCGCGCGCCCGCTTCGTCAATCACGTCAATGGCTTTATCTGGCAGATGGCGGTCATTGATATATTTTACCGCCAGCTCGACCGCCGCACGCACCGCTTTCGCGGTATAACGCACGTCGTGGTGCGCTTCGTACTTAGGTTTCAAGCCGTTGATAATTTGCACCGTCTCTTCTACCGAAGGCTCGGTAATATCAATTTTCTGGAAACGGCGCGCTAATGCGCGGTCTTTCTCAAAAATATTGCTGAATTCCTGATAGGTCGTTGAGCCGATCACCCGGATCTTGCCACTGGAAAGCAGCGGTTTAATCAGATTTGCCGCATCCACCTGTCCGCCCGACGCCGCGCCAGCGCCGATAATGGTATGGATTTCATCGATAAACAGGATGCTGTTGGTATCCTGCTCAAGCTGTTTCAGCAACGCCTTAAACCGTTTTTCAAAATCGCCGCGGTATTTGGTGCCCGCCAGCAGCGAACCGATATCCAGCGAGTAAATGGTGCAATCGGCCATCACTTCCGGCACATCGCCCTGCACGATACGCCAGGCCAGCCCTTCGGCAATCGCCGTTTTGCCGACGCCGGATTCCCCCACCAGCAGCGGGTTATTTTTACGGCGACGACACAAGACCTGGATCGCGCGTTCCAATTCTTTTTCACGACCAATCAGCGGATCGATGCCGCCCACGCGAGCAAGTTGGTTAAGATTCGTCGTGAAGTTTTCCATACGTTCCTCCCCACCAGCTTGTTCGTCGCCAGTTGGCTGATTGCCGAGATCGGAAGATTGGCTCGGTTCGTCTTTTCGCGTCCCGTGAGAAATAAAGTTCACGATATCCAGACGGCTCACTTCATGCTTACGCAGCAGATAAGCCGCCTGTGATTCCTGTTCGCTAAAGATAGCCACCAGCACATTCGCGCCAGTCACTTCACTACGCCCGGAAGACTGAACGTGGAAGACGGCACGTTGCAGGACACGCTGGAAACTTAACGTCGGCTGCGTATCACGCTCTTCTTCACTGGCAGGCAGTACGGGTGTGGTTTGTTCAATGAAGGCTTCGAGTTCCTGACGGAGCGCCACCAGATCCACGGAGCATGCTTCCAGCGCTTCGCGAGCCGATGGGTTGCTGAGCAGCGCCAGCAACAGATGCTCGACGGTCATAAACTCATGACGGTGCTCGCGCGCTCTGGCGAAAGCCATGTTTAAACTGAGTTCCAGTTCTTGATTGAGCATAGGCACCTCCCCCAATTTTTATACCTGCATTCAGGCTTTTTCCAGCGTACACAGCAACGGATGCTCGTTCTCCCTTGCATACTTGTTCACCATCGCCACTTTGGTTTCCGCCACCTCGGCGGTGAACACGCCGCAGATGGCTTTGCCTTGATAGTGAACCGCAAGCATCAATTGCGTTGCACGTTCTACATCATAAGAAAAGAATTTTTGTAACACGTCAATAACAAACTCCATCGGAGTGTAATCATCATTGACTAATATCACTTTATACATAGATGGCGGTTTTAGCGCGTCGCGCACGCTATCTTCCACCAGCTGGTCAAAATCCAGCCAATCGTTCGTCTTACCCATCGTCAGTCGTCATTATCGGTTACGGTTGTCGGCAGGAAAATCTGCCGCTGACCAGAGTCTATGCACACAATCAATCTACCTCAATTGATAGATAACTAACATCTATCAGTACCATCCGCGACATCTGTCACATTCCCGGCAATAGCGTTAACTGCTTCAAATTTTTGATTCATTTTTACCCGATCCCCCCTGCCTGATGCTTGACGCCTCGCCTGATTTCTCTAAATTGTAATGTCGAGAGTTGGTGAGGTTTTGAACAGCCCCCACTCCGTCACCGGTTCATTCCATCTTACTTATATAAGATTTACGAAGGATGTCGAAGCATGGAAACGGGTACTGTAAAGTGGTTCAATAATGCCAAAGGGTTTGGTTTCATCTGCCCTGAAGGCGGCGGCGAGGATATTTTCGCCCATTATTCCACCATTCAAATGGATGGTTACAGAACGCTTAAAGCCGGACAGTCTGTCCGGTTTGATGTACACCAGGGGCCAAAAGGCAATCACGCCAGCGTCATCGTGCCCATCGAAGCAGAGGCCGTTGCATAGCTCCTCTGTCTCATTGTGTACATCCAGGAGGCAAAATGCCAGCCCGATCGGCTGGCATTTTTATTTAACGCCAGTTCCTGATAGCGACACTGTTACATCTTATCAGGCCGACAAATGACGTCAGCAAGATTACTCCCTTGCCAGCGCATCCACCGGGTCCAGTCGCGCCGCGTTTCTCGCCGGTAGCCAACCAAACAGTATCCCAGTAAACGTCGAACATAAAAACGCGCTCGCCAGCGCAGTCAGTGAAAAACCGATCTCCCAGCCGGGCAGGAAAAGCTGTAGCATAAATGCGATGAACATCGACAAGCTAATCCCCAGCGCTCCCCCAACCAGGCAAACCAGCACCGCTTCAATAAGAAACTGCTGTAGCACATCGCTGGCGCGCGCGCCTACCGCCATACGGATGCCGATTTCACGCGTTCGCTCGGTGACGGAAACCAGCATAATATTCATAACGCCGATGCCGCCGACAACCAGCGAAATGACGGCCACCAGCGTCAGAAATAACTGAAGAGTATAGGTGGTTTTTTCAGCCGTTTTCAGGACGCTGTCCATATTCCAGGTAAAGAAGTCTTTTTTACCGTGGCGTAAGGTGAGCAGGCGGGTAAGCTGCTGTTCAGCCTGATCGCTATCAACGCCATCTTTCACACGAACGGTGATCGAGTTAAGCCATGACTGACCCATTATGCGATCTGACATCGTGCT
The DNA here is from genome assembly GCF_017571995.1 of Salmonella sp. 32031103-2018-00083-FB-01-SM-01. Lineage (NCBI taxonomy): Bacteria > Pseudomonadati > Pseudomonadota > Gammaproteobacteria > Enterobacterales > Enterobacteriaceae > Salmonella > Salmonella sp. 32031103-2018-00083-FB-01-SM-01. The sequence goes on from NZ_JAGEQL010000003.1 coordinate 5,267, forward strand.
ATAGGGCAACCAAACTTGCAACAGATTGCTATTGCCGTACATGGACGGTTTCTCTTCCGCCACGCCAATAACAATAACCGGCATATTACCCACCAGCACCACTTCCCCTACGACATTCGCTTTATTTGGAAATAGCTGGCGTCGCGTGTTGGCATCCAGCACCACCACCTGCGCGCGATCCTGTTGCTGTACAGCATTGAAGGTGTTCCCCTCCCTAAAAGACATGCCGTAAACGTTAAAATAATCGCCACTGACGCCATTAGCATTTACGGCAATATCAATATTGCCATAGCGAAGACGTAGGCTCTTTGAAACACTGGGCGTCGCAGAGTTAACCCACGGCTGTTTCTGAATAGCCACCAGATCGTCATATTTCAGCGCCTGTCGATACTGCGGGTTGTCGTCGCCAAAATCTTTGCCTGGATGAATATCAATCGTGTTAGTGCCCATAGCGCGGATATCCGCCAGTACCATCTGTTTTGCGGCGTCGCCGACCACCACAATCGACACCACCGACGCAATACCGATAATAATTCCCAGCATGGTCAGTAAAGTACGCATTTTGTTAGCGGCCATCGCTAACCACGCCATCGACAGCGCTTCGCGAAAGCTGCTGGCAAATTGCCGCCAGCCGGGAGCCGTATTAACTACGGCAGCGTCAACGCCCTGTTCGCGTTTCTTTTCCTGCGCGGGCGGATTATGGACAATCTTGCCATCGTGAATTTCAATAATCCGCTCCGCCTGGGCGGCAATCAGCGGATCGTGCGTCACAATGATCACCGTATGTCCGCGATCGCGCAGTTGGCGCAAAATCGCCATCACCTCTTCGCCGGAATGGCTATCCAGCGCGCCGGTCGGCTCATCCGCCAGAATCACCTGTCCGCCGTTCATCAGCGCGCGGGCAATGCTGACACGCTGCTGCTGTCCGCCAGAAAGCTGTGAAGGTGGGTAATCGACGCGATCGCTTAATCCCAGCCGCAAAAGCAACTCTCTGGCGCGCGCCTGGCGTTTTTTGCGTTCAATGCCGGCGTAGACGGCGGGGATTTCAACATTTTGCGCTGCCGTTAAATGCGACAACAGATGGTAGCGCTGAAAGATAAAGCCAAAATGCTCACGCCGCAGCTGCGCCAGCGCGTCCGGGTCCAGCGTCGAGACGTCCCGCCCCGCCACCCGATAAGTGCCGCTGGTCGGTTTATCCAGGCACCCGAGGATATTCATCAGCGTTGATTTTCCAGAACCGGAAACGCCGACGATCGCCACCATCTCCCCGGCGTGGATTTGCAGGGAGATATCTTTTAACACCGCCACCTGCTCTTCTCCGGAGGGGTAGCTGCGACTCACATTGCGCAGTTCAAGCAATGCCGTCATGGCGTCGCTCCTGGCCTGCTCTCGCCGATGATCACCTCATCGCCCGCTTCCAAACCTTTAACCACTTCCACGTCTGTATCGTTACGCTCACCAATGACCACTTCGCGCTCACGTTTTTCGCCGTTACGCAACAGCGCCACTTTATAACGATTGCCGCCCACCGGTTCGCCAAGCGCGGCGAGAGGAATAATCAGCACATTTTTGACATCCATGAGTTGAATATAAACCTGTGCGGTCATATCAAGACGCAAGATTCTTTTGGGATTCAGCACTTCAAACCGGGCGTAATAAAAAATAGCGTCGTTGACCTTTTCCGGCGTCGGCAGAATATCTTTTAAAACGCCTTCATAGCGCGTTTGCGGATCGCCTGCAATGGTGAACCATGCTTTCTGCCCCGCCCGAAGATGGATCACGTCCGCTTCCGAGACCTGCGCTTTTACCAGCATGGTGCTCATATCCGCCAGCGTCAGAATATTGGGCGCCTGCTGAGCTGCAATCACCGTTTGTCCTTGCAGGGTAGTGATTTGCGTCACTTCCCCCGCCATGGGAGCAACAATACGGGTATATTCCAGGTTGGTTTTCGCGGTGTCCAACGAGGCCCGATTACGTTTGATCTGAGCATCTATGGTGCCAATACGCGCCTGTTTAACCGCCATCTCCGTCGCCGCGGTATCCAGATCCTGTTGCGATACCGCCTGAGTCTTAGCTAACTGCTGCTGGCGCGCCAGCGTAACCCGCGCCAGCTTTAACTCAGCGGCTGCCTGCTGACGCTCCGCGTTCAGCTCCATCAGGGTGGCCTCGACCTCTTTTATCTGGTTCTCCGCCTGATCTGGGTCAATCACGCCGAGTAGCTGATCTTTTTTAACGTTATCTCCAATGGAGACCAGCAGCGTTTTCAACTGGCCGCTCACCTGCGCGCCGACATCCACTTTACGCAACGCGTCCAGTTTTCCAGTCGCCAGTACACTCTGTTCAAGATCGCCTGGCCGCACGATTAATGTCTGATAAGTTGGCAGCGGCGCATTTAGCATTCGCCAGCTAACCATCCCCCCCACTAAAAGAATTAAAATAATGGCCAGATAACGCTTTTTAAATTTCTTTCCCTTAGCACGCATAGAAACCCTGACGGCAAAATTTCAACCAGAAAGTAAACCGTATCTAAACAAACCTGACACAATAAAGATAGCGTCGGCTGTATTGACGATTGGTTAATGTTTCCTGTGGTTCAATCTCGACAATCTTATGTCGCGGATTACGATCATGACACAGCTTACAGATAATACCTGGTACACTTCAGATCACATCTCTCCTTTACAATTATTTATTCGTCTGACGCGCGGGCAATTACAGCCAGGAAAATTCTGGCGTAAAGCCAGCTTTCGTCGCAAGTTTTTAATCCGCTCATTAGTCATGCCGCGTGCGACCAGCCAATTACTGACCAATCTCACCCAATGGCCGGAGTTAAATACGTTACTTGCTCGTCAGCCGCGTTTGCCTATTCGGCTACATCGTCCTTATATGGCTGTAAATATTAAACGCGATTTCGCCTTAGACGCTCTGTGTTTTCATTATCAACAGATGCGCCAACTTTTATCGCGGGAACAACAAGTTAGCTATTTAAGTCAGTATGGCCTGAATCTTGCTAAATTTGAAACTAAAACCGGCGAGTTGTTTCAACTTGATTTAGTCAGTCTGGTCTCACTGGATAAAGAAGGTGAAAGCACTATTGTTGTTCGCGACGCACAGTTACGTATTCTGGCAGAGATCACATTTACCCTGTGTCGCTTTAACCAACAACGCACACTATTTATCGGCGGATTACAGGGCGCGGCAAACGACGTCCCTCACGAAATTATCCAGCAGGCGACCAAAGCCTGCCATGGTCTTTTTCCCAAACGCATCGTGATGGAGGCTCTCTGTCAGTTTGCGCAAGTCTTTCAGGCGGAGCAGATTATAGCCGTGAGTAACGATGCGCACGTTTACCGTAGCTGGCGATACATGGATAAAAAGACGCAAATGCATGCCGACTATGACGCGTTTTGGGAATCGTTAGGCGGTGAAAGAATTAAAGGGAATTACTATACGCTACCGCTGGCGATCGCCCGAAAAAGCGAAGCGGAGATCGCCAGTAAAAAACGGGCCGAGTATCGCCGCCGCTATGCTTTACTCGATAGCGTTGTCGAACAGGTTCCGGCCACATTCAAACGCTAATCCGCCCGGCCCCGCGCCAGCCAAACCACGCGCGAGAACATCTTTCTGAACAGCGGCGGCACGGCGTCAATTCCCCGCCGCCCGGCTTCCATCGCAACTTCAATCGCCAAATCCGGCTTTGACGAGCGGTGGATAGCTTTAGTGATAATTTTCCGGGTATTCATCGGTACATTAGGCGGAAGCTGCGCAACCCGGTGAAAAACATCGGCAAAGCCCTGACGATACATAAAATGTTCCATATCCAGCGCAGGCAGCGCCGTGAGATGTTCGCGTTCTTCTTCCCGATCGTTATTAAGCAGGCTGCGGACCGTCGCGGCATATTTTTTCCCCGCTTCGTCGCCATCCACCAGGACATGCCACTCGATTCCCATACGGCGGGCGAACTTCACCAGCGGTTTCAGACCGGACTGAGCAAACTCAATGACTTTAATGCCCTCCGCATCAAAATGATGTCCACACTGACGCGCCAGCTCATTAATAACCCAGGTTTCCGTCTCGCCTTCCACCAGTAGCCAGCAACGCGCAAACAGCGACGACGCGCGATTAAAGCGGATATGAAAGGCGATGCGCCGTCCATCTTCCGCGCTTAACCCGCCCGGGCCCAAACGCCAGGCGGCGACGCGGGAAGATTCGCGCACCAGCCGTACGACATGCTCCACCGGCGTTAGCGAGAGCAATTCGCCTGAGTTAGTCGTCGCTATCCGCTGTAGCGGCAACAGATTGAGCAATTGCCAGGCGACTGAAAGCATAATGGGATGTAAACGGGTTTCCGGATCTTCCACCAGAAGTAATGGTCGCGCGTCTTTATGTAACCGCAGCGTCCCTTTCGCCTGTAACAGCGTGGAGAAAAGCCCCAGCAGGATCACCCGATGCGACCGGCTGCCCGGTTTGTCGATCATCCGATTAATAATATCCAGATAGCGCCAGCTACGCTGCTCATTTTGCGAACGTCGGCGCATGAGTCGGTGACGCGCCTGTCCTGCGCCCTGCTCTGAGAAATAGTGTTCAAGCAGTTGCACCATCGCGGACAGTCCCTGACGAATCTGCCCGTCGGTTAAATTTTGCGGCCGGGTCGCCAGCTCACGCGCCAGAAAATCCAGCTGTCGGGCCGTGACTTCAACATCCGGCACATTGGGCACCGTACCGTTGCGAATACGTCGCATAAAGCGCGCATCGCGCAAACGTAGCACTGGCATCAGACGAACCAGGTGGCGCACCTGATCGTTAATATTTTCCACCGGCAATGGCTGCCCATCGCTATTGAGAAAACTGCGCAGCGTCATCACGCTACCATCGGCGCCGCATTCGCCCTCTAGCCGATAAAAAATACGGTGAAAATCATCCTCGCAAGGCGACCAGCATGCTTCCAGCGCTCGATAACGACGTACCCGATGCCGCCCTGGCTGCGTTTCGCGAAAAGTCAGAATAATATGCAGGTGATGCTCGCGTCCTTTTATGTCGCCAGGCGGAAACCAGAAATCCTCACGGACAAAATGGTAGAGATCGAGTTCCGGCGACAATAACAGAGTCAGCGCATCCAGCAGGCTGGATTTGCCCCAGGCGTTTTCCCCAATCAGCACGTTGTTTTGCTCCAGCATCAACGACAGTCGGTTGATACCGCGAAATCCCACTATTTCAACGCGTTCGAGAATCATGCTTCCTCCAGAAAAGCGTCACCACTCCATTAAACTCACCGCAGTATAACGGCAAATGCTTCCGCCTGGCGTGATATTCCCCCCTTTGCCTGAGGCAACTGTATGATAAATGTACGGCTGACGGTGTCGCTTTACTGATAGTCTGGAATTCGGTAGTGTCATGTACGCTATTCAAACAATAAAAAAGGGCCCGGCTGTTCATGTTTTCAGGACTTTTAATCATTCTGGTTCCACTGATTGTGGGCTATCTCATTCCACTGCGACATAAAGCCGCATTACAACTTATTAACCGGCTACTGAGCTGGATCGTGTATCTTATTCTCTTTTTTATGGGAATAAGCCTGGCGTTTTTGGATAACCTCGCCAGTAATCTGGTGGCGATTTTTCATTATTCCGCCGTCAGTATTACGATTATTTTATTGTGTAATATCGCTGCCTTATTGTGGCTGGAACGTATCCTCCCGTGGCGTCACCATCATCAGCAGGAAAAACTGCCTTCGCGTATTGCCATGGCGCTGGAGTCGCTGCAACTGTGCGGCGTAGTGGTATTGGGGTTTGTTATCGGCCTGAGCGGACTCTCTGTTTTACAGCACGCCACCGAAGCCAGTGAATATACGCTGATCTTTTTATTGTTCCTGGTGGGGATTCAGCTACGAAATAGCGGCATGACCTTAAAGCAAATTGTGCTTAACCGCCGGGGAATGATGGTCGCGGTCGTTGTCGTGGCAAGCTCATTACTGGGCGGCGTGATTAATGCGTTTATCCTGGACTTACCGCTAAAAACCGCCCTGGCGATGGCGTCAGGTTTCGGCTGGTACTCTCTTTCCGGTATTTTGCTGACGGAGTCGTTTGGACCGGTTATCGGCAGCGCGGCATTTTTTAACGATCTGGCCCGCGAACTCTTAGCCATTATGCTTATTCCCGGCCTGGTTCGCCGCAGCCGTTCAACGGCGTTGGGCCTGTGCGGAGCGACCTCAATGGACTTTACGTTGCCGGTATTACAGCGCTCCGGCGGCGTAGAGATTGTTCCGGCGGCTATCGTACATGGCTTTATCCTCAGCCTGCTGGTCCCCCTCTTAATGGCGTTCTTCTCGGCCTGATACCTCTTTGGCGGTAGGCATCTGCCGCCAAAATTGCGCTAAATCAATCTCCTTGCACATTATGGCAGAAATCCCTTTTATCCCTTTGTTCACAGGCATAACCTTAAACATGTATATTAAATATAACTTTAAAAGGTGTGACCATGTTTTGTGTGCAATGTGAACAAACCATCCGTACACCAGCCGGAAACGGCTGCTCCTACGCGCAGGGAATGTGCGGTAAAACAGCTGAAACGTCCGATCTGCAGGATCTGCTGATTGCGGCTTTGCAAGGTTTGTCTGCCTGGGCGGTGAAGGCCCGTGAATATGGCATCATTAATCACGACGTTGATAACTTTGCGCCGCGCGCGTTTTTCTCCACGCTGACCAACGTTAACTTCGACTCTCCGCGTATCGTCGGCTACGCCCGTGAAGCGATTGCCTTGCGTGAAGCGTTGAAAGCGCAGTGCCTGAGCGTGGATGCCAATGCGCATTGCGACAATCCGATGGCCGATCTGCAACTGGTTAGCGACGATCTGGGCGAACTGCAACGTCAGGCGGCGGAATTTACCCCGAATAAAGACAAAGCCGCCATTGGCGAGAATATCCTCGGCCTGCGTCTGCTGTGCCTGTACGGTCTGAAAGGCGCGGCGGCGTATATGGAGCACGCGCACGTTCTCGGTCAATACGACAACGACATTTACGCGCAGTACCACAAAATCATGGCCTGGCTGGGCACCTGGCCTGCTGACATGAACGCGCTGCTGGAGTGCGCAATGGAAATCGGCCAGATGAACTTCAAAGTGATGAGCATTCTGGATGCCGGTGAAACCACCAAATACGGTCACCCAACGCCGACTCAGGTCAACGTCAAAGCGACTGAAGGCAAGTGCATTCTGATCTCCGGTCACGATCTGAAAGATCTCTACAACCTGCTGGAGCAGACCGAAGGCACCGGCGTTAACGTCTACACTCACGGTGAAATGCTGCCCGCACACGGCTATCCGGAACTGCGTAAATTCAAGCATCTGGTCGGTAACTACGGCAGCGGCTGGCAGAATCAGCAGGTCGAATTCGCCCGCTTCCCTGGCCCAATCGTGATGACCTCTAACTGCATTATCGACCCGACCGTGGGCAGCTATGACGACCGTATCTGGACCCGTAGCATCGTCGGCTGGCCGGGCGTTAGCCATCTTGAAGGCGATGACTTCGGGCCGATCATTGCCCAGGCGCAGCAAATGGCGGGCTTCCCGTATAGCGAAATTCCGCATCTCATCACCGTCGGTTTTGGCCGTCAGACCCTGCTCGGCGCTGCCGATACGCTCATCGATCTGGTCAGTCGTGAAAAACTGCGCCACATCTTCCTGGTCGGCGGCTGTGACGGCGCGCGCGGCGAGCGTAACTACTTTACCGATTTCGCCACCAGCGTACCGGATGACTGCCTGATCCTGACTCTGGCGTGCGGTAAATACCGTTTCAACAAACTGGAGTTCGGCGACATCGAAGGGCTGCCGCGTCTGGTCGATGCCGGTCAGTGTAACGATGCTTACTCCGCGATTATCCTGGCGGTGACGCTGGCGGAAAAACTGGGCTGCGGCGTCAACGATCTGCCGCTATCGCTGGTGCTCTCCTGGTTTGAGCAGAAAGCGATCGTGATTCTGCTGACGCTGCTGTCATTAGGCGTAAAAAATATTGTCACCGGGCCGACCGCGCCGGGCTTCTTCACGCCGGATCTGCTGGCTATCCTCAACGAGAAGTTCGGTCTGCGCTCCGTGACCACCGTTGAAGAAGACATGAAGCAATTGCTGAGCGCGTAAGGAGGCCAATGATGACGATGCCAACCTCACAATGTCCCTGGCGAATGCAGGTGCATCACATCCGTCAGGAGACGCCGGATGTATGGACAATTGCGCTATTATGCCATGACTACTACCCTTACCGCGCCGGGCAGTATGCGCTGGTGAGCGTGCGTAATTCAGCGGAAACGCTGCGCGCCTACACCCTTTCGTCTACGCCGGGCGTCAGTGAATATATCACGCTGACCGTTCGTCGGATTGAAGATGGCACGGGTTCACAGTGGTTGACCCATGACATCAAGCGCGGCGATTACATCTGGCTGTCTGATGCAATGGGCGATTTTACCTGTGACGATAAAACAGAAGATAAGTTTCTGCTGCTCGCCGCCGGTTGTGGCGTAACGCCAATCATGTCGATGCGTCGCTGGCTGGCGAAATACCGCCCGCAGGCCGATGTGCAGGTCATCTTTAACGTCCGTTCGCCGGATGATGTGATTTTTGCCGACGAGTGGCGACAGTATCCGGTCACGCTAGTGGCGGAAAATCATGCCACGGAAGGTTTTGTCGCGGGCCGTCTGACCACGGAATTATTACAGCGCGTACCGGATTTGGCATCGCGCACCATCATGACCTGCGGCCCGGCGCCCTATATGGATTTCGTCGAACAGGGCGTGAAAGCGCTTGGCGTAACGCGCTTCTTTAAAGAGAAGTTCTTCACGCCGGTGGCGGAAACGGCAACCAGCGGCCTGAAATTCACCAAACTACAGCCAGCGCAGGAATTTTATGCCCCGATCGGTACGACGCTGCTGGAGGCGCTGGAGAGTAATAAAGTACCGGTTGCCGCTGCCTGTCGGGCAGGTGTTTGCGGCTGCTGTAAAACCAAAGTCGTTTCCGGCGACTATACGGTGAGCAGCACCATGACGCTGAGCGAGGCGGAGATTGCCGAAGGTTACGTACTGGCCTGCTCCTGCCATCCGCAGGGCGATCTTGTTCTCGCATAATCGGTAAACGTTCCATCGTAGGCCCGGTAAGCGTTAGCGCCACCGGGCGATTTACCACTCGCTTCATCCTTTCGCCCCTCTCTTCGCCAAAGAAAAACGTCATCGTCATCTTCAACTAAACTTGTAACCGTTATCACATTTAAGGAGATGGAGAACCATGAAACAAACCGTTGCTGCTTTTATCGCCAAAACGCTGGAACAGGCTGGCGTAAAACGAATCTGGGGCGTCACTGGCGACTCCCTGAACGGCCTGAGCGATAGTCTTAATCGTATGGGAACCATTGAATGGATGCCAACCCGCCACGAAGAGGTTGCCGCTTTCGCCGCCGGCGCACAAGCGCAGCTTACCGGCGAGCTGGCAGTGTGCGCCGGTTCATGCGGACCGGGCAACCTGCACCTGATCAATGGCCTGTTTGATTGCCACCGTAACCACGTCCCTGTTCTGGCGATCGCCGCCCATATTCCGTCCAGTGAAATCGGCAGCGGTTATTTCCAGGAGACCCACCCGCAGGAGTTGTTCCGTGAATGCAGCCACTATTGCGAGTTGGTTTCCAGCCCGGAGCAGATCCCGCAGGTACTCGCCATCGCCATGCGCAAAGCGGTGCTAAATCGCGGCGTCTCCGTGGTCGTACTTCCGGGTGACGTAGCGCTGAAACCTGCGCCTGAAAACGCCGTCACTCATTGGTACCATGCCCCGCACCCCGTCGTCACGCCGGCGGAAGAAGAGCTGAAAAAACTGGCGCAACTGCTGCGTTACTCCAGCAATATCGCATTGATGTGCGGTAGCGGCTGCGCGGGCGCGCATGAGGAGTTGGTCGCGTTGGCGGCAAAACTAAAAGCGCCAATCGTTCATGCCCTGCGCGGCAAAGAGCACGTTGAGTACGATAATCCTTATGATGTGGGAATGACCGGCCTGATTGGCTTCTCTTCTGGCTTCCACACCATGATGAACGCCGATACGCTGATCCTGCTCGGCACCCAGTTCCCCTACCGCGCCTTTTATCCGAGCGATGCCAAAATCATTCAGATTGACATCAACCCGGGCAGTATTGGCGCGCACAGCAAAGTCGACATGGCGCTGGTGGGCGATATTAAAGCCACGCTTCGCGCCCTGCTGCCGCTGGTGGAAGAAAAAAGCAATCGTAAATTCCTCGATAAAGCTCTGGAGCACTATCGGGACGCCCGTAAGGGACTTGATGACTTAGCCAAACTCAGCGACAAAGCCATCCATCCGCAATATCTGGCGCAACAAATTAGTCATTTCGCCGCTGACGACGCTATTTTTACCTGCGATGTCGGCACGCCGACCGTCTGGGCGGCCCGCTATCTAAAAATGAACGGCAAGCGCCGCTTGCTGGGCTCGTTTAACCACGGGTCAATGGCCAACGCGATGCCGCAGGCGCTCGGCGCTCAGGCCACCGCGCCTGGTCGTCAGGTTATCGCGATGTGCGGTGATGGCGGCTTCAGTATGCTGATGGGCGATTTTCTCTCGGTGGTACAGATGAAGCTGCCGATAAAAATCGTCGTCTTTAATAACAGCGTGCTGGGCTTTGTGGCGATGGAAATGAAAGCTGGCGGCTACCTTACCGACGGTACCGAACTGCACGACACCAATTTCGCGCGTATCGCCGAAGCCTGCGGCATTACCGGTATTCGCGTGGAAAAAGCCGCAGACGTGGACGGAGCGCTACAGCGCGCGTTTTCCATTGACGGCCCGGTACTGGTTGACGTGGTCGTGGCAAAAGAAGAGCTGGCGATCCCGCCGCAGATCAAACTGGAACAAGCGAAAGGCTTTAGCCTGTACATGCTACGCGCCATTATTAGCGGCCGCGGCGATGAAGTGATCGAACTGGCGAAAACGAACTGGCTAAGGTAAAACAGTGCACATCACCTTTTAAAATCCAGGGATGTGCCATGATTGATTTACGCAGTGATACCGTTACCCGACCGGGCCGCGCCATGCTCGAGGCGATGATGACCGCCCCGGTCGGGGACGACGTATACGGCGATGACCCTACCGTTAACGCCCTTCAGCGCTACGCCGCCGACCTTTCCGGTAAAGAAGCGGCGCTTTTTTTACCCACCGGCACCCAGGCCAATCTGGTCGCGCTACTTAGCCATTGTGAACGCGGCGAAGAGTATATCGTTGGTCAGGGCGCACATAATTATCTCTATGAAGCTGGCGGCGCTGCGGTGCTCGGCAGCATTCAGCCGCAGCCCATCGACGCCGCCGCGGACGGTACGCTGCCGCTGGAGAACGTGGCGGCGAAGATTAAAGCGGATGACATCCACTTCGCGCGTACGCGCTTGCTCAGTCTGGAAAATACGCATAACGGGAAAGTGCTGCCGCGCGCGTATCTGAAAGACGCCTGGACGTTTACCCGCGAACGTGGGCTGGCGCTGCACGTTGACGGCGCCCGAATTTTTAACGCGGTGGTTGCCTACGGCTGTGAGTTAAAAGAGATTACGCAGTATTGCGACTCTTTTACCATCTGCCTGTCAAAAGGTCTCGGAACGCCGGTCGGTTCGCTGCTGGTCGGCAACCGCGATTACATTAAACGCGCGACGCGCTGGCGTAAAATGGTCGGCGGCGGAATGCGTCAGGCCGGGATTCTGGCAGCGGCCGGACTGTATGCGCTGAAGCATAACGTGGCGCGTCTGCAAGAGGATCATGATAACGCCGCCTGGCTGGCGCAGCAGCTTCGGGAAGCGGGCGCGGAGGTCATGCGCCACGAAACGAATATGCTGTTTGTTCGCGTTGGCGAAGCACAGGCCGCCGCGCTTGGCGACTATTTACGGGAACGGAATATCCTGATTAACGCCGCGCCGATTGTGCGTCTGGTGACGCATCTGGATGTCTCTCGCGAACAGCTTGCCGACGTCGTCGCCCACTGGCGCGCCTTTTTAGCCCGCTAAGGAGAGCAACGTGGCGCAACGCATTCTGGTTCTCGGCGCCAGCGGCTATATTGGCCAGCACCTGGTCTTTGCGCTAAGTCAGCAAGGGCATCAGGTGCGGGCGGCGGCGCGGCGCGTCGAACGTCTGGAAAAACAGCGCCTCGCCAACGTCAGTTGTCATAAGGTCGATCTGCACTGGCCGGAAAATTTACCCGCACTGCTTCGCGACATTGATACCGTTTACTATCTGGTACACGGCATGGGCGAAGGCGGCGATTTTATCGCCCATGAGCGTCAGGCGGCGCTCAACGTGCGCGACGCGCTGCGCCAGACGCCGGTTAAACAACTTATTTTCCTCAGTTCATTGCAGGCGCCGACGCATGAGCAATCCGATCACCTGCGCGCCCGCCAGCTTACGGCTGACACACTGCGCGACGCAGGCGTGCCGGTGACGGAATTACGCGCCGGGATCATCGTCGGCGCAGGCTCCGCCGCCTTCGAAGTCATGCGTGACATGGTTTACAACCTGCCAATACTCACGCCGCCGCGCTGGGTGCGTTCGCGCACCACGCCCATCGCTCTGGAAAATTTACTCTACTACCTGGTCGGCTTACTGGACCACCCTGCGCGCGAGCATCGTATTCTGGAAGCCGCCGGGCCGCAGGTATTAAGCTATCAGCAGCAGTTTGAACGTTTTATGGCCGTCAGCGGTAAACGGCGTCCGCTGATCCCGGTGCCTTTTCCGACCCGCTGGATTTCGGTCTGGTTTTTAAACGTCATTACCTCTGTGCCGCCGACTACCGCAAAAGCCTTAATCCAGGGGTTAAGGCACGATTTGCTGGCCGATGACGCCGCGTTAAAAAAGTTGATCCCCCAAACGCTTATCACCTTTGATGACGCCGTTCGCCGCACGCTAAAAGAAGAAGAAAAACTGGTGAACTCCAGCGACTGGGGCTACGACGCGCTGGCCTTCGCCCGCTGGCGTCCCGAATACGGCTATTTTCCAAAGCAGGCGGGCTTTACCGCGCAGACCCCGGCCAGCCTATCGGCGCTCTGGCAGGTCGTAAATCGGCTGGGTGGCAAAGAGGGCTATTTTTTCGGCAATATTTTGTGGCAGACGCGCGCCGCGATGGATCGTCTGGTGGGGCATAAACTGGCGAAAGGCCGCCCGTCGCATACCTTGCTCAAGCCTGGCGATACGGTAGATAGCTGGAAAGTGATCATTGTCGAACCAGAAAAACAGCTCACGCTCTTGTTTGGCATGAAAGCGCCGGGTCTGGGGCGGCTTAGCTTCACGCTGCACGATAAAGGTCGCTACCGCGAAATTGACGTGCGCGCCTGGTGGCATCCACACGGAATGCCGGGCCTGATTTACTGGCTACTGATGATCCCGGCGCACCTGTTTATTTTCCGGGGAATGGCAAGGCGTATTGCCCGACTTGCAGAACAAATCACAGAAAAATGAGAAAAAGTTGCTGTATTCTTTCGTGTTTCCCATTGCATACCGACGTAATTCACGGAAGAATGCGCACGACGGTTTATTAAACACAGTGGATTGATATGAAGGTACTGGTTACCGGCGCCACCAGCGGCTTAGGTCGAAACGCGGTTGAATTTTTGCGCAATAAAGGCATCAGCGTCAGAGCGACGGGTCGCAATGAAGCGATGGGCAAGCTGCTTGAAAAAATGGGCGCGGAATTCGTCCATGCGGATTTAACCGAACTGGTCTCCTCGCAGGCTAAAGTGATGCTCGCCGGGATCGACACGTTGTGGCACTGCTCCAGCTTTACCTCGCCCTGGGGAACCCAACAAGCTTTCGATCTGGCGAATGTTCGCGCCACCCGCCGTCTGGGAGAATGGGCGGTCGCCTGGGGCGTGCGCAATTTTATTCATATCTCCTCTCCCTCACTCTATTTTGATTACCACCATCACCGTGATATCAAAGAGGATTTCCGTCCGCATCGGTTTGCCAATGAGTTCGCCCGCAGTAAAGCCGCCGGCGAAGAGGTGATTAATCTGCTGGCGCAGGCCAATCCGCAAACACGTTTTACGGTGTTGCGTCCGCAAAGCCTGTTTGGCCCGCACGATAAAGTATTTATCCCACGTCTGGCGCATATGATGCACCATTACGGTAGCATCTTATTACCGCACGGGGGCAGCGCGCTGGTCGATATGACCTACTATGAAAATGCGATCCACGCCATGTGGCTGGCCAGCCAGCCGGGCTGCGATCATCTGCCTTCTGGCCGCGCTTATAACATCACTAACGGCGAAAACCGCACCTTACGCAGCATCGTACAAAAGTTAATTGATGAACTGTCTATCGACTGCCGCATTCGCTCTGTGCCTTACCCGATGCTGGATATGATCGCCCGCAGTATGGAGCGCTTCGGCAAAAAATCCGCCAAAGAGCCCCCGCTAACGCATTACGGCGTGTCAAAACTGAATTTTGATTTTACGCTCGATACGACTCGCGCGCAGGACGAGCTGGGCTACCAGCCCATCGTCACGCTGGACGAAGGCATTGAGCGCACCGCCGCCTGGCTACGCGATCACGGAAATTTACCGCGTTAATCCTGGCCGTACTTCTCCAGTAATGCTTCGGCAATCGCCTGCGTTTCGGCATCTGCGATACCGTTCCATTGCGCCGGACGGAAGTGCATCTGGAACGCCATAATCACCCGCTGTTGCTCGCGTGCCGTCATATCGGCTTTGACTTCATAACCATAGCGCGAGAGTAACGCAAGCACCGTTGCGGTATCGACTGGCGTATACGGCGCGCGTCCAGCCAGATAAAACGCCACACGCTGGGCGTCAGGCCAGGCGCCAATCCCCTGCGCCGCCAGCTCGCGCCACGGGAAGCGCGGGCCGGGATCGTCTTTACGCTGCGGCGCGATATCCGCATGGGCCACCACATTCTGCGGTTTGATGTCATAGCGCGCGATAATGTCCTTCGCTAACGGAATCAATGTCTGAATTTGCGCGGATTCAAACGGCGCGAAAGATTTCACCCCGCCGGACATTCGCCAGCCGCGATTTTCCAGCTCAATGCCAATAGACGTATCATTGAGACGCGTGGCGCCTCGCCAGAAACTGACGCCCGCATGCCAGGCCTGATCCTGTTCCGGCACCAGTTGCCAGATGCGCGGTTTACCGCCATATAATGGCGGGGTTGCGGGAATCAGGTAATGCGAACTGACGTTGCGACCCGTTAACGTCGCCAGCGAAACGTCAAAGTTTTCCGCCGTATAGTGAATCACCAGAACTTTAATGCGCGGATAGGCCGCCTGCGCCCGATGTCGGGTATCAAGCTGATATCCCTCTTTATCGATAATTCCTTTTTCGCTCGCGCAGCCTGTTAACAGCAACGCGAGACCCACCAGCCACAGTAGCGCTCTCATCGGCGCGTTTTCACCGCCGTTCCGCTGACGCTGACCATCAGCATACTGCCATCCTTGCCGACAGTTTCGTAATCAATATCGATGCCTACCACCGCATCGGCGCCCAACGCTTTAGCCTGCTCGCCAAGTTCCTGGAAAGCGATTTCACGCGCTTTACGCAGCTCTTTCTCATACGCGCCGGAACGTCCGCCGACGATATCCCGAATGCCGGCGAAAAAATCGCGGAAAATATTGGCGCCTAAAATGGCTTCGCCCGTTACCACACCGCAATACTCCACGATGCTTTGTCCTTCCAGCGTTGGGGTTGTTGAAAACTGCATAGTGAATCTCCCAGGTTAGCTAAGCACACGATCTCAAACGCATTATCAAGCTGATACGCTATCATTGAAAGGATATAATTGATTATCGTAGATCGGTTTTTGCTCGATCGCCTATAAGGAAATCATCATGCGCTATTCTAAACTCTCTTTGCTCATCCCGTGCGCGCTTCTGCTTAGCGCCTGTACGACCGTCACTCCCGCCTACAAAGATAATGGCCCGCGTATCGGCGCGTGTGTGGAAGGCGGCCCGGACAGCGTGGCTCAACAATTTTACGACTACCGTATTCAACACCACAGCAATGATATCGCCGCGCTTCGCCCCTACTTGAGTGATAACCTGGCGAAATTGTTGACCGACGCCAGCCGCGATACGGAGCACCGTCAGTTGATGAGCGGCGATCTGTTCTCCAGCCGCGCTACGCTGCCGGATAGCGCCAGCGTCGCCAGCGCATCAACCATTCCGAACCGAGATGCGCGCAATATTCCTCTGCGGGTGGCGTTAAAACAGGGCGATCAAAGCTGGCAGGATGAGGTCCTTATGATTCACGAAGGCTCATGCTGGGTGATTGACGACGTTCGCTATCTGGGCGGAGATGTCCATGCCCCTGCCGGTACGCTGCGCCAGTCGATAGAAAATCGTTAACAGCCAGTATTCCCCGCTTTTGCACCCATAACCCCGTAAATTGTCTGGCATTCTGCCCGGGATGCCGACAATTCTTCTTACCTACTATTCCTCCTGCTATTTTGTGCTATGTTTAGGGAAGAATGTGGGATATATTTAACTTTTAACGCATAAATATTGCATAACTATTCTGCGAAAGGTACTATCTGCGGCTTCAATAGCTATCAGACTGCCTGTATACGAGTGTCAATGAGTATTCAATTAAACGGCATTAATTGCTTTTACGGCGCGCATCAGGCGCTGTTCGATATCACGCTGGATTGCCCCGAAGGCGAAACGCTGGTGTTGCTTGGCCCAAGCGGGGCGGGTAAAAGTTCGCTGCTGCGTGTACTCAATCTGCTTGAGATGCCGCGCTCCGGCACTCTGACTATCGCCGGGAACCATTTTGATTTTACGAAAACGCCGTCCGATAAGGCGATTCGTGAGCTACGTCAAAATGTCGGAATGGTCTTTCAGCAATATAATCTTTGGCCGCATCTCACCGTTGTGCAGAATCTGATTGAAGCGCCCTGCCGCGTACTGGGTCTGACAAAAGATCAGGCGCTGGCGCGCGCAGAAAAGCTGCTGGAGCGTTTACGTCTGAAGCCCTATAGCGATCGTTATCCGTTGCATCTTTCCGGCGGTCAGCAGCAGCGCGTCGCGATTGCCCGCGCGCTGATGATGGAGCCGCAGGTGCTGCTGTTTGATGAACCGACCGCCGCGCTGGACCCGGAAATTACCGCTCAAATCGTCAGCATTATTCATGAGCTGGCGGAAACGAACATTACTCAGGTGATCGTTACGCATGAAGTCGAAGTGGCGCGTAAGACCGCCAGTCGTGTGATTTATATGGAAAATGGTCACATCGTCGAGCACGGTGATGCGGGTTGCTTTGCCCACCCTCAGACCGAAGCGTTCAAAAACTATCTCTCTCACTAAGATTCGGGACAATGACAATGAAAAAAGTTCTGATTGCCGCGCTAATTGCAGGCTTTAGCCTTTCCGCTACAGCAGCCCAGACCATTCGTTTTGCGACCGAAGCGTCCTATCCGCCGTTCGAATCGATGGATGCTAATAACAAGATTGTCGGCTTTGACGTCGACCTGGCCAACGCGCTATGTAAAGAGATCGACGCCTCCTGTACCTTTACCAATCAGGCGTTCGACAGCCTGATCCCCAGCCTGAAATTCCGCCGCTTCGACGCTGTAATGGCGGGAATGGATATCACGCCGGAACGTGAAAAGCAGGTGCTGTTTACCACGCCATATTACGACAACTCCGCGCTGTTCGTGGGTCAGCAGGGCAAATACACCAGCGTCGATCAACTGAAAGGCAAGAAAGTCGGCGTACAGAACGGTACGACGCACCAGAAATTCATCATGGATAAGCATCCGGAAATCACCACCGTACCGTATGACAGCTATCAGAACGCGAAGCTGGATCTACAAAATGGCCGTATCGACGCTGTTTTCGGCGACACGGCGGTCGTGACCGAATGGCTGAAAGCCAATCCTAAGCTGGCGCCGGTCGGCGATAAAGTCACCGATAAAGATTATTTCGGCACCGGCCTGGGTATCGCGGTACGTCAGGGCAACACCGAGCTGCAGCAGAAATTCAATACTGCGCTGGAAAAAGTGAAGAAAGATGGGACTTACGAGACCATCTATAACAAATGGTTCCAGAAGTAATCTTTGATGAACGAATTTTTTCCTTTAGCAAGCGCCGCCGGGATGACCGTCGGCCTTGCCGTCTGTGCGCTGATCATTGGCCTCGCGTTAGCCATGTTCTTTGCCGTCTGGGAGTCCGTAAAATGGCGCCCGATTGCCTGGATAGGCTCCGCGCTGGTCACTATTTTGCGCGGCCTGCCGGAAATTCTGGTGGTGCTGTTTATCTATTTCGGCTCCTCGCAACTCCTGCTTACGCTGTCTGACGGGTTTACCCTCCATCTCGGCTTTACGCAGATCCCGGTGCAAATGGAGATTGAGAACTTTGACGTCAGTCCGTTCCTGTGCGGCGTGATTGCGTTGTCCCTGCTGTATGCGGCCTATGCGTCGCAGACGCTACGCGGCGCGCTGAAAGCCGTTCCGTCTGGTCAGTGGGAGTCGGGTCAGGCACTGGGATTATCAAAGACGGCGATTTTTTTCCGTCTGGTGATGCCGCAGATGTGGCGTCACGCTCTGCCAGGGCTGGGTAATCAGTGGCTGGTGTTGCTAAAAGATACGGCTCTGGTCAGCCTTATCAGCGTTAACGATCTAATGTTGCAGACCAAAAGTATTGCCACACGCACCCAGGAACCGTTTAACTGGTACATTATTGCGGCGGCTATTTACCTGGTCATTACGCTGATCAGTCAGTACATTCTCAAACGCATAGACCTGCGCGCGACACGTTTTGAGCGGAGGCCGGACTAATGCTTGAGTATTTACCTGAACTGCTAAAAGGGCTACACACCAGCCTGACGCTGACCGTGGCTTCTATTGCCGTCGCTTTGGTGCTGGCGTTAGTTTTTACCATTATCCTGACACTAAAAACGCCGTTCGTGGTGTGGCTGGTGCGCGGCTATATCACGTTGTTTACCGGTACGCCGTTGTTGGTGCAAATTTTCCTGATCTACTACGGACCCGGTCAATTCCCGACACTGCAAGAGTATCCGCTACTCTGGCATCTACTGTCTGAACCGTGGCTGTGCGCACTGATCGCGTTGTCGCTAAACAGCGCCGCTTACACCACGCAGCTATTTTATGGCGCGATTCGCGCGATTCCGGAAGGTCAGTGGCAGTCCTGCGGCGCGCTGGGGATGAGTAAGAAAGATACGCTGGCGATTTTGTTGCCCTATGCGTTTAAACGCGCCCTCTCCTCCTATTCAAATGAGGTGGTACTGGTCTTCAAAAGTACCTCGCTGGCCTATACCATCACCTTGATGGAAGTCATGGGGTACAGTCAGTTGCTCTATGGTCGTACCTACGATGTGATGGTATTTGGCGCGGCAGGCGTAATTTATCTGGTCGTCAACGGTCTATTGACGCTGATGATGCGTTTGATTGAGCGTAAAGCCCTGGCGTTTGAGCGGCGCAATTAACCAGGCAGGATAAGGCATTCTCGCCGCCGTTCGACAATGGTCAGATGGCGCTGCGCTTATCAAGCCTACGATGCATAATATTGAATAAACCCGACGGACAAGTGGTTAACTTGTCCGTCTTTTTTTATCCATTTTAAAATATTTAATCATTTTTATTGCATACAAATTCAATTAATGGCATTGTAAATCTATGCCGCAGACACGGCGCATAATCATAAGATTACGGGAGTGACATCATGAAAAAGTTAGTTCTGGCCGCATTACTCGCCTCTTTCGCCACTGGCAGCATCGCCGCTGAAAAAATCAATTTCGGGGTTTCCGCCACCTATCCCCCGTTTGAATCCCTGGATGCGAGTAATAAAATTGTGGGCTTCGATATCGATCTGGCAACCGCATTATGCAAGCAAATGCAGGCAGAATGTACTTTTACCAATCATGCTTTCGATAGTCTTATCCCGGCGCTGAAATTCAGAAAATATGATGCCGTCATTTCCGGAATGGACATTACCCCGGAGCGCAGTAAGCAGGTCGCCTTTAGCAATCCCTATTATGCGAACTCCGCGCTGGTGATTGCCAAAAAAGACACCTATAAAACCTTTACCGATCTAAAAGGTAAGCGTATCGGTATGGAAAATGGCACCACGCATCAAAAATATCTCCAGGATAAACATCCGGAGGTCAAAACCGTGGCCTACGACAGCTACCAGAATGCGATTATCGACCTGAAAAATGGCCGTATTGACGGTGTCTTTGGCGATACCGCAGTGGTCAATGAGTGGCTGAAAACGAATCCGCAACTGGGTCCGGCAACAGAGAAAGTGACCGATCCGCAATACTTCGGTACCGGACTTGGCATCGCGGTGCGCCCGGACAATAAGGCGTTGCTGGAAAAACTGAATGATGCGCTGGCCGCCATTAAAGCGGACGGCACTTATCAGAAAATCAGCGATCAGTGGTTCCCGCAGTAAGACGTATGTGATTAGCCCACTGTGTTGCGAAATGGCAGTATAAATACCTTATTCAGCCCACGGGTCGCCATCAGGAAACTATCCAGGCCTGATAAGCGCAGCGCCATTGAGCATTCTACAGTTTGTCATCAGTCTCAAACGCCTGCATCAACAGGCGATTCGGACTAATACTTGCCGGGTGACGCTGACGCGTACCCGGCTTATAACATTGTTACGTTTTTAGATAACATCCAGACCCAGACGGCGATACTGCTCCGCCGGAGCATCATTTTCTTTCATCAAACGGATAAGTAAGTTGATCATCCTTGCTTCGATGGCCTCATCATGAATAGGATGTTGCTGCTGCGGATCGTCTCTGAGATCAAACAAGAGATGACCAAAGCTATTCACACCTTTATATTTTTCCCTGGCCGGAATACGTAATACCTGAAGCCCTTTAGTGAATTTAAACGGAGGTGCCAGAGATAATTTTCCCAGTTCATCCACGTCATAACGCGCATTCATCTTTATCGGCATTAACGTGTAGTTCGCAATGTCATGCTCACGCCCCGGCTGCGCGGCCCGCATATAAACATAGCGTCCGTCGGTAACATTAACATGTCCGCTAAACACGCCAAACAGCGCGCCTTCCCTGACGGGTTCATCACTGGCAATGACTTTCGCCAGCGGTTGGCCCTGCATATCTGCGGGAATAGGTTGTTGAAAATAATCCAGTAGCGTTGGCGCCCAGTCAATCATCTGCACCAGCGACTGCCGCCGCGCTCCGCATACCGCGCTGCGCGGGTCCCAGATAAACAGCGGGTTATTAGCCACCTCGTTATAATAGGGCATTTGATTTTTAGCCCACCAACCGTGCTCCCCCAGCAAGAAGCCGTGATCGGTACCGACAATCAGCATCGTATCGCGCCAGAGATCGTGTTCATCCATCAGATCAAGGATACGTCCAAGATTGCGGTCGCACATGGAAACCAGGGCCCGATAACGACAGCGAATATGCGCTATCGCCTCCTCGCTTTCACTGACTTTGCCGCGCGGCCAGTCATAATGCGGGCCTTGCCACTCATCGTCATAGAGCGATAAATATTCCTCGGTGGTATAAAACGGTTCATGCGGATCGAACGTCTCAACCTGCAATAACCAGTTATCTTCGGCATGATTTTTATGGATAAAATCGCACCCGGCGTCAAAAACTTTCGTCTGGGGAAAATCGGCTTCCTGCTGGATGTATTCGCGGTTCGCCCAGTCATGACGCCATAGCCCGGAAACGCCGCCTCCGGTTTGTTTTTGTGGAACGCGCAGTACTTCCGGAATGGGCGGCTCGCCAACACTTGCCTTCCAGTGATCGCCCTCCTGACCGCGTACTACGTCCCAGGAGCTATAGCGGTTATGGTAGTTACCGCCGCCGTCTTCCCAGTAATGCAAATGATCGCTGATAAGATGGGTGTAGATCCCCGCTTTTTTCAATAATTCCGGCATGGAATCATCAAAGGGTTCCAGCGGGCCCCAATCACGATGCAGGAAATTATAGCGCCCGGTGTGCAGTTCCCGACGGGCTGGCATACAGGGCATACTGCCGACATAACTATTGTCAAAGGTGGCGGCATGTGCCGCCAGGCGTTGAAAGTTAGGCGCTTTCGTTAGCAAATCGCCATAGGGCGGCAAATAGATTTTATTCAGACTGTCAAACAGCAGAATAATCGCTTTCATGACTCACCCTCATTTGTTGAGCAGGTGCGGAAAATTTTTCTCTACCACATCGTAAATCTGTTTACCTATTGATTCGCCATCCATGATATTTTCAATGGGAATGAGATATTGTCCGTGTTTAGGATCAAGGCTAACGACATCAAGCAATTTTTTCGAAATCGCATATATATCTGCCCAGTCGGTAAATCCACCGACCTCTCCCGCTGCCGTATGCTCCATATCAAAAGAGAAGTCATATTTTGCTAACGCTTTTTTAACCACAGTCTGTAACATTACGCTACTGCCTACACCATAACCGCATACGAATAAAATATTTACAGAATCTTTCATAATAAAATCCTTTATATAAACCGAATCAATTAAATGGAATAAGGACCAAGATGGAACGTTGAAGCAATAAATTTCAGTAATTCACAAATCGCAGGCCACAGAGTCGCCCAGTCAAATATTCCCGTCCAGCCCACACCTTCTTTTGCCAGCCCGGTTAAAGGAATGGCCCATACCGTACCGAAAGTCTGAATAATCCCTAACAGGAAAGTACAAATAATAACGGAACGATATCCCCCCATTCGGTTGGCTAATACGCCGATGGGACCGCCGGAAAAGAAGAGCGGAACAAAACCAGGCAATACCATAATAGGGCTATGGAGGAGCAGCAGAATGCCCATGGAAAAAATCGTGCCGAAGGTACAAAAGACGAATCCCAGCGTGGCCGCGTTCGGCGAAAAAGGTAATAAAGCAGCAACATCCACAGCCGGTATAGCGTTAGGAATAAAGCGATCCTGCCATCCTTTAAACGAACCGTTAATTTCGCCTACCATCATCCGCACGCCCTGCAGCAAGATGACCATATACATAGAGAATTGCAGGCCCAGATTGATGATATAGATATACCAGGGTTTGCCTTTCGCCATTAACTGTACGTTATCGATCCCTGTCGCCAATAAAAAACCGCCAACGAAGAGCGTCATCACAATGGCAATTGCCGTCACGTTGTGGTTAAAAATGGCTAACCAACCGGGAAGTTTCAGGTTTTCGGCGTCATGCTTTTCCGGATCGCCGAATTTATGCGCGAATTTCGAGAAAAACCACAGTCCCAACATCTGGTTATGCGCGATGGTAAAACCGGCGTTATTGGTCACTTTGGCGATGGGTTTAACAATAAGCGTGGTTGAAAACGCCCAAAAAACCCCGGTCAATACCCCGGCAATCACAATGGATTGTACCCAACCGAACCCCAGCCAGAAGACAATTAACCACAGTACCGCCTGTGAATGTGAGACCCCGGTATTACCGGTAAGAAATATACCTTTTGCGCCAGTATAACGACCAAATAAAACTAATATCAGGTTAGTAAAAAACGCCAGTACAAAAACGTATCCTACATAGCCGAAATTATCGCCCAGCGCTATTTGCGTCGCGGCTTTCATGGCGTATGAATCCATTAAGTATCCATGCACGCCATAAGCCTTGCTGACTGCCTCTGCAACCGGTTTAAAAGTGGCTGAAAATTGAAAGCCGCCAAATAACACCATCATCAAACCGACCATCGCGCTGATCATACCGGTGATAATTTTTATAGGCGTCTTTTTATCCAGCGCATAGCCAACACCGACTAATATCCCAATTAATATTGCCGGTTCAGTTAAAAACGTTTGAATAACATCTATAAATTTGGCAAACATCGTCTGAACGCCCTCCATAAGCGTGCCTATTCGTTGTCATGATTGACCCCTTTACTGACGTTGCGTATTGCTTCGCTGATGCTATTGAAATTTACCCGATAAACCACCTTGTCTAATTTTGCCTTACACGCACTTTAATAATCAAAATTAGTCATTAAAAGATTTAAAGTGATTATTTGTGATTTGATTTGCAAAAATAGGGTAATATATAACCATGATCGATCGGAGTTTTTTATCGATCGATCATGGTTATTATTATTTATGGATAATTAGACAGTTAATATAGATATTTTGTATGTCTAGTTTTTGGCGCTACAGCCTACAAAGCAGTGTTAACACTTCATAATGCGCGGTATGCGGGAACATATCGAAAAGCTGAACACGTTGAATACGGTAGTTCGGCAGATGGCGAATATCCTGCGCCATCGTCTGCGCGTTACAGCTTGAATAAATAATAAAACGCGGCGCCATTTGTGCAAGGTAATCGCACAACGGCTTGCCAATGCCGCGGCGGGGAGGATTCACCAACACCAGGTCGGGCGTTTCGCCTTGTGCGGTGGCGAATTGGGTGGAATCCAGCGCCTGGAAATGAAGGCGGGTCAATCCCAGCTCGGCAGCGGATTGCTTCGCGCAGGCAATCGCCTCCGGCGCGATCTCAATACCGGTTAATTGCATCTGCGGCGTCGCGCAGTGCAGGCCGAATCCGCCCACTCCGCAAAAAAGATCCCACATATGGCGTACCGGCAGTTGTCCTACCCAGTCGCGCGCCGTCGCATATAATCGGCTGGCGACCGTAGGGTTGGTCTGAAAGAAACTTTTCGGACGAATCCACAGCGGCACATCGTTAAAACGTTCCGCCAGCGCCTGCTGATCCGTCAGGTAGATTTCCGTCTCCCCTTCCATAATCGCCATATGTACCGGCTGAATATTTGCGGTGATCACCCTGAGCTGCGGCAGTTGCGCACGCAGCCACGGTAACGCCGCGCGCAGTTGCGTAAGTTTGGTTTCTGAACGCAACACGAAGCGTAGCATCATGCCGCCATCGAACTGACTTTCCGTCAGCAACAGGTATTTCAGTTCGCCGCGTTTTCGCGCCACGTTATAAGGCGTGAGTCCGGCACGGGCAATAAAAGGTTTTAGCGCGCTGAATACGGGGGCAAAGGAGGCGGGATACAGCGGGCAGCCGCAAAGATCGACCGGCGTACCGTCGCGATGCAGCATCCCGAAGAGCGGTTTTTCTACACTACCGCTCACGACCATTTTCGCTTTGTTGCGGAAATGCTGTTCCGGGCCGCCAATCGGCGCGCACCACTGTTCAACAGGCAGCCCGGCCAGCAAACGATGTAAATCGGCTGTTTTTGCGGAAAGTTGTTCGTTAACCGACTGCGTAATCCATTGACAGGAACGGCAGCGACCCGCGTCATAGAGTGCGCACTGCATACCAAAAAACCTTCATATTATCCGGGGCGACGATTATACACATTATTGCAGCCGGAAGAACCGACGGCTGGGAGCGGGAATAAACAGCAGAAACAGAATTAAAAGATCGGGGAGTTTTTGCATGACCAGGGAATGCAGGATATCACGCTTCGATTCTCCCGCGATGCTAAACAACTCCGGATACCCGTAGCCTAACGACGCCGCCCACAGATATCCGCTCACAATAATTTGTGTCGCCAGGTACACCCAGCGCGCCCAGCTACGGCCTTTCACCAGCGAAAACGCACAATAAATTTCAACAAAGACCAGCACTAAGCTTGCCAGAAAGACAAGGGTTAAGCTCCACGTCTGCACACTGCGATGAATAAACTCGCCCATCCCGCGTATGCCGAGGGTATTCATAATCATCAGCACATCGAGACCGCGAATCAAAATAATCGCCATAGCCGCAACCTGCACCAGCGTAGGCACATTTAAACGGGCATGTGATGAGGTTGATTGCTTTATAAATCCCAATGAATGTCTTCCCTGAAAATGATGCCGCGACCCGCGCGGCAACGCATTGCCATAGTGGAAGATTTTAGTGGCTTCAGCCGCGTCTTGCACGCTGGATATCGCGAATCCGCTGTTTTTCCGCTCGCGCCATCAGGTACCAGGCAATAAATCCGACGATTCCTACCACGCCGAGGATTAACGTCGCCAGCGCGTTGATTTCCGGGTTCACGCCCATGCGCACGCTGGAGAAAACCAGCATCGGTAGCGTGGTGGCGCCGGGACCGGAAACGAAGCTGGCAATCACCAGATCGTCAAGGGAAAGCGTAAAGGCCAACAGCCAGCCCGAGATCACCGCTGGCATGATCATCGGTAACGTAATGACGAAAAAGACCTTCAACGGCGCCGCGCCAAGATCCATCGCCGCCTCTTCAATCGAACGATCCAGTTCGCGTAATCGCGAAGCGATCACCACTGCCACGTAGGCGGTACAGAAAGTGACGTGCGCCAACCAGATGGTCAGCATCCCGCGATCGGAGGGCCAGCCGATAGCATGACCGAGCGCGACAAACAGCAGCAGCAGCGACAGCCCGGTAATCACATCCGGCATCACCAGCGGCGCGGTGATCATAAACGCAAAGCCGTTTGCGCCGCGAAACCGTCCAAATCGCACCATCACCACCGCGGCAATGGTACCGAGCACCACCGCCATCGTCGCCGCGCAGGCGGCAATTGTCAGGCTTAGGCCCACTGCGCTCATCATGGCGGTATCCCGAAAGAGCTCGCCATACCAGCGCGTCGACCATCCCGCCCACACCGTCACCAGCTTCGAACTGTTAAACGAGTAAATCACCAACATTAACATCGGCGCATAGAGAAAAGTAAACCCCAGCACCAGAATCAGAATGCGCCAGGGCGAGCGAACGACCGGTAAGTTATTCATCCGTGCTCCCCCACACTTTTTTGCTGATGTTTATGGAACCACATGATCGGTACTATCAGCAGCAGCAACATAATAATGGCGACCGCAGAAGCCACCGGCCAGTCGCGGTTATTGAAAAACTCCTGCCACAGAACGCGACCAATCATGATACTGTCCGGCCCGCCAAGCAGTTCCGGGATCACGAACTCGCCCACCGCCGGGATAAAAACCAGCATCGAGCCGGCGATGATTCCGCCTTTGGTGAGCGGTACAATGATGCTAAAAAACGTTTTCAGCGGTCGGGCGCCGAGATCCAGCGACGCTTCCACCAGCGAATAATCAATGCGCGTCAATGCGGTATAAATGGGCAGAACCATAAACGGCAGATAAGCATAAACAATGCCGATATAGACGGCCAGGTTAGTGTGCAGGATCGTCAGCGGCTGATCGATAACCCCTAGCCACAGCAACACATTGTTCAGCACGCCGTTGTTTTTCAAAATGCCCATCCAGGCATAGACGCGTATTAAAAAAGATGTCCACGAGGGCAGGATCACCAACAGCAGCAGGATATTGCGCGTGGAGGGCTTGCTGTGCGCCACCGCCCACGCCAGCGGGTAGCCCAACAGCAGGCAGCAGATTGTGGAAATACCGGCAATTTGTAACGATTGCAGATAGGCTTCGAAATAAAGCGGATCGTCGGTCAGTTGCAAAAAATTGCCGAGGTTGAGCGTAATCGACAACTGACCGTCAGCCCATTCCAGCAGATCGGTATACGGCGGGATCGCCCTCGCCATTTCCGCCAGGCTTATCTTAAAGACGATAAGAAACGGCAGTAAAAACAGCAGAATGAGCCAGATATAAGGCAAAGCAATAACCAGCTTACGCCCATGTTTCATTTGCATCCGCGCCAACCATAGCGCCGCGCCGCCAGGTTTACTGATGCGTGCCGGAGGTTCAAGTGTGCTCATGTTTCCCCCTTATACCGTCAGGACCACGCAGCTATCCGCTTCCCAGCACAAACGCACTTCATCGCCCCAGGTCGGTAACCCTTTCCGGTAACGGTGCGCATTCTGCAGTTGAGCGCTGATCATCTGCCCGCTTTTTAGCCGCACATGATAAATAGACAGATCGCCGAGATACGCAATATGCGCCACTTCGCCGACGGCGAAATTATAGCCATCGGCAGGCGGCGACTCACACAGCATGATTTTTTCCGGACGTAGCGCCACATATACCGGCACATTATCAACGACAGAGGCATCTGCATCGACTTTTAACGGATGAACCAAACCGGGCGCGTCAATGACCAGACCGTCCTCTTCACGCGCTTTCAGTAAGCCCTCAAAAACATTTACCGATCCGATAAATTCGGCGCTGTAGCGGGTCGTCGGATGCTCGTAAATCTCCTCCGGTTCGCCAATTTGCACAAATTTTCCACGGTTCATGATGGCAATGCGCCCCGCCATCGTCATCGCTTCTTCCTGATCGTGCGTCACCATGACGCAGGTCACGCCGACGCGCTCAAGGATATCCACCACTTCAAGCTGCATCCGGTCGCGTAATTTTTTATCCAGCGCGCCCATCGGTTCATCCAACAAGAGCAGCTTAGGACGTTTCGCCAGGCTGCGAGCCAGGGCCACGCGCTGACGCTGACCGCCGGAAAGCTGATGCGGCTTACGTTTCGCAAACTCCTGCATGTGCACCAGACCCAGCATCTCATTGACGCGGCTGGTAATCTCCGCCTTCGGCAGTTTGTCCTGCTTCAGACCAAAAGCGATGTTCTGCTCTACCGTCATATGCGGAAACAACGCATAGGACTGAAACATCATATTAATTGGACGCTGATACGGCGGAACATGCGCCAGATCGACGCCGTCGAGCATAATTTGCCCGCTGCTCGGCGGTTCAAAACCTGCCAGCATCCGTAGCAGAGTCGATTTTCCACAACCTGACGCGCCCAGCAGGGCAAAAATCTCGCCTTTATAGATAGTCAGACTGACATCATCGACAGCATGTTGCCCGTCGAATGACTTCGTCAGGTTGCGAATTTCCAGAAGCGGCGTCAGCGCTTTACGGGTTTTCACCTGCGGGCGGTGGGGGACATCATTCACAAGGCGCTCTCCGGCATAACACAATCAAACGATACAAACGGTGGAATGCCCGATAGCGCACGCTTATCAGGCCATACCGTTAATAAATTACTTACCGCTTTTCACCTTCGTCCATGCGCGGGTGCGGACGCGATCAATCTTCGGCTCCTGCACTTTCAGGGTAAACAACTTGGCCCGCACATCCGCCGGCGGATAAATTCCCGGGTTATCGCGCACCTGCTGGCTGACCAGCGCCGTCGCCTCTTTATTCGCATTGGCGTAGAAAACGTGATCGGAAATATGGGCAATCACATCAGGGCGCAGCAGATAATTAAGGAACTGGTAGGCCTCGTCTTTATTTTTGGCGTCAGCCGGCATGGCAAACACATCAAAAAACGCCATTGCCCCCTCTTTGGGGATCGAGAAAGAGATATTGACGCCATTTTTCGCCTCTTTCGCCCGGTTAGCGGCCTGCCAGACATCGCCCGCCCAGCCGATGGCCACACAGGTATCGCCATTAGCCAGATCGTTAATGTATTGCGAGGAGTGGAAATAGCGAATGTTTGGCCGTAGCTTCAACAACAGATCGGTTGCCGGGCCGGTGTAGTCATCCGCTTTGCTGCTATTCGGATCTTTACCCAGATAGTTCAGCACGGTGGCAAAAATTTCTTCAGGCGCATCAAGGAAAGAGACGCCGCAGCTTTTTAGCTTCTCCAGATTTTCCGGCTTGAGGACTAAATCCCAGCTATTCACTGGCGCATCATCCCCCAGCACCGCTTTCACTTTATCAACGTTATAGCCAATGCCCGTCGTGGCCCACATATAGGGCATGGCGTATTTGTTGTCAGGATCGTGCTTCGCTACCAGTTTCAGCAGTTCAGGATCGAGGTTTTTCCAGCCGGGAAGTTTGCTTTTATCCAGCGGCTGAAAAACGCCCGCGGTGAGCTGGCGCTCAAGAAAACTGGCCGATGGCACCACCAGATCGAACCCAGTGCTGCCTGCCATTAACTTGCCTTCCAGCACTTCGTTAGAGTCAAAGACATCATAGATAACGTTAATCCCGGTCTCTTTTTCAAAGTTCGCCACCGTGTCCGGCGCGATATAATCTGACCAGTTATAAATGTGCAGCGTTTTTTGTTCGGCAGCGAGCGTGCCGACAGAGACGACCATCAGAGCACCCGCAACCAGACCCGATAGCCATTTTTTCTTTAAGGCGGTCATCATCGCTTTCCTTCTGAAATCCGTTAACAAATGAACCCATTAGGCGTGGTTTAAAACATGCCTGAAATGTGCATACCTTTTCATTTGATACAAATGAAGAAGAGAGGTCGCCCTCCCTGCCATCAAGCTCGCTATAGAAGCTTCGCAAGAATAACTTTAGCTAAGGTTTGAGGCTATAGCCCAGATTAAAAAACGCCTTTTATCAATTTTTTATGCAGGTTTTGTCTATGTGATAAAGCGAAATGGTCAGAAAGGAGGTGAATAATTCTTTAAATAAAGGTTAACAGCAGCATAAAAAAACGTAAACAGCAGCCGCGCTGGCAGCGACTGCCTGATTATCGGGAGGGATCAGTGAAGAAAATGGTCAACCGCGCTGGTTTTTTGCGCGTCTTCTTCCGCGTTAAACAGAAGCTGATGCGCCCCGGCCTCAAGGATCACCATAGAAATCTGCTCTTCACTTTGGCGAACAAACCATTCGAACTGTTCGTAGGTGACGCCTTGCATAACGGATAAAGACTGGCACACAACCAGTTTTGGCAGATTATCATCCTGCATATCGAGAAAGGCTTTTACCGTCAACGAACTGGCGTTAATAGCAGAGAGATCGGCCGCCAGCGGCAGCAACGCGGAAGGCCTGACCTCCGCCATCGCGGAAAAAAGAACGGTGTTGTCCACCAAATCGATTTTAGCATCGTAGACGCCGTCAAAATTCTGCATATGCGGCAAATGCAGCGCCTGGCAGGTATCACATTCGAAGAAATTCATGCCCAGGTCGTCGAGCCATTGACGCAACGTATCCAGAGTGGGAACGACCAGTGATATCATAATAATGTGCTACCTCTTACGATGACGATGAAAAAATTACCGGCACAGCTTACGCAAAAAGCGTGCTTCGTACTACGGCGGAATCCATGATTGCGATTAGCCGCCGATTTTAAGGCAAAATTCAGGCGTAGCGTGACGTTCTATCCACTGAATCATTCGCCCCGCGATATCCACGCCCGTGGTCTTTTCGATACCTTCCAGTCCCGGCGAGGCATTCACCTCCATCACCAGCGGCCCGCGCGCGGCGCGTAAAATATCGACGCCCGCCACATCCAGCCCCAGCGTCTGTGCGGCTTTGATGGCGATATCCCGTTCACGGGGCGTGATCGTCGCGATGCTGGCCACCCCGCCACGATGAAGATTGGAGCGAAAATCACCGGCTTTCGCGCACCGCTCAATCGCCGCCACAACCTCATTGCCGACGACCAGACAACGAATATCGCATCCTTTAGCTTCGGCAATGTATTCCTGAACCAGGATATGGGCATTGAGCCCCCGAAACGCATCAATAACGCTTTCAGCAGCCTGACGCGTCTCCGCCAATACCACGCCGATCCCTTGCGTGCCTTCTACCAGCTTCACGACCAGCGGCACCCCGCCAACCATCTTAATAAGATCGCTGGTATCATCCGGCGAATGGGCGATCCCGGTAATGGGGAGATCGATCCCCTGGCGCGCCAGAAGTTGTAGCGATCGCAGCTTATCGCGCGCGCGGGTAATGGCGACGGATTCATTCAGCGGATAGCTACCCAGTAGCTCAAACTGACGTAGCGCAGCGGTACCATAAAAGGTAATGGCCGAACCAATACGGGGAATAACGGCGTCAAAATGGGGCAGACGACGCCCCTTGTAATGGATCGACGACGCAGCCGGATTAATATTCATATAGCAGGAAAGAGGATCGAGTATCTCGACCAGATGGCCGCGCCGCATCGCCGCTTCGCGCAGACGTTTGCAAGAATAGAGCGTTCCATCCCTGGACAATATGGCAATTTTCACCCTGCACCTCGCTGAAAACCCTGAAAAGCCCGCGTATCATACACTGGCCCGCAGGTTTTAGCGCGTCGCCCAGCCCTGTTTATGCAAATATTCAAGGATAAATGGGCGATTTTCTTTAATCAGGGTGCGACGGATATGATCGCTCCAGGTATCGCGTCGCGTATTACTGCCGCGGGTCAGATAATACTCAGCCAACTGCTCGTCATAGCGCGCCAGCAGCTTTTCATCAAGCGGTTGATACTGGTTCTCATGAACCACAAGCTCGGCAGGCAGGCGCGGTTTCAGATCCGGATTATCCGCAGGCCATCCCAAACACAGACCAAAGAGCGGCAATACATGCTTCGGCAATTTTAATAGTTCGGTAACAGATTCAATATTGTTACGAATACCGCCGATATACACGCCGCCTAACCCCAGTGATTCCGCCGCCGTCAGCGCATTTTGCCCCATCATCGCCGTATCGACGACACCGAGCAGCAGTTGTTCGGCAAGCCCCAACTGCGCGTCAGGGCAGATCTGCAAATGACGATTAAAATCGGCGCAAAATACCCAGAACTCAGCGGCCTGCGCCACATGCTTTTGCCCGCCCGTCAGGGGCACTAACGCCTCGCGCAGCGCCCGATCGGTAATACGGATAATAGAGCTGCACTGTAAAAAACTGGAACTGGACGTGCTGCGCGCGGCGGCAATAATGGCCTCTCGCTGCGCGTCAGTCACGGGTTCATCGGTGAAATGGCGAATAGAACGATGGCCACAAAGAAGTTCAATGGTCGGACTCATTATGCTTTTCTCTATCTGAACGGGAAGAAATGTCGGGTGGACGTTTCATCAACTGCGGCGCCAGTAACTGCGCAATACGCCACATCATCGCCACCGCGGCGGGGAGGATCAACACGACGCCGAGGAAAACCATCAATACGCCAGCCAGCGGCGTATTGAACGGCGCGGGCAGCGTAAGGTAATGATTAAGCGATAGCAGAGCAAGCGCCAGCAAAATCATACCGAGGCATTCCAGTATCAGTATGCTTTTGGGTAACACGCCAATCGTGCGCATATCAAGCCTCCCGGTTAACTGACGCACAGTGTAGAACGTTCTGGTCCGGCGTGCTTAACAGATATAGCCCTGGGTTATCAAAGGAACAGGCGTAACCTGCTTTTCATCTGCCGTAAATCGCGGCATGATAACACCTGTTCGCCGTCTGGCTTTATGTTCGAGGAGAGATATGTTTACTGTTATTTTTGGCCGCCCAGGGTGCCCTTATTGCGTGCGTGCAAAAGAGTTGGCGGAAAAACTGAGCAAAGAACGCGACGATTTCAACTACCGCTATATTGATATCCATGCTGAAGGCATTACTAAAGCGGATTTGGAAAAAACCGTAGGTAAACCTGTAGAAACCGTACCGCAGATTTTTGTCGATCAAAAACATATCGGCGGCTGTACGGATTTTGAAGCATGGGCAAAAGAAAATCTGAATCTTTTCGCCTGATTGCTCTGGCAACGCCCTCTGCCGGAGGGCGCTATTGGCGTTTTTTTCGCCGGTGGCTAAACAGGCTGCTAATAAACAAATAACAGAGCGCGCCTAACGCACACCAGAATACGGCGCTAAATAACCACGCCAGTTCTTGCCAAAACGATCGGGTAGGCATAAATACCACGCGCATTAACACCAGGCAAAACGGCGCCGCCAGCATCGCCCCGATCAGCGGTCGGATCACCTCGCGTCGGTGAGAACAAAAACTGGCCACCGCACCAGGCAACGTAAAAAATAACAGTCCAATCTCAGGATGCCCTGCCGCGCGAAAAGCGCCTTGTACATGCATAGTTAATGAAAGACACACCACAATAAAGAGTACAAAGCAGCAGACAACGCTTGCCCACCCGTGTTTATGTTTCAATCGTTCCTCCTGACACTCTCTATCGAACACGCTTTCCGCCGTGAGGCATCCAGTCAGATAAAGTCATGTGGCATTCCATGCCAAAAACACACCTGCACGATTCTTATAGCCGTTAGTACGCAATAAGATTAAACTAGCAGGATATATTGTTGTGTTGTTTTTATTTGGATGCTGTATGCAATACGATTGCACCCTTAATTCATGATAAAAACAGTAGCGTAAATTACCATTTCTTTCAACAGCTTACTCGTAAACAAGAAGTTAGTCTCCGTGAATATAAACGTCGCAGATTTGTTAAATGGGAATTACATCCTGTTATTATTTGTGGTCCTGGCTCTTGGCCTGTGTCTTGGCAAGTTACGTCTGGGTTCAGTCCAACTTGGTAATTCCATTGGCGTTTTAGTGGTCTCTCTATTATTAGGGCAGCAACACTTCAGTATTAACACCGACGCGCTAAATCTGGGATTTATGCTGTTTATTTTTTGTGTCGGCGTCGAGGCTGGCCCCAACTTTTTTTCGATTTTTTTTCGCGACGGTAAAAATTATCTGATGCTTGCCCTGGTCATGGTCGGTAGCGCTCTGCTAATCGCCTTAGGCCTTGGTAAGCTATTCGGCTGGGATATCGGCCTGACGGCCGGTATGCTGGCCGGCTCAATGACATCCACGCCCGTGCTGGTTGGCGCAGGCGATACCCTGCGACATTCCGGCATCGCCAGCACCCAACTTTCCTCCGCTCTTGATAATCTGAGCCTGGGTTATGCCCTGACCTATCTGATTGGGCTAGTCAGTCTGATCGTGGGCGCGCGCTACTTGCCTAAACTACAGCATCAGGATTTGCAAACCAGCGCCCAGCAAATTGCTCGCGAGCGCGGTCTGGATACCGATGCTAATCGCAAAGTTTATTTGCCGGTTATCCGCGCCTATCGGGTTGGTCCGGAACTGGTGGCCTGGACTGACGGAAAAAACCTGCGCGAGCTGGGTATTTACCGCCAGACAGGTTGCTATATCGAACGTATTCGTCGTAACGGTATTCTGGCGAACCCGGATGGCGATGCGGTGCTGCAAATGGGCGATGAGATTGCGCTGGTCGGCTATCCGGACGCGCACGCCAGGCTCGATCCCAGCTTCCGTAATGGTAAGGAAGTGTTTGATCGCGATCTGCTTGATATGCGCATCGTAACGGAAGAAATTGTGGTGAAAAACCACAATGCGGTCGGTCGCCGCCTCGCTCAGCTCAAGCTGACCGATCATGGCTGCTTCCTTAACCGCGTCATCCGCAGCCAGATCGAAATGCCTATCGACGATAACGTCGTGCTGAATAAAGGCGACGTGCTACAGGTGAGCGGCGACGCCAGACGCGTAAAAACCATCGCCGATCGCATTGGTTTTATTTCGATCCATAGCCAGGTGACGGACCTGCTCGCCTTCTGCGCTTTTTTTATCATCGGGTTAATGATCGGGATGATTACCTTCCAGTTCAGCAATTTTAGTTTCGGCATCGGCAACGCGGCCGGATTGCTGTTCGCCGGGATCATGCTCGGTTTCCTGCGCGCTAACCACCCTACCTTTGGTTATATTCCGCAGGGCGCGCTTAACATGGTGAAAGAATTCGGCTTGATGGTATTTATGGCCGGCGTTGGTTTAAGCGCCGGCAGCGGTATCAGCAACGGTCTGGGCGCGGTCGGCGGACAAATGCTGATCGCCGGGCTTGTCGTCAGCCTGGTACCGGTGGTGATCTGCTTCTTGTTTGGCGCTTATGTGCTGCGCATGAACCGGGCGCTGCTGTTCGGCGCCATGATGGGCGCGCGTACCTGCGCCCCGGCGATGGAAATCATTAGCGATACGGCGCGCAGCAATATTCCAGCGCTGGGTTATGCGGGGACTTACGCCATCGCCAACGTTCTGCTAACGCTGGCGGGGACGCTTATTGTCATCATCTGGCCGGGGTTAGGATAAAACTGAAGTTTGCCTTTAAGTGAAAAAATTTTGCCAATAGGTCGAACTTTTCGTTAAAGCATCAGTCATACCTATTGCCACTGCTTTTCTTTGATGTCCCCATTTTGTGGAGCCCATCAACCCCGCCATTTCGGTTCAAGGTTGGTGGGTTTTTTGTTGCCCGACGCAGAGTGACACGACATTGACTCTCCGGCGATTCGCTTTACCATCTGTAAAATCGCTTCACGCGCCAGCGGCGTTCGATCCGTTACAAAATGCAGCGTCATCCCCTCGATAAACGCATCCAGTGCGCGGGCGGTCTGCGCGTCAAACCACTGCGCCAGCGTATTCTGGCTACGCTGCATCCAGTTTTGCATGACTATTTTTAACGCTGGCTTATCGCTGGCATAGGCATATAACTGATACATTAACGCCATATTATCCGGCGTCGTAACCTGCGAGCCGTAAATCATTTCCGTTATCGCCTGGCACGCCCCCTCCGCATCCGTCACCTGCGCAAAAAAATCCTGGTATTGACGCGACATGTTCTCGGTGAAAAGTGTAAAAGCTTCACTCAATAACGCATCCATACCGGCAAAATAGTAGGTCATCGAGCCAAGCGGCACCTGAGCGATAGCGGCGATTTTCCGGTGCGTCACGGCATGAACGCCATAGGTCTTTACCGCTTCCAGTGTGGCCTGAATTATTTTTTCCCGTCGCTTAGGATCATTGGCGCGTCTTACGGCATTTTCTTTCATGATGAGTTCCACATCTCATTCAGGATGCAGGCTATAGTAGCCTGCCGCTTACGCTGAAAAAATAGACAGTAAAAACTGTCTGCACAACGAAGTATGACGACGATATGTACAAATGTACACAAGCTTGCTAATGTTTACCTCTCGCTTCTATTTTCTGGCCTGACGCTATGACCGTCCTCTCCTCACGTAACGCCTTAAAACGCCGTACCTGGGCGCTGTTTATGTTCTTCTTTTTACCCGGACTGCTGATGGCCTCCTGGGCAACCCGAACGCCTGCTATTCGGGATATTCTTTCCGTCTCTACCGCGGAAATGGGGGCGGTCTTATTCGGGCTTTCTATCGGTTCAATGAGCGGTATTCTTTGTTCCGCCTGGCTGGTGAAACGATTTGGCACCCGAAAGGTTATTCGCACGACGATGACCTGCGCAGTAACCGGGATGGTTATTCTTAGCGTCGCGCTGTGGTGCGCCTCGCCACTGATTTTTGCCCTTGGATTAGCCGTTTTCGGCGCCAGTTTTGGCGCCGCCGAAGTGGCGATTAATGTCGAAGGCGCGGCGGTCGAACGCGAGCTGAATAAAACCGTTCTGCCGATGATGCATGGTTTCTACAGTTTCGGCACGCTGGCGGGCGCTGGTGTCGGCATGGCGTTAACCGCATTAAGCGTCCCGGCTAACATCCATATCATCCTCGCGGCTGCCGTGGCGATCGCGCCCATTTTTATCGCCATTCGGGCGATCCCTGACGGTACGGGTAAAAACGCATCGGAAGATGCTCACCTTCAGGAAAAAGGATTACCTTTTTATCGGGACATCCAGCTTTTGCTTATTGGCGTGGTGGTGCTGGCAATGGCATTCGCCGAAGGCTCTGCGAATGACTGGCTGCCGCTACTGATGGTAGACGGACACGGTTTTAGCCCAACCTCCGGCTCTCTGATCTACGCCGGTTTCACGCTAGGTATGACCGTTGGCCGCTTTACCGGCGGCTGGTTTATTGACCGCTATAGCCGGGTGACGGTTGTTCGCGCCAGCGCGTTGATGGGAGCGCTGGGCATTGGTCTGATTATTTTTGTCGATAGCGACTGGGTTGCCGGCGTCTCGGTCATTCTTTGGGGCTTAGGCGCTTCGCTCGGCTTCCCGCTGACCATTTCCGCCGCCAGCGATACCGGTCCCGACGCGCCGACGCGCGTGAGCGTTGTCGCCACGACCGGCTATCTGGCGTTTTTGGTCGGGCCGCCGCTGTTGGGCTATCTGGGAGAGCACTATGGATTACGCAGCGCCATGATGGTTGTGCTGGCGCTGGTTATTCTGGCGGCGCTGGTGGCGAAGGCCGTCGCCAAACCTGTATCGACTCCGCAACCGGTGATGGAGCATAACGCATGAGTATCAAATTAATCGCCGTCGACATGGACGGCACTTTTCTGAGCGATCAAAAAACCTATAACCGTGACCGGTTTATGGCGCAGTACCAACACATGAAGCGGCAAGGCATTCGCTTTGTCGTGGCCAGCGGCAACCAGTATTACCAGTTAATCTCCTTCTTTCCGGAAATTGCGCACGAAATCGCTTTTGTCGCGGAAAACGGCGGCTGGGTGGTCAGCGAAGGAGAGGATATTTTTAACGGCGAGCTGACAAAAGCCGACTTCCAGACGGTTGTCGAACACCTGCTCACACGCGCCGATGTGGAGATTATCGCCTGTGGAAAAAACAGCGCCTACACGCTGAAACGGTATAACGATGCGTTAAAAGCCGTTGCGGCAATGTATTATCATCGTCTGGAGTTTGTGGATAATTTTAATAATATCAACGATGTCTTTTTCAAATTCGGCCTTAATATTACCGATGAACGGATACCGGAAGTACAGGCGGCGCTGCACGACGCCATTGGCGATATCATGGTCCCTGTTCATACCGGCTATGGCAGTATTGATTTAATAATTCCCGGCGTGCATAAAGCCAACGGCCTGCGTCTGTTACAGCAGCGCTGGGGCATTCATGATAGTGAAGTGGTGGTCTTCGGCGACGGCGGCAACGATATTGAGATGCTGCGTCAGGCCGGGTTTAGTTTTGCCATGTCGCACGCCAGCGAAGCGGTCGCGGCGGCGGCGAAATACCGCGCCGGATCGAACAACCAGGAAGGCGTGCTGGATATTATCGACAGCGTATTAAACAACGAGCCGCCGTTCAACGTCTAGCGGATACCTCTCTATGCCTGATAACAGAAAGCTTATCAGGCGTAGCCGCTCTCTCAGACTGTTTGCAAATTCCCCGTCCGCTTATCTTTTAAGAAGACCAGCATCAGCAGTAGCCAAAGAATACCGTTTGCCAGATTAAACAGGCTAAATAGCCCATTGCCGCCGCTTAACCAGGCGTGTTTACTTACTTCAATGCCAACGGTAAAAATCAGCATTTGTAGCATTCCCATCGCCGCCGAGACCGTTCCTTTACTCATATCGCTGGAGAAGAGCGTCAGACGCACCAGTCCGGCATTCGCCAGCCCAATGCCAAAAGCGTATACGCTTAATCCCGCCGTCATCCATAAATAAGCATGGGATGAAACCACCGTCGCCGCCGCGGCGATGATCAGCCCCGCGACGATAGGCCAGCCGCCCATCACGATCAGCGAGCGAACCGTACGTCGGGAGGTTAAACGCGCCAACACCAGATTACCGGCAATGAGCGCGCCAAAAACGGGCACCTGTAGCAGACCATATTCATAGCTGCTGAGCTGTTCGCCGCTAATGATGATAATCGGCGACTGCGCAATCCAGGCCAACAGCGGCAGGCTGACAAATCCCAGCGCTAACGCCCCTGCGACGAACCGCCGGTTTTTTATCACCAGCCGATAATCCCGGCCCAGCGCCTTAAATGACAACGTTTCGCCCCGCCGCGTGGCGGTCTCCGGCATTGCGCGCTGTAGCCCGAAAAAGGCGATAGCGGCCAGTGCGGCAAATAAAATAAACATCCCCTCCCACGGCAGAACATGCACCCATGCCGCCCCAACCAGTGGTCCCAGTAGCGGCGCGATTAACGCCACGTTCGCCATCAGCGCGGTAATTTTTATACACACCGCCTCCTCAAAGGATTCCTGAATCGCGGCATACCCTACAGCGCCGATAAAACACAGGCTAATCCCTTGCAAAAAACGCAGGAAGGTAAATTGTTCGATGTTTTTCGCCAGTAACGTCGCCAGGCAGGTGACAATAAACCACACGACGCCCGCCAGCATCACGGGACGACGGCCAATCCGGTCAGACAACGGACCAAGCAGCCACTGTAAGAACATACCGCCCGCCAGATAAGCGGTCATGGACGTCGGAACCCAGTCCAGGCCCGCCTGATACTGCTCAACCACCGCCAGCATACCCGGCTGGATCATGTCGTTGCCAATATAAGTAGAAAATTCGTACAGCACCAGACAGAGAGGAAAAAGCAACGCCTGACGTCCCAGCCTGCCGCCTGATTGTAAACGATTCTGCATACCATCTCTTCGCCAATAAAAACCGCGCAGAGTGTAATGAAAGTCGGGGAACTGAGATAGCGAATTATGAGGCTGCAAGGGAAATAGCGCACATTTTTACAGAAAGCCACTTAGCGCTTGCGTACTTTAAGGTTAATTTAAGTTTGCGCCGTTATCATCGACATTATTTTATGCCATTGTCTTAAATCTCTTCATGTTGCCGCCAAATAAGACAATACTGCTTTTCCTCCCTGTTACGCTGCATTTATGCTCAGTTTGCACGGGGATGAGCTGGCTATCCCTTTTGATTTCATTGCTCCGAGCCTGGATGTTATGCTGGAAAACCTTAACAACTCGCTGTTTTATTTTATTAACGCCACGCCTGATTCCGCGCAGTGGACAATTTCGCTCGCTATCTTTATCGCCAAAGATCTTATCAACATCGTCCCGCTCTTAGCCGTTGTACTCTGGCTGTGGGGTCCCCGCGATCGGGTCTGCGCCCAGCGTCAGCTGATCGTTAAAATTGGCATCGCGCTGATTATCAGTCTGGCGGTCTCCTGGACAATGGGACACCTTTTCCCGCACGACCGTCCATTTGTCGATCATATCGGCTATAACTTCCTGCATCATGCCGCCGATGACTCGTTCCCCAGCGATCACGGTACGGTGATTTTTACCTTTGCGCTGGCGTTTTTGTTCTGGCACCGCCTCTGGTCAGGCATCGTGATGATGGCGATAGCCATTACCATCGCCTGGTCGCGCGTCTATCTCGGCGTACACTGGCCGTTAGATATGATTGGCGCGCTGCTGGTAGCGATGCTTGGCTGCCTGAGCGCACAGCTGATCTGGCAATGGTACGGCGCGCCGCTCTACCAGGCGCTGCAACGTTGTTACCGTTTCTGTTTCGCGTTGCCCATTCGAAAAGGCTGGGTACGTGACTAAACAGCGAAAAAAAGAGTAATATTAAGCGCTCTGTATGGTGCGGAGCGCTTATTTAACTCTCCAGGGGAACTATGGAAACGCGACGCGACGAGCGTATTGGTCAATTGCTGCAGGCCTTAAAACGCAGCGATAAACTTCACCTTAAAGAAGCCGCGACCCTGTTGGGCGTCTCTGAAATGACCATTCGTCGCGACCTGAACCATAAAAGCGCGCCTGTCGTGTTGCTGGGCGGCTATATCGTACTGGAGCCCCGCAGCGCCAGTCATTATCTGTTAAGCGATCAAAAATCTCGTCTGGTGGAAGAAAAACGCCGAGCCGCTCAGTTGGCTGCAGGCCTGGTACAAGCGCATCAGACGGTATTTATTGACTGTGGCACCACCACGCCGTGGATCATTGAAGCCATTGATAATGACCTTCCCTTTACGGCGGTGTGCTATTCACTTAATACCTTCCTGGCGCTGCAGGACAAACCCCATTGCCGCGCTATCCTCAGCGGCGGGGAGTTTCACGCCAGCAACGCCATTTTCAAACCGCTTGATTTCCATGAAACCTTAAACAATATTTGTCCGGATATCGCGTTTTATTCCGCCGCCGGCGTTCATACCAGTAAAGGCGCTACCTGCTTTAATCTGGAAGAGCTGCCGGTAAAACATTGGGCCATGACGATGGCACAGTGCCATGTACTGGTGGTGGATCACAGTAAATTCGGCAAGGTACGTCCGGCGCGGATGGGGGAATTATCACGCTTTGATACGATTATCAGCGACCGCCGTCCCGATGAGGCCTTTGTGGCCTACGCTAAAGCGCAACAAATTACTCTGATGTATTAA
This sequence comes from Salmonella sp. 32031103-2018-00083-FB-01-SM-01, assembly GCF_017571995.1. Classification (NCBI taxonomy): domain Bacteria; kingdom Pseudomonadati; phylum Pseudomonadota; class Gammaproteobacteria; order Enterobacterales; family Enterobacteriaceae; genus Salmonella; species Salmonella sp. 32031103-2018-00083-FB-01-SM-01. Next base: position 46,902 of record NZ_JAGEQL010000003.1, read on the forward strand.
CCGCCCGTTGCCGGATGCGACGCGCACCCGGCAACGGGGTTATTTTACGAGAACCAACTGCCAAACCACTGATGGAGTTTCATCAGCACAAAATCCCACATCCGGCTGAAAAATCCCCCCTCCTCGACGTTTTCCATCACCATTAACGGGCGTTGCTCAATGGATTTTCCGTTAAGCTGGAAATCGATGGTGCCGACAACCTGCCCTTTCTTCAACGGCGCCGTGAGCTGTGGTTCGTTCAACGTAAAGCTGGCCTTCAGGTTTTTAAGCTGCCCACGCGGAATCGTCACAGACCCCGCATCGCCCGCCCCCAAATTGACCTCAGGCTTATCGCCAAACCAGACCCGTTGCGTCACGAATGTCGCGTCAGGTTTAATCGGCGTGACCGTTTCAAAGAAGCGGAAACCCCAGGTCAACAGTTTTTCTGACTCATTAAAACGAATACGGTCCGTTTTCGCCCCCAGCACGACAGAGATCAGACGCATATCGCCCTGAGTGGCGGAGGCGACAAGGTTATACCCAGCGCCAGCCGTTGTCCCCGTTTTCATGCCGTCGACATGCAGATTGGTGCTCCACAACAGGCGGTTGCGGTTCGGTTGACGAATATTATTAAAAGTAAATTCTTTCTCTTTATGAATGGCGTATTCGTCAGGCACATCGTGAATCAAGGCCTTGCCGAGCAACGCCATATCGCGAGCGGTACTGAACTGCCCTGGCGCATCAAGACCGTGTACCGTCTGGAAGGTTGTATTCGTTAATCCCAGTCGTTTCGCATAGGCATTCATCAGGCCGATAAAGGACTCCTGGCTTCCGGCGACGTAGTCGGCAAGCGCGATACAGGCATCATTACCTGACTGAATGATGATGCCTTTATTAAGATCCGCAACAGACACCTGATCGCCTGGCTTCAGAAACATCACCGACGACCCACGTAGCGCCGGGTTCCCCGTCGCCCAGGCATCTTTGCCCACCGTTACCATATCGGTCAGCTTGATTTTCCCTGCCTTCAGCGCCTGGCCCACTACGTAGCTGGTCATAATTTTTGTCAAACTGGCAGGGTCAAGTTTCTCATCGGCATTACCTTCCGCCAGTACTTTACCGCTGGCGTAATCCATTAAGATCCAGGCTCGCGCATCAACGCCCGGCGGCGCGATCGTTTGTTCCTCTGCCTTTACAGGCGAAGCGAAAAGGAATAAGAGAACCGAACCTGCCGCGAGGCTACGAAGGGAAGAAGCGTATTGCGTCATAGTACCACCCGAGTATCCATTCCAAAAACACACGTCACACCACCGTGTAATAAGTGCGGTGAGTAATAACGCACTCACGACGTTAAAGAAACCGTAACTTGGTAAAGTTTTTAAAGTTTATGCAATAACATCCCGTTACGCTTCCTTCATAACGATTTTTTTACAGACCATTGTGTAAATGTTAGGTTTATCTCACGGTAGGCCGATTACTGTCATCATCCTGATAAAACAGAAGGGGTTAATATGATTACGCTGTGGGGCCGGAACAACTCGACTAATGTTAAAAAAGTGTTGTGGACGCTTGAAGAGCTGGAACTGCCATACGATCAAATTCTGGCAGGCGGAAAATTCGGCGTTAACCAGGATGCCGACTATCTGGCGATGAATCCCAATGGACTGGTGCCGCTGCTTAAAGATGATGAAACCGACCTGTTATTGTGGGAATCCAATGCCATTGTCCGCTATCTGGCGGCGCAATACGGCCAGAACCGGCTATGGGTTGATAATCCGGCGCGGCGTGCGGAGGGCGAAAAATGGATGGACTGGGCGAATCAAACGTTAAGCCCGGCGCACCGTGTGATCCTGATGGGACTGGTCAGAACCCCGCCGGAAAAACGCGACCAGGCGGCAATTGAAGCTGGTATCGAAAAGTGTGATGGCCTGTTTGCGCTTCTTGATGATGCTCTGGCCCACCAGCCGTGGTTCTCCGGGGATAACTTTGGCACCGGTGATATCGCTATTGCGCCTTTCGTCTATAACCTGCTGAACGTGGGTCTGAAATGGACGCCGCGCCCGAATCTGGAACGCTGGTATCAACAGCTTACCGAGCGCCCTGCTTTTCGCAAAGTGGTGATGATCCCAGTCACCTAACGCGTAGCCGCGGCCTCAAGTGAAGGACTTACCTTGAGTAACTGCCCGTCGGACTCATCGGTTAACACATATAAGTAGCCGTCAGGTCCGACACGCACATCGTAGATACGTTGCTTTCTGTCACACAAAATACAGTCTTCTTCCGTCACCGTATTGCCATTAACGCGCATCACAATAACCTCTTTATCTTTTAGCGCGCCGATAAACAGTTTATGCCGTCACGGCACAAAAACGTCGCTGATATAAAGGCCATCCCGCTAATTGCCGGAGAATCTTTCCAGTAATAAACCGGCTGCTCCGCCCCCGCGACAATTTTACCTTTGGCTTCCGACACTTTCAGACCGCTATAGTTAGCGCCCCATGTGGCCAGCGGCCAGCCATAATTTTTGCCTTTTTTCGGTATGTTAATTTCATCGCCACCGCGCAGACCGTGTTCATGCAGCCATAGCGCGCCGCTCCAGGGATTGACTGCCAGTCCCTGCGGATTACGAATACCGGCATTGTACATGGCAAGATCAACAACCTGCTCTTTCATGCCGGGCTGACAGGCGCGGTATTCATAGTCGACCTGAAAGCTGCGGCAACATGCCTGACAGCGGTAATGCTGGTGCCCTGCACTCCCCGGACCATACTTTTTAACGGATGCCGTTTGCGCGCAAAACGGGCATTTCACATCGACTTTAACCATCATAAATCCTGCGATAAAAGTCGGTATTCGAAACGATAATCACCGATTGAATACATGATCGTTTTCTGGGGATTTCACTGCATGTCATGATGGTTTACTCCTGCGATGAATAAGAGAACGGCGTTTAACCGTAAAATCAACATGCAGCGGGTCGAGAATAAAGATTATTAACGGAGTGATACCGACTTGAATCCGCCGAGTACTTTTTAGAGTATGTTCCATTCTTCGCGCCGGAATCCCTGAGTAATAGCCTGTCTGATCTAAAATGGAGATCAGAAAAATATGACACAAGCTGTTGCATAACATGGATAAAATGGGTAGTCATGCAAGCGAGATAAGACAATGAATGTATTCATTACTGATGCTGGTCGCTTATCGTGGTTACAGTGTGATCCTTTTTGCTCCGCTGGTAGCACTTGGCGCAGTTCTGTTCACCCGTCCAGTGACGGTCGCCCCGGTTTTCAGTGATATATTTATGGATAAGTTGATCGGTTTTGTAAAACTTTATTTTCCTGTCTTTCTGCTGGGTGCAGTATTTGGCAAGCTGATTGAATTTGCTGGTTTTTACTACTCAATTGTCAGTGCTGTGACCTGTATGGTGGGCCAGAACAAAGCCATGCCGATGATTATTCTTGTATGCGCTTTATTGACCTATGGAGGCGTATCATTGTTTGTGGTGGCGTTTGCCAATCTGTTCTTTACTTGGCTGATTCCACATATTTACGGTGATCAGTTTATGATAAATCTGCCGGGGCTGAAAAAACCGCTGTAAACGGGTTAACCTGATGACCACGGGGAGCAGGTATTAGCATCTACGTTACAACGGTTCCGACAATATGTCTGACCTGACCCCCTGTCAGCGGTCACCAGCGTCCTACCAGATCCGCCCCGGATCATGGTAGGGCGGTGACACCGTCAGCCTACATTTTGTAGTTATCTCGACGTGACAGGAATTCGGATAGGCCGAAATACTCAGTCTGACTGAGTCTATAAAAAAGCAGCACACTGTATTATACGTTAATTATGAGCCACAACGATGCACTTTGATATAAAAGATTTAAAATTATTCCTTGCTATCAGTGAAGAAGGGAGCTTAACACGTGGAGCGGAAAAAACTTACATGTCTGCCGCATCTGGTAGCGTGCGTATACGTAATCTTGAACAGAGTATCAATCTGAGATTGCTGTATCGTAGTAGCAAGGGGATAACGTTATCCTCTGCTGGTGAAACATTTAAACACCACGCCAGCCTTATTGTGAATCAGATGGAAATGTTACGTAGCGATATGCAGGAGCATGTTAAAGGCATCAAAGGACATGTCAGAATATTTTCCAGTATAACTGCTATTGCAGAGTATCTCCCCCCATTGTTGAGCCATTTCCTTACACTATATAACGATGTGAATATTGATCTCAGGGAGTATCCAAGTCCGGAAATTGTACGTTCTGTTATTGAGGGGAAAACTGATCTCGGAATTGTTGCTGGTAATATTACAACAGATAATCTTGAAATACTGCCGTTCCGTACTGATAGGCTAGTGCTTATCACCGCGACAGACCATCCCTTTGCTGACAGAAAAAGCGTGACCTTTCATGAATTAATTCAATATGAACAAATCAGCCTGCCTGAAGGGACAGGAATGTTTGAATTTATCCGAAAAAAGGCAGAACTAGTACCATCTAAACTGAAAATTAGAATACAGGTCGGCAACTTTGAAACATTTTGCCGTATGGTTGAAGCAAAAGTGGGCATTGGTATAATGCCTCACTCTGCTGCATCCCGTTTGCGTCAGTTGCATGAATTTTCGATTATTGATCTTGATGAATTTTGGTCATTAAGAAAATTACAAATCTGCGCCAGAAGCTTTGACAAATTACCCGGCTTCACACAAAAACTGGTTACTATGCTCACAGCTCAGACTGAGTGATAGCGTTACATCCCTGTATAATTTGGTCCGTTGCCACCTTCAGGCGTAGTCCAGGTTATATTTTGTTTAGGATCTTTAATGTCACAAACTTTACAGTGAATACAGTTCTGTGAATTTATTTGCAGACGCATGTTTTGTGTTTCACTATCCTGTAAAAATTCATATACTCCGGCAGGGCAATATCGTTCTTCGGGGCCACCATAAATATCCAGATTAATGGATATAGGGATATTCTGATCACTGATTTTCAAATGTACTGGCTGGTCGTCATCATGCCAGGTGTTACTGAGATAGACGGATGACAAAATATCAAACGTCAGTTTACCGTCAGGTTTGTCGTACAGTTTTTTCTGGCTTTTGTTGGCCGGTTGCAGAGTGATATTGTCCGGTCGGTTATTTTTTACACGCCAGGGGATTTTTTTTATACCCATTCGGGGAAGCAGCCAATGCTCAATGCCAGTCATGATAAAACCTATCACACGCCCTTTTTTAAACCAGGGTTTGAAATTACTACCATTTTCCAGTTCCTGCCAAAGCCAGCTCTGTCGCAGTAATGTTTGATATTCTGTCAGTATGTCGTTTTTCCTGTTGTCCAGCAAAGCATTAAATATAGCGTCAGCCGCTATCATGCCACTTTTGATAGCTGTATGGATGCCCTTGATTCTACTTGCATTGAGCGTACCGGCATTACAACCAATCAGCAGACCACCAGGTAAACAGGGATCAGGCATAGACGCAATCCCGCCGTTATTGATTGCTCTTGCGCCATAACCAATACGCTTACCCCGGTCAATGTATTTGCGTATAGAAGGGTGTGTTTTCAGGCGCTGCATTTCCTGAAAAGGGCTTAACCAGGGATTTGAATAATCAAGTCCCACAACCAAACCTAGTGCAATTTTATTATCATTAAGATGATAGAGAAACCCACCCCCAAACGACTCTTTATCCAGAGGCCAACCTGTGGTGTGAATTACAAGCCCCGGGTGGGACTGGTCTGATGGAACCTCCCACAACTCTTTTATGCCTATGCTAAAACTCTGGGGTGCTTTGCCTGTATCAAGATGAAATTTTTTGATCAGTTCTTTAGCCAGACTACCGCGGGCCCCTTCGGCAAAAATTGTATATTTTGCCAGAATTTCTATTCCACTCTGGAACCCCTCTTTCTTGCTGCCATCCCGATGACGTCCCATATCACCAGTTACTACACCGATAATGTTAGTATCCTGATCATACAGTATCTCAGTTGCCGAAAAGCCTGCATAAATATCCACGCCTGACGTTTCTGCCTGACCGGCGAGCCATTTAATGAGATTACCGAGGCTTACGATAAAGTTTCCATGGTTGCGAAAATTATCAGGAATCAATGCATCCGGCAAATTAATACATTTTTCATTCGTCAGTAACAGTAATTTATCCTGAGTAACAGGCTGTTTAATGGGTGCGCCTCTTTCCTGCCAATCAGGAATTAGTTCATTCAGCGCTCGGGGATCCATGACTGCCCCACTGAGAATATGAGAACCAGGCTCAGCTCCTTTATCAAGGACGATAATGGACAGTTCTTTTCCTGCGTCATTTGCCTGTAATTTAAGTTTAAGAGCTGCAGATAATCCGGCGGGTCCTGCTCCCACAATAAGAACATCACATTCTATTGTCTCACGTGATTGCTGGGTATTAGAAAGTGTATCGTTCATTATTAACTCCTTAATTTTTCAGCACCGTAGGAACAGCTATATTATGTAAATAAAATTGCATTCATATTGTAACCAATGAAATAAATATCATAGTGATAAAACAGATGAAATGGTATAGGAATGTTCAACCTTAGAAAAAGGTGCCTATAAGACTATATAGCCAGTTATCAACTATTAAAAAAATGTCGGTGATGATGAAGCATTCCATAACATTTATATTTAGCTTTCTCCCTCAGATGAAAAATAATATACACAAATCATTTTTAAGCCGTTCATCATAATTGCAGGAAAAGTCCCTATTTTCTTGGCATTCTATTATAGTTACCCGCGAGAAATAATCAGCCAACTGTCGGGTACAGAAGGGAGCGGCAATGACATGTTCAATCGAGACTATAATGACTCCGGACAGAGGTAACTGTTTCATAATATTTTTCCAATTGATTTGACATCAGAATGAACGTGGCATCTCCAGCACATGCTCAGCGATATAGCTCAGGATCAGGTTGGTAGATATGGGAGCAACCTGATATAAACGTGTTTCTCTAAACTTTCGTTCGATATCATACTCACAGGCAAAACCATATCCACCATGAAATTGCAGGCAGGCATTGGCTGCTTCCCAGCTGGCTTTCGCAGCAAGGTATTTCGCCATATTAGCCTGTGCTCCACAATCAAGATGCTGATCAAAAAGCTCGCACGCTTTAAAACGCATCAGATTAGCCGCTTCCACTGCAATAAATGCTTCTGCAATAGGAAACTGCACCCCCTGGTTCTGACCAATGGGACGACCAAAAACCTCACGCTCGCAGGTATAGCGGGTAACACGATCCATAAACCAATATCCATCGCCTATACATTCTGCCGCAATCAAGGTACGCTCTGCATTTAAACCATCAAGTATGTAATGAAAACCCATACCCTCTTCACCAATAAGATTTTCTTCGGGAATTTCCAGGTTGTCAAAAAAGAGCTCGTTGGTTTCATGATTGACCATATTGGGAATAGGTCGTACTGTCATTCCATTTTTCATAGCTTCTTTAATATCAACCATGAAAATAGACATCCCTTCGGATTTACGTTTTACATTTGCAAGCGGAGTAGTTCGAACCAGAAGAATCATCCAGTCTGAATGTTGAACACGTGAAATCCAGACTTTTTGTCCGTTTATCACATACCGGTCTTCTCTTTTTACAGCTGTAGTTTTAATTCTGGTGGTATCTGTACCTGCTGTGGGTTCTGTGACGCCCATCGACTGCAGGCGCCATTCACCAGTAGCTATCCGTGGCAGCCAGAATTCTTTCTGTTTATCGGATCCATGACGTAACAACGTATTCATGTTATACATCTGACCATGGCAGGCTCCAGAGTTTCCACCCGATCTATTGATCTCTTCCATGATAATAGATGCTTCAGTTAAACCAAGCCCTGACCCTCCAAATTCCTCCGGGATGAGCGCAGCCAGCCAACCAGCTTTGGTTAGTTTATTAACAAACTCTTCAGGATAAGCTTTTGCTTCATCTATCTTACGGTGATATTTATCATCAAATTCACTACATAATGAACGAACCGCATCACGAATATCCTGATATTTATCCTTTTCAATACTTTTCATAATTTTTTCCTCAATAAACCAGCGCCAACAGGGGGTAGAAAATGACCTTTTATCGGATGACCATCAGCAGATAGATCTGACTGGCGGTCGACAGGAAGAAAATAGAGCCAGTGCCATAATTCTGGCAGAACGCCCCCCTCTTTAAAGATTTTGATGTCTTTATCCAGAGTGGCGGCCAGCAGCTTAGCGGGACCGGGGTTAAGATAATCGGTGTTGCGCAGAATGCCAGGCTGCCAAATTTGAATATCAGTATATTGCATAAAAGTTACCTTTAAGGAGGAAAAAATATGATTTATAATTTATCGATAAGTTCAGGTACAGCTTTGAAAATATCAGCTACCAAACCATAATCCGCAATAGAAAAGATAGGAGCGTCAGGATCCTTATTAATAGCGACAATGACGCCTGACTCTTTCATCCCGGCAAGATGTTGTATGGCGCCAGAAATTCCCAGAGCAATATAAAGTTGAGGCGCAACGATTTTTCCGGTCTGGCCAATCTGATAATCATTTGGTGCATAACCAGCATCTACAGCAGCCCGGCTTGCCCCCACGGCAGCGCCTAATTTATCTGCCAGGTTATCAACAAGTTCTTTGAATGCCTGTGCACTTCCTACTCCTCGTCCACCTGATACTACAACTCTGGCGGATTGTAAGTCTGGACGGTTACTTTTATTAACATGTTGGCTAATAAATTTTACCTGATCTGAACCAAGAACAACCTCTGTAAATTCAATGGGGGCTTTTCCCTCATCTTCCGCAACCGCAGCCGCAGCCGCAAATGAGGTAGGACGAACAGTTATCACTTTATATTCATCATCACTGTGTACTGTGGCAATAGCGTTACCCGCATAGATTGGACGTTCAAAGGTATGTTGATCAATGACACGCGTAATATCACTAATCTGAGATACATCAAGTTTTGCTGCTAAGCGTGGCGCACAGTTTTTTCCAAAAGAGCTTGCAGGAAAAAGAATGGACTGATAATGATTTTTCCCACTATTCAAAAAATAGCTGATCTGTTTTTCCACATTCTCTGCCAGAAGGTGTTCGAATAGTGGGCTGTCAGCAACAAATACAGTGGATATCCCCTGAATATGACTGGCTTTAACTGCAATACTTTCTATACCATATCCTAACATAAGTATATCTATATCACTATTAATGGCTTTTGCCGCAGTGATAGTACTGAGTGTTGAAGGTAAAAGAGTATTGCCGTTATGTTCAGCAATAACTAAAGAAGCCATATTTTTCTCCTTAAATTACTTTTTCTTCGTTTTTTAATTTATCTAGCAGCGTGTTAATATCTGGAACGATTATGCCTGCTTTCCTTCTTGCTGGCTCATCAACTTTAATAATAGTCAATCTGGATGACGGGTTAATACCAAGTGAATCGAAATCTATCTCCTTAACAGGTTTCTTTTTGGCTTTAATAACATTCGGCAAGCTGATATTCCTCGGTGTATTCAGACGTAGATCTGTAGTGAGTACTGCAGGCAGGGATAAATTTAACGTTTCTAATCCTCCATCAACCTCACGAACAGCAGTTAATGAATTATCAGAAATAGTAATTTCACTAACATTAGTGGCTTGGGGAAGATCGAGTAATGCTGCCAGCATTTGGCCTACCTGATTACAATCATCGTCAATAGCTTGCTTGCCTAATAATATAATATCGGGTTTTTCATTCCGGGTAATAGCGGTGATAGTTTTGGCCACAATTAGTGGTGTAAGAGAGTTTTTTGTTAATATGTGTATTGCCCTGTCTGCCCCTGCTGCCAGTGCTGTACGCAATACATCCCCTACACCTGTGTTTCCTATAGACACTACAACAACCTCACTGATTAATCCCCGTTCTTTTAAACGTACTGCTTCTTCAACTGCAATTTCATCAAATGGATTGATACTGAGTTTTGAATCAGAAATATCAACATCAGAATGATCTTGCTTTATTCTAATTCTAACGTTATGATCGACAACTTGTTTTACACAAACTAAAGCTTTCATTGGTGACTCCTTCATATATTTACTAAATGCTATGAGCCAAAATCCTTTTTGCTTTTTCCAGTAACGGTTTATCCACCATTTGCCCTTCATGACTAAACGCTCCATGGGGATATTGAGCCAGTCGCATAATCTGGGGAACCCACTCGATTTCTTGTTTTAAATAGCTGAATGCTCTGTTTACATGTGAAATTTGTGGAGGGTGAATACATACCTTGCCACTGAACCCCATTTTACAGGAGTGAATAGCATTTTGTATTGTCAACTCGTTTTTTATAAATTCAGTTGTGATACCGTCAACAGAAGGATATGATCCAGCCAGGCGTGAAGTTATTACAATTTTTGCACGTACAGCAATCAGTACTTTTTCATCATTACTCATGAAATTCAGAGCATTTTCTCTGGCAATTATTTTTTTCTCAGATGACACCGCATTTTCTAAATCAAGGATTACGCTATCAGCACAACTGCTATTTGCTTTTTCAAATCGTTCAGGTTGGTCCCCCGTAACGAAAAGAAAAAACCGTTCTAACGTTTGCATTCTCGTCTCTCATTTGAATGGAGCATCTGATAATTCAATATATCTTAAAAAAATAATTTTCTGAATTAGCTTTTATCTAACCCCCCATTAAAATTGGTTCAGGTTCGCTGATAACAGAAAGAAACATGTAATTTATTGTTACAATAACAAAGATAAAAATAAAATTTAATTATTTGATATAAATAACGTTTCAGAATAGTAAACGGCCGACATTCCGTACCTGTTTCAGGAGTGAATTCGACTATACCGTTCCCTAAGAACATCAACGATTGTCTGGTGAACCGAATTTAGTCACCTTTGGCGGAGAACAGGCTGGCATATAGGAGAGCATGACAACCCGGGTCATTCCCTCCGTGATTTTTTAGTAACACGCTGAAAAAGTATCTGAAACTTCATTCTGCAAGTGAGACTTTCCCCGAAGTCGATCGATACGTTTTATCTTGTGCCTGACCGATGCTACTCCTGACAAATCACGCCCAATACTGAATAAGTGTAAGAGATGCACCGTTAATCACTACACTGGTAGCCTCAATCAGAGATTGACGGCGGTAAAGGTGCAAAGGCTCCAGTATATTTTTAAAGGATTTTTGGCATAATGAACGAGCAGGCATAGTGATGATTTCCTTGAAAGTGTTAGCGCAATCAATTAGATCACATAACACTATGCCTGTCCTGGTTTGCTGGGGATTCCTCAGGAGTCGCCTCCCCCTTATTCAGACCTGTGTAAGCGGTGAATGTGCTTTCAGACTCTGAATACTCAGCGTCAAAGTTGTCAGACAGTTTTCAAGTTTATCTGCGTTGACGGCAATAAAGGTCGGACAATCATGGTGTCCGCTCATTAAACAAACGGCGGCGGCTGCAAGCGCGCCTTCGGCACGACGCAGCGCGTTCCACTCTTCCTGATCGAGATGCAGTCCCTGCCGTAAAGCGTGATCGTGGAGCTCGCGATTCAGTTCAAAAAAATTGTCACGCAGAGTGTCACTTTCGCTGACTGACATATACCCCTTCGCTTTTCGCAATTGCAGATAAGCGGCAAGATCGATACGCGCGTTTATCAGCTTGTTGAGAAGATCGGTTCTCAGTCTGTCAACGACCATACCTTTTTTCCTCCTCTTTTCTACCAGGGTTCAACTTAATAGTATGGTCGTTTTTTAGACAAAGGGGTGTCAGAGATCAAGAATTTTCTTAGAATTGCCCTTTTTCACCTTTTGCTGATAACCACAACGGTTGATGCCGCCGCTCCCGATGAGATTGCGATACAATTTTTGTTCGGATATCTGTAGAATCCCTGCCCTGACCATTCCAATAAATGAACATTTTTTAAGCTATGAGTAATGTAACCCACCAGCCAAAGATCGGCTTCATTTCCCTTGGCTGTCCGAAAAACCTCGTTGATTCGGAACGCATCCTGACTGAGCTGCGTACCGAAGGCTATGACGTTGTGCCACGCTATGACGATGCGGATATGGTTATCGTTAATACCTGTGGCTTTATTGACAGCGCGGTACAAGAGTCGCTGGAAGCCATTGGCGAAGCGCTGAACGAAAACGGTAAGGTAATCGTCACCGGCTGCCTGGGCGCAAAAGAAGATCAGATCCGCGAAGTGCATCCGAAAGTACTGGAAATCACCGGGCCGCATAGCTATGAGCAAGTTCTGCAGCACGTACATCATTACGTACCGAAGCCGAAGCACAATCCATTTTTAAGCCTCGTACCGGAACAGGGTGTAAAACTGACGCCGCGCCATTATGCGTATCTGAAAATTTCTGAAGGCTGTAATCACCGCTGCACGTTCTGCATCATCCCGTCGATGCGCGGGGATCTGGTCAGCCGTCCGATTGGCGACGTATTAAGCGAAGCGAAACGTCTGGTTGATGCCGGGGTCAAAGAGATTCTGGTGATTTCGCAAGATACCTCCGCCTACGGCGTAGATGTGAAGCACCGCACCGGATTCCATAATGGCGAACCGGTGAAAACCAGTATGGTGAGCCTGTGCGAACAGTTATCAAAACTGGGCGTCTGGACACGTCTGCACTACGTCTACCCCTACCCACACGTTGATGATGTGATTCCGCTAATGGCGGAAGGCAAAATCCTGCCCTATCTGGACATTCCGCTGCAACATGCCAGCCCGCGGATTCTTAAACTGATGAAACGTCCCGGTTCCGTTGACCGCCAGCTGGCGCGCATTAAGCAGTGGCGCGAAATCTGCCCGGAACTGACCTTACGCTCCACCTTTATTGTCGGCTTCCCTGGCGAAACGGAAGAAGACTTCCAGATGCTGCTCGACTTCCTGAAAGAGGCGCGCCTCGATCGTGTAGGCTGCTTCAAGTACAGCCCGGTGGAAGGCGCAGGCGCGAATGAGCTGCCGGATCAGGTGCCGGAAGAGGTGAAAGAAGAGCGCTGGAACCGCTTTATGCAACTGCAACAGCAAATCTCCGCTGAGCGCTTGCAGGAAAAAGTGGGCCGCGAAATTCTGGTGATCGTCGATGAGGTTGACGAAGAAGGCGCTATCGGGCGTAGCATGGCGGATGCGCCGGAAATTGACGGCGCGGTCTATTTGAACGGCGAAACCAACGTCAAGCCGGGCGATATCGTGCGCGTGAAAGTGGAAAACGCCGACGAATATGATTTGTGGGGCAGTCGGGTTTAACGCCACCTCCCCCGGCGCGGGTGTCGGATGTGTTACCCCACCTGGCGAGCCCGTTCCAGGCCCGCCAGGCGTCAACGCCACCGGGCTGGCTTACCCCTTAATCTTCGGGTCCAGCGCATCGCGCAACCCGTCGCCTAACAGGTTAAACGCCAGCACAGTCAGGAAAATCGCCACCGCCGGGAAGAGCGCTACGTGCGGCGCGATGACCATATCCGCCCGCGCTTCATTGAGCATCGCTCCCCACTCCGGCGTTGGCGGCTGCGCGCCTAATCCGAGAAATGACAGGCTTGCCGCGGAAATAATTGACGTACCGATACGCATCGTAAAGAAAACCACAATTGACGAGACCGTTCCCGGCAAGATATGGCTAAACAAAATCGTCGTGTCGCTGGCGCCGATACTGCGGGCAGACTCAATAAACGTCTGCTGTTTTAAGACCAGGGTATTTCCGCGCACCAAACGTGCAAACGCCGGAATAGAGAAAATCGCCACCGCAACGATCACATTAGCAATACCGCTGCCTAACACCGCCACAACGGCAATCGCCAGCAAAATGCCGGGGAAGGCGAACAGCACATCGCAAATGCGCATAATGAAACGATCCCACCAGCCTTCATAATATCCCGCCAGCAATCCCAACACCGTGCCGATTATCGCGCCGATAAATACCGCGAACACGCCCGCCGCCAGTGAGATCTGCGCCCCAACGAGAACCCGGCTAAAGATGTCTCTTCCCAGCGAGTCAACGCCAAACCAGTGCTGCAAAGAGGGGCCATTGTTCAGGCTATCGTAGTCAAAATAGTTTTCCGCATCGTAGGGCGTCAGCCAGCGGGCAAAAATCGCCACCAGAATTAACGCCAGTACGAATCCCCCGGCGACCAACGCGACATGCTGGCGGCGAAAACGACGCCAGAACTCCCGCCATGGCGTGCGTATCTGGTCGGGTTTTACCACCGGCATAGCATGTAAAATCGCCTGACGGCGCCAGTTAAATAATCGCATCCTTACTTATACCTGATAGCCGGATTAATGGCGGCATAGAGGACATCCACCACTAAGTTGATAAGAATAAATTCCAGAGAAAACAGCAGCACTTCCGCCTGAATCACGGGGTAGTCGCGCATGTCGACCGAGTCGACCAGTAATCGCCCAAGCCCCGGCCAGTTAAACACTTTTTCGACGACGATCGATCCGCCAAGCAGAAAGCCAAATTGCAGTCCCATCATGGTGACGACCGGGATCATCGCATTGCGCAGGCCATGTTTTAACACCACCCACGTTTCACTGACGCCTTTCGCCCGCGCGGTCCTCATGTAATCCTCGCTCAGGACATCGACAAACGAGGAGCGCGTAAAACGCGCCATGACTGATGCCACCGCCGCGCCAAGCGTCAGGGAGGGTAAAATATAATGTTGCCAGCTATCCGCCCCCACGGTCGGTAGCCAGCCCAGATCCACGGAAAAAATCTGCATTAACAACATTCCCAGCGCAAAAGCCGGGAAAGAAATGCCGGTCACGGCAAGCGTCATTCCTAACCGGTCAGGCCAGCGATTACGCCACACGGCGGCGGCGATGCCGATCGCCATGCCAAACAGAACCGCCCATATCATACTGGTTATCGTCAGCCACAGCGTCGGCAAAAAGCGGCTGGCGATCTCCTCAGAAACCGGGCGGCGGGAAACCATTGACGTACCGAAATCGCCTTGTAAAACATGGGTGATGTAACGCCAAAACTGGACATGAAGCGGCTGATCAAGCCCCAGCTGCTGACGAACCAGCGCGATCACCTGCGCGTCGGCTTCTGGTCCGGCTATCAGCCGCGCCGGGTCGCCGGGCAACAAATGAACAAATAAAAACACCAACACTGCCACAATCAACAGCGTAGGAATTAATCCCAGCAGGCGCTTGAGAACATAGTTAAGCATCACACGAACCTTTTACCGGATGGCGGACAACGCGCGCGCCATCCAGCCCCATCGCATTACTTACTTCAAATCCGCATCGTCAAAGCTGAAACCGGTATCCGGCATAATCCAGAAACCGGTCAAATTTTTACTGTGCGCAGAAACCAATTTCTCCACCACCAACGGTATCCAGGGCGACTCTTTCCAGATAATATCCTGCGCCTCTTTGTATAATCGTGTTTTCTCCTGCGGATCGTTGGTCTTTAAGGCCGCCGCCAAATCGCTGTCGACCTGCTTGTTGCTGTAAAAAGCGGTATTAAACTGCGTCGGCGGCCAGTTTTGTGATGCGAAGAGCGGCGATAACGCCCAGTCAGCTTCGCCCGTCGACGCCGACCAGCCGGTATAGAACATTCGCACGCCGCTCTCTTTTTGCCCTTTGCCCTCAACTTCCGCGGCGCGCTGGCCAGCGTCCATCGCGGTTATCCGGGCTTTAATGCCAATCTGCGCCAGTTGCTGTTGGGTAAACTGCAACACTTTTTGCGCGGTGCTATGGTTGTGCGATGACCACAGCGTGGTACTGAAACCGTCTGGATACCCCGCCTCTTTCAACAGTTCGCGCGCTTTAGCCGGATCATAGGGCCACGGCTGATAGCTTTGCGCATAGGCTATCGACGGCGGCACCACGCCCGTCGCCGGCGTGGCGTATCCGGCAAACGCCACTTTAACCAGCGCCTGACGATTGATAGCGTAATTCAACGCCTCACGCACCTTAGGATTATCAAACGGCTTCTGCGTCACATTCATACTGATATAACGCTGCATAATGGACGGGCTGGCGACCAGTTCGAGGTTTTTATTTTTCGCCAGTAACGCGGCCTGCTCATAAGGGATAGGAAAAGCAAATTGCGCTTCGCCGGTTTGCAGCATCGCCGCGCGGGTATTGTTGTCAGTAACCGGACGCCAGGTAATAGAATCCAGCTTGGGTAAGCCCTGCTGCCAGTAACCGGCGAACTTTTTCACTTTGACAAAGTCGGTCTGATTCCAGGTTTCAAGCTGGTATGGACCGGTACCGACCGGATGAAAACCAATATCCTTGCCATATTTTTCCAGCGCTTGCGGCGAGATCATCGCCGTCGCCGGGTGCGCCAGAATATTAATGAAAGCGGAGAACGGCTGTTTCAGGGTAATTTTTACCGTTGCCGGGTCGACAACCTCCGTTTTTGCGATATTTTTATACAGGTTATAACGCTTGAGGTGGTTATCCGGATTGCTGGCGCGATCGAGATTCGCTTTCACCGCCGCCGCATCAAAATCCGCGCCGTCCTGAAATTTCACCCCCTGCCGTAGGGTAATGGTGTAGGTCAGACCGTCATCAGAAACGGTATAGCCTTTCGCCAGGACGTTTTTTACCTTCATGTCTTTATCCAGGCCAAACAGCCCCTGATAAAATGACTTCGCCACCGCCTGCGAGAGTGTATCGTTGGCGTCATACGGATCGAGCGTGGTGAAATTAGACCCTACCGCCACCACCACATCTTTGGCCGCCAGGGCCGGAAAAGCCGCAATGGATGAGGCCAGTCCCAGCGCCGCCAGCCATTTATGCGTAATAAATTGCGTCATGTTGTTCTCCTGAAACCCTGCCAGTCTGAATGTTATAAGCGCGAGAGCGCATTATCCTGCAGCGGCCGCGCAACATAATGTCCCGGCCCGACCAACTGTAATGAAACGGCGGGCGTCTCTTCGCCACGTTTATGAATATTGCTGGGTATATCATCTGATAGCAGAACGCGCCGCGGCCGGTGTCTGGAAGGATCGGCAACCGGCACCGCCGCCATCAATTTACGCGTATAAGGATGCTGCGGATTTTCAAAAACGGCGCGCCGCGGCCCCATCTCAACAATTTGACCAAGATACATCACCGCCACGCGATGGCTAATTCGCTCCACGACCGCCATATCATGCGAAATAAACAGGTAGGCGATCCCCATTTCCCGTTGTAAATCGAGCAATAAATTAATGATCTGCCCGCGAACGGAAACATCCAGCGCGGAGACCGCCTCATCGGCAATAATCACTTTAGGATTCAATGCCAGCGCGCGAGCTATGCAGATGCGCTGACGTTGACCGCCGGAAAACTCATGCGGATAACGCCAGGCATGTTCAGGACGTAATCCGACACGCTCAAGCAACCAGGCCACGCGCTTTGCCGCAGCGTCCCCCTGCCCCAGGCCATGAATCCGTAAAGGTTCCATAATGGAATACCCCACGGTCTGGCGCGGGTCGAGCGAGGCGTAAGGGTCCTGGAAAATACACTGAATATCGCGGCGCAACGGCTGGAGTTTGCCCGCAGACAGCGAGTCAATGCGCTGGCCGTTAAAGATAATCTCCCCCTGCCGGGATTCAACCAACCGCAGCAACGCGCGTCCGGTCGTCGATTTTCCGCTACCGGACTCGCCCACCAGCGATAACGTTTCGCCGGGCCAGAGATCGAAACTGATATTCTCAACGGCATGAACTTCACGCGTAACGCGGTTAAAGAGACCGCTACGCAGCGGGAATCGCGTCACCAGCCCCCGAACCTGGAGAATAGGTTCGCCTTCCACCACCGTGTCTTGCTCAATCTGCGATTCATAAAGGGCCGGTTCGTCAGCGGAAATCAACGGGAAACGGCGTGGCAGCGAGTGGCCGCGCATCGCGCCAAGCTGAGGGACGGCGGCCAGCAACGTTTGGGTATAAGGATGCGTCGGCGCATGGAAAATCTGCTCTACGCTGCCGGTTTCCACGGCCTCGCCTTGATACATCACCAGCACGCGATCGGCAATATCCGCCACGACGCCCATGTCGTGGGTGATAAAAATCACGCCCATCGACATCTCTTGCTGCAACACTTTGATAAGTTGCAGAATTTGCGCCTGGATAGTGACATCCAGCGCCGTGGTGGGTTCATCGGCAATCAATACCGCCGGACGGCAGGATAGCGCCATCGCGATCATGACTCGCTGGCGCATCCCGCCGGAAAGCTGATGCGGATAACGCGATAAAATCGCCTGCGACTCCGGGATCCGTACCTGATCGAGCATACGTTTCGCTTCCGCCAGCGCCTCTTCGTGGCTGGCCCCCTGATGCAAACGAATAGATTCGGCAATTTGCTCGCCAACGGTAAATACCGGGTTGAGCGAGGTCATTGGCTCCTGGAAAATCATGGCGATATCCGCGCCGCGCACACGCCGCATCTGCGCGTCACTCTGCTCAGACAACTCAATCACCTGGCGATTACGCCGACGCAACAGCATTTCGCCGCAGCGCACGTTCGCGCCCGACTGCTCAATCAGCCGCATTAACGCCAGCGCCGTCACCGATTTTCCCGATCCCGACTCGCCGACAATCGCCAGAGTCTCTCCACGCTTCAGGCGTAATGACACATTACGCACGGCGTCTATCTGTTGCCCTTCGTGGTGAAACGCGATATTCAGGCCACTGACGGACAGAACATCGCGGCTATCCAGTTCATCGCTGTGCGGCACCTGCGGCTCCTTATTCCCGGTAAATTCCTGTGGTAGGGGTATCCCCGGCATATCCCCAGGCGCGATACATCCCTTCGCTGTTAAACGGCAACGCGACATTACCTTCGTGATCAACGGCGATTAATCCACCGCTGCCGCCCAGCGCCGGTAATTTTTCCATCACCACGCGCTCACAGGCATCGGCAAGGCTGAGTCCGCCATATTCCATCAATGCGGCGATATCGTAAGCCGCGAGCGTGCGAATAAAGACCTCTCCCGTTCCGGTACAGGAAACGGCGACGCTGGCGTTGTTGGCATAACACCCTGCGCCGACCAGCGGGCTGTCGCCGACGCGCCCGGGCAATTTATTGGTCATCCCACCGGTAGACGTTGCCGCCGCCAGATTGCCGAATTTATCCCGCGCCACCGCGCCGACTGTACCCATTTTTTTCGTTTCGTCCAGCGGCGCGCCGCTGTGATCGAGCGCCATTTCGCCCGCCGCACGCGCCGCCAGCAATTGCTCGTAACGCGCCGGGGTGGAAAAGATATCCGGCGAAACGCGCGCCATCCCCTGTGAAAAGGCAAAGTTTTCCGCCCCTTCCCCCACCATGAGTACATGCGGGCTGCGCTCCATCACCAGTCTGGCGGCGAGCACAGGATGGCGAACATGACTCACGCCCGCGACGGCTCCGGCTTTCAGGGTATTGCCGTCCATCACGCAGGCATCCAGTTCATGAGTCCCGTCTCGGGTATAGACCGCGCCGATACCCGCATTGAAGAGCGGACACGCTTCCAGCAGGCGCACCGCTTCCGTCACTACATCAAGCGCGCTGTCACCTGCTTCCAGCATCTTTTGCCCGCTTTCGACAATCTCTGACAGCGCCTGGATATAGCGTAGCTCCTGCTCATGGCTCATTTGCGCGCGAGCAATCGCGCCTGCGCCGCCGTGAATCGCAATCACTGCTTTATTCATTTTTAGGGTCCATTAACGGTGGCACACAACTTTTACTATAACTATCAGAATTGTTGTGAGTTATTCATTCGATTTTTGAATATAGAAAGATGCGTAAGGTATGTAAAGGCGCAAGGCCGTCTCTAAGACCGAGGTAGCATACTGCCCGCCACTGTTTTCTGACATAATAGCCGGATTCGATTTTGCCTCGCAGGAGTATGTTCATGGAATTTTCCGCCGGATTGATGCCGCTTGAAACGGCGCTGACCCAGATGCTTTCACGTATTACCCCGCTCACCGCCGTAGAAACGTTGCCGCTGGTGAACTGCTTTGGCCGCATCCTGGCGACCGATATCGTTTCTCCCCTCGATGTCCCCGGCTTTGATAATTCAGCTATGGATGGTTATGCAGTACGCGTGGCGGATTTGTCCGCCGATAAGCCGCTGCCCGTCGCCGGCAAAGCATTTGCCGGTCAGCCTTACCAGGGAGAGTGGCCTGCGGGCACCTGCATTCGCATTATGACCGGCGCCCCGGTACCGGCAGGTTGCGAGGCGGTAGTTATGCAAGAGCAGACGGAACAAACCGATGATGGCGTGCGTTTTACCGCCGATGTTCGTTGCGGACAAAACATCCGCCGCCGCGGCGAGGATATTCGCCAGGATGCGGTGGTCTTTCCGGCCGGTACGCGCCTGACTACTGCCGAACTGCCGGTGCTGGCGTCGCTGGGAATTGCCGATGCGCAGGTTGTACGTAAAGTGCGCGTAGCGCTGTTCTCGACCGGCGACGAGCTCCAGCTTCCGGGCCAGCCGCTGGAGGCGGGACAAATTTATGACACTAACCGTTTAACCATACATTTGATGCTGCAACAGCTTGGCTGCGAAGTGATCAATTTAGGCATTATTCCTGACGATCCCGGTAAGCTCCGCGCCGCGTTTATCGACGCCGACAGCCAGGCCGATGTAGTGATAAGCTCCGGCGGCGTCTCGGTTGGTGAAGCGGACTATACCAAAACCATCCTTGAGGAGTTGGGCGAAATCGCCTTCTGGAAGCTGGCTATCAAGCCAGGCAAACCGTTTGCCTTCGGCAAACTCAGTAATAGCTGGTTCTGTGGCCTGCCGGGGAATCCAGTCTCTGCGGCGCTCACTTTTTATCAACTGGTTCAGCCTTTACTGGCGAAGCTTGGCGGCAACACGGCAAGCGCTGTACCGCCGCGCCAGCGTGTACGCACAGCATCTCGCCTGAAGAAAACGCCGGGGCGTCTCGATTTCCAGCGCGGCATCCTGCAACGTAGCGCCAACGGCGAACTGGAGGTCACGACCACCGGGCACCAGGGTTCACATATTTTCAGCTCGTTTAGTCTGGGCAACTGCTTTATTGTGCTGGAGCGTGAACGCGGCAATGTTGAGCCGGGAGAATGGGTGGAAGTCGAGCCGTTTAATGCTCTGTTCGGAGGCCTGTAATGGCGGAACTTAGCGACCAGGAGATGCTGCGCTATAACCGACAAATTATTCTGCGCGGCTTCGATTTTGAAGGGCAGGAAGCGTTAAAAGATGCGCGGGTATTAGTGGTCGGGCTGGGCGGACTCGGCTGCGCGGCAACGCAGTATCTGGCCGGCGCTGGCGTCGGGCAACTGACGCTACTCGATTTTGATACCGTTTCCGTTTCCAATCTCCAGCGTCAAACCTTGCACAGCGACGCCACGGTCGGGCAGCCAAAGGTAGAGTCCGCCCGCGACGCGCTGGCGCGAATCAACCCGCATATTACCATTACGCCCGTTAACGCGCGGCTGGACGACGACGCCATGACCAGCCTGATTGCCGGGCATTCGCTGGTACTGGACTGTACCGATAACGTTAGCGTACGTAATCAACTTAACGCCGGGTGCTATACCGCGAAAGTGCCGCTAATCTCCGGCGCGGCAATTCGTATGGAAGGACAAGTTACCGTCTTTACGTATCGGGAAAACGAACCCTGTTACCGCTGCCTGAGCCGTCTGTTTGGCGAAAACGCTCTGACCTGCGTAGAGGCAGGGGTGATGGCGCCGCTGATTGGCGTGATCGGTTCGCTACAGGCAATGGAGGCCATTAAGCTGCTGGCGCATTACGGTCAGCCTGCCAGCGGAAAAATCGTCATGTACGATGCGATGACCTGTCAGTTCCGCGAAATGAAGTTGATGCGCAACCCCGGCTGTGAGGTCTGCGGTCAGTAGTCACTTTACGGATAAACATACCGAAGCACGGTTTATGGCCGTGCTGTATCAACAGATAATTACTGTCATCAGACGCAAAGCCAGCTTACCCAAGCTCCGACTGACGATCGGCTCAAGCAGCGCGGCATCATCTTAAACGCCATATCACAGCCTCAAACCGTGATGTTGTACCTCATTTAACGCCTCTTTATCAGAACCTCTCCATTCGTTGACGCACATCAAGATAACTTTCATTCGAAAGTAATTTAATCTTTATATGAAATAAGAGAGGCCGTTTATGATCTTCAATATTCAGCGCTATTCTACCCACGATGGCCCCGGTATCCGTACCGTAGTATTTTTCAAAGGCTGTTCGTTGGGCTGTCGCTGGTGCCAGAACCCGGAAAGCCGCGCCCGCACTCAGGATCTGTTATACGACGCGCGACTGTGTCTCGAAGGATGCGACCTGTGCGCGCAAGCCGCGCCGGACGTCATTGAGCGCGCGCTAAACGGCCTGCTCATCCATCGCGAGAAACTGACCGACGCCCATTTTTCCATCCTGGCGCATTGCTGCCCCACACAGGCGTTAACCGTGTGCGGCGAAATAAAAAGCGTGGATGAGATCATGGCGACGGTACTGCGCGATAAACCTTTTTACGATCGCAGCGGCGGCGGTCTTACGCTTTCCGGCGGCGAACCGTTTATGCAGCCGGAACTGGCGGCAGAGCTGTTTAAAGCCAGCCATGACGCCGGTATTCATACAGCGGTTGAGACCTGTCTGCATGTTCCATGGAAATACATTGCGCCCTCACTGCCTTATATCGATCTGTTTCTGGCTGATTTGAAGCATGTCGCCGACGGGCCGTTTAAGCAGTGGACCGATGGCAGCGCCTCGCGGGTGCTGGAAAATCTCAGGAAACTCGCCGCCGCGGGCAAAAAAATGGTGATTCGCGTCCCGCTGATTCAGGGATTTAATGCCGATGAGGAGGCCATTAAAGCCATTACCGACTTTGCCGCCGACGAACTGCACGTCGGGGAAATTCATTTTCTGCCCTACCACACGCTGGGCATCAATAAATACCACTTACTCAGTCAACCCTATCATGCCCCGGATAAACCACTGGATGCGCCGGCGTTACTTGATTTTGCCCAGAAGTACGCCTGCCAAAAAGGTTTAACCGCGACCCTACGAGGATAATTATCATGACCCAACTGAAACTGGA
Source organism: Salmonella sp. 32031103-2018-00083-FB-01-SM-01 (assembly GCF_017571995.1). Classification (NCBI taxonomy): domain Bacteria; kingdom Pseudomonadati; phylum Pseudomonadota; class Gammaproteobacteria; order Enterobacterales; family Enterobacteriaceae; genus Salmonella; species Salmonella sp. 32031103-2018-00083-FB-01-SM-01. The sequence continues at coordinate 69,904 of NZ_JAGEQL010000003.1, forward strand.
CACGCTCAGCGACCGCATTAAGGCGCACAAAACCGCGCTGGTACATATCGTGAAACCGCCGGTCTGTACCGAGCGCGCGCAGCATTATACCGAAATGTATCAGCAGCATCTGGATAAACCGATTCCGGTACGCCGCGCGCTGGCGCTGGCCCATCACCTGGCGGAACGCACTATCTGGATAAAACACGATGAACTGATCGTCGGCAACCAGGCAAGTGAAGTCCGCGCCGCGCCGATTTTCCCGGAATATACCGTCTCGTGGATTGAAAAAGAGATCGACGACCTGGCGGACCGGCCCGGCGCAGGTTTTTCCGTAAGTGAAGAAAACAAACGTATTCTGCACGACATCTGTCCGTGGTGGCGCGGTCAAACCGTCCAGGATCGCTGCTACGGCATGTTTACCGATGAACAAAAAGGGCTTCTGGCGACTGGCATTATCAAAGCCGAAGGCAATATGACTTCCGGTGACGCGCACCTGGCGGTGAACTTCCCGCTGCTGCTGGAAAAAGGGCTTGATGGCCTGCGCGATAAAGTCGCCGAGCGCCGCTCACGCATCAACCTGACCGTGCTGGAAGATCTGCATGGCGAGCAGTTCCTGAAGGCGATTGATATAGTGCTGGACGCGGTAAGCCAGCACATCACGCGCTTTGCCGCGCTGGCGCGCCAGATGGCAGGCGAAGAGTCCCGTGAAAGCCGTCGTAAAGAGCTACTTACCATCGCGGAAAACTGCGAGGTGATCGCCCACCAACCGCCGCAGACCTTCTGGCAAGCACTGCAATTGTGCTACTTCATTCAACTGATTCTACAAATTGAGTCTAACGGTCACTCGGTGTCATTTGGTCGTATGGACCAGTATCTTTACCCCTATTATCGTCGCGATGTCGAACTAAACCAGACGCTGGATCGTGAGCACGCCATTGAACTGCTGCACAGCTGCTGGCTGAAACTGCTGGAAGTAAACAAGATCCGTTCCGGTTCGCACTCTAAAGCTTCCGCGGGCAGCCCGCTGTATCAAAACGTCACCATTGGCGGTCAGAATCTCATCAACGGTCAGCCAATGGACGCAGTGAATCCGCTGTCTTACGCCATTCTGGAGTCCTGCGGACGTCTGCGTTCTACCCAGCCCAACCTCAGTGTGCGTTATCACGCCGGAATGAGTAACGATTTCCTTGACGCCTGCGTCCAGGTCATCCGCTGCGGCTTTGGGATGCCGGCGTTTAACAATGATGAAATCGTCATCCCGGAATTTATCAAGTTGGGGATCGAACCGCAGGACGCTTACGATTACGCGGCGATCGGCTGTATCGAAACCGCCGTCGGCGGGAAATGGGGTTATCGCTGCACCGGCATGAGCTTTATTAACTTCGCCCGCGTCATGCTGGCGGCGCTGGAAGGCGGTCGCGACGCCACCAGCGGCAAAGTATTTCTGCCGCAGGAAAAGGCGCTCTCCGCAGGCAACTTTAACAATTTTGACGAAGTGATGGCCGCCTGGGATACCCAAATTCGCTACTACACGCGCAAATCGATCGAAATTGAGTATGTGGTCGACACCATGCTGGAAGAGAATGTCCACGATATTCTCTGCTCAGCGCTGGTAGATGACTGTATTGAGCGAGCGAAAAGTATCAAGCAAGGCGGCGCGAAATATGACTGGGTATCCGGTCTCCAGGTCGGTATCGCCAACCTGGGCAACAGCCTCGCCGCCGTGAAAAAACTGGTCTTCGAACAGGGCGTTATCGGTCAACAGCAGCTTGCCGCCGCGCTGGCCGATGACTTTGACGGCCTGACCCATGAGCAGTTGCGCCAGCGTCTGATTAACGGCGCGCCGAAGTACGGCAACGACGATGACAGTGTCGATACCCTGCTGGCGCGCGCTTATCAGACCTATATTGATGAGCTGAAGCAATATCATAACCCGCGCTATGGTCGTGGCCCTGTCGGCGGCAACTATTACGCCGGTACGTCCTCTATCTCAGCAAACGTGCCATTTGGCGCCGCAACCATGGCTACCCCGGACGGTCGCAAAGCGCATACACCGCTGGCGGAAGGCGCAAGCCCTGCATCAGGTACGGATCATCTCGGCCCGACGGCGGTGATTGGTTCCGTAGGCAAATTACCTACCGGTTCCATTCTCGGCGGCGTGCTGCTCAACCAGAAACTGAACCCAACGACGCTGGAAAACGAATCCGACAAACAGAAACTGATGGTTCTGCTACGGACGTTCTTTGAGGTGCATAAAGGCTGGCATATTCAGTACAACATCGTGTCACGCGAAACGCTGCTGGATGCGAAAAAACATCCGGACCAGTACCGCGATCTGGTCGTGCGTGTGGCAGGCTACTCCGCCTTCTTCACCGCGCTGTCGCCGGATGCGCAGGACGATATCATCGCCCGTACCGAACATATGCTGTAATTTGCCCTGGCGCCATCGGCAATATGTCCGAATTGCCTGATGGCGCTACGCTTAACAGGCCTGCGCAGGCCTGTTAATCAGAAGGGATCGGTGCCGTCAAGCACGGCCTGAATGACGTTGAGCGCGCCTTGATGGTTATTATCATCAGTGTGATAGCGTGAAAGCGCTTTGATATTGTCTGCAGCATTGCCCATGGCAAAAGAGTAATGCGCCATTTTCAACATTTCCGCATCATTACCGCTGTCGCCAATGGCGACGACATTCTGTGGCGACCTGTTCCAGCGCTTTAACAGACGACTGATGCCATTCGCTTTATGCAGTCCCGGGATAATCAGGTCGATAAAACCGAAGCCGCTGGTGACGGGCTTCATGATGCCATCCAGAGATACGTGCAGTTTGTCGATAACCAGCGGAATTTGTTCATCAGGCAAATTCAGGGAGAACTTAAACAGGATATCGTCAATGTCGTGATAATCGTTTACCGGCTGCAGGCGGTGATAATGTTTGGCCATCAGCGCCACGAAAGTCTCGGGAGCGTTTTTGCTGACATAAGCGCTTTTCAGACCGCAGGCGACAAAATTAAGCTGCTTATCCTTCAGCAGTTCGCCAATCACAATACGCGATTCATGCCGGGTTAGCTCCCCGTGAAACAACTGTTTGCCATGTTCATACACCAGCGCGCCATTTTCTGCGACGAAGGAAATTTCGTCTTTCAGCTCGGGGAAGAAGGAGATCAACTGGTAGTACTGATTACCGCTAGCGACCACAAATTCGATATTACGTTTTTTCAGTTCCTGGTATTGCGCCATGAAGCGTACACGATCGTACTGCTTGGCATCGTCGAGAAAAGTGCCGTCCATATCGGTAACGACAACGTTAACGGTCATACTTAAGCTCCTGGCTGTAACTGCGACCAGAAACATTTTAATAACAATGTGAGCAGAACCACAAATTTATTTCGAATGAAAAGTGGCTGAACGAAAGGAATAGCCGCATAAGACATTAAGGCGTCCTGGCCACCTTACGTTTTCCTCTCGCTTCCCTCTTTGTGTTCCCCTGCAATATTTTAAACTTGCATTAACCTTATTTTAACTTAAAGTATCACATGTAACTAATTTTACTTTCGAACGAAAGACGATGAGGTTGATATGACGACTCCTTTTACCCACGAAACGCTGCCCGCCGACCCAAAAGCGGCCATTCGTCAGATGAAGCAGGCGCTACGCGCGCAAATCGGCGACGTACAGGCGGTGTTCGACCGTTTGAGCGCCACCATAGCAGCCCGGGTGGCGGAAATTAACGATCTGAAGGCGCAGGGACAGCCGGTATGGCCAATTATCCCTTTTAGCGAACTGGCGATGGGCAACATTAGCGATGCCACCCGCGCCGAGGTTAAGCGCCGCGGGTGCGCGGTGATTAAAGGTCATTTTCCACGCGAACAGGCGCTGGCGTGGGACCAGTCGATGCTCGACTATCTGGACAAGAACCATTTTGACGAGGTGTATAAAGGACCGGGGGATAATTTTTTCGGTACGCTGAGCGCCTCCCGGCCTGAAATCTATCCTGTCTACTGGTCGCAGGCGCAAATGCAGGCCCGCCAAAGTGAAGAGATGGCGCTGGCGCAGTCGTTCCTCAACCGTCTGTGGCAGGTAGAGCACGACGGCAAGCGATGGTTTAATCCGGATATCAGCATCATTTATCCGGATCGCATCCGTCGCCGCCCGCCGGGCACCACATCCAAAGGACTGGGAGCGCATACCGACTCCGGCGCGCTGGAACGCTGGCTGCTACCAGCCTATCAGCAGGTATTCGCCAGCGTGTTTAACGGCAACGTCGAGCAGTACGATCCGTGGAATGCGGCACACCGTACCGAAGTTGAAGAGTATACGGTGGATAACACCACAAAATGCTCGGTATTTCGCACCTTCCAGGGCTGGACCGCGCTCTCCGATATGCTGCCCGGTCAGGGGTTGCTTCATGTCGTCCCTATCCCGGAGGCGATGGCGTATATTCTGTTGCGCCCGCTGCTGGATGATGTCCCGGAAGATGAATTATGCGGCGTCGCGCCGGGCCGGGTGCTGCCGATTTCTGAACAGTGGCATCCTTTACTGATGGCGGCGTTAACCAGCATTCCGCCACTGGAAGCCGGGGATTCCGTGTGGTGGCATTGCGATGTCATCCACTCCGTCGCCCCCGTAGAAAATCAGCAGGGCTGGGGCAATGTGATGTACATTCCTGCCGCGCCAATGTGTGAGAAAAATCTGGCCTATGCGCGTAAGGTGAAAGCGGCGCTGGAGACAGGCGCATCACCGGGCGATTTCCCGCGCGAGGACTATGAAACCACCTGGGAAGGGCGCTTCACGCTGCGCGATCTGAATATTCACGGTAAACGGGCATTAGGTATGGACGTTTGATGGTCGTACAGCCCTGCCCGCTTAACTGCGGTGCGCCCTTTGTCTGGGCGCACCCGTCTTACCGGACCTACGCGCCAGGATACGTAGGCCCGGTAAGCACAACGCCACCGGGCGTCAGTGTTTAGCTTTCAATCCCTTTACTACGCAAATAATCGTCGTAGTTGCCGCTGAAGTCCACCACGCGCTCCGGCGTAATTTCAATGACGCGGGTTGCCAGCGAGCTGACGAACTCACGGTCGTGCGAAACAAAGATCAGCGTGCCCTGATACAGCTCCAGCGCCATATTCAGCGATTCGATCGACTCCATATCCAGGTGGTTAGTCGGTTCGTCCATAATCAGGATATTCGGCTTTTGCATCATCAGTTTGCCGAAAAGCATACGGCCCTTCTCGCCACCGGAAAGGACTTTCGCAGGCTTTTTGATATCATCCTGGCTAAATAGTAGGCGGCCCAGAATACTGCGCACTGCCTGCTCGTCGTCGCCTTCCTGCTTCCACTGACTCATCCATTCAAACACCGTCAGGTCATTTTCGAATTCATATTCGTGGTCCTGCGCGTAGTAACCAATACGCGCGTTTTCCGACCATTTAACGGTGCCATGATCGGCGTCCAGATCGCCAACCAGCGTCTTCAGCAGCGTAGATTTACCCACGCCATTGGTGCCGAGTACCGCCAGCTTCTCGCCGACTTCGAGCAGCAAATTGACATTTTTAAACAGCGGACCGTTATCAAAACCTTTCGTCAGCGCCTCCACTTCCAGAGCGTTACGGAACAGTTTTTTATCCTGCTCAAAACGGATGAACGGGTTCTGACGGCTGGAGGCTTTCACCTCTTCCAGCTTGATTTTATCAATCTGCCGCGCGCGCGACGTTGCCTGACGCGATTTAGAGGCATTGGCGCTAAAACGGCTAACAAAAGATTGCAGCTCGGCAATTTGCGCTTTTTTCTTCGCATTATCGGCCAACAGACGTTCACGCGCCTGGGTCGCCGCCGTCATATACTCATCATAGTTACCCGGATAGACGCGCAAGTCGCCGTAATCCAGATCCGCCATATGCGTACAAACCATGTTCAGGAAGTGACGGTCGTGCGAAATGATGATCATCGTGCTATCGCGCTCGTTCAGCACCTGCTCCAGCCAACGGATAGTATCAATATCCAGGTTGTTGGTCGGTTCGTCGAGCAACAGGATGTCCGGATTAGAGAATAACGCCTGCGCCAGCAGCACACGCAATTTCCAGCCTGGCGCGACTTCACTCATCAGACCGTAATGCTGCTCCAGCGGGATGCCCACCCCCAACAGCAGTTCGCCCGCGCGCGCCTCAGCGGAATAACCGTCCATCTCGCCGTATTTTACTTCCAGATCGGCGACTTTATAGCCGTCTTCTTCGCTCATTTCCGGCAAGGCATAGATACGGTCGCGCTCCTGCTTGACTTCCCACAGTTCGCCATGCCCCATAATGACAGTATCAAGTACGGTGAATGCTTCAAAAGCGAACTGGTCCTGACGCAGCTTACCGATCCGCTCATTCGGATCGAGGGAAACATTGCCCAGCGTCGGCTCCAGGTCGCCGCCGAGGATTTTCATAAAAGTGGACTTTCCGCTACCGTTGGCGCCGATCAGGCCGTAACGGTTGCCGCCGCCAAATTTGACGGAAATGTTTTCGAACAGCGGCTTACTGCCGAACTGCATGGTAACGTTGCTGGAAACTAACACAGGCTTATCCTGAAAAAAGATGTGACAAACCGCTTATTATGCCACAAGTCTGAAATAAGATCGCGCCCTGTACAAAGGGCTACACTGAACCGTAAGGGAAAAAAACGTGATTTCGTACACATCTGAATTCCCTGTTTACTGGAATGCACCTATAATGCGCTCCCAACATGACAGAATTCTCAACCTACTAGCCTGCTTGGCACAGAATCTCGCATAACATGAATATGAAATTAACAACGCTTTTCGCGGCGGCTTTCGCTGTAGTTGGTTTTTGTAAAACAGCCTCAGCAGTCACTTACCCGCTGCCTACCGATGGTAGCCGTTTAATTGGGCAAAATCAGGTCATCACCGTTCCGGAGGGCAATACCCAGCCGCTGGAGTATTTTGCCGCGGAGTATCAGATGGGGCTCTCCAACATGCTGGAAGCCAACCCTGGCGTGGATACCTTCCTGCCGAAGGGCGGTACCGTGCTGAATATTCCGCAGCAGCTGATCCTGCCGGATACCGTACACGAAGGCATTATCATTAATAGCGCGGAAATGCGCCTCTATTACTACCCGAAAGGCACAAACACCGTTATCGTCCTGCCGATTGGGATCGGTCAGTTAGGTAAAGACACGCCTATCAACTGGACGACTAAAGTTGAACGTAAAAAAGCCGGTCCGACCTGGACGCCTACGGCAAAAATGCACGCTGAATATCGCGCCGCCGGCGAGCCGCTGCCTGCCGTCGTGCCTGCGGGCCCGGATAACCCGATGGGCCTGTACGCGCTGTACATTGGTCGCCTGTATGCTATTCACGGCACCAACGCCAACTTCGGCATCGGGCTTCGCGTGAGCCACGGCTGCGTGCGTCTGCGCAACGACGATATCAAATTCCTGTTTGAAAATGTGCCGGTCGGCACCCGCGTGCAGTTTATCGATGAACCGGTAAAAGCCACCACCGAGCCGGACGGTAGCCGTTACATTGAGGTGCATAACCCGCTGTCAACGACGGAAGCGCAGTTTGAAGGTAAGGAAGCGGTGCCGATCACGCTTAATAAGAGTATCCTGGCCGTCACCAACGAGCCTGACGTTGATCAGGCCGTCGTACAACAGGCGGTTCAGGATCGTTCCGGGATGCCGGTTCGTCTGAACTGACAGACTCTGCCTGCGAAGCCCGATAGACACTATCGGGCTTCTCTTACGGCATCAGTTGCAATAATCCATATCCCACCAGCGCCGCCCATGCCAGCATCGGCAGCGAATAGAAATGAAATCGCCACCAGATTCGGCGATCGTTCGCCATCCGTAAAGCAATAAGATTTGCCAGCGACCCCGGCAGCAGACCAAACCCGCCGATATTCACCGCCCACGCCAGCAGCGTCGAGGCCGGTACATAGTTCAGCAGGAGAATGGTACTGGGCACATTACTGATAACCTGAGACAAGCCGATAGCGGTTAGCCAAAGTCCCAGGTGAGACAGTGCGCCAACCTGGTTGAAAACGCCCTGCAACGCCGGCAATTGCGTTAGCAGATGGACATCAATAAACATCGCCATAAATACCAGCAGCAGCGTCCAGTCCACGCTGACTATCACCCTGCGCGCCAGCACAATAAACCCAGCCGCCACCAACACCAGTCCCCATAACTCTTGCCTGAGCTCCAGCGCGGTAAGAAAAACGACATATAATCCCAGGCAACTCCACACCAGACGGGGCTGCCACTGCGGCGAACGCGTACCGGTATGATACTGTAACGCCCTACCCGGAAAACAAAACCAGCACAGGAGCAGTAACGTCAGCATCATCATGACGGCAAGCGGCGCCATTTGCCCGCTAAATTCAGCAAAGGTTAAGCCGGAGCGTCCCCACAATAGAATATTTTGCGGATTACCGACAGGCGTCAGCAGCGAACCGGCGTTCACCGCCAACGCCTCAAAAATAATCAATCGGTTGACCGGAATCGCACACAGTTTTTTCAACGTTATCGTCAGCGGCACAACGATAAACAGCGCGACATCGTTTGTCAGAAAGGTCGACAGCACCGCCGCAGCCAGCACCAGGAACATCGCCAGTTGCCGCTCGGTATGAAATCGGCGCGTCATCTTGCGTCCCAGCACATCGAAATAGCCGCTCAGCTCAACGCCTTTAGTGAGCAACATTAACCCACTGAGGGTAATAATGGTGTGCCAGTCAATCGCGCCAGGCCAGGCGCGAGGCGCAAAAGGAACAAACAGGCTTAACGCCATCCCCACAATGATCAACAACTGAAAAAAACGGTCACGCCGCAGCGCCCGTAAAAAAGCCAGATTCATTCTGCAGATGTTCCATGCTGTTGCGTGAAGGCCAAAAAGGCATCCAATGTCTCCTGGCTGACATGGTGTTCCATCCCTTCCGCATCACGACGCGCGATCTCCGGACTTACGCCTAACACCAGTAAAAAATTTTCGACAATTTGGTGCCGCTCGCGGCTTTCCTGCGCCAGCTTCTCCCCTTCCGGCGTCAGAAAAACGCCGCGCCAGGGGATCATTTGAATAAATCCTAACGATGCCAGGCGCTTAAGCATTTTGGCCACAGTTGGCTGGGAGACGCCGAGCCGAGCCGCCATATCCACCTGACGCGCTTCCCCTACCTCAATAATTAAATCGGAAATCAGCTCAACGTAATCGTCTATCAACTCACGGCGATGCGCCTCTCTGACCTGACGAAATCCTTCAACGTGTTCTTCTACGTTCACCAATTGCGTCACTTTTTTTGTTGTTGGCGTACCTGCGCGACGACCCATTTTGCTTCCTCGTTTCTGTGACGCGTTAACGCGTCAGCTGACAGAGCGCTCATTGTAAACCAGAGTTGTCCGGGCACAAAAAATTAACGTTTTAGCAATAGCTATAAAACATAGCCTGTGCTATATCTGTATGTAATGCAGACATCCCTCACGGATCGATGGGATAGAAACATCAGGAGGTTTATATGAACGAATTTAAGAGGTGTATACGCGTGTTCAGTCACTCTCCCTTTAAAGTCCGGTTAATGCTGCTCTCTATGTTGTGCGATATGATCAACGGCAAACCGGAACAGGATAACCCTTCCACGAAATAACGCGGCGGTGCGGTACGCCGCTTTATTTTGCATCCTCAACGGAAATGGCGCCCATTTCCCCTGTTTTTTTGTGGTTTTGCTATTCTCTTCGCAAAACATTTTCTTTCCGGCGGTTGACCTTCTTACCCGCACGCTCTATCTTCTGGCAGCCCTGAATATTTTGCGACTCGCCGTTGCGAACCCAATACCTTTTTTACGCATAATCAGGCAGGTAATGACCCTTCGCGCCAGGGTTAGCACATGGCGTTTTTGCAATAGTGGCATATGAATTCAACCCTTATCGATTCACTTCTCGCCCGTCGTCGGGCTGTAAGCCCGTGGGCGGGCCTCTACTTTTTACAGTCGCTGCTGATTAACCTCGCGCTCGGCTACCCCTTTAGCCTGCTTTATACCGCGGCGTTTACCTGCCTGTTGCTGCTGCTCTGGCGCTACCTGCCCCGCGGACAAAAAGCGCTGCTCGGCATTTGTTCGCTGGTAGCCGCTTGCTATTTTCCCTTTGGCCAGGCTTACGGCGCCCCGAACTTTAATACGCTGCTGGCGCTGCACTCCACCAATATGGAAGAGTCGAGCGAAATCCTGACCATCTTCCCGTGGTATAGCTACCTGACCGGACTTTTTATTTTTGCGCTGGGTATTATTGCGCTTCGCCGCCGAAAAGAAGAGGTCAGGCCGCGCTGGAATAGCCTCGACAGCCTGTGCCTGCTGATTAGCGTCGCGGCATTTTTCGTCGCGCCGGTACAAAATCTGGCATGGGGCGGCGTTTTTAAGGTTATTGATACCGGCTATCCGGTTTTTCGCTTCGCTAAAGACGTTATCGTCAATAACAACGAAGTCATTGAAGAGCAGCACCGTATGGCGCAGCTATCCGGCATAAAAGATAGCTGGACGGTTACTACGGTGAAACCCAGATATCACATCTATGTCGTGGTGATAGGTGAAAGCGCGCGACGGGATGCCATGGGCGCTTTCGGCGGCCACTGGGATAATACCCCCTTCGCCAGCCATGTGAATGGCGACTTCTTTATGGATTACATCGCCGCCAGCGGCTCAACGCAAAAATCGCTCGGTTTAACGCTCAATCGCGTGGTGGATAACAAACCGCAGTATCAGGATAACTTCGTCACGCTGGCTAACCGCGCCGGTTTTCAGACATGGTGGTTTTCCAATCAGGGGCAAATCGGTGAATACGACACGGCCATCGCCAGTATCGCCAAACGCGCCGATGAAGCGCATTTCCTGAAAAACGGCGATTTTGAAGCGGATAAAAATACTCGCGACGACGCGCTGTTAACCATGACGGCGCAGGTATTGGCGACAGAACGCACGCAACCGCAGTTGATTGTGTTGCATTTAATGGGATCGCATCCCCAGGCCTGTGACCGTACTCAGGGAAAATACGCGACGTTTGTCCAGTCGAAAGAGACGTCTTGTTATTTATACACCATGACGCAAACCGACGATTTGCTCCGTCAGCTCTATACTCAGCTTCGTCATAGCGGCGACAGTTTTTCGCTCGTGTATTTCTCCGATCACGGGCTGGCGTTTAAAGAGCGCGGCAAAGCGGTACAGTACCTGGCGCATGACGACAAATTCCAGCAAAACTTCCAGGTGCCGTTTATGGTGCTATCCAGCGACAGTAAAGCGCATCGGATCATTAAAGCTCGCCGTTCCGCGAACGATTTCCTGAGTTTTTTCTCGCAATGGACAGGAATTAGCGCTAAAGAGATCAAAAATCGCTATCGATTTATTTCGGAACAGAAAGCCGGGCCCGTTTATATCACCAATTTCAAATTACAGAAAGTGGACTATAACCATCTGGGCAGCGATATTTTTTCACTAAAATAATGCATGTTTCAGGCAAAAAAAATCCGCCCCGAAAGGCGGATTTTTCATTTTCACCGACGTGATTAGAAGCGGTAACCCACGCCAGCAATCCAGGTGCCAACGTCAACGCTACGAATACGGCTCTGCTCGTAAGAGAAGTCCAGAGCAACATTTTCCATCGGGTTGAATTGCAGACCAGCGCCATAGGAGAAGCCATAATCGCTGGTGTCATGCTTGTAGGTTGGGTAATCGGTCGTCTGGAATTTACCGTAACCCACACCGACTACACCGTAGATGCTCGCCCAATCGTTCAGACGGTAAGCCGGGCCGGCAGTGATGCCGTAGTACTGACCTTTGTTGTAATCGCCCGCACCGTTAGTACGATCTTTTTCGGTGTAGGTGAAGGAACCGATTACGCCCAGCGGGTTGTCGTCCTGCTCGTAACGATACTTCAGGTTGAAACCGCTCATTTTATTCGCTACGCCCTGCGCGTCGCTCTGAGCGTAACCACCGGTAACGGTAGAAGTAGCAGCTACTGCAGTACCTGCGGAAAAAGCCAGAACAGCGGCCAGTGCTGAAAGACATGCAATTTTTTTCATAACCACCTCAAATGTGCTTCAAGTAAGTCCTAAGTTTTAAATATATCAAAAATTAATGGGAAACTCTTTGCGATTCACGGTGTCTAAGGGCGCCTTTCATGTAACAGAACGTTTCCATATCGCGCTATCTTATTCAATTAACATCACTTTTCCGGCTGATTGCACCAATAATGCGCGTGCGACGCGATACATTCATCCAGATTATTCCTAAACTAACAGTCTATTTATCCATCAATTTAAGTTCATTTTATGGAATCCTGGAAATTTTTTTTCAACGAATCCTCAACCGCCACGGGGAATTTCCATTACACTGCCACCTTTACTCGTACTGACATTTTTTGACAGGAGAAAGGATGCCGGGGTCAACACGTAAACTACCAGTCTGGTTGCCCATTTTGGTTTTGCTCATTGCCATGTCCTCTATTCAGAGTGGCGCTTCACTGGCGAAATCGTTATTTCCTCTTGTCGGCGCGCCGGGCGTAACGGCGCTTCGTCTGGCGTTGGGAACGCTTATCCTTATCGCCTTTTTCAAACCCTGGCGTTTGCGTTTTGCCAAAGAGCAGCGACTGCCTTTGCTGTTTTATGGTCTGTCGCTGGGCGGGATGAACTATCTATTCTATCTGTCGATTCAGACGGTGCCGTTGGGTATTGCGGTCGCGCTGGAATTTACCGGTCCTCTGGCGGTCGCGCTGTTTTCATCCCGGCGGCCGGTAGATTTTATTTGGGTCGTACTGGCTGTGCTTGGACTCTGGTTCCTGCTGCCATTAGGGCAAGATATGTCTCACGTCGATCTTACCGGGGCCGCGTTGGCGCTCGGCGCTGGCGCCTGTTGGGCTGTCTATATTCTTACCGGCCAGCGAGCAGGCGCGGAACATGGTCCGGCCACGGTGGCGGTAGGCTCGCTGATTGCCGCCATCATTTTCGTGCCGATTGGCGCAGTTCAGGCTGGCGACGCGCTATGGCACTGGTCGATTCTTCCCTTAGGGTTAGCGGTCGCTGTGCTTTCTACGGCACTGCCTTATTCACTGGAAATGATTGCGCTGACGCGTCTACCAACCCGCACCTTCGGTACGCTGATGAGCATGGAACCCGCGCTGGCCGCCGTTTCCGGGATGATTTTTCTGGGCGAAACGCTTACGGGCATACAAATCATGGCCCTGTGCGCCATCATTGCCGCCTCAATGGGATCTACCCTAACGATTCGCCGCGAACCGCAAATTAAACAAGTTGACGTAAAATAGTTTCTTATTCTGCATGATGTGCATAATCATGCAGAATATCACCTCGTTATTCACCTTTTATTATCGCGCTATTACTTCGTCATTTTTTGTCATATTTTTTCTCATTTTTTACATTAAAATGAGAATTATTACCCAACAAACAACAAGCTCGCCTAACTAATTGATTTACAATCAAAATAAATATTAAATCTTGTCTGTACTATTAAAGTGATAGGTAAATTCAAAAAAGCAAAGTTAAAAACCGGTGCTATACTTATTTTCGTTAATTACCTGGGACACAAACATCAAGAGGATATGAGATTATGAGTACCGCTAAACTGGTAAAAACAAAAGCGTCTAATCTGCTTTATACCCGTAACGATGTATCAGAGAGCGATAAAAAAGCGACGGTTGAGTTGCTTAATCGTCAGGTGATCCAGTTCATTGACCTGTCGCTGATCACGAAACAGGCCCACTGGAACATGCGCGGTGCTAACTTTATTGCCGTTCATGAGATGCTGGATGGCTTCCGTACCGCACTGACCGATCATCTGGATACTATGGCCGAGCGCGCCGTACAGCTTGGCGGTGTGGCGTTAGGCACCACGCAAGTTATCAACAGCAAAACTCCGCTGAAAAGCTATCCGCTGGACATCCATAACGTGCAGGATCACTTAAAAGAACTGGCCGATCGCTACGCTGTTGTCGCTAATGATGTTCGCAAAGCTATCGGTGAAGCCAAAGATGAAGACACTGCCGATATCTTTACCGCCGCATCACGCGACCTCGATAAATTCCTGTGGTTTATCGAATCCAACATCGAATAAATCTATCTCTACCCTGAATACTTCGAGTTGCAGGAAGGTACAAACGCAGCGAATCCGCAGGAGCCTGACTTCCGTCGGTCACTGAAGCGAACGCACCTGCAACTTGATGTACACAGGTATATAAGTCATCCCTATACCCCTGCCTGTCACAGGGGTTTTGCACTTAAATAGTGCACACGTCTTGTACTCCCCTCCGATAAAAGTGAATTATTTGTAATAATTAAATCACACAATCGTTAATTAAAGATTGTTTTAACAACAATTTTTACGCTAAATAGACCCTGTATCTCTACTTTGTTATTCATGCACTAAATCAGTGCCCCAAAACGGTGCGGCATACTGGTTTTGCCCGACTTATTGTGCACAGGAATGATTGACGCTTCTGTTAAAACAATGAGTTACATAATTGGCATGATTTTTTCATTACGCTACATGTTCTCGCAGGGGATCGCCCCGTGGATAGAAAAGGAAATGCTATGAAGTCTCTATTAAAAGTTTCACTGGCTGCACTTACCCTGGCTTTTGCGGTGTCTTCGCACGCTGCGGATAAGAAACTCGTTGTGGCAACCGATACGGCGTTCGTTCCGTTTGAATTTAAACAGGGCGACAAATACGTCGGTTTTGATGTTGATCTGTGGGACGCTATCGCGAAAGAACTGAAGCTGGACTACACCCTGAAACCGATGGATTTCAGCGGCATTATTCCGGCATTACAAACCAAAAATATCGATCTGGCGCTGGCGGGTATTACGATTACGGACGAGCGTAAAAAAGCGATCGACTTTTCCGATGGCTATTACAAAAGCGGCCTGCTCGTGATGGTTAAAGCCAATAATAACGACATTAAAAGCGTTAAAGACCTCGATGGCAAAGTCGTTGCCGTGAAGAGCGGAACCGGGTCGGTGGATTACGCGAAAGCGAATATCAAAACCAAAGACCTGCGTCAGTTCCCGAACATTGATAACGCGTACATGGAATTAGGCACCAACCGCGCAGACGCCGTTCTGCACGATACGCCGAACATCCTGTACTTTATCAAAACCGCAGGCAACGGCCAGTTCAAGGCGGTAGGCGAATCGCTGGAAGCACAGCAATACGGAGTTGCCTTCCCGAAAGGCAGCGATGAACTGCGCGAGAAAGTCAACGGCGCGCTGAAAACGCTGCGTGAGAATGGCACCTATAACGAAATCTACAAAAAATGGTTCGGTACAGAACCTAAATAAAACGACCTGATGTTGGCTTGTGGCCCGGTAGTGAGGACGCTCACCGGGCCTACAGCTCTTTTTCGTGACGGATAAGACACTTTCACGCCATTTCCGCGCCGGATAGAGCATTTGACTATTTACACCACGGTAACAGGAACGACATATGCAGTTTGACTGGAGCGCCATCTGGCCCGCCATTCCGCTTTTGCTTGAGGGCGCTAAAATGACCCTGTGGATCTCGGTCCTCGGTCTGGCTGGCGGCCTGGTTATTGGACTGGCGGCAGGTTTTGCCCGTACGTTTGGCGGCTGGTTCGCCAACCACATCGCCCTGGTTTTCATTGAAATTATTCGCGGCACGCCCATCGTTGTCCAGGTCATGTTTATCTACTTTGCCCTGCCGATGGCATTTAATGATTTGCGTATTGATCCGTTCAGCGCAGCGGTCGTGACAATTATGATTAACTCCGGCGCTTATATCGCGGAAATTACTCGCGGCGCAGTACTATCCATTCACAAAGGTTTTCGCGAAGCGGGTCTGGCGCTGGGCCTTTCTCGCCGGGAAACCATCCGCCATGTTATTTTACCGCTTGCTCTGCGCCGTATGCTGCCGCCGCTGGGCAACCAGTGGATCATTAGCATCAAAGACACCTCGTTGTTTATTGTTATCGGCGTAGCCGAGCTGACCCGTCAGGGCCAGGAAATTATTGCCGGTAACTTTCGCGCCCTGGAAATCTGGAGCGCCGTGGCCGTCTTCTATTTGATCATTACGCTGGTGCTGAGCTTTATTTTGCGTCGTCTTGAAAGAAGGATGAAAATCCTGTGATTGAATTTAAAAACGTCTCCAAGCACTTTGGCCCCACCCAGGTGCTGCATAACATTGATTTAAACATCCGTCAGGGCGAAGTGGTTGTGATTATCGGCCCTTCCGGTTCGGGTAAATCCACGTTATTACGCTGTATCAATAAACTGGAAGAGATCACCTCCGGCGATCTGATTGTCGATGGTCTGAAAGTCAACGATCCTAAAGTAGACGAACGGCTGATTCGCCAGGAAGCCGGCATGGTGTTTCAACAGTTTTATCTGTTCCCGCATCTGACCGCGCTCGAAAACGTGATGTTCGGTCCTCTGCGCGTGCGCGGCGTAAAGAAAGAAGAAGCGGAAAAACAGGCGAAAACACTATTAGCGAAAGTTGGACTGGCGGAACGGGCGCACCACTACCCCTCCGAGCTTTCCGGCGGTCAACAACAGCGCGTCGCCATTGCCCGAGCGCTGGCAGTGAAGCCGAAAATGATGCTCTTTGACGAGCCAACCTCCGCTCTGGACCCTGAACTGCGCCATGAAGTGCTGAAAGTCATGCAGGATCTGGCGGAAGAAGGCATGACCATGGTCATTGTCACTCACGAAATAGGCTTTGCCGAAAAAGTCGCCTCACGGCTGATTTTCATCGATAAAGGCCGTATTGCCGAAGATGGCAGTCCGCAGGCGTTGATCGAAAACCCGCCAAGCCCACGTTTACAGGAATTTTTACAGCACGTCTCCTGAGATATCGCCCTTCCTGCCCTGCGGCAGGAAGGGCATCATGGAATAGTCCCATTTCATTTTCCCTCCCCTGCGCCATCTATACTTAGTGTTTTGCGTCTCTTTTCTCACTGGAGGAGTCATGCGGTGGACCCTGTTCATCCTTTTTTGTCTACTGGGCGCGCCTGCCCATGCGGTCGCCATACCCGGCGTGACCACGGGGACATCAACCAGCCAGCAAGCAGCGCCAGAGCCCAGTCCTGAACAAAAAAAAGCGGCCTATGCGGCCCTGGCTGACGTACTGGAGAACGAGGCTTCACGTAACGAATTAATAGCGCAACTCCGCGAAGCCTCAACCACGCCGCCGACCGAGCCGTCGCCAGCGCTTGCGCCGCCTGCGGCCAAAGATGAGAAAACGGTACTGGAGAACGTCACCACCGTTACCCGTCAGTACGGCGATGCTTTCGCTACCCGTTTCGCCCAGCTTTATCGCAACATCACCGATGCGCCGCACAAGCCGTTTAACTCGCAAACCTTCACCAACGCGTTAACCCACTTTTTATTTCTGGCCGTCGCGGTATTTGGTTTTTATAGCGTGATACGGCTTTGCGCCCTGCCGTTATATCGAAAAATGGGCCTGTGGGCGCGCAAGAAAAACCGTGAACGCAGCAACTGGTTACAGCTCCCGGCGATGATCGTCGGCGCGTTTATTATCGACCTCCTGCTACTGGCGCTCACCTTATTTATCGGTCAGATGCTCAGTGATAATTTCCATGCGGGAAGTCGAACTATCGCTTTTCAGCAAAGCCTGTTCCTGAATGCCTTCGCGCTAATAGAGTTCTTTAAAGCGATTCTGCGGCTTATTTTTTGCCCTAATGTACCGGAATTACGCCCATTCGCGATTCAGGATGCGACAGCGCGTTACTGGAATCGCCGTATGAGTTCGCTTAGCAGTTTGATTGGCTACGGGCTGATTGTTGCCGTTCCGATTATTTCCAATCAGGTGAATGTTCAGGTTGGCGCGATGGCTAATGTGGCGATCATGCTCTGCATCACCATCTGGGCGCTGTACCTGATCTTTAAAAACAAAGCGGAGATTACGCAACATTTATTAAGCCTGGCGGAACGATCATTAGCCTTTTTTAGCCTGTTTATCCGCGCCTTTGCGCTGGTGTGGCACTGGCTGGCCAGCGCTTACTTTATCGTGCTGTTTTTCTTCTCGTTATTCGACCCAGGCAATAGCCTGAAGTTTATGATGGGCGCGACCGTGCGCAGTCTGGCGATTATTGGCATCGCCGCGTTTATCTCCGGCATGTTTACCCGCTGGATAGCGAAAACCATCACCCTGTCGCCCCATACGCAGCGCAATTACCCGGAATTACAAAAGCGGCTTAACGGCTGGCTCTCCTCGGCGCTAAAAGTCGCACGCTTTTTGACCGTCTGCGTCGCCGTTATGCTGTTGCTCAACGCCTGGGGGTTATTCGATTTCTGGCACTGGCTACATTATGGCGCGGGGGAAAAGATGGTCGATATCCTCATCCGTATCGCGTTAATCTTATTCTTCTCCGCCGTGGGATGGACGATTCTCGCCAGTCTGATTGAGAATCGCCTGGCCTCCGATATTCATGGTCGCCCGCTACCCAGCGCCCGCACGCGCACGCTGCTGACGCTGTTCCGCAATGCGCTGGCAGTGATTATCAGTACCATAACCATCATGATCGTGTTATCGGAAATCGGCGTCAATATCGCGCCATTGCTGGCTGGCGCGGGGGCGTTAGGTCTGGCTATCTCTTTCGGTTCGCAAACCCTGGTGAAAGATATTATTACCGGCGTCTTTATTCAGTTTGAAAACGGGATGAATACCGGCGACTTAGTCACCATAGGCCCGCTGACGGGGACGGTCGAAAGAATGTCGATTCGTTCCGTCGGCGTGCGGCAGGATACCGGGGCATACCATATTATCCCGTGGTCCTCGATCACCACTTTCGCCAACTTTGTGCGCGGTATCGGCTCTGTTGTCGCCAACTATGACGTGGATCGCCATGAGGATGCGGATAAAGCGAATCAGGCGCTGAAAGACGCGGTAACGGCGCTGATGGAGACGGAGGATATTCGCGGGCTGATTATCGGCGAACCCACGTTCGCCGGTATTGTCGGTTTAACAAACACGGCGTTTACTTTACGCGTATCGTTCACCACCCTACCGCTCAAGCAGTGGACGGTGCGTTTTGCCCTTGATAGCCAGGTGAAAAAGCATTTTGATCTGGCTAATGTGCGCGCGCCGGTGCAAACGTATCAGGTTCTGCCCGCCCCCACCGGCGGCCCGTCGTCTGATTCGCTGCCGCCGCGCGAACCGACGATTTAGCGTTTGCGGGTGATAAAACGGCGACGCTGGTCGTCATCCATAAAGGTCCAGGCAATAAAGCGGCTTTGCTTTTGCCCCTGGGCCATCTCTTTTTTCACCACTTTCACCGCGCCAGCCTCCGTCAACGCCCGGTAAAGCGGCGGTAAATTCTCGCCGCGCGACACCAACGTCGTAAACCACAACACCTGACGGCGGAAGGATTGGCTTTCAGCAATCATTTTTTTAATAAAGGCGACTTCGCCGCCTTCGCACCATAGCTCCTGCTGTTGACCGCCAAAGTTCAGCGCATCATCTTTATTCTGCCCCAAATTGCGGCGCTTACGCTCGCTGCCCGCGCGAGCTGCGGCGGCGGAGTCGTGAAAAGGCGGGTTACAAAGCGTTGCGTCATAAAATTCATTTTTATGAATGATACCGGTAAAAATGGCCGCCGGATCTTTTTGCCGACGCAGACGAATGGCGCGGCTTAACCCCGTATTAGCCTGAATGATAGCCTGCGCGCTGGACATCGCTGCGTCGCTGACTTCACTACCGGTAAATCGCCAGCCATATTCATGAACGCCGATAAGCGGATAAATACAATTGGCGCCCACGCCCACGTCCAGAATAGTTGCCTGCGCCGGAATACTCCCTGTCGTTTCGCCAAGCAGATCCGCCAGATGATGGATATAATCCGCACGGCCAGGCACCGGCGGACATAAAAACCCTGGCGGAATGTCCCAGTGTGTGACGGCATAAAAATGCGCCAGCAACGCCTTATTGAGCGCTTTTACCGCTTGCGGATTAGCAAAATCAACGCTCTGTTCACCGGCGGGCGTGCGGATAAGAAAGGACGTCAATTCCGGCGTGGTCTGACACAGTGCGGCGAGATCATAACGGTGTTGATGGCGGTTGCGCGGGTGTAACCCCGGTTTCTGGGCGGACATGGCATTCTCCTTTTAGCAGCGGCGTAAGATACTCGTATAACGCCACGGGGTAAATATACCACCGCGAATTCCCCGCCTCGCTCGTTTGATCGGCTATCTGAATGACATTGGCTCTGCTCATGGTCTGAAAAGATCGCGCGATGCGATTTTTTCGCCTGACGGCGCTACACTTAACCTCAGGTACCCTAAAATCAGGAGAGCGTGATGGCATCCGGCTGGGCAAATGACGACGCAGTGAATGAACAAATCAACAATACCATTGAAGATGCTGTTGCCCGCGCTCGCGGCGAACTTCCCCACGGCGAAAGTCGCGATGAATGCGAATCTTGCGGCGATCCTATCCCTGAAGCGCGGCGTAAAGCCGTACCGGGCGTTCGGTTATGCATATCCTGTCAACAGGAGAAAGATTTACATAACGCAACATTTTCAGGATATAATCGTAGAGGTTCAAAAGACAGCCAGTTACGCTGACTTTTCTTTACCGAAACCGCCAGTATCATCCATTCCTTTACGCTCATGCTTTTTAGCGTTCTGCGTCGCAGAATGTGCCGTTAACATCGACTCTGTAAAGCCAGATGACAAGAAAGGTAAATTCCACCGTTGAATTAATTAATAATCAATAGGTTATTTGTCATTCAAAAATTTTGAGCAAGGCCGTCAATTCTATTCGATTTTATCTTTCGCAAAAAACCGTGATACTCATCACATCGACGGAACATCGTCCCATAAACAGAATAACCTGCGAGAGATTAATCATGAAAACCATTAAATATGCTGTTGCAGCCATCGCGCTTTCCACCCTTTCTTTTGGCGCTTTTGCCGCAGAACCGGTTAGCGCGTCTCAGACGCAAAACCTGCATAAAATCGGCGTAGTGTCTGCCGATGGCGCCACCACGCTGGATGGCCTGGAAGCTAAACTGGCTGAAAAAGCCGCCGCTGCTGGCGCAAGCGCTTATAACATCACCTCCGCCGTGGGTAATGACAAAATGAGCGGCACTGCGGTGATTTATAAATAATTTACCTGCCCGCCAGATTTCAGGCTGTAACATCGCTGTTGTTTGAATTCTGACGGGTATTACCCTCGTCTGTTTGCCAACAGACCCACTGCTCCAACCCTCATTAACCCTGTTTGTTACCCTTATTTGCCCGTCCGCCACTGGACGGGCTTTTTTTATTCGCTAAAAGCCTGTTCGACGCGCGCAAGCCCGTCTTCTAACGTCGCCGCCTCTCTCGTCGCAACCAGACAACAGGCCATTTGCGTTTTTAATGATTGCGGCACCGGCTCGTGGCCGGCAAGGCAGCGCTCAATCCAGCGCGCGGTGATTTCAGGATCTTTAGTCGCAGGCAGTAAAAGCGGCTCGTCGTGCGTGTCGCTCTGACGCTCATGCAGTACCTGCACACCACGGCTATCAATCAGGCTGATTTGCGGACAGCGTTGCGGGTTGGCATAGACTTCGCCTTCGGTACCATGCATCAGCAAAGCCCGCCCGCCAATGCGGCTAAAAAAGGTCGCCACACGCGGGACATATTCAGGGTGAGAAACGCTTGATAAACGCAGCGCGGCATCCTCAGCAAATGGCGTCGCCAGCTTGGCCAGTGAATGCGCGCTGTTGCGCACACCCATCCGCCAGCGCATCGCCAGCTGTTTTTCCAGCGGCGGGCAGAGCGCGCTCACCGGGATAAACACCGGCTGGTGCCCGTCCAGTTTGGCCTGCGCTTGTCCACCGTGTAGAGTGGGGACAATCCCCATCAGCGCAAATATTGTTTCCGTCAGTACACGGGTCGGATCTTCACTGACGCCGTGTAATACGACTGGAAAGCCCAATTTATGCAGCAGGATAGCCAGCAGCGGCGTTAAATTCGCCTGTTTACGCGCGCCGTTATAGCTGGGAATAACGACCGGCAACGGCCTATCTGCGGGCGGTGTCAGTTTGATGGTATGATTCTGCATGGCTTCATAAAAGCCCAGCATTTCGGCTTCGCCTTCGCCTTTAATACGCAGCGCCATCAATATACTGCCCATTTCCAGGTCGGGGATGTCGCCATTCAGCATTCGGGTATACAAACCGCGCGCGGTGTCCAGATCCAGATCGCGGGCGTGATTTTTACCTCGCCCGATCTCTTTGATGATCTTGCGATAATCCATTGAAAGCTCCTTGAAGTGTGCTCACAGCATTAACGCCGTCGGCGGCGTGCAGGTTTTGCTTTTGGTTTTACTATAACGTCTGGCACGGCAGGCTGCTCTATCGGAAAAACAGGTAAGGCATTCAGTAAACGCTGTCCGTAGTTTTTGGTCAACAACCGCTTATCATAAATGACCACTTCTCCCCGACAGGCATGGCTACGGATCAATCGCCCTACCTGCTGAATTAAATTAAAAGACGCGCTTGGTAAGCTTTGTACCTCAAACGGATAACGATTCAGGCTTTTTAGCCATTCGCCTTCGGTGATCACAACCGGGCTGTCGATCGGCGGGAAGGCAATTTTATGGATATGGACCTGCGTCAGCAGCTCGCCTTTAAGATCCAGCCCTTCGGCAAAAGACTGAAGCCCAACCAGCACGCTGCGTTCGCCGCTCTCCACCCGTTTACGGTGTAGCTCCACCAGCCGGTAACGCGGCTGGTCGCCCTGAACCAGGAGGAGTAAGCGCACATCAGCGACATGCTCCAGAAAACGCTGCATCGCCCGCCCGCTGGCGAACAGTACCAGCATACCATGATGTTTTTTGCTCTCCAGTTGCTCTCGAAAATAGGCTGCCATTTCGGCAATATGCTGCTCTTCGTTATCAATGGTGGGTTCGTAGCGCATTTGAGGAATCACCAGTTTCCCCTGTTCCACATGATTAAACGGCGAATCCAGCGCCACAAAGCGGTCGCCGGCTTTTTCTTTTAAGCCGCTCATTTCCTGCAGGCGCGAAAAGCTATTGAGCGAGCGCAGTGTCGCCGAGGTGACAATAATGTGCGGTACGCTGCGCCATAACAATCTTTCCAGCTGATCGCTGACGCGGATACCGACACAATGGAACCAGACGTGGAGTTGCCCTTCGCGTATTTCACGCGTCGCCCATTTGGACACCGGCGCGCCTGAAGACTGCGCCATCGAAGCCAGCCACCATAATTTACTTTGCGCCTCGAACATTCCCAGCGCCCGGTTCATCTGTAAAATCACCCGATGCAAACGCACAATATCGTGCGACCCGGTTTTTTCGCTGAGATCGTTGAGAAAGGATTCCGCCAGCCCACGCAGCGTCTCGGTCAGCTTCGCCAGTCGCTGACAGATTTCCATGACCTCATCAGGCAACTCGCCCATTGCAAAACGGTGCTCCGCCTCCTGCGCTGCGGGCATATACAGATTAAGAATGGCATTGAGCGAGGCGATCAGTTCGTATACCTCCTCGCAATGGGCGTTAAGTCGCTCAGGATTCGCTAACGGCGGCGTGGTTTTAGGGCGAAATTGCTCCATGCAGGTCGCCACCAGTTTGCTGAACAGATCCAGTTGCAAGCGATACCAGGAGGCGGTAATTTCCGCGCTCATCTCCAGCGCATCGCGAGCGACATCGGGCAGATGATGACCTTCATCCAGTACCAACAGCAGATGCTTTGGTTCCGGCAGTACGGCTTCACTTTCCATCGCCGCCATTACCAGCGCGTGATTCGCCACCACGACTTCCGCTTCCTGTATTTCACGTCGGGCGACAAAGAATGGACATTCGCGGTAATAGTGACAGTTGCGGTTCAGACAACTGGCTTTATCGGTACTTAATCGCCGCCACAGATCGTCGTCAATAGCAATGTCGGTATGATCCCGCAGACCATCCCATTTGTAACCGTCAAGATCCCCTTTCAGCCTGGCGCAGCGCTTTTGCTCTTCCTGGTTGTTAGGCGTCAGTTCGTCATCAAGAAAGGCGAGCAGATCCTGCTGCGTAGGCTCGCTACTGGCGAGCGCCGCCAGGTTTCGCGGACACACGTAACGCCCGCGGCCAAAGGCGGCGGTAAAGCGCAGATCGGGGATGATTTTTCGTAGCAGCGGCAAATCTTTGCTAAAGATCTGATCCTGTAACGCCACGTTAGCGGTACTGACCACCAGTGTTTTTTGCTCTTCCCGGGCAATGGCAATACCGGGAATAAGATAGGAGAGGGTTTTCCCGACGCCGGTCGGCGCTTCAATAGCCAGATGTCTCCCTTCTTCCCCGGCCAGCGTTCTGGCGACGTCAGCAATCATCTGCCGCTGCGGCGCACGGGGAATAAAGTCGGGAATCTGGTCCTGAAGCGCCTTATACCAGGCGGCGATTTGCGCTTTCAGCGCAGCGGTCAATGCCATGAGAAAACCTGAAGTACTGTATAAACAGCCACTATTGTGTCACATTTCAGGGGCGGGAAGTACCTTTTTTACCGGTTCTGGAAGGCGGCTCGCAACGCGATGTGTATTTTGCCGGATGACGGTGCAAGCACCTTATCCGGCCTACGTATTTGCATAGTCCGTAGGCCCGGTAAGCGTCGCGCTACCGGGCATGTTGCCGGATAAAATTTACTGGGCAGGCGTGATTCTGCGCGGGCGACGCGGCGGACGTGCTTTGTCGCCAGCGGGTTTCCCCTCGCCTGTGCGCGGTTTTGGTTTCGCCTTCGCCGCCCCGCTATCCTGACGTCGCGGCTGCTGACTGCGCCCCGCTCCCCCCTGATTTTGTCCGCGACCACGACCGCCGCCGCCGCGCTGCTGACGGCCATTCTGAATCGGCTCCGCTTTAATCGACGGGTCCGGCTCATAGCCCGGCGTCGTAATGCGAGGGATCTCTTTTTTCAGCAACTTTTCGATATCACGCAACAGTTTATGCTCGTCAACACAGACCAGCGACAGCGCCTCGCCAGTTGCCGCCGCGCGACCGGTACGGCCAATACGATGTACATAATCTTCCGGCACGTTCGGCAGCTCATAGTTGACCACGTGCGGCAGCTCTTCAATATCCAGACCACGCGCCGCAATATCCGTCGCCACCAGCACGCGAATATCGCCGGATTTAAAATCGGCCAGCGCGCGGGTACGTGCGCCCTGCGATTTATTACCGTGGATCGCCGCGCTGCGAATACCGTCTTTGTTAAGCTGTTCCGCCAAATGGTTCGCGCCATGCTTGGTGCGGGTGAAGACCAACACCTGCTGCCAGTTGCCCTGGCCAATCATTTGTGACAGCAGTTCGCGCTTACGTTTTTTATCGACAAAGTGCACGTGCTGCGTTACCTGCTCTGAGGCGGTGTTGCGGCGCGCCACTTCGATTTCCAGCGGGTTGCGCAACAGCTTTTCGGCGAGCGCTTTGATGTCGTCGGAGAACGTGGCGGAGAACAGCAGATTCTGACGCTTCGCCGGCAGTTTCGCCAGCACGCGACGAATGTCATGAATGAAGCCCATATCCAGCATACGGTCGGCTTCATCCAGTACCAGAATCTCAATCTGATCCAGCTTCACGGCATTTTGATGTTCCAGGTCGAGCAGACGTCCCGGCGTCGCCACCAGCACATCCACGCCGCCGCGCAGTTTCATCATCTGCGGATTGATGCTTACGCCGCCAAATACCACCAGCGAGCGAATGTTGAGATATTTACTGTAATCTCTGACGTTTTCGCCAATTTGCGCCGCCAGCTCGCGGGTTGGCGTGAGGATCAATGCGCGCACCGGGCGACGACCTTTAGCGTGCGGCTGATGGGTAATCAGATGCTGCAACAATGGCAGGGTAAAACCCGCCGTTTTACCGGTTCCGGTCTGGGCGCTGGCCATCAGATCGCGGCCTTCCAGCACGGCAGGAATCGCCTGTTGCTGAATAGGGGTAGGTTCACGGTAACCCTGCTCGGCAATGGCGCGCAGGATATCAGGGTTTAATCCCAGGGAATCAAAAGACATAACTACTCCGGACCGCCCCGACCGTTGCCGGTGTAGTTTTCAGGGAGATGCTCAAATTTGGAATGACAAAAACCACAATGTCATGAAGGGGCGGAGTGTAGCAGTTTTTGTGATGCGGCGCATAAATTATCCCGGAAGGTGGCAAAGACAAATTAATCGACCACACTGGACAAGTGCCATTATGAGTCATAGTCTTAATCAATCGATTGATTAAGAATTAGGGCGTGTGATGAATATTACCACCACGACCACCAAGGGCGAGCAGGCGAAAAGTCAGCTCATTGCCGCCGCGCTGGCGCAGTTTGGCGAGTATGGCCTCCATGCCACCACGCGCGATATCGCCGCGCTGGCGGGGCAAAATATTGCCGCTATTACTTACTATTTCGGCTCAAAAGAGGATTTATACCTCGCCTGCGCCCAGTGGATTGCCGATTTTCTTGGCGAAAAATTTCGCCCCCATGCTGAAAAAGCGGAACGTCTGTTTAGCCAGCCTGTCCCTGACCGGGACGCCATACGCGAGCTTATTCTGCTCGCCTGCAAGAACATGATTATGCTGCTGACGCAGGAAGACACCGTTAACCTGAGCAAATTCATTTCACGCGAGCAGCTCTCTCCCACGTCGGCCTATCAATTGGTTCATGAACAGGTTATCGATCCGTTGCACACCCATCTGACAAGATTGGTTGCCGCTTATACCGGCTGCGACACCAATGATACGCGCATGATTTTGCATACCCATGCCTTACTGGGCGAAGTGCTGGCGTTCCGTCTCGGCAAAGAAACTATTCTGTTACGTACCGGCTGGCCGCAGTTTGATGAAGAAAAAGCGGAGCTGATTTACCAGACGGTAACCTGCCACATCGATCTTATTCTGCACGGTTTAACGCAAAGGAGTCTGGACTGATGAAAAAACCTGTCGTTATCGGACTGGCAATCGCAGCGATCGTCGCTGTGATTGCCGGTGGAACCTGGTGGTATCAAAGTCGGCAGGACGATGGGCTGACGCTATACGGTAATGTCGATATCCGTACCGTCAATATCAGCTTTCGCGTCGGCGGCAGGCTGGCGTCGCTAAATGTTGATGAAGGCGATGCCATCAAAGCCGGACAGGTGCTCGGCGAACTGGATCACGCGCCATACGAAAACGCGCTGATGCAGGCGAAAGCTGGCGTGTCGGTCGCGCAGGCGCAATATGATTTGATGCTGGCAGGCTATCGCGATGAAGAGATAGCCCAGGCCGCCGCCGCCGTCAGACAGGCACAAGCCGCTTATGACTACGCGCAAAACTTTTATAACCGTCAGCAAGGATTGTGGAAAAGCCGCACCATTTCCGCTAACGATCTGGAAAACGCCCGCTCATCGCGCGATCAGGCGCAGGCGACGCTGAAGTCCGCGCAGGATAAACTGAGCCAGTACCGTACCGGTAATCGTGAACAGGATATCGCCCAGGCGAAAGCCAGCCTGGAACAGGCAAAGGCCCAACTGGCGCAGGCGCAGCTTGATTTACAGGACACTACGCTTATCGCGCCTGCCAACGGAACCTTGCTCACCCGCGCGGTCGAGCCTGGCAGTATGCTGAACGCCGGCAGCACGGTATTAACGCTCTCGCTGACCCGCCCCGTCTGGGTGCGCGCCTATGTTGATGAACGCAACCTCAGTCAGACGCAACCGGGGCGCGACATTCTGTTGTATACCGACGGTCGTCCTGACAAACCTTACCACGGCAAGATTGGTTTCGTTTCGCCCACCGCGGAATTTACGCCGAAAACCGTCGAAACGCCGGATCTGCGTACCGATCTCGTCTATCGCCTGCGCATTATCGTCACCGATGCGGACGATGCGTTACGCCAGGGGATGCCAGTCACGGTGAAATTTAATGACGAGGCACGGCATGAGTGAGGCCGTTATTACGCTGCACGGTCTGACGAAGCGCTTTGCGGGAATGGATAAACCCGCCGTCGCGCCGCTCGACTGTACCATTCATTCCGGTTATGTCACCGGGCTGGTAGGGCCGGACGGCGCAGGAAAAACCACGCTAATGCGTATGCTGGCGGGCCTGCTCAAAGCCGATGGCGGCAGCGCGTCCGTATTGGGCTTCGACCCGATACAAAACGACAGCGAGCTGCACGCGGTTCTGGGCTATATGCCGCAGAAATTCGGTCTGTATGAAGATCTTACCGTCATGGAGAACCTTAATCTCTATGCCGATTTGCGCAGCGTTACCGGCGAGATACGGGAAAAGACCTTTGCCCGTTTGTTGGAGTTTACCGCCCTCGGCCCTTTCACTGGCCGTCTAGCAGGAAAATTGTCCGGCGGGATGAAGCAAAAACTGGGGCTGGCCTGTACGCTGGTCGGCGAACCGAAAGTGCTGCTGTTGGATGAACCGGGCGTTGGCGTTGACCCGATTTCACGGCGCGAGTTGTGGCAGATGGTCCACGAGCTGGCGGGCGACGGGATGCTGATTTTATGGAGCACCTCCTATCTGGATGAAGCCGAACAGTGTCGCGATGTGCTGCTGATGAATGAAGGCGAGCTGCTCTATCAGGGCGAACCTAAAGCGCTGACGCAAACGATGGCCGGTCGTAGCTTTCTGATGAGCAGTCCACAGGAAAACAACCGTAAGTTGCTACAGAGAGCGCTCAGACTGCCGCAGGTGAGCGACGGCATGATTCAGGGACGTTCGGTACGCCTGATCCTGAAAAAAGAGGCGACCGCAGCAGATATTCGCCAGGCCGAAGGGATGCCGGAAATCACCCTCAATGAGACCGCGCCGCGCTTCGAAGATGCGTTTATCGATCTGCTTGGCGGAGCGGGAACCTCGGAGTCTCCGCTGGGTTCAATCCTGCATACGGTTGAAGGCACTGCCGGCGAAACGGTGATTGAAGCGCAGGAACTGACGAAAAAATTTGGCGATTTCGCGGCCACGGACCATGTTAATTTCGTCGTACAGCGCGGCGAGATTTTTGGCCTGCTCGGCCCGAACGGCGCGGGTAAATCAACCACCTTTAAAATGATGTGCGGCCTGCTGGTGCCGACATCCGGCAAGGCGCTGGTGCTGGATATGGACCTGAAAGTCAGCTCCGGCAAAGCCCGTCAGCATCTGGGCTATATGGCGCAAAAATTTTCTCTTTACGGCAACCTGACGGTTGAGCAGAATCTGCGTTTTTTCTCCGGCGTCTACGGTTTGCGGGGCCGCGCGCAAAATGAAAAAATTCAGCGCATGAGTGAAGCATTTGGTCTGAAAAGCATCGCGTCGCATCCCACCGATGCGCTGCCACTGGGTTTTAAACAGCGACTGGCGCTGGCCTGCTCGCTGATGCACGAACCGGATATTTTATTCCTTGATGAACCAACATCCGGGGTTGATCCCCTCACCCGCCGTGAATTTTGGCTGCACATTAATAGCATGGTGGAAAAAGGGGTCACGGTAATGGTGACGACCCACTTTATGGATGAGGCGGAATATTGCGATCGCATCGGACTGGTTTATCGCGGGAAGCTTATCGCCAGCGGTACGCCGGACGATCTCAAAGCGCAGGCCGCCGATGAGCAACAGGCCGATCCGACGATGGAGCAGGCCTTTATCACTCTCATCAATGACTGGGATAAGGAGCATACGCATGAGTAAGTCTCTCTCCTGGCGCCGCGTGCGTGCGTTGTGCGTCAAAGAGACGCGCCAGATCGTGCGCGATCCCAGTAGCTGGCTGATTGCGGTGGTGATCCCGCTGCTGTTGCTGTTTATTTTTGGTTACGGCATTAACCTCGACTCCAGCAAGCTGCGGGTGGGGATTCTGCTTGAACAGCAAAGCCAGGAGGCGCTGGATTTCACTCATGCGATGACCGGTTCACCCTATATCGACGCGACCATTAGCGATAATCGCCATGAATTAATTGAAAAAATGCAGGCCGGACGCATTCGCGGACTGGTGGTGATTCCGGTGGATTTCGCGCAGCAAATGGCGCGCGCCGGTGACAGCGCGCCGATTCAGGTGATTACCGACGGCAGCGAGCCAAACACCGCCAACTTCGTTCAGGGTTATGTTGAAGGCATCTGGCAAATCTGGCAACAGCAGCGGGCGGAAGATCGCGGCGACACCTTTGAACCGCTCATCGACGTCCAGACGCGCTACTGGTTTAACCCGGCGGCGATCAGTCAGCATTTTATTATTCCCGGGGCGGTGACCATTATCATGACGGTAATTGGCGCAATCCTCACCTCGCTGGTCGTTGCCCGCGAATGGGAGCGCGGCACGATGGAGGCGCTGCTCTCAACCGAAGTGACGCGTGTTGAACTGCTGCTGTGTAAGCTTATTCCCTATTACTTTCTCGGTATGCTGGCGATGCTGCTCTGTATGCTGGTATCGGTGTTTATTCTCGGCGTGCCGTATCGCGGTTCGCTGGTGATTCTGTTTATCATCACCAGTCTGTTTTTACTGAGTACGCTGGGGATGGGGCTGTTGATTTCCACCATCACTCGCAACCAGTTTAACGCCGCGCAGGTGGCGCTGAACGCCGCCTTTTTACCCTCGATTATGCTGTCCGGGTTTATCTTCCAGATAGACAGTATGCCTGCGGTGATCCGCGCGGTGACCTATATTATTCCGGCGCGTTATTTTGTTAGCACCCTGCAAAGTCTGTTTCTGGCCGGCAATATTCCGGTCGTGTTAGGCGTTAACGTACTGTTTTTAATCGCCTCGGCGGTGATGTTTATTGGCCTTACGTGGCTAAAAACCAAACGACGGCTGGATTAACTCTGGCGCTCGTATTTTGCCCGGTGGCGCTATGCTTACCGGGCCTACGGGCCATGTAGGTCGGGTTAGCGTAGCGCCACCCGACATGAGGAAGGTTCTATGTTTCATCGCTTATGGACATTAATTCGCAAAGAACTGCAATCGCTTTTACGCGAACCACAAACGCGCGCGATCCTGATTCTGCCGGTGCTGATTCAGGTCATCCTGTTTCCATTCGCCGCGACGCTTGAAGTCACTAACGCGACTATCGCTATCTACAACGAAGATAACGGCAAACATTCGGTAGAACTTACCCAGCGCTTTGCCCGCGCGAAAGCGTTTACCCATGTGCTATTGCTGAACAGTCCGCAGGAGATCCAGCCGACTATCGATACGCAAAAAGCGCTGCTGCTGGTGCGCTTCCCGGCGGATTTCTCGCGGAATCTGGATACCTTCCAGCCTGCGCCGATGCAACTCATTCTTGATGGACGTAACTCCAACAGCGCGCAAATCGCCGCCAATTATCTGCAACAGATCGTCAAGGAGTATCAGCAGACATTGATGGACGGCAAGCCAAAGCCCAACAATAGCGAACTGGTGGTACGCAACTGGTATAACCCGAATCTGGACTACAAGTGGTTTGTGGTGCCCTCGCTGATCGCCATGATCACCACTATTGGCGTGATGATCGTCACTTCGCTGTCCGTCGCCCGCGAGCGTGAACAAGGCACTCTGGATCAGCTGCTGGTCTCTCCGCTCACCACCTGGCAGATTTTCGTTGGTAAAGCGGTGCCGGCGCTGATTGTCGCGACCTTCCAGGCCACGATCGTGCTGGCTATCGGCATTTGGGCATACCAAATTCCCTTCGCCGGTTCGTTAGCGCTGTTTTATTTCACGATGGTGATTTACGGGCTGTCGCTGGTAGGCTTTGGCTTACTGATATCATCGCTTTGCGCCACGCAACAGCAGGCGTTTATCGGCGTTTTTGTCTTTATGATGCCAGCGATTTTGCTCTCGGGGTATGTCTCGCCAGTGGAAAATATGCCGGTCTGGCTGCAAAACCTGACGTGGATAAACCCTATCCGCCACTTTACTGATATTACCAAGCAAATTTATCTTAAGGATGCGAGTCTGGGGATTGTCTGGGGAAGTTTGTGGCCGCTACTGGTGATAGCGGCCACCACGGGTTCAGCGGCGTATGCGATGTTTAGACGCAAAGTGATGTAGCTTTTTATCTTTCGCCAGTAGCGAGACTACGGCGGGCCCGGCCAGGATAGCCAGCCCCGCCAGAGCCAGTAAGACATTGTTTTGCAATACGCGGGATAGCAGCCAGAGGACAATCAGCGCGGTGCCGAAGTACCAGGTGGTAGTCAGCTCTTCCAGCACATCCGCCACATCGCGCCAGCGTTGCTCATGATGGCGCTGCAACGCCAGCATCAGCAGTACCGTCACGCCATAAAGCACGCATAATCCCAGGCCGACGCGCACTAATGTGCCGCTCATCCAGCCTATTACCAGCATCGCCACTACCAGTAAATGCAACATAATCTGCCAACAACCGAGGCCGGTTGCGACACGAACGCGTTGTTGCCACTTCATGGCTTTTCTCCTGAAGCATTTTTCTCTCATTATTCAGAGTACCGAACTTTACGGAAAATTCCGTAAGACCGCATCTTTTTGTGACGACGACTACACTATTTCAATCAGGATAGTGACGCGGACAGGAAGAAAATGACTCAACACACGCGAAATTTTTCATTCAAAGTGCTCACAATTAATACGCACAAAGGTTTTACCGCCTTTAATAAACGCTTCATCCTGCCGGAGCTGCGCGACGCCGTCAGAACGGTCGGCGCCGATATCGTCTGTCTGCAAGAAGTGATGGGCGCGCATGAAGTACATCCGCTGCATATCGAAAACTGGCCGGACACTACCCACTATGAATTTTTGGCCGACACCATGTGGAGCGATTTCGCCTATGGCCGCAATGCGGTCTATCCGGAAGGCCACCACGGTAACGCGGTTCTTTCTCGCTATCCCATTGAACATTATGAAAATCGCGACGTCTCGGTCGGCGGTAGCGAAAAACGCGGCGTGCTCTATTGCCGCATTACGCCGCCCATGCTCAACCGCCCTATCCACGTCATGTGCGTACATCTCGGCCTGCGGGAGAGTCACCGCCAGGCACAGCTAACCATGCTGGCGGGATGGGTGAATGCCTTGCCGGAATCAGAATCGGTGCTGGTGGCCGGAGACTTTAATGACTGGCGGCAAAAGGCCGGCCCGCCGTTAAACGCGGCCGGGTTGGAGGAGATATTCACCCGTGCCCATGGCCGACCGGCGCGCACATTCCCGGTGAGTATGCCGCTGCTGCGACTCGATCGTATTTACGTCAAGAATGCGAACGCCAGTTCTCCTACGGCACTACCGCTGCGGAACTGGCGACATTTATCAGACCATGCCCCCCTTAGCGCGGAGATCCATCTATGAAATGCGGCTGGCGTGAAGGTAATCAAATTCAGCTACTGGAAAACGGCGACCAGTTCTATCCTGCCGTGTTTGAGGCTATCGCTCAGGCACAGCAAAAAATCATTCTGGAAACCTTTATCTTGTTTGAAGATGAGGTGGGTAAAAAACTCCATGCCGCTCTGCTAAAAGCCGCACAGCGCGGCGTAAAAGCCGAAGTATTACTCGACGGCTACGGCTCTCCCGATCTCAGCGACGCGTTTGTCGGCGAATTAACCTCGGCGGGCGTGATTTTTCGCTATTACGACCCCCGCCCGCGTCTACTGGGGTTGCGAACCAATATCTTCCGCCGAATGCACCGCAAAATTGTGGTGATTGATGATCGTATTGCTTTTGTCGGCGGCATTAACTACTCCGCCGAACATATGTCGGATTACGGCCCGCAGGCGAAACAAGACTACGCGGTACGGGTCGAAGGGCCTGTTGTGGCCGATATCCTGCAATTCGAAGTCGAGAATCTGCCGGGGCAAAGCCCCGCGCGCCGCTGGTGGAAGCGCCATCACCAGGCTGAAGAAAACCGTCACCCCGGCGAAGCGCAGGCGCTGTTTGTCTGGCGGGATAACGAAGAGCACCGTGACGATATCGAACGTCATTATCTGAAAATGCTGACCCAGGCAAAGCGTGAAGTGATTATCGCTAACGCCTATTTTTTCCCCGGCTATCGCTTGCTCCACGCAATGCGTAAAGCCGCCCGCCGTGGCGTGAGCGTAAAACTGATTGTCCAGGGGGAACCAGACATGCCGATAGTCAAAGTCGGCGCGCGGTTGCTCTATAACTATCTGGTGAAGGGCGGCGTGCAGGTTTATGAATACCGACGCCGTCCGCTGCATGGCAAGGTGGCGCTGATGGACGATCACTGGGCCACGGTAGGGTCGAGTAATCTCGATCCGCTCAGCCTGTCGCTTAACCTTGAAGCTAACCTGATCATTCACGATCGTACTTTTAACCAGACCCTCCGCGATAACTTACAAGGCATCATCGTGAATGATTGTAAGCAGGTCGATGAGTCTATGCTGCCGAAACGCACCTGGTGGAACCTGACCAAAAGCGTGCTGGCGTTCCACTTTTTACGTCATTTCCCGGCGCTAGTCGGCTGGCTACCTGCGCATACCCCGCATCTGGCGCAGGTTCCCCCGCCTGCCCAGCCAGAAATGGAAACCCAGGATCGCGTTGATCCAGAAAATACAGGAGTGAAGCCCTAATGGCTAAATCGCATCCGCGCTGGCGGCTGGCTAAAAAAGTGCTGACCTGGCTGTTTTTTATTGCGGTCGTCGTTCTGCTGGTGGTTTATGCTAAAAAGGTCGACTGGGGTGATGTCTGGACCGTCATCCGCGACTATAACCGCACGGCGCTTTTAAGCGCTGTAGGACTGGTGATCGTTAGCTATCTTCTGTACGGCTGCTACGACCTGCTTGGACGGCTTTATTGCGGCCATAAACTGGCGAAGCGACAGGTGATGTTGGTATCGTTCGTCTGCTATGCCTTTAACCTGACGCTCAGCACCTGGGTCGGCG
The DNA here is from genome assembly GCF_017571995.1 of Salmonella sp. 32031103-2018-00083-FB-01-SM-01. Lineage (NCBI taxonomy): Bacteria > Pseudomonadati > Pseudomonadota > Gammaproteobacteria > Enterobacterales > Enterobacteriaceae > Salmonella > Salmonella sp. 32031103-2018-00083-FB-01-SM-01. The sequence continues at coordinate 104,667 of NZ_JAGEQL010000003.1, forward strand.
GGATCGGGATGCGTTACCGACTATACTCTCGCCTCGGGTTGCCCGGCAGTACTATCACGCGCATTTTCTCGCTCAGCATTACCACTAACTGGCTGGGCTATATTCTGCTGGGCGGCATCATTTTTACCTTCGGCGTTGTCCAGCTTCCCGACCACTGGTATATCGATGAAGGCACGCTACGTATTCTCGGTATCGTTTTATTGTTGATTATCGCGGTCTATCTGTGGTTTTGCGCCTTTGCAAAGCGGCGGCATATGACGATTAAAGGGCAGAAACTGGTGCTGCCATCATGGAAATTCGCGCTGGCGCAGATGGCGATCTCCAGCGCGAACTGGATGGCGATGGGCGCCATCATCTGGCTGCTGATGGGTCAGGATGTGAACTATTTCTTTGTGCTGGGCGTACTGCTGGTGAGCAGTATCGCGGGCGTCATCGTGCATATTCCGGCAGGCATCGGCGTGCTGGAGGCCGTATTCCTCGCGTTGCTGGCGGGCGAACATACGTCGCAAGGCACGATTATCGCCGCCCTGCTCGCGTACCGCGTGCTTTACTATTTTATTCCCCTGTTGCTGGCGCTGGTGTGCTACCTGATCCTGGAAAGCCGGGCGAAGAAGCTGCGGGCGAAAAACGAGCGGGCGATGGCGAAATAAATTTAAGCAGACGCGTTTTCGCTTTCCAGCACAACGCGTTTTATCCGGTAAAAATAAACATATGCTGAGAAAAAAGACGTATTCATCTGTAAGCGGGAAAAAAGCAGCAATGACCAGCTAAACAGCAGCAGGAGCACTTCGTGAAACTCGCCCATGAATACTGATGACAGGGTACAGAACGTTGCCAACGTAACGGAAATAATGGCCAGCAATAGCGCATACCGGTAAATAATGACCCCGTTCATATTCCCATGACAATCCGGTATTGAAATGAGAAATTAGCGCTGGCGGGCATTTCTTATTAAAATCCTCGCCGCCATTTTTAATGGCGCGAGTGACGTCTTTAGCTTCACAAAACGCTAACCAAAATTGTTTGCCACATAATTTACTCATTATACCCATCATCACCAACCCGAATAAAAAACCTGCCACGCCTACGGCCTGAAAGATAATAGTATTTCCAGAATCATCAAAATGATATAACGACACAGCGTAACCACAGCATTAATAATACCAAGGTAAAGCGTCAGCGCGCCAAATAAAGCGCAACGAGGCAGGGATGAAAACTCGCTGTGGTATAACATGCGGGCATAACCATGAAGCGTGGATTTTTCTAGCGCTGTAATCAATGTCCATACTAATACCGTCAGCACACTGACTATCCAGACCAGAGTGCTACTGGCCACCAGGCTATTGACAACTATCGCAGCGATGATCCCGCTTACCGCCATAAAAATTAACGGCCTGAATAGACCAGAACTGATATTCAGGTAGAAAATAAATAAGGCATTAAGACTAAACATGATTCCAACAATCACGAAAATGGTCGCGCCACCTGAGAAAAGGTAAGCTAATGACACGCCGGTAAGCGTAATGATGGCAATATATATCAACGTTGCGACAACAGTGCCAAAGCGGGAAAGACAGGTAATGGCCCCATACCCCAGGCCAAGCAAAAGTGTTGATATCCACAAAACAACAACAGGTTGAACGTAGGTTATCAAAAAATGAGTATACAACGTTAACCATATAATGCCGGCGGTACACCATAGTCCCAACGCAGTATACCAATAGGTAAGGGATAACATTGTCGCGGGAATAAATGCTATTTGCCGTATACGTATTGCAGCCAGAGGGCCCACTTGTCATTTATCACTCTTCACATGATCACGGTGATAAGAATGGCAAGCGCAGGAAAATATTTCTAAGATATCTATGCTGTTTCGCCCTAAATATAGTCCTAAAAAAATCCTGGCGCAGGGCCAGGATTTTAAGAGATCAATATAATTAGCGGCGATTGCCAAAAATACGCAATAACATCAGGAACAGGTTGATAAAGTCCAGGTACAGCGTTAACGCGCCGAGAATCGAATATTTACGCAGATTAGCGCTATCGCGGGTATCTATTTGCTCGCCGATATTTTTCAGTTTCTGCGTGTCATAGGCCGTCAGACCGACAAACACCACCACCCCGATATAGGTTACCGCCCACATCAGCGCTTCACTCTTCAGCCAGAAATTGACCAGCGAGGCCAGAACGATACCAATAAGCGCCATAAACAGCATATTGCCGAAACCGCTAAGATCGCGTTTAGTGGTGTACCCGTACAGGCTCATGGCGCCAAACATTCCCCCCGTCACCACAAAGGTGCTGGCGATAGAGGAGTAGGTGTAAACGATAAAAATACTGGATAACGTCAATCCGGTTAGCGCCGAATAGAGCATAAACAGCGTGGTCGCCATTCCGGCGCTAAGTTTATGCACCAGTCCCGACAGAACAAACACCAGCGCAAGCTGGGCAATAATTAAGCCAAAGAAGGTGATCTTACTGGAAAAGACAAACATCATGACGGCTGGCGTATTAGCCGCATACCACGCGATAAACGCGGTCAGTAACAGTCCGACCGTCATCCAGCCATACACTTGCGCCATATAGGTCTGCAGGCCGGACCGCGCCTGCACTATTGAATCAGATCGTGGAAATCTGTCCATGATGAACTCCTGTGTGGAAATGATACCCTAAAGCGTATCACATTCTGCTACCAACGTTTCGCCGACTGCTGGTCGCTGTCGCGCGCTTCGACCCAGCGATCGCCTTCCGGCGTGGCTTCACGCTTCCAGAACGGCGCACGGGTTTTCAGATAATCCATAATGAACTGACCGGCATCGAACGCGCTACTGCGGTGCGCGCTGGTGACGCCGACAAACACAATCTCATCGCCCGGCCATAATTCGCCAACGCGATGAATCACCGTGACCCGCCCCAGCGGCCAGCGGGAACGCGCCTTCGCGACGATCTCCGCCAGAGCTTTCTCAGTCATGCCGGGATAATGCTCCAGCGTCAGCGCCTTAACGCTATCGCCCAGGTTATGATTGCGCACTTTTCCGGTAAAGGTGACGACCGCGCCGTCTTCGTCGCGCGCCGCCAGCCAGGAATATTCCTCCCCGACGCTAAACGGCGCAGGGCCGACTACAATTCGCGTTTCGTGCATGTTAGCCCCCCGTGACTGGCGGGAAAAACGCCACTTCATCGCCCGCCGTCAGCGGGTGGTCAAAACTTACCAGCGTCTGGTTGACCGCCGCCAACAGCTTGCCGTCTTCCAGCGCCAGCGCCCAACGATCGCTCTTTGTCGCCAGATGCTGTCGCAGCGACTCAACGGTGGAAAAATCTGCTGGAAGATCCAGCGCATCAGTTCCTGTAAGCTCGCGAACCTGGGCGAAGAAAAGCACCTTAATCATGCGCATCCACCTTAAAATCCCCCGATTTGCCGCCGCTTTTCGCCAGCAGGCGCACCGGACCAATTACCATATCTTTTTGTACCGCTTTGCACATGTCGTAGATGGTTAACGCCGCGACGGACGCCGCGGTTAATGCTTCCATTTCGACGCCGGTTTTACCGGTCAGACGGCACAGAGACTCAATACGTACACGGTTATGCTCCGGCTCGGCCTGAAGCTGAATCTCCACTTTACTTAGCAGTAGCGGGTGGCACAGCGGGATCAGCTCCCAGGTGCGTTTGGCGGCCTGAATACCGGCAATTCGGGCGGTCGCGAAAACATCGCCCTTGTGGTGTTTGCCATCAACAATCATCGCCAGCGTTTCACTACGCATGGTAACGAATGCTTCCGCACGCGCTTCACGAACGGTTTCCGCTTTCGCGGAAACGTCCACCATGTGCGCTTCGCCTGCGGCGTTTATATGGGTTAATTGCGACATCGTTATTTCTTTAAATGAGGGTGAAAATTACATGGGCGTGTACGGGCATCCAACTGCGGCGCAATGATATTCTCCCATGCGGTTCTGCACGCTTTTGTGGAGCCCGGCATGGCGAAAATCAAGGTGTTATTCGCCACGCCAGCTACCGCGCGCGACTGCAGAGTTGCGGTGCCGATCTCTTCAAACGAGAGCATGCGAAACACTTCGCCAAATCCTTCCACTTCACGATCGAACAGCGGCAACAGCGCTTCCGGCGCCTGATCGCCTTCGGTCAAACCGGTCCCGCCAGTTATCAATACGACCTGCACCTCATCACTGGCGATCCAGGCGGAAACCTGGGCGCGAATCGCGTAACGGTTTTCTTTAACGATGGCTTTCGCCACCACTTCATGCCCGGCCTCCTGCGCCGAATCACGCAGATAATGACCGGAGGTGTCGTCTTCTTCGCCGCGTCGGCTGGAAACAGTAAGAATAGCGATGCGGGTCGGGATAAATTCAGCGCTGACCTGACTCATCTGAAATCTCCTTATTAAGGATTAACCGCCAATGTAAGATAAATTTTGCGTAATACCAGTATTGCTCTGGTGAAGGAAATGGGTCTGCTTTTTCTCCCGCAACGCGTCGGAAATACGTTCCTCAAGCGCGTATTGCTGCGCATCATCCTGTAACAGGTCGCGTAAACTCACGCCGCCGTCGCCAAACAGACATAAATGCAGCTTACCGACGGACGAAACACGCAGGCGGTTACAGGTGGCGCAGAAATCTTTTTCGTACGGCATAATGAGACCGATCTCACCGGCGTAATCGGGATGACAAAAAACCTGCGCCGGGCCATCGCTACGCTGGCGGAGCTGGTGGATCCAGCCGCGCTTAATCAGCTCGTCGCGTAATACCTGACCCGAAATATGATGTTTGCGGAAGAGATCGCTCCCCTCGCCCGTCTCCATAAGTTCAATGAAGCGTAGCTGAATGGGGCGAGGCTGAATCCAGGCAAGGAAGGTATCCAACTGATGGTGATTCACGTCGCGCATCAGCACGGTGTTGACTTTCACCTTTTCGAAACCGGCGTCAAAGGCGGCATCGATGCCCGCCATCACCTGGCGGAATTTGTCCTGACCGGTAATCGCATGGAACTGACGCGCATCCAGACTATCCACGCTAACATTGACGCCCGTCAGCCCCGCTTCGCGCCAGTTCGCGGCATCGCGCGCCAGTCGATAACCGTTAGTGGTCACCGCGATCTGGCGAATAGCATCATTTTCACCTACGGCGGCAATGATGTCGGTAAAATCGCGGCGTAATGAAGGCTCGCCGCCGGTAAGACGCACCTTCTCCGTGCCAAGACTGGCAAAAGCGCGCGTAACGCGACGAATTTCATCGACGGTAAGGAAACCGTTGTTAGTAACGCCGCCAGGTTTGTAGCCATCCGGCAGACAGTAGGTGCAACGAAAGTTGCACACATCGGTAATCGACAAACGCAAGTAGTAAAACTTACGCGCGAAAGCATCGGTAAGTTGTGAAGCCATGTACACCTTTCCAAATACGGGAGGCGGAGTCATTTCTTCCTGCGCCCTGGTGGCAAACGTTAAACGTTGTCACGGCCAAAGCACCATATCAAAAATGACCCAGGTGCAGAGGCTAGAGTGTTTACTGTGGTTACGCCGATACTAGCGTGTAAATGACAATTTCGCCATCACGCTTTCGCTATATAAACATATACATATCGATATGATCGTGCTATTTAGCGACAGAATACGTGAAAATCACACTTTTACATTGATATATATCATTTAGCCGTGGTAACGCCCTCGCTATAAAGGGGTAGTCGGGAATAATTAATTGTCTTTTAGCCGGTCGGCTAATTGCTGAAAACCCGCGACTTGCGCTACTGTAGCGCTGCTTATTTGACTTCAGGAATTTTTATGCGCAATCGTACGCTGGCTGACCTTGATCGTGTCGTTGCCCTCGGCGGAGGGCATGGATTAGGACGCGTCCTCTCCTCGCTTTCTTCATTAGGTTCGCGCCTGACCGGCATTGTGACTACCACAGATAACGGGGGGTCAACTGGCCGTATTCGCCGCTCGGAAGGCGGAATCGCCTGGGGCGATATGCGCAACTGTCTGAATCAGTTAATAACCGAACCCAGCGTCGCATCCGCTATGTTTGAGTATCGTTTTGGCGGTAATGGCGAACTTTCTGGTCATAACCTCGGAAATTTGATGTTAAAGGCGTTAGATCACCTGAGCGTGCGGCCTCTGGAAGCGATTAATTTAATTCGTAATCTGCTTAAAGTGGACGCGCAGCTGATCCCGATGTCGGAGCTACCGGTAGATCTGATGGCGATTGACGATCAGGGGCATGAGATTTATGGCGAGGTGAATATCGATCAGTTAGCGACGCCGCCGCAGGAGATCATGTTAACGCCAAACGTTCCGGCGACGCGGGAAGCGGTACAGGCCATTAATGACGCGGATCTGATTCTGATTGGCCCTGGCAGTTTTTATACCAGCCTGATGCCTTGCCTGCTGCTTGATGAACTGGCGCAGGCGCTGCGGCGCACCCCGGCGCCAATGGTGTATATCGGCAATCTGGGCCGCGAACTGAGTCTGCCCGCCGCCAGTTTAACGCTGGTCGATAAGCTGGCGATGATGGAGCAATATATTGGCAAAAAAGTCATTGACGCAGTGGTGGTTGGACCGCAAGTTGACGTCAGTGCGGTGAACGATCGGGTGGTGATTCAGGAAGTGCTGGAGGCCAGCGATATCCCCTATCGCCACGATCGTCAGTTACTACACAATGCGCTGGAAAAAGCGCTACAGGCGTTGGGTTAAGCCCGTTTACCGACGACGCTGCGCTTATCAGATGCCTGTTTACACCGAAGGGTAAACAGGCTCTCTCCCCCTTCTGATAAACTGCGTTCAGCTATCGCCAGTAGGCGCTCATGAGCGAGCTCACCTCTTTTTTCAGCAATATATTCTCCATGATCCCAGTAAAGTGGGTCCGATTGATCTCTTCCATTATCCGCATCCCAGCCATGCGCTCTGCGTCAGGATCACCCGCTATTCCTAACGCTTCCAGTTCAGCATTGACCCGGCTCTGATACTCATCCGTTTCAATATACTCAGCCCTTTTAGCCATCATTTCACGCCACTCTTCTGGCGCTATACGCTCCAGCACTTTATGCCACGGCCCCCACAGCGCAAACCATTTGTGAAAATCCCTATTTTCAGCAATTTTTATCCTTAATTCCGCCTCGTCAAGGTCAGACTCAGTGATACCCGAAACGTTATAAAATCGCATATCCTGGGTCATTGTTGTCAGCGACAGCGACTCTCGTAACTGATTCTGAAAACCCAGAAATACTTCGATTTCGTCAATAAAAAACAGCCGTTTTACCTTTTCTCTCGCGAGCGATTCTATTTGCTCCAGCCGAAAGATTTCACGCCCCGCCATAATCAGTTCCGCTAAGTGGCTATCAAAGACGCCTCTTTCAGCATCATGAACCAACGTCGCTTCCTGCATTTGGTGGTATGCCAGTGTGACCCGATCTTCACAGCTTATCGTTGCATCCATCGCTATAATAAATGCGGTTTCTCTTAGTGTGCTATCATCAGCCAGGCGCATTAGCCAGGCGGAGACTTGCTCCTTAAAATCCGAATGTCGGGTGTTCTGCGTATCGCCAAGACGATCCAGAAACATGCTGAAGGCTGCCGCGTTTACTTCCGTCTCAAACGCCCGCCATTGGTTGACGTCTTCCTCCTCGAGATTGGTTAGCCACCCCCGGACAGCTTGATGCAGTGGTCGAGTTACCCGAACAATTGAAAAGTCGCCCATGGCAAACAATACCCGGGGTCCCTGATAACCCACAGAGGACATTAGCCGCTGCATATTCTGTATTGTTCGTTCTGAAAAAGGATTACGTTCTACGATTATTCTTGTAGGTTGAGGTCCTTCACCACGAAAATGGGGTAACGACTCCGGGAGACGGACCAGGCGATTGCGAGAGGCCTGCATTATTTGTAATGCCGCCGGGAGGTTTTCCGGTAGATTACTCAATGCGTTACGGGAAACGTCCAGCGTTGTTATCGTGGGAGGTAGTGTTTCAGGCAGAACAGTAATCTGATTTTTACTTACATCCAGGAACTGTAATTCTGGTGGTAACGATGCGGGCAGACTGGTTAAGGCATTTTCGCCGGCCTCCAGATTCTTCAGGCCCGGCGGCAATGTTTCAGGCAGAGCGGTTAACGAATTACTCTGCACATTCAAATGGGTAATCCCTGACGGAAGATGTTCTGGCAGTGTCCTTATGCGGTTATCATAAACGCTCAGGTACCGAAGTTCCTCAGGTAGATTTTCAGGTAAAGAACTAATTTTATTATGGAAAAGATCCAGCGATTGAAGCGCTGAAGGCAAACGTTCCGGTAATTCAGTAATACGGTTAATGCTCAGCTCCATTTTCTGTATGGTATCCGGTAACGTGGCAGGGATACTGGTTAGCCGATTACTGCTGGCATACAGGGTCTTTATATTTCCCTGTAAATTTTCCGGCAAACTTTTCAGTTCATTGTTATCGAGTGTCAGAGTAGTTATCTGCTCAGGAATACAGGCGGGTATAGTGGTAAGTCCTAATATTTTCAGACGGAGTTCCGTCTTATTATTTTTCAGGCAGTCACGCATCCGTTGTACGGCTTCTTCACGATTTGCTGCCTCTTCCGCTGGTGCCTCTTTTACCCACTCAGACCAGATTAACTCATAATTCACAGCAACTTTGGAGCCGGAAGCGCTACTCGCCTGCTCGCTTTCTGTTACACGGGTATAGGTGACTGACTTTCCCCCTCCCTCAACGGTATAGCCCTCTGTATTAAAAATTATAGACAGAATTTCCTGACTATTTTCATTCAAAATACAGTATTGGTCTGTCCCCCCTCTATTACTCTGAATATTATCCGCATACGCCGGGAAGGCTAACTCCCTCAAACATTCAAACTTGCTTTTGATCTCTTCTGGCGAGGCGGTTTCAGGTGGATGACAAAGATAAGCGATGCAGCTTTGTGCTTCAACCTGATGTTCTGAAGAGAAAAAGGCACTTATTTTATTCCATATCTCTTCTTTTAAAGGCACCTCTGTTGATGCCTCATTGCTAATACTTTGATGCCTTGCCGTAGATTGTATATTAGTAATATTAAACATATTTTCCCTACCTGATCTGAACGTAACCTAAAGTAACAGATAAGGATATTCTCAACTTTAAACAAGAGGTCATAGTCATCATTATTTCGGACAAATCATTCAGTATTTGCAGCGCTTGACTTATAAATGCTCGCGCTTCCATCACCTCTTTTTTAAGTAGAATGATGTAATCTGTTGCCATGACACGCTTTCAACGAACTCACATAAGATTAAAATGACGATCATAAGGATAGCTATACCGATAATACGGGGCGTTTTTTTTCATAGCCGAGGAGAGAGGGAAAATTAGCGTTGGGTTCAGCCTCAACGCTAATTTTCTTCAGTTGTGATTAAACTAGCTACCCCATTGATGTTTTGAGTTTTTCGACAATCCCGTTAGTCAAAGCCTGTCACTGTTTTTCATTCCTGACTGACTTAGCCCTTACTATTGCACTGAAATTCTCAAAAGCGAGCCATGGTAACGATGACTCGCTGCCGATCGACACATTGTCAGGACGCCGCGATAAACAACTCGCGTAACTGGTGCAACTGGTCGCGAATTTGCGCGGCTTCTTCAAACTCCAGATTTTGCGCGTGCTGCATCATTTGCCCTTCCAGTTCATGAATTTTCTGCTGCAACGCTTTCGGCGTCATATCCAGTTCGACAATTCCGGCTTTTGCCGTAGAACGGCCCTTGCCTTTCCCCTTCGCTTTGGTTTTCGCAATGTTCTGCCCCAGCGCCAGGATGTCGACCACTTTTTTATTCAGCCCCTGCGGAGTGATACCGTGCTCTTCGTTGTACTTCTGCTGCTTCTCGCGACGTCGCTCGGTTTCGCCAATCGCCTTCGCCATCGACGGCGTGATTTTATCGCCATACAGAATCGCTTTACCATTAACGTTACGCGCCGCGCGTCCTATGGTCTGAATCAGGGAGCGCTCGGAGCGCAGGAAGCCCTCTTTATCGGCGTCCAGAATCGCCACCAGCGAGACTTCCGGCATATCCAGCCCTTCGCGCAGCAGGTTAATCCCCACCAGAACGTCAAACTCGCCCAGACGCAAATCGCGGATGATTTCCATGCGCTCCACGGTATCAATATCTGAGTGCAGGTAACGCACGCGCTCGCCGTGTTCTTCCAGATATTCGGTCAAATCTTCCGCCATCCGTTTGGTAAGCGTAGTGACAAGGACACGCTCATTAATGGCCGCACGCTGACGAATTTCGGACAGCAGATCGTCCACCTGGGTCGCCACCGGACGCACTTCAATAATCGGGTCCAGCAGCCCGGTCGGTCGCACGACCTGATCCACCACCTCATCACCAGATTTTTCCAGCTCATAGTTGCCGGGCGTGGCGGAAACATAGATAGTTTGCGGCGCTAAGGCTTCAAACTCCTCAAACTTCAGCGGACGGTTATCCAGCGCCGAAGGCAGACGGAAGCCATACTCGACCAGCGTCTCTTTGCGCGCCCGGTCGCCGCGATACATGCCGCCTATCTGCGGGATGGTGACATGAGACTCATCCACCACCAGCAGTCCGTCGGCGGGCAGATAATCGAACAAGGTTGGCGGCGGTTCGCCCGGCCCGCGGCCCGACAGAAAGCGGGAATAGTTTTCAATGCCTGAGCAGTAGCCCAGCTCGTTCATCATCTCTAAATCGAACTGCGTGCGCTGGCTTAATCGCTGCTCTTCAAGCAGCTTATTATTTGCCAGCAAGACTTTACGCCTGTCCGCCAGCTCATCTTTTATCTCTTCCATCGCCTGCAGAATACGCTCGCGCGGCGTCACGTAGTGCGTTTTGGGATAGATGGTATAACGTGGCACCGTTGACTCTACCTGCCCGGTTAACGGGTCGAACAGCGACAGGCGTTCCACTTCTTCATCAAACAGCTCAACGCGTAGCGCGATATCGTCAGATTCAGCCGGGAAGATGTCGATCACTTCGCCGCGCACGCGAAAGGTACCACGCTGAAAAGCTTGATCGTTACGGGTGTATTGCAATTCCGCCAGCCGACGCAAAATCGCGCGCTGGTCAATCAGCATTCCCACCGTCAGATGCAGCATCATTTTCAGGTAGAGATCCGGATCGCCCAGACCGTAAATCGCGGACACGGAAGCCACCACCACGACATCGCGTCGCTCAAGCAACGCTTTCGTTGCCGACAACCGCATTTGCTCAATATGTTCGTTTACCGAAGCGTCTTTTTCGATAAACGTATCCGAACTTGGCACATACGCTTCCGGTTGATAGTAGTCATAGTAGGAGACGAAATACTCCACCGCGTTTTCCGGGAAAAACTCTTTCATTTCGCCGTAGAGCTGCGCCGCCAGGGTTTTATTGGGCGCAAGCACCATCGTTGGCCGCTGCAAGTCCGCAATGACGTTGGCGATGGTGAATGTCTTCCCGGAGCCGGTCACGCCCAATAACGTCTGATGCGCCAGCCCGTCCTCCAGCCCCTCTTCCAGACGACGTATAGCGTCCGGCTGATCGCCAGAAGGTTTAAAAGCGGAATTCAGTTTGAACGGTTTACTCATGAGCGGCTACCTGAAGGAGTGAGCGGGCAGGGGTGTAATTTTACTCTCGACGGTGAATATTGCCAATAAAAAATACTGGATGAAAAAACAGTAACACTTCAGTGTATAATGGCTATCGGCAGATACCCCACGCTATTTAGAGGTAAAACATAGACAGTCGCGGGGTAAAATTCCAGCAGTGTGCTGGTTATCCCCAGACCAGAGTCTTTTTTAACATTTGTCAAGTCGGATGATGAAAGTTTTATGTCAACGTATCCCCCTTCCTTTACAACCATTGATTTTATATAACTTGCTGTCTGAAAAGGGATATTTTCTCAAGCCGTCTTTCGCGCCAATTTAGTCGCAGGCCGCGTCGCCTCTCGCTTACGTTGTGTTTTCTAACTCTAATACACAAGGTTATCCACAGGAATAGTGGATAACTGCTTCCAGCCCGTATCCCCTGCCGCCTGGCAAAATCAGCCCTTGACGTTTTCGCCGGGCGATAAAAAAAAATTATCGCTATTTTTGGCAGATTATTGGCTAACGAGAAGGGAAAAATTGAGGCGTAGACGCTCACATTTTGCACATTTTTAGCATGGCGACGTCAGGAGGGTCTGGCGAAAGAACAGCAGGATCGTCTGATCCTGCAAGAAGGCGGTTTTTAAGCGCGGTCAGGCGCGTTCCAGGGGGCTGAGGTCCAGATACTGTCCTGTCGCCGCCTGCGATGGAGAAACGCCCAGCCACGGGATTTCCCCTAACAGCGGGGCCGGTATGACGCGGCGAAGCGTCGCGAGATATTCACCATGACGCGCGCCCGGCGGCTGTATGTCGTTGGCTATCCATCCGACAAGTGGTAATCCGGCCTGTTCTACCGCCAGCGCCGTCAGCATGGCGTGATTAATACAGCCCAGCTTGACGCCAACAACCAGAATCACCGGCAGCTGTTCCGTCTGTACCCAGTCGACAAACGTCAGCGTGGCAGAGAGCGGTGTAAACCAGCCGCCCGCCCCTTCTGTCAACACCCAGTCTGCCTGCGCCTCCAGCGTTCGCAATCCGCGTGATAACACCGCCGCGTCTATCGCCCGGCCTTCGTCGGCGCTAACGATGTGGGGAGAGGTAGGCTCGGCAAAAGTATAAGGATTGATAGCGGAATAAGGTTGCGGCAGGCTGCTGTTACGCTGCAAGGCCAGGGCATCGCTATTGCGTAGCCCGTCGGTTGTCATTTCGCTGCCGGAAGCGACGGGCTTATAGCCTACGGTTTGATAACCTAACTGCGTTGCGGCCTGCAATAAGGCGCAACTGGCAACCGTTTTACCGACTTCAGTATCAGTACCGGTCACAAAATAGCGTTTAGTCACGTTCAATCACTCCCATAAAAAGATGGTACGTCAGCGGATATTTCCCCTGCCGCTGCGGCCATGCCAGTTGAATCTGTCTAAGCCGGGCGCGGGTTAATACATCCGACTCCCGCCCTTCATGAAGATGGGTGGCGCCAATGCCTTTAAGCGAGCGCATCGCGCTCAGGGCATCCTCAAACCACAATGTCATCGCCTGAGTATGACGAGACGCCCGCCAGCCGCGCAGCGCGTGGTCAATTGCCTCTTCCGGCAAAAAGCTATTCGCGTGAGCGCGATTATCGACGGCCTGCCATGCCTGACGCAGCTCCGGCAACGACCCCTGGCACAAGGTGGTAAACGCCACCACGCCGCCGGGCCGTACAACCCGATACAACTCGCTCAACGCATCACGTAAATCGCCGCACCACTGGACCGCCAGGTTGCTCCAGGCCAGGTCAAAAACTTCGGCGTCATGGGGAATCGCTTCGATATCCGCCAGCAAATAGTGATGCGCCGCCTGACGATCGCGCGCCTGTTGCAGCATCGCCAGCGAAAGATCCAGGGCGGTCACTTCGCTCCCCCGCTCTCGCCAGTAACGACTCATACGTCCAGGGCCGCAGCCTGCGTCCAACACACTGGCAAACTGGCGGCCTGCCAACAGCGTCAGCAGCGCATCCGCGCTGTGTTGCTGCAAAGAGGCGTGTTGTTCATATTGCGATGCGGCCCGGCCAAACGCCGCCGCAATAGCCTGCTTATTCACCTGCGCCATGCAGCACCTCCAGCAGACGGTCGATATCGCACGCTTCATGCGCCTGCGTTAACGTTAAGCGCAGGCGCGCCGTACCGACAGGCACCGTCGGCGGACGAATCGCCGTCGCCCAGCATCCTTGTTGACGCAGCGCCTCCGCCAGGCGCAATGCACGGCTGTTATCGCCCACGATTAACGGCTGGATGGCGCTATGGGCATTCAGTAGCGTAAATCGGGACGCGTTAACGCCGGCCCGAAAGCGCTGAACCAGAGCGGCGAGTTTTTCGCGCCGTTCACCACCTTCATCGCTACGGATCACCGCCAGCGAGGCGCTTAACGCCTGCGCCTGGGCGGGCGGCATACTGGTGCTGTAAACCAGATGGCGGGCGAATTGCAGCAGATAATCCGCGACGCTTTCCGAGCAGAGCACCGCTGCGCCGCTGACGCCAAACCCCTTACCGAAAGTCACCACCAGCAACTCAGGCTTCACCCCCCGTTGCCAGCAGGTGCCCCGCCCCTCATCGCCAGTCACGCCGATGCCGTGCGCATCATCAACCAACAGCCAGGCATGATGCTTGCGGGCAATGTGCTGGATTTCCGCCAGCGGCGCGCTGTCGCCGTCCATGCTGTATACACCTTCTGTCACCACCAGTTGCTGGCCCACGCAGGGCGATTGCAGTAAACGGGACAGATGCTGCGTATCGTTATGGATAAAGCGGCGAAGCTGCGCCGGACTCAGATTAGCGGCTTCCAGCAGGGAAGCATGACTCAACCTGTCGGCCACAATCCGGTCATTTTTTTTCATTAAGGCGGTAATGACCGCCTGATTCGCCGCAAAGCCAGAGATAAACAGCAGCGCGCGTGGATATCCTAACCATTGCGCCAGTTCCTCCTCTAACGCCTGGTGCGCCACGGAATAACCGCTGATATGACCCGACCCGCCGCTGCCGACGCCAAAACGCGTCGCTGCCTGTTGCCAGGCGCGAATAATCTGCGGGTGTTGGCTTAAGCCGAGGTAATCATTGCTGGAGAAGTTAAGATACTGTCGCCCGTTCACTACCAGCCAGCGTCCGGCGCCCTGCGACACCACATAGCGGCGGCGCAATGTATCCGTCGCCCGACGCGCCGTCAGCGCATCGTCGACGCGTTGTTGCCAACTCATAAGGCTGCCGCGTTGTAATAATCATCGGTGTCAGGCGTCATCAGCGTCTGCTCCAGACGTTGCTGCTGCTCGTTATCGCCCGCCAGCACCCTGGTCTGCTGCGGATTCAGCCCCAGCTTACGGAATAACTGCAGATCCTTGTCCTCTGCCGGATTTGGCGTAGTTAACAATTTGCAGCCATAGAAAATCGAGTTCGCCCCGGCCATAAAGCACATCGCCTGGGTCTGCTCGTTCATCTGTTCACGTCCTGCGGAAAGACGCACGTATGAGGTCGGCATCATGATGCGCGCCACGGCGATAGTACGAATAAAATCAAACGCATCCACGTCATCGTTATCCGCAAGCGGTGTGCCTTTCACCTTCACCAGCATGTTGATTGGCACGCTTTCCGGCGGCGTCGGCAGGTTCGCCAACTGCAACAACAGTCCGGCGCGATCGGTAACCGTTTCGCCCAGACCCACAATGCCGCCGGAGCACACTTTAATCCCTGCTTCACGGACTTTTTCCAGCGTGTCGAGGCGCTCCTGATAGGTACGGGTAGTGATGATATTGCCGTAAAACTCCGGCGAGGTATCGAGGTTGTGGTTGTAGTAATCCAGCCCGGCGTTAGCCAGACGCTGCGCCTGGCTCTCGTTCAACATACCGAGCGTCATACAGGTTTCCAGCCCCATCGCTTTGACGCCCTGTACAATCTTCTCCAGATAAGGCATATCGCGTTCATGCGGATTCTTCCAGGCCGCCCCCATACAGAAGCGGGTCGAACCGGCGTTTTTCGCTTTACGGGCGGAGTCCAGTACCTGCTCTACTTCCATTAAACGCTCGGCTTCCAGCCCGGTTTTATAGCGCGAGCTCTGCGGGCAGTATTTACAATCCTCCGGGCAGGCGCCGGTTTTGATCGACAGCAGCGTACTAACCTGTACCTGCTGCGGATCGAAATGCTGGCGATGAATTTGCTGCGCTTCAAACAGCAATTCCAGCAGTGGTTTTTCAAATAATTCGGTTACTTGCGACAGTGTCCAGCGTGGGTGGCGAGCCATCGGGCTTCTCCAAAATATGTTGTTTGTTTTTGATATGGTGTAGACTCGTAAACCTAAATCTTTTTAATTTGGTTTACAAGTCGATTATGACAACGGACGATCTGGCCTTCGATAAACGCCATATTTGGCATCCTTACACTTCCATGACCTCGCCGCTGCCGGTATATCCCGTTGAGCGGGCCGAAGGCTGCGAGCTGGTTCTCGCCTCGGGCGAACGCCTGATTGAGGGGATGTCCTCCTGGTGGGCGGCCATTCATGGTTATAACCACCCGCAATTGAACGCGGCGATGAAAGCGCAAATTGACGCCATGTCGCATGTCATGTTCGGCGGCATAACCCATCAACCTGCGGTGAATCTGTGCCGTAAGCTGGTCGCGATAACGCCTGAGCCGCTGGAGTGTGTCTTTCTGGCCGACTCTGGTTCGGTGTCGGTAGAAGTGGCCATGAAGATGGCGCTGCAATACTGGCAGGCGCGGGGCGAATCGCGTCAGCGTTTTCTGACGTTTCGCCACGGTTATCATGGCGACACGTTCGGCGCGATGTCGGTGTGCGATCCGGATAACTCCATGCACAGCTTGTGGAAAGGCTATCTGCCGGAAAATCTGTTCGCGCCGGCGCCGCAAAGCCGGATGGATGGCGAATGGGATGAAAGCGACATCGCGCCATTTGCCCGCCTGATGGCCGCGCATCGCCATGAAATCGCCGCCGTGATTCTGGAACCTATCGTTCAGGGCGCGGGCGGGATGCGCATATATCATCCACAATGGCTCAGGCGTATTCGTAACATGTGCGATCGCGAAGGCATTCTGCTGATTGCCGATGAAATAGCCACCGGGTTTGGCCGTACCGGCAAACTGTTCGCCTGCGAGCACGCCGGGATCGCGCCGGATATTCTGTGTCTTGGCAAAGCCTTAACCGGCGGCACCATGACCCTCTCGGCAACGCTCACGACACGCCAGGTTGCAGAGACTATTAGCAACGGCGAGGCGGGGTGTTTTATGCATGGCCCGACGTTTATGGGGAATCCGCTGGCCTGCGCCGTCGCTTGCGCCAGCCTGACGCTGCTGGAAAGCGGCGAATGGCGTCAGCAGGTGGCGTCTATCGAGTCTCAGTTACGCGCTGAGTTAGCCCCCGCGCAAAGTTCTCCCTGGGTGGCGGATGTGCGGGTGTTGGGCGCGATTGGGGTGGTTGAAACCACGCATCCGGTCAATATGGCGGCGCTTCAACGCTTCTTCGTCGGGCAAGGCGTCTGGATCAGGCCGTTCGGCAAGCTAATCTACCTGATGCCGCCCTACATTATTCGTCCGGATCAACTGCGCCGTTTGACCCAGGCGGTCAATGACGCGGTACACAATGAAACATTTTTTAGCCATTAATCAGCGGTAAGCGATGCTGCTTCTGGCTACACTTCTGGTGAGTCAAAAGGAGAGCGCATGAAACTTATCAGCAACGATTTGCGCGATGGAGATAAACTTCCTCATCGCCACGTTTTTAACGGTATGGGCTATGATGGCGATAATATTTCGCCGCATCTGGCCTGGGACGACGTGCCGATGGGCACCAAAAGTTTTGTCGTGACCTGTTACGATCCCGACGCGCCGACCGGCTCCGGCTGGTGGCACTGGGTGGTGGTGAACCTCCCGGCGGATACGCGCGTACTGACCCAGGGGTTCGGCTCAGGACTGGTGGCCGTACCAGACGGCGTCATTCAGACGCGTACCGATTTCGGTAAAGCGGGCTACGGCGGCGCGGCGCCGCCTAAAGGGGAAACGCACCGCTATATCTTTACGGTTCATGCGCTGGACGTCGAGCGTCTTGACGTTGATGAAGACGCCAGCGGCGCGATGGTCGGCTTTAACGTGCATTTCCATTCGCTCGCCAGCGCCTCGATCACGGCGATGTTCAGTTAAACGCTGTGCCGGATGGCGGCGTAAACGTCTTACCCTGCCAACGGGTTGGGTAAGCCGAATAAGCGCCTCGCCATCCGGCAGCATTCACATAAAGTCCGGCACCAGACGCTGTAACGCGCCTTGCGCCAGCAGCGCCGTCGCACACTCAATATCGGGTGCGAAAAAACGATCCTGCGTATAGTGCGCCACCCGCTCGCGTAGTGTCTGCCGCGCCTGTTCCAGTAACGGGCTGGAGGTTAACCCTTCCCGTAAATCTATCCCCTGACAGGCAGCCAGCCACTCCACGGCAATGATGCCGCGGGTATTCGCCGCCATTTCCCAGAGTCGCCGTCCTGCCGCCGGGGCCATTGAGACATGATCTTCCTGATTCGCCGAGGTCGGCAGGCTATCCACGCTGTGCGGGTGCGCCAGCGCTTTATTCTCGCTGGCGAGCGCTGCGGCGGTGACCTGGGCAATCATAAAACCGGAATTAACGCCGCCATTTTTCACCAGGAACGGCGGTAACTGCGACATATGTTTATCCATCATCAGCGCGATGCGCCGCTCCGATAGCGCGCCGATTTCCGCTATCGCCAGCGCCAGATTATCCGCCGCCATGGCAACCGGTTCAGCATGGAAGTTACCGCCGGAGATCACCTCCCCCGCATCGGCAAAGACCAGCGGATTATCGGATACCGCGTTGGCCTCAGCCAGCAGTACCTCTTTCGTCTGACGTAACTGGGTCAGACAAGCGCCCATTACCTGCGGCTGACAGCGAAGGGAATACGGGTCCTGAACTTTATGACAGTGGTGATGTGATTCAGCAATAGCACTGGTATCGGTCAGCAGATGCCGGAACAACCGCGCGACGTCAATTTGCCCCTGTTGTCCGCGCGCGGCATGAATGCGCGCATCAAAAGGACGGCGCGATCCCAGTACGGCTTCGGTGGTCAGCGCGCCGCAGACAACGGCGGAGGCAAATAACTCCTGTGCCTCAAACAAACCGCGCAGCGCGAAGGCCGTTGACGCCTGGGTGCCGTTAAGCAGCGCCAGCCCCTCTTTGGCCGCCAGCGCGACAGGCTCCAGTCCGGCCTTTTTTAGCGCCGTCTGCGCCGGAAGCCATTCACCCTGCCAGCGCGCTTTTCCTTCGCCAAGCAGCGTCAGCGACAGATGCGCCAGCGGCGCTAAGTCGCCCGACGCGCCAACCGAGCCTTTGGCCGGAATCAGCGGATACACGCCGGCATTCACCAGAGCGATGAGCGCTTCTATCTCGCTCAACCGAATCCCGGAAAACCCGCGCGCCAGGCTATTGATTTTCAATACCATGATCAGACGCACCATCGCGTCATCCAGTGGGTCGCCTACGCCCGCGGCGTGAGACAGCACCAACGATCGCTGTAGATTTTGCAAGTCTTCATCAGCGATGCGCGTCTGCGCCAGCAGGCCGAAACCGGTGTTGATGCCGTAGGCGGTACGCCCTTCGGCAACGATATCATTGACGCACGCGACGCTGGCGTTAATGCCGTCAATGGCGCTGGCGTCCAGCCGAAGCTGTACCGGATGACGCCAGACATCGTGCAGTTGAGAGAGGCTTAACTGCCCCGGAGTGAGTGTTATGGTGTTCATATCAGTCTTTCCCCTGCGTCGCCGCAACCATCGGTAAATTCAGACCTTGCTCAACAGCGCATTCCACCGCGAGATCATATCCGGCATCGGCATGGCGCATGACGCCCGTCGCCGGATCGTTGTGTAACACGCGGCGAATACGCGCGGCGGCCTCGTCAGTGCCATCACAGACAATCACCATACCGGCGTGTTGCGAAAAACCCATCCCCACCCCGCCGCCATGATGGAGCGATACCCATGTCGCCCCGCTGGCGGTATTCAGCAACGCATTTAACAGCGGCCAGTCGGAAACCGCGTCGGAACCGTCGCGCATCGCTTCGGTTTCACGGTTAGGGCTGGCGACAGAACCGGAATCCAGGTGATCGCGGCCAATCACAATAGGCGCGGATACCTCACCGCAACGCACCATTTCGTTGAACGCCAGCCCCAGTTTTTGCCGCCACTCCAGGCCTACCCAGCAGATACGCGCCGGTAGCCCCTGAAAATGAATGCGCTCGCGCGCCATATCCAGCCAGTGATGCAGATGTTTATCCTCAGCCACTATCTCTTTGACTTTGGCATCGGTTTTATAGATATCCTGCGGATCGCCGGACAGCGCCACCCAGCGAAACGGCCCGATGCCACGACAGAACAGCGGACGAATATAGGCTGGCACAAATCCCGGAAAATCAAAGGCGTTTTCCACCCCCATCTCTTTCGCCATCTGGCGAATATTGTTGCCATAGTCAAAGGTCGGCACGCCCATTTTACTGAACGCCAGCATCGCCCGAACATGCGCCGCCATGGAACGTTTCGCTGCCTGCATCGTCCCGTGGGGATCGGATTGCGCGTTTTTCTGATACTCCTCCCAGCGCCAGCCGGAGGGTAAATAGCCATGTAGCGGATCGTGGGCGCTGGTCTGATCGGTCACCAGGTCCGGGCGCACGCCGCGATTAACCAGTTCCGGCAGGATATCCGCCGCGTTCGCGCACAGGGCGACGGACACGGCTTTCCCCTCGCGGGTGTAGCGCGTAATGCGGGCCAACGCGTCATCCAGCGTGGCGGCCTGCTCATCCACGTAACGAGTACGCAGACGAAAATCGATACGGCTTTGCTGGCATTCAATCGTCAGCGAACACGCTCCGGCCAGCGTCGCGGCTAGCGGTTGCGCGCCGCCCATGCCGCCCAGCCCGGCGGTCAGCACCCAGCGTCCCGCCAGCGTGCCGTTATAGTGCTGACGCCCCGCCTCGACAAAGGTTTCGTATGTTCCCTGCACGATTCCCTGACTGCCGATATAGATCCAGCTTCCGGCCGTCATTTGACCGTACATCGCCAGCCCTTTCGCATCCAGTTCGTTAAAGTGTTCCCATGTCGCCCAGTGGGGAACCAGGTTGGAGTTGGCGATTAATACCCGCGGCGCGTTGTCGTGCGTTTTAAATACGCCGACCGGTTTACCAGACTGAATAAGCAACGTTTCGTCCGCCTCCAGCCGGGTGAGCGCATCAACAATAGCGTCATAGCATTCCCAGTTGCGCGCGGCGCGACCAATCCCGCCGTAGACCACCAGCTCATGCGGATTTTCCGCCACGTCAGGATCGAGATTATTCATTAACATCCGCAGCGGGGCTTCTGTCAGCCAGCTTTTCGCCGTTAATACCGTGCCTCGGGGCGCGCGGATAGTCTGCTGACGATACTTGCTTTCAGGCATAGCAATGACTCCTCATTGTTATCGGTCTGCCATCGCCAAATAACGCTAAAACGCCACTATCAGGCACCGCCGCAGACCCACAGATAAGAATCAGACATATACTTGTCTATACAAGTAAGCACAAGAATAGAATTAACAAAAATGATACAATTTTGTTATATTGTGTCAGCAATCACGTTTTCCGGCAGCAGTCCGCTCAGGAGATAAATCGTCCCTGTAGCCGGTAGCGCGACCCGGGGAAAAGTAAGCGGGCGTGAGAAACAATCCGCGACGCGGACCAGGTTGTACGACGAATGAGCAGACAAGGCTCATGCTCTTTGATAGTTAACCACGCGCACTCTTGCGCCGTGGCGCGCACCGCCTCCACAATATGTTCCCCTTCCGTTAGCGGCGCGATCCGCGACAAATAAGCGTGCGGCGTGGTCTGACGGTAATCTTGCGTCAGGTAATCCACGGCAATATCCGCATTCACGCAGCGATCTTCAATTTGTACCGGCAGATCGTTTTCATAATGCACCATGATGGAATGGAAAATGACATCGCTCTCATTGACGTTGAGAGCGCTGGCCTGGATAGCGTTTGCCCGCACGCGCTCCAGCGTGAGCACCTCACAACGATGCTGATGACGGCGGGCGGCAATCTCCTCGGCGATACTGCGGACTTCAAACAGCGCGGACTGGCCTTTTGGTTCGGCGACAAACGTCCCCACGCCCTGTAAACGCACCAGCCACCCTTCATCCGTCAGCTCACGCAGCGCCCGGTTGATGGTCATTCGGCTAAAGCCATACTGCGCGACCAGTTCAGCTTCCGACGGAATGCGATCGTGCGGCTGCCAGACGCCGTCGGCTATTTTTTTACAGATGTCCTGTTTCACCGTTTCGTAAAAAGGCGCAGGCGCAGAACGGGAGCGGGATGAATACATGCGTGAAGCCTTCCTTATGCGGATAGTGTTTTCCGGATGACAGATTAACGCCACCAGTGCGCGATTTGCCAGCCAAGCCGCGCCGCCACGCGCGCCGCTGCGCCATCTTCATCAAAGCGTGGATTAAATTCAACCAGATCCGCCGCCTGTAATTTTCCGCTGCGGCAAACCGGCTCAATTAAACGCAGAACCTGTATCAGTGGCACGCCCAGCGCTGCGGGAGCGGAGACGGCCGGCATTTCCCAGACAGGCAATACGTCGAGATCGATAGTCAGATAAATTTTATCCACCTTGTCGATAAACTGCGTCATCTGCGCCAGCGCGTCATGGCAGTCCAGATCCTCCACCACGGTAGCATTCCGCCACTGCGCTTCCCGCCACAACGCCTGCGTATTTGCCGCACGGCTCACGCCGAAACAGGCATAATGAAACGCGCGGCTCTGCGCGTCGCATAGCTGCGCCAGTTGACGAAACGGCGTCCCGGATGTTGCCCGGTCGGTCTGACGGAGATCCAGATGCGCATCAAGATTAATGATCCCTACGCTTTCCTGCGCAAACACGTCCAGCACCCCCGCGCCGTGTCCAAATGCGGTTTCATGCCCGCCGCCCAGCACCAGCGTGCGCATCCCGGCCCGCAGGCAGCGGCTTACCGCATCGCGCAAGGCCTGCTGCGCGCCTTCCAGATCGGGCGTCGGCGCAACCCAATTGCCTAAATCCACCAGCCGTTCATGTCCCTGATGGCTGGCCATATTCGCCAGCGCTTTACGCAACGCGTCCGGGGCGCCTGCCGCGCCGGGACGCCCTGCATTGCGTTTTACCCCCTCGTCGCAGGCAAATCCCATTAACGCGATCTTTTGCTGCCAGTTTTCGGGGGAAAAGGTCTCGCTGCGCGTGACGGTCTGAAACAGACGCCGCGCATCCGGCGCTTCTATACTGTCATCGCGCCCCTGCCAGAGCGCCGGAGAAGCCGGATACCATTGCGTCATGAGATTTGTCCTCTGTATACCCGCTGATATAAAGGATTACGCCCCGGCTCATACACAACCTCTACCGGCTGTTCAGCATCCCACACCACAAAATCCGCCCGGTAGCCGGCCCTGAGCTGCCCATGCGTCGCCTGTCTTCCCAGCGCACGAGCGGCATGGCGCGTAACGCCCGCCCATGCCTCTTCCGGCGTCAGACCAAACTGTACGCAGGCCATATTCATCGCCAGATGCAAACTGCAAAACGGGCTGGTGCCGGGATTGAAATCGCTGGCGACGGCGACAGGCACCTGATAGCGGCGCAGCAGTTCTACCGGCGGGCGCTGCGTCTCGCGCAGAAAATAAAACGCGCCGGGCAATAATACGCCGACAGTACCGCCGTCACGCATCGCCGCGACGCCCGCTTCATCAAGATATTCGATATGATCCGCCGATAAGCCCTGATAACGGCTCACCAACTGCGCGCCGCCCAACAGCGAAAGCTGCTCAACATGGCCTTTAACGGGAATACCTAACGCCTTCGCCGTCTGCAACACGCGCTCACTCTGCGCCACATTAAAGCCGACGCTCTCGCAAAAGAGGTCTACCGCATCAAATAACCCTTTTTGCCAGAGCTGCGGAATCATCGTCTCGCAGACCAGAGTGATGTAGCCGTCCGGGTCGTCACGATACTCCGCTGGCGTAGCATGAGCGGCAAGTAGCGTGGGGCTAATGTCGATAGCGTTTTCGGCGGCAAGTTTTGCAGCGACGCGCAACAGCTTTTCTTCTGTCGCCAGCTCCAGACCATAGCCGGATTTAATCTCCAGCAGCGTAACGCCTTCGCTGGCAAGGCGCATCATGCGTTCGCGCGCCAGCAGGTAGAGCGTCTCCTCCGCACAGGCGCGGGTTGCTGATACCGTCGCGTTAATGCCGCCGCCCTGAGCGCTAATATGCTGGTATGACGCGCCGTTAAGCCGCTGTTCCCACTCTGCGGCGCGGTTACCGGCAAACACCAGATGCGTGTGGCAATCGATAAGTCCCGGGGTTACCAGTCGTCCCTGCATATCATGGATATTGTCCCCACTGACAGGAAGCTGCGTCTCTGGCACGATATCGCAAATATACCCTTCGCGTACAATCAGCGCCTGGTTATCCACCAGCCCATACGGGGCTTGCCGCTGCGGGTCCATTGTCGCCAGCCTGATGTTTCGCCAGACAGTATCGCCCGGTAAAAGTTGCCGCATTCCTGTCGCTCTCTTGCCTGTCATGAGTTGTATAGACATTTATTTTCTTTCTGCTCCGGATTGTCAACTCAAAGCGCGAAAGTTGTTGCTTAATTGTGATAAAACTATCTGATGCTACAGGTGTTTCCAGCCTGAAAAGGAACTTTTTACCTTTTCGCCTTCCCGTTTCGTTCAACTTAGTATAAAAAAGCAGGCTTCAATGGATGTCATTTAACTTTTTCAAGCCCGGAGCAACCTGTGAATACATTATCGGTTTCCCGTCTGGCGCTGGCACTGGCTTTTGGCGTGACGCTGAGCGCCTGTAGCTCTACGCCACCCGATCAGATCCCTTCCGATCAAACCGCGCCTGGCACCGCCTCGCGCCCAATTCTGTCGGCAAATGAAGCGAAAAACTTCGTTGCGGCGCACTATTTTGCCTCCCTGACGCCGAATACCGCCCCGTGGTCGCCGTCGCCGATTACCCTGCCCGCACAGCCTGACTTTGTGGTGGGGCCGGCAGGTACGCCAGGCGTTACGCACACCTCGATTCAGGCCGCGGTCGATGCGGCAATGGTTAAACGCACGAACAAACGCCAGTACATTGCTATTATGCCGGGCGACTATCAGGGGACCGTGTATGTTCCCGCCGCGCCGGGAAGTTTGACCCTGTACGGGACCGGTGAAAAACCGATCGATGTGAAAATTGGGATGGCGATTGATGGTGAAATGAGCGTCGCTGACTGGCGCCGCGCGGTGAATCCCGGCGGGAAATATATGCCTGGTAAACCCGCCTGGTATATGTTCGATAACTGCCAAAGCAAACACGCCGCGACGATCGGTGTGATGTGTTCTGCCGCGTTCTGGTCGCAGAATAACGGTCTGCAGCTACAAAATCTGACCATCGAGAACACGCTGGGCGACAGTGTCGATGCCGGAAACCATCCGGCAGTGGCGCTGCGTACCGATGGCGACAAAGTCCAGATTAACAAGGTCAATATCCTTGGCCGCCAGAACACCTTCTTTGTGACCAACAGCGGCGTGCAGAACCGTCTGCAAACCGATCGTCAGCCGCGTACGCTGGTGACGAACAGCTATATTGAAGGCGATGTGGATATGGTGTCCGGACGCGGCGCCGTGGTGTTCGATAACACCAACTTCCAGGTCGTCAACTCCCGCACACAGCAGGAAGCCTACGTCTTCGCCCCGGCTACGCTGTCCAATATTTACTATGGCTTTTTGGCGATCAACAGCCGCTTTAACGCCTCCGGCGATGGCGTTGCGCGGCTTGGCCGCTCGCTGGATGTCGACGCCAACACCAACGGTCAGGTAGTGATCCGCGACAGCGTGATTAACGAGGGCTTCAACGTTGCCAAACCGTGGGCCGACGCGGTCATCTCGAAACGTCCGTTTGCCGGAAATACGGGAACCGTGGATGACAAAGACGAGGTGCAGCGTAATCTGAACGACACTAACTACAACCGCATGTGGGAATACAACAACCGCGGTGTAGGCAGTAAAGTGGTGGCGGAACCTAAGCAGTAATCGCTGTTCCGGTTCAGGCTTATAAACGGGCCGCCGCAGCAGATGTGGCGGCCCGTGGTTTTACTGCAAGCGATGTTTATCGAAATTAATCAGGCATCCTGCCCTGGTGAGCTCCAGCCCGCCGTCCTCCGGCACACAGCGCTTTAGTACGCGTTCACCACAACCCACATTGGCCCCTGGCCGACGGCATAACGGCCTTTTTCCGTCAGCAACCCCTGAGTGCCCGTAATTTCATAGACCGCGATATGATGTGATTTTTGACCCGCAGCAATCAGGTATTTTCCGCTATTGTCGATATTAAAGCCGCGCGGTTGGGCTTCCGTCGGCTGGAAGCCTTCAACACTCAGTACGCTGCCGTCTTCGGAGACACTAAAGACGGTAATCAGACTGGCGGTGCGGTCACAGGCATACAGATGCCGTCCATCCGGCGTAATATGAATATCCGCCGCCCAACGGGTATCGGAAAAATCGGCGGGCATCATATCCAGGGTTTGTACGCACTCTATCTCACCATGCGGATTTTTAAGCTGCCAGACATCCACCGAACTGTTCAGTTCATTGACGCAATAGGCATATTGTCGATTCGGGTGGAAGACCATATGACGCGGGCCTGCCCCTTCAACTGTATTCACTTCCGCCGGCTCCAGGGCCACCAGATGGCCGTCATCGCTTAGCGTAAACAGACAAATGCGATCCTGTTTTAGCGCAGGCACCCACAAAGTACGGTTATCAGGCGTAATATTTGCCGAGTGGCAGCCGTCCAGCCCCTCCACCACATCCACCAGCTCAACCGGCAGGCCATCCTGTAAACGCGTCACGCTGACATTACCGGCGTTATACGATCCGACAAAGACAAAACGACCATGATGATCGGTAGAAATATGGGTCGGGCTACCCGGCAGGGCGGATTCGGCGGCAAACGTCAGCGCGCCATCATCCGGCGCAATACGATACGCCAGGACACGAAACTCCGGGCGCACGCCGACATAGAGGTAGCGTTTATCCGGACTGACCACCATCGGCTGAACCTGACCGGGCACATCCACGACCTGTACCAGCGTCAGCGTCCCTTCGTGGTTCAGGCTCCAGACGTGAATTTGCTGACTCTCAGGGCTGGCGGTATAGACTGTTTGTTTCATGAATACTCCTTTGCATATGGCATGTAGCTGCAATAACAGGACACAGCTTAACGTAGTCGCTTTTGACGGCGAATGCTGAATTCAGACGCAGAATTTTGTCTGCTTACCGTCCCGGTGTACCATGCCGACAGACGGAATTATTACTCTTAATCTGGAAAAAATTATGACTGCACGCGTGATTGCCCTCGATTTAGACGGAACATTATTAACCCCGCATAAAACCTTACTCCCCTCCTCGCTTGACGCGCTATCACGCGCCAAGGCGCTGGCGCTGGAAACACCTGCTATTTGCTGCAACGGCACCTATTTGTATAAGTGAAGCATTACTACAATAAAAAACTTACTCATGCTTCGCTTCCCATCCCATGACATACAACTATTGATCAACAAAGTGAGCGGTGTACTATCAGTGCAACTTCTAAAATGGACACAGCGAAAATAGCATGAATTATCAGGTAATAGCTCTCGATCTGGACGGTACTTTATTAACACCTGGAAAAAAAATCCTCCCTGAATCACTCACTGCCTTAGAAAATGCCCGAAAATCTGGTGCAAAAGTCGTCATTGTTACCGGAAGGCATTTTGTTGCAATTCATCCTTTTTATCAATCACTTAGATTAGATACTCCTGCAATATGTTGCAATGGTGCATTATTATACGATTACCAAGAAAAGAAGGTGCTTGAGTCTGATCCCCTGCAAGCAGAACAAGCTTCACAACTAATTTCCCTTCTTGATAGTTACAATGTTCATAGTCTGATGTATGCCGATGATGCCATGTTCTACCAAGAACCTACGGGGCATATTATCCGTACAGAAAATTGGGCTAAATCTCTCCCAGAGTCACAACGTCCAATCTTCAAACAAGTACCCTCTCTTAGTGAAGCATCTCAGAACGTTGATGCTATCTGGAAATTCGCCCTTACTGACTCTGATACTGAGAAACTGCATAGCTTTGGTCAAATTGTAGAACGTGAGCTTGGCCTTGCCTGTGAATGGTCCTGGCACGATCAAGTAGACATAGCACAAGCCGGAAACAGTAAGGGTAAACGCTTGGCACAATGGGCAGAATCACAAGGTTTATCAATGGATCAAGTTATAGCCTTTGGCGATAATTTCAACGATCTTAGTATGTTGAAGTCTGCTGGTTTGGGTGTTGCTATGGGTAACGCTGTTGATGAAGTCAAAGCCTGTGCTGATTTGGTTATAGGTAATAATGCTGAAGCTGGTATAGCTGATGTAGTTAATCAGTACTTTTCAGAAGAGAAAATAACAGCGTGACACTGAAACAGGGAGGTGTGTAATGATAGAATTTAAACCAGAAATTGGAATGCGAACTTATATTGATGAACAGTTAGAACAATTTGGTTTTCAATTTAATAATGGCTTAACAACACTTGAAAAATTAAAGACTGTTTTTGCATTACAAAGAAAGATACCAAGTATTAAAAGAAGAATAGTAATCTAACTACCAAGAATTCAAGTGCCTAAGGGAACAGAAAAGGCATATTGAATCGCTTACTACCCCCGTAATTGTTAGTTAGAACAAGAGATTGGGTGTTATATAATTGTTGGTCATGGCTAGAAGGGATGAGTAAATGGACACTACTGAAACATTGAATGGTACGTACTTCTACGGCGGGTTATCCAACCTGACACCACAACAGCTATGGTGGGCTATCACCATCGCCGTTGTGAGCGATCGTCTGGGGATCTCAGCGGTTGATGCTGCACTGGTTATCTCAGGGCAACCAATTCTACCTACGAGGGGTAAACCTCGTGGGACAACTCCAGGAACATCAATTGCTTCTAAGTACATCAGTAATTGGTTGAACTATAAACTGCCACCTGGAATCAGATTACCAACGTTGACAGGCAAAACCATCAACTCATTACAGCTAAGCTCAACGAATAATTTAGGTCGTTTCATTGGTCGTAATGTACCCTGGCTCGGTTGGGTTATGACATTCACTACGATTTATGATATCCAGCGTGATATTAAAGATACATTTAATCGTGTGGCGGTTCCTAAAGATCGCATTCAGTGGACGTATTTCTAATGAGAGATATTGAGAAAGAAATTATCGATTTTATCGATCAGGAATATAACACTAAAAAGTACTTTCTCTTTGGGCCAAAGCGAACCATCATACTTGATACCAGTATTAGGGATGATCTTAAACTCGTTTTTGAAGATAGTGAAGAACTTCTACAAGAGTACTTCAAGCGTTGGAATGTAGATTCAGAAGGATTTGACATACTTAACTATCTGAATCCAGAGTACTTTGGAAGTAAAGAGCCTGATCCGCGTAAGCCACTAACAGTTGGTATGCTCGTTGAAAGTGCTAAAGCTGGACGTTGGTTATATAGTTGAAGAATAAATTTATTATATTTTAAACGCCCATTATTTGGGAATTTTTATTATCATAATGGTAATATGATTAGGCGTATATTTTCATGATTACTAGTAAATACATAGAATGGTTAGCAGTACTAACCAACTATGGGATTTACAGAATGATTAGAATGGAATTTAATACATACGATGATGGAACATACTACTTTCTCTATATTACAGAGGAAGTACGGATAGAAACTAATGGTATTAATGGCTTGCAGATGGAAACCCGCGATTGGCGAGTACGTGATTCAGGCGATCCGTTCCAGTACTTAACCATCAGAAAAAGAAAGGATAAGTACTTTAATGAAGCCATTGTAAATCCGTATACTGAAGTATTAATTATAGCGGCGATAACTACAACGACATCAGTATGCTGGAGGCGGCAGGCACCGGCGTTGCGATGGGCAACGCCGATGAGACGGTGAAAGCGCGCGCTGACGTTGTGATCGGCGATAACACTACCGATAGCATCGCCAAATTTATTTACACCCACCTGCTATAGTCAGGCGGTGATAGAAACGCTTTTCACCTGCGCGTAAAGCCACAGGCCAGGCTTGATATTCAGCTCATCCCTGGCCCACGGGCTTATTCGCGCCCACAGCGTTCTGCCGCCTATCTCAAGCTGGACTTCCACCTGCCCGTTATCGTCATAACAATTCGCCACTTTTGCCCGCAATACGTTGCGGATACTGGTCTGCTGCGGCGGCTGTAGTACCAGCGAGACATCCGACGCCTGTATACGAATACGCAGTGTGGATTGCAGCGGCTGATTGAGTTTATTTACCCACAGGTGCTGGTCGCCAAGCGCCAGAGCGGTCATGGCATAATGCGGGTGATGCTCCAGCACGCTGACTTTCAGAATACTGCTCTGTTGCTCTTTCGGCAGCCACGGGTGCATAACGCTGCTTCCCCAGACCTCCTCCAGCGGGCCAAACGCTTTAACCTGTCCATCCTCCAGCACCATGACTTTATCCGCCAGGTGGAGAATTTCATCAAGAGAATGGCTGACATACAGCATGGGAATATTGATTTCTCGCGCCAGCCGTTGCAGGTACGGCAGTAATTCGCGTTTTCGCGGGATATCCAGTGAGGCCAACGGTTCGTCCAACAGCAGCAACTCCGGGGCGGTGAGCAATGCCCGGCCTATCGCTACGCGCTGTTTTTCTCCGCCGGACAAGCTCCCCGGCAGGCGATCAAGCAACGCTTCAATTCCCAGCAGCGACACCAGCTTATCAAACTGACCGGTCATGCTTTTCGCCATGCCGTAACGCAAATTGCCGCGTACT
This sequence comes from Salmonella sp. 32031103-2018-00083-FB-01-SM-01, assembly GCF_017571995.1. Lineage (NCBI taxonomy): Bacteria > Pseudomonadati > Pseudomonadota > Gammaproteobacteria > Enterobacterales > Enterobacteriaceae > Salmonella > Salmonella sp. 32031103-2018-00083-FB-01-SM-01. Next base: position 135,174 of record NZ_JAGEQL010000003.1, read on the forward strand.
TTGTAATGGGGGAACAGGCGCGCATCCTGGAAAACATAACCGATGCGGCGCTTTTCCGGCGTTAAACAGATACCGTTTTCCGCGTCATGCAACACCCGGCCATTCAACGCGATGCGTCCTTTTTGCGGGCGAGTCAAACCGCTGATGGCATTAATCAGCGAGGTTTTTCCCGCGCCGGAGACGCCAAAGATAGCCGTGATCCCACTGGCTGGCAGCGTTTCGTTGAGGGTTAAACAGTGCGTTCCCAGCGTCTGGGAAAAATTAAGCTCCAGCATGGTTAGCGCCCCGTCCGTTCACGGCTAATCCGCGCCAGCCATTCAGAAATCAACAGCGAAATCAGCGCTAATACAATCGAAATCACGCACAGCCTCGCCGCCGCGCTCTCCCCGCCCGGCGTCTGGATCAAGGTATACATGGCGGAAGGTATGGTGCGGGTTTCGCCCGGAATATTGGAAACAAAGGTAATGGTCGCGCCAAATTCGCCAAGCGAACGGGCAAACGCCAGCACCGTACCGACAATAATGCCCGGCAGGGTAAGCGGTAAGGTGATAGTCAGAAAAACGCGCCAGCGCCCGGCGCCCAGCGTTCTGGCGGCCTGTTCAAGCTTGATATCCACCCCCTCCAGCGCCAGCCGAATGGCCCGCACCATCAGCGGGAAGGACATCACCGCCGCCGCCAGCACGGCGCCGCGCCAGCTAAAGGCAAACGTGAGACCGAACCAGTCATACAGCCACTGGCCAATAAACCCGCGTCGCCCCATCGACACCAACAGCAGATAGCCGACCACCACCGGCGGCAGCACCAGCGGCAGATGCAGGACGCTATCAAGTAAGGCTTTGCCCGGAAACCGGCATCGCACCAGTAACCAGGCAAAAAAGATCCCAAACGGCAGGCTAAACAGCACGGCCAGGGAAGACACTTTCAGGCTAAGAAGGACAGCCTGCCATTCTGGATCGGTCAGTATCATTACTTCGTCGTAAATCCATAACGTTTAAAGATTGCCGAGGCCTGCGGTCCTTTCAGGTAATCATAGAACGCGCTGACGGTCGCATTTTTATGCCCCTCCACGATAGCGATGGGGTATTCCACTTTTTTATGTGAATCTTCCGGGAACGTCGCCACCACGTTGACCCCCTTGCTGGCGACCGCATCAGAACCGTATACAATGCCCAAAGGCGCTTCGTTACGTTCGACCAGCGCCAACGCGCCGCGCACATCCTCGCCCGGCGCCAGTTTCGGTTCAAGCGTTTGCCATGCGCCCAACTTTTGCAGCGCTTCTTTGGCATAAATTCCCGCCGGTACGTGTTGCGGATCGCCCACTGCCAGACGTCCGCCGTTCAGCAGACGAATCCAGTCCGTTTTGTTGTCGATGGTAAACGGTTTTTGCTCGCTGGCTTTCGGCGCCACCACCACCAGGCTATTGCCAAGCAATGTTTCGCGCGTCGTGGTATCCACCGCTTTTTTATCGGCTGCGTAATCCATCCATTTCTGGTCAGCAGAGATGAACAGATCCGCCGGCGCGCCCGCTTCTATCTGGCGCGCCAGCGTTGAAGAGGAGGCGAATGAGGAGACCACATCCACATTTTTCTCTTTTTTATATTCTGCCGCAATGTCTTGCATCGCGTTCGTTAGCGACGCGGCGGCAAATACGGTGATCTTGCCTTCATCCGCCAGCGCATGACCAGCGATGACGAAAGATAATGTCGCCCCTGCGACCAGGCGTAACCAGGAATGCGCCATCTGTAACTCCTTGTGCGTTTCGTTATGTAAACGACAATATAACGATAATCTCAGGGGTTTCCCAGCGGTTATTCATACCCATTAACGATTAAACACAGAAAATATCGGCAGGAAAAGCAGGATCTTGAGTAACAAAAACGCCCGACTGAGCGGGCGTTTGGGGAAATCAGCGGTTCTGTCTGGACTGGTCTTTCTGACCGATACCGGAAAAAATGTTAAACACCTCACCCAGACCGTAAATCAGACCGAGGATGATGGCCATCACTACCGGTACCATGATGACGGCGAATACCAGACTTTTTAATAACTCTAACATGGGCAACTCCAGATATAGTCCTTTTTGTATTTTAACCGCATCACACAGAAAAGCACTCCCCTTTTGTGCGGTCGGCTTTGCGCTGACGCGCTTTTCAGTCACAATAGTCTTTTTACCAGGAGCTGGTTATGCAGGCCGAAATCCTTCTTACCCTGAAACTTCAGCAAAAGCTTTTTGCCGATCCCCGACGTATCTCTCTGCTGAAACACATTGCGCTTTCCGGCTCGATTAGTCAGGGCGCGAAAGACGCGGGAATCAGCTATAAGAGCGCCTGGGATGCGATAAACGACATGAACCAGCTTAGTGAACATATGCTGGTTGAACGCGCAACGGGCGGCAAAGGCGGCGGCGGCGCGGTATTAACCCGCTATGGTCAGCGTCTGATCCAGCTTTACGATTTGCTGGGCCAAATTCAGCAAAAAGCGTTCGATGTGTTAAGCGACGATGACGCCCTGCCGCTTGACAGTCTGCTGGCCGCTATTTCCCGCTTTTCACTGCAAACCAGCGCCCGAAATCAGTGGTTCGGCACCATTACCGCCCGCGATCGCGATCAGGTGCAACAGCATGTCGATGTGCTGCTGGCCGACGGCAAAACGCGGCTTAAAGTCGCGCTGACGGCGCAAAGCGGCGAGCGTCTCGGCCTGGAGGAAGGTAAAGAAGTGCTGATCCTGCTAAAAGCGCCGTGGGTTGGCATTACCCGGGATGCAGCCGTTGCGCGCGCCGCTGACAATCAGTTGTCGGGAACGATCAGCCATATCGAGCGCGGCGCGGAACAGTGTGAAGTGTTGATGGCGCTGCCGGACGGCCAGACGCTGTGCGCCACGATACCGACTTCAGATGCCGCCACGTTAAAGGAAGGCGATGACGTGATTGCCTGGTTTAATGCGGACAGAGTGATTATTGCAACGTTGTGCTAAGCACATTGACATCCGTTGCCGAAAGACGTATCCCTGTCATTCATCGCTGCAAAAAATGGGATGCAAAATGTCATCGTTGCAAATTTCGCAAGGCACGTTTCGTCTGAGCGATACAAAAACACTTCATCTGGATTCGCTGACGCTCAATGCGGGCGATAGCTGGGCATTCGTTGGGGCTAACGGGAGCGGGAAGTCGGCGCTCGCCCGCGCGCTGGCGGGTGAACTGCCGTTATTAACAGGCGAGCGCCAGTGTCGGTTTACCCGCATTACTCGTCTGTCCTTTGAACAATTGCAAAAGCTGGTCAGCGATGAGTGGCAACGTAATAACACCGATATGCTCAGTCCTGGCGAAGACGATACCGGGCGCACTACCGCGGAAATTATTCAGGATGAAGTTCACCATCCTGCCCGCTGTGCGATGCTGGCGCAGCAGTTCGGCATTTCCGCTTTACTCAACAGGCGTTTTAAATACCTTTCTACCGGCGAGACGCGAAAAGCGCTGCTGTGTCAGGCGCTGATGTCTGAGCCGGAGTTATTGATCCTTGATGAACCGTTCGACGGACTTGACGTGACCGCCCGTCAACAACTGGCGCAACGCCTGACGGCGTTGAACCAGGCGGGTATTACCCTGGCGCTGGTACTCAACCGTTTTGATGAAATCCCGGACTTCGTGCAGTTTGCCGGCGTGCTTGCCGACTGTACGCTGGCGGAAACCGGAACGACGACAGAGTTACTGCAACGGGCGTTGGTCGCTCAACTCGCGCACAGCGAGCGTCTGACAGACGTACAATTACCCGAACCGGACGAACCTTCCGCCCGCCATGCGTTACCCGATGGCGAACCACGGATCGTACTTAACGATGGCGTAGTCTCGTATAACGATCGCCCTATCCTCCACCACCTAAGCTGGCGAGTAAATCCAGGCGAACACTGGCAGATCGTCGGTCCTAACGGAGCGGGTAAGTCTACATTGCTTAGCCTTATTACTGGCGATCACCCGCAAGGCTACAGCAACGATCTTACGCTGTTCGGGCGGCGGCGAGGAAGCGGCGAAACAATCTGGGATATCAAAAAACATATCGGCTACGTCAGCAGCAGTTTACATCTGGATTACCGCGTCAGTACCACGGTACGCAATGTCATTCTCTCCGGCTATTTCGATTCTATCGGCATTTACCAGGCCGTTTCAGACAGGCAACGAAAACTGGCGCAACAGTGGCTGGATATTCTGGGAATCGATAAGCGCACGGCGGATGCCCCTTTCCACAGTCTCTCCTGGGGACAGCAGCGGCTGGCGCTGATCGTGCGCGCGCTGGTTAAACATCCGACAGTGTTGATTCTGGATGAACCGCTACAAGGGTTGGATCCGCTGAACCGCCAACTGGTACGCCGTTTTGTGGATGTATTAATTCGCCAGGGAGAGACCCAACTGCTGTTCGTTTCCCATCATGCAGAGGATGCGCCTGCCTGTATTACCCACCGACTGGAATTTGTACCAGAGGGCGAAAGCTATAAGTACGTTTCCGGACGATGCAATAATTAAATGTATTATCAGAATGGCGCCGCGCGCCATTCTGGAACCGCTCTCCTTTTATTAAGAATAATAATAACGGTCGATAAGCTTACTATCTCTTGAATCGCTGACCGCCTCATTGTCATAATAATCCTGAAATTTTCGACAATGATGTCGTATGTGAATATAAGGGATTCATTATGGCTTTTCGTTTTCCACAAATAATACTATTTTTACTGGCAGCCATGTTATTTTGCCCCGGCAGTTATGCTGAGCAAAAGCCGACCGCTGCGCAGGAAGCACGTAAAACCGCCGTTGAGGTCGCTGTTGAAGGCATGAGTCGCGCCGCCGTTGCGGGTCCGACAAAGATTAGTTTAGGTGATAAAGCCACGCTTAATCTGCCGGAAGGATTTACCTGGATACCCGCAAAAGAAGCGGCGGTATTTATGCGTGAAATTGGTAACTATGTTGACGATGAATATTTTTACGGTCTCGTATTTAAAAAGGAAATGAATGGATTTATTTCTATCGAATATGATGATTCTGGTTATGTAAAAGATGATGATGCAAAAAATTGGGATGCCGATGAATTAATGGATAACCTGCGCAAAGGCACAAAAGAAGCGAATAAAGATCGTATTGCAAAAGGCATTGAGCCGATAGAAATTATTGGCTGGATCGAGAAGCCTACCTACGATGCAACCAATCATCGTCTGATCTGGTCCGCCGCCATCCATGATATCGGCACCAACGAACCACTGAATGAACAAGGCGTGAACTACAACACCTATCTGCTGGGACGTGAAGGCTATTTTTCTTTAAATCTGGTGACCGACAGAGGTTCTGTTGACCACGAAATCCCGCTGGCGAAAAGAATTCTCAGTTCCGTCAAGTTCAACCCTGGACAACGCTACGCTGACTTCAACGAATCAACGGACAAAATAGCGGAGTATGGGCTCGCCGCGCTGATTGGCGGTATCGCGGCCAAAAAAGTAGGTCTGCTTGCTATGCTCGGTATCGCGTTACTTAAATTCTGGAAAGTGACCGCCATCGGCGTCGTCGCTGTCGGGGCGCTCGCCAGGAAGCTACTCTCGCGTAAAAAAGACTGACAGCTCCTGCCCCGTCCGTTTCATTCCCAGGCGCGTAACGCGCCTTTTTTTCGGATAAAAAGCAGAAGCATTCTCAAGCCAGATGATTTGTAATCATTTAATTGATATAAATGCGTAAAATCACCAGCGTGTAAACGATTCCACTAATTTATTACATGTCACACTTTTCGCATCTTTGTTATGCTATGGTTATTCCATACCATAGGCTTAACGGAGCGAATTATGAGAGTATTGGTTACAGGTGGTAGCGGTTACATTGGAAGTCATACCTGCGTACAATTGCTGCAAAATGGTCATGACGTCGTCATCCTCGATAACCTCTGCAACAGCAAGCGCAGCGTGCTGCCCGTTATTGAACGTCTGGGCGGTAAGCACCCGACCTTTGTCGAAGGCGATATTCGCAACGAAGCGCTTATAACCGAAATTCTGCACGATCACGCGATTGATACCGTGATTCACTTTGCCGGCCTGAAAGCCGTCGGCGAATCGGTCGCCAGGCCGCTGGAGTACTATGACAACAACGTCAACGGTACGCTGCGGTTGGTCAGCGCCATGCGTGCGGCCAACGTTAAAAACCTTATTTTTAGCTCCTCCGCCACCGTTTATGGCGATCAGCCCAAAATTCCTTACGTCGAAAGTTTTCCTACCGGCACGCCGCAAAGCCCCTACGGCAAAAGTAAATTGATGGTAGAACAGATCCTCACCGATCTGCAAAAAGCCCAGCCGGAGTGGAGTATTGCGCTGCTGCGTTATTTCAATCCGGTCGGCGCGCACCCGTCGGGCGACATGGGAGAAGATCCGCAAGGTATTCCGAATAACCTGATGCCCTATATCGCCCAGGTCGCCGTGGGTCGTCGCGAATCGCTCGCCGTTTTCGGCAACGATTACCCGACCGAGGATGGCACCGGCGTACGCGATTACATTCACGTTATGGACTTAGCCGACGGGCACGTCGTGGCGATGGAAAAACTGGCGGACAAATCCGGCGTACATATTTATAACCTCGGCGCGGGTGTCGGCAGTAGCGTCCTGGATGTGGTCAACGCCTTTAGTAAAGCCTGCGGTAAACCCATTAATTACCACTTCGCGCCGCGTCGCGACGGCGATCTCCCGGCGTATTGGGCGGATGCCAGCAAAGCCGATCGCGAGCTGAACTGGCGCGTCACCCGCACGCTTGACGAAATGGCGCAGGACACCTGGCACTGGCAGTCACGCCATCCGCAGGGATACCCAGATTAAGGATGTTGTTATGACCCCATTTAATCCCATCGATCATCCGCATCGCCGTTATAACCCGCTTACCGGCCAGTGGGTTCTGGTTTCGCCGCATCGCGCAAAACGCCCCTGGCAGGGGGCGCAGGAAACGCCGTCTCAGCAAATGCTGCCGGCCCACGATCCGGACTGCTTCCTGTGTGCGGGCAATACGCGTGTCACTGGCGATAAAAATCCCGATTACAAAGGGACTTACGTCTTTACTAATGATTTCGCGGCGCTGATGGCCGACACGCCGGATGCGCCGGACAGCCACGATCCGCTGATGCGCTGCCAGAGCGCGCGCGGCACCAGCCGCGTGATCTGCTTTTCTCCCGATCACAGTAAAACGCTGCCGGAGTTGAGCCTGCCCGCGCTGACGGAAATCGTCAGAACCTGGCAGACGCAGACCGCCGAGTTAGGCAAAACCTATCCGTGGGTGCAGGTCTTTGAAAATAAAGGCGCAGCGATGGGCTGTTCGAACCCGCATCCACATGGACAGGTCTGGGCCAACAGCTTCCTGCCGAATGAGGCCGAACGCGAAGATCGTTTACAAAAAGCCTACTTCGCCGAGCAGCGCTCGCCAATGCTGGTGGATTATGTCCAGCGGGAACTGGCGGACGGCAGCCGCACCGTGGTCGAAACCGAACACTGGCTGGCGGTGGTGCCTTACTGGGCGGCGTGGCCGTTCGAAACGCTACTGTTACCCAAAACGCATGTCCTGCGCATTACCGATTTAAACGACGAGCAGCGCGACTCTCTGGCGCTGGCGTTGAAAAAGCTGACCAGTCGTTATGATAACCTGTTCCAGTGTTCCTTCCCCTACTCAATGGGCTGGCACGGCGCGCCGTTTAACGGTGAAGAAAACACACACTGGCAGTTGCACGCGCACTTTTATCCGCCGCTGCTGCGCTCTGCGACCGTCCGCAAATTTATGGTCGGCTATGAAATGCTGGCGGAAACCCAGCGTGATTTAACCGCAGAACAAGCGGCTGAACGCCTGCGCGCGGTCAGCGACATCCATTTTCGCGAATCCGGAGTATAAAAATGAATCTGAAAGAGAAAACGCGCGCGCTGTTTGCTGAAATTTTCGGCTACCCTGCCACCCACACGATTCAGGCGCCAGGCCGCGTCAATCTGATCGGCGAGCACACTGATTACAATGATGGTTTTGTTCTGCCCTGCGCTATCGATTACCAGACCGTAATTAGCTGTGCGCCGCGCGACGATCGTACCGTACGGGTGATTGCCGCCGATTACGACAATCAGGTGGACGAATTTTCACTGGATGCGCCGATCGTGACCCACGATAGCCAGCAGTGGTCTAACTATGTGCGCGGCGTAGTGAAACATCTGCAACAGCGTAACAACGCGTTTGGCGGCGTGGATATGGTCATCAGCGGCAATGTGCCGCAGGGTGCCGGGTTAAGCTCCTCCGCCTCGCTGGAAGTGGCGGTGGGCACCGTCTTCCAGCAGCTTTATCACCTGCCGCTGGACGGCGCGCAAATTGCGCTCAACGGACAAGAGGCCGAGAACCAGTTTGTCGGCTGTAACTGCGGCATTATGGATCAGCTCATCTCTGCGCTCGGCAAAAAAGATCATGCGTTGCTGATTGATTGCCGTACGCTCGGCACCAAAGCGGTTTCCATGCCGAAAGGTGTCGCCGTGGTGATCATCAACAGTAACTTTAAGCGCACGCTGGTGGGCAGCGAGTATAATACCCGCCGTGAACAGTGCGAAACCGGCGCCCGTTTCTTCCAGCAGCCGGCCCTGCGCGATGTCAGCCTTGAGGCGTTCAATGCCGTTGCCAGCGAACTGGACCCGGTAGTCGCAAAACGCGTTCGCCATGTATTGAGCGAAAATGCCCGCACCGTTGAAGCGGCAAGCGCGCTAGAGAAAGGTGATTTGCAACGTATGGGCCAACTGATGGCGGAGTCCCATGCCTCAATGCGCGATGATTTCGAAATTACCGTCCCGCAGATAGACACGCTGGTAGACATTGTCAAAGCGACCATCGGCGATCAAGGCGGCGTGCGCATGACCGGCGGCGGCTTTGGCGGGTGTGTTGTCGCGCTGATCCCGGAAGATCTGGTTCCCGCTGTTCAGCAGGCCGTTGCGCAACAGTACGAAGCGAAAACCGGAATCAAAGAAACCTTTTATGTATGCAAACCGTCACAAGGAGCAGGACAGTGCTAAATGAAACGCCCGCACTGGCCCCCGATGGTCAACCGTACCGCCTGCTAACCCTGCGCAACAGCGCAGGGATGGTGGTAACGCTGATGGACTGGGGAGCCACTCTTCTTTCCGCCCGTATACCGCTGTCTGACGGCAGCGTTCGGGAAGCATTACTGGGCTGCGCCAGCCCGGAACACTACCCTGAACAGACGTCGTTCCTCGGCGCCTCTATTGGCCGTTACGCGAACCGTATCGCCAATAGCCGCTATACGTTTGCCGGCGAAACCGTACAGTTAAGCCCAAGCCAGGGCGAGAACCAGCTACACGGCGGACCGGAAGGCTTTGACAAGCGCCGCTGGCAAATTGTGAACCAGAACGATCGCCAGGTATTATTCGCGCTCACCTCTGATGACGGCGACCAGGGCTTTCCTGGCCATCTTTGCGCCACGGCGCAATATCGTCTGACCGATGACAATAGAATCTCCATCACCTACCGGGCAACGGTCGATAAACCCTGTCCGGTGAATTTGACCAACCACGTCTATTTTAATCTGGACGGCGATCGGACCGACGTGCGCCAACATAAGCTGCAAATTCTGGCGGATGAGTATCTGCCGGTAGATGAATCCGGTATTCCACGCCAGGGGCTAAAATCGGTAGCCAATACCTCGTTTGACTTCCGGATGCCAAAAGTCATTGCCAGCGAGTTTCTCGCCGATGACGATCAGCGCAAGGTTAAAGGCTACGATCATGCTTTCCTGCTACAGACGCAGGGTGATGGCAAAAAGCCGGCGGCCCGTCTGTGGTCACAGGATGGAAAGCTACAAATGATGGTTTACACCACCGCCCCGGCGCTACAGTTTTATTCCGGCAATTATCTGGCGGGTACACCTTCCCGCGGGCCGGAACCTTATGCCGACTGGCAAGGGCTGGCGCTGGAGAGCGAACAGCTGCCGGACAGCCCGAATCATCCTGAATGGCCGCAGCCTGACTGTATCCTTCGCCCTGGCGAGGAGTACGCCAGCCTGACCGAGTATCAGTTTATTCCGTTCTAACGATATGCCGCTACATGCCCGATGACGCAAGCTTATCGGGCCTACGCGCCATTGCCCTGCTCAAACCTCCACCACTTAAAGACAAAATCGCAACTCTGAGTTCACAAGAACCTTACACTGCGCCACTATTTTCGCTATGGTTATGCGTAAGCATTGCCGCCAACACCTCGCGGCAATATAATGAGAATTATTATCATTACATATGATTTATAGGAGTGAGAGTATGGCTGTAACTAAGCTGGTTCTGGTACGTCACGGTGAAAGTCAATGGAACAAAGAGAACCGTTTCACCGGCTGGTATGATGTTGACCTGTCTGAAAAAGGCGTAAGCGAAGCAAAAGCAGCGGGTAAACTGCTAAAAGAAGAAGGTTTCAGCTTTGATTTTGCCTACACTTCCGTACTGAAACGCGCTATCCATACGCTGTGGAACGTACTGGATGAACTGGATCAGGCGTGGCTGCCGGTGGAAAAATCCTGGAAACTCAATGAACGTCACTACGGCGCGTTGCAGGGGCTGAATAAAGCGGAAACGGCAGAAAAATATGGTGACGAGCAGGTTAAGCAGTGGCGCCGCGGTTTTGCCGTGACGCCGCCGGAACTGACCAAAGATGATGAGCGTTATCCGGGTCACGATCCACGTTATGCCAAACTGAGCGAGAAAGAGCTGCCGTTGACCGAAAGTCTGGCGCTGACCATCGACCGCGTTATTCCTTACTGGAACGACACCATCCTGCCGCGTATGAAGAGCGGTGAGCGCGTGATCATCGCCGCTCACGGTAACTCATTGCGTGCGCTGGTGAAATACCTGGATAACATGAGTGAAGATGAGATCCTTGAGTTAAACATCCCGACCGGCGTGCCGCTGGTGTATGAGTTCGACGAAAACTTCAAGCCGATCAAACATTACTATCTGGGCAACGCTGACGAGATCGCTGCGAAAGCGGCTGCCGTGGCGAATCAGGGTAAAGCGAAGTAATCACCTTTGCCGGATAGCGGTATAACTGCCTTATCCGGCCTACGAGCAATGGGTAGGCCGGATAAGCGCAGCGCCATCAGGCAATACGTCTTAAACAGCGATCACGCCGTCCAGCACCACCTGCAATTTCCCCTGCGAACAGCGCTCCACGCGTCCTCGTACCCGGTACACTTCAGCCAGACGCTCCGCAGTAATCACCGTCTCCGGCGCGCCGCTGGCGACCAGCCTGCCGTCTTTTAGCATCAGGACATGGTCACCATGACGCAGTGCAATATTAATGTCATGCGCCACGACTATCGTCACCCTATTTTGCGCCTGGGTATCCCGACGCACGAGATCCATTACGTGAAACTGATAGTTTAAATCCAGCGCGCTGAGCGGCTCATCCAGCAACAGAAGTTCAGGGCGACGAATCAGCGATTGCGCCAGACCCACTAACTGCCGCTGACCGCCGGAAAGCTGGTCGAGATACTGCAACGCCAGATGCGTTATGCCCAATTGCTCAAGGATAGCCAGTATCTGCGCTCTGCCCTGCGCATTGTCTCTGCCGCCTGATGCCCGCAGTACCACGATAATCGACTCCAGTACATGCAGATGTACGCCCTGCGGTAATGACTGCGGCAAAAACACAACTTTCTGCGCCCGCTCGGCAAACGATAACGACATGAGATCTTCGCCATCAAGCAGCGCCTCGCCGTCGGCGTTATTCAGCCCGGCCAGCGAACGTAGTAACGTCGATTTACCACAGCCGTTCGGCCCCAGCAAAATGGTAATTTTCCCGCGCGGCAGTAAGGGAACGTTGAGATCTGCAATAACCGGCTGAGTGGAATAGCCGGCGCTAAATGAGCGGAGCATTAACCCGCGCATCAGAGACTCCCCCGATGTCGCAATACAATGCTTAAAAAGAACGGAACCCCGACCAGCGAGGTGACAATCCCCACCGGCACCATGACGCCCGGAATACTATTTTTCGCCGCAATAGAGGCCAGCGATAACACCAGCCCGCCTATCAGCACGCTGCCCGGAAGGTAGAAACGGTGATCTTCCCCCAAAAGTATTCGCGCAATGTGCGGTGCAACGAGACCAATAAAACCAATCGGCCCGACGAAAGCTACCGCCAGCGCTGATAACAAGCTGATACGCAACAATGACAGCAGGCGTAAACGGCGGACATGAATCCCAAAGCTCATCGCCCTCTCTTCGCCCAGACGTAATGCCGTGAGTTGCCAGGCGCTTCGTAACGCGCAAAAAAGCACAGCAATAAACACCACGGCCAGTACGCCCAATTTTTCCCACGACGCACGGACCAGGCTCCCCATCGTCCAGAATACCAGCCCCTGCAGCGTATCTTCATCAGCCACAAACTGCATAATGGCGACCAACGCGTTAAAGGTGAATACCAGCGCAATGCCGAACAACACCACTCCGGATGCGGCGACGCCTGTCCAACGGGTAATACCGTCCAGTAGAAACGCGGATAAAAGTGCAAAGATGAACGCATTGGCCGGGATAAACCAGGTGGCTGGAATACCGGGAATACCGATCCCCAACACAATCGCCAGCGCAGCGCCAAAAGCCGCCGCGGACGATACGCCAAGGGTAAACGGCGTCGCCAGCGGATTATTTAAAATGGTTTGCATTTCGGCGCCCGCTAACCCTAACGCCATGCCTACCAGCAGCGCCATCAGGGCATAGGGTAAACGAATATCCCAGACAATAACGTGTATGCCCGCATTCACCTTTTCCGGCTGGAAAAGGGCCTGCCACAGCGCACTGAGCGGTAAACCAGAAGACCCACAGGTTACATCCACCATCAGTGAAGCCATCATCGCCAGCGCAATAGCTAACATGAGCACGGCCCGTTTTCGTATGATCTGGCGATAGCGCGGAATGACGGGCGTGGAAGCGAGACCGGGGGCTAAAAGTGATTTGTCCTGACAGGTCATGGTTCGGGCTACGTTATTAATCAGAGGAGAATTATAGCGCCGAATTATTTCGTTATATATTTATTTATATTTCGATTGATGACACGGTGGCCTATCTCACCGGTTTCCAAATAAAAAACCGGCCTTACGGGCCGGTTTAAGACGTAATGAAGATTAGCCGCGACGGGCTTTTACCGCTGCCGACAACTGACGAAGCAGCGCATCGGTATCTTCCCAGCCAATACAGGCGTCAGTAATGCTTTTACCGTAGGTCAGCGGCTGACCGCTTTCCAGACTCTGGTTTCCTTCTACCAGATGACTCTCGACCATCACGCCAATAATCGCTTTTTCACCGCCCGCTATCTGCTGACAGACATCGGCGCAAACCTCCATCTGCTTTTGAAATTGCTTACAGGAGTTGGCATGGCTGAAATCGATCATGACCTGCGGCGTCAGTCCCGCTTTGGTGAGGCCTTCTTTCACCTCAGCAACATGTTGCGCACTATAGTTTGGCGCTTTACCGCCGCGCAGAATGATATGGCAGTCGCCGTTGCCGCTGGTATTCACAATCGCCGAATGACCCCATTTAGTGACGGAGAGGAAGCAATGCGGCGCGCCGGCGGCGTTGATGGCGTCAATGGCGACTTTAATCGTGCCATCAGTACCATTTTTAAAACCGACCGGACAAGAGAGGCCAGACGCCAGTTCGCGATGAACCTGGGATTCAGTAGTCCGCGCGCCAATGGCACCCCAGCTCATCAGATCGGCCAGATATTGCGGCGTGATCATATCGAGGAATTCGCCGGCGGCAGGCAGGCCGCTGTCGTTAATATCCAGCAGCAGTTTGCGCGCAATACGCAGACCGTCGTTAATCTGGAAGCTGTTATCCATATGCGGATCGTTAATCAGCCCTTTCCAGCCGACGGTAGTACGCGGTTTCTCAAAATAGACGCGCATGACAATTTCAAGCTCGCCTTGAAGCTCATCGCGTAGCGCCAGCAAACGGGCGGCATACTCTTTCGCCGCTGCCGGATCATGAATTGAACAAGGACCGATCACCACCAGCAGACGATCGTCATTGCCTTTGAGAATTTTATGGATGGCTTTGCGCGCGTGAGCAACGGTATTTGCTGCATTTTCCGTGGCGGGAAACTTTTCCAGCAGCGCGACCGGAGGTAATAACTCGTTGATTTCTTTAATGCGTAAATCGTCGTTCTGATAATTCATGTTTATTCCAGTGTTGCCGTACTTATCCCAATGAATGCAATCCCTCCAATCTATCTCTTCAATTAAATAGTGTAAACGGGCTTTTACACTTTGAACGGAATAATCCTGGAATTCAGGAAAAAAACGCACAAATGTAGCGAAAAATGGGATCTAACCTACACTTTTTAACTGTAACCACTCTGTTTATGAATTATTGCAAGATTCTCTGCTGCGTTAACCCGCGGCGGCGAACGCTTTTTATCCCTTATTTGAGGATTTGACTGACACGTGCACTGTTGGAAGAGGTTATCCGACATATCCACCATAACAGGAGCATCTTATGAAAATGACAAAACTGACTACGCTTTTACTAACCGCTACCCTCGGCCTTGCCAGCGGCGCAGCGTTAGCTGCTGAATCTAACGCGCAATCCAGTAATGGCCAGGCGAACTCGGCGGCAAATGCCGGTCAGGTTGCCCCGGACGCCCGCCAGAATGTTGCGCCGAATGATGTGAATAACAACGACATCAATACCAACGGCAATACTAACAGCACGATGCAGCATCCAGACGGTTCAACCATGAATCATGACGGAATGACCAAGGATGAAGAGCATAAAAATACCATGTGTAAAGACGGTCGCTGCCCGGATATTAATAAAAAAGTGGAAACCGGTAATGGCGTCAATAATGACGTGAATACCAAAACCGACGGTACCACACAGTAATGCAGAAAAAAGTCTGATAACGGGAGAGCTTTCGCTCTCCTTTTTATTTTGTCAGCGAAAAATCAGTATGATGTCTACAGTATTGATGAGAATAACAAAGGAATGACGTTATGGCGCACTCACACTCTCATGCCGATTCACACCTGCCGAAAGATAATAATGCTCGTCGCCTGCTTTTCGCCTTTATCGTCACTGCCGGATTTATGCTCCTTGAGGTGGTGGGCGGGATACTCTCCGGCTCTCTGGCGTTGTTGGCGGATGCGGGACATATGCTCACCGACGCGGCGGCCCTTCTCTTTGCGCTGCTGGCGGTTCAATTTTCCCGTCGCCCCCCGACTGTTCGCCACACTTTTGGCTGGCTAAGACTCACCACACTGGCGGCCTTTGTGAATGCCATTGCGTTGGTGGTCATTACCCTTCTCATTGTCTGGGAAGCGATAGAGCGCTTTTACACGCCACGTCCGGTGGCAGGTAATCTGATGATGGTGATTGCGGTCGCGGGTCTGCTGGCGAACCTGTTTGCATTCTGGATTCTCCATCGGGGAAGCGATGAAAAAAATCTGAACGTGCGCGCTGCCGCGCTACATGTGATGGGCGATTTGCTGGGTTCCGTCGGCGCAATAGTCGCCGCGTTGATCATTATCTGGACGGGCTGGACGCCAGCGGACCCGATTCTCTCTATTCTGGTTTCGGTACTGGTGTTACGCAGCGCCTGGCGTTTGTTAAAAGATAGCGTCAACGAATTGCTGGAAGGCGCGCCGGTTTCACTGGATATTAATGCCTTACAGCGCCATTTAAGCCGGGAAATCCCCGAAGTCCGCAACGTACACCATGTGCATGTCTGGATGGTCGGCGAAAAACCGGTCATGACATTGCACGCTCAGGTCATTCCGCCACACGACCATGATGCGCTGCTGGAACGTATCCAGGATTTCCTGATGCACGAATACCATATTGCGCACGCTACGATTCAAATGGAGTATCAAGTGTGCCACGGCCCGGACTGTCATCTGAATCAGACGCCATCCGGGCATGTTCATCACCATTAACGGGAAAGCGCGCGCGATCCTCGCTCCCGCGCGCTGTTTATCCACAGGCGGCTACCGTTCACGGCGATAAATGTCAGGATCAGATATTCCAGCGACATCGCATAGACGCCCTGCAAAGCAAAAATCACCACACTGATTACGTTGATTATCACCCACAGGAGCCAGTTTTCGACATATTTGCGTGTCATCAGAATCATCGCCGCGATAGACAGCACCATCATGCAAGAGTCCCAGAACGGGAAGGCGTCCGGTTGCAGTACGGGCATTGTCACCTGTAACCCCAGCATCTGCATAATGGCGACGGCCACGCGCGTCAGGACGGCGAATACGGGATCGATATATCGCGTCATCAAACCAATGGCTATCACACATATCGCCAGCCATGCCATTGCTTTTGGCAACGGCAGCCAGCGGATTTTAAGCTCGGCTTGATTATCCTTTGTTTGCCGCGACCACGCATACCAGCCATAAATATTGGCGGCAAAGAAAAAGAGTTGCAGCAACAGGCTGGCATAAAGCTGGATCTGAAAGAAAATAATCGCAAACAGGGTGACGTTAACCAGTCCAAAAAAGTAGTTGCTGATCTTCTCCAGACTGGCAAGCCAAATACAGAGCAGGCCGGCGATGGTCCCTACCGCTTCGATCCACGAGAGATCGTACCCGCCAGCGCCAATCGGAATATGAATCAGTATGTTGTGCGTACTAAAAAAATCCATTCTCTCCCCCAAAGATTTCCGTCTTTACGCCCGAAGTGTAGTCGCAAAATCCAGCATTCGGTTGAGGGGCAGTAATGCGCCCTCGCGTAGCGCCGCATCAACCTGTATTTCATGCGCCGCGCCTCCCTGCTCCAGCCCTTCAGCAATGGCTTTCAGGCCATTCATCGCCATCCACGGACAGTGCGCGCAGCTACGGCAGGTCGCCCCCTCGCCAGCCGTGGGCGCTTCAAGCAGCTCTTTTTCAGGCACCGCCTGCTGCATTTTGTAGAAGATGCCGCGATCGGTCGCCACGATAAGCTGTCTGTGCGGCAGCGTTTTTGCCGCCTTAATAAGCTGACTGGTGGAGCCCACCGCATCGGCCATCTCGACAATGGACTGCGGCGATTCAGGGTGAACCAGAAGAGCGGCATCGGGATAGATTTTTTTTAAACGGGTCAACGCCTGGGTTTTAAACTCGTCATGCACGATACACGCCCCTTGCCAACACAGTACATCGGCCCCGGTCTGTTTTTGCACGTAATTCCCCAGGTGTCTGTCCGGCGCCCAGATAATTTTTTCCCCCGAACTATCCAGATGCTCAATCAGTTCTACGGCGATACTGGAGGTCACAACCCAGTCCGCACGCGCTTTAACAGCAGCCGAGGTGTTAGCATAGACCACTACGGTTCTGTCAGGATGCGCATCACAAAAAGCGCTAAATTCGTCTATTGGGCAGCCTAAATCCAGCGAACATTCCGCCGCCAGGGTAGGCATAAGAATGGTTTTTTCCGGGCTGAGGATTTTGGCGGTTTCCCCCATAAACCGTACGCCCGCTACCAGTAACGTGGATGCGGCGTGCTTCGCGCCGAAACGGGCCATTTCCAGCGAGTCGGAAATACAGCCGCCGGTTTCTTCTGCCAACTGTTGAATTTCCGGATCGGTGTAGTAGTGCGCCACCATCACAGCATCCCGTTCGCTGAGGAGTCGTTTGATTTTCTCACGATAAAATTGCTTTTCATCGTCGTTCAACGGCGTTGGTTTCGGCGGGAACGGGTAGATTGCGGCTTGTGGGTCAAACATTACGCTCATCGTGGTTTCTCGTTTTACTGACTTAACGAAACAACCGAATGAAAGCGTAATAAACGCCACAATCGGTTAATTTGTTTTATATGCTAAACAAGATAGCTGATTCAATAAGGAAAGTCACAATAATTACGTAGCCCCGTATCTGATGGCGGCGTAACGTCTTATCAGGCCTACGTGAGCGGTGCCGTCTGTAGGCCTGATAAGCGCAGCGCATCAGGCAAGACCCGAACCTGCGGCAGGTTCGAATCTTCCATATTGCAGATAGCAAAAAGGCGCCTTTAGGGCGCCTTTTTACATTGGTGGGTCGTGCAGGATGACTCGGCTTCGCCTCGCCCTACGGGCCGTCGCTGACGCAACGTTATCCTTCACGCTCAACATCTGAGTTTGATGTTAAATTGGTGGGTCGTGCAGGATGACTCGCTTCGCTCGCCCTTCGGGCCGTCGCCGTAAACGGCTCCGTTGTCTCACTGCGTTCGACCCGAACCTGCGGCAGGTTCGAATCTTCATATTGCAGATAGCAAAAAGGCGCCTTTAGGGCGCCTTTTTACACTGGTGGGTCGTGCAGGATGACTCGCTTCGCTCGCCCTTCGGGCCGTCGCCGCAAGCGGCTCCGTTGTCTCACTACGTGAGACCCGAACCTGCGGCAGGTTCGAATCTTCTATATCGCAGATAGCAAAAAAGCGCCTTTAGGGCGCTTTTTTACATTGGTGGGTCGTGCAGGATTCGAACCTGCGACCAATTGATTAAAAGTCAACTGCTCTACCAACTGAGCTAACGACCCCCTGGATAAGGGTTACTGCTTCAATCATTCAGGATGGTGGGTCGTGCAGGATTCGAACCTGCGACCAATTGATTAAAAGTCAACTGCTCTACCAACTGAGCTAACGACCCATACGGGTGCTGCCTGAAAGATTTTACTCGGACCATCTAAAGATGGTGGGTCGTGCAGGATGACTCGGCTTCGCCTCGCCCTACAGGTTGCTGACGCAACGTTATCCTTCACGTTCAACATCTGAGTTTGATGTTAAATTGGTGGGTCGTGCAGGATTCGAACCTGCGACCAATTGATTAAAAGTCAACTGCTCTACCAACTGAGCTAACGACCCGAGTGGTGGGTGATGACGGGATCGAACCGCCGACCCCCTCCTTGTAAGGGAGGTGCTCTCCCAGCTGAGCTAATCACCCGATACTACGCTGGATATTACTGACTAACCGAAGTTAGTGGTGGGTTGTGCAGGATGACTCGGCTTTGCCTCGCCCTACGGCGCCGTTGCTGATGCAACGTTATCCTTCACGTTTTATTCTCGTTTCCACCGAACGATTGGTGGGTCGTGCAGGATTCGAACCTGCGACCAATTGATTAAAAGTCAACTGCTCTACCAACTGAGCTAACGACCCACTTTTACGTTGCTTTCGAGTTGTTTAATATCCCGTGGCAACGGCGGCATATATTACTGATTTCAGGTTTGAGCGCAACAAAAATTTCGACGCAGGGGGCTCAACTGCTTAGGAATCGCACGACGCGACCAGAAAAAAGGCGTTTTCTGGTCGCATGGTACGCATTACATCGCGTTAAGGCGCTTTTGCGCCTGTTTCGCGCCATCAGTGCCAGGATATTTGTTAATCACCTGCTGATAAACCGCTTTCGCTTTTGCCGTATCACCTTTGTCCTGCATGATAACGCCAACTTTGTACATCGCGTCCGCAGCCTTCGGCGACTTAGGATAGTTTTTTACTACCGAGGCGAAATAATAGGCGGCATCATCTTTTTTACCCTTGTTGTAATTCAACTGGCCCAGCCAGTAATTGGCGTTCGGCTGATAAGTAGAATCAGGGTATTTCTTGATGAAGTTCTGAAACGCCACAATCGCGTCATCCTGGCGAGACTTATCCTGCACCAGCGCAATTGCCGCATTGTAATCGGTATTCGCATCGCCACTTTGTACCGGCGCCCCTGAGGTTGCCGTACCGGCATCCGGGGCGGGGGTCGCAGCGGTTGCCGCCCCGCTCTGGTCACCAGCTGCTGGCTGCGCTGCGCCGCCATTATTTAAGCTTCCCAGCTGCAGCATAATTTGCTTCTGGCGCTCCATCACCTGATTCAGTTGATACTGATTTTCCTGGATTTGGCCGCGCAAAGAATCGATATCAGACTGATTATCGGAGAGCTGCTGCTGAAGTTGGGTTAAAAGCTGGCTGTGAGCGTTAGAGATACGCTCAAGTTGAGTGACGCGGTCTTCGACCGAGCCTGAGCCGACACTACTGATTGGCGCCTGAGCAAAAGCGGCCCAGGGGGCCGCTATGCCAACCAGTAACGACAGACTCAACAGGTGATGTCTGAAGTTACTGCTCATGCAATTCTCTTAGTAAACCAGTACAGCGCGACGGTTCTTAGCGTAAGCCGCTTCGTCGTGGCCCAGTACGGCAGGTTTCTCTTTACCGTAAGAAACGATGGAGATCTGGTCAGCGGAAACGCCTTTACCCTGCAGGTACATTTTAACGGCGTTAGCACGACGTTCGCCCAGGGAGATGTTGTACTCAGGCGTACCGCGTTCGTCCGCGTGACCTTCTACGGTGACTTTGTAAGACGGGTTGCTACGCAGGAAGTTAGCGTGCGCATCCAGCATTGCCGCGAAGTCAGAACGGATATCGTACTTGTCGAGATCGAAGTAAACGATGTTGTTCTGCTGCAGCTGCTGCATCTGCAGACGCGCTTGCTCTTCAGATGACATGTTGCCGTTGCCGTTAGCGTCCATACCAGTGCCGGCGCCGTTCAGCATGCCGCCTTCGCTACCGTCATTGCTGGCGTTCTTGTTGGAAGAACATGCCGCGATTGCCATAACAGGCAGGGCAATCATCAGGCCCTTCAGCACTTTGTTCAGTTGCATTTCTTTAATTCCTTTAGTAATCAATTAATTATTATCACAGATACGGCGACCAGGCAGGCGATTTCACCTGACCATCAGTTGCCGGAAGACGCGCTTTGAAACGCCCATCTGTAGAAACCAAATTCAGCACAGATCCCATCCCCTGAGAAGAGCTGTAGATTACCATCGTGCCGTTAGGTGCCAGACTTGGCGTTTCATCCAGGAACGTTGACGACAGAACCTGTACGCCACCCGTCACCAGATCTTGTTTGGCAATGTGCTGCTGCCCGTTATTTGAGCTTACCATTACCATAAATTTACCGTCGCTGCTGACATCCGCATCCTGGTTTTGCGAACCTTCCCAGGTAATACGCTGCGCCGCACCGCCGTTAATGTTCATTTTATACACTTGCGGACGTCCAGCCTGGTCAGAGGTAAAGGCCAGAGTCTGGCTGTCCGGGAACCAGGTCGGCTCCGTATTGTTGCTACGCCCGTCCGTTATCTGACGAATCTGGCCGGAAGCAAGATCCATAACGTACAGGTTCAGACTTCCGGTTTTCGATAACGCGAACGCCAGTTTCGTCCCATCCGGCGAGAAGGCCGGCGCGCCGTTGTGACGCGGGAAGGACGCAACCTGACGCACTGCGCCGTTTGCCAGCGTCTGGATAACCAGAGCGGAGCGACCGCTTTCAAATGTCACGTAAGCCAGTTTTGAGCCGTCCGGAGACCACGCCGGAGACATCAACGGCTGCGGAGAACGGTGCACTACGAACTGATTGTAGCCATCGTAATCCGACACACGCAGTTCATACGGGAACTGACCGCCATTAGTCTGTACCACATAGGCGATACGAGTACGGAACGCGCCCTTAATGCCCGTCAGTTTTTCAAAGACTTCGTCACTGGCAGTGTGGCCTGCATAACGCAGCCACTGCTTGTTCACTTTATAAGAGTTTTGCGCCAGTACAGTCCCCGGCGCGCCGCCAGTGTCAACCAGCTGATAAGCAACATTGTAGGAACCGTCCGGATTCGGCGTGACCTGCCCAACGACGACGGCATCAATACCCAGCGCAGACCATGCGGTAGGCTGAACTTCCTGAGCGGTGGCTGGCTGCTGCGGCAGTCGGGACCGGTCTAACGGATTAAATTTACCGCTATTGCGTAAATCTGCCGCCACGATGCCGCCGATATCTTCAGGCGCAGCGCCCGGCCCGGCCCATTTAAAAGGCACAACGCCAATCGGTCGCGCCGAGTCCACCCCCTGGGTGATCTCGATACGGACTTCTGCGTGCAGCACCGCCGCCCACAGCATCAGAAAACCAAATGCTACTCGTAATGCCTGCTTCATCATATCTCCCATACCTGGGCCTGCGACCCACGATAATTTAGCAGAATGTTAACAAACTCAAATACACAAAACCACCAGGACCAGTAACAACTCAACTGCTCCAACTTCCATAAAGAAAAGTATCTACAGTTTAAAGTCTAGTTTGGCATCCTTTATTTTCTCATAAACAGCCTGGCTTGGCGGTTTAGGAATTTTCGCGGTTTTTGCCGCCATTAACGCCGCCTGACAAAGCGCCGGATCGCCGCCCTCAGACGTAATGCTTTTTAATGAGCCATCCGGCGCCAGGCTAATATGCAAGACACATTGTTTGCCCTGATACAGGCTCGCATCATACAGGCGGCTCTGAATGGCGACCTGAATCTGTTTCGCGTAGGCGCTGATATCAGCGCCTGTCGCCCCACCGTTAGCGCCCGATGTACCGCTATCTTTCGATGGCTGGCCATTCCCTTTCGCGCCGCCGCCGGTTTTCGGCGCATTCTTACCCGAGCTGAGATCGCCAAGCAGATCGTCGACGCCTTCTGCGGCGGCCGCTTTTTCGGCAGCCGCTTTCTTCTTAGCGTCCGCCGCTGCTTTCGCCGCCGCGGCATCCGCTTTCTTCTTCGCCTCCGCCGCCGCTTTCGCCGCCTCGGCATCCGCTTTCTTCTTCGCCTCCGCCGCTGCTTTCGCCGCTTCGGCCTCCGCTTTCTTCTTCGCCTCCGCCGCTGCTTTCGCCGCTTCGGCCTCTGCTTTCTTCTTCGCGTCCGCCGCCGCTTTCGCCGCTTCGGCTTCCGCTTTCTTCTTCGCGTCCGCTGCCGCTTTTACCGCCTCGGCCTCTGCTTTCTTCTTCGCGTCCGCCGCCGCTTTCGCCGCCTCGGCCTCCGCTTTTTTCTTCGCGTCCGCCGCCGCTTTCGCCGCTTCTTCGGCCTGTTGCTGCTGCTGTTGCGCCAGTTTTGCCGCTTCTTCAGCCTGCTTTTGCTGCTCCTGAGCCGCTAAACGTTCTTTCTCAAGTTGTTTCAACCGCTCCTGTTCGGCAGCCTGCTTCTGCTGCAGCTCCTCTGCTTGCTGCTGTTGCAGCTTTTTACGCTCTTCTTCCGCGCGTCTGGCGCTGGCCTGTTGATCCTGCTGACGGTTGTACTGCTGCACAACGGCGCCAGGATCGACCATCACCGCGTCGATAGCGGAACCGCCGCCGCCGCCGGCAGAAGCCTCTATATGCTCATCAAACGAACTCCAGATCAGCACTGCAAATAAGATGATATGCAGTACGGCTGAAATAATTATCGCCCGTTTGAGCTTGTCGTTTTGTTCGGTTGCCTTTGACACTCTCGGTTCCCAAAAAACTGTTCGCCTGTTACTCGCCGTCTTTCAAGCCAACGGGACGCAGACTTCAGATTGGCTGCGTCATTAAGCCAACCGATTTTACGCCCGCGCTGTGTAACAAGTTCAGCGCTTTAATTATTTCATCGTACGGCACCTCTTTCGCGCCGCCGATTAAAAAGACTGTTTTCGGATTAGCCTGCAGATGACGCTTTACTTCTGCGATCACCTGTTCAGACGGCAGTTGATCCATTCGATCTTTATCAACCACTACGCTGTATTGCCCTACTCCGGAAACCTCAATAATGACCGGTGGATCGTCGTTACTACTGACCGCTTGCGACTGATTCGCCTCCGGCAAGTCGACTTCCACGCTCTGGGTAATGATCGGCGCGGTTGCCATAAAGATCAGCAGCAGCACCAACAGTACGTCGAGCAGCGGTACAATATTGATTTCGGACTTAAGTTCGCGACGACCTCGTCCACGCGTTCTGGCCATGGCTTACCCCTTGTTGCTTTCGCTTACGGTAAACGCCTGGCGGTGCAGAATCGCGGTGAACTCTTCCATAAAGTTGTCGTAATTCAGTTCCAGCTTGTTCACGCGCTGATTCAGTCGGTTGTAAGCCATAACCGCAGGGATGGCGGCAAACAGACCAATCGCCGTGGCAATCAATGCTTCGGCAATACCCGGCGCAACCATTTGCAGAGTCGCCTGTTTCACCGCGCCCAGGGCGATAAACGCATGCATAATCCCCCATACGGTGCCAAACAGACCGATATAAGGACTGATAGAGCCTACCGTGCCAAGAAACGGGATATGCGTTTCCAGCGTTTCCAGCTCTCGGTTCATGGAGATGCGCATCGCACGCGACGCCCCCTCTACCACGGCCTCCGGCGCATGGCTGTTGGCGCGATGGAGCCGGACAAACTCTTTGAACCCGCTATAAAAGATTTGTTCCGAGCCCGACAGACTATCGCGTCTCCCCTGGCTTTCCTGGTACAGACGCGATAGTTCGATTCCGGACCAGAATTTATCTTCAAACGCTTCCGCCTCACGCGCAGCGGCGTTCAGGATACGCGTTCGCTGGATAATGATGGCCCAGGATGCTATTGAAAAACCAATCAAAATCAACATGATAAGTTTAACCAGAAGGCTTGCCTTCAGGAACAAATCAAGGATATTCATGTCAGTCACTGCTTAAACTCCGCGACAATAGACTTAGGAAGCGCACGAGGCTTCATTTTGAGTGGATCAACGCAAACAATCAGAACCTCTGCTTCATTTAGCAGCGTGTTCTCTGCGTTGACAATGCGTTGCGTGAAAACCAAAGCGGTGCCACGCATTGACGTAATTTCTGTTTGAACTTCAAGCATATCGTCGAGCCGCGCAGGCGCATAGTATTCCAGCGTCATCTTGCGCACCACAAAGGCGACCCGCTCCGCCAGCAGCACCTGTTGGCTGAAGTGATGGTGACGCAGCATCTCCGTGCGCGCTCTTTCATAAAAAGCGACATAGCTGGCGTGATAAACCACACCGTCGGCGTCCGTGTCTTCGTAATAAACTCGAATTGGCCATCGAAACATATACTTATTCATCCCTGCAGCCTCTTTGTTGGCGTCATCCGCTTGCCGCCGTAATGCCTCAAGAATGCCGTTGTATATCGCCTTGTATTCACTTTACATCCCGGTAATGCAACAAAAGTAGAGCTTTTAAACGTTGCTACTATACGCGCGGGAATGAGGCTTGGGAATGGGGGGAAGTTAAGGGAGAGTAAAAATATATGGGCTTATGCAAGCCCCTATATTTTTAAGGAGGTTTCTTATTCACAAGAAGAAGAAAATCAGGCCGACGATAAGGACGATATCCGCAAGGAGCGGACAAAAAATCCCTTGCCAGTGTACGGATTCAGGGCGAAAACCCACGCCGTGGATTATGCCTGCGCAAACCGCCCACATCAGCAGTAATCCGTGCCAGATTTCAAGCGTGCTGGTCCTGGCGGCAAACCGTGACGGGTCCCAGAACATACATCCTGCCAGCACTATCGCCATCACGAAGGAAAGCGCCCTTAACGGGCGCTTGTCCATTACCGCATAAATATACTTCATCCTCTAAGCTGCCTCTTTGTTGGCTGCGGCTGTTAGTCGGCCCATCCCTGGGCCTCCCCCTTACAGGGCCGCTGCAAGCAGCGTTCAAATCTGTTCCTGACAGATTTGTTACCCCAGTCACTTACTAATGTAAGCTCCTGGGGATTCGCAGCCTTGCCGCCGCGATGCAACTTAAATGATTTTGTATATTGCATAGCGACAATATGAATCATTAGCTTTCTTCTTGACTGGTTTTACCCGCTTCAACGTGCTCAAGCGCCAGGGCGGTAATGATCCCGAATGCACAGGCAAGAAGCGTTCCCAGAATCCATGCGAAATACCACATTTTAAGCTCCTTACTTAGTACAGAGAGTGGGTGTTGCTTTCAATATGTTCTTTAGTGATACGACCGAACATTTTCCAGTAACACCAGCTGGTGTAGATCAGAATGATCGGTACGAACACCGCCGCAACCCAGGTCATCAGGTTCAGCGTCATCTGGCTGGATGTCGCATCCCACATGGTCAGACTGGCATTCATCATCGTGCTGGACGGCATCACAAACGGGAACATAGCGATACCCGCCGTCAGAATAATGCAGGCCAACGTCAGCGAAGAGAACAGGAATGCCCACGCGCCTTTCTCCATACGGGAAGTCAGGATAGTCAGCAGCGGCAGAACCACGCCCAGAGCCGGAACCAACCACAGGATCGGAGCATTATTAAAGTTCACCAGCCAGGCGCCAGCTTCACGCGCCACTTCTTTAGTCAGCGGGTTAGAGGCGGCATGATGGTCAATCGCGGATGTCACGACATAACCATCAATACCATACATTACCCAAACGCCCGCCAGCGCAAAGCACACTAATGTCACCAGCGCCGCAATCTGCGAGGTGGCGCGCGCGCGCAGGTGCAGTTCGCCAACGGTGCGCATTTGCAGGTAAGTCGCCCCCTGCGTGATGATCATCCCTACGCTTACGATACCCGCCAGCAGACCAAACGGGTTCAGCAACTGGAAGAAGTTACCGGTGTAGTACAGACGCAGATACTCATCTACATGGAACGGTACGCCCTGCAACAGGTTGCCAAAGGCCACGCCAATCACCAGCGGCGGCACAAAGCTACCGATGAACACGCCCCAGTCCCACATGTTGCGCCAGCGCGGGTCTTCAATCTTGGAACGGTAATCAAAACCGACCGGACGGAAGAACAAAGACGCCAGCACCAGGATCATCGCCACATAGAAACCGGAGAACGCCGCAGCGTAAACCATCGGCCAGGCAGCAAACAACGCACCGCCCGCGGTGATCAACCACACCTGGTTACCGTCCCAGTGTGGGGCGATAGAGTTAATCATAATTCGACGTTCGGTGTCGTTACGACCGAGGAAACGGGTGAGCATCCCCACCCCCATGTCGAACCCATCGGTGACAGCGAAACCAATTAGCAAAATGCCAACCAGCAGCCACCAGATAAAACGTAGTACTTCATAATCGATCATTTGACGACTCCTGTCTTAGCGTGCCGGCTGAGAAGTCACGGTGGACTGCTCAAAGTGATAGCGACCGGTTTTCAGGCTGCTTGGGCCAAGGCGTGCAAATTTGAACATCAGGAACAATTCTGCCACCAGGAACAGGGTATACAGGCCGCAAATCAGGAACATGGAGAACAGCAGATCGCCCACGGTCAGCGATGAGTTCGCCACGGCTGTCGGCAACACTTCGCCGATCGCCCACGGCTGACGACCATATTCGGCGACGAACCAACCTGCTTCAACCGCAATCCATGGAAGTGGAATACCGTACAGCGCCGCGCGCAACAGCCATTTTTTCTCACCGATGCGGTTACGAATCACGCTCCAGAAGGAAAGTGCGATGATCGCCAGCAGCAGGAAGCCGCACGCCACCATGATACGGAAAGCGAAGTACAGCGGCGCAACGCGAGGAATGGAATCTTTCGTCGCTTGCTGGATCTGCGCTTCGGTCGCGTCAGTCACATTAGGCGTATAGCGTTTCAGCAGCAGGCCGTAACCGAGATCTTTCTTCATGCTGTTAAACTGGTCGCGAACGGCCTGGTCGGTAGAACCGGCGCGCAGCTGCTCCAGCAGTTCATAGGCTTTCATCCCGTTACGGATACGCTCTTCATGCTGAACCATGAGATCTTTCAGGCCAATAACCGGCGTGTCCACGGAACGCGTAGCGATAATGCCGAGCGCATAAGGGATCTGAATCGCCAGATGGTTTTCCTGTTTGTCCTGGTCAGGAATACCGAACAGGGTAAAGGAGGCCGGAGCAGGTTGCGTTTCCCATTCGGCTTCAATCGCAGCGAGCTTGGTTTTCTGCACGTCGCCCATTTCGTAACCGGATTCGTCGCCGAGTACGATAACGGACAGTACGGCAGCCATACCGAAGCTGGCGGCAATAGCAAAGGAGCGTTTAGCAAAGGCGAAGTCACGACCTTTCAGCATGTAGTAAGCGCTGATACCGAGGATGAACATCGCGCCGGTGACATAGCCGGACGCCACAGTGTGAACAAATTTCACCTGTGCTACCGGGTTCAGCACCAGTTCAGAGAAGCTCACCATTTCCATACGCATGGTTTCGAAATTGAAATCCGCAGCGATTGGGTTTTGCATCCAGCCGTTCGCTACCAGAATCCACAACGCGGAGAGGTTGGACCCCAGAGCCACCAGCCAGGTGACGCACATATGCTGAACTTTACTCAGACGATCCCAGCCGAAGAAGAACAGACCTACAAAGGTGGATTCGAGGAAGAAGGCCATCAAACCTTCGATGGCCAGCGGCGCACCGAAGATGTCCCCAACATAGTGGGAGTAGTACGACCAGTTTGTCCCGAACTGGAACTCCATGGTCAAACCGGTAGCCACACCCAGAGCAAAGTTGATACCAAACAACTTGCCCCAGAACTTGGTCATATCTTTATAAATCTGTTTGCCGGAAAGGACGTATACCGTTTCCATAATGGCCAGCAGGAACGCCATACCGAGCGTTAGCGGCACAAACAGGAAGTGGTACATCGCGGTCAAGGCAAACTGTAAGCGCGACAGTTCGACTATATCTAACATCATGACTCCTTGCTCATCGCATGAAGACTCCGAGAGTGAACCCCGTTAGAAAGGGTCACACGCATGCCCCAATACAAATTTATTTGCGGCCTTCCATCGTACTATCCCCTCGGGAAGGAAACAGTAATGATGAAAGGTTACAAACATGTTAATAAAAAACCCAAATTGATCCCGCAAATATATTACGCCGTAAAACCCTTACAATAAACAGGTTTTTAGTGGGTCAGATTTGCTTTTTTCGACAGCGATCAATTTATGGCTAATCTATCGCTTTTCAGGGAATTTGATCACGGACAATTTAACCAGTTTTTATGCTCTTTTCCAACATTTAAATATTGATTAAAATCAATTTTTGAAGTTAATGTTAATAATGTTTATTCATTGAATGCATGGTGAATTTTTTGTTAACTTTTTGTTTTTGCAAAGAGTAATTTCAAACTCCCTGTAAAAAGAGGCTTATTCGGTAAGGCTAAACATTTTGTGCGTTTTTTACTGCCCCGCATCCCGTAAAAAACATTGCACATTGATGTTCAATTATTGCTAAATAGCTCACAGATTTTTTCTGTAGGTTATCAACACTTATTATTTTATACATTTAATCTATTTTTATTTTACTTATAATTAACACCGCAAAGAAACTATCTCATTGCACACGCGCCATCATCCCACCGGGATTACCCTGCCCCAACTTCCCTTTCCCGACGACTAACGGCCAGGATCATCTTGCCAGGTTATCGCCTTAATTATCGCTAATAAGCTTTCCAGATAGCCAGAAACAAACATTTTATTCGCTAATTTTTCTTTATTTCAATAACACCGTATTTACCTCTCTATAATTATTATAGCGAAGATTCTGTTATCACCTTCACAGATTCACCCTCAATTTCTACGTCACTCATAGTGATAATTCTGTTTATTCGCAGCCATAAATACCCTTTAAACATGATTGATCACGAACGAATAGTGTCAATAAGTTCTTAATAATTTTTAAAGTTAACCTCTTTTAACCAGCAAAAGTTCATATAATTTATTAAACGATATCTTTAATACTTCAGGGAAATAATGCCGGTACTCTTATGATTAAAATAGCTGTTTTATTCTGCCATTAAACAAGCAGCCTGTGTAAGCGCGATACATCTGAGGAGACATGTAGTTCGCACTCAGGCAAACATGCGCGGCCATAGAGTCAAGCGTCAATTTACTATAGAGGTTAGCGTCAACATAGTGTAATGCTGCAATGCATTTTTTTCATGGAGAAAAGCGCATAATCCGTCTCCGATGAGGTCGGCAGGTCTTTGACTAAGACAGCATCTGTATTTGCTGCAAAAGAGTTAACCAGCAAACTGAGTAAATTTACTGCCGCTGCCAGACGGTTATTATCAATTATTTTTAGACTCCACCATGTTTTTTTAATGAGGCATCATTTTCCTATAGTTCAATATTTACAAAGCCAATAATTTTATATCCCGGATGCTTCCCCCGTACTTTGCCACAAACAATAAAGCCATAAAAAAGGCCACCGTAAAGGTGGCCAACCATGTCGAAAACGGACATTTATCTGTTCCCGCAGGAACAGCGAGTTTTATTTTATAATTGCTTTCAGCGCTTCGCCGATATCGGCCAGACTGCGAACGGTTTTCACGCCTGCGGCTTCCAGCGCGGCGAATTTTTCATCCGCAGTGCCTTTACCACCGGCAATGATGGCGCCCGCGTGGCCCATACGCTTGCCTTTCGGCGCGGTAACACCCGCGATATAGCCAACAACCGGCTTGGTCACGTGATCTTTAATGTAAGCAGCCGCTTCTTCTTCTGCGCTACCGCCGATCTCGCCGATCATCACGATCGCTTCGGTCTGCGGATCTTCCTGGAACAGCTTCAGGATGTCGATGAAGTTAGAGCCCGGAATCGGGTCGCCGCCGATACCCACGCAGGTGGACTGGCCGAAACCGTAGTCGGTGGTCTGCTTAACCGCTTCGTAGGTCAGCGTGCCGGAACGGGAAACGATACCCACTTTACCCGGCTTATGAATGTGACCCGGCATGATGCCGATTTTGCATTCGCCCGGGGTGATCACACCTGGGCAGTTCGGGCCGATCATGCGTACGCCTGCTTCGTCCAGCTTCACTTTCACGGTCAGCATATCCAGCGTCGGAATACCTTCGGTGATGGTGATAATCAGTTTGATGCCTGCGTCGATCGCTTCCAGAATGGAGTCTTTGCAGAACGGCGCCGGGACGTAGATAACGGATGCGGTCGCACCGGTAGCTTCTACTGCTTCGCGCACGGTGTTGAACACCGGCAGACCCAGATGCGTGGTGCCGCCTTTGCCCGGCGTTACGCCGCCGACCATTTGCGTACCGTAAGCAATCGCCTGTTCGGAGTGGAAAGTCCCCTGGCTACCGGTGAAGCCCTGGCAGATAACCTTGGTATCTTTATTAATTAAAACGGACATTATTTCCCCTCCACTGCGGCAACAACCTGCTGAGCTGCATCCGTCAGACTTTTCGCTGCAATAATATTCAGGCCACTGTCAGCCAGTTTCTTCGCGCCGAGTTCGGCGTTGTTGCCTTCCAGACGCACCACCACCGGAACGTTCACGCCCACTTCTTCCACCGCGCCGATGATACCGTCGGCAATCAGGTCACAACGGACGATACCGCCGAAGATGTTAACCAGAACCGCTTTCACGTTGTCATCCGAGAGGATGATTTTAAACGCTTCGGTGACGCGCTCTTTGGTTGCGCCGCCGCCCACGTCAAGGAAGTTAGCCGGTTCGCCGCCATGCAGCTTAACGATGTCCATAGTGCCCATCGCCAGGCCTGCGCCGTTAACCATGCAGCCGATGTTACCGTCCAGCGCAACGTAGTTCAGTTCCCACTGCGCCGCCTGAGCTTCACGCAGGTCTTCCTGAGACTGGTCGCGCATTTCGCGCAGATCCGGCTGGCGGAACAGCGCGTTGCCGTCAGCGCCCAGTTTGCCGTCGAGACAAATCAGGTCGCCCTGCTTAGTGATCACCAGCGGGTTGATTTCGATTAGCGCCAGGTCGCGCTCAAGGAAAATGGTTGCCAGGCCCATAAAGATTTTGGTGAACTGCTGCACCAGTTTACCTTCCAGACCCAGTTTGAACGCCAGTTCACGCCCCTGATACGGCATCGGGCCGGTCAGCGGATCGAGCGCGACTTTATGGATCAGATGCGGGGTTTCCTCCGCGACTTTTTCGATCTCTACGCCGCCTTCGGTAGACGCCATAAAGACCACGCGACGAGAACTACGGTCAACTACCGCGCCGAGGTACAGTTCTTTGCCGATGTCGGTCGCCGCTTCAACCAGAATCTGGTTTACCGGTTGGCCATTAGCGTCTGTTTGATAGGTCACCAGACGTTTGCCCAGCCAGTTTTCCGCAAAGGCGCGAATCTCTTCCTTGCTTTTTACTACCTTCACACCGCCCGCTTTGCCGCGGCCGCCAGCGTGAACCTGACATTTCACTACCCACGGGCCGGCGCCGATTTTAGACGCGGCTTCTTCGGCTTCACGCGGAGTAGTACAGGCATAACCCACCGGCGCCGGTAAGCCATAGCGGGCAAAAAGTTGTTTTGCCTGATATTCATGTAAGTTCATGTGTTCTGTCCATCCTTCAGGTAATCGTTATCTTTAGACCTGTAGGCCTGAAAGCTGCGCGCCATCAGGCATTACACCATCGCCGGATGGCGGCGTGAACGCCTTGTCCGGCCTACAGGTAGCAGGTGATGCTCTTGCTGACTACACGTCCAACAGCAGACGGGTCGGATCTTCCAGCAACTCTTTGATGGTGACCAGGAAGCCCACGGATTCGCGACCATCGATCAGGCGATGATCGTAAGAGAGCGCCAGGTACATCATCGGCAGGATTTCTACCTTGCCATCCACCGCCATCGGCCTGTCTTTAATAGCATGCATTCCCAGAATCGCGCTCTGCGGCGGGTTGATGATCGGGGTAGACATCAGCGAACCGAATACGCCGCCGTTGGTAATGGTAAAGTTACCACCGGTCAGGTCCTCTACGGTCAGCTTGCCGTCGCGGCCTTTGACAGCCAGTTCTTTAATTTTTTTCTCGATGTCAGCCATGCCCAGCGTATCCACGTCACGCAGGACCGGCGTGACCAGGCCACGCGGCGTAGACACCGCCATGCTCACATCAAAGTAGTTGTGATACACCACGTCATCGCCGTCGATAGAGGCGTTCACTTCCGGATAACGCTTCAGCGCTTCCACTACCGCTTTCACGTAGAAGGACATAAAGCCCAGGCGGATACCATGACGTTTTTCAAACACTTCGCCATACTGCTTACGCAAATCCATAATCGGCTTCATGTTGACTTCATTGAAGGTCGTCAGCATGGCGGTGGAATTTTTCGCTTCCAGCAGACGCTCGGCCACGCGCTTACGCAGGCGGGTCATTGGCACGCGTTTTTCGCCGCGCGCGCCCAGAGCGGGTTGTGCTGCAGGTTCAACAGCGGGTGCTTTAGACTCACCTTTCGCCAGATGTTTTTCCACATCTTCACGGGTCAGACGCCCACCCACACCAGTGCCTTTAATGGCGCTGGCTTCCAGATTGTGTTCAGCCAGCAGGCGACGGATCGCCGGGCTGAGCGCATCGTTGTTTTGTTCTTCCAGCGACGCCTGCTGGCGCTGTGCCGGCGTAGACGCTTTCTCTTCAGATTTCGCGCTGGTCTCTTTACCCGCGCTGTTGCCTTCACGCAGGCGACCCAGGATCTGGCGAGAGGTGACAGTCGTCCCCTCCTCTTCCAGAACCGCATCCAGAATGCCGTCCGCTGATGCCGGTACTTCCAGTACCACTTTGTCAGTTTCGATTTCTACCAGCACTTCGTCACGAACAACCGCATCGCCCGGTTTTTTATGCCAGGTGGCGACGGTCGCGTCCGCTACGGACTCAGGCAGGTCGGGAACAAGAATATCTACGCTACTCATTATTTATCCTTTATTTAATCGACGTTCAGCGCGTCATTAACCAGATCTTGTTGCTGTTTCTGGTGAACGGACATATACCCTACCGCCGGAGAGGCGGAGGCCGGGCGACCTGCATAACGCAGAGCGGCCCCAAACGGAATCACTTCACGGAAATGATGCTGACTGCAGTACCATGCGCCCTGGTTGAGCGGCTCTTCCTGGCACCAGACAAAATCATGGACGTGAGCGTATGGTTGCAGCGCTTCCTGCACCGCTTTATGCGGGAACGGATAGAGCTGTTCGATGCGCACGATAGCGACATCTTTCTGGTCGTTTTTGCGCCGTTGTTCCAGCAGGTCGTAATAAACCTTACCAGAACACATTACCACGCGTTTTACGGCTTTAGGGTCCAGCTCGTCAATTTCGCCAATGGCCGGCTGGAAGGAACCGTTCGCCAGTTCATCAAGCGTGGAAACCGCCAGCGGGTGACGCAGCAGCGATTTCGGCGACATCACCACCAGCGGACGACGCATCCCGCGCAGCGCCTGACGGCGCAGCATATGGTAGACCTGCGCCGGGGTGGACGGCACGCAAACCTGCATATTCTGCTCGGCGCAAAGTTGCAGATAACGTTCCAGACGCGCGGAGGAGTGCTCCGGCCCCTGCCCTTCATAGCCATGCGGCAACAGCATCACCAGACCGCACATCCGGCCCCATTTCTGCTCGCCGGAGGAGATGAACTGGTCAATCACTACCTGCGCGCCGTTGGCAAAATCGCCAAACTGCGCTTCCCAGATAGTCAGGGTACGTGGTTCCGCCGTGGCATAACCGTATTCAAAAGCCAGTACCGCTTCTTCAGACAGCACGGAGTCCCAGACTTTAAACTGTCCCTGACCGCTGTGAATATGCTGCAACGGCGTATACGTTGAGCCGTTCGTCTGGTTGTGGATCACCGCATGACGATGGAAGAAGGTGCCGCGACCGGAGTCTTCCCCGGACAGGCGCACCGGAATGCCTTCATCGACCAGCGTGGCGTAAGCCAGATTTTCCGCGCCGCCCCAGTCAAACAATTTCTCGCCTGCCGCCATTGCCTGACGGTCGCCATAAATTTTCGCCACGCGAGACTGCATTTCAATGGCTTCCGGCACGGTGCTGATACGTTTTGCCAGCTCCTGCAGGCGCTTCATTTCTACCTTGTTCGGGTATGCTTCATCCCATTCGTGGTTTAGATACGGCGACCAGGTGAACGAGTGCATATTCATCGGACGCCACTCTTTCACCACGCATTCGCCTGCATCCAGCGCATCGCGATAGAGGTTGACCATTTCGGTGGCATCTTCCAGCGTTGCGACCTTATCAGCTTCCAGTTTGTCGGCATAGATTTTACGCGGCGTCGGATGCTTTTTGATTTTCTGGTACATCAGCGGCTGGGTTGCGCTTGGCTCGTCGGCTTCGTTGTGGCCGTGACGGCGGTAGCACACCAGATCGATGAACACATCGCGTTTAAAGGTATTACGGAAGTCCAGCGCCAGACGGGTCACAAAAGCGACGGCTTCCGGATCGTCCGCATTGACGTGGAAAATCGGCGCCTGGACCATTTTACCGATATCGGTGCAGTAAGGCGTTGAACGCGCATCCAGTGGGTTAGAGGTGGTGAAACCCACCTGGTTGTTGATAACGATACGTACCGTACCGCCCACTTCGTAACCGCGCGCTTTCGACATGTTCAGGGTTTCCTGAACCACGCCCTGGCCGGTCACCGCGGCGTCGCCGTGAATAGTGATCGGCAACACTTTGTTGCTGCTCGGTTCGTCCAGTCTGTCCAGACGGGCGCGCACGGAGCCCATCACCACCGGGCTCACAATTTCCAGATGCGATGGGTTAAACGCCAGCGCCAGGTGAACCAGACCGCCTTCGGTTTCGATATCTGACGAGAAGCCCATGTGATACTTCACGTCGCCGGTACCCAGATGTTCTTTATGCTTACCGGCAAATTCGTCGAACAGATCCTGCGGTTTTTTACCCAGTACGTTGATCAGCACGTTCAGGCGACCGCGGTGCGCCATCCCCAGCACCACTTCGCGAGTGCCGCTGTTACCCGCATGGCGAACCATCTCTTTCAGCATGGGTATCAGCGCATCTCCCCCCTCGAGCGAGAAACGTTTCGCACCCGGGAATTTGGCACCCAGATAACGTTCCAGCCCTTCAGCGGCGGTCAGCTCGTTCAGGAAGCGTTTTTTCTCGTCAGCGCTAAAGGCCGCGCGACCGGATTCGATGCGCTGTTGGATCCAGCGTTTCTCTTCGGTGCTGGTGATGTGCATATACTCAGCGCCAATCGGGCCGCAGTAGGTCTGTTTGAGCGCGTCGAGCAGCTCGCCCAGCTTCATCGTCTCTTTGCCGCTGGCAAAGGAGCCGACATTGAAGGTTTCCTGGAAATCGGCCTCGGTCAAATCATGGAAAGAAGGATCCAGATCCGCCACGCGTTCTTGTTTCCACAGTCCCAGCGGATCGAGGTTTGCATGCTGATGGCCACGGAAACGATAAGCGTTGATAAGCTGCAGGACTTTAACCTGCTTCACATTGGTGTCAGGGTCGGAAATCGTAGAAGAGTGACGTGAGCCAGCCAACGCCTGCCGCCGGAAATATTCACGTGTTTTTGAATGGAGTTGATCCGGTTTGACTCCGGTACCAGGTAACTGCTGGAACGTCAAACGCCAGTTAGCGTCTACCGAGTCAGGATCGGTTAAGAAGTCTTCATAGAGCTGTTCTATCCAGCTCTGATTCGAACCAGAGAGGTAAGAAGAGTCCAACCAGGCTTTCAAAGCGCTGTTCTGCATCGTGATCCCTTAAGCATCTTTTCTGCTTATTTAATACTCTAAATAGGTCACGTTTCAGGAAGGCGGCAAGCTTGCGAATCCCTGGGAGCTTACATCCAGTAAGTGACCGGGGTGAGCAAGTGCAGCCAACGCACATGCAACGTGATCTATGACGAGTATTTCGCCGTGGATACTAACCACGCATACGCTGTATGCGTGCCGGGGTTCACTTGTTGCGGACTGTCGTGTCATCTGCGTCCGCTAAGGAACCTTTAAAAACTGTCTAATAATCTTCGCTGTTCAGGCTACGACTGCGTTGCGGCCTTCGCTCACTCCGGTCACATAGTTAACTATGCTCCCGAAGATTCGTTCAGACCGCGCCTTGTCTCGCTCTGAACATCTCGATTATTACTAATCATATGGCAGTTTTTAGAGGTTTCCTGCACTTCTATTGCCCGATGGCGCCTGGCTTATCAGGCCTACAGAATACGTAACCCGTAGGCCGGATAAGACGGTACGTCGCCATCCGGCAACCACTACAACTACTTACGCACTACGCTGCAACAGCATCGACTTAATATGGCCGATAGCGCGCGTCGGGTTCAGTCCCTTAGGACATACACTGACGCAGTTCATAATGCTGTGACAGCGGAATACGCTGAATGCATCGCTCATCCCTTCCAGACGACTGTCGGTCTCGGTATCACGACTATCGATCAGGAATCGATACGCCGCGAGCAGCCCCGCCGGACCGATAAACTTATCCGGGTTCCACCAGAATGACGGGCAGGATGTTGAGCAACAGGCGCAAAGAATACATTCATACAGCCCATCGAGTTTTTCACGCTGCTCCGGCATCTGCAGATGCTCACGAGCCGGTGGATTTTGCCCATTATTCAATAAGTAAGGCTTAATCTTCTCATATTGTGCGTAGAATTGCCCCATGTCTACCACCAAATCGCGGATCACCGGCAAACCGGGTAGCGGGCGAATCACAATCTTCTTACCCGGCTGAGTCAGCGCCGAAATAGGGGTAATACAGGCCAGACCATTCTTACCGTTCATATTCAAACCATCAGAACCACACACGCCTTCGCGGCAGGAACGGCGGAAAGAAAGGCTTGGATCTTTTTCTTTAAGCTGGATTAACGCATCCAGCAGCATCATGTCACGCCCTTCTTCGCCTTCCAGGGTGTAGTCCTGCATACGCGGAGCGTTATCGACATCCGGGTTATAACGATAAATCGAAAATTCGAGTTTCATCATCCTGTCTCCGCAATTAATAAGTACGAATCTTCGGCGGGAACGCCGGACGCAGTTTCGGTTCCATATTGACGCTTCGGCGCGTCATGGATTCCGTTTGCGGTTGATACAGGGTATGACACAACCAGTTGGCATCATCACGCTCCGGGAAATCGAAGCGGCTATGCGCGCCGCGGCTTTCCGTCCGGAAGTTGGCTGATACGGCAGTGGCGTAGGCGGTTTCCATCAGGTTATCCAGCTCCAGACACTCAACACGCTGGGTATTAAACTCGCTGGACGTGTCATCCAGACGGGCGTTTTTCAGACGCTCGCGGATCACTTTCAACTGCTCAAGCCCTTTCGCCATCGCGTCGCCTTCACGGAATACGGAGAAGTTATGCTGCATACACTCCTGCAACGCTTTGCGGATAGCCACCGGATCTTCGCCATTGCGGTTATTGTTCCAGCGATTCAGGCGCTCCAGAGAACCTTCAACGTCAGACTCGCTGGCGTCGCGCAGCACGCCCTGCTCGGCGATGGATTCCTGTAAATGCAGCCCCGCCGCACGGCCAAAGACCACCAGATCCAGCAGTGAGTTACCGCCCAGACGGTTGGCGCCGTGAACCGATACACAGGCGATTTCGCCTACCGCAAACAGCCCCGGAATCACCACATCTTCGCCCTGCTCGTTCACGGTCAGCGCCTGACCGGTCACTTTAGTCGGAATACCGCCCATCATGTAGTGGCAGGTCGGGATAACCGGAATCGGCTCTTTCACCGGGTCAACGTGGGCGAATGTGCGGGACAGCTCCAGGATACCCGGCAGGCGAGATTCCAGCACCTCTTTACCCAGGTGATCCAGTTTCAGTTTAGCGTGCGGCCCCCACGGACCATCACAGCCGCGACCTTCACGGATTTCGATCATGATGGAACGCGCCACCACGTCACGACCCGCCAGGTCTTTGGCGTTCGGCGCATAACGCTCCATAAAGCGCTCGCCGTGTTTGTTCAGCAGGTAACCGCCTTCGCCGCGGCAGCCTTCTGTCACCAGCACGCCCGCCCCGGCGATACCGGTCGGGTGGAACTGCCACATTTCCATGTCCTGCACCGGGACACCGGCACGCAGCGCCATACCGACACCGTCACCGGTATTGATATGAGCGTTGGTGGTGGACTGGTAGATACGGCCTGCGCCGCCGGTCGCCAGCACCGTCGCGCGGGCTTTGAAGTACACCACTTCACCGGTTTCGATGCACAGTGCGGTACACCCCACCACCGCGCCATCCTGGTTTTTCACCAGATCCAGCGCATACCATTCGGAGAAAATCGTGGTGTGGTTTTTCAAATTCTGTTGATACAGCGTATGTAGCAAGGCGTGACCGGTACGGTCAGCCGCTGCCGCGGTACGTGCCGCCTGCTCGCCGCCAAAGTTTTTCGACTGGCCGCCGAACGGGCGCTGATAGATACGTCCATCATCAAGACGGGAGAACGGTAGCCCCATGTGCTCCAGTTCCAGAATCGCTTCCGGTCCGGTCTTACACATATATTCGATAGCATCCTGGTCACCAATGTAGTCCGACCCCTTAACGGTGTCGTACATGTGCCATTCCCAGTTATCTTCATGGGTATTGCCGAGCGCCACGGTGATACCGCCCTGCGCGGAAACGGTATGGGAACGGGTCGGGAAGACTTTCGAGAGCAGCGCACAGGTTTGGCCGCTTTGGGAAATTTGCAGCGCCGCGCGCATACCTGCGCCACCGGCACCAATCACAACAGCATCAAATTCTCTGACTGGCAGTTTCATTACACACCCCACACCACAACAAATCCATAGATGACGTAAACCACCAGCGCAACAACAATAACGAGTTGCAGTATCAGACGCACTGCCAGTGGTTTAACGTAGTCGGTTAACACCTGCCACATGCCGATCCAGGCATGAATCAAGATGGAAAAAAGCGCCAGCAGGGTGAAGACTTTGGTGAAGGCCGATGAGAAGAAACCGGTCCAGGCTTCAAAGGTCAGTTCGCCGCTCGTGGCGAAAAAACCCACCATGTAGATGATGTATAACGTCAGAACGATAGCGGTAGCACGGACCAGGATGAAGTCATGTACGCCATTGCGTCCTAATGCGGAGGCGTTGCTTACCATACGAGGACTCCTGCGAGAAGTGAAAGCACGACAGTGATAACAAAAGAGATTTTGGCAGAGCGTTGACCCGCTTCGAATGTTTCTTCCAGATAGCCAAAATCCATTAACATGTGACGAATTCCCACGATGACGTGATACGCCAGCGCGGTAAGGATGCCCCACATGATAAATTTAACGATGAAGCCGTCCATGATATCGGCGGCCTGCTGGAATCCTTCCGGAGAAGAGAGGCTGGTGCCCAGTAGCCACAGTAGTATGCCGACTGCGATGAAAGTAATCACACCGGATACGCGATGGAGAATGGACGCTATCGCTGTGATGGGGAACCGAATCGTTTGTAGATCCAGATTGACAGGTCTTTGTTTTTTCACATTTCTTATCATGAATAACGCCCACATGCTGTTCTTATTATTCCCTTAAGACTTCGGTTACAGTGGTGAATCTACCTGTAGCCAGAAAGACGACGGGATTTCCTTCCTCCGGTCTGCGTGCGGGTCAGACAGCGTCCTTTCTATAACTGCGCGTCATGTAAAACACTGCTTCCAGTAGCTAAAACGACACGTTACAACGCTGGGTGGCTCGGGATTGCAGGGTATTCCGGAGACCTGGCGGCAGTATAGGACGTTCACAAAATCATTACAATTAACCTACATATAGTTTGTCAGGTTTTATCCTGAACAGTGACACAGGTCACGATAACAACATTTTTTTAATTTTCAATCATCTGATTTGACAAACATTAAACAAAATTGTTACAAACAACACCAGAAAAAGCATATAATGCGTAAAAGTTATGGGGTCACTCTTTCACCTGTTAATAAGTTATGCAACAGTACAATGATATTGACCCATTCTTTCAGGACAGTTATTAGTGATAGACAGGTTACATTACTCGGATTGCTACGTTCCTGATTTGCTGCTAATTCGAAATTAATCAAGCCGTTACCTGCAAGCGCCCATTGCTCTGTACCCAGGTCATCCCCTCTTTCACAGAGCGGCGAGCCAAATAACAAACTGGTAACGGTTGATTGATGCATACACAGAATCTTCCCTGCACTAACGACAAGGAAGATGACGTGGAGAAGGCAAGTCTGAGTTCCGGCAGTCTTAAGCAATAAGGCGCTAAGGAGACCGTAAATGGCTGATACAAAGGCAAAAATCACCCTTACTGGTGACACTGCTATTGAACTGGATGTGCTAAAAGGTACACTCGGTCAAGATGTTATTGATATTCGTAGTCTCGGTTCAAAAGGAGTTTTTACTTTTGACCCTGGTTTCACCTCTACCGCATCCTGCGAATCTAAAATCACCTTCATCGACGGCGACGAAGGCATTTTGTTGCATCGCGGTTTCCCGATTGACCAGCTTGCTACCGATTCCAACTATCTGGAAGTCTGTTACATCCTGCTGTACGGCGAAAAACCGACGCAGGAAGAGTATGACGAGTTCAGAACGACAGTCACCCGCCATACGATGATCCATGAGCAAATCACTCGCCTGTTCCATGCTTTCCGTCGCGACTCACATCCGATGGCGGTAATGTGCGGGATCACTGGCGCGCTGGCGGCGTTCTACCACGACTCGCTGGATGTGAACAATCCGCGCCACCGTGAAATCGCGGCGTTCCGCCTGCTGTCCAAAATGCCGACCATGGCGGCGATGTGTTACAAATATTCCATCGGTCAGCCGTTTGTTTATCCGCGCAACGACCTTTCCTACGCCGGTAACTTCCTGAACATGATGTTCTCCACGCCGTGTGAAACCTATGAAGTGAATCCGGTACTGGAGCGCGCGATGGACCGTATTCTGATCCTGCACGCTGACCATGAGCAGAACGCCTCTACGTCAACGGTACGTACCGCAGGTTCAAGCGGCGCCAACCCGTTCGCCTGCATTGCCGCCGGGATCGCCTCCCTGTGGGGACCCGCGCACGGCGGCGCCAACGAAGCCGCGCTGAAAATGCTGGAAGAAATCAGCTCTGTTAAACACATTCCGGAATTTGTTCGCCGTGCGAAAGACAAGAATGATTCTTTCCGCCTGATGGGCTTCGGTCACCGTGTTTACAAAAACTACGATCCGCGCGCCACCGTGATGCGTGAAACCTGCCATGAAGTGCTGAAAGAGCTGGGCACCAAAGACGATCTGCTGGAAGTGGCGATGGAGCTTGAGCACATTGCGCTCAACGACCCGTACTTCATCGAGAAGAAACTGTACCCGAACGTAGACTTCTACTCCGGCATCATTCTGAAAGCGATGGGCATTCCGTCCTCCATGTTCACCGTGATCTTCGCCATGGCGCGTACCGTTGGCTGGATTGCACACTGGAATGAAATGCACACTGACGGCATGAAAATCGCCCGTCCTCGTCAGCTGTATACCGGCTACGATAAACGCGACTTTAAATCG
This sequence comes from Salmonella sp. 32031103-2018-00083-FB-01-SM-01, assembly GCF_017571995.1. NCBI lineage: Bacteria > Pseudomonadati > Pseudomonadota > Gammaproteobacteria > Enterobacterales > Enterobacteriaceae > Salmonella > Salmonella sp. 32031103-2018-00083-FB-01-SM-01. Next base: position 177,153 of record NZ_JAGEQL010000003.1, read on the forward strand.
GCGCTGAAGCGTTAATTGACAACCGGATGGCGACGCAACCCTCGCCATCCGTTACATTTTCCCTTTTTTCTTATCCTCATTATTTTATTCTTACCCCGTTACTCTCTATGATTAATTAAGGTTTCGCTAAATATCATTCAGGGAGCATGGAATGCCGATTCTGCAGTGGTTTTTGTTGTTCCTGTTATCGCTGCTCATTTCCCTTATTTTTCTCTATCTGCACCTTCCGGCGGCGATGCTGCTCGGTCCAATGATTGCGGGTATCGTGTTGAGTTTGCGAGGTAGTACGCTACAACTTCCGCGCGGTATTTTTCTCGCCGCGCAGGCGATTCTCGGCTGTATGATCGCCCAAAATCTAACCGGTTCGATATTGACCACCCTCGCCCTCTACTGGCCGGTCGTGCTTTTAGTGTTGCTGGTGACGCTGCTTTCCAGCGCGATAGTCGGCTGGCTGCTGGTACGCTACAGCTCGCTGCCCGGCAACACCGGCGCATGGGGGTCATCGCCGGGCGGCGCAGCGGCAATGGTAGCGATGGCGCAAGATTACGGGGCGGATATCCGCCTGGTGGCGTTTATGCAGTATCTACGGGTACTGTTTGTGGCTGGCGCGGCGGTGCTGGTGACACGCCTGATACTCGGCGACAGCGCGGCAGCGGTCAGCCAACAGGTGATCTGGTTTCCGCCGCTTAGCGGTAATTTATTGACGACGCTGCTATTAGCGATCGTGGCGGGCATTGCCGGTCGCCTGATGCGTATCCCTTCCGGCACGATGCTGCTCCCCATGTTGGCAGGCGCGCTTCTCCATTCGCAAGGCATCATTGAGATTGAATTACCCGAATGGCTGCTGGCCGTGGCGTATATGGCGATAGGCTGGCGTATTGGGCTGGGTTTTGACAGACAGGTGTTTTTTATGGCGCTGCGGCCATTGCCGCAAATCTTATTGTCAATTTTCGCGCTGATGGCGATTTGCGCCGCGATGGCGTGGGGAATGGCTTACTACATGCAGATTGATTTTATGACGGCTTATCTCGCCACCAGTCCCGGGGGTCTGGATACGGTTGCCGCGATCGCGGCAGGAAGCAGTGCCGATATGGCGCTCATCATGGCAATGCAAACCCTACGGCTGTTCAGCATTCTGTTAACTGGGCCAGCAGTGGCCCGTTTTATATCAACCTATGCGCCCAGACAACCTTTGTAGGACTGATAAGCGTCGCGCCATCAGGCAATAGCCGCTCGCCGATGGCGGTTCCGGCTATTTCTGGCAATGCGGGCACCAGTAAAACGGGCGTGAGGAAAGTGTTGTTTTTTCAATAATGCCGCCGCACCGCTCGCACGCTTCGCCGTCACGGTGGAAAACCTTAAAGCGAAACAGTGCGCCATGATGCTTGTTTTCATCCGCCTGACCGCGAGTAGTGTAGGAAAGGCGCGGAATATCCAACAGCGCGTGAGAAAGCGCATTCAGTTGCGCCTCGTTGAGATCTTTCGCTTTATGCTGTCCGGTTAACCCTACCTGCCAGAGGATTTCAACGCGAAGATAATTCCCCAATCCCGCCAGAAAGGCCTGATCCAGCAACAGCCCGGAAAATTGTCGGTTGCGAAAACGCGGCGACAGCAATCGAGCTTTAACCTCTTCCGGAGTGAGACGCACGTCCAGCACATCCGGGCCGACTCGCTGTAAAAAAGGGTGCGTCGTGAGCTGGTCTGCTGTCAGCATTTCGATATCAGACGCGCTATAAAGCAGAATAGTTTTATCCGCCGTTTGTAGCCTGACGCGCAATATACGCGTGGTCTGCGGTATTTCACCAGTATCGATCACCCGCCATACGCCATAGAGTTGGTTGTGGCTGTAGAGCGTCAGGCCATTTGAAAAGTGGGTCAATAACGCTTTTCCCCGCGTCTCTATCCGGGTAACAAGTTGACCGGTAAGCTGCGATTCATACGGTTTTAACTGTGCAAAGGCAAACCAGACATCGGTTAAAGGTTTGCCTTTGATTGCCGCCTCCAGATTATCCGCCGCACGACGAATTTCCGGGCCTTCAGGCATGATAATATCCTTTGTTAACAGTTGATTAATGGACTACACCGCCTCTGACTGTCTGGAATGCACATCGAACGCCATAATGAACATCCACAGCGGATGGACAAACAAGCGGTGGTATCCAGTGATAATAACATTATCGCAGCACGAGACCACTTCCCCGTCAGGGTTAACGTGATCGCGCCAGGGCATAATCGACTCAGCCCTTGTCGGGCAAGCGCCCAATAATGATTGTCTGCCTACCGGAATTAAATGACGCTTAGTTATATTTTGCCCAAAATTTTTTTCTGTTGATCCTTTTAAAGCCTTCTTTCCAATAACTGGCATTCAACTCTTTGATATACTTTTCTCCGGGAAAAAGTTTATCCTTTAAAGGCAGTTTTTTGGCTAGCACGATTCTTTCTGCGTTAGATCCCGCGGACTCTGAATGTGTGAGGGAAGATAAGGCGTCCAGTTGAGCGCTTGAGGGTCTGGCTATCAATTCAAAAAAAGGTTCTGACAATACAACACTACTAAGTGCTGCATAATTTTCTTTTTGTATGAGCGGTTTGATGTACTCAAAAAAAGAAATAATCCCTGATTGCAATCTTGCCGCTTTTTTTAAATACTCAATTTCAGAACCACTGCTATCTTCACGTACAGGAATTATTCCATTATTCGTTTTTTTATAACCAATTGTTGACCCGGTATTGTCAGCCATAGCGAACTCCATTATTTCCACCCCTCCTGATAAGAAAAGATCACATTTATCGTGGGGATGGCCATAGTTGGTTAGCCAACCAAACATCTTATTATAAATAGATCGGTTATCATTGGCGCCAGCAAAAGTTGCCAAATAAAACCCATGTATTTGTTTTTCTGCCCATTGCGCACCTAAAGAACGAGCAAATACTGATTGAATATTACCCATCCATCCTACATCGATAAGTGCTATATTTTTATAACCTTCACAGGCCGTCTTAAAGTAATCAGCGTAAACTTCCCTGTGCTGAGTATTTTTTAATAAAATATATGGAAATAATTTATTTATAAGCCAGTGAACCTTATGTTCCTCTCCTGAAACAGGAATATATTCCTCGTCAGGAAAGCCAACATGATGTATATCTGAAATATGCTCACTCGCATCTAACCCCGCGATAGCAAGTATCTTTTTAATACTTTTCTTATTCTTACCACCAAAAAGATGCCAAATCCTGTGCATCGGCCAATCAGTCATCCCCACCATATAAGCTGATGCGCGGGATATATATAAATATTCACATTTTACATGTTCTTCTGAAAAGTATTCATTATAAATTTTATAGATTAAGTGAGCATCGCGTGCTAAAAAAAGCGCTTTATCAATTTTATGAATCTTTAACTGATTCGCTAACCAGGATACATAACCTAATAATAACGGACCAAATACTTTAAATCCTATCTCATTTAAAGGATCATTTTGATGGAAAGCAGAAACTTGTTTAAGTAATAAAGTCTTACAAATAGATTCACCAATAATATCTTTAGTTTTCCAATGATTAGATACCCCATGATTATACTCTGACCAATCAGCATGGAGAGTATTTATGCCGAGTTTTTTAGCATTCAGAATATCAGCATGAACATTGTCGCCAACATGCATCCATGATGCAATATCTACATTTTCATTTTTCTTGACTATTGAAAATAATTTACCACTATTTTTAGAGTACCGCTCTTCGCCAGATGAATAAACTGGAATGTTACTGATATCATAGCCACATGATGTTAACAACTCCTTTAATATTGCTGATGGAAGGTACATATCACTAATTAAAATGACTTTGCAACCATCACTAATAGCCTTTTCAAACAAACAGCTTCCACGCGCATTTTTATATAAAACAATCTTCTCCATTTGTATTTCCAGATCGATTATCTTTTTTACTGTCGCTGGTGAAAGCTGCGGATGCTTTTTTAAAACTTCATCGTATATTTCAGATATAAGTATTTCCGGCTCGCCGCCAAAACGCCTGACCCTATTCTCTCTGGCACTTACTTCCGCCTGAACTCTTATCTCTGGGAAATTATCAATAATACCAATCTCGTACGCTGATATAAAAAATTTCTCAGTTGCTAAAGTTGATTGCATTAATGAAAACAAATCTCTGGGACGGTAAATCCTCCGGCTAACCAATGTATCAAAGATATCAAAGCTTACGGTCTTGTATTTTTTAAAGTTCATATCCATATTTTATTTAATCTTATTTTCAATATAAGAAATTTTATGAAAAAAACTATTGTTAGCAATATTTGAAAGTAACACATTGAGTAATGATGAGTCATCAATACTTCTCATCATTTTATTTTCTGCAATTTTGCATTCTATATCAAATAACTCATTGTTAATTACGGTATAATTGCCAAATTCAAAGTCATCATTTTCTCTGAAATGATAAAATGCCAGTGCTTCAGGTAAGATCCAAACATCATTTTCTGCCAGGTAATGAATAAAAAAAGGCCAGAAAAATGCAGGAGAGGATAATTTATGACTTTCAATCACATCGATAACAGAATTTTTATCGAATAAACACGAGGACAGTGGAATAGAATTCCTGTAATAAATAACATCAAAACTAACAGGGCCAGCATTTAAATAGTGGTTCCATGGTTGCGTTGAATTTATAATTATTCTATTATTTTCCGCAATCTCAGCAACTTTATTTGTATGGCATGCTATTGCATTTACAGATGAATACGTTGACTGTATATTCGCCAAAACACTGAGTAGCCTTGACACATATTCAGGGGCCCAGGAGTCGTCATCATCCATAAAGCATAAATAATTAGATTCAGACATCTTAATAGCATTAAAGATACAGCTTTCGTCGTAGATAACACTATATATATTTGACAGTTCTTTCAGATAAAAATCATCCACATTGTGACATTTCAATTCTTCCCCCATGCAGAAAATGATGATATTTATTTTTTTGAACGTCTGGTCATTAATGGATTGCAAGGCCCGCATTAATAGCCGAGTACGCCCAGGTTTATGTCGGACAATAACTAAAAGACTCTTTTCCATATTCTGATTTCGCGTTTTACGGTATATATAAAATTAACACCCTATGAATGAATGCTGACATTGGGTAAGGATTATAATATTTTATTAGACTGACACCAGATAAGGTGTAGCAACAGAACCATACCTAAGATTATCATAGTCATATAATTAAAAAATCGGTATAATTCTCATCAACACCACTTACATCATGTTTAATATTTATCTTCAGATTTTTTATTGAATTTTTTATACCAAAAGAGCTTTGAGGTAAGATAGGGCAAACTATTTTTCATTTCTTTTTTTGCAGATTTAAACCGATAAAAATTTTTGACTGCCGTAAACAAACCATTAATAATAACTTTAAAAAACTCCATTTTTGAGTGGGTAAGTTTTAATAATTTACCATTTTCTATATTTAAATGATAGATAGTAATTCTCCGGAATGAAAACTTAGTAGGGTGATAATGACGATAATCAACCACGATTGGTTTTTTAATTAAAAAGAAAGCTGGAATTAAGTGTCCATTAAGGGTTATGCATCTAAAAAATTTGTAGATGGCTTTTTCTTTACCAGAACATGGGTAATCAACACAACCATTAACAATATCAATACCTTCTACATTGAATTTTTCATTATGAGTTATTGCATTAATTCTTTTTCTTATCTCCAGAAGATCTACATTATCTTCCCAAAACTCCCGCCCAGAAAGACAATCGTTATATGACATAATCATTGCTCTGGCAAGTTCATAGCGGCATGAAAAACTCGCAAGAAAGACTTCCCGCACAAAGAAAACACTTAACAGTAGTGCAGCAAACTTTCTTTTACTAATTAATGCAGGTACAGCAACAGTCCTGAAGTTCAAATAGCTATTTAGAACCGATATTTTTCTTTCAAAATCCATTTGCCACGAAGCCACACCATTAAGTGTGACAATATTATGTTTTTTATGCATATATCCAAATAGCAGGTCATCACCACGAACAAAGAAAGGAAATGAGTAATATTCAATAGCGTTAATATTAAAGGCAAAAAACCACCATCCACCGTAGCCTATTTTTCTTTCATTATCAAAAGTATCTAAAGAATCTATTTCCCGAGCATCCAGATAATGTTTATCCGGGTAATGTAAAAAATCTCTATGCCATATGGCACCAGATTCATGTATGATTGCCGGGTTATCCTCAAAAAGCATACAGCCAGTAACAACTGTATTTTTGTCTTTAGCCATCAGTAAAAAAGCATGAGTTCGACAAATCGATTCAATTTCACATGAGCCGTCGTCATCCATAAATATGACATGTTTGACATCGTTGATTTTCCCTGCCTCTATCAAACCTCTCATAAACCCGCCTGATCCACCGAGGTTTTCATTATTGATAACCATAATGCCGTTTCCTGACGGGTGATTAATCGCCTCGCCATTATTAATGACAATCAATTTAAAACGATCTTTAAATTCGCTCTGGGTTAAGAGTGTTTTATTAATTCTATTGATTGTTTTAGTAACAGCTTCTTTTCTATTATAAGTTGTTATAACTAAAGCCATAGATGATTTACTAACATGATCTTTGGTCAGAAATTCAAATCCATTTAAAACAGAGTCTTCGTCTGATTGCCACTCCACATAGATATATCCGAAATTTATTTTTGATATATCAATCTCAATCTCATCACTAATATTGCATGACGATTTAAAATCAATTTGCTTTAATACTCTAATGACACCATTCTCTTTGTGCCTTACGTTTATAGTTCCGCGACCAATTATATTAACCCGCAAAAAAAGTGATGTTAAGGTTGTATATTTTTTCCATTTCTTAATTGAGAATGCATTAAAAAAAGTATCAAAATATGCAACCTTATGACGCGGAACAAGTAAGTTACGTGAGGTATAGTTATACTTCCCGCCCTGAGTTCTGAAATAAAGCTGCTCTTCCGTGCATAGATCAATGTTTGGTAAAATTACTTTTTGAAGTAAAAAATACATAACGAACCTATAAATTTATATTATCTGGGGTAACGCTATTATAAAATAGTAAATTACTCACCGCGTAGTGATATAAATACTGCAATAAGAATATTAAAATCCGCCTTTGCTAACTATCTCACCGTGCTCAAGCCTGATGAACTTATTACATACAGATTTAGCCAGTTCATCATCGTGAGTGGCCATTACCATAATGCCCGCTTTAGAGATAAAGCTATTTAATCTCATCTCTGCTTTTCTTTTAAAATCACTATCACCCACGCTCATCCATTCATCCATCAGTAAAATTTCAGGATTAATTGCAGTAGAAATAGAAAAACCAAGCCTCAGAACCATACCACTAGAATACGTTCTAACGGGGATTTTAATAAAATCACCTAACTCGCTGAACTCGATGACATCTTCTGTAATATTTTTTATTTCATTTTTTGACAGACCGAGAAATAGTCCCCTCAGTTTTATATTTTCCAGGCCTGTAAGCTCACCATCCATTCCCATCATGGGATCAATGAGGCTGGTGACTCGACCGATACATTCATACTTCCCTGAAGTTGGTTTATAGGCCCCTGCAAGTACTCTCAGAAGAGTGGTTTTGCCCGAACCATTGTGTCCGATAAGCGCAAGACGGTTACCTTCGGTAAGCGTAAAATCAATTTTTTTTAATGCCTCTACTTCAATAATCCCGGTATTCGATGAGCCAATTCGTCCACCTGAAGCAGCCTGTAGAAAAGTTTTTTTAAATGAACGGTGGCTGGAGTTAAATATAGGGAGTATTACGCCAACGTTTTTGCAAGAGATTTTCATTAATTATAACCAGTATACGATTCTTGAGCGATATTTAGTCAACACTAAGGTTGAGACCATCAACATAATAATAGAGGTTATTATTGTGTAAAACCATATAGTTACATCTGGTACAGTTCCCATTAATGGTTTCCTGAGCATCTCCATAAAGTAATAAAAAATATTATAATCAACAAATTCCTTTCTTCCCTTTGGTAATTGTTCCGATGTCCAAATGATGGGAGTTATAAAAAAACACAACGTTACCACACTTTGAACAACCGGTCCCATATCACGATATCTTGTGCAAAAAATGGCGAGAATCATACCTGTAGAAATTAATGAGATGGATGTTATTATAATTGCAGGTATAAAAAGGAGAATATCAAGATTTACCGATGTATTGGTAAAAAAAATCACGAAAGGTATAATGATAAAATTATGCAACATAATCATAAACTGCCGATAGAAAACACGTAATATATATAAATATAGCGGAAGATCAGATTGTTTAATAATTGATGCGGACTCATTAAATATTCCGCATGACTCATTAATAGTTGCTGATAGAAAGGCCCAAAAGATCATACCTAAAGTAAGATGCATGATAAAATTTTCGGAACCAGAACTGAACAGCGAACCGTAAAGAGGTCCCATTGCTGATATGGTGACCCCCATCGAAATCGTTATCCAAAAAGGCCCTAACACCGATCGCCGGTATCGTCCCAGGACATCATTCCAACCTAGCGAAATCCAAAGTTGGTGCCTGGCCAGAGCTTCTTTCAAATCATTCATTGTTTCCGTGTCACCTTTACCTGAAGAACTTATTCTTTAACGATATGAAAATATAACTTATTTATTTTCTATAATATTTACATACTATTTATCTAAACACTGACCTACTTCATAAGCACTTTATGGTGTTAGCAACCAATAGTGTCTTTATAAATTTGCAATGTCTTATTAATGACTAATATGCTGGAAAACAATTCCTTTACACGTTTTCTTCCATTCGCCCCCATCTCTAAGCGAATCTGTGGATTTTTTAACAAATACTCTAATTCTACCGCTAACTCCTGAGCTGAATTACTTTTCACGATCAACCCATTATAGTTATGAATAATTAAGCTATCACATCCGCCGGTATCATAAGCAATACATGCACGTCCTACAGATGATGCCTCTAATAAAAGCCGTGGTACTCCTTCCGGATAAATAGATGGTAATGCAACGATATTCGATTTCTGAATAAGCTCATATACATTCGAAGAGCGTCCCAGCCAGTTAATTAGTCCTTCATTATGCCAGTGATGAATGAGCTCCAAAGGGATAGCATCTTTATCGTCCTCGGCCAATATACCTGCAACATTTAAAACAAAATGAATATTTTTTTGTCTGAGGATCTTTTTTGCTTCAATGAGATCGCCAAGACCTTTACTCCATAACATTCGGCTTGCAAAAAGGACTATCGGTATCTCATGTTTTTTCTCTATAGAGAATTTATAAATATCCGGGTTAATTCCAGCACCTTCGATAATGATAGTTTTATGATAATCAATACCTACTAAACGCGATATTTTTCGTCGATCTTTATCATGTTCAAAAATAAAAACACCACGCTTATTACCGGCAATATATTTGTAAACCAAAACGGTTAACGCACGCAATATTCTCATTGGCACGGTATTATATAAAAAGATTCGACCAAGTCCGACAAAGCTGATAACAACTGGACTATTACTTCTCCTGGCGCTAACCCCACCAATCAGGCAAGGTTTGAGCGTAATACAATGCAATAAGTCAGGATTAATCTCTTTAATAATTTTCCGAGCGTTAAGGAATGCTCTAAAAAAAACAAACATATTAAATGACTGAGCAACAAGAGACACATTGTGACAAATAAAACCAAGCGTTTTGAATTTTTTTATAATCTCTTCACCAATAAAATGACTTATGATATGAATTTCATAACCCGCATCCCTTGCCGCTATCGCACGTTCTGTCCAATGTAAATCAAAGTACCAGTCTGAATTTACAAAATAACATAACCTTTTCATCTCTTCGTCCTGCTAATGATATTTCCCGCTAATACCTTTAAGTCCATGAAGTATTCCCTGCCAGATAAAATATAGATAATGAAATTTCTTACGCTGCCATGGTAATATGGCGAGATATTTAGAGAGGCGTAATACTATAGAAAGAACACTGAATATCCTGGGAACGGGTAAAAGTTTTCTCAGCAGCAACAAATTTCTACAAAGATAATATACTTTCCATTCGGGGCAGATACACCTTCCATGAATAGAGATATCATGAATAAATTTAATTTCTGGGGAGTAACGAATTTTCTGCCCGGACAATACTAGCTTATAACCAAAGAAAAAATCATCATAATAAAGGAAAAGTTCATCATGGATATCGTTAAGATGGTTATTCAATACCTTTCGATCAATAATCATACCAACGAATGACACAGTTTGAACATCAGTAACCTGAGTTCTTACTGGAGAAAACCTCTCTGGGCGTATCACATAATAAATAGTCTCAAACACCGTAGATGGAACCCTGATGAAAGGCAAATTCATCCGACAAGACCGTCCATAGGTGTCCTGAACTCGCGACGCAAATATACGGTATCTTGAGGTATCTAATAACGAGAAATGCTTTAAAATATTAATTTCCGGGTAAGCATCATCATCATAGAAAAATACCCAATCGGCATTACTATATGAGCATATATATTGACTACCTACTTTAAATCCGCCAGCACCACCAAGATTATCTTTAAGATTAAGTATCGTGATGCCAGGTTCACTTAATGAAGAAAGCCATTCCCTGGTACCGTCGCTTGAGCCATTATTAACGATAACAATAGAGGAAAAACCCGCCTTAACAGTCTCTCGCACACTTTTTTTTAATTTTTCAAGACGGTTAAAAGTTACGATTAGCGCTGTACACTTCATCAAACGGTAACTGTAAAAGCTGGCATTTCTTTTTGTTCATATAGCGACGTTAAGTATACGTCCGCCGTCTGTAATGCTTCAGCTATCGTGATGTCCATATCGAGATAACGATAAGTGCCAAGACGACCAATGAAAGTAATATTTTTTTCTTTTTTAGCCCGCGACAGATATTTATTCAGTAAATCCATTTTATCTGCCCTGCGAACAGGATAGTAGGGTATATCACCAGCTTCACATTCCCGACTATATTCTTGATAACATATTGAAGCTTCATGTCTCTCCCACGGAGAAAAATATTTGTGCTCAGTAATCCGAGTATAAGGAGTATCTATTGAACAATAATTCATTACTGCGCATCCTTGATAATCACTCTGGCAAATTATTTTTTTAAAGTCTAATGTACGATATTCCAGTCGGCCATATTGACAGGAGTAAAAGGCATCCAGCGCGCCACTGAAAAAAACATGATCATAATCTGTCCGCATTTCCTGAGTGAAGGAGCGACATAGTTCAACAGCGATATTTTCGTGTTCGACAATGGACTTGACCATTTGTGTATAACCAAATTTTGGTATTCCCTGAAACTTATGATTGAAATAGTTATCATTATAATTAAAGCGAACAGGGATACGTTTCAATACAGAAGCGGGTAACGCGGAAGGATGAAGCCCCCATTGTTTAATGGTATAACCTTTAAAAAAAGCTTCATATAACTCTTCGCCAATGAAACGCAAGGCCTGTTGCTCAAAATTTTGTGGTTCCAGAATGGTGCTATCACATTTTTGAAGCAGTAATTTCCTGGCGTCATCAGGTGAGCAGGCGACACCAAAAAATTGATTGATGGTATGAAGATTGATAGGTAGAGAAAATACCTGACCATTTACTGTAGCCTTAACCTTATTGATATAAGGCATCATCTCAGCGTATTTATTTACATAATTCCATACAGTTTCATTATCAGTATGAAAAATATGAGGACCATAAACGTGCACCATAATACCCGTGTGCTCATCTCGGGCATCATAAGCGTTACCACCGATATGCGAACGTTGATCAATAATATTGACTACATGTCCCTGCTCGGCTAACTGGCGTGCTATTACTGCGCCTGAAAGGCCCGCACCTACAATTAGTATCTTTTTACGTTGCATTATTTTTGTCACTCTGTTCGCAGACACAGATAATATTAGATGGTTTATCCAGAATCATTGTCATTTATATCAGTAGGGTAAAGTGAAATTTACTCAACGCATCCAGATAATTCCACGCTACCGCCACAGCGCGTAAACCCTCGCACTGATTACAGATTCATTAATGTCACACGTTATGCGGTATTTCCGGACAACGATGATTGCCATATTTATTTTGCGAAGATAACTCATTCAGAACGCAACATAACGGGTCTGAATACCGCGCGGCATGATGTAAATATGCTGTCAGCATAAATCCGGTGCGTTACCGGCCCCAGTTTTTACCAACGCACTCTGTTGACTGATGTCCGGGCCGACGTCCGGTATCCTTATTCTTACCGCATCAGATAGCGGTACTCCTGTCGGGATATCCCAGCGTTGTTTCAGCGTCTGCTCCGCGAGCCAGACCTGCCTCACGCCGGTTCCCAGCATACGGGCCGTCATTTCCGGGCTACAGCCTGACAACAGTAATCCCAGCACCCGCCGTCCCTGTTTTGGCAGACGCTCTGACAGTAACCTGACCAGCGTGCGGCTGTTTATCTCCATCACCAGCTCCGGTACGCTCAACGCGTTTTTCATCTCCTCCTCGTAAGGCGATGTCTGTAGTGATGACCATATGGCAAGCTCAGCCATTCTGGCCAGAACCCTTACCGACATAGCGCGTTTAATCAACCTCAGATGGCGGAAATAACCTTCCACGCTGACGTCAACCGGTAAAAACGCGTTACTGCTGCAAAAAACCACTGTCCGCGGATAACGCTGAAAAACCTGTTGCCACAGCAGAAGCTGAGTTGATGGCCGTCCGGCGGATATCACCATCGCGCCGGGCCACCGACGCAACCGATCCAGCAGCCCTTCTGGTGTCCTGAGACGAACGCAGTCCTCCACGCAAAGGCCACCGGTATCCGGAAACTGCGCAGGATTTTCGCCTGACTGACAAAACATAATCAGCCGGAGAGGCGGCAGTACTCTGGTTAACGTCTGCATATCAGTACGTCAGAACCTGGTACAGGCTGAACAACGCTGCGACGGTGGAGACCGACAGCAGGAGCAAAAATATTTTCGCGCCCATACTGTACCGACACTTACTGGTGCCCCCCCTTCCGGTGGACATTTCCGCATATTCTTGCGTCATCAGATTGTTCTCCTCTGGCCATTGCCGACCCGGCACTGCGCCAGCAACGGCAGCTTCGTGTTGTGGAAACAACATGTCCGCACCCTTTCGTGGACCGGGAGCCATTCCATGTCTGTATGAAAAATGACGTCTGGCCCTATCTAAACACAGCACTCTGACACCCTGTCCGGTTCTGCTTTTCGGCTGCACAGGCCGTCAGTCCCCCTGGTAGTAAATGCTCCTGCCGCAGGGTAATTCTGCCCTGTGCGGAGTACAAAATGACAAATAAAAAACACAGTAATCTATTGATTTATATATTTATTATGTAAATCAGCTTTCCCTGAACAGACTTCTCTGTGATTTAACAATATGATTCAAAAAGTTAAATAAAGGATTTAATTCTTTGATATGATGATTAATCAGCATTAAATATTATTTAATACGTTTTTTTAACACTTAAAATTAACATTTTGTGCAGGCAGGACAAAAATGGATACAGCATAGTGCTGGTTGGACCAGGTAAATTTTCCCTTAGTTTTTTTATTGTTATATGGATAACTTCTTAATAAGCAAGAGATTACGATTGCATGACTCTTGTGTGGAAGGGGTAAATCTGAGAGGATGATGAAAGCGCGAAGCGGACTTAACTTTTTGAATCAGAACGTACGGTTATACTCGACGTTTTTTTCGCCATATTCCATGAAAACGCCCGGCGTTACTTGCGGTGTATCTTACGGTGTGCTGGATATTCCTGTGCCCCAGATAGTCCTGTATGAGCCGTGTATCAATCCCTTTATCAGCAAGGGCGTAGCCGCAGGCATGTCGCAGCATATGAGGATGTGGCGCTATCGTTAATTCGGCTAACCGCCCTGCCTCACGAAGTATGTAAAAAAATTGTTGCCGGCTGAGCGGATGCCGTCGCAGCGACAGGAACAGCCAGTCTCCGTCAGCCCCTTTCTCAAGATACTTCCTGGCCCTGAGCCAGCTTTTCAGTACGTTATACTCATCGGGAAGGAGGGGGTGACACGTTGAAAAGCCATTTTTGAGGCGCCGGATATAAAGCTGTCTTCCTGCAAGATCAATATCCGACAAGCGCAGCCCCAGCAGCTCACTGGCCCGGAAGCCGTGAATAAACGCCATCAGGATTAAGCAGCGGTTTCTTTCCGGGAAGGGCATTCTGTCGGTCGCTGACAGCAGTTTTTCAATCTCTTCTTGCGTAAGATATTTTCTTTTCACAAAACAAATCCATCATAACAAAATGAGTAATATACTAAAAAATCACTGATCAGATGAGTTTAATTTTCGCTAAAAAAGTTGCTATGCGTAAACAGCTTAAAATCCATATAGCTGACAATCTGGCACGCTATCCATGACGTGATAGTGAAACAGCGAATCAATCTGGCTTCAGTCTCCTGATAAGTTGTCATGACGAGGAATATAAATGCTAAAAATGAGGCTATCGTGAGGTAAATCAATCAGAAAGGGGTAATAGAGAGTCAGGTAGTTTACCCGCCCCGGAGGTTTGATTAGATGGCGATAGCTAACAATATCATAGTGATTTTCAAAAATTCTGCTGCTAACAGCAATAAGCTCATCATACTGGCTATTACAGCATCACTTGGTTATTTTTAAAATAATATATTATAAAGGGATTTATATAGTATTGAATAAATCCCTCTTCCTGACATTAAGAGGACAGAACACGATAATTTTTAGCAGCCGTAATATAATAGCTTCAATCGTCTGGCTCTCAGGCAATAACGTGTATATTACGCGCATTGAACGCGGCGCGTAGCCTGCGTGCGAATGCAAGCGCATACTCGCCGTCGCCATGAATGCACACCGTTTGCGCCGTGACAGTCGTCCACACACCAGTAACACTTTTCACTCTCCCGGCTTGCACCATATCCAGCGTTTGCGCCAGCGCCTGCTCTTCGTCGTGAATCAGCGCGCCAGGTTGCGTGCGCGGCACCAGGCTACCGTCGGCCTGATAGCCGCGATCGGCAAACACCTCCTGCCGCGTCACCAGGCGATAGCGTTCACCGGCCCGGATCAGCTCACTTCCCGCCAGTCCAACCAGTATCAGTGACGGATCATAGTCGTGTACCGCTTTCGCAATCGCCTGTGCCAGACGGGGATCTTTCGCCGCCTGGTTATAGAGCATACCGTGCGGTTTAACATGGCGCATCACGCCGCCTTGCGCCTGAACAATCGCCCCCAGCGCGCCGATTTGGTACAGCGTCTGGGCGTATACCGTTTCCGGCGGTAAAACCATCGCCGTCCGCCCAAAATTATCCCGATCCGGAAAGCTGGGATGCGCGCCGATCGCCACGCCGTTTTTCAGCGCCTCGCGCACGCAGGTCAGCATGGTTTGCGCATCACCGGCGTGAAAACCACAGGCGATATTGGCGGAGGAGACCAGCGTTAATAATTCGCTGTCGCTGGCGCAACCTTCGCCCAAATCCGCATTTAAATCAATGTTCATGCTGAAGTCGCCAGGTAAGCTGTTCCAGATAGCGCTGACGCTCGCGTCGCGCGTTGAGCGCCTCTTCCAGCGAACATTGCACAAAATGGATCGGTTGCCCTAGCGGGATCTGCGCCAGATGGTACATATCTGCCTCGATGATGCAGGCAATGCGCGGATAGCCGCCAGTTGTCTGGGCATCATTCATTAGCACAATAGGTTGACCGTTGTAAGGCACCTGTACGACACCGGGCAGCAAACCGTGCGACAGCAGTTCGCGATCCGTTGTCCGCGTTAACGATTGTCCCTGCAAACGATAGCCCATGCGATTACTTTGCGGACTGAGTTGCCACGGCGAACGCCAGAACGCTTCTTGCGAGGCGCGATCGAATTCACGGTATTCCGGCCCCGGCAGCGCACGGATGCGATTCCCCCACAGTAACTGCTTCACGCCCTGCGGCCCGCTAAACTGTCGCGATGCTTTACCCGTCGCCAGCCGATCGCCATCTTTTAGCAGCCGTCCTTCCAGCCCACCGATACCGGACTTCAGATCGGTACTACACGATCCCATCACCTCCGGCACAGCAATACCACCCGCTACCGCCAGATAGCTACGCATCCCGTGAAGCGGTCGATGCAGCGTAAGACGTTGACCCGCTTTTACCAGCAATCGCCAGCCGGTCCAGACCGGTTGATCATCCAACTGCGCCTCGCAGCCTGCGCCGGTAAGAGCGAACCAGGTCTCATTTTCAAATTCGACAACCAGTTGACCGAGAGTGATTTCCAGCGCCGGGGCATTCGCATCGTTCCCGACCAGGAGATTAGCGGTCTGAAAGGCGGGTTTATCCAGCGCACCGCAGTGACTCAGCCCCGACTGACGAAAGCCGTGACGCCCGCTATCCTGCACGGAGGTATAAATCCCCGCGCGAATAATATTCAGCATATTCCCTCCTTTTGCGGCACAAAGCGTACGCTATCGCCAGGGCGTAGCAAAACCGGAGGCTCCCGCATCGGATCGAATAACTTCAACGGCGTGAGGCCGATCAGCTGCCAGCCGCCCGGCGTGGATAATGGATAAATACCCGTCTGCGCGCCGCCGATGCCGACAGAACCGGCCGGAACCTGCAGGCGCGGCTCCGCGCGTCTGGGCATATGGAGCGATTCTGGTAAATTCCCAAGATAGGGAAAGCCAGGCTGAAAGCCTAAAAACCAGACGACATACTCAACGGAGGCATGTAGCTCCACGACCTGCTTTTCACTCAAACCGCTGTGCCGTGCCACCGCCGCCAGATCCGGCCCGCCTGCGCCGCCATAGATCACCGGGATCTCAACCGAACGCGAGTCCGGCTCCAGCGCCTCGCTCTCTTCCCACCAGCGCTGCAGACGCTCAATCGCATCCAGCGCCAGGGTTTGCGGTTCCCGCAAGATCACGGTGATATTGTTCATCCCGGGAATGGCTTCCACCACGTTCGGCATATCAACCAGACGCTGCGTCAGACGCCAGATGCGTTTCTGGCTCGCCAGCGTAATCGGCGGTTCAAGTTCCAGGACGACCGCCGTTTCGCCTAACAGATAACAACGCGCTCGCTGCACTTTATTACCTCTCAGTTATGCCGGGTTAGGGATATCAATAAACGTCACATCCAACGCCGTGTTTTCGTTCAACCATTCGCTCAGGGCGCGAATACCGCCGCGTTCAGTGGCATGGTGCCCGGCGGCATAAAAATGCAGCCCCTGTTCGCGCGCGGAATGAATGGTCTGTTCAGACACCTCGCCGGTAATAAAAGCATCCACGCCGAAGCGGGCGGCGCTATCAATAAAACTTTGCCCGCCGCCGGTACACCAGGCGACACGCTGCACATTCTCTGGCCCGGTATCGCCGCACCATAGCGGTTTACGCCCCAGACGCGCTTCAATCCATGAGGCCAGTTCCAGCCCCGGCACCGGCATTGAGAGCTCTCCCCACGGCACCAGCGGCTCAATTTCTCCTTTCACGGTAATGCCCAATAGCGCCGCCAACTGCGCATTGTTGCCCAGCTCAGGATGCGCATCCAGCGGCAGATGCCAACCGTAAAGGTTAATATCATTTGCCAGTAACGTTTTTAAGCGACGGCGTTTCATCCCGCGAATAACCGGAGACTCGCCTTTCCAGAAGTAACCATGATGAACAATGACCGCATCGGCCTGCAAACGCACCGCCTCATCGAGCAGCGCCTGACTTGCGGTCACGCCGGTAACGATTTTCTGTACCGTCTCTTTTCCTTCGACCTGTAAACCATTCGGCGCATAATCGCTTATTGCCGCACTGTTCAGCTTGTCGTTAATCAGTTGTTCCAGCTCGGTGTTTTTCATCATCGCTCCCTTTAACCCACGTTCTACTTTCCCGTTACGGGTTCAGTCTCCGTTAACATAGCCTCCCGTTGGCCGTTCGTCGATAAACATTTGTTTGACACATCAAGAAACAATCACCCCCGGGTTTGGCGCAAATTACTTAGCAAAACACGATCGGTTTCATGTATATTTATGCAATCATAACGCATATTGCAGAAAAAATCAGTTCTGTATCATGTTGGTAACTTTAAGGAAACACGGCGATACGGCAGGCTTAATAAGCCCACAAAGAAAGGCATTATCTGAGAATGCCGCGTTCTTTCCGCAGCGTCTCTATCCCGGAAATACGATGAATAAACAAGCATCTCAACCCCGCGCTATTTACTACGTTGTCGCCCTGCAAATTTGGGAGTACTTCAGCTTTTATGGTATGCGCGCCCTACTGATTCTTTATCTCACCAATCAGCTAAAATACGACGATAACCACGCCTATGAGTTATTCAGCGCTTATTGTTCGCTGGTCTACGTAACGCCGATTCTTGGCGGCTATCTGGCGGATAAGGTGCTTGGCAACCGAATGGCAGTCATGCTGGGCGCATTTTTAATGGCTATAGGTCATTTAGTGCTGGGCGCCAGTGAGATCGCGCCGACATTCCTTTATCTGTCGCTGGCGATCATTGTCTGCGGCTACGGCCTGTTTAAATCGAATATTAGCTGCCTGCTGGGCGAACTGTACCAGCCGGAAGATCCGCGCCGCGACGGCGGATTCTCGCTGCTTTACGCAGCGGGCAATATTGGTTCGATCGTGGCGCCTATCGCCTGCGGCTATGTGCAAGAGGAGTACAGTTGGGCGATGGGCTTTGCGCTCGCCGCCATTGGTATGCTGGCGGGGTTAGTGATCTTCCTGTGTGGAAATCGTCATTTCACCCACACCACCGGCGTGAATAAAGCCGTGTTGTGCGCCAGAAACTACCTGCTGCCGAATTGGGGCTGGCTGTTAATTCTGCTGGTAGCGGCGCCGTTGCTGATTACCGTTCTGTTCTGGAAAGAATGGTCTGTCTATGCCTTAATCGTGGCGACCGCGATCGGCCTGGTCGTGCTGGCAAAAATTTATCGCCAGGCGCAAACGGCCAAACAGCGCAAAGAACTGGGGCTGATTGTCACCCTGACCCTGTTCAGTATGCTGTTCTGGGCGTTTGCCCAGCAGGGCGGTAGCTCTATCAGCCTGTATATCGACCGCTTTGTGAACCGCGATATTCTGGGCTATTCCGTTCCTACCGCCATGTTCCAGTCGGTGAACGCCTTTGCCGTGATGCTGTGTGGGGTCGTCCTGGCCTGGCTGGTTAAAGAGAGCGTAAGCGGTAATCGCACCGTGCGTATCTGGGGCAAATTCGCGCTGGGTCTCGGTCTGATGAGCGCCGGATTCTGTATTTTGACCCTGAGCGCACGCTGGTCCGCCGCTTACGGACACTCTTCAATGCCGCTAATGGTGCTGGGACTGGCGGTGATGGGCTTTGCCGAGCTGTTTATCGACCCGGTCGCCATGTCGCAAATTACGCGCATTGATATCCCCGGCGTCACCGGCGTATTAACCGGAATTTATATGCTGCTGTCCGGCGCGATAGCTAACTATCTGGCAGGCGTCATCGCTGACCAGACCTCGCAAAGCGCCTTCGACGCCAGCGGCGCGGTTAATTACGCCATCAACGCCTATGTGGATGTTTTTGAACAGATCACCTGGGGCGCGTTAGCCTGCGTAGGGGTTGTCCTGCTGATTTGGCTGTATCAGTCCTTCAAATTCAAAAGCCGCGCGCTGGCCGTCGAATCCTGATAGCAGAATGCCCGGTAGTTTGCGCTATCGGGCCTGTATCACACCCCTTTTCTCGCCGCCTCATAGGCGGAAAGCGTCGCTATTCTCGCCTGTTTGTGCTCCACAATAGGCCGAGGATAATCAAGCACGACTCCCGCTTTTTCCGCCCACCGCCACGGCTCGTGAATCGCTTTTCCAGGGATATCGCGTAATGCCGGTAGCCACTGGCGGATAAATTCGCCGTCGCGATCGAATCTCTCTCCCTGAGTCGTGGGATTAAAAATACGAAAATAAGGCGCGGCATCAGTACCGGTTGAAGCGGCCCACTGCCAGCCGCCATTATTGGCGGCAAGATCGCCGTCAATAAGCTGCGACATGAAATAGCGCTCCCCTAACCGCCAGTCAATTAGCAGATCTTTTACCAGAAAGCTGGCGGTAATCATGCGTAAACGGTTATGCATCCAGCCCGTCGCGTTAAGCTGGCGCATCGCCGCATCGACAATGGGATAACCGGTTTCGCCTTTCTCCCATGCCTGAAAATAGTGCGGGTTCTCCTGCCACGCGACGCGTTTTGTCCAGCGGATAAACGGCTGGTGTTTGCATAATGCCGGATACCAGGTCATTAAATGACGGTAAAATTCCCGCCAGATGAGCTCATTCAACCAGACGCTTCCCGGTCCGCCGTCCAGCGCCTGCGGCTGCTCCGCCAGTAATCGGTGCAGGCACTGTCGCGGCGACAGGCCGCCCGTCGCCAGGCTGGCGGAAAGCCGACTGGTGCCTTCAACCGCAGGGAAATCCCGCTGTGACTCATACCCGTCTGCGCCCTGCGCGCAAAACTGACGTAGCTGCGCGATGACCGCGTTTTCTTCCACCGGGAAAAGCGCGGCGTCAAACGCCTGTTGCGGGTAGTTAAGCGAGACTGGCGTTAAGGGTGTAGAAAGCGCGCCGCTCACCCGGATCTTCGGGGCCGGAACGCACGGCGGGATATCCTCTTTTAACCGTTTCAACCAGGCGTTTTTAAACGGCGTAAAAACTTTATACATTTCATGATTGCCGGTCATCACCGCGCCGGGCGCCAGAATCACGCTATCGTCAAAGCCTTCGCAGATGACAGAGGGCAGCGTTTTTTCCACCGCCGCATCACGCTGACGCTCGTTAAACTCATACTGATAGTTATAAAACAGATGGCTGACGTCATGCTGTCGGCAAACGTTTTTGACCGTTTTAATACTGGCGTTAAAATCCGCCACTTCATGAAACAGCAGCGGAATGCCTTTCTCTGCAAGGGCCGTCTGTAGCGCATTGAGCTGCGCGCTGATGAATGCCGCCTGCCGCGGCGCCATATCATGGGCCTGCCACTGCGCGGGGGTGGAAATATAAAGCGCCAGCACCCGCGCGGATGCATCGCGGCAGGCGGCGGCCAGCGCAAGGTTATCCTGTAAACGCAGATCGCGCCTGAACCAGACTAAATGGGTGGGCATACAACTCCTGAAAGATGAAACGTCACGGCGAATAGCGTTAAACAGTGTAGACCCTGGCGCATAAAAAAACCGCCAGCGTGGCGGCTGACGGTTTTTCAGGCTGGTCGCGATTAATAAAAGTCGCAGGTGGCTTTTTCAGCCTGCGCCATCCATACCGGTTTATCACTGGTTTTCGACCAGACACGGTGCAGATAACTATAAAAACGCGCGCGGTCTTTCCAGAAGAGCATCACTGGCAGCGCCAGCACGCCTGCGATCACCGCGAAAGCACGACGGGCAAAAATGACATGCGCCGGATAGTCTTTATAGTGTTCCATACGTTTCCCCCCTTTATACCGAGGCTACCCGCCCCGGTATAGATTGAATCGGTGAATAGCACCGAAAAATTGAACCTCGTTACCTGATTAAAATAGTACCGCTTTCGGTGTAATTTTACTACTCATCCGACCACTTATTTTCACGCTTTTCCAGCAGATTTACATTCAAAGCGTAAATTAGTTACAAAAAGGTTAAATTAATACTAATCATTAGTTAAATAATGGTCTTTGCCATTTTTATACTTTTTTTACACTCCGCCCGCCAATTTTTGCGAAATCTTTGCAGCCAAAAAATTACCTTTCTCAGGAGTAAAACAATGCCACTGGAGGTGCTCTGTGAGTGCAGGCGTGATAACCGGCATCGTGCTGGTTTTCTTACTTTTAGGTTATCTGGTCTATGCCCTGATTAATGCGGAGGCGTTCTGATGGCCGCGCAAGGATTTTTACTGATCGCCAGTTTTTTACTGATTTTATTGGTACTGGCGAAACCGTTGGGTTCGGGCCTGGCAAGGCTCATCGCCGCCGTTCCGTTGCCGGGCGTGGCTGGCATTGAGCGTATCCTCTGGCGAACTCTTGGCATTACCGACCACGAAATGAACTGGCGTCAGTATTTACTGGCGCTACTGACGCTCAATCTGCTGGGACTGGGCATCCTGTTTTGCCTGCTGTTCTGGCAGGAGTGGCTGCCCTTAAATCCGCAGCGGCTACCGGGTCTGTCCTGGGATCTGGCGCTGAATACCGCCGTCAGCTTTGTCACCAATACCAACTGGCAAGCCTACAGCGGCGAAAGCACGCTGAGCTACTTTAGCCAGATGGCGGGGCTGACGGTGCAAAATTTCCTGTCGGCGGCGACCGGGATTGCGGTGGTTTTTGCACTTATCCGCGCCTTTACGCGCCAGAATGTGCACACGCTGGGTAATGCCTGGCAAGATCTGGTACGCATTACGCTATGGATATTATTTCCTGTCGCGTTAATTATCGCGCTGTTTTTTATCCAACAAGGCGTACCGCAAAACCTGTCGGCTTATCAGCCCATCACCACCCTTGAAGGCGCTAAACAACTCTTGCCGATGGGTCCGGTTGCTTCGCAGGAGGCGATCAAAATGCTTGGCACTAACGGCGGCGGTTTCTTTAACGCCAACTCTTCGCATCCGTTCGAAAACCCCACCGCGCTCACTAATCTGGCGCAGATGCTGGCGATATTTTTGATTCCAGCCGCGCTCTGTTTCGCCTTTGGCGAAGCGGCGGGCGATCGCCGTCAGGGACGCGCGCTACTGTGGGCAATGTCATTCATTTTTGTGGTCTGCGTAGCGGTAGTGATGTGGGCGGAAGTTCAGGGAAATCCACATCTGTTGGCGGCAGGCGCGGACAGTAGCGTCAACATGGAGGGTAAAGAAACACGCTTTGGCGTGCTGGCCAGCAGCCTGTTTGCCGTCGTCACGACCGCGGCGTCCTGCGGGGCGGTAAATGCCATGCACGACTCGTTTACCGCTCTGGGCGGTATGGTGCCGATGTGGCTGATGCAAATTGGCGAAGTGGTCTTTGGCGGCGTCGGTTCAGGCCTGTATGGCATGTTGCTGTTTGTCCTGCTGGCGGTGTTTATCGCGGGGCTGATGATCGGTCGCACACCGGAATATCTGGGGAAAAAAATCGACGTGCGCGAAATGAAAATGACCGCGCTGGCGATTCTGGTCACGCCGATGCTGGTCTTGTTGGGTTCGGCGCTGGCGATGATGACGGATGCCGGACGCAGCGCAATGCTGAACCCTGGCCCGCACGGTTTTAGCGAAGTGCTATATGCCGTCTCCTCTGCCGCCAACAACAACGGTAGCGCCTTTGCGGGTCTGAGCGCTAACTCGCCTTTCTGGAACTGTTTGCTGGCGTTCTGCATGTTCGTCGGACGTTTCGGCGTGATTATTCCTGTCATGGCCATCGCCGGATCGCTGGTCAGTAAAAAAGTACAGCCGGCCAGTCAGGGAACGCTGGCGACCCACGGCGCGCTATTTATTGGACTGCTTATCGGCACGGTACTGCTGGTCGGCGCGCTGACATTTATTCCTGCCCTGGCGCTTGGCCCGGTAGCGGAACATTTCTCTTTACCTTGAGCGATGCGGAGTACATTGATATGAGTCGCAAGCAACTGGCGCTGTTTGAACCTGTTTTACTCGTACAGGCGCTAACGGATGCCGTAAAAAAATTAAGCCCACGCGCCCAGTGGCGTAACCCGGTGATGTTTGTGGTCTGGGCCGGCAGCGTGCTAACCACTCTGTTAACGCTCGCTATGGTAACAGGACAAATAACGGGAAGCGCCTTGTTTACAGGGGTGATCAGCCTGTGGTTATGGTTCACCGTACTGTTCGCCAATTTTGCCGAAGCGCTGGCGGAAGGCCGCAGCAAAGCCCAGGCAAACAGTCTGAAAGGGGTGAAAAAGACCGCGTTCGCTCGCCGCCTGCGCGCCCCGCGCCATGATGCGCAGGCCGATAACGTGCCCGCCGCTGAACTGCGGAAAGGCGACATTGTCCTGGTCAAAGCGGGCGATATTATTCCCTGCGATGGCGAGGTCATCGAAGGCGGCGCCTCGGTGGATGAAAGTGCGATTACCGGCGAATCCGCGCCCGTGATCCGTGAGTCCGGCGGCGATTTCGCTTCTGTCACCGGCGGCACGCGAATTCTTTCCGACTGGCTGGTGATTGCCTGTAGCGTCAATCCTGGCGAAACCTTTCTTGACCGGATGATCGCGATGGTGGAAGGCGCGCAGCGGCGGAAAACGCCTAACGAGATTGCCCTGACGATTTTGCTCATCGCCCTGACCATTGTCTTTTTGCTGGCGACCGCCACCCTGTGGCCCTTCTCCGCCTGGGGCGGTAACGCGGTCAGCGTCACCGTGTTGGTGGCGTTGCTGGTGTGCCTGATCCCCACTACCATCGGCGGGCTACTCTCCGCCATTGGCGTAGCCGGAATGAGCCGAATGTTGGGCGCGAACGTCATCGCCACCAGCGGCCGCGCCGTAGAAGCCGCGGGCGATGTCGACGTGTTACTGCTGGATAAAACCGGCACTATCACGCTCGGCAATCGCCAGGCGTCCGATTTTATACCCGCCCGAGGGGTGGACGAACGCACGCTGGCTGACGCCGCGCAGCTCGCTTCGCTGGCCGACGAAACGCCGGAAGGCCGCAGCATTGTGATCCTCGCCAAACAGCGCTTTAACCTGCGTGAACGAGATGTGCAGTCGCTTCATGCCACCTTTGTTCCGTTTACCGCGCAAAGCCGCATGAGCGGAATTAATATCGATAACCGGATGATCCGTAAAGGTTCGGTGGACGCGATTCGGCGTCATGTCGAGAGCAATGGCGGCCATTTTCCCGCCGATGTCGAGCAAAACGTCGAGAACGTGGCGCGTCTGGGCGCGACGCCGCTGGTGGTCGTGGAAGGCGCGCGCGTACTGGGTGTTATCGCCCTCAAGGATATCGTTAAAGGCGGCATTAAAGAACGTTTCGCCCAGCTGCGAAAGATGGGTATTAAAACGGTGATGATCACTGGCGATAACCGCCTGACGGCGGCAGCGATTGCCGCCGAAGCCGGTGTGGACGATTTTCTTGCCGAAGCCACGCCGGAAGCCAAGCTGGCGCTGATCCGTCAATATCAGGCGGAAGGACGGCTGGTCGCCATGACCGGCGACGGCACTAACGATGCCCCGGCGCTGGCGCAGGCTGACGTCGCGGTGGCGATGAACTCCGGCACCCAGGCGGCAAAAGAAGCCGGTAATATGGTGGATCTGGACTCTAACCCGACCAAGTTGATTGAAGTGGTGCATATCGGTAAGCAGATGCTGATGACGCGCGGCTCGCTCACCACCTTCAGTATCGCGAATGATGTAGCGAAATATTTCGCCATTATTCCCGCCGCGTTTGCCGCTACCTATCCGCAGCTAAACGCGCTCAACGTGATGGGGCTACATTCGCCGAACTCCGCCATTCTGAGCGCGGTGATCTTTAACGCCCTGATTATTATTTTTCTGATCCCGCTGGCATTAAAAGGCGTGAGTTATAAGCCGCTTTCCGCATCGGCCATGCTGCGCCGTAATTTATGGATCTATGGTCTGGGTGGTCTGGTGGTGCCGTTTATTGGCATCAAAGTGATTGATGTGCTGCTGACCCTGCTGGGTCTGGCATGAGGTGTATGATGATCGGTTTACGTCCTGCTTTTTCGACAATGTTATTTCTGCTGTTATTGACCGGCGGCGTGTATCCGCTTCTGACCACGGCGCTGGGGCAGTGGTGGTTTTCCTGGCAGGCTAATGGCTCGCTGATTCATAAAGACAATGTGATACGCGGCTCAGCGCTTATCGGACAATCGTTTACCGCCGCAGGTTATTTTCATGGCCGGCCCTCCGCCACCGCCGATACGCCTTATAATCCACTGGCGTCGGGCGGAAGCAACCTGGCCGCCAGCAATCCCGAACTGGATGCGCAAATACAGTCCCGCGTCGCCGCGCTACGCGCCGCTAACCCCCAGGCGAGTTCCGCGGTTCCGGTTGAGCTGGCGACGGCGTCGGCAAGCGGGCTGGATAATAATCTGACGCCCGGCGCCGCGGCATGGCAAATCCCCCGCGTGGCGGCGGCTCGCCAGCTTCCCGTTGAACAGGTCGCGCAACTGGTTGCAGAATATACGCACAGGCCGCTGGCGCGCTTTCTTGGGCAACCGGTGGTGAATATTGTTGAGCTTAATCTGGCGCTGGATGCGCTACAGGGACACAGAGCGAAATGAACGACGAACCCTTGCGTCCTGATCCGGATCGCTTGTTGGAACAAACGCCCCCGCCCCACCGGGGGAAGTTGAAAATTTTCTTCGGCGCCTGCGCAGGCGTCGGAAAAACCTGGGCGATGCTGGCGCAAGCGCAGCGGCTGCGAGCGCAGGGGCTGGATGTGGTGATCGGCGTGGTAGAGACGCACGGCCGTAAAGAGACCGCCGCGCTACTTGATGGGCTGACCATTCTGCCGCCAAAACGTCACTCGCACCGGGGGCGGCAAATCCGCGAATTTGACCTGGATGCCGCCCTCGCCCGGCGTCCGGCGCTGATTTTAATGGATGAGCTGGCGCACAGTAACGCGCCTGGCTCACGCCATCCTAAGCGCTGGCAGGATATTGAAGAGCTGCTGGAAGCGGGAATCGACGTTTTCACCACCGTGAACGTACAACATCTGGAAAGTCTGAACGATGTGGTGAGCGGCGTCACGGGGATTCAGGTGCGCGAAACCGTCCCCGATCCCTTTTTTGATGCCGCCGATGAAGTCGTACTGGTCGATCTGCCGCCCGACGATCTGCGCCAACGGCTCAACGAAGGTAAAGTGTATATCGCCGGTCAGGCGGAACGCGCTATTGAACATTTTTTCCGCAAGGGCAATCTGATCGCCCTCCGCGAGCTGGCGCTACGCCGGACAGCCGATCGCGTGGACGATCAGATGCGCGCCTGGCGCGCGCATCCGGGCGAAGAAAAAGTATGGCATACCCGCGATGCGATTTTACTGTGTATCGGGCATAACACCGGCAGCGAAAAGCTGGTGCGTACCGCGGCGCGTCTGGCCTCCCGGCTCGGCAGCGTCTGGCACGCCGTCTATGTCGAAACGCCAACGTTACACCGCTTACCGGAAAAACAACGGCGGGCTATTTTAAGCGCGCTGCGCCTGGCGCAGGAGCTTGGCGCGGAAACCGCCACCCTGTCCGATCCCGCCGAAGAGAAAGCGGTCGTGCGCTATGCCCGCGAGCATAATCTGGGGAAAATCGTCATGGGCCGCCCGGCGTCGCGACGCTGGTGGCGACGTGACGCTTTCGCCGACCGTCTTGCCAGGCGCGCGCCGGATCTCGATCAGGTGATCGTCGCGCTGGAAGAACCGCCTGCCCGCGCGTTGGCGCAAACGCCTGATAACCGACCTTTTAAAGAGAAATGGCGTGGGCAGATTCAGGGCTGTCTGGTCGCCGTGGCGCTTTGCGCCATCACCACGCTTATCGCTATGCAGTGGCTTGTCACCTTCGACGCCGCCAATCTGGTGATGCTCTATTTGCTGGGCGTAGTGGTGATTGCGCTGCTTTACGGACGCTGGCCGTCGGTGGTGGCGACGGTGATTAACGTGGCGAGTTTCGATCTCTTTTTTATCGCGCCACGCGGTACGCTCGCCGTTTCGGACGTGCAATATTTGCTGACCTTTGCCGTGATGCTGACGGTTGGTCTGGTGATTGGCAATCTTACTGCCGGGGTGCGCTATCAGGCGCGCGTCGCCCGTTATCGGGAACAGCGTACCCGCCATTTATATGAAATGTCTAAAGCGCTGGCCGTCGGGCGTAGCGAACATGATATCGCCGCGACCAGCGAGCGGTTTATCGCCTCGACGTTTCAGGCGCGCAGCCAAATTTTATTACCTGATGCTAACGGTAAGTTGCTGCCTCTCACCCACCAGCAAGGCATGACGCCGTGGGACGACGCAATTGCGCGCTGGAGTTTTGATAAAGGCCAGCCTGCCGGCGCAGGCACCGATACCCTCCCTGGCGTGCCTTATCAAATCCTGCCGCTGAAAAGCGCCGATAAAACATACGGTCTGGCTATCGTCGAACCGGGTAATTTGCGTCAGTTAATGGTGCCGGAGCAGCAACGCCTGCTGGAAACATTTACTCTGCTTGTCGCCAACGCGCTGGAACGACTGACGCTAACCGCCAGCGAAGAACAGGCGCGTCTCGCCAGCGAGCGCGAAAGTATTCGCAACGCTCTGCTGGCGGCGCTATCGCATGATTTACGCACGCCGCTGACGGTATTGTTCGGCCAGGCGGAAATTTTGACGCTGGATTTAGCCAGCGCAGGATCGCCCCACGCGCGTCAGGCCAGTGAAATCCGCCAGCATATTCTCAACACCACCCGGCTGGTGAATAATTTGCTGGATATGGCGCGTATTCAGTCCGGCGGGTTTAATCTTAAAAAAGAGTGGCTGACGCTGGAAGAGGTCGTCGGTAGCGCGTTACAGATGTTAGAGCCGGGTTTATTGCATCCGATTACATTGTCGCTGCCGCAACAGTTAACGCTTATCCATGTCGATGGCCCCTTATTTGAGCGTGTCCTGATCAACTTGCTGGAAAACGCCGTTAAGTACGCCGGGCCGCAGGCCAGTATCGGCATTGATGCTGCGGTTAAGGACGATCGTTTACAACTGGATGTCTGGGATAACGGGCCGGGTATTCCTGCGGGGCAAGAACAGAAGATTTTCGATAAGTTCGCCCGCGGCAACAAAGAGTCCTCCGTCCCCGGCGTGGGGCTGGGGCTGGCGATTTGCCATGCTATCGTAGAGGTACACGGCGGCACGCTTACCGCCTATAATCGACCGCAGGGCGGCGCCTGTTTCCGTGTGACGCTGCCGCAAGGAAAGCCACCTGAACTTGATGATTTTCATGAGGATATGTGACAAACGTTCTGATTGTTGAAGATGAACAGGCCATCCGCCGCTTTCTGCGCGCCGCGCTGGAAGGCGACGGCCTGCGCGTGTATGAAGCTGAAACATTACAACGTGGTTTACTGGAAGCCGCCACGCGAAAGCCCGATCTGATTATTCTCGATCTCGGCCTGCCGGATGGCGACGGAATCGATTTTATTCGCGACCTGCGTCAGTGGAGCGCAATACCGGTGATTGTCCTTTCCGCCCGCAGCGAAGAAAGCGATAAGATTGCCGCGCTTGACGCCGGAGCTGATGATTACCTGAGCAAGCCATTCGGCATTGGCGAGTTGCAGGCGCGTTTGCGTGTCGCGCTGCGACGGCACGCCGCCAGCCCTTGCGCCGATCCGATCGTCCGCTTTTCCGGCGTGACGGTCGATCTCGCCGCACGGTTGATCCACCGTGGCGACGAAGAAATCCATCTGACGCCGATTGAGTTCCGCCTGCTGGCGGTATTACTCAATAATGCCGGCAAGGTATTAACCCAACGGCAGTTATTAAACCAGGTCTGGGGCCCTAACGCCGTGGAGCATAGCCACTATTTGCGCATCTATATGGGACATTTACGCCAGAAACTGGAACAAGATCCCACCCGCCCACGCCATTTTATTACCGAAACCGGAATTGGCTATCGCTTTATGCCGTGAATAGCCATTCATTATTTTTAAATAACTTCTAATTTTTATGTCATTTATTTTCGGCGTCGCGAATAATTATTTTCGCGGCGATATTATATTTTATGAAGGATATAAAAAACATATAATTAACATTTAAGAAACAATCCGTTATTTCACAGCACGATATGCATAATCGCCGACTAATTATTTTTCAAATGATCGTTTTTTGTTGATCTGGTTCACAGATCGCTGGCGCTCCCTGGATAAAATATCCATGCTTTCAATAAATCAATGAAAGGACCTCAAAATGGAAAATAATAATCGTTTTATGCCCCATATAAGGCGGACAACGCATATTATGATGTTTGCCCACCGTAATAGTTTCGATTTTCATTTCTTTAATGCCCGGTAGTTTTTCTGCTACGGGTACTTCAGCATACAGGTCTTTCCGACCCTTATGTCATTCAGGTCTATTGCCTAAATAACTCGAATTGTTAAAAGCGACAGCACGGTAATTCCTTTACACCAAGCCAGCTAACCATCTGGTTTGATAGAAGAAATTCCGACTCAGCGCAATTTTAGTTATCACGGTTTCTGCCTGTATATCGTAGTACTCAACTCCTTAAATCCTGAATTTCCTGCAACCGGACGGGTTGGGATTTATTACATCTAAAATAAAGCTAATTTACTGATTTTTTTATCAGCGGGATAGCTTTGATTTTTTCCGGAAGAATCAGTTTCTCATGCGAGAAATTGAGGGCCTGCTATTACCTGAAATAAAGAGATGAAAAAATGTCAGAATTAAAAATTGCCGTTAGCCGTCATTGCCCGGATTGTTTTTCTACACATCGTAATATTGTAAATGTTGATGAGAGTCGTTTCATCGACGTGGCTGCCATCGTGTTATCCATCGACGACATTGAACACGGAAAACTCGATGAAATCGACGCAACGGGTTACGGTATTCCCGTGTTTGTCGCGACTCATGACGAAGGGCGCGTACCGCCTGAGTATTTGCCGCGTATCTCTGGTGTATTCGAATATAATGAATCCCGTACTGCCTTCTATGGTCGTCAGTTGGAAACCGCAGCAAGCCACTACGAAACGCAGTTACGTCCGCCGTTTTTCCGCGCGCTGGTGGATTATGTCAACCAGGGCAACAGCGCATTTGACTGCCCGGGGCACCAGGGCGGCGAATTCTTCCGCCGTCATCCTGCCGGTAATCAGTTCGTGGAATACTTTGGCGAAACGCTCTTCCGCTCCGACCTATGCAACGCGGACGTGGCGATGGGCGATCTGCTGATTCACGAAGGCGCACCTTGCATTGCGCAGCAACATGCGGCGAAAGTCTTTAACGCCGATAAGACCTACTTTGTGCTGAACGGGACCTCCTCCTCTAACAAAGTCGTACTCAACGCGCTGTTAACGCCGGGCGATCTGGTACTGTTTGACCGTAACAACCACAAATCTAACCACCACGGCGCATTATTGCAGGCGGGCGCAACGCCAGTTTATCTGGAAACCGCGCGTAACCCGTATGGTTTTATCGGCGGGATCGACGCTCACTGCTTCGAAGAAGATTACCTGCGCGAGCTGATTAGCGAAGTCGCGCCGCAGCGTGCCCGCGAAGCACGTCCATTCCGTCTGGCCGTCATCCAGTTAGGCACCTACGACGGTACCATTTATAACGCCCGTCAGGTCGTCGATAAAATTGGTCATCTGTGCGACTACATCCTGTTTGACTCCGCCTGGGTCGGCTATGAACAATTTATTCCGATGATGGCCGATTGTTCGCCGCTGCTGCTGGAACTGAACGAAAACGATCCGGGTATTCTGGTGACGCAGTCCGTTCATAAACAACAAGCCGGTTTCTCCCAGACCTCGCAGATCCATAAAAAAGATAGCCATATCAAAGGGCAATCGCGCTACGTTCCGCATAAGCGCATGAACAACGCCTTTATGATGCACGCCTCCACCAGCCCGTTCTATCCGCTGTTCGCCGCGCTGGACGTTAACGCCAAAATGCACGAAGGCGTCAGCGGTCGCAATATGTGGATGGATTGCGTAGTTAACGGCATCGATGCCCGTAAATTGATCCTCGAAAACTGTCATCACATCCGTCCGTTCGTACCGGAACTGATTGATGGTAAGCCGTGGCAGTCATACCCGACATCAGAGATCGCCAGCGATCTGCGCTTCTTCCACTTCGTTCCGGGAGAACACTGGCATGCGTTTGAAGGCTATGCCGAACATCAGTACTTTGTCGACCCTTGCAAACTGCTGCTCACCACACCGGGCATTAATGCAGCGAGCGGCGAATATGAAGACTTTGGCGTTCCTGCCACGATCCTCGCCAACTTCCTGCGCGAGAACGGCGTTGTGCCGGAAAAATGCGACCTCAACTCCATTCTGTTCCTGCTGACGCCGGCAGAAGACATGGCGAAGTTACAACAGCTTGTCGCCCTGCTGGCTCGTTTCGAAAAACTGCTGGAAGCTGATGCGCCGTTAGCGGAAGTATTACCGTCCATCTACAAACAGCATGAAGCGCGTTATGCCGGCTATACCCTGCGTCAGCTTTGCCAGGAGATGCACGATCTCTATGCGCGGCACAACGTGAAACAGCTGCAAAAAGAGATGTTCCGTAAATCGCATTTCCCGAAAGTCAGTATGAATCCGCAAGAGGCCAACTATGCCTATCTGCGCGGCGAGGTCGAACTGGTTCGCCTGCCGGAAGCGGAAGGTCGTATCGCGGCTGAAGGCGCTCTGCCTTACCCGCCGGGAGTGCTGTGTGTAGTTCCGGGTGAAATCTGGGGCGGTTCTGTCCTGCGTTACTTCAGCGCCCTGGAAGAAGGGATCAACCTGCTGCCGGGCTTTGCGCCTGAACTGCAGGGCGTTTATATCGAAGAACACGACGGCCGTAAGCAGGTCTGGTGCTACGTCATTAAACCTCGTGACGCGCAGCGCTCCCTGCTGAAGGAGGAAAAATTATGAGTAAACCTAAATCCAATAAAATGGGTGTCGTGCAGCTCACAATTCTGACTATGGTCAACATGATGGGCTCCGGGATCATCATGCTACCGACCAAACTGTCTGAAGTCGGCACGATATCCATTATCTCCTGGCTGGTCACCGCCGTCGGCTCGATGGCGCTGGCCTGGGCGTTTGCGAAATGCGGTATGTTTAGCCGTAAATCCGGCGGCATGGGCGGTTACGCCGAATATGCCTTCGGTAAATCCGGCAACTTTATGGCGAACTATACCTACGGCGTCTCGCTGCTGATCGCCAACGTGGCTATCGCCATCTCCGCTGTCGGCTATGGCACAGAGCTGTTCGGCGCCGCGCTGACGCCGCTCCAGATCGGTCTGGCGACTATCGCCGTATTGTGGGTTTGTACTATCGCAAACTTTGGCGGCGCGCGTATTACCGGACAGATCAGTAGCGTTACCGTTTGGGGCGTCATCATTCCGGTTGTCGGCCTGTGCATCATTGGCTGGTTCTGGTTTAGCCCCAGCATGTACGTAGCGTCATGGAACCCGCACCATGTTCCGTTCTTTAGCGCGGTCGGTTCTTCCATCGCCATGACGTTGTGGGCATTTCTTGGACTGGAATCCGCCTGCGCCAACGCAGACGTGGTCGAGAATCCGGAAAAGAACGTCCCCATCGCGGTACTGGGCGGTACGCTGGGCGCGGCGGTCATCTATATCGTTTCGACTAACGTGATTGCCGGGATTGTGCCGAACATGGATCTGGCGAACTCCACGGCGCCGTTTGGTCTGGCGTTTGCCCAGATGTTCACGCCTGCGGTAGGTAAAGTGATCATGGCGCTGATGGTAATGTCCTGCTGCGGCTCGCTGCTGGGCTGGCAGTTCACTATCGCCCAGGTCTTTAAATCCTCCGCTGACGAAGGCTATTTCCCGAAAGTCTTCTCTCGTGTAACGAAAGTCGACGCGCCGGTACAGGGGATGCTGATTATTGTGATTATTCAGACTGGCCTGTCGCTGATGACCATTAGCCCGTCGCTGAATAGTCAGTTTAACGTCCTGGTTAACCTGGCGGTGGTGACGAACATTATTCCGTATATTCTGTCGATGGCCGCGCTGGTTATCATTCAGAAAATGGCGAATGTGCCGTCATCAAAAGCGAAAGTCGCTAACTTCGTGGCCTTCGTTGGCGCCATGTATAGCTTCTACGCGCTATATTCCTCCGGTGAAGAAGCCATGCTGTACGGCTCAATTGTGACCTTCCTCGGCTGGACGTTATATGGCCTGGTCTCACCGCGTTTTGAATTGAAAAATAAACACGGCTGATGGCATGCCCGGGCTGCGGTAACGGTAGTCCGGGCATTTTCACTCTTTGAATAAGATAATAGAAATGAGTAATCCAGAACGGGAAGTCACTGATATAGCAGAAATACTGGCTATTCTCAGTAAACACGAAGTGTGTCGAATAGGGTTTAACGACAATCTCTGTCCGTATGTTGTCCCCGTAAATTTTGGCTACGAGTATCAGAATGGACGCTGGATATTTTATTTTCACGGCGCACGCACCGGGAAAAAGATGCGTCTGTTACGTAAGAACCCGGCAGTATGCATTGAAATGGACGGCGACCATGCATTACTACGTGCCGATGACCCCTGTGATTATAGCTACGCCTACACCAGCGTTTTCGCCACCGGGCTGGCATCGATATTGCAAACACGCGAGGAGATGCGCTACGGCCTGGACGTCATTATGCGTCAGACCGATCCGGGAAAAACCTTCAGTTATCGGGAAGATATGATGAAAGCGGTTTGCGTGGTGCGTATTGAATGCGACGCCCTCACCTGCCGCCGACATCTGGCGACTCAGAGCGAATAAGTCAGATATCACACGCGCCTTATCCGGCCTGGAGGCGATTTACAGGCCTGATAAGCGCAGCGCCGTTAATACAAAAAAGGAGCCGTAAGGCTCCTTTTTCTTCCATATCGCCCATCAGGCGTTTTTCAATACTTCGCTAACGATTTCAACGGCTTCTTTCTCAATCTGCTTGCGATGTTCTTCCCCCAGGAAGCTTTCGCAATAGATCTTGTAAGCGTCTTCCGTACCGGATGGACGCGCGGCGAACCAGCCGTTATCGGTCATTACCTTCAGGCCGCCAATCGATGCGCCATTACCCGGCGCTGCGGTAAGACGCGCGGTGATCGGGTCGCCTGCCAGCGTGCTGGCGCTGACCATTTCCGGAGACAGTTTAGACAATGCCGCTTTCTGGGCCGATGTCGCTGCCGCCTGCAGACGGTTATAGCTCGGGGCGCCAAAACGCGCTGCCAGTTCATTGTAATGCTCTTGCGGGTTTTTCCCGGTAACGGCGGTGATTTCCGCCGCCAGCAGGCACATGATGATACCGTCTTTATCGGTAGACCACGGCGTACCGTCGAAACGCAGGAACGAAGCGCCCGCGCTCTCTTCTCCACCGAAACCAAAGCTGCCGTCGAACAAACCGTCAACAAACCATTTGAAGCCAACCGGTACTTCTACCAGCTTGCGTCCCAAGTCATTCACCACGCGGTCAATCATCGCGGAAGAGACCAGCGTTTTACCGACAGCCACGTCTTTGCCCCACAGCGGACGATGCTGGAACAGATAGTTAATGGCGACCGCCAGATAATGGTTCGGGTTCATCAGCCCTGCAGGCGTCACGATGCCATGACGGTCGTAGTCCGGGTCGTTGGCGAAGGCCAGGTCAAACTTGTCACGCAGCGCCAGCAAACCCGCCATCGCACATTCGGAGGAGCAATCCATGCGGATCGCGCCGTCTTTATCAAGGTGCATAAAGCGGAAGGTTTGATCAACCTGATCGTTAACTAACGTCAGGTTAAGTTTGTAATGCTCAGCGATACGTTTCCAGTATTCAATACCGGAGCCGCCCAGCGGATCGACACCCAGCGTCAGACCGGCTTTCTGAATCGCCGCCATATCAACGATATCCGCCAGCCCTTCGACAAACGGCTGTACCAGATCTACCGCTTTAACGTGGCCCGAGGCCATTGCCGCATCCAGAGAGATGCGCTTAACGCCTTGCAGGCCGCCCGCCAGCAGCGCATTGGCGCGATCTTCTACCACTTTAGTGACGTTGGTATCCGCCGGGCCGCCATTGGGCGGATTATATTTAATACCGCCATCTTCCGGCGGATTGTGCGACGGCGTAATGACAATACCATCAGCCAGCGGGCCGCCTTTTTTGTTATGGACCAGGATAGCATTTGACACGGCAGGCGTTGGCGTAAAGCCATTATTTTCCTGCACGATAACGTCCACGCCGTTTGCCGCCAGCACTTCCAGCACGGAAATGAAGGCCGGTTCCGAGAGCGCATGGGTGTCTTTCCCCACATAGCAGGGGCCGGTAATGCCATTTTTCGCCCGCTCTTCAGCAATCGCCTGGGCGATCGCCAGAATATGCGGTTCGTTGAAACTGTGACGACCTGCGCTGCCGCGATGGCCGGAAGTGCCAAATTTCACGGCATGTTCTGCATTCCCTGCCTCCGGTTTCAGTACATAATACTGCGCCGTCAGTTGGGCGACGTTAATCAAATCACTCTGTTGCGCGGGTTGTCCTGCGCGGTTGTGGATTGCCATTGCCTGGTCCTTCTAATGCAAGGATTAAATTGTTCCGCAAACCTTTTCAATCAATTCCGCCGGGAATTGCATTGACTGCATGATGTGTTCGATCATGCTGCATTTACGGCCGGTGTTGGTGTTGGTGATCACCCAGTACGGCGTGCCGGGAACGTGCTTAGGTTTAGTTTGATTCCCATTTTTCAGCAGCGTTTGTTCATCCGCCGCAAAATAGACGCGCGTGCGGCCATGCAACGACTCCGTCGCCTCCGCAAACGCGTGGTGATCCAGTGAATAGAGTGTAGTCAGAATCAGCATAAAGCGGTTGACCGCTTTTTTCTGCTCGGCATATTCGTCAGACAACAGCAGCTCACGCATCGCGCGAACTTTGTCTTTTACCGGGTTGACCGGTTTCGCTTCGGCAACGGGTTGCGCCGCAGGCGTCCCCTTCACCGCTGAAGCCGTTGGCTGTGTCGTGGCGGAAAACTTCAACATACGCCGTAAAATGTCGGATGCGCTCTCGCCGATATGCTTGGTGTGGCTGGCAATATAGCTATAGAGTTCATCATCAACTTCAATCGTTTTCATCTTAATCCAGTGCGATGTCTTTGCTGAATACAAGTCATTGGGATTATAGGAACAAATCCCAACAGCGGATAGCGTTAAGCCCGGCTGACAAAAAAACTCGGAGTAAACCTTAGAGGTTGCAGCCCAGTGGCAGAATGGTCAACATAATACCCTAACCCGACAGAGCGAAAAAAAGAACTTTGCCATGAAATTAAACATCCGAGCGCAATCTGCACAAAACCTGCACAATAATTCCCCCATCGTTCTCGTTCATGGCCTGTTTGGCAGCCTGGACAACCTCGGCGTACTGGCGCGCGATCTGGTGACCGATCACGACATTATTCAGGTCGATATGCGCAATCATGGTTTATCGCCGCGCGATCCGGTCATGGATTACCCGGCAATGGCCCAGGATCTTCTGGATACGCTTGACGCGCAGCAGATTGAAAAAGCGACGTTTATTGGTCATTCCATGGGTGGAAAAGCGGTAATGGCGCTGACGGCGCTGGCGCCCGATCGCATCGATCGTCTGGTCGCGATTGATATCGCACCCGTGGATTATCACGTTCGCCGCCACGATCGCATTTTCGCGGCTATTAACGCCGTCAGCGAATCCGACGCGACATCCCGCCAACAGGCGGCAGGGATTATGCGCCAGCACCTCAACGAAGAAGGCGTGATCCAGTTTCTGTTAAAATCCTGGGCTGAAGGCGAATGGCGTTTTAATGTTCCGGTATTATGGGAACAGTATCCGCATATCGTCGGCTGGGAAACCATTCCGCCCTGGGAACATCCGGCGCTGTTTATTCCAGGCGGTAACTCGCCCTACGTGACCGAAGCGTACCGCGACGCGCTGCTGGCGCAATTCCCTTTGGCGCGCGCGCATGTGATCGCCGGCGCGGGCCACTGGGTACACGCCGAAAAACCAGAGGCGGTTCTGCGCGCCATCCGCCGTTATCTGCACGATAAACGTTAACTGATTAAAAACTCATCGCCTGTGCGCGATTACGCGCGCGGGCGTTGGCGTCGCTTCCTCGCTGATGTATGATGGCGCGCTATCCATCCGGGCATAAGCCTGGCTGATTGTTTCCCCCGAAGTCACCAAAATCATGGCCAAAGAACAAACGGACCGTACGACATTAGATCTGTTCGCGCACGAGCGTCGCCCGGGACGACCTAAAACGAATCCGCTTTCGCGCGATGAACAGTTACGCATCAACAAGCGCAACCAGTTAAAACGCGACAAAGTTCGTGGCCTCAAGCGTGTCGAATTAAAACTCAACGCACAAGCGGTTGACGCGCTAAATGAGCTGGCCGAAGCGCGCAACATTAGCCGCAGCGAGCTCATTGAAGAAATATTAATGAAGCAGCTTATGGCGCTGCGCGGCCAGGGTTTAGTCTGAAAATAAGTTTTGTTTCATATTTCGTGTAGCAGAGCGTGCAGTCCCGCGTGATTGCTGTTTCCGCATATCTGCCTGTTCTGCTATGATTGCCCTTATCCGTGGGCAATTCGCCACCACCATTTCAATAAGTTTCAAGAGGTTATTTTACTCATGGCAATCACTGGCATCTTTTTCGGCAGCGACACCGGTAATACCGAAAATATCGCAAAAATGATTCAAAAACAGCTTGGTAAAGACGTTGCCGATGTGCATGACATTGCAAAAAGCAGTAAAGAAGACCTGGAAGGGTATGACATTCTGCTGCTGGGCATCCCAACCTGGTACTATGGCGAAGCGCAATGTGACTGGGATGACTTCTTCCCGACTCTCGAAGAGATTGACTTTAACGGTAAGCTGGTGGCGCTGTTTGGCTGTGGCGATCAGGAAGACTACGCGGAATACTTCTGTGATGCGCTGGGCACGATTCGCGACATTATTGAGCCGCGCGGCGCCACGATTGTGGGTCACTGGCCAACCGCAGGCTATCATTTTGAAGCCTCTAAAGGTCTGGCTGACGACGATCATTTTGTCGGTCTGGCGATTGACGAAGACCGTCAGCCTGAACTGACCGCCGAGCGTGTTGAAAAATGGGTTAAGCAAGTTTCAGCTGAATTGCACCTCGACGACATCCTCAACGCCTAATCTTATGCGGCGCAGCGTTATATCTGCGCCGCATCAATAGACAAGACCAATCAAAATAATTGCTACAAATTTGTAACTTTCGCACCCATCCCTGTACAATGTCCGGGTGTAATCAGGTGGCGCCAGAATTTGCAGGCAAAACCACAGTTTTATTAACATCTGCGAGAGACTTGCGGTTTTCATTTCGGCATGGCAGTCCTATAATGATACGCATTATCTTGAGTGCAATTTCTGTCACTTCTCTAATGAAGTGAATCGTTTAGCAACAGGACAGATTCCGCATGACTGACAACAATACCGCATTAAAGAAGGCTGGCCTGAAAGTAACGCTTCCTCGTTTAAAAATTCTGGAAGTTCTTCAGGAACCAGATAACCATCACGTCAGTGCGGAAGATTTATACAAACGCCTGATCGACATGGGTGAAGAAATCGGTCTGGCAACCGTATACCGTGTGCTGAACCAGTTTGACGATGCCGGTATCGTGACCCGCCATAATTTTGAAGGCGGTAAATCCGTTTTTGAACTGACGCAACAGCATCATCACGACCATCTTATCTGCCTTGACTGCGGAAAAGTGATTGAATTTAGTGATGACTCTATTGAAGCGCGCCAGCGTGAAATTGCGGCGAAACACGGTATTCGTTTAACTAATCACAGCCTCTATCTTTACGGCCACTGCGCTGAAGGCGACTGCCGCGAAGACGAGCACGCGCACGATGACGCGACTAAATAAGTGTAAATCTTTCGAAGAGCCAACCGCCCGGTTGGCTTTTTTATATCCTCCTCTTTCCTGCCGCTTGATGTTGATTTAATGTAAAAAACGCTATCGCATCTCAGGAGAGCAGGAATGGAGCTTCGCCAGTTACGCTATTTCGTGCGTATTATTGAAACCGGCAGTATGGGCAGCGCCGCGCAGGATCTTGATATTGGCGTTTCAGCATTAAGTCAACAGATGTCCCGTCTGGAAAACGAGCTTGCCATCCGTCTGCTGCAGCGCACTTCGCGCGGCGTAACGCCAACCAACGCCGGGCTGGCCTTTTATTCGCAGGCGCAACTCGCCCTGCGTCATGCCGACGACGCGATTCTCGCCGCCAGAGAAGCGCGCCTTTCCGGTCATGTGAGCGTAGGAATGGCCCCCAGTACCGCCTCCATACTGGGTATACCGTTTATCCATGCCATGCAGGAAAACTATGCCGATGTCCGACTGCATGTGGTGGAAAGCTTGTCCGGTAATCTGGAAAGAATGATCAATACCCGCCAGATTGATTTAGCCGTTGTCTTTCAAAAAGATAAAATCCTGCGCTGGAGCGCCAGACCGATCCTTGAAGAACAGCTTTTTCTGATTGGCTCCCATGCCCTGCTGGCGGCGCTTCCTGATAACCCGATCACACCTGAACAACTGGCAGGCATTCCGCTCATTATGCCAAGCCAGGGACACGGGCTGCGCGGCAGGCTGGACGCTGTCTGCCAGGAACATGCGCTTAACGTTGAAATCGTCGCGGAAATTGACGGCCTGGCGTTGTTGATGCGCGCCGTGCGCGACGGTCTTGGCGCCACGTTGCAGCCCGGCGCGGCGATTTCTCATCTGGATAACGACGCGCTACGCGTGATCGGCGTCCATAATCCGGTACTCAGCCGCCCCAATTTTTTAGTCAGCCTGTCGGATGATGAACTGACGCCCGCCGGCCTTGCCGCCAGAGTAGTCCTTACCAAAGTTATGCGTCAGTTAGTCGACGCTGGTGAATGGCCAGGCGCAACCCTTTACGCTTACTAAACCCCTGTTTAGCGCTACCTGATAGCGCGCCGCTTATTTATCCGTATACATTTCAATTACAAATTTAACAAATAGTTAAATGGTACGGGAGTATAAGATGGTTGATGTACTGGTGATAGGCGGAGGCAATGCCGCATTATGCGCCGCCCTGACCGCACGGGAAGCGGGCGCATCGGTTCTGCTGCTGGAGGCTGCCCCGCGAGAATGGCGCGGCGGAAATTCTCAGCACACACGAAACCTGCGCTGTATGCATGATGCGCCGCAGGATGTGCTGGTAGAAAGCTATCCTGAAGAGGAATTCTGGCAGGATCTGTGGCGAGTCACCGACGGCAACACCAACGAGGCGCTGGCGCGGCTGGTCATTCGCACCTCTTCGCAATGCCGCGACTGGATGCGCAAACATGGCGTTAACTTTCAACCGCCGCTATCTGGGGCGCTCCACGTTGCGCGCACCAATGCGTTTTTTATGGGCGGAGGGAAAGCGCTCGTCAATGCCTATTACCGTAGCGCCGAACGGCTGGGCGTACAGATTCGCTATAACACGCCGGTTCACGCGCTTGAACTTCATGACGGCGAATTCGTGGCAGCGCTGGCGGGTAGCGAACGTATTACCGCCAAAGCCTGCGTATTAGCGGCTGGCGGTTTCGAATCAAACCGTGAATGGCTGCGGGAGGCCTGGGGAGAAAACGCCCGCGGCGAATGGCCCGCGGATAATTTCCTGATTCGCGGCACGCGTTTTAACCAGGGCGTATTACTCAAATTTATGATGGATGCCGGCGCGGATATCATTGGCGATCCGTCCCAGTCGCACTGCGTAGCGATTGATGCCAGGGCGCCGCTGTACGACGGCGGTATTTGTACTCGCGTGGATTGCGTATCGCTGGGTATTGTCGTGAATCGCGACGCCGAACGTTTTTATGATGAAGGCGAAGATTTCTGGCCGAAGCGTTACGCCATTTGGGGGCGGCTGGTGGCTCAACAGCCAGGACAAATTGGCTATTCGATTATCGACAGCAAAGCCATCGGCCACTTTATGCCGCCGGTTTTTCCTGGCGCGCAGGCCAATACGCTGGCTGAGCTGGCCTGCCAGTTGGGGCTGGACGCGGAAAAATTTACCCATACCGTCACGCAGTATAACCAGGCCTGCCAACCCGGTCATTTTGATCATACCTTGCTTGATGACTGCGCCACCAAAAACCTGACGCCGGCGAAAACCCACTGGGCGCGCCCGCTTGATGCGCCGCCCTACTACGGTTATGCGCTGCGACCCGGCATCACGTTTACCTACCTGGGCCTGAAAGTTAACGAACGTGCCGCGGTGCATTTTGCCGGTCATCCAAGCCGCAACCTATTTGTTGCTGGCGAGATGATGGCAGGAAATGTTCTGGGCAAGGGGTATACCGCAGGCGTCGGCATGTCTATCGGCACAACCTTTGGCCGCATTGCGGGAATAGAAGCCGCTCGCGCGGCGCACAAGGAGGCGCAGCATGAAACAGCTTGAAAAATTAATCATTGAGGCCACCGTGCTTACCGAACCGGAAGCCGAGGTCGAACGCGTCATGCAAGTGTGTAACGCATGTCGCTACTGCGAAGGTTTTTGCGCGGTATTTCCGGCGATGACCCAGCGGCTCGAATTCGGTAAAGCCGATATTCATTATCTGGCAAATTTATGTCATAACTGCGGTGCCTGCCTGCACGCGTGCCAGTACGCGCCACCCCATGAATTTGCCATTAACGTGCCGAAAGCGATGGCGCAAGCCCGCCTGGAGACGTATCAACAGTATGCCCAGCCCGCCGCTTTTGGCGCGTTATACCGTCGGGCGGGGATCACCGTCGCGCTGGCGCTGATAGTCGGTCTGACGCTCTTTTTATTACTGACGATGGCGCTGAAAGGGTCGCTGATTCATCCGCCGCTGGCCGGTGACTTCTATCAAATTTTTCCGCATAGCCTGCTGGCATGGATGTTTGGCTCAGTTTTTGTGTTGGCAATCGGTTTGCTTATGGCGGGCGTAATCCGCTTCTGGCGTGAGATCTCGCCGGGGGTACCGCGTTCGGTGGAGATTGCGGAAGCGTCGCACAATGCGTTAACGCTGAAATATCTCGACGGCGGTCACGGCAAAGGCTGTAACGAAGCGGACGATGCGTTCACGCTGCTGCGCCGTCGCTTTCATCACTTTACCTTCTACGGTTTTATGCTCTGTTTTGCCGCCACGGTCGTGGCGACGGGCTATCACTACGTCGCCGGTTGGGAAGCGCCCTACCCGTTCTTTAGCCTGCCGGTCATGCTCGGCACGCTGGGCGGTATCGGTCTGCTTATCGGCCCGGCCGGGCTACTGTGGCTCAATCTGCGGCGGTCGCCGTTACATGGCGATGCGCGCCAGAAACCCATGGATCGCGGCTTTATTCTGCTGCTGTTCTTAACCAGTCTTACCGGGCTGGCGCTGCTGGCAGGCAGAGACACCAGCGGAATGGGCATACTGCTGGCTCTCCATTTAGGCGTGGTGATGGCGCTCTTTCTCACCCTTCCCTACGGAAAATTCGCCCACGGATTTTTCCGCTGCGCGGCCTTACTCAAATGGGCAGTTGAGAAGCGACGCGGAAAACATGCGGGGGATACAGGCAACTGACCCGCAACATCTTACCCATAAAACAATAAAGACAGTGGAGAGCAAACCCTATGGCACAACACACACCTGCAACATCGCGCGCCGGCACGTTCGGCGCAATACTGCGCGTGACAAGCGGCAATTTTCTTGAACAGTTTGATTTTTTCTTGTTCGGATTTTACGCCACCTATATCGCCAAAACGTTTTTTCCGGCGGAAAGCGAATTTGCCTCATTAATGTTGACCTTTGCCGTCTTTGGCTCCGGTTTTTTAATGCGCCCCGTCGGCGCGATTGTGCTTGGCGCCTATATTGACAGAATCGGACGTCGTAAAGGGCTGATGGTGACGCTGGCGATTATGGGCTGCGGTACGTTGCTCATCGCCCTCGTCCCCGGCTACCAAACGATCGGCCTGGCAGCGCCTGCGTTGGTGCTGTTAGGCCGGTTATTACAAGGATTTTCTGCGGGCGTTGAGTTAGGCGGCGTCTCGGTCTATCTGTCCGAAATCGCAACGCCAGGCAATAAAGGGTTTTATACCAGTTGGCAATCCGCCAGTCAGCAGGTCGCGATCGTTGTTGCCGCGTTGATTGGTTATAGCCTGAATATCACGCTGGGACACGACGCGATATCGGAGTGGGGCTGGCGAATTCCGTTCTTTATCGGCTGTATGATCATTCCGCTGATTTTTGTTTTACGTCGTTCATTACAAGAAACAGAAGCGTTTTTACAACGCAAGCATCGCCCCGACACCAGGGAAATTTTTGCAACTATCGCCAAAAACTGGCGCATTATTACGGCCGGAACGCTGCT
The DNA here is from genome assembly GCF_017571995.1 of Salmonella sp. 32031103-2018-00083-FB-01-SM-01. Classification (NCBI taxonomy): domain Bacteria; kingdom Pseudomonadati; phylum Pseudomonadota; class Gammaproteobacteria; order Enterobacterales; family Enterobacteriaceae; genus Salmonella; species Salmonella sp. 32031103-2018-00083-FB-01-SM-01. Next base: position 221,183 of record NZ_JAGEQL010000003.1, read on the forward strand.
GGTGGCGATGACCACCACAACGTTTTATTTTATCACCGTTTATACGCCGACCTATGGCAGAACCGTGCTTAACCTCAGCGCGCGGGACAGTTTGATCGTTACCATGTTGGTGGGGGTGTCCAATTTTATCTGGTTACCCATTGGCGGCGCGATTTCCGACCGGATTGGCCGTCGCGCCGTGTTAATGGGCATTACGTTGCTGGCGCTAATCACCACCTGGCCAGTCATGCAGTGGCTGACCGCCGCGCCCGACTTTACCCGCATGACGCTGGTACTGCTGTGGTTCTCTTTCTTTTTTGGCATGTATAACGGCGCAATGGTCGCGGCGTTAACCGAAGTGATGCCAGTCTATGTGCGTACCGTTGGTTTCTCACTGGCCTTTAGCCTGGCGACGGCGATTTTTGGCGGCCTGACGCCGGCCATCTCTACCGCGCTGGTAAAGTTAACCGGCGATAAAAGCTCGCCCGGCTGGTGGCTGATGTGCGCGGCGTTATGTGGACTTGCCGCGACGGCGATGCTGTTTGTACGTCTGAGTCGCGGCTATATCGCGGCAGAAAATAAAGCCTGAAAAAACCACGGGCGGAAAACATTCGCCCGTGGGTGGCAAGGCATGGTTTTATTGCACGTTATTATGACTGCGAATTTCCTGCCAGACCTTATCGCAGTCAGCCTTGACCGCCTGATCGTTACCCGTGCGCGTCGCCTGAATGCACTGCTGATAGTCCAGTACCCGCACGCTTTCTTCGTTAGCAAATTGCTGATGTTTGCGCTCTTTTTTAAGGACATTCAGTACGCTTTGGCAGGCCTCTATCTTCTCAGGCGAGCCCTGTGCGGTATTGATACAGGCGCTGTACGCCTCTTTCAGCCGGCTATCTTCTTCCGGCGCGGGTGATGACGCGCAGGCCGTCAAACCGGCGGTCATGCTGGCGATGAGTAAAATTTTTTTCATAGGTCGTTCCTCAACAGCGCGGCAGACCGGCAGCCTGCCGCATCTGACATCAGAAAATAGTGAATGGCGCAATAACGATAAATTTCACGTCACGCTCATCCTGGAAGATGTTGCCGTAACCACCGCCCCAGCTTGGAATATTGGAGTGGTTGTCATATTCGGTGAAGTGCAGTTTGAACATGGTGCCTTTGGCACGCCCCTCCTGCAGGGTATAGACCGCATCCAGACTGTATGAGGACTCTTCGATAGTGCGGTTTTTGTCGTAGTAAGCATCCGGGTTACTTTGCCAGGTTGCCGGTTTAGCATCCCAGGCGTAAACGTAAGACGCGCCCACAGCCCAGCCCGGCAGATTCCAGTTTTTCAGGTCATACATCGCGCCGAAGAAAACCGCCTTTTCACCGTTAGCGTTAAAGTCGGAGCGGTTATCCCACCAGATATCCAGACGACCGTTTGAAGAGGCGTAGGTTGGCGTCATACGTTGCAGAAAATAGCCCTGCTGACCGTCCGCTTTCACCCAGGTGCCTTCCAGACGCAGGTCAACCACTTCCGCGACTTTGTAGCCGAAGGTCAACGCCTGCAGCCAGGCCGTACCGTCGTAAATATCATTCACGCTGCGATCGTCTACTTTGTCGCGCGCGCCGTAGAACTGGTAACTGGTGGTGAACGGATTGCCGCCTAAATCAAATTTATAGCTGGCCTTCGCGAAATATTGATCGACATAGCCTTCGGACTGACCAAACGCCGCTTCCAGCACCAGATCATTTTTGAAGTCGTACTTCGCGCCGATGGAGTGGAGATAATCCACATTGGTTTTTTTATCCGCCTGATAAAACTTATCCATTTCGGTATGCCACGGCGCTTTATATTCGTTAGTCCACATGTAGGAAAAACTTAACGCGCCCGCATCGCCATAGTCAAAACTGGCGCCGGCTTCCGCACCCTGATAGGTACCTGGCATAAAACTCCAGTGCGGCGCTAACAGCGTCTGACCGGTAGGCTGAATATAACCGGCGCGCGCCCAGACCGGGCCATATTTAAATTTCGCGGCGGCTTTATAAAGACTGATACCACTCTTATCGCCGGAATAGTCTTCGTCGTAGCCTTTATTCTTTTTCGAGAAGGCAATTTCGTTTGGATGACCGCTGTCGCCGTTTTCTGCCATTTCAATCGCGGTAAACGCTGCGATATCCAGACCGAACATATCCGCAGCGTAACCAGACTGAAAATCCAGGTTAGCGTTCCAGGTCGCATGAGAAAGGTTAGTTTTATATTTGTCGCCGTCGGTCACATCTTTGCGATCGCGTTCACGCTGCCAATAATAGATGCCGCCCGTTAACGTGGAGTCGTCGAAAAAGCCGGAGGCTTGCGCCTGCGGAACAACGATCCACCCCGACATTGCTGTGATACCGGCGATAGCCAGAGCCAGCGTACTACGTTTGCCACTAAACGTACGCATAAGTTAATCCTCTTTGACGTATAAATTGCTGCCGACAAAAGCGAACAGCGAAAAAATAAAAATAAAAAGTAGCGCTGAGAAACCTCATTTACTACGTTAAATAGACTATTTTTCGCGATGCGAATTATCAATCTCTTTCTGTAACCAGTATGTAATAATATGAGCAACCGCACATATTTAATTGCTTTCTGTTACATTCAACTGCTGGTGGGGGAAGCAGACCGCCAGAAAGAAAATTGACTTGTTTTCCATAGGCATGAAAATAATTGTCTCCTGTTGACCTGACGCTTATAACATTTAGATTAATAATCATTTATCAGATCAATAATTTTCAGAGAATAATTAATTCGCCTCGCAAAAAAGAGAATCGACTTAGAGCCTATCCCACCAGGCGTTATTGGCGCAGCCAGTTTGGACACGGACAGCGCGCAAAAACCGGAGCGTACACGTAGTACGTGAGGATTTTGAGCACTGCCCAGGTCCAAAATGGCAAGTAAAATAGCCCTAATGGGATAGGCTCTTGGAAATGCAGAGAAAAAACGCCGCAGAACGCGGCGTTGACAAGGTATTTTTACAGCATTCGCCTGTTGGCGCAGTGCTTATTCGCCCGCTTTCGCCCAGGTATCACGCAGGCCCACAGTGCGGTTAAAGACCAGCTTATCGGCCGTTGCATAGCGGCTGTCGAGGCAGAAGTAGCCTTCACGTTCAAACTGGAAAGCTTTCCCTGCTACCGCCGCTTTCAGTGACGGCTCGCCATAACCCTGCTTAATCACTAATGATTCGGGGTTGATAACGGACAGGAAGTCCTCCGCGGCGCCTGGATTCGGCACGCTGAACAGACGGTCGTAGAGACGAATTTCAATCGGCAGCGCATGTGCTGCGCTAACCCAGTGGATTACGCCTTTCACTTTACGCCCGTCAGCCGGATCTTTACTCAGCGTATCGGCATCATAGGTACAGAAGATGGTGGTGATATTCCCTTCGGCATCCTTCTCTACGCGCTCCGCTTTAATGACGTAGGCATTACGCAGACGCACTTCTTTGCCCATCACCAGACGCTTGTACTGCTTGTTCGCTTCTTCGCGGAAATCTGCGCGATCGATCCAGATCTCACCGCTAAACGGCACTTCACGGCTGCCCATCTCCGGTTTATTCGGATGGTTAGGCATGGTAACCATTTCGCTCTCACCCTGCGGGTAGTTTTCGATAACCAGTTTTACCGGATCGATTACCGCCATTGCGCGCGGCGCGTTTTCGTTCAGATCTTCGCGAATGCAGGATTCCAGCGACGCCATCTCAATGGTGTTGTCCTGCTTGGTGACGCCGATGCGTTTGCAGAACTCACGAATAGAAGCCGCGGTATAGCCGCGACGGCGCAGACCGGAAATAGTCGGCATACGCGGATCGTCCCAACCTTCGACGTGTTTGTCGGTCACCAGCAGGTTCAGCTTACGCTTGGACATCACGGTGTATTCCAGATTCAGCCGCGAGAATTCGTACTGGCGCGGGTGAACCGGAATGGTGATGTTGTCCAGTACCCAGTCGTACAGACGACGGTTGTCCTGGAACTCCAGCGTACACAGAGAATGAGTAATACCTTCCAGCGCATCGCTGATGCAGTGAGTAAAGTCGTACATCGGGTAGATGCACCACTTCGTGCCGGTCTGATGATGCTCGGCGAATTTAATGCGATACAGCACCGGATCGCGCATCACGATAAACGGCGACGCCATGTCGATTTTAGCGCGCAGACAGGCTTTACCCTCTTCAAAACCGCCGGTACGCATTTTTTCAAATAGCGCGAGGTTTTCTTCCACGCTGCGATCGCGGAACGGGCTGTTTTTACCCGGCGCGGTCAGCGTACCGCGGTATTCGCGGATCTGCTCCGGCGTCAGCTCATCAACGTAGGCCAGGCCTTTATTGATCAGCTCGACCGCATAGGCGTGCAGTTGGTCAAAGTAATCGGAGGAGTAGCGAATATCGCCAGACCAGTGAAAGCCTAACCACTCGACGTCGTTTTTGATCGAATCAACGTACTCGATATCTTCTTTTACCGGGTTGGTGTCATCGAAACGCAGGTTGCACTGGCCCTGATAATCTTGCGCGATGCCAAAGTTCAGGCAGATAGATTTCGCGTGGCCGATGTGCAGATAGCCATTCGGCTCCGGCGGAAAACGGGTATGGACAGTGGTATGTTTACCACTCGCCAGATCTTCATCAATAATCTGACGAATAAAGTTAGTCGGGCGGGCTTCAGCCTCACTCATCGTGGATTCCTCAAAGCGTAAACAACGTATAACGGCATATGATCTTATAAGCCGGACAGACTGACAACCTTTAGTTACTTAAAAAGTGGCTTTGCAGAAAATATTGGGGCTAATTGCGGTAAAAAAAAGCGGCGAAGGTTCCCCTCTGCCGCTTATGTTTTCTGTGATATCGCCGGATGACGTCTTACGCCTTATCCGGCCAGGAAGCGATTATTTGCTCTTGATCTCGTACAGTGGCGTTTGACCCGCTACCACGTGACCATCCGCTTTGATGACCAGAGCGCTGAAGTCATCGCTGTTGCTACAAACAACCGGGCTTATCATGGAACGCGCATTGGCATTCAGGAAGTCCAGATCCAGTTCCAGAACCGGCTGACCCGCCGTGACTTCCGCACCCTCTTCTACCAGACGCTTGAAGCCCTGACCGTTCAGCGCGACGGTATCGATACCCATATGGACAACGATCTCCGCGCCTTTTTCGGTTTCCAGACAGAACGCGTGGTTAGTGTTGAAGATTTTCACGATAGTACCCGCGGCCGGAGAAACCACGGTTTTATCGGTGGGTTTCACTGCTACGCCGTCGCCGACCGCTTTGCTGGCGAAAGCTTCATCCGGTACCTGATCCAGCGCCACTACCTCACCGGTAATCGGAGAGACTAGTTCAGCGATAGTCACCGCATTCGGCACCGCCTGGGGTTTGGCCGCCGGAGCAGGTGTTGCAACGTGAGCCGCATCAGCAGACGCTGCCGCGACCGGCCCCCGCGCCACCACTTTCTTCATTTCATCGCCAATCGATTCCGCTTTCGCGCCGACAATAACCTGAATGGTCTGTTTGTTCAGTTTCACCACGCCGGAAGCGCCGAGGCGTTTGCAGGCCGCATCGTTGACACGAGCAGAGTCATTCACGGTCAGGCGCAGACGGGTAATACACGCATCGATCGCTTTCAGGTTGTCCGTACCGCCAACCGCAGCAATATAGCTGGTCGCCAGTTGCGTTAACCCTTCTTCGGTGTTGCTGTTGGCTTCTTCCGTTACCATCTCATCAACTTTATCTTCGCGGCCCGGCGTTTTCAGGTTAAACATACGAATAACCGCGCTGAACAGCAGGAAGTAGATGATAAAGAATACAACGCCCATCACCAGCAACATCCAGACGTTATTGCTGGCCGCTGGCAGGTTATACATCAGAACATAGTCGATCGCGCCTGCCGAGAAAGAGAAGCCCGCATGGATACCCAGCAACGTCGCGACGAACAGGCTGATACCGGTCAAAATGGCGTGCAGGAGGTACAGCAGCGGCGCCAGGAACATAAACAGGAATTCCAGCGGCTCGGTTACGCCGGTCAGAAACGCGGTGATCGCGACAGACAGCAGCATACCGCCCACCATCGGACGACGTTCTTTCGGCGCGGCGAAATACATCGCCAGAGCGGCGCCCGGCAGACCAAACATCATGATCGGGAAGAAGCCGGACATAAACATCCCCGCCGTGCCGTCGCCAGCATAGAAGCGGTTGATGTCGCCGTGGAATACAGTGCCTGCGGCATTGGTGAATTCGCCAATCTGGAACCAGGCGATGGTGTTCAGTACCTGATGCAGACCGGTTGGGATCAGCAGACGGTTGATGAAGCCAAAGATACCGGAACCCAGCGCGCCTGCGGAAACGATCCATTCACCGCCCGCATGGATGCCATGCTGTACCGGCGGCCAGACGTAACCGAAAATAGCGGCCAGCACCAGACAGAAAAAGCCCGTTGCGATCGGCACAAAACGTTTTCCACCGAAGAAACTGAGAAAATCAGGCAGTTTGATACCAGACCAGCGATTATAAACCGCGCCGCCGACCAGACCGGTAATAATCCCCGCCAGCACGCCCATGTTGATTTCCGGGTTAATCGTCACCATCGCTTTGGTCATGACGAAGTAACCCACGGCTCCCGCCAGCGCTGCCGCGCCCGCGCTATCTTTAGACCAACTGGATGCCACGCCGATAGCGAAAACCAGCGCCAGGTTATCGAAAATAGACCCGCCCGCTTGCGCGATAAACGGCATATTCAGCAAATCTGGTTGGCCGAATCGCAGCAACAACGCTGCCACCGGCAACACGGCGATAGGGAGCTGCAACGCCCTACCCAGCCGCTGGAAAAAACCTAAAACATTCATCTTATTCCCCCTACGAGACGCCGATATGGCTTCTTTGAAGCCGTTTTTTATTGTGCTGCAAACGTTAAAAACGTGATGTTCTGTAATCGAACGGTGAGATCATCTTCTGCAGAGTGTGTGGAAAATTAATTCGCCTCGCAAATTAAACGGGTGTTTTTTGTGATTATAATCACTAAATATCGTAATCACCCCCACCATCCACTGGCTAACACGGAAAACTTATTTTATGATTCAAAAAATCAGGACGGATTGAACACGAACCCTGGATATCCAGGTTACGCTTAATACGATCCGCCAAATTTTGACATTGATTATTGAGGTGAAGAATGAGACTGATCCCCCTGAGTACCGCAGAACAGGTTGGCAAATGGGCCGCTCGCCATATCGTTAACCGTATTAATGCGTTCAAACCGACCGCCGATCGTCCGTTTGTCCTTGGACTGCCTACCGGCGGCACGCCGCTAACGGCGTACAAAGCGCTGGTTGAGATGCACAAAGCGGGCGAGGTCAGCTTTAAGCATGTGGTCACCTTTAATATGGACGAATATGTTGGCCTGCCGAAAGAGCACCCGGAAAGCTACCACAGCTTTATGCATCGTAACTTTTTCGATCACGTTGATATTCCAGCAGAAAACATCAATCTTCTCAACGGTAACGCACCGGATATCGATGCAGAATGCCGTCAATATGAAGAAAAAATTCGTTCTTACGGTAAAATCCATCTGTTTATGGGCGGCGTCGGCAACGACGGTCACATCGCCTTTAACGAACCGGCGTCTTCCCTGGCTTCCCGTACCCGTATCAAAACGTTAACCCATGATACTCGCGTAGCGAACTCCCGCTTCTTTGACGGCGACGTAAACCAGGTGCCGAAATACGCGCTGACGGTAGGCGTGGGCACGCTGCTGGATGCGGAAGAAGTGATGATTCTGGTGCTGGGCCATCAGAAAGCCCAGGCGCTGCAGGCGGCGGTTGAAGGCAACGTCAACCACATGTGGACTATTAGCTGCCTGCAACTCCATCCGAAAGCGGTTGTGGTATGCGATGAGCCGTCCACAATGGAACTTAAAGTTAAAACATTGAAATATTTCAATGAATTAGAAGCAGAAAATATTAAAGGTCTGTAATGTTGTCTCCGCCCCGCCAGTCAATGCGGGGCGGTAAATTTTTGATATCGGGGGTCAGAATGTATGCTTTAACCCAGGGCCGGATCTTTACCGGTCACGAAATTCTTGATGACCATGCGCTTGTTGTCGCTAATGGCCTGATTGACCGCGTTTGTCCGATGGCCGAACTGCCGCCGGGAATAGAACAACGCTCATTGAATGGGGCCATTCTCTCCCCCGGTTTTATTGATGTGCAGTTAAACGGCTGCGGCGGCGTGCAGTTTAACGATACCGCAGAAGCCGTCAGCGTTGAAACGCTGGAAATTATGCAGAAAGCCAATGAAAAATCGGGCTGTACTAACTTTCTGCCAACGCTTATCACTACCAGCGACGAATTGATGAAACAGGGTATTCGCGTCATGCGCGAATACCTGGAAAAACATCCGCACCAGGCGCTGGGTCTCCACCTGGAAGGCCCCTGGCTTAATCTGGTAAAAAAAGGCACCCATAATCCTGATTTCGTGCGTAAACCAGACGCTGCGCTGGTCGATTTCTTGTGCGATAATGCCGACGTCATCACCAAAGTTACACTCGCGCCGGAAATGGTGCCTGCTGACGTAATCGCTAAACTAGCGAATGCGGGCATTGTGGTTTCCGCAGGCCACTCCAACGCGACGTTAAAAGAGGCAAAAGCGGGCTTCCGCGCCGGGATTACCTTTGCGACTCACCTGTTTAACGCGATGCCGTACATTACAGGGCGTGAGCCGGGCCTTGCTGGCGCCGTTCTGGACGAAGCGGATATTTATTGCGGCGTTATCGCCGATGGTCTGCATGTCGACTACGCCAACATTCGCAATGCCAAACGCCTGAAAGGCGACAAACTTTGTCTGGTGACAGACGCCACCGCACCGGCGGGGGCCAATATTGAGCAGTTCATTTTCGCAGGTAAAACAATATACTACCGCAATGGACTGTGTGTGGATGAAAACGGTACGTTGAGCGGTTCGTCCTTAACCATGATTGAAGGCGTACGTAACCTGGTCGCGCATTGCGGCATCGCGCTGGATGAAGTGCTGCGCATGGCAACGCTCTATCCGGCACGCGCTATCGGCGTTGATAAACATCTCGGTAGCATTGCGCCGGGTAAAGTCGCCAACCTGACCGCGTTCACCCACGATTTTAAAATTATCAAGACCATCGTTAATGGTGACGAGGTCGTTGACTTGAGTAAGTGAGAATATGACACCAGGCGGACAAGCTCAGATAGGTAACGTTGATCTCGTAAAACAGCTTAACAGCGCGGCCGTTTACCGCCTGATTGACCAGCATGGTCCTATCTCGCGCATACAAATTGCCGAGCAAAGCCAGCTTGCTCCCGCCAGCGTAACGAAAATTACGCGTCAACTCATTGAACGCGGGCTGATCAAAGAAGTCGATCAGCAGGCCTCTACCGGAGGCCGCCGCGCTATCTCTATCGTCACGGAAACCCGTAACTTCCATGCCATTGGCGTTCGCCTGGGTCGTCATGACACCACTTTAACGCTCTACGATCTGAGCAGTAAAGTGGTCTCTGAGGAGCATTATCCGCTGCCGGAGCGCACCCAGGAGACGCTGGAACACGCGCTGCTCAACACCATCGCCGTCTTTATTGATAGCTGTCAGCGTAAAATTCGTGAATTGATCGCTATCTCGGTGATCCTGCCAGGGCTTGTCGATCCGGAAAGCGGCGTGATTCGTTACATGCCGCACATTCAGGTTGAAAACTGGGGACTGGTCGAAGCGCTGGAAAAACGGTTTCACGTTACCTGTTTCGTGGGACACGATATTCGTAGCCTGGCGCTGGCGGAACACTACTTCGGCGCCAGTCAGGATTGCGAGGACTCGATTCTGGTGCGCGTCCATCGTGGTACAGGCGCCGGGATTATCTCCAACGGGCGCATCTTCATTGGCCGTAACGGCAACGTCGGCGAAATTGGGCACATTCAGGTGGAGCCGTTGGGCGAGCGCTGCCACTGCGGTAATTTCGGCTGTCTGGAAACCATTGCCGCCAATGTGGCGATTGAACAACGGGTGCTGAATTTACTTAAACAAGGGTATCAAAGCCGTGTTCCGCTTGACGACTGCACGATTAAAACCATCTGTAAGGCGGCAAACCGGGGCGACAGCCTGGCCTCGGAAGTCATTGAGCATGTTGGTCGCCATTTGGGCAAAACGATCGCCATTGCTATCAACCTGTTTAATCCGCAAAAAATCGTCATTGCCGGCGAGATCATTGAAGCCGATAAAGTCCTGTTGCCCGCTATCGAAAGCTGTATCAATACGCAGGCGTTAAAGGCATTTCGCAAAAATTTGCCGGTGGTACGCTCCACGCTGGATCACCGTTCTGCTATCGGCGCATTTGCCTTAGTTAAACGCGCCATGCTCAACGGAACATTGCTGCAACGTTTGCTGGAAAGTTGATGCGCTCTTATAGTATCGGATTATTCATAAATTCCCTGGGTAGTTCATGACCATCAAGAATGTAATCTGCGATATCGACGGCGTGCTGATGCACGACAACGTAGCCGTACCCGGTGCGGCGGAATTTCTGACGGGGATTCTGGAAAAAGGTCTGCCGCTGGTGCTGCTGACCAATTACCCGTCGCAAACCGGCCAGGATCTGGCGAACCGTTTTGCTACCGCTGGCGTTAACGTGCCGGACAGCGTGTTTTATACTTCAGCAATGGCGACAGCCGATTTTCTGCGCCGTCAGGAAGGTAAGAAAGCGTATGTCGTAGGTGAAGGCGCGCTTATTCACGAGCTCTATAAAGCGGGTTTTACCATTACCGATGTGAACCCTGATTTTGTCATCGTTGGAGAGACCCGCTCCTACAACTGGGACATGATGCATAAAGCGGCATTTTTCGTCGCCAACGGCGCGCGCTTTATCGCCACCAACCCGGATACCCACGGTCGCGGCTTTTATCCGGCCTGCGGCGCGCTGTGCGCAGGCATTGAAAAAATTTCCGGCCGGAAGCCGTTTTATGTCGGCAAACCCAGCCCGTGGATCATCCGCGCGGCGTTAAACAAAATGCAGGCGCACTCGGAAGAGACCGTTATCGTCGGCGACAACCTGCGCACCGACATTCTGGCGGGATTCCAGGCCGGTCTGGAGACCATTCTGGTGCTTTCAGGCGTATCAACAATCAATGATATTGACAGTATGCCGTTCCGCCCAAGCTGGATTTACCCTTCCGTCGCTGAGATCGACGTTATCTAAACCTGTCCCCTGCCTGATGACGCGCCGCTTTCAGGCCTACGGTTCGAACAACATTGTAGGTCTGATAAGCGAAACGCCATCAGGAAAAACATAATTCAATTAAACCACGATAAAACTGAAGATCCATCAATAAATCCACGCAATACGTAATCATTTTTCACTAATCAACAATGACGATTGCATTTTTCATTTTTCAGACCGTAATCCCCTTGCGCCTTCCACGCCTTTGCGGCATTTTTTAGTCAAGCAAACACAAAAAGTACGACGCAACAGATTAACGGAGAAGGCTATGTGTTCTATTTTCGGCGTATTCGATATCAAAACAGATGCAGCGGAACTGCGTAAAAAAGCCCTTGAACTGTCACGCCTGATGCGCCATCGCGGCCCGGACTGGTCCGGCATCTACGCTTGCGATAACGCGATTCTCGCACATGAACGCTTGTCGATTGTTGATGTTAACGCCGGCGCCCAGCCCCTGTATAACGCCAGAAAAACCCACGTACTGGCGGTGAACGGTGAAATTTATAACCATCAGACGTTACGCGCGGAGTATGGCGATCGTTACGCGTTCCAGACAGGCTCCGACTGCGAAGTTATCCTCGCGCTATATCAGGAAAAAGGGCCGGATTTCCTTGACGATTTACAGGGGATGTTCGCCTTCGCCCTGTATGACAGCGAAAAAGACGCTTATCTGATTGGTCGTGACCATATCGGTATTATTCCGCTCTACATGGGCTATGACGAATTCGGCAACTTCTACGTAGCGTCAGAAATGAAAGCGCTGACCCCGGTCTGCCGCACCATTAAAGAGTTCCCGGCGGGCAGCTACCTGTGGAGCAAAGACGGCGAAATTCGTCAGTACTATCAGCGCGACTGGTTCGATTACGATGCGGTAAAAGACAACGTCACCGACAAAAATGAGCTTCGTCAGGCGCTGGAAGAATCCGTGAAAAGCCACCTGATGTCCGACGTTCCTTACGGCGTGCTGCTGTCCGGCGGTCTGGACTCTTCAGTTATCTCAGCGATCACCAAAAAATTCGCCGCCCGTCGCGTCGAAGATCAGGAACGCTCTGAAGCCTGGTGGCCGCAGTTGCACTCTTTCGCCGTCGGTCTGGAAGGTTCACCTGACCTGAAAGCCGCGCAGGAAGTAGCTAACCACCTCGGCACCGTGCACCATGAAATTCACTTCACCGTGCAGGAAGGCCTTGATGCCATTCGTGATGTTATCTACCACATCGAAACCTATGATGTGACCACCATCCGCGCCTCCACGCCGATGTACCTGATGTCGCGTAAAATCAAAGCGATGGGCATCAAAATGGTGCTGTCTGGCGAAGGCTCTGATGAAGTATTTGGCGGCTACCTGTACTTCCATAAAGCGCCGAACGCCAAAGAACTGCACGAAGAGACCGTACGTAAACTGCAGGCTCTGCATATGTATGACTGCGCCCGTGCCAACAAAGCAATGTCCGCCTGGGGCGTGGAAGCACGCGTACCGTTCCTGGATAAAAAATTCCTCGACGTGGCAATGCGCATCAACCCGCAGGACAAAATGTGCGGCAACGGTAAAATGGAAAAACATGTACTGCGCGAGTGCTTCGAATCCTATCTTCCGGCAAGCGTGGCGTGGCGCCAGAAAGAGCAGTTCTCTGACGGCGTAGGCTATAGCTGGATTGATACGCTGAAAGAAGTGGCGGCAAAACAGATTTCCGATCAACAACTGGAAACCGCCCGCTTCCGCTTTCCATACAACACGCCGTCGTCTAAAGAAGCGTACTTGTACCGGGAAATTTTTGAAGAGCTGTTCCCGGTGCCAAGCGCGGCGGAATGCGTACCCGGCGGCCCGTCCGTCGCCTGTTCTTCCGCCAAAGCCATTGAGTGGGATGAAGCATTCAAAACGATGGATGACCCATCAGGCCGCGCGGTCGGCGTGCATCAGTCGGCGTACCAGTAAATTAACGATGACGAAAGAGCCCTTAGGGGCTCTTTTTTTATAGCAAACCACTTTCGGAAAAACGATTAATAACCAATAATTGCCGAATATTGCGCCACGCTGTTCGCAACCTAACCAAACAGACACTTTCCGACGTTTTTCGATGAAAAAGAGGTTGACGCTTCAAGGCTCAATACGCATAATGCGCCCCGCAACGCCGATAAGGTAACGCGAAAAAAGATGGCTACGTAGCTCAGTTGGTTAGAGCACATCACTCATAATGATGGGGTCACAGGTTCGAATCCCGTCGTAGCCACCATCTTTTTTGCGGGAGTGGCGAAATTGGTAGACGCACCAGATTTAGGTTCTGGCGCCGCAAGGTGTGCGAGTTCAAGTCTCGCCTCCCGCACCATTCACCGATAAGCGTTGTACGGATGGGGTATCGCCAAGCGGTAAGGCACCGGTTTTTGATACCGGCATTCCCTGGTTCGAATCCAGGTACCCCAGCCATATTTCTTCGAGTTTGCGGTTCACCGCGACGGTATTGGGGTATCGCCAAGCGGTAAGGCACCGGTTTTTGATACCGGCATTCCCTGGTTCGAATCCAGGTACCCCAGCCATCGAAGAAATCATCTGGCTACGTAGCTCAGTTGGTTAGAGCACATCACTCATAATGATGGGGTCACAGGTTCGAATCCCGTCGTAGCCACCATATTCAGAATGCGTCGAGGTATTCGACCGGTTCGAAAATAATTTGTTGGGGTATCGCCAAGCGGTAAGGCACCGGATTCTGATTCCGGCATTCCGAGGTTCGAATCCTCGTACCCCAGCCAGTTTTAAAGACGCTCTGCTAATGAGCGCAAGAAGTACGACAATTGGGGTATCGCCAAGCGGTAAGGCACCGGATTCTGATTCCGGCATTCCGAGGTTCGAATCCTCGTACCCCAGCCACCTTTAAAAAGCTCGCTTCGGCGAGCTTTTTGCTTTTCTGGTAATTCGGACTGCCTGATGGCGCTACGCTTATCAGGCCTACGGGCGAATACAGGCCGGGTAAGGTATTGCCGCCACCCGGCATAACACAAACTACAACCCCAACGCATACTTCAGCGCCTGACGTTTTAGCACGCCTGCGCGCTGCGCCGCCATCAGCCCCATATTGCGTAAAATACGCAGCGGCGGCAATTCATTGCTGAACCCGGCATAAAACAGATCCATTCCACTTTGCATCATAAAATTATCTGCCATGCGCCGCGTCTGATAGCGTTTCAACACCGAATGGCTGGCCCAGGACTCGCCATAGCTACGGGCACTCGCCAGCACATCAATCAACGCATCAACATCCCGATACCCCAGGTTGACGCCCTGCCCGGCCAGCGGATGAATGGTATGCGCCGCGTCGCCTACCAGGGCCAGCCCCGGTTGTACATACTGCAACGCGTGACGACGGGTTAGCGGAAACGCGCCCGCCGCGACCGGCATCACCGCCCCCAGACGCGCCGGAAAATGCTGGTTAATTTCCACCTGCAATTGCGTCATCGATAAACTCTGTAGCTGGCGAATACGTGCCGGAGCGTCATACCACACCAGCGACGCCCAATCGTCGAACAGCGGCAAAAAGGCGCGCGGCCCCGTTGGCGTAAACTGCTGCCAGGTGCTGTCGCCTGGCGCATTTTCACACTTGACGGTGATAAGCATACACGACTGCGCATATTGCCAGGCATGAATGCCAATTCCCGCCATTTGCCGAACCTGCGAATTCGCGCCGTCGGCGCCAATCACTAACTTCGGCGTTACCCATTCGCCGTCGGCCAGTTCCAGCGCATAACCATCGTGGCGGCGGTGCAATGCCGCCAGTGAAGCCGGAACGCGCAGCGTCACGCCGGGGTGCGCTTCCAGCGCCTGCCATAGCGCCTGTTGCAGGACGTTGTTCTCTACCATATAGCCTAACAGCGGCAGCTTGAGTTCAGCGGCGTCGAACACCACATGGGCGTTTTCCCACTCCCAGGTCTCCAGTCGCCGATAAGGATGGCTACGCATCCCCTGCACCGCCTCCCAAACGCCCAGTCCCTTAAGCAGCGCCACGGATGCCGCGCTAATGGCCGAAATCCGCACGTCAGGCTGGCTGTCAGCCACAAACGGCGCAGGCGCGGCATGTTCTATTACCATCACCGTAAATCCTTGCTGCGCCAGACCCAGCGCCAGCGCGCCGCCGACCATTCCCCCGCCGACAATGGCAATTTCCGTTGGTTGATTTGTCATGGTCATTCATCCTGTTACGTTTTAGACAAGTTTACAGGATTTTTTACCCATTAGGGCTGACGTCAGTCATACTGGTCACAACCGCGCCAAAGCATTACACTATGCGCCCTGCTTTTCAGCCACTATTTCGCAAGAGCAAGTCGATGACTAAAAAACTCCATATTAAAACCTGGGGCTGTCAGATGAACGAGTACGATTCATCGAAGATGGCCGATCTGCTGGACGCCACCCACGGCTATCAACTAACCGACGTGGCGGAAGAGGCGGATGTGCTGCTGTTGAATACCTGCTCAATCCGCGAGAAGGCTCAGGAAAAAGTCTTCCATCAATTAGGTCGCTGGAGACTGTTAAAAGAGAAAAATCCCGATCTGATTATCGGCGTCGGCGGCTGCGTGGCTTCCCAGGAAGGCGAGCACATTCGTCAACGCGCCCATTACGTCGACATTATTTTTGGCCCGCAAACCTTACACCGCCTGCCGGAGATGATTAACTCCGTGCGTGGCGACCGCAGCCCGGTGGTCGATATCAGCTTCCCGGAAATCGAGAAGTTCGACCGTTTGCCGGAACCGCGCGCAGAAGGCCCGACCGCTTTCGTTTCTATCATGGAAGGCTGCAATAAATATTGTACTTACTGCGTGGTACCGTATACCCGCGGTGAAGAAGTCAGCCGTCCCTCAGACGATATCCTGTTCGAAATCGCCCAGTTAGCGGCGCAGGGCGTGCGTGAGGTCAACCTGCTGGGCCAGAACGTTAACGCCTGGCGCGGAGAAAACTACGACGGCACCACCGGCACCTTTGCCGATCTGCTGCGTCTGGTTGCCGCCATCGACGGCATTGACCGTATTCGCTTTACCACCAGCCATCCGATTGAGTTCACCGACGATATTATCGAGGTGTACCGCGATACGCCGGAACTGGTCAGTTTCCTGCATCTGCCGGTACAGAGCGGTTCCGATCGCGTGTTGAATCTGATGGGGCGCACCCACACTGCGCTGGAATATAAAGCAATCATCCGTAAACTGCGCGCGGCGCGGCCGGACATTCAGATAAGCTCTGACTTTATCGTCGGTTTCCCTGGCGAAACTACCGATGATTTCGAAAAAACCATGAAGCTTATCGCCGACGTCAACTTTGATATGAGCTACAGCTTTATCTTCTCTGCGCGTCCGGGAACGCCGGCTGCCGATATGGTTGATGACGTACCGGAAGAAGAGAAAAAGCAGCGTCTGTATATTCTGCAAGAGCGTATCAATCAGCAGGCGATGGCATGGAGCCGCCGTATGCTCGGCACGACACAGCGCATTCTGGTGGAAGGCACGTCACGTAAAAACATTATGGAACTGTCTGGCCGTACCGAAAACAATCGGGTGGTGAACTTTGAAGGCACGCCGGAGATGATCGGTAAGTTTGTCGATGTGGAAATTACTGACGTCTATCCGAACTCCCTGCGCGGAAAAGTGGTGCGTACCGAAGATGAAATGGGTCTGCGCGTCGCCGAAACGCCGGAGTCCGTCATTGCCCGTACCCGTAAAGAAAATGAGCTGGGCGTAGGATTCTACCAGCCTTAATCCTGCAGGAAAGGCAATAATGCCCGATGGCGCTACGCCTGTCGGGCTTCCTGGTCATGGCCTGTCGCCCGACGGGCCTTGCAATTTTCTCTCTCCATCCCCATCTTCATTGCAATGCTTGCGCCTTTTCCCTATGGCGTGAATAATTTCCTTAGATGCCGGTAAATGTTCAGCGTCCGGCGATACAGATACAAGAGGAACAGTTTGAATATAGACACTCGCGAAATTACCCTTGAGCCCGCAGACAACGCCCGTCTGTTGAGCCTTTGCGGGCCGTTTGATGACAATATTAAACAGCTCGAACGTCGTCTCGGTATTGAAATCAACCGCCGTGACAATCACTTTAAACTGACCGGTCGTCCGATTTGCGTGACCGCGGCGACAGATATTTTGCGAAGTCTGTATGTCGATACCGCACCGATGCGCGGCCAGACTCAGGATATCGAACCGGAACAAATTCATCTGGCGATCAAAGAAGCGCGGGTGCTGGAACAGAGCGCGGAAAGCGTGCCTGACTATGGCAAAGCTATTAATATCAAAACTAAGCGCGGCGTGATTAAACCGCGTACCCCGAACCAGGCGCAGTACATCGCCAATATTCTCGATCACGATATTACCTTTGGCGTCGGCCCGGCGGGTACCGGTAAAACTTATCTTGCGGTCGCCGCTGCGGTAGACGCCCTGGAGCGCCAGGAGATTCGCCGTATTCTGCTGACCCGTCCGGCGGTGGAAGCGGGCGAAAAACTGGGCTTCCTGCCAGGCGATTTAAGTCAGAAAGTGGACCCGTACCTGCGTCCGCTGTATGACGCGCTGTTCGAAATGCTCGGCTTTGAAAAAGTCGAGAAGCTGATTGAGCGCAATGTGATTGAAGTCGCGCCGCTGGCCTATATGCGCGGACGCACATTAAACGACGCCTTTATCATTCTGGATGAAAGCCAGAACACCACTATCGAACAGATGAAGATGTTCCTGACGCGTATCGGCTTTAACTCGAAAGCGGTGATCACCGGTGACGTGACGCAGATTGACCTGCCACGCAACACCAAATCCGGCTTGCGTCATGCCATTGAAGTGCTGGCGGAAGTCGATGAAATCAGCTTTAACTTCTTCCACAGCGAAGACGTGGTGCGCCATCCGGTCGTTGCCCGCATTGTTAACGCCTATGAAGCCTGGGAAGAGGCAGAACAAAAACGCAAAGCGGCGTTGGCGGCAGAGCGTAAGCGTGAAGCCCAGGAGCAGAAACAGAAATGAGCCAGGTGATCCTCGATTTACAGTTGGCCTGTGAAAACCACGCGGGCCTGCCGGATGAAGCTCAGTTTCAACGCTGGCTGGACGGCGTTATTCCGCAGTTTCAGGAAGAGGCGGAAGTCACAATCCGTCTGGTGGATGAGGCCGAAAGCCATGACCTTAATTTGACGTACCGCGGGAAAGATAAACCCACTAATGTTCTCTCCTTCCCGTTTGAAGCGCCCCCCGGCATTGAAATGCCGCTACTGGGCGATCTGATTATTTGCCGTCAGGTCGTGGAGCAGGAAGCGCAGGAACAGAGCAAGCCGCTGGAGGCGCACTGGGCGCACATGGTCGTGCACGGTAGCCTGCATTTGCTGGGTTACGATCATATCGACGATGACGAAGCGGAAGAGATGGAGTCTCTCGAAACGGAGATTATGCTTGCTATGGGCTATGAGGATCCGTACATTGCCGAGAAGATTGCAGAATAGTAACTTGCCGGATGGCGGCGCTTGCGCCTTATCCGGCCTACATTCATGCCTTTTGTAGCCCTGATAAGCGTAGCGCCATCAGGCAAAACATGCCGTCACAGCTGAGTATACGCATGACGAGCTTTGTATTAACTAACATGAGAACCCATACGACGCCATGAGCGACGACAATTCACACAGTAGTGACACAGTAAACAGTAAAAAGGGATTTTTTTCCCTGCTACTCAGCCAGCTTTTCCACGGGGAACCTAAAAACCGTGATGAGTTGCTGGCGCTGATCCGTGATTCCGGGCAGAACGAGCTTATCGATGAAGATACGCGCGATATGCTCGAAGGCGTAATGGACATCGCCGACCAGCGCGTTCGCGATATTATGATCCCGCGCTCCCAGATGATTACCCTGAAACGCAACCAGACCCTGGACGAATGTCTCGATGTTATCATCGAGTCCGCCCACTCGCGTTTTCCGGTGATCAGCGAAGATAAAGATCACATTGAAGGGATTCTGATGGCCAAAGATTTGCTGCCGTTTATGCGCAGCGATGCCGAAGCCTTCAGCATGGACAAAGTGTTACGCCCCGCGGTTGTCGTACCGGAAAGCAAACGGGTTGACCGTATGCTCAAGGAATTCCGCTCCCAGCGCTACCATATGGCCATCGTTATCGATGAGTTTGGCGGCGTTTCCGGCCTGGTGACTATCGAAGACATCCTCGAACTGATTGTCGGTGAAATTGAAGATGAGTATGACGAAGAAGACGATATCGACTTCCGTCAGCTTAGCCGCCATACCTGGACGATTCGCGCGCTGGCGTCGATTGAAGACTTCAATGACGCTTTCGGCACCCACTTCAGCGATGAAGAAGTCGATACCATCGGCGGACTGGTGATGCAGGCGTTCGGCCATTTACCGGCCCGCGGCGAAACCATTGACATTGATGGTTACCAGTTCAAAGTGGCGATGGCCGATAGTCGTCGTATTATTCAGGTGCATGTCAGGATCCCGGATGACTCGCCCCAGCCAAAACTGGACGAATAACAGCAATAGTGGACTAAAAATGGCATTTGCCTCGTTAATTGAACGCCAGCGTATTCGCCTGCTGCTGGCGTTATTATTCGGCGCCTGCGGAACACTGGCTTTCTCTCCGTATGACGTCTGGCCCGCAGCGATAGTATCGCTTATCGGGCTGCAGGCCTTAACGTTCAATCGCCGCCCGCTCCAGTCTGCCGCCATCGGCTATTGCTGGGGACTCGGACTTTTCGGTAGCGGGATTAACTGGGTTTATGTCAGTATCGCGCAGTTTGGCGGCATGCCGGGCCCGGTTAACGTTTTTCTGGTGGTGCTGCTTGCAGCTTATCTCTCGCTGTATACCGGACTGTTTGCCGGGATTTTGTCGCGCCTGTGGCCAAAAACCAACTGGCTGCGCGTCGCTATCGCCGCGCCTGCAATATGGCAAATCACCGAATTTTTACGCGGCTGGGTGCTGACCGGCTTCCCCTGGCTGCAATTTGGCTATAGTCAGGTCGACGGCCCGCTAAAAGGCCTGGCGCCGGTAATGGGCGTCGAAGCGATCAACTTCCTGCTGATGATGATCAGCGGCCTGTTAGCGCTGGCACTGGCGACGCGGAACTGGCGTCCGCTGGCTGTCGCCGTGATTCTGTTTGCTTTGCCCTTTCCGCTACGTTATATCCAGTGGTTTACGCTGGAACCGACCAAAGCGACCCAGGTATCGCTGGTGCAGGGCGATATTCCGCAGTCGCTGAAGTGGGACGAAAACCAGCTACTGAATACGCTAAAAATTTATCTCAACGAAACCCGCCCAGAATTAGGCAAATCACAGATTATTATCTGGCCTGAGTCGGCGATTCCGGATCTCGAAATCAATCAGCAGCCCTTCCTTCGTTCGCTGGACGAGATGTTACGCGAAAAAAATAGCACGCTGATCACCGGTATTGTCGATGCGCGTCTCAATAAACAGAATCGATACGACACCTACAATACGATTATTACGTTGGGCAAAGATAATCCATACAGTTATGACTCGCCCAATCGCTACAATAAAAATCACCTTGTACCCTTTGGCGAGTTCGTTCCGCTGGAGTCTATCCTGCGTCCGCTGGCGCCGTTCTTCGATCTGCCCATGTCCTCCTTTAGCCGCGGCCCTTATATCCAGCCGCAGTTACATGCGCACGACTATAAGCTGACGGCGGCAATCTGTTATGAAATTATTCTTGGCGAACAGGTGCGGGATAACTTCCGCCCGGACACCGACTACCTGCTGACGATTTCTAACGACGCCTGGTTTGGTAAGTCCATTGGCCCGTGGCAACATTTCCAGATGGCGCGGATGCGTTCGCTGGAGCTGGCGCGTCCGTTACTGCGCAGTACTAATAACGGTATTACGGCGGTGATTGGCCCGCAGGGCGAAATTCAGGCGATGATCCCGCAGTTCACACGCCAGGTGCTGACCACCAAAGTCACGCCGACCACGGGGTTAACTCCCTATGCTCGTACCGGCAACTGGCCGCTATGGGTACTGACCGCGCTGTTTGCTTTTGGCGCGGTAGTGATGAGTCTGCGACAACGACGGAAATAATCTCTCCCCAGGCCGGATAGCGCTTCATTTATCCGGCCTGAAAATTCTCCTTTTTCCCCCATTCTGGCACGTCTATTGCTTTGTTAAACATGGCAAACCTGTTCTGGCTGCTTGTGCAACCTGGTCGCACCAAAATCGATCATCGGTAGCACCTGAACGGTGCAATGTAGGATTTTTGCCTCTGAACGGTGCGGCGCACTTCGCAAAAATAAACAATATCGCAGCAAAATATTTACAACAAGCCACACTAAATGTTAACAAACACACATAACACTGCACGCGCAAGTTGCAGGCAATAACAACATCACAATAGCTATCAATGCGTCGACGGCGCAGATGATAAAGGAGTTGGATATGCAATTACGTAAGCTAACCACAGCAATGCTGGTCATGGGACTGTCTGCGGGCCTTGCGCACGCAGAAGATGGCGCGCCTGCCGCTGGTAGCACCCTGGACAAGATCGCTAAAAATGGCGTGATCGTCGTCGGGCATCGCGAATCTTCTGTGCCCTTTTCTTATTACGACAACCAGCAGAAAGTGGTCGGCTATTCCCAGGACTACTCCAACGCCATTGTGGAAGCGGTAAAAAAGAAACTTAACAAGCCGGATCTGCAGGTGAAGCTGATTCCGATCACCTCGCAAAACCGTATTCCGCTGTTGCAAAACGGAACCTTCGATTTTGAATGTGGTTCAACGACTAACAACCTTGAGCGCCAGAAACAGGCCGCCTTCTCCGATACGATTTTCGTCGTCGGGACGCGACTGCTGACTAAAAAAGGCGGCGATATTAAAGATTTCCCGGATCTGAAAGGCAAAGCGGTCGTCGTCACCTCCGGGACGACCTCTGAAATTCTGCTGCATAAGCTTAACGAAGAGCAAAAGATGGGGATGCGTATTATTAGCGCGAAAGACCACGGTGACTCGTTCCGCACCCTGGAAAGCGGTCGCGCCGTCGCCTTTATGATGGATGACGCGCTGCTGGCCGGCGAGCGCGCCAAAGCCAAGAAACCGGATAACTGGGAGATTGTCGGTAAACCGCAGTCCCAGGAAGCCTACGGCTGTATGCTGCGTAAAAACGACCCTGAGTTTAAAAAGTTGATGGACGATACCATCGCTCAGGCGCAAACCTCCGGCGAAGCGGAAAAGTGGTTTGATAAGTGGTTTAAAAATCCGATCCCACCGAAAAACCTGAACATGAATTTCGAATTGTCTGACGAGATGAAAGCCCTGTTCAAAGCACCGAATGATAAAGCGCTTAACTAACTAAAACTAAATGGGACGGGACTCCTGTCCTCTCGATTGTCGCTCAGCACGGACAGACTATAAGCCTGATGGTCGTTCCCCCTCGGGCCTGAAACCGCAAATCGCCGGGCAACAATCTTCGAGGGTAGCACTGCTACCCTTTTTTTTCGGAGTAGATGTATGTCAATAGACTGGAACTGGGGTATTTTTTTACAGGAAGCCCCCTTCGGCAATACCACCTATCTCGGCTGGCTATGGAGTGGTTTTCAGGTCACCGTAGCCCTTTCGATTACCGCCTGGATTATCGCTTTCCTGGTAGGATCTATTTTCGGCATTTTACGTACCGTTCCCAACCGTTTCCTCTCCGGACTGGGCACATTGTACGTAGAACTGTTCCGTAACGTGCCGCTGATCGTGCAATTCTTCACCTGGTACCTGGTGGTGCCTGAACTGTTGCCGGAAGATCTTGGCATGTGGTTTAAGGCGGAACTCGATCCCAATATTCAGTTTTTCCTCTCCTCAATGATCTGTCTGGGACTGTTTACCGCCGCCCGCGTTTGCGAACAGGTGCGCGCCGCGATTCAGTCTCTGCCTCGCGGGCAGAAGAACGCGGCGCTGGCGATGGGGCTAACGCTGCCGCAGGCTTATCGCTATGTCCTGCTGCCGAATGCCTATCGCGTTATCGTGCCGCCAATGACGTCAGAGATGATGAACCTGGTGAAAAACTCGGCTATTGCCTCAACCATCGGCCTGGTGGATATGGCGGCGCAGGCAGGCAAACTGTTGGATTACTCGGCGCACGCCTGGGAATCCTTCACCGCCATTACGCTGGCCTATGTGCTGATTAACGCCGTTATCATGCTGGTCATGAGCCTGGTTGAACGCAAAGTCCGCCTGCCGGGCAACGTGGGGAGCAAATAATGTACGAATTTGACTGGAGTTCGATTATCCCCTCACTGCCTTACCTGCTGGCCGGGTTGGTCATCACGCTGAAGATCACCGTCACCGCCGTTGTCGTGGGGATAGTCTGGGGAACCATTCTGGCCGTCATGCGCCTCTCAAGCTTTACCCCTATCGCCTGGTTTGCTAAAGCGTATGTTAACGTTTTCCGTTCCATCCCGTTGGTGATGGTCTTGCTGTGGTTCTATCTGATTGTACCCGGCTTTCTGCAAAACGTGCTGGGACTATCGCCGAAAACCGATATCCGCCTGATCTCCGCGATGGTGGCATTCTCTATGTTTGAAGCGGCCTACTATTCCGAGATTATTCGCGCCGGTATTCAAAGTATTTCCCGCGGGCAGTCCAGCGCCGCGCTGGCGCTGGGGATGACCCACTGGCAGTCGATGAAGCTCATTATTCTGCCGCAGGCGTTTCGGGCGATGGTGCCGCTGTTGCTTACGCAGGGCATCGTGCTATTTCAGGACACCTCTTTAGTTTATGTACTCAGCCTGGCGGACTTCTTCCGCACCGCGTCGACTATCGGCGAGCGTGACGGAACTCAGGTCGAAATGATTCTGTTCGCCGGCGCCGTTTATTTTGTTATCAGCCTGAGCGCGTCGTTGCTGGTCAGCTATTTGAAGAAAAGGACAGTTTAATGATTACCCTGAAAAATGTTTCAAAATGGTATGGTCACTTTCAGGTGCTGACCGATTGTTCAACAGAAGTGAAAAAAGGTGAGGTGGTGGTAGTCTGCGGGCCATCGGGTTCCGGTAAATCCACGCTAATTAAGACCGTCAACGGTCTGGAACCGGTGCAAAAAGGCGAAATTACCGTTAACGGCATTATTGTGAACGACAAAAAAACCGATCTGGCGAAACTGCGTTCCCGCGTGGGCATGGTATTCCAGCACTTCGAGCTATTTCCCCACCTGTCGATCATCGAAAACCTGACGCTGGCGCAGGTGAAAGTGCTGAAACGCGATAAGGCCGCCGCCCGCGATAAAGGCCTGAAGCTGCTGGAGCGCGTTGGTCTGTCTGCACATGCCAACAAGTTCCCGGCGCAGCTTTCCGGCGGTCAGCAGCAGCGTGTCGCCATCGCCCGTGCGCTATGTATGGACCCCATTGCCATGTTATTCGATGAACCGACTTCCGCACTCGATCCGGAAATGATCAACGAGGTACTGGACGTGATGGTCGAACTGGCGAACGAAGGGATGACCATGATGGTGGTGACGCACGAAATGGGCTTTGCCCGTAAAGTGGCTAACCGGGTGATCTTTATGGATGAAGGTAAAATCGTCGAAGATTCGCCAAAAGAGGAGTTCTTCGCTAACCCCAGTTCCGATCGCGCAAAAGACTTCCTTGCGAAAATCCTGCACTAATCTTCCCGGCGCGCACGTCAGAGTGCGCGCTATCTCACGCTTTACCGCTTCGCTTCTCGAAACGTATCCAGCCGGGCGTTAACCTTGTCACAAAGTACCGCTTACAAGGAACCGCTATGGCACTGCCCATTATTATTGATTGCGATCCGGGTCATGATGACGCGATCGCCCTCGTTCTCGCCCTCGCCTCCCCTGAACTGGAAGTGAAAGCGATCACTTCTTCCGCCGGCAACCAGACGCCGGATAAGACCCTGCGCAACGTGCTGCGGATGCTGACACTGCTCAAACGCCCGGATATTCCGGTGGCGGGCGGCGCGGTGAAACCTCTCATGCGCGAACTGATTATCGCCGATAACGTTCACGGCGAAAGTGGTCTTGACGGCCCGGCGCTGCCCGAGCCGTCATTCGCCCCGCAAAGCGGCACTGCCGTTGAGCTGATGGCAAAAACACTGCGTGAGAGTTCACAGCCAGTCACCATCGTCTCCACTGGCCCACAGACCAACGTGGCGCTGCTGCTGAATAGCCATCCGGAACTGCATACGAAAATCGCCCGCATTGTGATCATGGGCGGAGCAATGGGATTGGGTAACTGGACGCCCGCTGCGGAATTTAATATTTACGTCGACCCGGAAGCGGCAGAAATTGTCTTCCAGTCAGGCATTCCGGTGGTGATGGCCGGGCTGGACGTCACCCATAAGGCGCAGATTCACGCCGCCGATATCGAACGCTTTCGCGCTATTGGCAACCCGATTTCCACCATCGTTGCCGAACTGCTGGACTTCTTTATGGAGTACCACAAAGACGAAAAATGGGGATTTGTCGGCGCGCCGCTGCATGACCCATGCACCATCGCCTGGCTGCTGAAACCCGAGATTTTCACCACCGTTGAGCGTTGGGTTGGCGTGGAAACCCAGGGGAAATACACCCAGGGGATGACGGTGGTGGATTATTATTTCCTGACGGGGAATAAGCCGAATGCAACGGTGATGGTCGATGTAGACCGCCAGGGATTTGTCGATTTGCTGGCGGAACGGCTGAAGTTTTACGCGTAATATTTGCCGGATGGCAGCTTCGCCATATCCGGCCTACGTGAACGATTTTTGGTAGGCCGGATAAGACGCACCGGCGCTCTTCCTCTCACGGCTCAAACGGTCTTCTCTGAAACTGGTCGTGCCCACACTTCGGGCACAGCGGCAACACATCCGGCGTGTAAACCGCCAGATGATAGTGGCACTTCTCGCACACCAGATTCCCCAATCCCACCACCTCACCGCTGTGATACACGCCGTGGTGATTCAAATCCTGGAATACCTCGCGCCATTCCAGCTGGGTTTTGTCGGTAATGTCCGCCAGTTCCTGCCAGAGACTCTCTTTAATCACCCGCAAGAAGACGCTATCTTCCTGGCTCTCTTCGTAGCTCATGGCGAACTCTTCCAGATCGCGTCTGACAGCGCGCGTCAGTTCGTCCACCTCGGTTCGCGTTAACTCCCCTGTTTGCATCACGCGCTGGCGCGCCTGCTCCACCAGCGCATCAATGTCGCGCTCGCCATTGCGTAAACGCTCGCTTAATGAGGCCACCAGTTCACGGTAATATTGAGCAACCTTGTTCATCACTTCACCTCTTGGATCGTTAACTGCCTATAATAATAGACGTTATTTGCGTTACGCTTTGCAAGGCTGCCCACAGAGTCTGTAAATTCTTGTCAGGCCGACTCGCGTATCCAGCGCGTCAGCGAGGTACGATCGACATTTAATCGTTTCGCCACTAACGATTTATTATCCCTTTCCGCCTCTAATAATTTTCTCAAAATACGCAGGCGAATCGTTTTATAATCGCCAGCCAACATCTGGCAGTCGTGGCAGGTACTTGGCTCGCGTCGGCTCCCCTCTTCCAGATCGTCCAGCAAGAGGCGGCCCTCATCCAGCGTTGCCGGGGAGTGATCAATAGAGAGCACCAGCCGTTCGATAATATTGCTTAACTGCCTGACGTTTCCGGGCCAGGCGAAGCGCTGAAGCTCTTGCCACAGCGCCGGGGTTAACGTTAGTGCCGGGCGTTTATAATGCTGGCTGAAACTGGTAAGCAGCGACAGGCCGATGGCTTTGATATCCTCCGGACGTTTGCGTAGCGGGATGGTGGTCACTTTTAATACGTTAAGCCGATAGTAAAGATCTTCGCGAAATGTCCCGTCCGCAATGAGCTTCGTTAATGTCTGATTGGTCGCTGCAATCACGCGAATATCAACAGGTATCATCTGGTCTGAGCCCAGCCGCATAATCTGCCGCTCCTGCAATACCCGTAATAAGCGCGTCTGTAGCGGTTTATCCAGTTCGCTAATCTCATCCAAAAAAATGGTACCGTGGTGCGCTAATTCAAACAGGCCTATTTTGCCTTTCGGCGACGCGCCGGTAAATGCGCCGGCGACATAGCCAAAGAGTTCGCTCTCCAGAATCTGAGGGGCCATCGCGCCGCAGTTAATGGCGACAAACGGGCCGTTGACGCGTTGGCTGGCATTATGAATACTTTGCGCCAGCACCTCTTTTCCCGTCCCGCTTTCGCCATTAATTAAGATAGTCGCGTCCGTACCGGCATAATTTTTAATGATCGCCAGACGACGCAGCATTTCCGGGTTTTCGGTAAGCAGATCGTCGAAATGATAGCGGGCGCTCAAGCCGCGGCGAGACAGTTCCTGGCGGCGAACATGATGTTCCGCCCCCTGTAAACTGGAGACGGTTTGCATCGTCAACACTACCCGGCTTAACTGTCTGGCCGCAAATACCGGATACAGATTAACCACCATCGCGCCTTGCGGCGTATCGACGACTTTCGCGCTGACGGTTTTTCCCTCGCGTAATGTATGCCGCTCCTGGTGCAATACCTGTTTCAGGAAAGACGCGTCATAAATTTCACCGGAGGCGTTAACTTTAAAAAGTTGGCTCGCATATTTATTGTAATGCAGTAACGCGCCGGTATCATCAAGCGTGATAACAGCTTTATCAAACTGATCGAGAATCAGCTGCAGATGATGACGCTCGAGTAATTGGCTGCGAAAAGCCAGATATAATGAGCGGGCCTCTTCCAGAGCTTCGGTTATTGAGGCGGGGCTGGAATCAAGTAAACGGAATTGCGAGCCCAGCGGTGAAAAATAATCCTGACAAACGGTATCGCCAACAATGCAATCTAATGGCGTGGACGCTAATTGTTGCTTCAGGCAAGAAATCGTTTCTTTATCATTTCCCTGTAAGGTAAAAATTTTATAGTTAATATTTAACTGTTCCGCTACGCGCGCGCATCCTTTGATCACACTGGAAAAGCCGACAATACCGACAGTGCCTTTTTGTCCTTTAAAAGGGATAAGCGCATCAAGAATGTCGTAGCCGGACATTTTAATTTCGACTACCGGTAATTTACTGTGCTTTTTTAATATTTCCGCACAGCCGCCACGACTAATCAGTACCTGGTGCCCACGAGACTCTAATAAAGGTAGCTCATCCAGGATACGATTAAGCGTCGTTTGATGAATAGTGACGGCGTAATCCAACCGCGCGACCAGCGCCTCGGCAGCCTTTGCCAGTTGAGGGTAAGGAGAGACAAAACAGAGAGGAGATGCGGCTATATCTTTCGTCTTATTCATCACTCACCATCCTGTTGGTTTATGAACGGGCGAGACCGCCCGTCGTGATTTATTTTCCGCCGAAACGCTAACCGCCTGCGGCGGCTGGGTTCAGTTTACGATCGTAGCGTTTTTTTATCCATACGGTCAGGAATGGGGCGCACAGAGCGGTAATAATCGTCGAGGCCGCCACCTGCGCCGCCGCCGTCGACGCCAGGTCGGTAAAATGCGGATCGAGCAGCGCGATTGCCGCTGGCGTCGCGACGGCGTTGCCAGAGGTAGTGGAGACCGCCGCGCCTGCCACGCCGCTACCTCCCGTCAGACGATCGGCGAAAATATTAAAAAATCCGCCAATCGCCACCGTCATGAGTCCCAGTAAAATGCCTGAAGAACCTGCCGTGATAAGTCTTGCGAAATCAATACCGTATCCTAACCCAAAGGCAAAAAAGGGAATCGTTACCACACTGCCCTGTTTAAGAAACTTGCGCATGTCCTCATCCAGATTGCCCAAAATCATGCCAATGATAATGGGAATAATAACCGCCACCAGATTCATAAAGGGTATCGACACCATGCCTGCCGACCCTAACGCCAGCATGGTGAAAAAGGGACCATCGTTCAACGATATTACCGCAATCGCGCCGCCGTCAGTTTCATCGCCGTACTCCCCAACCAACGCGGCATATAACCCACTGTTCGAGTTGGTCATCGCCGAAATAATCGCTAAAGCCGACAGACCTAATAACCCATCCGGGCCGCAAAATTTTCCGACCAGAATGCCAATAATCACGCCGCTGGCAAATTTCGCAAAGGTGATCGCAGCGCCTTTTTTCAGCGCTTTCGGCGCGGCTTTAAACTGGATATCCGCGCCCATACAGACTAAAAACATGCCTAAAATCGCCATTGCACCATGCGAAATAGAGGTGACAAAACCGCCTATTTCCAGCGCCTCCGGCGCAAAGGTTTTAAACAATGCGCCGATGATTAGCGGTACAACCATCATACCACCAGGAAAACGTTCCAGTGTTTTTTTAATTTTCATAGCTTATTCCCAGGAGATAACCGGACAGCTTGTGCTGCCCGATTTGGTATCAGAACGTCGGCGCGATCTTATAAATAGAGAATTCGTTATGACCTAAATCTTCTGATTTAGTCGTTTTCCCATTCGCGACGCGTAAAATTTCCTGATAAATTTCCTCGCCCATTTGCGTAATAGAAGCCTCGCCAGACATAATGGCGGACACATCAATATCAATATTGTCCTGCATCATTTCCCACGTTGCTTTATTACCCGTAATTTTTATTACCGGCGCTATTGGGTTACCGGCAGGCGTTCCGCGACCGGTAGTAAAAATAACGATCTGCGCTCCACCCGCCACCATGCCGGAAATAGATTCAATATCCTGCCCCGGGGTATCCATAATCCACAGGCCCGGATGCGTTGGACTATCGGCATATTCCAGTACACCCTGTAGTGGCGCATGACCCGCTTTATGCATACAGCCTAACGATTTTTCTTCAATGGTAGTCAACCCGCCTTTAATATTGCCCGGCGTCGGCTGTCCCCCGCGAATATCCTCGCCCAGCGCTTTTGCTCGCGCCTCGCAGCCGACCACTAAATCAATGAGCTGTTGACCAACCTCCGGCGTCACCGCACGTTTCGCCATCACATGCTCGGCGCCAATAAATTCCGTCGTTTCAGAAAGAATTGAGCTTCCGCCGCAGCGTATCAGCTTATCCGAGGCGACCCCGCAGGAAGGGTTAGACGCCAGCCCCGATGTCGTATCTGACCCGCCGCACTCCATCGCCAGCAGCAGCTCGCTAACCGGTGCTTGCTGCGGTTTTTGCATGGAGAGTTGTTGCGCATAGTCGCGGGCCAGCGAAATCCCCCTGGCCTGACATTTAAGCGTGCCGCCCTCTTCCTGAATGGTGATGCAGGAGGTCGGTTTGCCAAATGCGGTAATCTCTTCTGCGATGCGCAGCGGCTCCGCGCCTTCACAGCCTAAGCCCACAACCACAATAGCGCCGACGTTGGGATTATTCGCCACATTAATCAATGTCTTTTCCGTCAGACGCGCATCGCCTGCCACCTGGCAGCAGCCAAAATCGTTATTCACCCATGTCGCGCCTTTTACCTGCCGGGCAATATCCTGGGCGACTTTATTCGCACAAACGCTGGTAGGTAAAATCAGTACATAATTACGGATGCCAAAACGGCCGTCAGGGCGGCGGAAACCCAAAAAAGTCTCATTGCTCATAATCATTTTCCCTTGTTTTATATTATTTCCAGTCACCACGTCCGCGTTCGCTTTCCACATTGTGGACGTGCACATAGTCGCCACTTTTTATTTCCTGAGTGGCGCGGCCAATGGATTCGCCATATTTATAAACTTCGCCATGAAAAGGCACATCGCAGATGGCGAATTTGTGGCCAAATGGCACATCCTGATGTAACACAACGCTTATCTCGCGTTCGCCAATGAACATTGTGGCGGTTTCGCCGGCCTTGAGCGCCGTAATAGCCGTCGCGACGCAATCCTGAGGGTGAATCACCACTGCATTTTTTTTCACGATTAACTCCTTTGCTTTAGTCCTGTCTTCCCTAATCAAAAGGCGTGCCATTTTTTAACTGCATGGTTTATATGACTTTATTTTTATGGGCCGATCTGGCGGTGACAGGAACTGCGGTAATTTGCCTCAGTCGTGTCGCATTTTGCGTCACCTCCTCATGAACGCCTGGCGCGACAAATGTTCTACCCCCTGTTTTGACGTGCGTGTTTGGGCTATGCTATGCGGATCTAAACACCACCTCTAAAGCTACATTTGTAGCTGTATCGAAAACAGGACTACTGGCTGCCATGCAAGAGCAATACCGCCCGGAAGAGATAGAATCCAAAGTACAGCTTCACTGGGATGAGAAGCGCACATTTGAAGTGACCGAAGACGAGAGCAAAGAGAAGTATTACTGCCTGTCGATGCTTCCCTATCCTTCTGGCCGACTACACATGGGCCACGTACGTAACTACACCATCGGCGACGTGGTTGCCCGCTACCAGCGTATGCTGGGCAAAAACGTGCTGCAGCCAATCGGCTGGGACGCCTTCGGCCTGCCGGCGGAAGGCGCGGCGGTGAAGAACAACACCGCGCCGGCGCCGTGGACGTACGACAACATCGCGTACATGAAAAACCAGCTCAAAACGCTGGGTTTTGGCTATGACTGGAGCCGTGAAATCGCGACCTGCACCCCGGAATACTACCGTTGGGAACAGAAATTCTTCACCGAGCTGTATAAAAAAGGCCTGGTGTACAAGAAGACTTCTGCCGTTAACTGGTGCCCGAACGATCAGACCGTTCTCGCCAACGAACAGGTGATCGACGGCTGCTGCTGGCGTTGCGACACCAAAGTTGAGCGTAAAGAGATCCCACAGTGGTTTATCAAAATCACCGCTTACGCAGACGAGCTGTTGCGCGATCTGGATAAGCTGGACCACTGGCCTGATACCGTAAAAACGATGCAGCGCAACTGGATTGGCCGCTCTGAAGGCGTGGAAATCACCTTCGATGTGAAGGGTTACGATAACACCCTGACCGTCTATACCACCCGTCCGGATACCTTTATGGGCGCCACTTACCTGGCGGTGGCCGCCGGTCATCCGCTGGCGCAAAAAGCGGCGGCGAACAACGCCGAGCTGGCGGCGTTCATCGACGAATGCCGTAACACCAAAGTGGCCGAAGCCGAAATGGCGACCATGGAGAAAAAAGGCGTCGACACCGGCTTTAAAGCGATTCATCCGTTAACTGGCGAAGAGATCCCGGTCTGGGCGGCAAACTTTGTCCTGATGGAGTACGGCACTGGCGCGGTGATGGCCGTTCCGGGTCACGATCAGCGCGACTACGAATTTGCCTCCAAATACGGTTTGACCATCAAGCCGGTGATTCTGGCCGCCGACGGTTCCGAGCCGGATCTTTCCGAACAGGCGCTGACCGAAAAAGGCGTGCTGTTTAACTCCGGCGAGTTTGACGGCCTGGCCTTTGAAGCAGCGTTTAACGCCATTGCCGATAAACTGGCGGAAAAAGGCGTCGGCGAGCGTAAAGTGAACTACCGTCTGCGTGACTGGGGCGTTTCCCGTCAGCGTTACTGGGGCGCGCCGATCCCGATGGTCACCCTGGAAGACGGCACCGTGCTGCCGACGCCGGAAGATCAACTGCCGGTTATTTTGCCGGAAGATGTCGTCATGGACGGCATCACCAGCCCGATCAAGGCCGATCCTGAGTGGGCGAAAACCACCGTTAACGGTATGCCGGCGCTGCGTGAAACCGACACCTTCGACACCTTTATGGAATCGTCATGGTACTACGCGCGTTACACCTGCCCGCAGTATCAGGAAGGAATGCTGGATTCGAAAGCGGCAAACTACTGGCTGCCAGTCGATATCTACATCGGCGGTATTGAACATGCCATCATGCACCTGCTCTACTTCCGCTTCTTTCATAAGCTGATGCGCGATGCGGGCATGGTCACCTCTGACGAGCCGGCTAAACAGTTGCTGTGCCAGGGCATGGTACTGGCGGATGCGTTCTATTATGTCGGCGAGAACGGCGAACGTAACTGGGTTTCGCCAGTTGACGCTATCGTCGAGCGCGATGAAAAAGGCCGCATCGTCAAAGCAAAAGACGCAGCGGGTCATGAGCTGGTCTACACTGGCATGAGTAAAATGTCCAAGTCGAAAAATAACGGTATCGACCCGCAGGTAATGGTTGAACGTTATGGCGCGGACACGGTACGCCTGTTTATGATGTTCGCTTCTCCGGCGGATATGACTCTGGAATGGCAGGAGTCCGGCGTAGAAGGCGCAAACCGCTTTATTAAACGCGTCTGGAAGCTGGTTTACGAACACACCGCTAAAGGTCCTGTCGCGGCGCTGAACGTCGATGCGCTGAGCGAAGATCAAAAAGCGCTGCGTCGCGATGTGCATAAAACCATTGCCAAAGTGACCGATGATATCGGCCGCCGTCAGACGTTCAACACCGCCATTGCGGCGATCATGGAGTTGATGAACAAACTGGCGAAAGCCCCGCAGGAAGGCGAACAAGACCGCGCACTGCTTCAGGAAGCGCTGCAGGCCGTCGTGCGTATGCTTAACCCGTTCACCCCGCACGTCTGCTTTACCTTGTGGCAGGAACTGGGTGGCGAAGGCGATATCGACAACGCGCCGTGGCCGGTTGCCGACGAGCAGGCAATGGTGGAAAACACCACGCTGGTTGTCGTGCAGGTTAACGGTAAAGTTCGCGGTAAGATCACCGTTGCGGTGGATGCCACTGAAGAACAGGTGCGTGAACGTGCAGGCCAGGAACATCTGGTGGCAAAATATCTTGATGGCGTTACCGTGCGTAAAGTGATTTACGTTCCGGGTAAACTCCTCAATCTGGTTGTTGGCTAAGCGCGGGAGGAAGCGTGCGATATCTGGTAACACTGTTGTTATCTCTGGCGGTGCTGGTCACCGCCGGATGCGGCTGGCATCTGCGTAGCACTACGCAGGTTCCGGCTTCAATGAAAACGATGATCCTCGATTCAGGCGATCCGAACGGTCCGCTAAGTCGTGCGGTACGTAATCAGTTACGGCTGAATAACGTAAACCTGCTTGATAAAGACACAACGCGCAAAGACGTTCCGTCTCTGCGGCTTGGAACGGTGACTATTTCGCAGGATACGGCGTCAGTGTTCCAGGACGGCCAGACGGCGGAATATCAGATGGTGATGACCGTCAATGCCTCGGTATTGATTCCGGGCCATGACATCTATCCTATCAGCACGAAAGTGTACCGTTCGTTCTTCGATAACCCGCAGATGGCGTTGGCGAAGGATAACGAGCAGGCCATGATCGTTCAGGAGATGTACGACAAAGCCGCTGAACAGCTGATTCGTAAGCTGACCAGCGTCCGCGCGGCGGATATTCAGGCGACGAAAGAGGAGGCTACCGCCGACAATGAGACGGCGGTGCCCGCCTCTACGCCAGCACGCGTCTCCACTACGCTGAGTAACTAATGATCAGGTTGTATCCTGAACAACTCCGCGCGCAGCTCAACGAAGGGCTGCGTGCGGCATATCTATTATTGGGCAACGATCCGCTGCTGCTGCAGGAAAGTCAGGACGCTATTCGTCTGGCGGCTGCGTCGCAAGGCTTCGAAGAGCACCACGCTTTTACTCTCGATCCCAGTACCGACTGGGGATCGCTTTTCTCACTCTGCCAGGCGATGAGTCTGTTCGCCAGTCGTCAAACGCTGGTGCTGCAACTACCGGAAAACGGGCCTAACGCGGCAATGAATGAGCAACTCGCCACCCTGAGCGAGCTGCTGCATGACGACCTGTTATTAATAGTACGCGGAAACAAGCTCACCAAAGCGCAGGAAAACGCCGCCTGGTATACCGCGCTGGCAGACCGTAGCGTTCAGGTCAGTTGTCAGACGCCGGAGCAGGCGCAGCTTCCCCGCTGGGTGGCCGCCAGAGCGAAAGCACAGAATTTGCAACTGGATGACGCCGCGAACCAACTGCTGTGCTATTGCTATGAGGGCAATCTGTTGGCGCTGGCGCAGGCGCTGGAACGGCTGTCGCTGCTTTGGCCTGACGGTAAGTTAACGCTTCCTCGCGTGGAGCAGGCCGTCAATGACGCCGCCCACTTTACCCCTTTCCACTGGGTGGATGCGTTACTGATGGGGAAAAGCAAACGCGCGCTGCATATTCTGCAACAGCTACGCCTTGAAGGCAGCGAGCCGGTTATTCTGCTGCGGACCCTCCAGCGAGAGCTGCTGCTGCTGGTAAATCTCAAACGTCAGTCCGCGCATACGCCGTTACGCGCGCTGTTTGATAAACACCGGGTCTGGCAAAACCGTCGCCCCATGATCGGCGACGCGTTGCAGCGTCTCCATCCTGCACAGCTTCGCCAGGCCGTGCAGTTACTGACGCGTACAGAAATTACGCTCAAACAGGATTATGGTCAGTCGGTATGGGCAGATCTTGAAGGGCTGTCGCTCCTGCTCTGCCATAAGGCGCTGGCAGACGTATTTATTGATGGGTGATATGAAATCGTTACAGGCTTTATTCGGCGGCACCTTTGATCCGGTGCATTATGGACATCTTAAACCTGTTGAAACGCTGGCGAATCTGATCGGCTTATCGCGGGTGATTATTATGCCTAACAATGTGCCGCCGCATCGCCCCCAGCCGGAAGCTTCCAGCGCGCAGCGTAAATATATGCTGGAGCTGGCTATCGCCGATAAGCCGCTTTTTACGCTGGATGAACGCGAGCTACAGCGAAACGCGCCCTCTTACACTGCGCAAACGTTGAAAGCATGGCGCGAAGAACAGGGCCCCGAAGCGCCGCTGGCGTTTATTATCGGCCAGGACTCTCTGCTTAACTTCCCCACCTGGCATGATTACGACACCATCCTTGATAACACTCACCTGATCGTTTGTCGTCGTCCGGGCTATCCCCTTGAAATGACGCAGGCGCAACACCAGCAGTGGCTGGAACAGCATCTGACCCATACGCCGGACGATCTGCACCAGTTGCCAGCCGGTAAAATTTACCTGGCGGAAACGCCCTGGCTTAATATCTCCGCAACCCTCATCCGCGAACGTCTGGAAAAAGGCGAATCCTGCGACGATCTGTTGCCGGAAAACGTGCTGAACTACATCAATCAGCAGGGGTTATACCAGTAAGCACATTGCGCAGCGCCGACAGCAGACGCTCGTTTTGCGCAGTGCTGCGTATCGCCACACGATAATAGCGGCTGTCCAGCCCCGGGTAGTTAGCGCAGCTACGGATTAAAATCCGCTGCGTCAGCAACCGTCGCTGCAGGTCAATATCCTCTCGCTCACAGCGTAGCAACAGATAGTTTGCCCGCCCGGGATAGACCGTCAGCAGGGGGAGCTGACAAAGCGCCTGATAAAACCGGGCGCCCTCCTCCCGTAACCAATGCCAGGTCGCCTGTTGCCAGGCGCTATCCTGTAACGCTACCTCACCGGCAAGCGCCGCCAGCGCGTTAACCGACCACGGCATTTGTTGGCGACGCATCCGCGCCACCGCCGCGTCATCGCTGTTGACGAGATATCCCAACCGCAGGCCGGGAATGGCATAAAATTTGGTCAGCGAACGCAGCACCCAGATATGCGGATTATCTTTAAGAGCAGGCATAAAGCCCGTCTCATGCGGAATAAAATCGATAAACGCTTCATCCAGGATCAGGTTAATGTTCAGCGATTTGCAGCGATCGGCAATGGCCTGTAATAACTGCCGCTCCGGCAGCAGGCCGGTAGGATTATTGGGCGTACACAGAAACAGGCAGTCCAGATCGGGCGTCAACGCCTCAAGAATGGCATCGGTAAGCTGCCAGCCATCCGCTTCGCGTAGAGACCAACGACGAATTTCACAGCCACTTTGCGCCAGCGCCCGGCCATACTCCGCGAAACCTGGCGTGACAATCATTGCACGACGCGGTTTAAGACCGCTCGCCACGGTAAAGATTGACTCCGTCTCGCCATTTCCCGCCAGTATCCACGATGCCGGCACCTGATGATGACGCGCCAGCGCCTGGTGCAAATGAAAATAATCGGCGTCCGGGTAGCGCTCAATGCAGTCCAGATTGTCGATAAGCGCGCGTTTCACGCTGACAGGCATACCCAGCGGATTAATGTTTGCGCTAAAATCCAGTAACTGGTCAGGCGAGATGCCCAACACCGTCGCGGCTTCCCGAATATTACCGCCATGCGCGCTGTTGAATAACGCCATTATGCCTCCGGCCAAAAAATG
The DNA here is from genome assembly GCF_017571995.1 of Salmonella sp. 32031103-2018-00083-FB-01-SM-01. Lineage (NCBI taxonomy): Bacteria > Pseudomonadati > Pseudomonadota > Gammaproteobacteria > Enterobacterales > Enterobacteriaceae > Salmonella > Salmonella sp. 32031103-2018-00083-FB-01-SM-01. The sequence goes on from NZ_JAGEQL010000003.1 coordinate 258,441, forward strand.
CTATTTTAGTGAAAAAAACGTTGCGCAATCAGGGGCATTATCATGTTTTGCGCATTTAACCTCATGAGGAATACCATGCGATTGTGGCTGGTGCGTCATGGCGAAACCGAGGCCAATGTCGCCGGGTTGTATAGCGGACATGCTCCCACGCCGTTAACGGAAAAAGGGATTGGCCAGGCGAAAACGCTACATACTTTATTGCGCCACGCGCCATTTGACCGGGTGTTATGCAGCGAGCTGGAGCGCGCGCGCCATACCGCCCGGCTCGTACTGGAGGGCCGGGATACGCCGCAACACATCTTACCTGAGCTTAATGAGATGTACTTCGGCGACTGGGAAATGCGCCATCACCGCGACCTCACCCATGAAGATGCCGAAAGCTATGCCGCCTGGTGTACGGACTGGCAGAATGCGGTTCCGACCAATGGCGAGGGTTTTCAGGCTTTTACCCGGCGCGTAGAGCGCTTTATCTCGCGACTCGACGCGTTTAGCGATTGCCAGAACCTGCTGATCGTCAGCCATCAGGGCGTACTCAGCCTGTTGATTGCCCGTCTGCTCGCAATGCCCGCCGCCTCGCTATGGCATTTCCGGGTAGAACAGGGATGCTGGAGCGCAATCGACATATGCGAAGGGTTCGCCACCCTGAAAGTATTAAATAGTCGTGCCGTCTGGCGGCCTGAGTGATGAATTTTCCGTTTTTTCTCGCCGCAGCGGTTTCGCCCATTGACAGCCCCCGACAGGCTGTTATTCTCCGCAGCCAGGCTTTTTTCACCTTGCAGAGCTTTGCAGAAATTGTTTTACAAAAATGGCGATGCTTTCTGTGACGTGGGATGGGATGATAATCTGGTTTTAAACGCCGATCCGGCGACATAAGTCCCGGTATCGCCGCTGATTCAGGTATACTACACGGCGTCCCGCCGGAAGGTTAGCGTTAACTCGCAACGCCTTACCGGTCCAGCCTGTTGGCCTTTTTCTATCGTTATAACGCAATTATTCACCCAGGGGGAAAACTTGCAGGGTAAAGCACTCCAGGATTTTGTTATCGACAAAATTGATGACCTGAAAGGTCAGGACATCATCGCCTTAGATGTTCAGGGTAAATCCAGTATCACCGACTGTATGATTATTTGTACCGGCACCTCCAGCCGTCACGTTATGTCTATTGCCGACCACGTGGTGCAGTCGTCGCGCGCGGCCGGTATGCTGCCGTTAGGCGTCGAAGGCGAGAATGCGGCTGACTGGATTGTCGTCGATCTGGGCGATGTGATTGTGCATGTCATGCAGGAAGAAAGTCGCCGCCTGTATGAACTGGAAAAACTCTGGAGTTAATGCGTGAAGCTGCAACTTGTCGCTGTCGGCACGAAGATGCCCGACTGGGTTCAAACGGGATTTACGGAATATCTGCGTCGTTTTCCGAAAGATATGCCCTTTGAGCTGATCGAAATCCCTGCGGGCAAACGCGGCAAGAACGCGGATATCAAACGCATTCTCGACAAAGAGGGCGAGCAGATGCTGGCCGCCGCCGGTAAGAATCGCATTGTTACCCTGGATATTCCAGGCAAGCCGTGGGATACGCCGCAGTTAGCCAATGAGCTGGAGCGCTGGAAACAGGACGGGCGCGACGTCAGTTTGCTGATTGGCGGCCCGGAAGGATTATCTCCCGCCTGCAAAGCGGCAGCGGAACAGAGCTGGTCGCTCTCGGCGTTAACGCTCCCTCACCCACTGGTTCGGGTTCTGGTCGCGGAGAGTTTGTACCGGGCGTGGAGCATCACAACCAACCACCCTTATCACCGTGAGTGATCGTGAAGTCTTGAGAAGATTAAGCAGCGGATGAAACGACAAAATTCTTTTCGTGACTATACGGCTGAGTCCGCACTGTTTGTGCGTCGGGCGCTGGTCGCCTTTTTGGGTATTTTGCTGCTGACCGGCGTACTGATCGCCAATTTGTATAATCTGCAAATCCTCCGTTTTACCGATTACCAGACCCGCTCGAACGAAAACCGTATCAAGCTGGTGCCAATTGCGCCAAGCCGCGGGATAATCTACGACCGTAACGGCATTCCCCTTGCGCTGAACCGCACTATCTATCAGATTGAAATGATGCCGGAAAAGGTGGATAACGTTCAGCAAACGCTGGATGCGCTACGCAGTGTGGTCGATTTAAACGACGACGATATCGCCGCCTTTAAAAAAGAGCGCGCCCGATCCCATCGCTTTACTTCTATTCCGGTGAAAACAAACCTGACGGAAGTTCAGGTCGCGCGCTTTGCCGTCAACCAGTACCGTTTTCCGGGCGTTGAAGTCAAAGGCTATAAACGCCGCTATTATCCATACGGATCGGCGCTGACCCACGTTATCGGCTACGTATCGAAAATCAATGATAAAGACGTCGAGCGTCTCGACAGAGAAAACAAACTGGCAAACTACGCCGCCACCCATGACATCGGCAAGCTGGGCATTGAGCGCTACTATGAAGATATTCTGCATGGGCAAACCGGTTATGAAGAGGTTGAAGTCAACAACCGCGGCCGCGTCATTCGCCAGCTCAAAGAGGTGCCGCCGCAGGCCGGACACGATATCTACCTGACGCTGGATCTCAAGCTCCAGCAGTATATTGAAACGCTGCTGGCAGGCAGTCGCGCGGCGGTGATTGTCACCGATCCGCGTACCGGCGGCGTGCTGTCGCTGGTCTCCATGCCAAGTTACGACCCTAACCTTTTCGTGGATGGCATCTCCAGCAAAGATTACTCCGGGCTGCTTAACGACCCGAACACGCCATTAGTGAACCGCGCGACTCAGGGTGTCTACCCACCCGCTTCTACCGTTAAGCCTTACGTCGCCGTATCGGCGTTAAGCGCTGGCGTCATCACCCGTAACACCAGTCTTTTCGACCCTGGCTGGTGGCAGTTGCCGGGGTCTGAGAAACGCTACCGCGACTGGAAAAAATGGGGCCACGGGCATCTGAATATCACCAAATCCCTTGAAGAGTCGGCGGATACCTTCTTCTATCAGGTGGCCTATGACATGGGAATCGACCGCCTGTCAGAATGGATGGGTAAGTTTGGCTATGGGCACTATACGGGAATTGATCTCGCAGAAGAGCGCTCTGGTAATATGCCGACCCGCGAGTGGAAACAGAAACGCTTTAAAAAACCGTGGTATCAGGGCGATACGATTCCGGTGGGCATCGGCCAGGGCTACTGGACGGCAACGCCGATTCAGATGAGTAAGGCGCTGATGATCCTTATTAACGACGGTGTAGTTAAAGTCCCGCATCTGTTAATGAGCACCGCGGAAAACGGTAAACAGGTGCCGTGGGTACAGCCGCATGAGCCGCCGGTGGGCGATATTCACTCCGGCTACTGGGAAATTGCGAAAGATGGAATGTATGGCGTCGCCAACCGCCCTAACGGCACGGCTCATAAATATTTTGCCAGCGCGCCCTATAAAATCGCGGCGAAGTCGGGCACCGCGCAGGTCTTTGGCCTGAAGGCCAACGAAACGTACAATGCGCATAAAATCGCCGAGCGCCTGCGTGACCATAAATTAATGACCGCCTTTGCGCCGTATAACAATCCCCAGGTCGCCGTCGCGATCATCCTTGAAAACGGCGGCGCAGGCCCGGCAGTAGGCACGATCATGCGCCAAATCCTTGATCACATCATGCTGGGCGACAACAACACCCATTTGCCTGCGGAAAACCCGGTGGTTGCAGCGGCGGAGGACCAATAATCATGACGGATAATCCGAACAAAAAAACCTTCTGGGATAAAATTCATATCGATCCCACGATGCTACTCATTCTGCTGGCGTTACTGGTTTACAGCGCATTGGTCATCTGGAGCGCCAGCGGCCAGGACATCGGCATGATGGAGCGTAAAATTGGTCAGATTGCGATGGGGCTGGTGGTTATGGTGGTGATGGCGCAGATCCCGCCGCGCGTATATGAAGGCTGGGCGCCCTATCTCTATATCATTTGTATCATTTTGCTGGTCGCCGTTGATGCCTTCGGCGCAATATCCAAAGGCGCGCAGCGCTGGCTCGATCTGGGAATCGTTCGCTTTCAGCCTTCGGAAATAGCCAAAATCGCCGTGCCGCTGATGGTCGCCCGCTTTATTAACCGCGACGTCTGCCCGCCCTCGCTGAAAAATACCGCCATCGCCCTGGTATTAATCTTTATGCCTACCCTGCTGGTTGCCGCCCAGCCGGACCTCGGGACGTCTATTTTGGTCGCCCTTTCCGGTCTCTTTGTCCTATTTTTGTCTGGTCTGAGCTGGCGCTTAATTGGGGTCGCCATTGTATTGATCGCTGCATTTATTCCTATTTTGTGGTTTTTCCTGATGCACGATTACCAACGCCAGCGCGTCATGATGCTCCTTGATCCGGAGACCGATCCGCTGGGCGCGGGCTATCATATTATTCAGTCTAAAATCGCCATTGGCTCAGGCGGCCTGCGCGGTAAAGGCTGGCTCCACGGCACCCAGTCGCAGCTGGAGTTTTTACCCGAACGCCATACCGACTTTATCTTCGCGGTACTGGCGGAAGAGCTCGGTCTGGTGGGCATCCTGATTCTGCTCGCGCTCTATATTTTGCTGATAATGCGCGGTCTGTGGATTGCCGCCAGAGCGCAAACTACATTTGGTCGCGTGATGGCTGGCGGATTAATGTTAATATTATTCGTTTATGTCTTCGTAAATATTGGTATGGTGAGCGGTATTCTGCCTGTGGTTGGAGTACCTTTACCCCTGGTCAGCTACGGGGGCTCCGCACTGATTGTGCTGATGGCCGGGTTCGGGATTGTGATGTCGATCCACACCCACAGAAAAATGTTGTCGAAAAGCGTATAAGGGGTGCGCAATGCGTAAGCAGTTGCCTGTAATCTGCGTCGCGGCAGGGATAGTACTACTCGCGGCATGTACTAATGACGGCGGTCAGCAGCAAACCACCGTCGCGCCGCAACCTGCGGTATGTAATGGTCCGACTGTGGAAATCAGCGGAGCGGAACCGCGTTATGAACCTCTGAATCCGACCGCAAACCAGGATTATCAGCGTGACGGTAAAAGTTATAAAATCGTTCAGGACCCGTCCCGCTTTAGCCAGGCTGGCCTGGCCGCTATTTATGATGCGGAACCCGGCAGTAATTTAACCGCCTCCGGGGAGATGTTCGATCCGATGCAGCTTACCGCCGCCCATCCGACACTGCCTATCCCCAGCTATGCGCGAATCACCAACCTGGCCAACGGTCGCATGATCGTCGTGCGTATTAACGATCGCGGCCCCTATGGCACCGATCGGGTCATCTCCCTGTCCCGCGCAGCGGCGGATCGTCTGAATACCTCGAATAATACTAAAGTACGGATTGACCCCATTATCGTGGCGCCGGATGGTTCGCTCTCCGGCCCGGGGATGGCCTGTACGACGGTGGCGAAACAGACCTACGCTCTGCCCCCGCGCCCTGATTTAAGCGGCGGAATGGGAAGCGCCTCTTCAGCGCCTGCGCAACCGCAAGGCGACGTGCTTCCGGTCAGCAATGCCACGTTGAAAAGTGACGATACCACCGGCGCGCCGGTGAGCAGCAGCGGCTTCCTCGGCGCGCCGACCACGCTGGCGCCTGGCGTGCTGGAGGGTAATGAACCGACGCCGGCGCCACAGCCAGCGCCGGTTTCCGCGCCGGTGACGGCTCCAGCGACTGCGACGCCGGTTAGCGCGCCTGCCGCCACGGCCCCGGTATCTGCCCCGGTGAGCGCGCCTGTCGCCGCGGCGAGCGGCCGTTTCGTCGTCCAGGTCGGCGCCGTCAGCGATCAAACGCGTGCGCAGCAATACCAACAGCGTTTAAGCCAGCAGTTCAGCGTACCAGGACGCGTAATACAAAACGGCGCGGTCTGGCGTATTCAACTGGGGCCTTTTGCCAGTAAAGCCGAAGCCAGCGCGTTACAGCAACGTTTGCAAACAGAAGCACAATTACAGTCCTTTATCGCCAGCGCGCAGTAACCGATCGCAGGTATCTGTACTGTCAATTTCTGTAAATGACATTAACAAAGTCACGCGGAAAGTCAGATGCCTGCCAGTTATGCTTTTGCTATAGTAGGGCTCTTTTTTTAATTTCATCACGGACGTCGTAGTTCAGACCATGAAGACCACTTTTTCCGCTCGTTTTATGCAGCGCATGGCGCTCACCACGGCGCTTTGTGCCGCGTTTATCTCAACCGCACATGCCGATGACCTGAATATCAAAACTATGATCCCGGGTGTTCCGCAGATCGATGCGGAATCCTACATCCTGATCGACTACAACTCCGGTAAAGTTCTGGCGGAACAAAACGCCGACGAACGTCGCGACCCGGCGAGTCTGACGAAGATGATGACCAGTTACGTCATCGGACAGGCAATGAAAGCGGGTAAATTTAAAGAAACCGACCTGGTTACCGTCGGTAATGACGCCTGGGCCACCGGCAATCCGGTATTTAAAGGCTCCTCGCTGATGTTCCTCAAGCCGGGAATGCAGGTACCGGTCTCTCAGTTGATACGCGGCATCAATCTGCAATCCGGCAATGACGCCTGTGTGGCGATGGCTGATTTCGCCGCCGGTAGCCAGGATGCTTTCGTCGGGCTGATGAACAGCTATGTGAACGCGTTGGGGCTGAAAAATACCCACTTCCAGACCGTACACGGCCTGGACGCCGACGGACAATACAGTTCAGCTCGCGATATGGCGCTGATTGGCCAGGCGTTAATTCGCGATGTGCCGAACGAATATGCCGTTTATAAAGAAAAAGAGTTCACCTTTAACGGCATTCGCCAGTTAAACCGTAACGGTCTGCTGTGGGATAACAGCCTGAATGTGGACGGTATCAAAACCGGCCATACCAGCAAAGCGGGCTATAATCTGGTCGCTTCCGCAACCGAAGGCCAGATGCGATTGATTTCCGCCGTGATGGGCGGACGGACCTATAAAGGCCGTGAAACAGAAAGCAAAAAACTGCTGACGTGGGGCTTCCGTTTCTTTGAAACCGTTAATCCGCTGAAGGCTGGTAAAGAGTTTGCCTCTGAACCCGCCTGGTTTGGTAATACCGATCGCGCCTCGCTGGGCGTCGATAAAGACGTTTACCTGACGATCCCTCGTGGTCGCATGAAAGATTTGAAAGCGAGCTATGTACTGAATACCGCAGAACTGCACGCGCCGCTGCAGAAAAACCAGGTGGTCGGCACCATCAACTTCCAGCTGGACGGTAAAACCATCGAGCAGCGTCCGCTGGTCGTACTGCAAGAGATCCCGGAAGGGAACTTCTTCGGTAAAATCATTGATTACATTAAATTAATGTTCCATCACTGGTTTGGATAAAAATTGAACGCTTGAAAGTGTGATTTTCGTCCCCATATACTATGCATCAGTAAAACTCCCGCCCTGTGGCGGGAGTTGTTATTTTTTTTACGTAATGCCGGAGCTGACATGAAAACCAAACTTAACGAACTGCTTGAATTCCCTACGCCATTTACTTACAAAGTAATGGGGCAGGCGTTACCTGAGCTGGTTGATCAGGTGGTTGAAGTGGTACAGCGCCATGCGCCTGGTGATTACTCTCCGACGGTAAAACCGAGCAGCAAAGGCAACTACCACTCGGTCTCTATCACCATTAATGCCACCCATATTGAACAGGTTGAAACGCTGTACGAAGAACTGGGCAATATTGATATCGTGCGAATGGTATTGTAATACATCCAGACGGTTACCCGGTCTTATCCGGGTAACTCCCCGCCTCCCCCGCTGTGATATACTTTCCTCTCTTTTTTCATTCTCTACGGAGATGCCGTTTTGTATCAGGATAAAATCCTTGTCCGCCAGCTCGGCCTTCAGCCCTATGAAGCTATCTCTCAGGCCATGCATAACTTTACCGATATGCGCGATGAAAACAGCCATGATGAAATCTGGTTGGTTGAGCATTACCCGGTGTTTACCCAGGGCCAGGCCGGTAAAGCGGAACATATATTGATGCCTGGCGATATTCCCGTTGTGCAGAGCGATCGTGGAGGACAGGTGACCTATCATGGTCCGGGCCAACAGGTAATGTACGTTTTACTTAACCTGAAACGACGTAAACTGGGCGTGCGTGATTTAGTCACCCTACTTGAACAGACCGTGGTGAATACGCTGGCTGAAATTGGTATTGAGGCGCATCCGCGCGCCGATGCGCCGGGCGTCTATGTGGGTGAAAAGAAAATCTGCTCGCTGGGTTTACGTATCCGTCGCGGCTGCTCATTCCACGGTTTAGCGCTAAACGTTAACATGGATCTTTCTCCTTTCCTGCGCATCAACCCGTGTGGTTATGCCGGCATGGAAATGGCCAAAATAACACAGTGGAAAGAAGACGCTACCACGGATAATATTGCGCCCCGCTTGCTGGCGAATATTTTAGCTCTGCTAAATAATCCATCGTATGAATATATTGCTGCTTAATGCGTAAAATATAATGGCCCAAGAAATTTATGGGTCATTAATCATATATGATTTGAATGCTTTACTTCTCCCCCCGCTTTCTATATTTTCGTTATATCCCTGCTGTAGCCGCCAGGCGGCATGGCCTCTTCAGTCCTCATGATGAGGAATTTTCCGTGAACAAAATCCCGGCCTTGCTGTTACTTATCTTATTGAAATGACTTAAAATACATTCATAAGAGTAATTTTAAAACCAACTCATAAATGCAAAATATACTATTTCATCTATTATTCATAATACGAATGAATTCGGAGCCAGAGCGTGAGTGATAATAATCAGGCAGAAAGACAACCGGCCGATCAACATCTACAAGACAAACCGCAAATTTTCAGAACACTGAGAAATATTGACCTCAATCTGTTGACGATTTTCGAGGCCGTATATGTCCATAAAGGGATCGTCAATGCCGCGAAAATTCTTAACCTGACGCCGTCAGCCATCAGCCAGTCCATTCAAAAATTACGGACTATATTTCCCGATCCGCTGTTTATTCGCAAAGGCCAGGGCGTAACGCCCACGACGTATGCTACGCATCTGCACGAATACATCAGCCAGGGGCTGGAATCTATTCTTGGCGCCCTGGATCTTACGGGCAGCTACGATAAGCAGCGTACCATTACAATTGGCACGACGCCTTCGGTCGGCGCGCTAGTGATGCCGATTATTTACCAGGCCATCAGGCCGCGTTATCCTCAGCTTTTGCTGCGCAACATTCCGGTAGACGATGCCGAAAGCCAGCTTAGTCAGTTTCAGACCGATCTCATTATCAATACCCATAGCTATAACAACCGGAGCATCCAGCATCACGTCCTGTTTAGCGATACGCTTGAGATTGTCTGCCGCCAGCATCACCCATGTCTGGCGAACGCCATTACTGAAGAGAGACTGAACAGCGCGGATCACACCTTTCTGATGCTGGAGGGACAACATCTTTCCCTACTGCGCCAGCGACTGCAGGAGACATTTCCCGATCAGCAAATCAGTTTTAGCAGCTACAATATTTTTACCATTGCCTCGCTGATCGCCAGCAGCGATCTGCTGGGACTGATGCCCACCCGCTTCTACGACTTATTTAGCCGCTGCTGGCCGCTTGAACGCCTTCCCTACGCGCCGGTGAATAGTGAACAGGTCGAGTTCTCGCTGCATTACAATAAACTGAGTCTGCGCGATCCGGTGCTGGAGAACGTCATTGATATCATTCGTGAGGCGTTCTGACAAAAATGTTGCATTCAGGTCACGGAAGATATGGGCAAACAGCACAAAACAACAACTATTTTACATTTTGCCGGGCTGTCAGGCTGCTTTATGGCCCTTATCAATGATATACTGCGTGTCACAAATTCAAAAATAGTTGATAAATACAACTTTCCCTTGAATTGAAACGCTTTCCTTCGTTATTCGCAACTGGAACACGCACGCTATGAGTAAACCCATTGTGATGGAACGCGGTGTAAAATACCGCGATGCCGATAAGATGGCTCTTATCCCGGTTAAAAATGTGGTCACAGAGCGCGACGCTCTACTACGTAAACCGGAATGGATGAAAATAAAACTTCCGGCGGATTCTACCCGTATCCAGGGCATCAAAGCCGCAATGCGCAAAAATGGCCTGCATTCTGTCTGCGAGGAAGCGTCTTGCCCAAACCTGGCTGAATGTTTCAACCACGGCACCGCTACGTTTATGATCCTTGGCGCCATTTGCACTCGCCGCTGTCCGTTCTGTGATGTCGCCCATGGCCGCCCCGTTGCGCCGGATGCGGAAGAGCCGCAGAAACTGGCGCAAACGATCGCCGACATGGCGCTACGCTATGTGGTCATCACCTCTGTCGACCGTGACGATCTGCGTGACGGCGGCGCCCAGCATTTTGCTGACTGCATCACCGCTATCCGTGCCAAAAGCCCGGAGATAAAAATAGAAACCCTGGTGCCAGACTTCCGTGGACGTATGGATCGCGCGCTGGATATTCTTAACGCGACGCCGCCGGATGTGTTTAACCACAACCTGGAAAACGTGCCGCGTATTTACCGCCAGGTTCGTCCGGGCGCCGATTACAACTGGTCGCTGAAATTACTGGAACGCTTCAAAGAAGCGCACCCGGAAATTCCGACAAAATCGGGTCTGATGGTGGGCTTAGGCGAAACCAATGCGGAAATCATTGAGGTTATGCGCGACTTACGCCGTCATGGCGTCACCATGCTGACGCTTGGTCAGTATCTACAGCCAAGCCGCCATCACCTGCCGGTACAGCGTTATGTCAGCCCGGAAGAGTTTGACGAGATGAAAGCGGAAGCCCTGGCGATGGGCTTTACCCATGCCGCCTGTGGCCCCTTTGTACGTTCTTCGTACCATGCTGATCTCCAGGCCAAAGGCATGGAAGTGAAATGATCGTGTAATAGACGCTTACATTTCAGGCAAAAAAAACCGGCAACTTGCCGGTTTTTTTACTCTGCGGAGCAAGCGCATCGCGCTATTACTCTTTGTGCGAGAGTTTTTCAGCCTGAACGCTACCGTCGACGTCTTTCTTAACGCCCGCGTCTTCATCGTTCATTGCTTTCTTGAATCCTTTAATCGCCGTGCCCAGGTCTCCGCCCAGCGTACGTAACTTCTTGGTACCAAACAGCAGAACAACCAGTGCGGCAACCACCAGCAGTTTGGTAATACTAATCTCACCCATAGATACCTTCTTCACTAAAAACAGGCTGCGTAACGCGCCGGATTAACCTGAGAATATTAACGGTCTTTCGACGCGCGCACACAATAGCAATCTGTAACAAGGTGAATCAAGCTTTGCGTAAAAAAACATCATAATAATTGCGGTGGCGCAAATCGTCGTTGCTGCAAAAGAGGAAGTTGCTCCCGCACCTGGTCTATTCGTTCTCTGAATATTTCCGCGACGATCAGCGCCGGACGATCGGCTGCTGCGGCTATCGTTACCCCCAACGGATCGATAATACGACTTTGACCAATATTACGATTACCACACTCCCCGGCCGCAATCATATAGCAGGTGGTATCCAGCGCTCTCGCCGCCAGCAGCGTCGACCACTGCTGCTCTTTCAACGGGCCGCGAACCCAGCCCGTCGGCAGCGCCAATACGTCAGCCCCCTGTAAAGCCAGCGCTAACGCCATGTCAGGAAAGCGCAGGTCATAACAGGTCATAAGCCCCACCTTAACCCCCTCCACGTCCAGCACAGGCGCGATAGCGGTTCCGGCATCAATACTTTGGGATTCTTGCATCGAAAACGCATCATAGAGATGCAGCTTCGCGTAACGCGCGACAATGTGACCTGCCCGTAGCGCCACCAGCATATTAACCGCCCGTCCAGGCGTTGACGGGACAAGGATAGTGAATATCGTCGTCATATTATTATGAGCGCTTTCTTCCTGAAGCCGCGTCATAAACGCGCCATCCAGCGGCTGCGCGGCGCGAATCGGCAGGTCAAGGTCGATGTCATCTCGCGCTAATATCCCCTCAGGCAGCACCAGAAGCGATACGCCGCGGCCCGCCGCCTGAGCCATTAACGAAACGCAAACTTGCGCATTCTTTTCCCATACAGAACTCACCACAAACTGCCCGGCTGCAACGAACATATCCCCTCCCACACCTCTGTCAGGACTCGCCAATTATGCGTGTTCGGCGTTACACTCCTCCTGTATAGCAATTAAATAAAGGATTCGGCAGTGTTACAGCTTCTTTTAGCAGTTTTTATCGGCGGTGGAACGGGGAGCGTAGCCCGGTGGATGCTAAGTATGCGTTTTAATCCGCTTCATCAGGCGATTCCCATCGGTACGCTAACAGCAAATTTGCTTGGCGCGTTTATTATCGGCATGGGGTTCGCCTGGTTTAACCGCATGACACATATCGATCCGATGTGGAAAGTGCTCATTACGACCGGCTTTTGCGGCGGCCTGACGACCTTTTCTACTTTTTCTGCTGAAGTGGTATTCTTGCTGCAAGAGGGGCGCTTTGGCTGGGCGCTGCTGAATGTGCTGATTAACCTGTTGGGTTCGTTTGCCATGACAGCGCTGGCATTCTGGCTATTTTCCGCCGCAGCGGCGCGTTAAGCGCAAAAAAAAAAACCCGCCGAAAGGACGGGTTTTGAAATCTTGCTGTCGGACGTATGCTTACAGAGCAGTTACGTTTGCAGCGGAAGGGCCTTTGGCACCGTTAGTGATTTCGAACTCTACGCGCTGACCTTCAGCCAGAGTTTTAAAACCATTGGTCTGGATTGCAGAGAAGTGTACGAACACGTCTTTGCTGCCATCTTCCGGAGTAATGAAACCGAATCCTTTGGATTCATTAAACCACTTAACGTTACCTTTAATCTTAGACATCAAAATTACCTTTACATGAAAAATAGACACAAATGCTGTGTCGGATACCAGTACAACAATTGTGATGCATTTTGTCCAGTCGAACTTTGCGAAAAAGTGATAAATATCGCGTTAATTTTTAGCTAACCCTGTCTACTTATTGTTTTTTAAGGCTTTTTTATTCACAACTGAAGCATGCCCTTCCCCGTCAAAACTGGAAACGCATCCAGGCGAAATAGACGTTTCCGTTGTTATACGAACCCGGAATGTAGGTCATCTGAAAGGTAGCGGGACCATAGCCTATCGACGCTAAAGGCAACAGTACAGGGATGGGAATATAATTCCAGTTGTCGCGCGCGGTAACGCCTGCGGTAAAGCCCAGTCCCAGACGAAAATTATCGTCTTCCAGCGGTCGCCAGGTTTTTTCCCAGCCATAACCGCCTATGGGTTCCCATTTGTTAAATGAATCTTTAAAGGCCATCATATAGAGGCCATGCCAGTTGCCTTTGTCGTCCCAGCGCGACTGACCAAAACCAACGCCCCACGGCCGCTCGTTATAGCGATCCGTTTTCTCTTTATCGTAGGCAAAGCGCGCATGCCAGGTAATGGCGGGGACATACAAATCATAATGCTCAGGCTGTCGCCACGTTTCTGCGACGTTATCGGTAAACGTGTTAAACCACCCTTTATCCGCCGCAGAGACTGAAGGAATAGCCAGCCATGGCATAACAAGGAGAGCAATAATAAGAAAATACTTTCTGATAATCATCACAACAGCCATACCGTTCAAAAATTCGACCGTGATAATAACAACATTAACCTGAATAAAATCTTAACAAACTATAAACAGAGAATAATCTGAGAAAGTATCGGGTTAACGGCGTTTGATTTAGCACTCAGAACCGTCGCGCTCTCCTTACTAAGTTTTCACAAAAAACACAAAACAAAGCACAACAAACAAAACAATAAAATAACAATAAATTAATACTTATAGCGCTACAGAAAATTCGTATAAGCATATTTCATCTTTAGCGATGACATGAAAAAATAACCGCGCCGTGATTTTAATCAGTAAGGCGCCATCCTTTATTCGGTACATTTTTATACCACTTTTGTGGTTCTTATTTTTACTCTGGGTGTCGATAAGACAGGGGAAACAATGCTAACAGTTATAGAGCTCCTTATCGGAGTCGTCGTTATTGTGGGTGTAGCGCGCTACATCATTAAGGGATATTCCGCCACTGGCGTTTTATTTGTCGGCGGTCTGGTTCTGCTTATTATCAGCGCACTGATGGGGCATAAGGTATTACCTGCCAGCGAAACCAGTACCGGCTATACCGCAACAGATATTGTTGAATACATCAAAATTTTGCTCATGAGTCGCGGCGGCGATCTTGGCATGATGATCATGATGCTGTGCGGCTTTGCCGCTTATATGACGCATATCGGCGCGAATGATATGGTCGTGAAGCTGGCGTCGAAACCTTTACAGTACATAAACTCGCCCTACCTGTTGATGATTGCCGCCTATTTTGTCGCCTGCCTGATGTCGCTGGCCGTCTCTTCCGCGACGGGGCTTGGCGTACTGCTCATGGCTACTCTCTTCCCGGTGATGGTCAACGTCGGCATTAGCCGCGGCGCGGCGGCGGCTATTTGCGCCTCTCCGGCCGCCATCATCCTCTCGCCAACGTCTGGCGATGTGGTTTTAGCCGCAAAAGCGGCGGAGATGCCGTTAATCGATTTCGCGTTCAAAACCACGCTGCCGATTTCCATCGCCGCAATTATCGGTATGGCGATTGCGCACTTTTTCTGGCAACGCTATCTGGATAAAAAAGAGAACATTTCACATGAGATGCTGGACGTTGCGGAGATTACCACCACGGCCCCGGCGTTTTATGCCCTTTTGCCGTTCACGCCCATTATCGGCGTACTGATTTTTGACGGTAAATGGGGGCCGCAGTTGCACATTATTACCATCCTGGTGATCTGTATGCTGCTGGCCGCCGTGCTGGAATTCGTGCGCGGCTTCAACACGCAAAATGTGTTTTCCGGCCTGGAAGTGGCTTATCGCGGCATGGCGGATGCGTTTGCCGGCGTCGTGATGCTGCTGGTCGCGGCGGGCGTTTTCGCCCAGGGGCTGAGCACCATTGGCTTTATCCAAAGTCTGATCTCGATTGCCACTTCTTTTGGCTCCGCCAGCATTATTCTGATGCTGGTATTAGTGATTTTAACCATGCTGGCCGCGATGACCACCGGTTCAGGCAATGCGCCTTTTTACGCCTTTGTTGAGATGATCCCTAAACTGGCGCACTCCTCCGGCATCAACCCAGCCTATTTATCCATCCCAATGCTGCAAGCCTCAAACCTGGGGCGCACGATTTCGCCGGTCTCCGGCGTGGTGGTCGCTGTCGCCGGGATGGCTAAAATATCACCGTTTGAAGTGGTGAAGCGCACGTCCGTTCCGGTCATCGTCGGTCTGTTGATCGTCATTATCGCCACGGAAATTATGGTGCCAGGCGCCTCTTCCGCCGTTACTGGCGGCTGATAGCCGGTAAGCCGGGGCGAGGGAAAACATCGCCCCGGCATCTTAAACCAAGCTTAGCCGCCGTGGTAAATACGCTGCGGCCTGCCCACTTTGCCATGAATAATCTCTGCGACAATCAGGTGCTGACTCGCGCAATATTCCAGGTAACGTCGGGATGTGGTGCGGCTTATCGTTAAGGCCTGCGCAACCGTTTCAGCCGTATGGCGTACGGTTGGATCGGCAAACAGCTTCATCACCGCATTAAGGGTTAAGGCATCAATACCGGTCGGCAAATCCCCTTTCGGTTCGCCGCGCGCATAGGCGTTGAACATTTCATCTATCTGCTTCTGGCTTGCGCTATCCGCGCTCGCCAGCATACGTCTGCGCTGTTGATAGCGGGTCAGCGTCTGTCCCAAACGTTCATAAGCAATAGGTTTGACCAGATAATCAAACGCGCCGCTACGTACCGCTTCCGCTACCGTCTCCATGTCACTGGCGGCGGTCGTAAACACGACGCCGCCGGGATAGCGCGACTGCATTAATTCATGCAGCAGCGTAATCCCCTTCCCATCCGGCAGATAATTATCCAACAGAATTAATCCAGGTTTGAACCGGTCAATCATCATTCTCGCCTGCGCCAGATTGCCCGCCAGCCATATCTGCTTAAAGCCAGGAATATGGCGGATATATTCTGCGTGCATCTCCGCCAGCAGCGTTTCATCCTCAACGATCAATAGGGTTAATGGTTCTGTCATCGTTTTTTTTCACTTTCGGAAGGAATAAAGAAAATAAGGTGCCACAAGGATCATTGTCTTCCAGCGTAATGACCCCGCCACAGCGCCCCACATAACTTGCAATCAGATATAACCCGATACCATGCTCACCGGGTTCGTCGGTTCGGGTACTTACGCCCTGTTCAAAAATTTTTTCCCGCAGCGCTTCAGGAACGCCGCAGCCCTGGTCGGCGACCTCTATCACCACCTCGTCGCCCTCGTCGCTCAGGAAAAGTTCGATGGTATTGTCGCCTTCCTGTGTACGCAAACTCGCTTCAAACGCGTTATCCAGCAGATTCCCGACGATGGCGGCGAACTCCGTGCTATCCAGCCCCTCCGGCAGTTGATGTAGCTGGCTGCCGGGAACAATCACCATCTTGAGCCCCAGTTCACGCGCGCGCTGAACTTTGCCAAACAGCAAACCGGCCACCTGACGATCGGCGAAGGCGCCGCGTAAACTATCAATAAGTTGCTGCTGCGCCTGCGACTCACCCTGCACCATCTCTCTGACCCGATCATACTCCTTCATTTGCAGCAGGCCGTTCAGAGTCGACATCCAGTTCAGGTGCTCATGGCGTAGCGTGCGCAGGCTCTCAACATACTGTTTAATCTGGGTTAGCTGCGCGTTCAACGTCGCGATTTCATCTTTGCTGCGAAAACTAATAATAGCGCCCAGCAACTCCTCGCCGGAACGGATAGCTTCACGATTGGCGATGACGCTCAGGCCATTGAAGTTGGCCATCACGTCCTGGCGTCTTTCTGCGATCTGGCAGGTAAAAAAGTCTGCCGGATTGACGACTTCCGCTATCAGCTTGCCCAGCCACTGACGCCCCGGCGACGGCAGCCCCAACATTTTTCTCGCATTGCGGTTAATCGCGGTGATATGTCCCTCCGGATCAACGGCGATCAGCCCTTCATAAACCGAGCTAAACAACGCCTCCTGCTGGCGTACCACGCGCGCAATCTGTTTCGGCTCCATGCCCAGCATTTGTCGGCGGATATGCGCGGCGAAAAACCAGGAAAGCAGCATTAATACCAACAGCAACAGGACAAAAACCCCCGCCATCGGTAATAAGAAGTCCAGCCGCCAGGAGTCGATTTTACTGACCAGATAGCCAATTGAAACAACGCCGATCACGTTGCCTTCGTTGTCAAAGATAGGCGTTTTGGCGCGCATCGCCATCCCTATTGAGCCCTTACCGGTAATGAAATAACTTTCTCCTCTTTCCAACGCGCCGGGTTTCGTAAACTGCATGGGATAGCCGATTTTTTCCGGATTCGGATGGTAAAGCCGGATCGAGTGGCGATCGCCTATCACCACATAGTCAAAATCCGTCCCGCGCTGCAGTTTATTCGCAATTATCGCCAGGCGTTTATAGTCCCGGTTTTTTACGGCGGCGATAATGCTGTCGTTAGAAGCAATAATTTTTGCCTGATTCATCGCCATATCACGAACATGGGACGCCAGATAATCTTCGAAACTGGCAGACAAATATTGTGCTAACGCTGCCACGATGAAAACAGAAACCACCAGAATGAGCAGAAAAATACGTAACGGAAACGCGAGTTGCCGAAAAAAAGGAAACAGCTTTTTATTTTTCTGATAGGACATTAAGGTTCCTTATGGGTATTTCTCTGCAGATTTATCGCAAATGTAATAAAAATGTTTTGAGCATCTTGAAGCCTATAAAAACCAATCGTTACAGATTCCCCACATTAAATCAATTAAACAACTAAAACCCATCGCCGGAATGGCGATTAAATTAATTAAAAAACTTAAAACCATAAAACACTTAAAAACCATCTAACGCTTTGTGAAATAAATCAAAATTTACCACCAAAATACTCCTTACGATGTATACGTCAGTGAGAAAAAATAAATAACTCGTCATAAAAATACTCCTACTCTGACTGAAAAGAAAAAGTTATCAAGTTGCAACACAGCGCAACATATACAGAAAAGTGGCAACAAGCATATCACCAGGATATTTCTTACTATGTTTGGCAATAATGTATTCACTCGGGTAAAACGCTCTGAAAATAAAAAAATGGCGGAGATCGCTCACTTTCTCAAAGAGAATGATTTAAGCGTCGATACCACTGTAGAGGTGTTTATTACCGTCAGCCGTGATGACCGTCTTATTGCCTGCGGCGGTATTGCTGGAAATATCATTAAATGCGTGGCCATTAGCGAATCAGTACGCGGCGAAGGCTTAGCGTTAACGCTAGCGACGGAATTGATTAATCTCGCCTGGGAACGGCACTGCACCCATCTTTTTATTTATACCAAAACGGAATACGAAGCGCTGTTTAAACAGTGCAGCTTTTCGACGATAGCCAGCGTCCCCGGCGTGATGGTCTTAATGGAAAATAGCGCGACCCGGTTGAAACGGTATGCGGAATCGCTGGCGACATTACGTCACGAGGGAAAGAAAATTGGCTGTATTGTGATGAACGCCAATCCTTTCACGAACGGCCATCGCTATCTGATCCAACAGGCGGCTGCGCAGTGCGACTGGCTGCATCTGTTCCTGGTCAAAGAAGATACGTCACGCTTTCCCTATGAAGACCGACTCGATCTGGTTCTTAAAGGGACCACCGATATCCCGCGCTTAACCGTTCACCGCGGCTCCGAATACATTATTTCTCGGGCGACGTTCCCCTGCTATTTCATTAAAGAGCAGAGCGTTATTAATCACTGTTATACCGAAATCGACCTGAAGATTTTCCGCCAGTATCTGGCGCCCGCGCTTGGCATCACACACCGCTTTGTCGGTACGGAACCATTTTGTACCGTTACCGCCCAGTATAACCTTGATATGCGTTTCTGGCTGGAGACGCCAACGCTTCCCGCCCCACCCATTACGCTGGTGGAAATAGAGCGGCTTTGCTTCCAGGAGACGCCGATATCCGCCTCCTGGGTACGCAAGCTGCTGGTTAAACACGATCTCACGGCTATCGCGCCGCTGGTTCCCGACGCCACCCTGCGCTATTTGCAGGGCATGGTCGAACGCCATCCGGGCAGCGCGGCAGCCCGTCAAAAGTCCCCCGTATTAGCAACAGGTGAAAAATGAAAATAAACCAGCTAGCCGTCGCAGGCACGCTTGAGTCCGGCGATGTGATGATACGCATTGCGCCGCTCGATACGCAGGATATTGACCTGCAAATCAGCAGTAGCGTTGAAAAACAGTTTGGCGAGGCCATTCGCGCCACCATCCTGGAGGTGCTTTCTCGCTACGACGTGCGCGGCGTACAACTGAACGTCGATGATAAAGGCGCTCTGGACTGCATTTTGCGCGCCCGACTGGAAACGCTACTGGCGCGCGCCAGCGGTATTGCCGCTCTGCCCTGGGAGGATCGCCAATGATTTCCGCCTCTCTGCAACAACGTAAAACCCGCACCCGCCGCAGTATGTTATTCGTACCGGGCGCCAACGCGGCGATGGTGAGCAATTCGTTTATCTATCCGGCCGACGCGCTGATGTTCGACCTGGAAGACTCCGTTGCATTACGCGAAAAAGACGCGGCGCGCCGTCTGGTATATCACGCGCTGCAACATCCGCTTTACCGTGACGTCGAAACCATCGTCCGCGTGAATGCGCTGGACTCCGAATGGGGCGTCAACGATCTGGAAGCGGTCGTGCGCGGCGGCGCGGACGTGGTGCGTTTACCGAAAACCGACACCGCGCAGGACGTCATTGATATCGAAAACGAAATTCTGCGCATTGAAAACGCCTGCGGTCGCGAACCGGGCAGTACCGGCCTGTTAGCCGCCGTGGAATCGCCGCTGGGTATTACCCGCGCGGTAGAAATCGCCCACGCCTCTGAACGGTTGATCGGGATTGCGCTGGGCGCGGAAGACTATGTTCGCAACCTGCGCACCGAACGCTCTCCGGAAGGCACCGAACTGCTGTTCGCCCGCTGCTCCATTTTGCAGGCCGCGCGTTCCGCCGGCATTCAGGCCTTCGATACCGTCTATTCCGACGCCAACAACGAAGCCGGTTTCCTGCAAGAAGCCGCCCACATTAAACAGTTGGGCTTTGACGGTAAGTCACTGATCAACCCCCGCCAGATAGAGCTGCTGCACAACCTTTATGCGCCGACGCGTAAAGAGGTCGCCCATGCGCGTCTGGTCGTTGAAGCCGCAGAAGCCGCCGCCCGCGAAGGTCTTGGCGTCGTTTCCCTTAACGGCAAGATGGTCGACAGCCCGGTGATTGAACGCGCCCGTCTGGTGCTCTCCCGTGCAGAACTTTCCGGTATTCGCGAAGAATAAGGCAAAACAATGACGCAGAAAAATGAATCTCAACGCCAGGATCGCGTAGCAGCCTGGAGCCGTCACGCTGAAAGCGAACTGAGCGCTTACCAAAGTGCGGCAAAATTGGATCTACAAGCGCAAAAACCGCGCGACCACAAACTGTGCGCCAGCCTGGAAGAGGCCATCCGCCGTTCCGGTTTACGCGACGGCATGACGCTCTCTTTTCACCACGCGTTTCGCGGCGGCGATCTGACGATTAACCTGGTGATGGAAACCATCGCGAAGATGGGCTTCAAAAACCTGACCCTGGCCTCCAGTTCGCTAAGCGACTGCCATGCGCCGCTGGTTGAACACATTCGTAACGGGGTGGTCAGTCGCATCTATACGTCAGGCTTGCGCGGCCCGCTGGCGGAAGAAATTTCTCGCGGCCTGCTGGCTGAGCCGGTTCAGATTCACTCCCACGGCGGTCGTGTACATCTGGTACAAAGCGGCGAACTCAATATTGATGTTGCGTTTCTTGGCGTGCCCTCCTGCGATGAATTCGGTAATGCTAACGGTTATACCGGCAAGGCCTGCTGCGGTTCACTGGGCTACGCGATGGTGGATGCCGACAGCGCGAAACAGGTCGTAATGCTGACGGAGCAACTGCTGCCGTATCCGCATAACCCGGCAAGCATCGCTCAGGATCAGGTTGATCTGATTGTGCAAATCGAAGAAGTCGGTGATGCAAACAAAATCGGCGCTGGCGCGACCCGCATGACCACTAATCCGCGTGAACTGCTGATCGCCCGCAGCGCGGCGGAAGTCATTGCTCACTCCGGCTACTTCAACGAAGGTTTCTCCCTGCAAACCGGCACTGGCGGCGCATCGCTGGCGGTCACCCGCTTCCTGGAAGACAAAATGCGTAGCCGCAACATTGTGGCTAATTTCGCGCTGGGCGGAATCACCGCCACCATGGTCGACCTGCATGAAAAAGGCTTAATCCGCAAACTGCTTGACGTGCAGAGCTTCGATCGTAACGCTGCGCAATCTTTGGCCCGCAACCCGAACCATATCGAAATCAGCGCTAACCAGTACGCCAACTGGGGCTCTAAAGGCGCTTCCGTCGACCGTCTGGACGTGGTGGTATTGAGCGCGCTGGAAGTAGACACCCACTTCAATGTTAACGTGCTGACCGGCTCCGACGGCGTTCTACGCGGCGCGTCCGGCGGTCACTGCGATACCGCCGTCGCGGCGGCGCTGTCCATCATCGTCGCGCCGCTGGTGCGCGGTCGCATCCCAACGCTGGTTGATAACGTCACCACCTGCGTCACACCAGGCTCCAGCGTTGACATTCTGGTCACCGATCACGGTATCGCCGTCAATCCGGCGCGTCCGGAGCTGGCTGAACGCCTGAAAGCTGCGGGAATGAAAGTGGTATCGATTGAGTGGCTGCGCGAACGCGCGCAACTGCTTACCGGTCAGCCCCGCCCTATCGAATTCACTGACCGCGTGATTGCTGTCGTGCGTTATCGCGACGGTTCAGTGATCGATGTGGTGCATCAGGTGAAGGAATAAGCCATGCGCCTGCTTCCGGAACTCGCCGCCTGTCACAACGTTTCTATTCCTGAGCTGCTCGCCAGCCGGGATGAGAGACAAGCAAGACAGCGCGCCTGGCTAACGCGCCACGCTACTCCGCTGGTCTCCTTTACCGTGGTGGCGCCAGGCCCGATGAAAGACAGCGCGTTAACCCGCCGGATCTTTAATCACGGCGTGACTGCCCTGCACACGCTGGCAGAAGAGTATGGCTGGACCATCCGGGAGCAGGCTGCACTGGCTTCCGCCAGCGGGCCGGAAGGACTGCTGGCGATTGACGCGCCCGCTCAGGCGCTCAAACAGGCGACCATCGCGCTGGAACAGCGTTATCCACTGGGGCGCCTGTGGGATATCGATGTCCTGACGGCGGAAGGCGAAATACTCTCTCGCCGCCATTTCGCGCTTCCCGCTCGCCGCTGTCTGCTGTGCGGGCAAAGCGCGGCTGAATGCGCGCGGGGTAAAACCCACGCGCTGACTGATTTACTGACTCATATGGAGGCGCTGCTGCATGATGCCGATTCCCGCCAACCCGACTAACGCCTCCATTCAGCCTCAGTCGCTGTATGACGCCTGGGCCGATTTGGCCTGGCGCGCCATGCTGACCGAGGTAAATTTATCGCCAAAACCCGGTCTGGTAGACCGACTAAACTGCGGCGCGCACAAAGATATGGCGCTGGCGGATTTTCACCGCAGCGCGGAGGCGATTCGACACTGGCTGCCGCGCTTTATGGAATATGGCGCCAGCTGCACGCGCCTGCCGCCAGAGTCGGTTCTGGCGGGCCTGCGTCCATTGGGGATGGCCTGTGAAGCAGCGATGTTTCGCGCAACGGCGGGCGTCAATACCCATAAAGGCAGCATTTTCTCGCTGGGGTTACTGTGCGCCGCCATTGGCCGCCTGTATCAGCTACGCCAGCCGATCGCCGCAGAAACACTCTGCGCTACCGCCGCCGATTTTTGCCGCGGCCTGACCACGCGCGAACTGCGCCAGAACAACCTACAGCTCACCGCAGGTCAGCGGTTGTATCAGCAACTGGGATTAACCGGCGCGCGCGGCGAAGCGGAAGCAGGCTATCCGCTGGTCATCCGCCACGCGTTGCCGCACTACCGCGCATTGCTGGCGCAGGGGCGCGATCCCGAACTGGCGCTGCTTGATACCTTACTGCTGCTGATGTCGCTTAACGGCGATACCAACGTCGCGTCGCGCGGCGGGGCGGACGGTCTGCGCTGGTTACAGCAGCAGGCGGCTTTCTTATTACATCAGGGCGGCATACGGACGCCTGACGATCTCGTTTATCTCCACCGGTTCGATCAGCAATGCATTGAACGCAATCTCAGCCCAGGCGGTAGCGCCGATCTGCTGATCGTGACCTGGTTTTTAGCGCAAATTTCGCAAGTTAATCATTAACACAATTATAGAAAATATCCTTTCCGGAGAGTCATTTATGTCTTTATCCAAAGATAATATATGGAAGTTGTTGGCCCCATTAGTGGTGATGGGCGTCATGTTGCTAATTCCTGTTCCAGATGGTATGCCGCCGCAGGCCTGGCACTATTTTGCGGTTTTCGTCGCGATGATTGTCGGTATGATCCTGGAGCCGATCCCGGCGACAGCGATCAGTTTTATCGCCGTAACCATTTGCGTTATCGGCAGCAATTACCTGCTATTTGACGCTTCAGAACTGGCCGATCCGGCGTTTAACGCCAGTAAACAGGCGCTGAAATGGGGGCTTGCCGGTTTCTCCAGCACCACGGTCTGGCTGGTTTTCGGCGCGTTTATTTTCGCGCTGGGCTACGAAGTGACCGGGCTGGGGCGCCGCATTGCGCTGTTTTTGGTAAAATTCATGGGTAAACGCACGCTGACGCTCGGCTATGCGATTGTCATTATCGATATTTTGCTGGCGCCATTTACTCCCTCCAATACGGCTCGTACCGGCGGGACTGTCTTCCCGGTCATCAAGAACCTGCCGCCGCTGTTTAAATCGTTTCCAAACGATCCTTCCGCACGCCGCATCGGCGGTTATTTGATGTGGATGATGGTGATCAGTACCAGCCTGAGCTCTTCGATGTTTGTCACTGGCGCGGCGCCAAACGTGTTAGGTCTGGAGTTCGTCAGCAAGATCGCCGGCGTCCAGATTAGCTGGCTGCAGTGGTTTCTCAGCTTTCTGCCGGTAGGGATTATTTTACTGATCGTTGCGCCGTGGCTCTCCTATGTGCTTTATAAACCCGAAGTGACCCACAGTGCGGAAGTCGCAGCCTGGGCTGGCGGCGAGTTAAAAAACATGGGGCGTCTGTCCCGCAAAGAGTGGACGCTGATTGGCCTGGTGCTGCTTAGCTTAGGATTGTGGGTTTTTGGTGGAAAAATCATCAACGCCACTGCCGTGGGTCTGCTGGCCGTCTCGCTGATGCTGGCGTTGCATGTTGTGCCGTGGAAAGACATTACGCGCTACAACAGCGCCTGGAACACCCTGGTGAACCTCGCTACGCTGGTGGTCATGGCCAATGGCTTAACCCGCTCCGGCTTTATTGACTGGTTCGCCAATACCATGAGTACACATCTGGAAGGTTTCTCGCCGGATGCAACCGTCATTGTACTGGTACTGGTGTTCTATTTCGCGCACTACCTGTTCGCCAGCCTTTCCGCTCACACCGCGACCATGCTGCCGGTCATTCTGGCGGTGGGTAAAGGCATTCCGGGCGTTCCGATGGAACAACTGTGTATTCTGCTGGTGCTGTCTATCGGTATCATGGGCTGTCTGACGCCGTATGCCACCGGCCCTGGTGTGATTATCTACGGCTGCGGTTACGTGAAATCCAAAGACTACTGGCGGCTTGGCGCAATCTTTGGCGTTATCTATATCGCGATGCTGTTGCTGGTGGGCTGGCCGATTCTGGCAATGTGGAATTAAACATTACGCCAACGTAGGTTAAAAATGATGCCGTTCAGGTTCACCTGAGCGGCATTTTTTATGATTAAATGGGTAACATTCATAATGTGTATAAATTATCGAATTCACCATGAACACAATATGGCATTACAGCCCGCTGCTGGCTGCCCTCTTAACCCCGATTTTTGCCGCCAACGCCGACGAACTTCAGGCGCAACAGTACGGTGATTTCACTGACTATGTGCTGGCGCTTTCCTGGCAAACCGGTTTTTGTCAAAGCCAGCATGAACGCCGCCATCGGGAGCCCGATGAGTGCCGTCTGCAAAAAGAGCCAGCCAACAAAGCAGACTTTCTGACCGTCCACGGCCTGTGGCCTGGATTACCCAAATCTATCGCCGCACGCGGTGTTGACCAGCGACGCTGGCAGCGCTTTGGTTGTGCGACGCGGCCAATCCCGAATCTGCCTGAAGTCAAGGCCAGCCGGAAATGCTCCGCCCCCGCCCCCGGACTTTCGCCTGACATCGCGGCAGCGCTTAAGGAAGTGATGCCCGGCGCGGGGGGGAATTCCTGTCTGGAGCGCTACGAATATGCCAAACATGGCGCCTGTTTCGGGTTTGATCCCAATGCCTATTTCGGCACCATGATACGGCTGGATAAGGCGATAAAAGACAGCTCGCTGGGGCAGTTTCTGGCGGATAATTACGGCAAAACCGTTAGCCGCGCTGAGTTTGATAGCGTCGTCGCACAAATGTGGGGCCAGGATAATGTCAAAGCCGTTAAAGTAAACTGCCATGGCAACCCCGCCTATTTAACAGAGATTCAGTTTTCACTAAAGGCGTCGATGATTAACGCCCCGCTCTCCTCTGCCTCATTTCAGCCGCAGCCGCATCCCGGCAACTGCGGGAAACAGTTTATTATCGATAAAGCCGGTTATTGACGAAGCAGAGGTTTAAAACCGTAGCCACATTTGAGAACACGCCCGAATGTAGACTAAAATTCACTCAAGGCTATGACGTTTGAGGATTTACCCGAATGTGAACTAAATCACTTCAAAGACGGGGGAAGTCTCAGTATCATCATGAGAGTTAAACCCTCGCCGCCAGACGGTGAGGGTTTTCTTTTGGGACCATTTACCTGCACTACTCGCAGTATCGATGACATGGAGTAAGAAATGTCCAGACCCACTATTATCATTAACGACCTTGACGCCGAACGTATTGATCGTCTTCTGGAACAGCCTGCGTATGCGGATCTGCCGATTGCCGACGCGCTCAACGCCGAACTGGATCGCGCGCAAATGTGTTCGCCACAAGAGATGCCGAACGATGTCGTCACCATGAACAGCCGCGTTAAATTCCGCAATTTGAGCGATGGTGAAACACGCGTGCGGACGCTGGTGTACCCCGCCAATATGACGGACAGCAGTACCCAGCTTTCGGTAATGGCGCCCGTCGGCGCGGCGTTGCTGGGACTGCGCGTCGGCGACACCATTCACTGGGAACTGCCGGGCGGCGCCTCCACCCATCTCGAAGTGCTGGAACTCGAATATCAGCCTGAAGCCGCGGGCGACTTCCTGCGTTAAACCCCATCTGCATAAGCGTTAATGCGTTTACACAGAGGATGCCTACGCATCCTCTTTCCGTTAGCCCTTTCATTTCTGCCTGTTTCAGACAACGCCGCCTGGCATCGGGTTGATTACTCCCGTCGCCTGTTTCTGCGCCGCTTGTGCCGACGTCGCTCCCGGCACCAGGATAACCTTTCGGCACTCTTCTTCACGTTTTTCGAAAATTTCGTAGCCGCGCGCCGCCTCTTCAAACGGCATATAGTGCGTGACAATCTCCTCCGGCTTCAGCAACCCTTTTTCAATAAGCGGTAATAACTCCCCCAGCCACGCGTGAACATGGGTTTGACCCATTTTAAAAGTTAGCCCCTTATCAAAGGCGTCGCCGAATAAAAAGCCGTGAATAAAACCGGCATACACGCCGGGTACGCTGACCACGCCGCCGCGTCTGACCGCCGCGATACATTGTCGCAGCGCTTTGCCGCTACTGCCTTCCAGTTTAAGGTTCGTCAGCACCGTCTCCGTCAAACTGCCTTTCGCTTCAAAGCCTACGGCATCAATTACCGCGTCCACGCCGCGGTGTCCTGCCGTCTGCTCGATGATTTTTTCCGCCGGATCGTTCTCATCATCGAAGTTGATCGGTATCGCGCCATAGCGTTCTTCGGCGAAACGCAAGCGCCAGGCGTGGTGATCAACGACGAAGATCTGCTCCGCGCCCAGCAGGCGCGCACAGGCGATAGTCAGTAATCCTACCGGCCCTGCGCCAAAAACCGCCACGCTGGAACCTTGCTGAATCTGGGCATTTTTTGCCGCCTGCCAGGCGGTAGGCAAAATATCAGAAAGAAACAGCGCTTTATCGTCAGATAACAGCGGCGGCACCTTAAATGGACCAACATTACCTTTTGGCACGCGAACATATTCGGCCTGTCCGCCGGGAACGCCGCCATACAGATGGCTATACCCAAACAGCGCCGCCGGTGGCGGGATCTGTTTTTTATTCATCGCCGCGCCGTGTCCGTCGTTAGTGTTTTCACACGCTGAATATTGCTGTAGCCGACAGAAAAAGCAGTCACCACAGGCAATGACAAACGGGATAACGACCCGATCCCCTTTCCGAATATTCTTTACATCATGTCCGGTTTCCACCACCTCGCCCATAAACTCATGGCCGAAAATATCGCCATGTTTTACCTGTGGGATCTTGCCGCGATAGAGATGCAAATCAGATCCGCAAATCGCGGTGGCGGTAACACGCAAAATGATATCGTCAGGCTGCTCAATGCCGGGATCGGGTACGTTTTCAACCTTTACGTGATGTGGACCGTGATACGTCAATGCTTTCATGCAGCCTCCGGGGTAACGGTGAATGTTGCGTTCGACTATAAAAGGGTAGCTATCCCGGAGAGACTGCCGGCAAAACAGGCGGCTTTAGGATTTTTCCTGGAAAATATACGATTTTTTAGCGCCAGGTTGTCGCAATATTTAAAATTGCCAGACAAATAGCAGAAAGAAACATTATTATATGCTTGAATAAATTCAGTATTGATTAACAGGGAGTAACGGGTATGTATAAGACAATCATTATGCCGGTTGATGTTTTTGAAATGGAACTTAGCGATAAAGCTATTCGCCACGCTGAGTTTCTGGCGCAACAGGATGGCGTCATTCATCTGTTGCATGTACTGCCTGGGTCCGCGAGCATGAGTCTGCACCGTTTTGCCGCCGACGTGCGTCGCTTTGAAGAACATTTACAGCATGAGGCGGAAACGCGTCTGCAAACGATGGTGGGACACTTCAGTATCGATCCTTCACGAATTAAAACACATGTTCGCTTTGGTAGCGTGCGCGATGTCGTCAATGAGATGGGCGAAGAACTGGATGCGGATGTCGTGGTAATCGGTTCGCGTAATCCGTCCATCACGACACACCTGTTGGGGTCTAACGCCTCAAGCGTGGTGCGCCATGCGACGCTGCCGGTATTGGTTGTGCGTTAACTCTGGTGGCTAAAAACTGACACGCCCTGCCAGGTCGCGCCTGGCAGGGCTTTTTATTGCATCATCGTTAGTACAAATGCCCGATATTCACAATAGTACTCACCGTGTCGCCAAAAAAGACCAGCCGACTCAGAAATACACCAACGAATAACAAGACGAACAGGAGTTTCGGGCGCGAATCACCGTGACGGCTGGCGACAAAAGCGAGCGCAAGGCAAACCAGGCTTGCCAGATAAAACGGTGAAGCCAGCCATGAATGCGCCGTCATCTGCATGACCGTTCCCCCGCTTAACCACACCAGCGGCGCCGCGATAAGTACCGCGATACACACCACAATTCCCTGGCGTAACGCAGGAACGGCAGGCCTGAGTTTTAACAGCGGAATCGCCGCGCAACCCATGACCCATACCGTAATAAAAAATAACAGCATGGTAAATCCATTAGCGATAGCCACCATCGCTGGCGCGGCGTAGGTCATCCCCTGCACCGCCACCAGTAACACGCCGAACACGGAGGCGATAAGAGTCATCGCTTTATGTCCCTTTGCCAGGAACGTTACGCCGACCGCTGCGCCAAACAACGTAGCACCAAGAATTTCCCGACTTAACCAGGCATGTCGCAGGTTAATCAGCGCATTATAAGCGCGATCGGGATGCGCCAGATGCAGAATCGCGGCAATAGACGCCAGTGCCAGCACCAGCCCAGTGACCAACCAATAGAAACGCTGGCCTTCCACTTCACCACGCAGCGTACGCCATGTCAGTACCAAAGCCATACCGACAGACATCTGGCTTAATACCGTAAAAAACACCAGCGGCAGTTCATATTTTTCCATTACTTGTCCTCCGGCTGCTTAGGCTGGCGCGCCAGAATAAAGCGCGTTCCTGGATTGAGCTGTGGCATATGCGGGAACCCTGGCGGATACTGCACCGCATTATCGGGCACAGGATCGACATCCAAATCGATAATCGACAAGGCGCCCACCGGACAGGCGTTCACGCACGCCGGATTCATACCGATATCAAGACGCTCGTAGCACATACTGCATTTTTCCGCTTTACGCGTCTCTTCATTAAAACGCGGCGCGCCATAAGGACAGTTACGAATACAGTTTTTACAGCCGATGCAGCGCTCAGGGTTATGCACCACCACGCCATCTTCACGTTTGGTATAGGCTTCGACCGGACAGGCGGCGACGCAGGCCGGATGTTCGCAGTGGTTACAGGCCAGCGAGTAAAACGCCCGCTCTTCATGTGGATAGATGTCTTTATCCAACGGATAAACGTAGCGCCAGAAGCGATCCGGCTCCAGTTGGTTAAAGCTTTTACACGCCATAGCACAGCCGCGGCAGCCGATGCACTTATCGCTATTCACTAAAAACGCACGTCTCATGCTACGGACTCCCCTTTACCGATCAATACAACGTCAGCAAACTGACTGTGGATAGCGGCGCCCGGCGCGCCAGTTTTCATCAGCCCCATATCAGCAGGCGTATCAGCCACGACGTTTTGCACGTTGTACTGCCGTTTCGGGAACCAGGCTTCATACATCACCAGAAAATCTTCCGGCACGTTGGTGGTGACTTTTGCCCGCAGCTCAACTTCACCGGTGCCATTGAAAACTTTGACCAGATCGTTCTCGCTGATGCCTTTTTTCTGTGCGGAAGAAGGATGGATATAAACGAACGGTTCCGGGTAGAACACCTGCATCCAGTCCAGGTTGATAAACTGCGAGTGCAGGCCAAACTGCACGTGCGGCGTAAACAGATGGAACGGCAGTTTGCTCTCGGCTTCCGGTTTGTATTCCGGCAGCGCGGTGTGGCCGTTTTTCTCCGCCAGTTCAGATTTAAATTCATACTTGCCTGACGGCGTTTTGAACTTGCGGTCATACCAGGCGGCAGAGCTTGGCAGGATCGCTTTTTTCGGCCCGTCCAGCAGATCGTCCCAGGAAGAGATGCCGAACATTTTCGCCATACCGTCGTTGAACTCCTGATCCAGCCAGCGCTTGTGATCGAACTCTTGCGGGAAGGTACAGGAACCCGGCGCCATCTTATTAATGGTGCGCGACAGCATGGTAGCGATTTCGAGATCGCATTTTGCTTCATACATCGGCTTAATCGCCGGCTGATTAATGGAAAGCCAGTAGTGCCAGTAAGAAGCATCCACGTTCCACTCTTCAAACGCGGTGGTAACGGGCAGCACGATATCAGCGTGTTGCACCGTTTCGTTGAAGAACTGATCGGCGCAGACCACCATTTCCAGTTTTTCAAACGCTTTCTTCATCTTGCTGCGATCGAAATCCTGGGCAAACGGGTTTTTACAGGCGACCCACAGCATACGAACCGGCGGATCGTTGGCCTCCAGAATCCCCTGCGCCGTCTGGTTAATATTCAGGGAGCGATCGGAGTACTGCACGGCGTCGCTGCCAGCGGCAGCCCCGAATTCACTGGTGGTGCCCGCCGCTCCCGGTATGCCAATAGCGCCCTCCGGCGGCTTCTGCAGCATGGCGTTATAGTTAAAGCCCCAGGTATGCAGATGGCCATAACGCGCGCCGCCGCCTTCGACACCGATGTTGCCGGACATAGCGACAAAGGCATCGATAGCGCGAACGTTGGCGCCGCCGTTGACATGACGCTGCATCCCGTAACCAATCCAGACCGTGGCCGGCTTAACCGCCGTAAACTCTTCTGCCAGCTGGCGAATGACATCCGCAGACAGGCCGCAGATTTCTGCTGCCCACTCCACGGTCACATGGTTACGCAGATAGGCTTCAAATTCCGGATAGCCGTGAGCATCGTTGTTGACAAAATTCTGATCCACCAGGCCTTTATCCACCAGATGACGCGCCATTCCCAGCGCCAGCGCGCCGTCTGAGCCAGGCCGCACGCGCAGGTAGAGATCGGCTTTGGCGGCAGTCTGCGACAGCAGCGGATCGATAACGACGACCTTCGCCCCTTTCTCGCGCGCCTGATAGATGTACTTCATGCTGTGCATTGAGCACCAGGCTGGGTTGGCGCCCCAGATAATGATGTATTTCGCTTTCACCATATCTTCCGGGTCGTTACACCACATGTCGCCCATGTCGTAGTTTTGCGCGTCGATACCGGCAGGCCAGCACGGCGTACCGGCAAAACGGGTGGTATAGCCAAGCGAGGACATCATCCCTTCAACGGCATAGTTCAGCACGCCAAACTTACCGGAATATTTGGTCAGCGCCAGACCGAGCATAGAACCGTCTTTTTTCTTAATCTCCAGCATCTTGGCGGCAATGCGCTGCATCGCCTCTTCCCATGAGATGCGACGCCAGTTGCCGCTACCGCGAACGTCCTGCGCCATGGGATATTTAATACGATCGGGGCTATAAACCCGGCGCGGATAGCTTAACCCTTTGACGCAAGGGGTACCGTGAGTAAATGTTGATTCCGGCGCGCCTTCCACGAAAGTAATGACCCCGTCCTTTACCCATGTCTTGAGGCTACAGGTGTCATAGCAGTTACGCGGACACGCGTTACGATAAATTTTGTACGTTTTAGGGTTAAAGGGAACAGGCGGCTGCGCAAGCGCGCATCGGGAGGTCAGTAATCCTCCGGGTAAAGCCGCAACGGCGCCCAGTGCCACTATCCCCTTTAAAAAAGAACGTCTGTTCAGATGTCCCGTCTCATTACTCATATTGATACTCTCGTTTTAATTCATCAAGCCAATAAAATAAGATGTCCGCCACCGTATATAACGTGGCCGTTTGTGCATGAGTTTTTATTTTTTCGATATATAATGGCACCCACTTTGTTAAATAATTATTGATATATTGAGTGAGAGTAGATCGGTATGGTGACGTTTGCCGAGTGTTAGCCAGTAATAGTGTGGTCAATTCCAGCACGCAGGAAATATGATCGTCAGGAATATTGCTCTCCTGATTAACCGATAATCCCAACGCTGCCATAAACTCCCGTATCTCCAGCGTCGCCTTTCCCATCACCAGCGCATCGTCTTCCAGATACACTGAAGCGAAAGGCGCAGCCAGCAGCTTGCCAGGACCAACGAATAGCGCATTAAAGTCATACTCCGCCTCCAGCCACGCCCGATCGGTAAGGTTTACCGCAGCAGTGGGATTTAATCTCACGTAGGCAGATTTCAGTGAACGACTATCATGAGAATTAAAAAAATCACGCAATGTAAGCCCTGTTTTTTCTAATTCCGTCAGTGATTCATAGATTGAATCCATGAATAAATAACCTCACATACAAATGCAATATAAATCAAGAAAAAAGAATGGGCATGTTAACGGAAGCGCTTAATCTTTCTTTGATAAAAAAACAGAAAAATTCCCGTTAAATCCGTAGAAGAGGTTTTTATTGTTTCAAAGTTTAAAAACAGAAGACCGTTGAAATAAAAAACCGTCTGTTATTAACAGACGGTTTCAGAGTATTGATAATGAAGAATGTGTTTTAGCTGGCGGCGTGCCCCAGGCATAAACAGCGCAGGCCCGAATAGCTTACACTATCGGGCCATTTACGATGGCCAGTTAACTGACCTTGCAGGTGTGCTTACTTCTTTTTATGCGATTTTGGTGCGAATCAGATAATCAAAGGCGCTCAACGAGGCTTTCGCCCCTTCGCCTGTGGCGATGATAATCTGTTTGTAAGGAACGGTGGTACAATCGCCTGCGGCGAAGACGCCCTTAACACTGGTTTCACATTTGGCGTCAATAATGATCTCGCCCATGCGGTTACGCTCAAGCACGCCTTCCAGCCAGTGGGTATTCGGCAACAGACCAATCTGCACAAAAATCCCTGCCAGCGCGACGCTATGAATATCGCCGCTGACACGGTCACGATACTCCAGCCCCACCACTTTCGAACCGTCGCCCTTCACTTCTGTCGTTTGCGCATTCAAAATGATATCGACATTTTTCAGGCTACGCACTTTGTCCTGTAGCACCTGATCCGCCTTCATCTCCGGCGCGAACTCCAGCAACGTAACGTGTTCTACAATACCTGCCAGATCGATAGCCGCCTCAACGCCGGAGTTGCCGCCGCCGATGACCGCCACACGCTTCCCTTTAAATAGCGGACCGTCGCAGTGCGGACAATAGGTGACGCCTTTGGTGCGATACTGATCCTCGCCCGGCACATTCATATTGCGCCATTTCGCGCCGGTGGCGATGATGATACTGCGCGCTTTCAAGACTGCGCCGGACGCCGTTTCAATCTGATGCAGGCCACCTTCTGTCGCGGCCGGAACCAGTTTACTTGCGCTCTGGCTGTCGATAACGTCAACGTCGTAATCGCTGACATGCGCTTTCAGCGCGCCCGCCAGTTTCTGGCCTTCGGTTTTCGGCACCGAGATATAGTTTTCGATATCCACGGTATCCAGCACCTGACCGCCGAAGCGCTCGCCCATCAGACCGGTACGGATACCTTTGCGCGCCGAGTAGACCGCCGCCGCCGCGCCCGCCGGGCCGGAGCCGACAATCAGCACGTCATACGCATCGCGTTTGTTCAGCGCTTCCGCCGCACGTTTTTCTGCGCCAGTATCTACTTTAGCGACAATCTCGGTCAGAGTCATACGTCCCTGGCCGAACTCTTTACCGTTGACAAACACCGCCGGAACGCCCATCACGTTACGTTCGGTAATTTCGTTCTGGAAGGTGCCGCCATCAATTGCCGTATGTTTAATACGCGGGTTCAGCACCGCCATCAGGTTCAGCGCCTGCACTACATCCGGGCAGTTATGGCAGGAGAGTGAATAATAAGTTTCGAATTCAAAATCGCCGTCAATATCGCGAATCTGCTCCAGCAGCGACTGCGCTTCTTTTGACGGATGACCGCCGGTCCACAGCAGCGCCAAAACCAGCGAGGTAAATTCGTGGCCCAGCGGAGAACCGGCAAAGCGCGGCCCCTGCTGAGAACCTGGATTCGTAATCAGGAAAGACGGCTTGCGCACCGGCAGAGTATTGTCTTCTTTAAACGTGACTTTGTCGGACAGCTCGGCGATTTCAGCCAGCAGTTCCTTGATTTCCGCCGATTTAGCGCTGTCATCCAGCGTGGCAATCAGCTCAACAGGTTTGGTCAGTTTCTCAAGGTAAGCCCTGAGCTGGGTTTTCATATTTGTGTCGAGCATTCTTCTTCCCTCTCTGAAAACATCATCATGCAAGCCGACTTCGCGGGACTGCATTAATACAACTTGCGTCATGGTGCTGAAATGAAATGGGCGCGGGTGCGCCCATGACTGAAACAATTTCCAAAGTATTTCACGTCAGAGTAAGGCGGCTAGCCTGAGAATCCCCGGGAGCTTACTGAAGTAAGTGACCGGGGTGAGCAGGCGACGCCAACGCAGCTATGGCGTGAAAGACGACGGAAATTTAAATTTTACCGACCAGGTCTAAGGATGGAGCCAGAGTCGCTTCACCTTCTTTCCATTTCGCCGGGCATACTTCGCCTGGGTGAGCGGCAACATACTGTGCTGCTTTAATTTTACGCAGCAGGTCAGACGCGTCACGGCCGATACCTTCAGCGGTAACTTCGATCGCCTGGATGATACCCTGCGGGTCAACAACAAAGGTCGCACGGTCTGCCAGACCTTCATCTTCACGCATGTTGTCGAAGTTACGGGTCAGGGCGCCAGTCGGGTCGCCGATCATCGCATATTTGATTTTTGCGATAGTTTCAGAGCTGCTGTGCCATGCTTTGTGCGTGAAGTGAGTATCGGTTGAGACGGAATAAACGTCTACGCCCAGCTTCTGCAGTTCTTCGTAATGGTCGGCAACGTCACCCAGTTCAGTCGGGCAAACAAAGGTAAAATCGGCCGGGTAGAAGAAGAAGACGCTCCAGCGGCCTTCGGTATCTTTCTCGGTGACTTCAATGAATTCACCGTTTTTGAACGCCTGGTTTTTGAAAGGTTTGATTTTGGTGTTAATTAAGGACATCTATACTTCCTCCGTGTTTTCGTTGAGGAGTAAGTTAACGAAATTTTGCTGATTCGGCTAATGCGTTTCCATTATCAAATCAATAAGCGTTAACTAACAACCCGATTCGGGCGACATTGTGAACACTGCGCCCTGTCAGCCATCTAAAGTAAAAAGGCCGCCTGACAGGCGGCCCCATTACCTGAACTACCCGTAGGTAACTTCAGAGCCAGTACGACTCGTCTTGCAAATTACAGACGTATTGTCTGCAACTCGAAATCCATAGCGTATATGCTGGCTAAGTGTTGCGCTCTACATTACCTTAACAAAGGCTGTAACAGCGAAAAGGATTACATCACCCCAGCATAGAAAGGGCAATCCCGGCACGCCAGCTCTTACCTATGTCTGTGATAGGCATCATCATTAATACTCTTTTCGCTTTGATCTTAAAAGGAAAAAATATGATTAAACGTACATTGCTGCTTGCTATGCTGCCCATTCTCGCCCACGCGGAAGAACTGCCCGCGCCGGTTAAAGCCATTGAAAAACAGGGCATAACAATCCTGAAATCCTTCGAGGCGCCGGGGGGCATGAAGGGCTATCTCGGAAAGTATCAGGATATGGGCGTCACGATTTACCTGACGCCGGACGGCAAACACGCGATTTCCGGCTATATGTATAATGAAAAAGGTGAAAATCTTAGCAACGCCCTGATAGAAAAAGAGATCTATGCGCCGGCCGGACGAGAAATGTGGCAGAAAATGGAAAAGGCGTCATGGATACTCGACGGTAAAAAAGACGCGCCGGTGGTGCTGTATGTCTTCGCCGACCCTTTCTGCCCCTATTGTAAGCAGTTTTGGCAGCAAGCTCGCCCGTGGGTCGAATCCGGCAAGGTACAATTACGTACGTTACTGGTCGGCGTGATTAAACCGGAAAGCCCGGCCACAGCCGCAGCGATTTTAGGCGCGAAAGACCCGGCGAA
Organism: Salmonella sp. 32031103-2018-00083-FB-01-SM-01; assembly: GCF_017571995.1. Taxonomy (NCBI): domain Bacteria; kingdom Pseudomonadati; phylum Pseudomonadota; class Gammaproteobacteria; order Enterobacterales; family Enterobacteriaceae; genus Salmonella; species Salmonella sp. 32031103-2018-00083-FB-01-SM-01. Next base: position 294,702 of record NZ_JAGEQL010000003.1, read on the forward strand.
AACATGGCATGACTATGAAGCCTCCGCAGGAAAGATGAAGCTGGAGGTTCCGGCGTCCATCCCCCCGGCGCAGATGAAAGTCATTAATCAGAATCAGCAGTTAATGGACGATCTTGGCGCTAACGCGACGCCAGCAATTTATTACATGAATAAAGATAAGACGTTGCAACAGGTTGTGGGTTTACCGGAAAAAGCGCAACTGGACGCCATGATGGGGCAGCCTTAACGCAGAAATTAGCAAGGCAGAAGCTTAACCGTACCACGCCCGATAGCGCTGCGTTTGTCGGGCCAACCTCCTCCAGGCATTAACGCGACGCCAGACCAGCATGTCATCCGGCACAGCTTTTTTAGACTAACGGCGTGATTATAAAAGTGTACGTTATGTTCGTCTTTACTGTGATTATTTACTCGCTAAAATATTCATAACTGTGGTATTTTAGTTTAAATAAACTCTACATTAAGTTTAATAAACATAATTCTGGTAAATTATTGAGATTAAGTCATAATCATGGAAGATACCATGATTATGCCTGGAAGATACTATGGCTAACCTTTACGACCTTAAAAAATTTGATCTTAACTTGTTGGTTATATTTGAATGTATTTATCAACATTTAAGCATTAGCAAAGCGGCAGAAACTCTCTATATTACACCTTCTGCCGTAAGCCAGTCATTGCAACGCCTGCGCACGCAATTCAATGACCCTTTATTTATTCGTTCAGGTAAAGGAATTACGCCTACCGTAACAGGCATTAATTTACATTATCATTTAGAAAATAACCTTAACAGCCTGGAACAAACTATTAATATAATGAATCAGTCCAGTCTGAAGAAAAAGTTTATTATCTATAGCCCACAGCTGTTGATCACCCAATATGTGATGAAATTAGTTGAATATATTCGCAAAGATTCACAGGTTGAAATTGAACATCACGACATTTTGACCACTGACGAACAGCCTGAAGATCTTCTTGCCTACCGCAAAGCAGATATTGTGGTTTCAATGGCCCCACTCAATAATCGTTCTATTGTTTGTACTCACTTTAATAAGGTGGAATGTATCCTGACTTGCAGTGAAAACCATCCCCGGCTAGGTGAAACCGCAACTATCGACGAAATTCTACAAGAGTCATTTACGCAATTCGTCGCCCGGAAAAACGATATAAAAGAGCATCATTCACTTATCCATGATATGCTGGGGGAAAGAATAATTGGTTTCAGAAGCAAATCGCTGATAACCATCGCCAACGCCATCAGCGCCACGGAGCTTATTGGTTTTTTACCACAATCACTTGTTGACTATTACTCATCCACTATCAAACTTAAAAAAATCTCCATACCTTTTACCATTGCTCCCATACAACTCTATCTTATGTATAATAGAGCTTCGATGAATAATAGCGGATTTACTGAGCTCATTGAACAAATAACAAAAAAGCATTAATAAGAAGGCCAAATAAAGGATATTAACATAAATTTAATGTATATATTTATGGAATATATTTATTTGGCAAATATAATAAATCATTGCAAGTTCATCTAATCTGCTTATCCTTTATGTTAATTATTTCGAATATACTGTAGTTAACACATCGGAGACTATCCAGAGATGTCGGTTTATAAAGTTCCGCTTGAGCAAAATGTTCTGGAAGCGGCTCAAGAGCGTATAATGTGGACCCTGGAAACCTTACCCCGGGTCTGCGTCTCATTTTCCGGTGGTAAAGATTCAGGACTTATGCTGCACCTGACGGCAACGTTGGCGCGCAAAATGAATAAAAAGATCCACGTTCTCTTCATTGACTGGGAAGCGCAATTCTCCTGTACCATCGCCTATATTGAATCATTACGTGAATACTACGCGGACGTTATTGAGCGTTTTTATTGGATCGCATTACCCTTAACCACACAAAATTCCCTTTCACAATACCAGCCGGAGTGGCAGTGTTGGCAGCCGGGTGCCGACTGGGTACGACAACCGCCAGAAGATGCGATTACCGATCCGGCCTTTTTTTCCTTTTATCAACACGGCATGACCTTTGAACAGTTCGTTCGCGATTTTGCCGACTGGTTTTCAGAAAAGCGTCCTGCCGCTATGCTGGTCGGTATTCGTTCCGACGAATCCTATAACCGATTTGCCGCTATCGCTAACTCGCATAAGCTGCGCTTTGCCGACGATAAGCCCTGGACCACGTTAGCCCCTAAGGGTCACACCTGGTATATCTACCCCATCTATGACTGGAAAACCGCAGATATCTGGACCTGGTTCGCCAAAACAGGTAAACCCTGTAACCCTTTGTATAATTTGATGTATCAGGCTGGCGTACCGCCCCGTTACATGCGTATTTGCGAACCGTTCGGCCCGGAACAACGACAGGGGTTATGGCTGTATCATGTTATCGAACCTGAGCGCTGGGCGGCCATGTGCGCCAGAGTCAGCGGCGTACTCAGTGGAGGTATCTACGCCGGACAAGACAACCATTTTTATGGCCACCGGAAAATTTTAAAACCCGATCACCTTAACTGGGAAGAGTACGCGCTGCTCCTGCTACACAGTATGCCTGAAGTCACTGCCGAACATTACCGTAATAAAATCGCCGTTTATTTGCAGTGGTATAAGAAAAAAGGCATGAACACCATCCCACAGACGCAGCAGGGCGATATCGGATCGCGCGATATTCCGTCGTGGCGACGGATCTGCAAAGTTTTACTGAACAATGATTACTGGTGCCGGGCGCTGTCATTCAGTCCGACAAAACCTAAGAATTACCAGCGTTATAACGAACGTATGAAAGCTAAACGCCAGGAATGGGGGATCTTATGCAACACCGACTCACAACCGAAATAACTCACTTTCTCTCTGAACTGCCTGAAGAAGAGAGAATCGCCGCCATTAATGAATTTAGAATGGCGATACATAACGTTAGTCCTTTTCGCGATGAGCCTGTCGATTGTGTCCTGTGGGTGAAAAACGATCATATTTCGCCTAATGACTACAACCCAAATAACGTTGCGCCGCCGGAGAAAAAACTGCTGCTTAAATCGATTGAACAAGATGGGTTTACTCAGCCGATAGTGGTGGTAAAGGCCGATGCGGAGGAGTACGAGATTGTGGACGGTTTTCACCGTCATGAGCTGGGTAAAGGAAAAACGGTCCTGAAAAGGCGTCTGAAAGGCTACCTGCCGATAACGTGTCTGGACAGAGAACGTCACGAACGCATGGCGGCAACCATTCGGCATAACCGCGCGCGCGGACGCCACCAGATCCACGCCATGTCAGAAATCGTGCGCGAACTTTCTCTGCTAGGCTGGGACGAAAGCAAAATCGGCCAGGAGTTAGGTATGGACGCCGATGAAGTCCTGCGCCTGAAACAGATCAACGGCCTGCAGGAGCTTTTTGCAGACCGTCGATTCTCCAGAGCGTGGACGGTTAAATAACTACAGTTTACACAGGCGCTCTGCGGCGGCCAGCAGCGTTGATTCCTGTTTAGCGAAACATAAACGTATAAGCTGATGCTGGAAAGGGGCGGCGCAAAAGACAGAGAGCGGAATAGCGGCGACGCCGACTTCTTTGGTTAGCCACTGACAAAACTCAACGTCATTTAGCGTCGACACTGCGCTGTAATCGATTAACAGAAAATAGGTACCTTCACAGGGCAGCACTTTTAATCGGCTTTGCGCCAGCGCGTTAACCAGCACATCGCGTTTTTTCCGGTAAAAATCGGGTAACGCGCGATAGTGTTCCGGCGCGGCGCGCAGCATATCCGCCAGCGCCAGTTGCGCCGGCGTATTGACGCAAAACGTCAGGTACTGGTGAACTTTGCGTATTTCGGCGCTAATGGCCGCAGGCGCAACGCAGTAACCAATCTTCCATCCTGTCATATGAAAGGTTTTACCAAACGATGAAACGGCAACCGCCCGCTCTCGTAACTGAGGGTGCGCCAATACGCTGGCATGACCTTCGACGGCAAAACAAATATGTTCGTACACTTCATCGCTTAACACATAAATTTCCCGCTCGCCGATAGCCTGCCACAGCGCCTCGATATCCGCCTGACACCAGACGGTAGCGGTGGGATTATGCGGCGTATTGAGGATCACCAGCCGCGTGCGCTCGCTAAGCAACGCCGAAAACGCCTGCCAGTCGACGCGAAAATGCGGCGGCGTAAGCGCTATGCGTTTTAACACGCCGCCGGAAAGCGCCACGGCCGGGGCATAGCTGTCGTAACTGGGATCGAAACAGATAACCTCATCCCCTGCCCGCACCAGCGCGGTAATCGCCGCATACAGCGCTTCTGTCGCGCCCGCCGTGACGGTGATATCACTGACGTCATCGGGTCGATAACCATATATTTCCGCCGTTTTATCGGCAATGGCCTCCCGCAGCGCCTGCGCGCCCGTCATCGGCGCATATTGATTCGCGCCCTGCGCGACATGATAAGCCAACCGCTCGTGCAAATAACGAGGACCATCAAAATCAGGGAAGCCTTGCGATAAATTTATTGCCTGATGTTTCTGCGCCAGCGCGCTCATTTGCGTAAAAATCGTGGTGCCAAGATTGGGCAATTTGCTTTTTGGAATCAGTGGGTTATTTCTCATTATCTTCATACCCGCCAGTGATGTGGTTGTTGACACACTATCACAGGGTGTTAGTATTTGGCAATCAAGACGTTTAGATGTCTAAATATAATAACAACGGTGAGAAGACCCTAAGGACAACACAACATGAACCACACTGAAATCCGCGTCGTTACCGGCCCGGCGAATTATTTTTCCCATGCTGGAAGCCTCGGAAGACTGACAGACTTTTTCACGCCGGAACAGCTTTCCCACGCCGTTTGGGTGTTCGGCGAACGCGCGATTGCCGCCGCCCGGCCTTACCTGCCGGAAGCGTTTGAACGTGCTGGCGCAAAACATCTGCAGTTTACCGGCCATTGTAGCGAACGCCATGTTGCCCAACTGGCGCACGCCTGCAACGACGATCGTCAGGTGGTGATAGGCGTCGGCGGCGGCGCGCTGCTCGATACCGCCAAAGCGCTCGCCCGCCGTCTGGCGCTGCCGTTTGTCGCTATCCCGACAATCGCGGCGACCTGCGCCGCCTGGACACCGCTTTCCGTCTGGTATAACGACGCGGGACAGGCGTTACAGTTCGAAATTTTTGATGATGCCAATTTTCTGGTGCTGGTCGAACCGCGCATTATTCTGCAGGCGCCCGATGACTATCTGTTAGCTGGCATTGGCGATACGCTGGCGAAATGGTATGAAGCCGTTGTGCTTGCGCCGCAGCCTGAAACGTTGCCTTTGACCGTAAGACTGGGCATTAACAGCGCGTGCGCTATTCGCGATCTCCTGCTGACCAGCAGCGAACAAGCATTAGCGGATAAACAGCAGCGTCGGCTGACCCAGGCATTTTGCGACGTGGTGGATGCGATTATCGCTGGCGGCGGTATGGTCGGCGGCCTCGGGGAACGCTATACCCGTGTCGCCGCCGCCCATGCGGTACACAACGGTCTGACCGTCCTGCCGCAAACGGAAAAATTCCTGCACGGAACGAAAGTGGCTTATGGCATTCTGGTGCAAAGCGCGCTACTGGGACAAGATGACGTGCTGGCGCAATTGATTGCAGCGTACCGGCGATTTCATCTGCCGGCCCGACTTAGCGAACTGGAGGTGGATATTCATAACACCGCCGAGATCGATAGGGTAATCGCACATACCCTGCGCCCGGTCGAATCCATCCACTATTTACCGGTGACGTTAACGCCTGACACCCTGCGTGCGGCGTTTGAAAAAGTTGAATTTTTCAGAATATAGCCTGGTGACGTTGCGCTTATCAGGCCTGGCAACACTCAGCAGCAACGCGCGCCGCCTTTTCCACCATAGCGCGCATCCTGCCGCTCGCGGAAAAATTCTTCATAGGTCATCGGCGTCTGATCCGGATGCGTTATGCGCATATGTTCCACATAGTTGTCGTAGTCTGGCACGCCAATCATCATTTTTGCGGCCTGTCCCAGATATTTTCCGGCTTTCGAAAGCGTATCGAACATCGTTGTCACCTGTCATCCAAATGCCCTCTCCTTATTCTGGAGAGGGCTATTGATGTAAAAAGATTAGTGCGCGCCTTTCGCCTGCGTCACGATCTCATCCACATTTTCCGGCATCGGCTCATACGGCGTTTCATTCGCCGTCGGTTTATCAATCTTCAGAGCGGCCAGCGCCGTCTTAATAGAGAAGACCGCCAGCACCACGACCACCACCATAAAGAAGATGGTTAGCCCGGCATCCAGACGGTTATTGAATACCAACTGCGCGAGCTGCGATTCGGTGTACTGCGGCGGAATATTGCCGCTGTCGATCATCGCCTGGAACTTATTGGCAATGGCCAGGAAGCCGATTTTCGCATCCGGACTAAACGCTTTCTGCCAGCCCGCCGTCAGCGTACAAATCAGCAGCCAGGCCGTTGGCACCAGCGCGACCCACGCATAACGCTGACGCTTCATTTTGAACAGTACCACGGCGCAAAGCATCAGCGCCATCCCCGCCAGCATCTGGTTAGCGATGCCAAACAGCGGCCACAGGGTGTTAATACCGCCCAACGGATCGACCACGCCCTGATGGAGGAAATACCCCCACGCCAGCACGCACAATGCCGTAGCAAGCAGGTTCGCTGGCAGCGAATCGGTACGTTTCAGCCCTGGCGACACTACGCCCAACAAATCCTGCAACATAAAGCGCGCCGCACGGGTACCCGCATCCACCGCCGTCAGAATAAACAGCGCTTCAAACAGAATGGCAAAGTGATACCAGAACGCCACATCCATCATGCCGCCCAACGCGCCATGTAAAATGTAGGCCATCCCTACCGCCAGCGTTGGCGCACCGCCTGCGCGGGAGATAATGGATTGTTCGCCGACTTCATTGGCAATCTGGTGTAACGTATCCGGCGTGATAGCGAAACCCCAACTACTGACCACCTGCGCGGCAGAAGCCACGACATCCGCTGTCCCCGCTGGCGCCAGTACCGCCATCGGGCTATTCATCGCAAAGTAAACGCCCGGATCGATAATACAGGCGGAGACCAGCGCCATAATGGCGACGAAAGATTCCATTAACATCCCGCCGTAGCCGATAAAGCAGGCCTGGCCTTCGTTGGCCAACATCTTCGGCGTCGTGCCGGAGGAGATGAGCGCATGGAAACCGGATACCGCGCCGCAGGCGATGGTGATAAACAGGAACGGGAACAGGTCGCCCGTCCAGACCGGTCCGGTACCATCAACAAATTTGGTCAGCGCCGGCATAGTCAGCGTCGGACGCATGATCAGAATCCCGACCGCCAGACCGACAATCGTACCAATTTTCAGGAAGGTAGAGAGGTAATCACGCGGCGCGAGCAGCAGCCAGACCGGCAGTACCGCCGCGACAAAACCATACCCCACCAGCATCCAGGTAAGCTGCACGCCAGTAAAATCAAAGTACGGCGCCCAGGTTGGGCTTGCCGCCACCCATCCGCCGGAAATAATAGCGAAAATAAGGAATACCAGCCCAATGACCGACACCTCGCCGATGCGCCCCGGACGCAGATAACGCAGGTAGATGCCCATAAAAATCGCCAGTGGAATGGTGAACGCAACAGTGTACGTTCCCCACGGGCTATGGGTCAGCGCTTTCACCACGATCATCGCCAGGACGGCCAGAATGATCACCATGATCATAAAGCAGGCCACCAGCGCGATCACCCCGGCCGTCGCGCCCATCTCCTCTTTAACCAGCTCGCCAAGCGAACGCCCATCACGCCGGGTCGAGACGAACAGCACCATAAAGTCCTGCACCGCTCCCGCCAGCACAACGCCCGCCAGCAGCCAGATCATCCCCGGCAGATAGCCCATCTGCGCGGCCAGTACCGGCCCGACCAGCGGACCTGCGCCAGCAATGGCCGCAAAATGGTGACCAAAAAGCACTTTTTTATCGGTCGGGACATAATCCAGACCATCATTATGACGTACCGCGGGCGTCATACGCGTTGGGTCAACCGCCAGCACTTTTTTGGCGATATAGAGCCCATAAAAACGATACGCAATAAGATAGACACAGACCGACGCCACCACGATCCATAGCGCGTTGATCTGTTCCCCACGATTTAACGCAATATAGCCCAGGGCAAACGCACCCAATACTGAGAGCGCTGTCCAGACGAGGTATTTCCCTGATTTATTCATAGTTGTTGTCCGTTTGGGTGTTCCAGAGAGATGTTACATTTTGTTTCTATAACACCTTTACCGTAATTAACAACACAACAACATGATAAAACCGGATCGTTACCCATTTTTTACATTACAGTGTTAACCAGATCACTTCCTTTCTTCGTTAACGCTGCAATTGCATTTTACTTTGCCAGAACTATCCCATTACCGCCGTTCCCAGGCGACAGGTGCAGCAGCGCCTCCCCTGCTCGTCAAAGAGCGTAATTTCCCAGCTTTGATTCTGCCGCCCCAGATGCAGCGGCAGGCAAACGCCGCGTACTTTCCCCTGCGAGACGGCGCGGTGGTGGGTGGCGTTTAACTCGGTCCCGACCACGCACTGCCCGTCGCGGGTCATCAGATAACCCGCCATTGATCCTAACGTCTCCGCCAGCGCTGCCGATGCGCCGCCGTGTAGCAGACCAAACGGTTGATGAGTGCGGGCATCGACGGGCATTTCCGCCTCCAGCACGTCATCGCCCAGACGGGTGTAAACAATGCCCAGATGCGCCACCAGCGTGTTCTGACTGGTAGCGTTCAATTCATCCAGCGTTAAATGCCGTTTCCAGATCATCGTCAGGCTCCCAATGTTGAACCACCGTCCACCACGATATCCTGCAAGGTAATGTGGCTGGCCAGATCGCAGGCAAGAAACAAAATGGTATTGGCTATCTCCTGCGGACGGGCGATTTTACCGAGCGGAATACCGAGCTTAAACTGTTCGCCGAAACCGCGGATACGCTGCTGTTCGGCATCTTTACTCACCCATAAAGTGCGCTGCATATCGGTGTCAGTCGAACCCGGCGACACCACATTACAGCGTACCCCGCAGCCCGCCAGCTCCAGCCCTACGGTTAGCGCCAGGCTTTTCAGCGCCGCTTTAGAGGCGCCGTAAGCGCTCATACCGATACGCGGCGTATGCGCCGCATCTGAGGCTACGGTGACAATCGCCCCTCCCTGCTGACGGCGAAACTGCGCCATCGTCTGCGAAAACAGGTTAAATGCCCCGCCCACATTAACCGCAAACGTCTGCTGCCAGTCGTCGACGCTAAGCGCATCGGTCGCTCCCATACGCAAAATACCGGCGGCGTTGACCAGCACATCCAGCCGCGGCGTTTTTTGCAACACACGCTGACACACCTGCGCAACCTGTGCGGCATCCGCCACATCCATGACTTCGGTAGCAAAGGGATAATTCTCTTGCGTAAATTCGCGATCGAAGCCGATCACCCGCGCCCCGGCGTCAACAAACGCCAGCGCCGTCGCATAACCGATTCCTTTCCCCGCCCCGGTCACCCATACCGTTTTGTCTGAAAAATCAAAGCTGGCCATTACTCTACCCCGCGAGAAAGCAGCGCCCACCAGGCGTCAATGGTCGGATTTTTCGCCAGCATAACGAAGTCGATATCGCCGTGTACTTTACGCCAGCGCGCCGCCAGCCCCATCATGCGTACTGAATCCAGGCCATAATCAATCAGGTTTTCATCATCCAGCGGCTCGTCAGTCTCATCCAGCAACGGCAGAATCAACGCCCGCAGCGCCGCTTTACTGGCAGGAACCGGCGTCGGCAGCAGCGATTCAGTCATGACGACGCGACCGGAACGCCCCGCCACATAGTTCAGCGCCATCAGATGCTCTTCCCGGCTGAAATCCGCCAGCGCATCCGCCACCATAAACGGCTTAATGTCGCGCATAAACGCATCGGTAGCGGTGGTCATACAGCCAATATGCGCATACACACCGGTAATGATGAGCTGATTGCGTCCGGTATCTTTTAACATCTGTTCCAGCGGCGAGCGGTGAAACGCGCTATAACGCCACTTCACCAGCACCGTATCCGCCTCATCCGGCGTTAAGGCTTCTACCACCTTCTGCTGTTCCGGAGAGCGCGTCAGTCCCGGTCCCCACATATCATTGAGTAACGCGCGATCTTCATCGCTTTGCTCTTTCGGCTGAGCGGTGTAATAGACCGGGATATGATGTTCCTTACAGTACTGGCGCAGAGCGGCGATATTGGCAATCACCTGGTCCATCATTGGGCAGTTGCGGCCCCAAAAGCTGACAAAGTAATCCTGCATATCGTGGATGAGCAGCGCCGCGCGCTCCGGCTCAAATGCCCAGTTCACTTTGTTGGTCGGGATATCCAGTGCGGTGGGCAGCGCGTAAGACTGTAGTTTCGGAATGGCCATCTCTCTTTCTCCTTCAGAGCGGTGAACGTGACGCCAACCGCTGGCGTAATTGTTTTTTATCGACTTTACCAACCGGCGTCAGTGGCAGTGACGCAACGCACTCCACGCGATCCGGTAATTTAAATTCCGCCACGCCCTGCTCTCGCAGGAAACGGCGTACCTGTACCGCTCGCAGCGGCTCTTTTACCACCAGATATGCGCAACTTTTTTCCCCCAGCAGTTCATCTTCCATGCTGACCAGCGCCGCATGGATCACCGCCGGGTGGCGCAGTAACAGGTTTTCTATCTCTTCGGCGGCTATCTTCTCGCCGCCCCGATTGATCTGATCTTTTTCACGCCCGTGAACGGTGATGTAGCCGTCTTGATCAATGGAGATCAGATCGCCGGAGCAGTAAAAACCGTTGGCGTCAAAGGCGCTGGCATTGTGTTGCGGACTGTTGAAATAGCCGCGAAAAGTATAGGGGCCGCGCGTCATCAGACGACCAATCTCGCCCGGCGGCAGTGGATTCCCGTCGGCATCCGCCACCCACACTTCGTCGTCCGGACACATGGGTCTTCCCTGGGTATTGATAATCCGTTCCGGACTATCGTCCAGCCGGGTATAGTTCACTAACCCTTCCGCCATACCAAAGACCTGCTGCAACTGACAGCCAATTTCAACCGGAATACGGGCGGCCAGCGTCGCAGAAAGCCGCGCGCCGCCAACCTGCAATAACCTTAATGACGCCAGCGGCGCATTGCCGCCCCACTCCTGGATAGCCTGTAGCCATAGACTGACCGCGGGCGGCACCAGCGCCGTGGCATTAATCTGGTGTTTTTCGATCAGCGGGAAACAGAGCGTGGCGCTGGGATCGGTCGCCAGCACTACCGTTCCTTTGGCGAGAAAAACGCCCAGCGCGCCCGGCGAACTCATGGCGTAGTTATGCGCGGCGGGAATCGCGCACAGAAAACGCGTCTCCTCGTTGAAACCGCAAATCTCATTGCTGCGGCGCACGCTGTAGTAATAGTCGTTATGGGTACGGGGAATAAGCTTTGGCGTGCCGGTAGTACCGCCGGAAAGCTGAAAGTAGGCCACTTCGTCAGCAGGTGATGGCGTGGCGGTGAAATCTTCCGCCGCCTGCCGCATCGCCGCGTCCAGGCTGTGATCGCCGTCGTCGTTACGCAATAACACCACCCGCACAGAGCGGTGTTCAGCCACAAACGTGTTGAGAAAGTCCTCCCCGGCGAACAGCGTATGTTGGCGATCGGCAATCACCAGCGTCGGCGCGATCTGCATCGCATAGGCGTTAAGTTCGGTACGTTGATGGCTAAACAGCGCCAGAACGGGCGCTACGCCAAGCTTCAACAGGGCGAAAAAGGTGATATACAGTTCCGGTACATTCCCCAGTTGCACCAGAGCGGTTTCGCCAGGTTTGATGCCCTGACGGCGTAAACTGCAGGCCAGATTATCCACGGCCTGGTTGAGCTGGCGATAGCTGAATGCGCGCTCGCCTTCAATGACCGCCGTCTTATCGCTGTCAGCGTGGCGGGTCAGAATATCGGTCAACGGCACGTCTTGCCAGTAGCCTTTTTCACGATAACGGCGGGCAAATTCATCCGGCCAACGGGTGAAAGGTATACGCATCATCGTTCCTTAATGCAGTCCAAAAACGTTCAACATCGTAGAGAGCTTGACGCCGGTTTCCCGCCACTCGCCGACTGGCGAAGAGGCAGGGACAATCCCGGCGCCGGCGAACAGGCGCACCTGATTACCTTGCAATTTCGCACAACGAATCGTCACTACCCACTCGCCGTTTCCTTCGGCGTCGCACCAGCCGACAATGCCGCCAAACAGTTCACGATCGAACGGTTCCAGTTCAGCAATCAGCTTTTTCGCGACCTGATGGGGGAAACCGCTTAACGCAGGGGTCGGATGCAGCAGACAGGCCAGCGTCAGCGCGTTTTCTCCGGCGTTGGCCTTGCCCTCAAACGGCGTACCGAGATGCCATAGCGTCGGCGTGGTGATCAACTGCGGAGAGGAAGGTAATTGCAGTTCCGTGCTGCGATCGCGCAGGATCTGCTTCATCGCCTGCGTCACCAGCTCATGTTCATGGCGATCTTTTTGTGAAGCCAGTAGTCGGTTTCCCGCCTCGCGATCCAGAACGTCATCCGGCTGTCGGCGTGCCGAGCCTGCTAACGGCAGCGAACTAAACCGCTCGCCCTCTTTGCGTAGCAACAATTCGGGGCTGGCGCCCAGCAGAACGCCGCCATCCGCCAGTGGCACATGGAAGTTGTAACTAACTGGATTCTGCGCAACCAGCCGCTCCAGCAATGCTCCGCTATCCACCGCCACATCAGTGGTGATATCTATTAGCCGGGAAAGCACCACTTTATCGACGTCTGGCGTGGCGGTCAGCATAGCCGCGCGTGCGACCATTGCTTCAAAAGCATCCTGCTCCGGAATCGCCTTTCGCGCCGTCACCGTCAGTGGCTGATGGTCAGTAAAATAACGCGCCGTGCGCTGCTTTTGCTGGCGGGAAAAGGACTGCCACGCCATCGGGATAAATAGCGACGACGGCTGACGGGTATCAAAGGGGATCGCCCCCACCAGGATAGGGTTGGCGATGCCCTGCGATTTGGCCTCGGCAAACTGCTGGCGCAATTTCTGCTGGAAAGGGCTATCCGGCGAATCTCCGGCAACCGCAGGCTCGGTATAACGGGCGAAGCACCCGGAAGTGGTAAAACTGCGATACGGCGACATGAAGAAAAAGCGATCGGGAGCAAGCGTTGCCATTGTCTCCTGAGCGTCCTCGGCCAGTGACATATCCATATCATCCTCCAATGATAAAGGCTTATATACACTTCATCTTTCAAGCTGCCTCTTTGTTGGCTGCGCTCAGAAACCCCGGTCACACAGTTATCTATGCTCGCGGGGATTTCTTCCCTTGCCGTTGCGATGCTTCTTGAATGATTTTGTGTATAATAATGATTATTATTTCTATTTTTAGTGCGCTAACCTAAGAGTAAAACGTCGCTCTGTCAACTCTGGTCATGAGTTAAATGGCACTAAGGCTTGCATCTCGCTGCCGCCGACATGAAAATGAGAAGCATTAACTTTATTAATAACAGGACGCTATTGTGAGACTCCCCGCCTTTTATCGTTGGCTGCTTTTAGTGGTCGGTTTATCAATTTCAGGAATATCCTTAGCCCAGGACGCCGGTTGGCCCCGGCAAATCCAGGACAGCCGCGGCGTTCATACTCTGGACCACAAACCCGCGCGTATCGTCTCTACCAGCGTGACGTTAACAGGCTCGCTGCTGGCGATTGATGCGCCCGTCGTCGCCAGCGGGGCCACTACGCCGAATAACCGCTTTGCTGACGATCAAGGGTTTATGCGTCAGTGGAGCGACGTAGCAAAGGCTCGCCATGTCGCCCGGCTGTATATCGGCGAACCGAATGCCGAAACGGTCGCCGCGCAAATGCCGGATCTCATTTTGATTAGCGCCACCGGCGGCGACTCCGCGCTGGCGCTTTACGATCAGCTCTCCGCTATCGCGCCGACGCTCGTCATCAATTATGACGATAAAAGCTGGCAGAGTTTGCTCACGCAGCTTGGCGAGATCACCGGTCAGGAGAAACAGGCCGCCGCGCGAATAGCGGAATTTGAGGCGCAACTGACGACGGTTAAACAGCGAATCGCCCTGCCGCCGCAACCGGTTAGCGCGCTGGTGTATACCCCTGCCGCGCATAGCGCCAATTTGTGGACGCCAGAATCAGCACAAGGCAAGCTATTGACGCAGTTAGGCTTTACGCTGGCGACATTGCCCCGAGGGCTGCAAACCAGCAAAAGCCAGGGTAAGCGCCACGATATCATTCAGCTTGGCGGTGAAAATCTGGCCGCCGGGTTAAACGGCCAATCTCTTTTCCTGTTTGCCGGCGACAACAAAGATGTCGCGGCCCTTTACGCCAATCCGCTGCTGGCGCACCTGCCAGCGGTGCAAAATAAGCGCGTCTATGCCCTGGGCACGGAGACGTTCCGTCTGGATTATTACAGCGCAACGTTGCTGCTTAACCGGCTGGCCGCCCTGTTTTAGCCTTATCGGAGTCTTATCCGACTGACCAGACCGATTTTGTCAGTCGGATAAACGCCTCTTCATCAGCCAGCATCGCTAACCGGCGGCGTCTGGCGAAAACGACGTAGCTCGCCCAGCACTAACAGCAGCAGCAAACCAATAATTACCAGCCCGAATCCACTCACGCTTGCGGAAGCGACCGGCGTCATCATTGCGCCAAGACCGCCTAACAGCGCCGCGCCGATAGCGTCTCCCGTGACGTTTTGCGCGGTCCACAGGCCGTTCATTCGCCCCAGCATATTTTCCGGCGTCTGGGTTTGCAGCAGGGTATATTGTAATAACGAACTGATGGCGCTAAGCCAGCCAAACAGCGCCAGACAGATAACACCTGCGATCCAGACCGGCATGATGGCGAACAGCCCCACAGCCAGAAAAGAACCCACTGTCGAAACCAGCATAATGAGCCCCGGACGAACGCTATGCGCCAGTTGTCCGCTGGTCAGCGCGCCAATGGCCGCCCCCAGCGGAATTGCCGCATACAGCAAACCGATTTGCGCCGCCGACATCTGCCAGCTCATCGCCAGCGCCGGATAGAGGACGCGTACCGCGCTTGCCATCGTCACCAGGCCGCCAAGCAGCGCAATACCGCCGATAAGCGGACTGGCGAGCAAAAAACGAAATGCCGCCAGTAACGCGATAAATGGATTTTCCCGCGGCTGCGGAGGGACAGGCAGTCGCGGCAGCGTCAGTAACGGCAATAGCGTAATAAACGTCCCGGCGGCCGCCAGCCCATAGTTCCAGGCTACACCGCCGCTGGCAAGCAATATGCCCCCCAACATCGGCGAAATAACCGATCCCAGACGTACCGTCAGCATGGTAATCGCGCCGGCCTGCATCAGATTTTCTCTTCCGACCAGCGCTGGCGTCGCCGCCAGTAACGCGGTCACGCCCAGAGACGCGAAAAAGCCGTCCCACAGGCCAAGGAGATATATCGCCAGCAATGATGGTTCCGGCAGCAGCGCGTTCACGCACAGGCCAATAAAGCCAATACCGCAAGTACCGCGCGCCAGCAGAATCACCTTTTTACGTTCGTAGCGATCGGCCAGTACGCCGCCCACCATTAAGCCAATAAACATGGCGCCGCCGGTTAACGTTACCGACAGCCCTACCTGCCAGGTGGAGTGCGTCATCATTTGGATCTGTACCGGAACCGCCACGCCAAGCAGCCCCAGCGAGACAATAGAGATAAAACGGGCCAGAAATACTGCGCGAAATGCAGGGTGCGTCTTCAACAGGCTGAGATTGAGCAGCCAGGATTGTCGATTCATTACAACGCCTTAATGCGAGTTTTTTTAAATATCCATTCAATGGCTGCACATGCTAACATAACCAAATAAGATAGATAACGATAATTACTATCATTATCAGGGAAGTTACTATGTCATGCTCATTTTCCGTGACGCGCGCGTTTGCCGTGCCCGGATTGTTGTTATTACTGAGTCTCGCCGCGGTTTTAAGCCTGGTCATTGGCGCGAAACCGCTGCCCGCCGCCGCCGTGCTGGAGGCGTTCACCGGCGTATGCCAAAGCGCCGATTGCACCATCGTCCTGGATGCGCGTTTGCCGCGTACGCTGGCCGGATTACTGGCAGGCGGCGCGTTGGGTCTCGCCGGGGCGCTCATGCAAACACTTACTCGCAACCCGCTCGCCGACCCGGGGATTCTGGGCGTTAACAACGGCGCCAGCTTCGCCATTGTACTGGGCGCGGCGCTGTTTGGTTTCTCCACGCCGCTGGAACAGCTTTTCATGGCATTTAGCGGCGCGCTTATCGCATCGCTGATTGTCGCCTTCACCGGTAGTCAGGGCGGCGGCCAGCTAAGCCCGGTCCGCCTGACACTGGCGGGCGTGGCGCTTGGCGCGGTACTGGAAGGGCTGACCAGCGGCATCGCACTGTTAAATCCAGAGGTCTATGACCAGCTTCGCTTCTGGCAGGCGGGATCGCTGGACATTCGCAGCCTGCAAACGTTGAAAGTCGCGCTTGCGCCCGTGGTTATCGCAGGGATCGTGGCGCTATTTCTGAGCCGTGCGCTGAACAGCCTGAGCCTCGGCAGCGATACCGCGACGGCGCTGGGGAGTAAAGTGGCGCGCACCCAACTTATCGGTTTACTGGCGATTACCGTCTTGTGCGGCAGCGCAACGGCGCTGGTTGGCCCTATCGCCTTTATTGGTCTGATGATGCCGCATATGGCGCGTTGGCTGGTGGGCGCAGACCACCGCTGGTCGCTGCCAGTGACGCTACTGGCAACCCCTGCTCTGCTGCTTTTTGCCGATATTATTGGTCGTCTGTTGGTGCCGGGCGAACTCCGCGTATCGGTTGTCAGTGCATTTATCGGCGCGCCGGTACTTATTTTTCTGGTACGCCGTAAATCGAACGGAGGCGGCCTGTGATGTTTCTTTCTCGTCGGCTTATCGTAAGCTGCCTGCTTCTGGCGGCTGGCTGCTTCGCCATTGGTTTATGGAGCCTGCAAAGCGGCGCCGTGCCTCTTGAGACCGGGCAGATTATTGCCGCGCTGCTGGGCGACGCGCCGCGTAACATCACCCTTGTCGTAACCGAATGGCGACTACCGCGCGTATTAATGGCGCTGCTGATTGGCGCTGCGCTTGGCGTCAGTGGCGCGATTTTTCAGTCGTTGATGCGTAACCCGCTAGGCAGCCCTGATGTAATGGGCTTTAATACCGGCGCCTGGAGCGGCGTACTGGTCGCAATGGTCCTGTTTGGCCAGCATCTTACCGCGATCGCGCTGGCGGCAATGGCGGGCGGTATCGTCACGTCATTGATTGTCTGGCTGCTCGCCTGGCGTAACGGGATTGAAACTTTCCGGCTGATTATCATCGGTATCGGCATCCGCGCGATGTTAGTCGCCTTTAATACCTGGCTTCTGTTGCAGGCGTCGCTGGAAACGGCGCTCACCGCCGGCTTATGGAACGCCGGGTCGCTCAACGGTCTGACATGGGCAAAAACCTGGCCTTCGGCGCCGCTGATTATTGTGATGCTGACAGGCGCCGCGCTACTGGTGCGTCGTATGCGGCTGCTGGAGATGGGCGATGACAGCGCCTGCGCGCTGGGTGTTAGCGTGGAGCGGTCACGCCTGATGCTGATGCTGGTGGCGGTGTCGCTCACCGCTGCGGCAACGGCACTGGCTGGCCCCATCTCGTTTATTGCCCTTGTCGCGCCGCACATCGCCCGCCGTCTTAGCGGCACAGCGCGCTGGGGATTAACCCAGTCGGCGCTGTGCGGCGCGTTGTTACTACTGGCCGCCGATGCATGCGCGCAGCAACTGTTTATGCCTTATCAGCTTCCAGTGGGCGTGGTCACCGTCAGCCTCGGCGGTATTTACCTTATCGTCTTGTTAATTCAGGAGTCCCGCAAAAAATGACCGAATCCGTAGCCCGTTTGCGCGGCGACCAGTTAACGCTGGGTTATGGCAGCTATACCGTCGCAAAAAACCTTAATGTTTCGATTCCGGACGGCCATTTTACCGCCATCATCGGCCCTAACGGCTGCGGCAAGTCAACGTTGCTACGCACGCTAAGCCGTCTGATGACGCCTGTTGACGGCCATGTCTGGCTGGATGGCGAACAAATACAGCGTTACGCCAGTAAAGAGGTGGCGCGGCGCATCGGATTGCTGGCGCAAAACGCCACCACGCCGGGCGATATCACCGTACAAGAGCTGGTCGCCAGAGGGCGCTATCCGCATCAGCCGTTATTTACCCGCTGGCGCAAGGAAGATGCCGACGCCGTCGCCAGTGCCATGCGTGCAACAGGTATCACCTCACTGGCGACGCAAAGCGTAGATACTCTGTCCGGCGGCCAACGCCAGCGGGCGTGGATAGCCATGGTGCTGGCGCAGGAAACGTCCATCATGCTGCTGGATGAGCCGACAACGTGGCTGGATATTAGCCATCAAATTGATTTGCTGGAATTGTTAAGCGATCTCAACCGCGAAAAAGGTTATACGCTCGCCGCCGTCCTGCACGACCTGAATCAAGCCTGCCGATACGCCACGCATTTGATTGCATTACGCGAAGGTAACATTGTCGCGCAGGGCGCGCCGAAAGAGATTGTTACCGCAGAGCTTATCGAAAAAATCTATGGGCTGCGCTGTATGATTATCGACGATCCGGTTGCCGGGACGCCACTGGTGGTACCGCTGGGGCGGCGATAGTCGTTCACACAGATGACAAAGCCGGATAATCGCTATCCGGCTTTTCATGTAAATCAGACTAACCGTTCATCTATCGCCAGCGCGTTTTCCATTTTACGCGAGACCATCGCGTGACGCAGTAATACGCCGCCGCAGGCCATCATACCGCCAATCAACGCCGCCAGAATAATAATGATCGCTTTACCCGGGCCATCTTTTTTCACTGGCAGAGACGGCGACAGTTGATATTTAAACGGGGTAAACTTCACGTCGCTCACATTCATTGCCGCCAGTTGTTCAACATGGTATTGACGGTTACGCAAATCACCGTCGATCTCGGCCACGTCCGTTACCCCTTTTTCAATTTCCAGTTTGCGGGAAATACCATCCGCACCGAGAGAAATAGAAAAATCCGGATCATCTTTTACCGCCTGACCATTGCTGTAAACCGGTCTCTTAATGCCAGCGGCGTTGGCGATTTCCAGCGAATAATGGAGACGTTGAATATTGGCATCAAGCTGGTTTTTGAGACGCACCCGATCCATCGCCAGCTTTTCCTGCTCATAGCGGGCTTTGATTTCCAGCTGGTTACGAATATTTTCCAGCGTCTCTTTCACGACGATATCAGAGATGTACTGAATATAGCCAGCCAGCACTTTTTGCGCTTCTTCCCGCGTCGGCGCGGTAAAACTCAACGTCCACGACGTGAATAATGATGTTTCATTTTTCTTGCCGGCATTACTGTCCACTGCTTTCATTTTTTCGCTCAGCACGACAATCGCCCGGTGAAGATCCTGCTCGTCTATTTGCGCGCCTTTTAATTGATCCATGACATACGGAGAAGAACGAAGATATTCTTCCAGCAGCGAGGGCGAGCTAAACTTTTTAATAAACAGATTAAAGACGCTGGCCCGATCAACGCTTACCTCCATATCCAACACGCGCAGCGCGGTCAACGTTCTCTCCAGTCCCTGCCACTGTACCGACTCCGCCGGTGTGACAATCGCCTGGCTGGTCCATTTTTGCGGCAGCAAAAAGGACAGAAGTAACCCCACGCACGCAAAGGCGAAAACGGTAGCAAGAATACGACGTTTCGCCTGCCATAACACCTCTATAAGGCTAAACAAATCGATTTCATGACTGTTGGCGGGCGGCAGTGAGTAACCTGCAAGTGACTGATGTTTTTCTTGTTTTACATTAAGAGATGGCATGCCGTATGACCTGAAAACTTTATCCAATGAAAGAACACATTCCTGTCAGATATTCTAACAGCAAGTCAGAATTATCCGAAACACTCTTTGCGCGCCAGTGCCCGAAAAGCTAAATATTCGGAATTAAACTTGCCTGTAGCATGTATCACTTATGTTAAAAGAATTAATCGTTGCAATAAAAAACCCATAATAATTAGTAATTATTATGGGTTTCAGGATTTAATTTTTTAAAGGCAGAAACAACGCCCGTTATTTATTAATGAGCTCGCTGATGATGGGCCCGATAGTTTCAAAAGCGGAGGGAGAAATAATATCTACATGCGCGCACGGCTGGTGATAAATAGCCAAAGACGCTATCCACGGCGA
This sequence comes from Salmonella sp. 32031103-2018-00083-FB-01-SM-01, assembly GCF_017571995.1. Lineage (NCBI taxonomy): Bacteria > Pseudomonadati > Pseudomonadota > Gammaproteobacteria > Enterobacterales > Enterobacteriaceae > Salmonella > Salmonella sp. 32031103-2018-00083-FB-01-SM-01. The sequence continues at coordinate 314,961 of NZ_JAGEQL010000003.1, forward strand.
CCAGCTCTGTTCAGGCGATACGCCTTCCGGCACCGTTTTATCCGCCACAAAGAGCGTAGCATGTCCATCAAACGGTACGCTATGCGCCGTCGTCAGCAAACGGACGGCATCCGCATAATTGCCTTCAATGGCGGTAAATAAGGCTTCGGAGGCATTTCCCTGCTGAGCGGCGACAAACGCTGCGCGTTCACGTTCAATTTCCGCCAATACGTCCGGATTGAGGCCATTCGCCTCTTTTTCCCGCCAGTTTTGCGTTTCCGGCGGCCAGGTGTCCAGTAACCCCAAAAACGCTACGGTTTCGCCGCGTGCGCGCAACCGGGCGGCGATCCCTTGCGCCAGCGTCCCGCCCAGCGAATAGCCTAATAAATAATAAGGGCCATGCGGCTGCCGGGCGAGCAAAGTCGCCAGATGATGTTCACATACCTCATCAAGGGTGGTTGCGGTTTGCATAGGGCCAGCGGGGCGCGGCGACTGAATCCCCATAATCGACCACGACGGGCTGAGATAGCGTGATAACACGCTAAATTGCCAGGCGAACCCCGACGCCGGATGGAAACAAAATAACGTTGGACCATCGCTTTCACGCAGCGGCAACAGCGGCCCGAACCCCAGATTGCGCGAGCGTTCGTCATCGTCAGTATCGAGCAGCTTACTCAACTGCGCCACGTCAGACGCCACCATCACCTGCCCCGGCGTCACCTGGCGATTAAACGTCTGGCTTAGCTGCGCGGCCAGTTTCATCGCCAGCAGCGAGTGTCCGCCCAGCGCAAAGAAATCACTTTCAACGTCGTTAATCTCACAGCCCAGCAGGCGGGAAAACGCCGCGGCGACAGCAATCTCCGTTGCGGACTGCGGCGCACGCCCTTTCACGCGCGGCGTCAGGTCCGGCAGCGGCAGGGCTTTGCGATCCAGCTTGCCATTAGCGCTAAGCGGCAAGCTGGCAAGTTGCAACAGCACAACTGGCACCATATGCGCGGGAAGTTTTTGGCGTAATTTTTCCTGCAGCGCTGGTAAATCCAGCGGCAAACCGGAGTGCGACACCAGATAGCCGACCAGTTGCCGGGCATCCCCGCCCGTCGCCGCCGCCTGATTAAAGACGCAGGCATGTGCTACCGCCTGTTCAACATCCGGCAGCGTTTGCATGACGCGGTCAATCTCGCCCAGTTCAATACGTTGCCCCCGAATTTTGAGCTGATCGTCGCTGCGCCCCAGGTACTCCACCGCGCCGGAATCCAGCCAGCGCGCCACATCTCCGGTACGGTACATCCGTTCGCCTGGCGCAAAAGGATCGGCGATAAAACGGCTGGCGGTAAGATCCGGACGCCCCAGATAGCCCTGCGCCAGTTGGATACCGGTAAGATAGAGATCGCCAGCCACGCCCGGCGGCACCGGCTGCATATGCGCATCGAGAATACGCAAACCGGTATTCCAGACGGGATAACCAATCGGGATACTGTTGCCGTCAACAGCCGCCAGCTCATCGCCACAGGCCGGATACCAGCTCACATCCACCGCGGCCTCCGTTGGCCCGTACAGATTGTGTAGCGGCGCGTTGGTTAACGTCTCCCATTCGCGGCACAGCGCCGTCGGCAGGGCCTCGCCACTACAGAAAACGCGCTTTAAGGAAGCGCAGCTTTTCCCAGCCGACGCTGGCGTGAGCGAGGCAATAAAGGCCGCCAGCATCGACGGCACAAAATGGGTGGTCGTGACGCCGTATTGCGCAAAGAACCGCTGCATCGCGAGCGGGTCGCGGTGCGCTTCCGGTTCAGCCATCACCAGTTTCGCCCCGGCGATAAACGGCCAGAAAAACTCCCATACTGAGACGTCAAAACTGCACGGCGTTTTTTGCGCTACTACATCATCCGCCGTCAACGGATAGTGATCCTGCATCCACAGCAACCGGTTGACTATCGCCGTTTGTCCCACCATCACCCCTTTCGGCCTGCCCGTCGAACCAGAGGTGAAAATGATGTAAGCGGTATGATGCGGTAACGACAGCCCCAGCGGAGTGGCGTCACTGACCGGTAGCGGTTGGCTATAACACAAATATTCCATCCCCGGAATATCGTGAAAGCGCGCCAGCTGCGCCTGAGTCGTAATTAACAGTTTCGGCTGCGCATCTTCCAGCATCATTCGCAGCCGATCGTCAGGATAACCGGTATCCAGCGGCAGCCAGGCGGCGCCCGCCTCGACAATGCCATGCAGCGCTAAGGTCAGGAAAACCGACCGCGGCAACGCCACCGCCACGCTATCGCCAGGCTGAACGCCGCGTTCCCGCAGCGCGTACGCCAGCGCCACAACCTGTTCGCGCATTTCACGGTAGGTAAAGTGATAATGCGCATCTGCCAACGCGGAAGCCTCTGGCGTTTTTTGCGCCTGCTGCGCCACCAAATCGCTAAGCGTGGCGGCGGGAATCGTTACCGCCGTATTATTAAGGTGTGCTAATTGCGTTTGTTCTTCCGCCAGCAGCATTTGCGCATCGCCGCAGCGCAGCGCCGGGTTATCCGCAAACTGCGTGATAAGCGCCATCAATCGTAAGGCATGGCGGGAGAGCGTGGCGTCATCGTAACGCTGTGCATTCGCCAGCAATTCAATATCCAGACCGCCGTTTTCATCCGGAAAAAGCGCCAGTTCAAGATCGTTAACCGGCCCCGTCGCCAGGGTATGGGTTTGCGCCTGTATGCCAGGAAGATCCAGATGATAATCAAACACTTTTATATTGAGCACCGGGCCAAATAGCGGCGTCTCCCCTGCGGCTCGCCCGCTATCGCGTACAATCTGTTCGGCGTCGTAACGCTGGTGGCGGCGCATCTTCTTTAACTGCGCCGCAAGACGCTTCGCCAGCGTTGGCAGATCTTCCGTCGCATGAAGGTTAACCGCCAGCGGCAACACGTTAAGGACAGGCCCGGTCGCCGTTAACGCCGCCGAGCCCATCCGCCGCATAAAGATAAATCCGGCGGCATAATCCATTCGCCCGCATAATCGTCCCAGCCACAACGTCACCAGCGCCAGGGCAAGATCCGCTCGCGGTATCTCAGGCATGTGCGCCGCCAGTTGGCGAAACGCCCCCGCCGGCGCGCTCAATTTCATACGCAGAATATCCGCGCTCGCCGACCGCCCCGGCAGCGGCGCGGCAGAAATTGACGCCGGCGGCGGCAGCTCGCGTCGCTGCTGCGCCCAGAAGGCGCCGTCACGCTGCCAGGCCTCGCTCTGGCGATAGCGCTGATATTCCTCGACCACATCCGCAAAGGGGGTAAAAGGCGACTCCGGCGTAGGGGCGTCGCTCTGCCAGGCGCGATAAATCGCCGCAATCTGGCGGGTTATCGCCGGGAAGCTAAAGCCATCCACCAGCAAATGGTGATAGCGCTGATACCAATACCAGCGGGTATCATCAATGCGGATTAACTGGTGAAAAGCCAGCGGCTTACCGCTATCTGCGCGCAGGTTTTGCCGTAAATCCGCCTGCATTAACGTCAGCGCCGCGTGATGCGGATCGGGCTGGTCGCGTAAATCGGCAATCGGGGGCTCGCCGAAGGTGCGCTCAGGATCTATCCATTGCCAGACCTCGCCGTTCTCTTCGGTAAAACGCATCCGTAGCGTATCCGCCTGTTGCATCCCTACCGCTACCGCTTTTGCCAGCAAGGGGGCATCCAGCTCGCCATTCAGTTCCACGTAGTGCGCCACGCTCCAGGCGGAGGGTAAATCAGAGAGTTTTTCCGCCATCCAGATCCCCGGCTGAGCGGCGACTAATGGTAAACGCTGCGTCATTTCGCCTCCTGCTTATCGGCATAATGCGCCGGATTCAGTGTTGTCCAGCGCGTATTAAGCCACTGCTGGCACGCGTCCTGCGATTGCGCTTCGCATACCACGTTCCAGCCTGCGGGAAGCGCGCACGCCGCTGGCCAAAGGCTGAATTGACGCTGCGTATTTTGCAGGATGTAAAACTGTCCCTGCGGATTATCGAAGGGATTACTGAATTCCATACTCAACTCCTGTCATGGACATGTGCCCGGTTAAAGCGTGTCGATAAGCGGCTGCCAAAGCAGCATCAGCCCTTGCGTTAGCCCGCCGCGCCAGCAAAGCGCATCGTGTCCGCCGTCAACCTGACGCCAGAAAATGGACTGCTGCGAGGTATTCAGTTGGGCATAAAGCGCCTGATTCGCCTGAAACACGATCGGCTCACGCACGCCGGCCTCCAGTACGATACGCAGTCCGCGCGCGCATAATGCGCCGGTTTTCAGCCGGGTAATGACTTCCCCCTCCGGCGGGGTGATGCGATGGGGCCACCAGAACGATCCTGACTGGCTTAGTACACAGCCAAAACGCGTCGGCCAGTTCAGGCCGGCATACAGCGCCGACAGGCCGCCAAAACTCTGTCCGGCGACCACCGTTCGCCCGGCATCATCGCTAAAAGGCGTCACGGCTCTGACTTGCGGCAACAGTTCCTGCTGCACCGCCAGCCAGAAGTCGGCATTGCAGGTCAACTCCTGGCTGCGGTGTTGAGTATCAATCGCGTCAATCAGCAGATAGACGGCACCGGGAAGCAGGCGTTGATGAGTCAGCGAGGCGAGCGCGGGCCAGACGGGCATATTTTCCGCCCAGAATTGACCGTCCAGCAGAATAGCCAACGGTCTTTCCTCCGGCGCCTCGTCTCCGGTCGTCAATATCCATACGCGGCGGGAATTGCCCAGACGTGCGCTATGCCACTGCATCATCAAAGGCGGCGAGTACGGCGTTTCAGGACGATCCCATCCCGGCTGAAGGGGCGCATCCGGCATTTCCAGCGCTGAAACCGCATGACCACGTCCTCCCCGCCAGCTTTGCGAATTAAGCGGGTCGGCAATCGCCTGCGGTAATAGCTGTCGCCAGCCTTCACGCAGTGCGTTCCGATCGGGCGTTTCGCCCGGCGCAAAAGCGGCAAAAACGTCATCGCGTTCGGTAGGAATAAAACAGTAGCTGCCGCGCCAGTTAGCGCTAAGCGCCGTACTCCAGCGCCAGACATCCGTTCCGGCAATACGCGCCATCGTCTGAGGCTGCGCGTTTTGATGATGATCGGTTACGCCAGTGATGTAGACCCAGACACGCCGTATCGGGGAGTGTGTTTCGTTTCCCTGCGGGTCGCGCCACCAAAAAGTGACCCGATAATTTCCGTCTTTTTCCCGTATCCATTCCGGCCCGGTTTTCGTCCTCCACCAGGCCTCACTTCCCGTTGCCAGCGCCTCTTTCATTATAACCATTTGTTTATTATGAATTTTGTATATAAAAGGTGAAATATATTGATAATATTATTGATAACTATTTGCATTTGCAATAGCGTATTGTCGCGCTATGGGACGCGCGAACACAATTTCACCACCCGGCCAATGCCTTTGACGGGCGCTTTGGCTTATGTGGCTAAAGAAAAGCAGGATATACAATGAACAAGAAGATTCATTCCCTGACCTTACTGGTCAATTTAGGGATTTACGGGGCCGCTCTGCCCGTGATGGCAGAAGAAAAAACCGATAGCGCTGCGCTCACCAATGAAGACACCATCGTGGTGACCGCTGCCCAGCAAAACCTACAGGCGCCAGGCGTATCCACCATCACCGCCGATGAGATCCGCAAAAATCCGCCCGCGCGCGACGTGTCAGAAATCATCCGCACCATGCCGGGCGTGAACCTGACCGGCAACTCCACCAGCGGTCAGCGCGGGAATAACCGCCAAATCGATATTCGCGGCATGGGGCCGGAAAACACCCTTATCCTGATTGACGGTAAACCCGTCACCAGCCGTAACTCGGTACGCCTGGGCTGGCGCGGCGAACGCGATACCCGTGGCGATACCGCGTGGGTGCCGCCGGAGATGATCGAACGCATTGAAGTGCTGCGTGGCCCTGCCGCCGCACGCTACGGCAACGGCGCGGCGGGTGGCGTGGTCAATATCATTACCAAAAAAGGCGGTAGCGAGTGGCACGGTTCCTGGAATACCTATTTCAACGCGCCGGAACATAAAGACGAAGGCGCGACCAAACGCACTAACTTTAGCCTGAACGGCCCGCTGGGCGGGGATTTCAGCTTCCGTCTGTATGGCAACCTCGACAAAACGCAGGCGGATGCGCGTAATATTAACCAGGGGCATCAGTCTGAACGTACCGGGAGTTACGCCGACACGCTACCGGCAGGACGCGAGGGGGTCATTAACAAAGATATCAACGGCGTAGTTCGTTGGGATTTTGCTCCGCTTCAGTCTCTGGAGCTGGAGGCCGGATACAGTCGCCAGGGCAATCTCTATGCCGGTGATACTCAGAACACCAATACGAACCAACTGGTGAAAGATAATTACGGAAAAGAGACGAACCGCCTCTATCGGCAGAACTACTCTCTGACCTGGAACGGCGGCTGGGATAATGGCGTAACCACCAGTAACTGGGTGCAATACGAACATACCCGTAACTCCCGGATGCCGGAAGGCTTAGCAGGCGGCACCGAAGGAATTTTCGATCCCAAAGCATCGCAAAAATATGCCGATGCCGATTTGAATGACGTCACCCTACACAGCGAAGTGAGCCTTCCTTTCGATCTGCTGGTCAATCAAAACCTGACGCTGGGTAGCGAATGGGCCCAACAGCGTATGAAAGACGAGCTCTCCAACTCGCAAACCTTTATGGGGGGAAATATCCCGGGTTACAGCAGTACCAATCGTAGCCCCTATTCAAAAGCGGAAATTTTCTCTCTGTTTGCTGAAAACAACATGGAACTGACCGACAGCACCATGCTGACGCCGGGGCTACGTTTCGATCATCACAGTATTGTGGGGGATAACTGGAGCCCGTCGCTGAACCTGTCGCAAGGTCTGGGGGATGACTTTACCCTGAAAATGGGGATCGCCCGCGCTTATAAAGCCCCGAGTCTGTACCAGACTAACCCAAACTATATTTTGTACAGTAAAGGTCAGGGTTGCTACGCGACTGGCGCGGGTACCGGCATCGGCTGCTATATGATGGGTAACGATGATCTGAAAGCCGAGACCAGCATCAATAAAGAGATCGGTCTGGAATTTAAACGCGATGGCTGGCTGGCCGGCATCACCTGGTTCCGCAATGATTACCGCAATAAGATTGAAGCGGGTACGGTGCCGTTGCAGCGTATCAACAACGGCAAAACGGATGTCTATCAGTGGGAGAACGTGCCGAAAGCGGTCGTTGAAGGTCTGGAAGGCACGTTAAACGTACCGGTTAGCGACACCGTCAACTGGACGAATAACGTTACGTATATGCTGCAGAGTAAAAACAAAGAGACCGGCGAACGCCTGTCGATTATTCCACAGTACACGCTTAACTCAACCCTGAGCTGGCAGGTACGTCAGGACGTTTCTCTGCAATCGACCTTCACCTGGTACGGCAAACAAGAGCCGAAGAAATATGATTATCAGGGCAACCCCGTTACCGGAACAGATAAGCAAGCGGTCAGCCCATACAGTATTGTTGGCCTGAGCGCGACCTGGGACGTGACCAAAAATGTCAGCCTGACCGGTGGCGTGGATAACCTCTTTGACAAACGTCTGTGGCGTGAAGGTAACGCGCAAACCGTCAGGGATACTCAAACTGGCGCTTATATGGCGGGCGCTGGCGCGTACACCTATAACGAACCGGGACGTACGTGGTATATGAGCATTAATACCCATTTCTGATGGCAACCTTCCCTCCCTCATTCGGGGAGGGAATTAGCAAAAAACGATGCTGACATCTCATTTTCCCCTTCCCTTTGCCGGACACAGGCTGCATATCGTCGACTTTGATGCGAGCAGCTTTCACGAACACGACCTGCTATGGCTACCTCATCACGATCGGCTCCGGTCTGCCGGACGCAAGCGTAAAGCTGAACATCTGGCAGGCCGCATTGCCGCCGTTCATGCGCTACGCGAGGTGGGCGTCAGGACAGTGCCCGGTATTGGCGACAAGCGACAGCCGCTATGGCCGGACGGCCTATTTGGCAGCATCAGCCACTGTGCGTCAACGGCGCTGGCCGTCATATCCCGACAACGTGTCGGCATTGATATAGAAAAAATCATGAGTCAGCACACGGCGACAGAGCTGGCGCCGTCCATTATCGATAGCGATGAGCGCCAAATTCTCCAGGCGAGCTCGCTCCCTTTTCCGCTTGCCCTGACGCTGGCTTTCTCCGCCAAAGAGAGCGTTTATAAAGCCTTTTCAGACCGCGTCACGCTCCCGGGATTCAATAGCGCAAAAGTTACCTCGCTTACCGCCACGCACATCTCGTTACATCTGCTGCCAGCCTTTGCCGCCACGATGGCTGAACGTACCGTCCGTACAGAATGGTTTCAACGTGGCAATAGCGTTATTACTCTTGTTTCTGCAATAACGCGCTTTCCCCACGACAGGAGCGCTCCCGCTTCTATACTTAGCGCAATACCCCGATAAATGAGATCACTATGACGCTGAATGATTTTCATGTTTCTGAACCTTATACGCTTGGTATTGAGCTGGAGATGCAGGTGATCAATCCACCTGGCTACGATTTAAGTCAGGACTCTTCTACACTGATCGACGCCGTTAAGCCCCAACTTACTGCGGGAGAAATTAAGCACGATATCACCGAAAGTATGCTGGAGATGGCCACGGGCGTCTGCCGCGATATTGACCAGGCGGCGGCCCAACTTTCTGCCATGCAGCACGTTATTTTACAGGCGGCGTCGGAACACCATCTCGGCATTTGCGGCGGCGGTACGCACCCTTTTCAAAAATGGCAGCGTCAGGAGGTCTGTGATAATGAGCGCTATCAACGCACGCTGCAAAATTTCGGCTACTTAATTCAACAGGCGACGGTTTTCGGCCAGCATGTCCACGTCGGCTGCGCGAACGGCGACGATGCGATTTATCTTTTACACGGGCTGTCGCATTTTGTGCCACACTTTATTGCGCTCTCCGCCGCGTCTCCCTATATGCAAGGATCTGACACCCGTTTTGCCTGCGCGCGCCTGAATATTTTTTCCGCTTTTCCCGATAACGGTCCCATGCCGTGGGTCAGTAACTGGCAAGAGTTTGCCGGACTATTTCGTCGTCTGTCTTACACCACGATGATCGACAGCATCAAAGATTTGCACTGGGATATCCGCCCCAGCCCGGCCTTTGGCACGGTAGAAGTTCGGGTGATGGATACGCCGCTCACCCTTGATCATGCCATCAATATGGCAGGGTTGATTCAGGCGACCGCGCACTGGCTGCTGACCGAGCGTCCCTTTAAACCGCAGGAACAAGACTATCTGTTATATAAATTCAACCGTTTTCAGGCTTGCCGCTATGGTCTGGAGGGCGTGCTAACCGATGCCTATACCGGCGACCGCCGTCGCCTGGCAGATGATACGCTGCGTCTGCTGGACAACGTTACCCCCTCAGCGCGCAAGCTGGGCGCCGACAGCGCCATTGACGCACTACGTCTGCAGGTGAAAAAAGGCGGTAACGAAGCGCAATATATGCGGGAGTTTATTGCCGACGGCGGATCGCTGATAGGCCTGGTACAAAAACATTGTGAAATCTGGGCGGGACAATAGACAGCATATTTGCCTTACCAGGCGATATCCCGGACAATGGCGTTTTAACTTACGTTTAACAAAGCCATGAAACACCCGCTTGAATCATTGATGACCGCTGCCGGTATTTTGCTGATGGCGTTGCTCTCCAGCCTGCTGCTGCCCGCCCCTTCGCTCGGCCTTGCGCTGGCGCAAAAACTGGTCGGGATCTTTCATCTTATGGATCTCAACCAGCTTTATACTTTGTTGTTTTGTTTATGGTTTCTTTTGCTCGGCGCGCTGGAATATTATGTTATTCGCTTTATCTGGCGGCGCTGGTTTTCGCTGGCCAATTAAACATTTCAATGCGTACGGCCATGATTTTCTTTACGATAAGCGCCTGGCGGCAGGTTGAACGTGCGGGTAAAAATGCGCGTAAAGGTTTGCTGCGAATCAAAACCATACTTTAGACAAATATCATACACCTTCTGGTCGGTGTCGCGCAGGTCGCGCGCCGCCAGTTTTAGCTTCCGTTCACGCACGTAGCGCCCCAGACTCTCCCCTTTGTACTGCATAAAAAGGCGCTGCAGGTGCCACTTGGAATACCCCGCATGACGGGCAATATCATCAATACGTAACGGCTGATTCAAATTATCATCAATCCACTCGACAATCGTGTCGATAACCTGAGCGGAAATGGTCATCGTGCTCTCCCCTCTATCAAACTCGTCAGCGGCTCCCGCACCGCACATTTACGGCAACAGCAATAAGCATAGTAATAACCACACAAATTGTGAGACAGCTTATCGCATGGCCTGCAATATGCTTTTCTACCACTTCATGCGGCAGCCCTTGATTATGAGTGAGTAAGCACTCATTATAGAAAGCAAAGATACGCCGTCAAGGTACTTTTCAAAGGTTGACATTCACCGTTGCGACGCGACAACGGGCATGATTCAATCATGTTTTTCCAGACATAAGGGTAACGTGTAGTGGCTCGTCCGAAGAGTGAAGACAAAAAACAAGCATTACTGGAAGCGGCAACCCAGGCGATAGCGCAATCCGGTATCGCCGCCTCAACGGCGGTGATTGCGCGTAACGCAGGTGTTGCAGAAGGAACATTGTTTCGCTATTTCGCGACCAAAGATGAGCTGATTAACACGTTGTATTTGCATTTAAAGCAGGATCTCTGCCAGTCAATGATAATGGAGCTGGATCGATCCATTACCGATGCCAAAATGATGACTCGTTTTATCTGGAACAGTTACATCAGTTGGGGTCTGAACCATCCCGCGCGCCATCGGGCGATCCGTCAACTGGCCGTCAGCGAAAAGCTCACCAAAGAGACGGAACAACGGGCCGACGATATGTTCCCCGAATTGCGCGATTTATGTCATCGTTCCGTTTTGATGGTGTTTATGTCGGATGAGTACCGCGCCTTCGGCGACGGCCTTTTTCTGGCGCTGGCTGAAACAACAATGGATTTCGCCGCGCGCGATCCCGCTCGCGCTGGCGAATATATTGCGCTGGGATTCGAAGCCATGTGGCGCGCGCTGACTCGCGAGGAGCAATAATGGACGGTCAAACACTGCACGCCTGTGCAAAACGCTTTGCGCTGGAACTGCCTTTTACCGAACACTGCTGGCCTTTCGGCCCACAGTACGATGTGTTTAAAGTCGACGGCAAAATATTCATGCTTTTCACTGAACATCACTGCCGTCCAGTGGTGAACCTGAAGTCGAATCCCCAAAAATCCCTGGTAAATCAACAAATTTACCCCAGCATTGCGCCTGGCTATCACATGAATAAGAAACACTGGATTTCAGTCTATGCGGGCGAGGATATCACCGTCTCGCTACTCAACGATTTGATAAATGACTCATGGAATCTGGTCGTAGACGGGCTGCCTAAAAGAGAGCAACTGCGCCTGCGGCCGCGCTGATGCAATAACCGTTTCCGCATTTTCCTCCCTTATCTTTTTACCGATAACCCGGTACCCTGCTGATACAAAAGGGTACTAAACCAACCAGGAGCATTTATGGATATCGTTTCTGTCGCCTTAAAGCGCTACTCCACTAAGGCGTTCGATCCCAGCAAAAAACTGACCGCCGAAGAAGCGGATAAAATAAAAACACTACTACAGTACAGCCCCTCCAGCACCAATTCCCAGCCGTGGCACTTTATTGTCGCCAGTACGGAAGAGGGCAAAGCGCGTGTCGCAAAATCCGCCGCCGCCAATTATGTGTTTAACGAACGTAAAATGTTAGACGCCTCCCATGTGGTGGTCTTCTGCGCAAAAACCGCAATGGATGACGCATGGCTTGAGCGCGTCGTCGATCAGGAAGATGCCGATGGCCGTTTCGCTACGCCGGAAGCTAAAGCGGCAAATGATAAAGGTCGCCGCTTTTTCGCCGATATGCACCGCGTCTCGCTGAAAGATGACCACCAGTGGATGGCGAAACAGGTCTATCTGAACGTCGGCAACTTTCTGCTGGGCGTCGCCGCGATGGGTCTCGACGCCGTCCCCATTGAAGGTTTCGACGCCGAGGTGCTCGACGCTGAATTTGGTCTGAAAGAAAAAGGCTATACCAGTCTGGTCGTGGTGCCGGTCGGCCATCATAGCGTCGAGGATTTCAACGCCGGGCTGCCGAAATCACGTCTGCCGCTTGAAACCACACTGACGGAAGTCTAATCCCCTGCCTAAGCCGGACGCCCGTCCGGCTTTTTTCACCTTTCTGCCAGGTTCCCCAATGATCAATGGCGCGAAGTGCCAGGTTTAACATCGCTAGTGTTAACTTTCTCTTTCAAGGTATTGAAAATAAATAACATTTAAAACTGGCACGCCGTTGGCCATATCTGGATACCCCTTATCTGGATGAAGGAGAAAACGGCGTGGCACCGGTTTGCGCCTACGATGGCGATATTGTCACCACGGGGTTGGCCCTCCCTGGCGTGTCATCAAAATCGGGCGCTAAACCCAACGTTATAACGGGTTTGATTGCCATCGCTTAACCCTGCCGTTTGCGACAGCCCGGCGAAAGCGGACACCGTTGCCGACAGCGGAATATCTGCGCCAATCGCGATATCAACCCAGTTTTTATCCTGCGCTTTTCCGTCGCGGCTAAACGTCAGCGCGGTCGATTTAAGGCCGCCATTCGCCACATACGTATCATCGCCAAACTGACGGCGATAATTAATCTGCGCCCAGGAGTGAATGATGCTGTGGCGGAGATCCAGACGCCAACCAGCGCTACCCACCTGCGAATGGGCGTTTTGGTCGCCAAAACGCATTGATGTACTGGTATTGAGCTTCTCGCTATAACCATTAACGTGGCTGTAATCCCATGCATATTGCAGCATCGGTCCGGTCGTTAACCACGGCATCATGACAAAATCATAACCGCTGGTTAACCTCGCGCCCCACAGCCGACCGTTGGTTTCGCCCTCTTCCACCCGTCTTAGCGCACCGAGCGTTATACTGCGCTGGATGTTACTGAATTTAGCGGACAGATAGTGTAAATCGCTATCCAGCCACGCCTGACCGGCGCGTAAATGGCTGAATACGGCGGCCTGAAAACCGCGGGCATCATAACGATAATTATCGTCAGGATGTTGCTTATCCAGAGAACCGGCTATCAGCCCTCCCAGCAGTACCTGCTCGTTAAGCTGATAATCGACGCCAACCGTCAGATTATTATGATTACCGTTCCCGTCGGCCTCATTATTATCATAACGTTGATATCCCCCGCTGTATCCGCCGAACATGCCCAGTGAACCAACAGGATTTTCCCCCTGGCGAAGCTGCTGATAACGGCTGTCAAGCGTGGTACGACTGCCTTGCGCCATCGACTGAACGCTTTGGTTCAGGTATGTCGCCTGTACCGGCGCGGCAATGATCGACTGGATATATTGCGCAATAATGGTATGGACCTGCGGACCGGGATGTAAATGATCGGCAAACAGATAGTCCTGCGACGCATTAAATCCAGGCATCGCCGAGGAGCACGCCGAAGCGGATACGCCTGGCGGGCAGGCCATACCTACGGTATTTGTCAGACCAAACGCCTGCGGGTTGGCAAGAATTTCCTTAAAGAGGCCGTTGATATCGGCACGGGCTATATTGCCGCCGTGTTGCTCCAGCCCCTTCTCTTCCATCTGATTATAATAATCGGTCAGAGCTGACGCCTGCCCTGCCGCCTTTTCATAGCCCGCCAGCAGTTGCTCAACGAGCAGTTGCTGAATAAACGGATTGCTGCTTACCGTTGCAGCCGCCGCCAGCAACGCCTTGCGGATCGCCTGTTGCCGACTGGCGAAATCGGGCGTAGCGCCCTCCGCCAGCGCCTCTAACGCCGCTTTTAGCGCCGGGGGCGCCGCTGCGCCCAGCCCGGCGGTGATTACCGCCTCCAGAAGCATTGGCGTCGCACTAATATCCGGTACGTTTGGCACCACGACCAGCCCGGCGCCGGCATCCAGTAACATCCCTACCTGCGCCGCCGCGCTAGTGGCGCTATTACCGGCTATTTGCTGTGCCATGGCAGGTCGCGCGATGGCCGCCGCCAGATCGTTTCCGCCTACCCAGTGAATATACAAACCGTTGTGGTCGGCTTTTCCCCCTGTTTTGGCAAGCCACTGCCGTACCTGATCCGCGGTATTATCCTGCGGGTTTAATTCCGGGGTCGCCGTCGCGCCGCCGGCGGCATAATTAGAACCGCCATTGTTGGAGGGGCTTAATGCCAGCCCAAATCGTTCGGCCAACTGTTCATCGTAGAGCTTATTTTGACCACTATCCCAGGTCCAGCGACCGTTATTCCCGGTATCGCTAAGGCTATCGCCAAATACCGTAAGAGAGTCAAACGCACAGGCAGATAATGGCGCGGCCAGCGCCAGCGAGAGTATGCCGTATTTTAGCAGGGTACGCTTTTGGGTCATCCGATGTTCCTTAATGTTATTGTTGAGAGGTACGACGGTGCTAATCATCATCCGACAGAAACATTGCAATCGTTTTAAGCATTCTGGTTAAAATGTTTTCATCCATTGTTGACGAACTGGCGCCTGTTCAAAAAAATGGGGTGGCGTAAAATAACGACGTTTATGGGGCGCTGGATAAAATATAGCGTATGGATAACCCCTGAAGCGCTTTTACCCGTCTGTTGCTGATTATGCCTGAAGCGCAGGCGTCCTGATTTGCATAAATGCCATTCAGCAGTCATCATAGGCTGCTGTTTATAAAGGAGAGATTATGCAGGAATTGATATCCCGGGTAGAAGATTTAGCGGGAATTGAAATGAATCACACCACGTCGCTGGTGGTGATATTTGGTATTATTTTTCTGACGGCAGTTGTCGTGCATATTATTTTGCACTGGATAGTACTGCGCGCTTTCGAAAAACGTGCCAGCGCCAGTTCCCGCCTGTGGCTGCAAATTATTACCCAGAATAAATTATTCCATCGTCTGGCTTTTACGCTGCAAGGCATCATTGTCAATATTCAGGCCGCGCTCTGGCTACAAAAAGGCAGTGAGGCTGCGGATATCCTGACGACCTGCGCGCAGTTATGGATTATGACCTACGCCCTGCTGTCGTTATTTTCTCTGCTGGACGTGATTTTCAATCTATCGCAAAAATGGCCCGCCGCCTCTCAGTTGCCGCTAAAAGGAATATTTCAGGGTATTAAGCTCATCGGCGCCATTATCGTCGGCATTCTGATGATCTCACTGCTGATTGGCCAGTCACCAGCAATTTTAATCAGCGGGCTGGGCGCGATGGCCGCGGTATTAATGCTGGTCTTTAAAGACCCGATTCTTGGCCTGGTTGCCGGTATACAGCTTTCCGCCAACGATATGCTCAAACTGGGCGACTGGCTGGAGATGCCAAAATATGGCGCAGATGGCGCGGTCATTGATATTGGCTTAACCACGGTAAAAGTACGCAACTGGGATAATACCATCACCACCATTCCCACCTGGTCGCTGGTTTCCGACTCGTTCAAAAACTGGAGCGGCATGTCTGCGTCCGGCGGACGCCGGATTAAACGCAGCATTAATATTGACGCGACCAGTATCCATTTTCTGGATGATGATGAAAAACAGCGGCTGTTAACCGCGCAACTGTTAAAGCCGTACCTTACCAGCCGTCATCAGGAAATCGATGAATGGAATAAACAACTGGATGCGCCGGAATCAGCCTTAAATCACCGCCGAATGACCAATATCGGAACATTTCGCGCCTATCTGAACGAATATTTACGCCACCATCCGCGCATCCGTAAAGACATGACGCTGATGGTACGCCAACTGGCGCCTGACGATCATGGTTTGCCGATAGAGATCTACGCCTTTACCAATACCGTCGTGTGGCTGGAATATGAGAGCATTCAGGCCGATATTTTCGACCATATTTTTGCCGTGGTGGAAGAGTTCGGCTTGCGTATTCATCAGACGCCGACCGGCAGCGATATTCGCGCGCTGTCAGGGACATTGCGGCATTAATGGATTGCCCGATCGCATGAGCATGGGATCGGGCAAAAAAGTTAATGAGCCTTACGGCGCAAAACTGTAAACGCGATAAACAGGAATACAATCCATACCGGCAGCAAAATCGCCGACAATCGCATATCGTCCATCGTACACATTAACACCAGAATCAGCGCCAGAAACGCAATGCACAAATAGTTTCCGGCGGGATAGAACAGCGCCTTAAATTGCGTCTCGCGCCCTTTACGACGCATCGCCGCGCGAAAACGTAAATGCGCGAGACAAATCATTATCCAGTTTAGCAATAGCGTCGCGACAACCAGCGCCATCAACAGGCTAAACGCTTTTTGCGGCAACAGATAGTTGATCAGCACCACCAGCGAGGTAATCGCTCCGGAAAGTATCAGCGAGTTCACCGGCACGCCGCGATGGCTGACGCGAGTTAAAAATTTCGGCGCGTTGCCTTGTACGGACAGGCCGAACAGCATTCGGCTATTCGAATAAACGCCGCTGTTATACACCGAAAGCGACGCGACCAGAATAACGAAATTCAGCGCCGACGCCACCACATTACTGTCCAGGTTATGGAAGATCATCACAAAAGGGCTGCTATTGGATTTCACCTCTACCCACGGATAGAGCGCCAGCAACACCACCAGCGAACCGATGTAGAACAGCAAAATACGGTATACCACCTGATTCACCGCTTTCGGAATGCTTTTTTGCGGATCGCGCGCTTCCGCCGCAGTAATGCCGATCAGCTCCAGTCCGCCAAAAGAAAACATAATCACCGCCAGCGACAGAAGCAAACCATGCCAACCGGTAGCGAAGAAACCGTTATAACGCCAGAGGTTATCAATGCTGGCATGTTCGCCGCCGTGGCCGGAGAACAGCAGCCACAGACCAAAACCTATCATGCCGATAATCGCCAGCACTTTAATGAGCGCGAACCAGAATTCCGTTTCGCCATACAGGCGAACGTTCACCAGATTTACGGCATTAATGATAATAAAAAACGCCGCCGCCCATATCCATGTTGGTACATCAGGCAGCCAGTACTGCATATAGATGCCCGCCGCGGTCAGCTCCGCCATCCCGACCAGCACAAACATGACCCAATAGTTCCAGCCCGACAAAAAGCCCGCAAACGGCCCCCAATATTTCCAGGCGAAGTGGGCAAACGATCCGGAAACCGGCTCTTCCACGACCATTTCACCCAACTGGCGCATAATGAGAAAAGCGATAATCCCGGCAACGCCATAGCCCAACAAAACAGCCGGCCCCGCCATTTGAATCGCCGGGCCGATGCCCAGAAACAGTCCGGTGCCAATGGCGCCGCCCAGCGCGATTAGCTGAATATGGCGGTTTTGCAACCCCCGTTGAAGCGTCGGTTCATTCTTCGACGCGGCATCCGACACGCTGGCGCCGGATGCAGTTGACGCGTTTTTCACGTCCTACCCCTGTATCGTTTTTATTGAGGGGCACCTTTTAACATTTCGCTCTCGCTGCCGCAAGGCGCAATCGTTTGTCAAGGCTCAACTCCGGACGTTAACGTTATCGTGTAAAAAAAGATGTCGCGGGGAGTAAAAAGAAAAGAGTGCGCGCCGATATAAAACGTTACGGGTGACAGACGCCGAGTATAAAATATGTGAATAACTCTGGACGAAAAGTACGACACCCTACAGAATACATTTAGTATTTTTTCAGTATTTTCAAAAAGGTGAATCAGACCTGGTATCTGTTATCCGTTTTTGAGCCACGCCAGGCATCAACGTCATGAATAAGATCATCAAACGTTTAGAGATCATCAAAAGCGCCATCGAACTTGAGGACGAAGAGATTATCCGTCAGCAGCTCATCTACCTGAAAAATGAGCCGCAGGATGCCGTAATCAGCGCGATTGCCCAGGCGATTGAAGCTCGTCGATTCAGTGACGCCATGCAAGAGATCG
This sequence comes from Salmonella sp. 32031103-2018-00083-FB-01-SM-01, assembly GCF_017571995.1. Taxonomy (NCBI): domain Bacteria; kingdom Pseudomonadati; phylum Pseudomonadota; class Gammaproteobacteria; order Enterobacterales; family Enterobacteriaceae; genus Salmonella; species Salmonella sp. 32031103-2018-00083-FB-01-SM-01. Next base: position 332,895 of record NZ_JAGEQL010000003.1, read on the forward strand.
CCGCCTGGCTACAGGCTCAACGGGCGCTCTCGACGTGGCAAGATCCCTCTATTGCCGCCAGTAAACTGGAGCTGAAAGCGCTTGAAGCCCAGCTTCGCGATCTGATTGACAAACGAAATGCGCGGGTACAAATCCTCGACGATTTCAACGATCTCTATCATCTGCGTCTCGGGCCGTTGATGAGCCGTATTCTGGAGTTGCGTAAACAGCTCGCGGTGAGTATGCAGCGTAAGCAAGAAGCCGAAATAAAACGCCGGGAAAAGGATTATCAATCCTGCCTGCAATTTATTTCCCAGGCCGTGGATCAACTGGCAACGCTAAAACAGCAGTGGACAGGATTGAATGCCGCCTCGCGCGAAGCGGTGGGCATCCGTCAGCGAATCCAGCAGCAGACGGAATTAATTACCGCGTTGCTGGCGGAAATTCGCGAGCTGGAAGCGGATTTTTCCCACCAGGACGACAGCGCATTCCGCCAGGCGCAGGAAAATGCGGAACAGGACTATCACCAGTACCGGGAGCAGCAGCAGGAAGCGCAATTCCGCTACGCCCGCGATCAACGTTTGTCGGCTGACGAACGCAGTGAATTAAAACGTTTGTGGCGTCAGGCCAGCCGCCTGTGTCACCCGGATGTGGTCGCCGATGAATTGAAAGAAAAAGCGCACCAGATGATGGTACAGCTTAATCAGGCGCGGCAGAATGCCGATCTGGCGGCAATTCGCGCGTTATTGACGCAGCTGCAAAGCGGTCTGGAACCGATGATGGCAAGCGACAGGCTAAATAACCTGGAACATCTGCGCCATAAAATACGCCAGCTCCGCACACAAATCGACGCGCTGTTGAAAGAGATAACGCAACTGGAAACGGAAAACGCCTGGCGGCTCGCCTCTTCCGTTGCGGATAAGGAAGCCTATTTCTCCGAGCAGGAACGGGCGCTAACCGAAATTCGCAATACGCTGGAGGCGCAGGTTCAACAGGTGGAACAGGAACTTCTGTCAGGGTAGTCCATCATTCATCAATAAATTGTCGGATGGCGCAAGCGCCACCCGACGAATCGCGGCATAAAGAGGGTAAGAGGGTCGCTACTGTCGCTGTAAAAGTAACGAACGGGCGGAGTCCGCCATGATCATCACCGCACCTGCCAGCATTAACGTATCTTTTAATACCAGCCGTCCGGCGCCCGATAAATACGGAAAACCATAATGCGCATCGCCCAGCGGCATAACCCAGGCCTCCGGCGTGGTGATTAAAAACGACAGCGTGACAAATGGCGTCAGGAATACCAGCACGCCGCCTGCAAGCCCTAACCAGCGGCTGACAGGGTTAGCCAGTACCAGCGCCGCGATAATCAATTCCACCACGCCCAGACCATCCGAAAACGCATACGTATTATTGGCCGTTTGCCAGGCGCGTTCCTCCGGTTTTAGTTCGCCCTCATGAGTCAGATGCTGACGATATTCTTCAGGATGTTCATAGAAAAAAGACATAAACGGGCTGTTCGCTACAAACGGGGTAATACTGTCTGCCTCATAGGGCACAAATTTTAGTAGCCCAATCCAGATAAAAACGATGGCGATACTCAGGCGAATTAATGTTAATCCCAGCCGATCCCCCTGACTTAACAGACGAAGATATTTGTCCATCTCAGGCTCTCCTTATTTATATAATATCGCAGTGGCGTAACCCGTATTATCAATACGCATGGACGTAATTTTCCATGACGACGCCTGTTTACTTTGCGCCAGTCTGGCAATAGCGTCTTCAAGCATTGACGGCGTTGCTGACACCGCAGAAACGCTGATATATTCAACGTCAGTTAGCGGCTGGGCGGAGGCGGAAAATGCCAGCGGCGCAGCCAATAATGAAGCAATAAGTGTGGTAACTTTTAACATCGAGATTTCCAGTCGTGGGTTATTTCAATGGTGTTATAATACGTTACGCCTGATTAAAGCCTTTTCTTTCAGACGCCAGCATATTTGTCCTGGCGTATTTTTATGGCCTGACAGGCAAAAAAAAGCCCTGATTAACAGGGCTACGTTATTTATGTTTTACTTAATGAGAGAGAAGAGATCGTTTAAAGACTCACTCATTGTAGGATGGGTAAATATCTGGTCGCGTAACACCGTATAAGGTAAATCTGCATCCATAACGGTTTTAACAATATTAATCATTTCATGAGAATCGACGCATAACAATGACACCCCTACAATACGCTGCGTATTCACGTCCACTACCGCTTTTAGTACGCCACGGGTATCGTTCATAACACGGGCGCGAGGGATCGCCGCCACCGGTAATGTCACCACCTGCACCGTTGCGCCGCTTGCCCGCGCTTGTTCTTCCGTCAGCCCGACACGAGAGAGCGGCGGCGTCATAAAGACGGAATACGGAACGTTCTGGCGATCGCGGGTACTGCGTTTGCCATCTCCCAATAACCCATCGCGTACAATACGAAAATCATCCAGTGAAATATAGGTAAACTGCAACCCACCGGTAACGTCGCCCATCGCCCAGATATTGTCCGCCGTGGTACGCAGGTAATCATCCACGATGATCCCGCCGCGTTCGTTCACCGCCACGCCGGCGTTCTGCAACTGTAAGCCAGCCGTCGCCGGTTTTCGCCCCGACGCCACCAGCAGGGCATCCACAAGATGCGCGCCTTCCGGCGTTTCTACTTGTACCGCGCCCTCCTTTGAGGATACGGCCTGTACGTTGGCGTTTAAAATCAGCTCGACGCCCTTTTCCTGTAAAATACGGGTAATTGCCTGCGCGATATCCCGATCTTCACGAGGCAGGAATTGCGGCGCTGCTTCAAAGATAGTGACCTTCGTACCGAAGTTGGCGAACATTGAGGCAAATTCAAGGCCAATATAACCGCCGCCTAAAATCCCCAGCCGCGCCGGACGCTGGCTCAGGCTGAGTAGCCCGGTGCTATCGAACACCCCTGCCGTCGTTGTTAAGCCCGTAATAGCCGGGATCACCGACTCTGCGCCAGTATTAATGAAGATCTTTTCTCCCCGTAACACCCGCTCGCCGTCCGCCTGGAATACCCGTAAGGTATGGTTATCAATAAACTCCGCCCTTCCCTCAATCACATCGACATTGTCCAGGTCGGCAAGATTATGAAAATTTTTGTCGCGTAAAAAATTTACGACCGCCGCTTTGCGTTGCATGGCGACAGAAAAATCGCCCTCACGTTCCGCGTCATGAACCAGCGTTTTCGTTGGAATGCAGCCAATGTTGATGCAGGTTCCGCCGAACATACTGGCGGACTGTTCGATAATCGCCACGCGCCATCCCGTCTTCGCCAGAGTTGCCGCCAACGTTTTTCCTGCCTTGCCAAAACCAATAATGAGCGCCTGATACTGTGTCATCTTCTTTCTCCGCCAAATCACCATCTGTTTGTCAGGACAAGTATAAATAACGTCAAAAAAGACAGGGTTATCCGCAACGCGTCATTTTTTGTCTTATCGTCTAAATTGGCGGTTAGCAAAAACAAGGGTAGAAATGACATTGAGTCCGAAATATAGTGAACAGAGACAGAAATGGTGATCCCTATTTTTGAAAATAAATCTGTTCTGGAGTCTATATGGATGCGCTTAGTCGGCTATTGACGCTTAACGCCCCTCAGGGCTCAATCGACAAGAATTGCCCGTTAGGCGGCGACTGGCAGTTACCGCACGCCGCTGGCGAGCTATCGGTGATTCGCTGGCATACCGTTACGCAGGGCGAAGCGCAACTGGAAATGCCTACCGGCGACGCCATGACGCTTACGCCGGGAAAGGTGGTGATTCTGCCGCAAAACTCCGCCCACCGTTTGCGCCAGTCTGGCGAAGCACCGACACATATCGTGTGCGGTAGTCTACGTCTGCACACGACGTCACGTTATTTCCTTACCGCGTTGCCGGAAGTGTTATGTCTTGCCCCGCCGCTGCATAGCCCCGCCAGTATCTGGCTTAACGCCGCCATTTTGCTGTTACAGCAGGAGTCAGAACGCCATTTACCCGGCGCTGACGTCTTATACAGTCAGCAGTGCGCCACGCTGTTTACCCTCGCCGTTCGCGACTGGCTATCGCAGGCTGGCACGGCGAAAAGCGTGCTCAATTTATTGCTGCATCCCCGGCTGGGCCGCGTAATCCTTCACATGCTGGAAACACCGGCGCGTCCCTGGACGGTCGAAACGCTGGCGCAACGGGTACACATGTCGCGGGCAAGCTTCGCCCAGCTATTTCGCGACGTGTCCGCTACGACGCCCTTAGCCGTGTTAACAACGCTGCGCCTGCAAATCGCCGCTCAGACCCTGTCGCGTGAAGCGCTGCCGGTGATGGTGATTGCCGAGTCGGTAGGTTATGCGAGCGAATCTTCTTTTCACAAAGCTTTTGTCCGTGAATTCGGTTGTACACCAGGCGAGTACCGCAAACGGATCAGCGCGCTCGGACGATAAACGTAGGCTGAACCCGCCTGCAGTTTGACGCCGCAGGCGGGCGACACACGTTATGCCGCAAGGCGACGATGCCTGCGCAGCCACATCAGCTTGTAGGCTGCCGGAATGATGAACAGCGACAGCAGCGGCGCGGTAATCATGCCGCCGATCATCGCATAGGGAACGCTGGTAATGATTAATAACGCTTCCCTTACGTCGACTCTGTAACCTGCCCCGTGGCGGTCTCAACACTAATAGACGCTCTACGTAGGCGATAATCCCAAAAAATACAGCGGTTGACAGACTAAGCAGCAAGACGGAATCACAATGACCCGACTCTTTTTTAGAGAAGCATAAATTTTTATTTGATTACAAACAGTTCAGCGTTGTATTTAAGGGTTTTATTTGAGGGAAATAAAACAGCCCCCGTAACGACGCCTGTTGCGAGATTATTGATAATTAAAAACGTAAGGTAACTGTTTGATTTATAAGTGGCGCGCCCTGCAGGATTCGAACCTGCGACCCACGGCTTAGAAGGCCGTTGCTCTATCCAACTGAGCTAAGGGCGCCTTGTGAAGTGAAGACTTCGTGTAGACGAAACGCGAGAATTATACGGTCAGGCACTCCTGAGTCAATGGCTTTTGTTCTGGTTGCTGACTAAGTGTACGAATATCGTCTTTTCTGGCGCAATGCCAGGTTCCAGGAAATCGCCTGGACACATCTCAGCACGCATAAAGTGGGAATTAAGGCCGCCAGTATTTAGATAATCAATCAGTTTCTTTAATATTTCACCATGATTCACCTGCCGTGTAGGATATTTTTTATGCTGAGTATCGCTATTAAGGAACAAAACAGTCACTTTGAGCATGGTTTGAAAATCATCATGACGCGTCTGGCGAATCAATGGCAGCAGAAAATTGACTTTCTGCCGCCAGAAGAGATAGATAATGCCGATATCGCTTTCCTGGCCCTGGATGATGATTGGTTCAGCGCAGGCTGTTACCAGATACCGATGCATACCCAACATCAGCTACGGGTAATTATTTGTAATAAATGCGATAAAGAAAAGCTCATGTTCAGACCATGTCTGTATATGCTGCCGCATATTTATCGGGAAGATGATGTTGAAGAAATTACCCGGAAAATGATATTGATCTTACATAAGCGAGCGCTTCGACATAGCGTCCCTTCTGGCATTTGCCACTACTGCACGACTCGTCATTTTTCAGTAACAGAACGTCACTTATTAAAACTGATCGCCAGCGGTTATCATTTAAGCGAAACGGCCGCTTTACTTTCGCTTTCTGAAGAGCAGACAAAGTCACTCCGCCGGAGCATTATGCGCAAATTACATGTTAAAACGGAGCAGCAGTTTTTAAAGTATATTAGAGTTAACCTTCATTTCTTACTCAGTAAGTAAACTCACTTAACTTTTTACAAGGCTTACGAAATATCTCACCAATAATTAAGTAACGATACCTACAGGCATTTTTTTAACGCTGCCACAATGATGCCCATAATATCCTGATAGATTCAGGGGTCGAAAATATATGGCTGCATCATAAATGCCTGGAGGAGTGTTTGGTGGCACAGGGTACTTTATTAAAGGAAAGGATAAATCCCCCACACCTGGCGTCTTCACCCACACGTCATTCATATCTCAACAGCAGATTGTTAAAATCTGAGCCAATCGTTAATCTCTCAACTGCGCAATTAATCGGCTATGAGGTCCTGACGCAACTTCCGTCAAAACATGATAGCGAAGTTTTTTTTCAGCAGTTAATGCTGATGGAAGGCATTGAAACATCAGAGCAACGAGGCATTGCTTTTTACGCTGGTGCAACGATGGGACAAGGTTATTTATGGCCAGCCATATTACCAGATATATATTAGAGCAATGGAAAAAGCAGGATGCGCAGCGTACCACGCAGGGAAAGACACCGCCGTTTAAGAAATGCCAAAGACTGCGCCTGCCGTTATCACTCTCCAACGCCGCAGATATTTGATCGCCTTGAGTTACTGGACCAACAGCTTAATTATGCCTTGCCGGTTGGTATCATTTCCCAGGCAATAATTACAACTGATAACTACCTCGGCTATTCATTGAGTCACTACTTATTTTCCGGAAAACGTACCGCTGCATTCCGCTCATTAGATGACATTTCTTTGTGGATTGAAAAGGGGTCGCTCAGACAACTGATTGTAGATATGGAGGCGCTACCTGTCTCCTGTATTGAGGCGCTTAACCAGCTACGCGCGCTCAGTTGGCAACAAAGCGATATCCAGATTTACCTGCTGGTATCAGATAAAACCGCCGCTATAACACAGTTTATCCGTATGGCTGGGCGTTTTTTTGTTCTGTCACGACGACAAAATCTGGCTTCAGTACGCGAAGCCTTGTTATCAGCCGCCGAACCTCGCTTATCGGAAAGCTTTAGCCGTACTGACTGGTTGATGATTGAAACTTTAGCGCAAGGTGCCTCTTTAAAAGAAATAGCACGTCAGCAAAGCGTATCTTATCATCGTGTAGTTTACCGGCTTAAACAACTTATCACCCTCCTTAACCTTCCCCACAGGCAAAGCTTTCTTCGGCTGATCCAGCAGCTAAACGTTACTTTCCACGATATTTTTTAACGGAGTAACGTTTTGGCGAATAAGATTTTTTAAGAAATTACTTATTTTCACTTCCATTAAATGTAAATATTTCACATAAAATTAATATTTACAACTCGTCCTGGTAAGCGATAAAAATTTTTTTCTTACATCGTCCCCTGTCCCTCCTCGTTTTTTGAGGTCTCCAGCGTCAACATCTTTCTGTTATTACATAACAAATACTAAACAATTAGTCTTTCATATTATTTTTATACTTAAAAACAACAGTTTAAACTACTCAATGTCAACTCCAAAGAAAATAGCTCCACCACGAACAAATTTTCTATAACGCCACAGAACATCCTACCCGCTATCCATAATTCGCATTTCGCAAGACTTTTCCGAGAAATCAGACCAGGTATAATCCATATTGTTTTTACTTAATCAGAAATTTCTTTTTTGTTGGTGCGAAATGGACATTCCACATATTTATTACTCTTACGCAAAATAGCCAGTCAACAGGGAAGTCTCATTCTTTATTATTGCTCCACTGTGTGGTGTGTAGATCTGGCTATTTCACAATCTTTAAGGTGTCTGACGCTTATTCTAAAACGAAGGACGCATAACAGTCTGAGGCATACAACAATGAAACCTGCATCTGTTATCATTATGGACGAACACCCTATTGTAAGAATGTCGATCGAAGTTTTACTCGGTAAAAATAGCAATATTCAGGTTGTCCTGAAAACGGATGATAGCCGAACAGCGATAGAGTATCTGCGCACTTATCCTGTTGACCTTGTCATTCTGGATATTGAATTACCGGGCACCGACGGCTTTACCTTACTTAAACGAATCAAATCTATCCAGGAACATACCCGGATACTTTTTTTATCGTCGAAATCAGAGGCTTTTTATGCCGGAAGAGCAATAAGAGCGGGCGCAAACGGATTTGTAAGTAAACGCAAAGACCTCAATGATATTTATAATGCGGTAAAAATGATTTTATCCGGCTATTCTTTTTTTCCATCTGAGACGCTTAACTTTATCAGTAATACCCGTCCCCCCAAAGGCGGGCACCATGATATGCCACTTTCTAACCGCGAAGTCACCGTGCTGCGCTATCTGGCCAATGGAATGTCTAACAAAGAAATTGCCGAGCAACTTTTATTGAGTAACAAGACTATCAGCGCGCATAAGGCCAATATATTTTCTAAACTTGGCCTTCACTCTATCGTTGAGCTTATCGATTACGCCAAATCACACGAATTATTGTAAATGTACTCCCGGCGAATTATCGTTCGGGAGCCACAATAACGGACACTAATTGTAATTGATCAGGAAGGTCGCATCCGCGTTAGCAAGTCCGGGCTGCACGCCATCGGCTAAGGCGATATAGTTCGCATAGAATTTCAGGGTAGCATTGCCGTTGTTGTCAATATCGACGGCCTTGCTGGCCTGTTCAAGCGGCAATCGACGTTGATCGCCATCGCGAATTTCAATCGCCAGTTTTTGCGCCATTTCCGTATCAGCAAGCGCCAGTAATGCCGTGCCGGGCGCTGGCGTCCCGGAAAACGTTATAGACGCCGACCCCGGCGGGCAACCTTCAAGTTTTAGGCTAAAGGCTACCGGTTGCGTGGCGTCACCGACGGCGTGAAGCTGTTTTGTCGGCCAGGTGCCGAGGTTAACCGACTTGTTACTGTCGCCCGCCACCACGGCGCAGGTAAAATCCACCACGTTACCGCGCAGTTCAATATTCACTTCGCCCAGAGATGAGTTGGCCTGACTCAGCGGGCTGAACAAAACACAACCGATAGCGATGAAAACGCGCCGAAAGATCATTATGCCTCCTTAATCATAATCGACTCGTAGATAGCCGCGCGCAGTAAACGGCCCTTCCGCCGGTTTATTCCCCGTCACGCTGATCGGCCAGGCGCGAATACCTACGCGAGCGGCGGCGTTATCATCAAGATGAAACGGAATTTTACTCGACAAATTATTGGGTGTGAGCGGCGTACCGTTGCTATTAGCAACTACAAAACCTAAATCCGGATTATCGGACACCATCGCCTGCCCTGAGGCCTTTTCGGCTTCAAGCCGCATCGATAAATAGGCCTGCGCCGCGACGTTGGTACATTTGATAGCGATAGTTTTCGTTTGCGGCGTGACGCCTTGCGGACGATTACCCGCCCCCGCCTGACTAAATAACGACGCGCCGATATCGCCGAAATCAAACTCCACGACCTGTCCGGCATTCACTTCGCAGTTTTGCGGCACTTCCACTTTGCCGCTGTAGCTAATGGTATATACCGGCGTGCTCAACGCGTCGCCGGTAGAGGTCGTCACATAGACGGTAAACATTGTCTGGCGAGGGATCGTCACCATATTAATAAAAGGCCGTATCACTTTTAATTTAAAAACCAGCTTTGAGTCCTGCACGCCAAACGGCATTTGCTGCGACACGTTAGAGTCGACGCCCATGCGAATATAGTTACGGGGCGGATAAAATACGCCAGCGACACTATCGGTGATGCTCATCGCGCCCAGAAGGTAGTCATTCAGTTTGAGGTATTTAAAATTTCCTTCGGTGCTTCGTACCGGTAATTCTGATACATAGCTTCGGTAGGTATAATTTACCGTTGTCCCCGCCGGGCACGTCGCGTTTACGCCGACCCAACCTGATTTTTCCGGCAACGTAACCACCTGTCCCGGCTGATTATTGCCGCTGGTGAAAACATCTGACAGGTCGTAAAAGATATCGGTCACCGTCCCGTTTGAATTGCGGCAAACCGTCGCCAGCGCGGGATGGGTGAAAAAGAGCGCGGTCCCCGCCAGCAATAGCGCTGAGTATATTTTCATCTCTATTTTTCCTTTTATGACGACGGACGGATACAAGTCGCGCTGGCTATCGTAATCGCCTGCTTCAGGCTATCCTCCGCCAGGGCGTAAGGGGCGATACAACGTGCGTTTTTCCCCTCTCCCCACTGGATGAACAGTTCACCTTTTAGCGGCAAGCCGCTCAGATAAATTTGTCCGTCATCGCCGACCATGCTGGTAATGCCGCTGGCGGTTTCTCGTACTATCGCGCCAAACGGTAACGGACGTCCGCCAAGCCTCGCGGTAATGATGGCCCTTACGCCTATCCGCGTATCAAAAGCGGCCCGCACCAGCGCGCCCTCTGTCGGCACTACGCTGCTGACGTTATTTTCGACATCGGTATGGTTGTCCATCGTGTTGGTATCTAACGCGACGCGGTTATAGCGATATACCGTGGCGTAGGGCATTACCGCATAGCCCCGCCAGTCCGTTTTCACGCCGGTCTGGTTTTCGATGCGCACGCCTTTCGCTCCCGGCGCTTTAATCAAGACATTGGTATCGCCCAACGGTTGGCTAAACGTAATACCATCCGCATGACCGACCACGCCGCCGGAAAGTTGCCAGTTATAGTCATGCTGATCGCGATCGTAGTTATATCCCACGCCCAGCGTGCCATACGTCGCCTGCCAGCTAGCGCTGGCGCTGCCGCTATAACCATTGCTACTGCTACGCCCCTGCGTCACGCTGTAGCTCAGATTACGTCCTTCCAGAAGCGTGCCGCCCACGCCGGTCTGCCAGCTATTGTCGCCGTCGCGGTTGCGGTTGGCGTTAAACGTGGCATAAGTACGATCAAGAAGAGTGTCGCGCGCATAGCGCCGTCCGGTCAGAATGCTAAACGGAACGGACATATTGAATGCCAGAATGCGGTCGGCGCCTGAGATCCCCACCGACTCGCTCCACGACCATGACAGCGAATAACTTATGCCATGCCATCCACTGGCGTATCCCAGTTGATACCAGGTATTGGTATCCGCCGTATTCCAGTAATTTTGTTGACTGCCGGAAAGATACAGTGACCCGTAATCCCCCAGGTTTTGCGAAATATTGACCTGAAAGCGGCCTTTTTTGCTGTAACGGAGATTGTGGTAGCTCTGCGCCACCGGCACTTTATGGCGGCGTCCGTCGCTATCGTATTCGTAGTCGTACCCTTCCATACTGCGGTATGCCACATCATCCAGGGTGTAAAATCCGCGTGTGGAATAGCGGTAACCCAGCAATTGAAAATTAGTCCCGTAATTATTCAGCGATTTGGCGTACAGAAAACGCAACGATTGCCCCTGATGGGTGCTGTCATCTGCCAGTTGGCTACGCGCATGTGTGACATCGACCGACACGGCACCCCAGCCGCCCAAATTTCGCCCCGCCCCGATCACCACGGCACGGTAACGATCGGCAAGTTGCGTACCGCCGTAAGCCGTCAGCCCCGCAGGCAGGCCGGCAATCACCGTTCCCTGGAAAAAGAATGGCGAAGACTGCTGACTATTGCCGCTGCGAAAATCCCCGGCCACCAGGTCATACTTCACCCTGCCCTCACGCTGCAATAGCGGAACGGTAGAGTAAGGCACCGTGTAACGTTGTTGGCTACCGTCTTTTTCATCTACCGTCACCTCAAGGTCGCCGCTGGAAGAGGTAGGATTAAGATCGGTAATCGCAAACGCGCCCGGCGACACATAGCTTTGGTAGATAACATACCCGTTCTGTCGTATCGTCAGCTTTGCCGCCGTCCGGGCGATCCCTCTGACCGTGGGGGCGTAGCCTTGCAGGCTATCGGGATACATATTGTCAGAAGAGTACAGCCGCGCTCCGCGAAAGCCGACGCTATCGAAAACATCGTTCCCGGTATTGCTGTCCCCCATGACCAGTTCGCTTTTTAGCGGAATGATGGCGCGCTGTACCCAGGTGCCAATGTTGTTCCAGCGTTGCGAATGATAGCCGTCCCCCTTCGAATAGTTCCAGGCTCCGTTATTACGCAGCCGCCAGGGGCCATAGTTCAAACCACTCAACAGACTCAAAAAATAGCTATCGCTGTCTGTTCCGCGGCTACCGGTAAAACTGTAATTAATGAGTGCGGCGGGTATCCCTTCATCCCACTCTTCCGGCGGGATATAGCCACGCGCGCTGTTGAGCAATGACGCCTGCGGCAAGCTAATATTTAAGCGCATCGACGCGAAATCGAACGCGACCTCCGCGCCCGGGATTTTCTCAGGAAGGTGAATACACGTGGTATCGACGCCTTTATCTGAGACAGGGAACGCCGCGGTATTCACGCCCAGCCGTTTAATCCACTCCGGTGTAAAACAAGGCATCAGGCCGCCGGATTTATCGCCGGCGCCCACGGCGCCCGCCTCAAAACGGATATCCTGCGTCGCTACGAATTCGTCGTTACGCCAGATATCCACCCGGTAAATACCGGGAGGCTGATGATTACCTTTTTCAAAGCGAGATAAATCCGCCACAGACGCGGTATCCGCCGACAAAAACGCAGGGTTGAAATAACTTTCGCCGCGGCTCGTCAGCGGACACAGCGCCGCCAACACCGACAGCGCCACGCCGCTTAACGGTGATACATAGCCGGGAAATCGCCCTGCAAACCAGGTTGTCTTCTTCATCGTGTTCTCGTGTGGCTTCACGCTCTCTGCTTAACCGAGACTGGCCGTTGTCGCCGACGTCAATGCGCCGTAATCATTGACGGTCTGAAATGTCACGCTGCCCTGCGCGCCAGTCGGTAAGGGAATTTGCATGTCGCTTTTTGGCGCGATCATCACGTTATCAATCTTTTTCGCGCCCACGCTGATATTGACCAGCGTGAGGTAATAAGCAGATGGGTTGGTTATCTTGAGATGGTTGCCGACACGGGAAAATTTCAGCAAGGTCGGCGCATCTTCCGGCGTCTGCGGCAAATTCGCCGGACGCACGAACAGTTTGATGCGCGACAGAATCGCCAGTTGCAGAACGTTTTTTCCTTCAATATGACTTTTATCGACCGACGGGATGGCTTTCACGTTCATCCAGAACAACGACTCCCGATCCCCGGGTAGCGGTTGCCCGGCGTAGATAATACGCAGCGTGTTTTCGCTTTTGGGTTCGCTGACGAATAAAGGCGGCGTAACGATAAACGTTTTTTCTTTCTGCCCGGCGCTATTTTCGATCCATGAATTGACGAGGTAACGTTCTTGAGTATCGCTATTACTGATTGCCAGAGAAGTCTGTTTCGCCGCCGAGGGATAAATAACGCGCGTGGCGCCTAATGCAATCCCCCCCGCCGCCTGTACGTTCAGCGAAGTAAATAACGTGAGAAGAACAATAAAGCCTAATTTTATACTATTCAGCATGGTAAAAAATACCTTTTGCATTGAGTCACGTCGGCAAGAAAATTCATGGGTAAACCAGCGTAAACCACACTTCTGAATGAATTCGTCCCGGCGTCATATTTTCTGAAATTGCCCGATAGCGGGCAGTAAAATGCAAAGTCATTTCTGACGTTAAAATGGGCGTATAATGAAGCGGTAACGTGTTAGGTATGATTTGCCGCTGCTGGTCATCAAATAATGCCAGGCCGATTCCGGCATTACCGATACCCTCGCCGCTGGCCAGAAAAACATGGGGATCTTCCGCAGGCGTAACGCCGGCAAACGCAATGCCGACATGACGCCAGACCTCCGCGCTACAGGAGATTAACCGTAACGAAAATGGAACGCTGACGGGAGCGAAGCTGCCAGGACCGGTAAACGCATTCGTGCGGTACTGTCCCATCAGTACGCGCAAATCCTGGCTTTCAGTGGCGACAGCGCAGCCGCCATTGACCAGTTGTCCGCGCAGGTGAATACGCCCACTCTCTACCATTACCGGCTGCGCAATGACGGGCGACATCAAAATAAGCCCCACTAGCGCCGCGCCTTTCCTTATCATCTGCTATGTTCTCTTTTATCCCCGATAGCCTCTTCCGTTGAGGCGCCTCCCTTCCCTGGCGTTCCCAGACGGGATTATTCGTATTTCATGATAAAGGTGGCGTCGGCATTAGCCTGGCCTGGCGTCGTGGCGGTGGCGGTTGCCTTATAGCGTGCGGTAAAACGCAGCGTATTGGTGCCTTCAACCAGCGCCTGCTTCGCCGAGAAGGTCGCGCCGTCCGGTTTCAACGGTGAGGAGGTGTTATCAAGAATCTCAATCCCGACGCCGGTTGCGGTAGTGCTATTGTCCGCAGAGGAGACAGCCAGCAAATTAGGGTTGGTGTTATCTGCCTGACCAGAGAAAGCCACGGCAGCGGTAGCCGCCACTTTCGGATCGCAGTCATTCAGGACGATGGAGAAAGGCACCTGCGCGGTCGTATCATCAATCGCCGTAAAGCTGGCGGTACGGTATTGACCCAGCGTCACCGTTTGATCGGCGGATTTAGTGCTAACGGCACAGGCTGCATTAACCAGTTTACCTTCGAAATGAATAGTACCGCCACTCACGCTCACCGGAGTAGGATCAGCCGCAACCGCTGCGCCAGCGACAAACATCAGACTCGCAATAGTAGAGGTCATTAATTTATGTTTCATGGATTTCCCTTGAATTACACACACCCGGTTTCGGCATCCTGTCGGCTCCGTTTGAATTATTATCGACATAGCATGTCAGAAAAGTTATCTCTTCATCCTGTAAAGATAGATATCGCGGATTAATTAGTTTTCTGTTTCTCCCCTGAGTATCAGACGCAGTAATTAATCTTTGCGAATATGACATTTCGTCACGGTAATAAATTAAACATTTCGCTAAATAAAAAATAGCCGCAAACTCTTTTAATGACCTAAGCTAATTCTTATTGGGATATAAGAAGGGTCTAATCTTATTTTGTATAAAATGTCGCATTATGCCGCCCGATGCTATTAACGGCGAGGGATTACGGTAACCATAACCAGGGTGATGAATTGTTTCTTTTTGGTTAATCATGGCTCGCTTACTGGTCACGTCTCAGTATCGTCAACAGACGGGGGAGACGTCGCGTTTGCATCGGAAACACAAACGTTAACTGACAGCGAGGCCCGCTTCTGACAAAATAGCGTCATCCCCTTTGACTTGAAGTAACAGATGGAATCTTCTCTCTGATGGCAGCAAAGATTATTGACGGTAAAACGATTGCGCAGCAGGTGCGATCTGAGGTTGCTCAAAAAGTTCAGGCACGCGTCGCAGCAGGTCTTCGCGCTCCCGGCCTGGCTGTGGTGCTGGTCGGCAGCAATCCGGCCTCACAGATTTATGTCGCAAGCAAACGTAAAGCGTGCGACGAAGTGGGATTCGTCTCCCGCTCCTATGACCTGCCAGAAACCACCAGCGAAGCCGAACTGCTGGCGCTTATCGATACTCTGAATGCAGATAACACGATCGACGGTATTCTGGTGCAGTTGCCTTTACCGGCAGGCATCGACAACGTTAAAGTGCTGGAGCGTATCGCGCCAGATAAAGACGTAGACGGTTTTCATCCTTATAATGTCGGTCGTCTGTGCCAGCGTGCGCCGCGCCTGCGTCCCTGTACGCCCCGCGGTATTGTGACCCTGCTTGAGCGTTACAACATTGATACCTACGGCCTGAATGCGGTGGTCATTGGCGCGTCCAATATCGTTGGACGCCCAATGAGCATGGAGCTGCTGCTGGCTGGCTGTACGACTACCGTTACGCACCGCTTTACCAAAGATCTGCGTCACCATGTCGAGCATGCTGATTTGCTCATTGTCGCCGTAGGTAAACCGGGCTTTATTCCCGGCGAATGGATTAAAGAAGGCGCAATTGTGATTGATGTCGGTATTAACCGTCTGGAAAATGGCAAGGTCGTTGGCGACGTCGTGTTTGACGAAGCCGCGGCGCGCGCGTCATACATCACGCCAGTTCCGGGCGGCGTCGGCCCGATGACGGTCGCTACGCTTATCGAAAACACGCTGCAGGCGTGCATTGAATATCACGATCCACAAGGAAAATAACATGGCGACATTCTCTTTAGGCAAGCACCCGCACGTCGAGCTGTGCGATCTGCTCAAGCTGGAAGGCTGGAGCGAAAGCGGCGCACAGGCGAAAATCGCCATTGCCGACGGGTTGGTGAAGGTTGATGGCGCGGTTGAAACGCGTAAACGCTGCAAAATTGTCGCCGGGCAAACCGTTAGCTTTGAAGGCCAAAGTGTGAACGTCGTGGCCTGATACAGAGTGCCGGATAGCGACGCAAAGCGTCTTATCCGGCCTGATTACGCTGTCTTTTCAGATAATCATCCACTTAATCCTCTGCGTTCCAACTGCTAGCATGGCTATTTCCCTGTGAACCATCGCTATGCCTACCGTTATCACCCACGCCGCCGTTCCCCTGTGTTTTGGCGCAGGCTTAGGCCTGAAAGTTATCCCTCCTCGCCTGCTGTTTGCCGGTGTTGTGCTGGCGATGCTCCCCGATGCCGACGTGCTGGCCTTTAAATTTGGCATCGCCTACGGCAACGTTTTCGGCCATCGCGGATTTACCCACTCTTTACTTTTCGCATTCGTCCTCCCCCTGTTGTGCGTACTCGCGGGACGACGATGGTTTCGAGCGGGGCAGGTGCGCTGCTGGCTGTTTTTAACCGTTTCATTGTTGTCGCACAGCCTGCTGGATTCGATAACCACGGGTGGTAAAGGCGTCGGCTGGCTGTGGCCGTGGTCAGATGAACGTTTCTTTGCCCCATGGCAGGTGATTAAAGTCGCGCCGTTCGCGCTTTCAAGCTACATCACGCCGTATGGACATCAGGTCATTCTCTCAGAATTGCTGTGGGTGTGGTTGCCGGGAAGTATTTTAGTGTTATTTCTATGGGTACTTAAAACGCATATTAAAAGGAATCAATATGAATAAAATGACATTCGCCGCCGCGGTCGTCTGTTTCTCATTTTCCCACGCCAGCTATAGCGAAGAAATGTCTGCCACTGGCTGGTATGCGGCATCGTCTGCGGTTGTCAGCGTGGGCAGTTCCGCACTGGTTAGCGGAATTATACTCTCCCCCGTACTGCTGCCGCTCAACCTGATCATTGGATCTGTTGTCGAAAATAAAAAGCAAAAAACCGCGCTGATAACCACTAAGTCTCCCGATAACAAAGACATTAAAATGCAAGTTCCGCTAAATGTCGTCAAAGAAGGCAACCTCAAAGCAGGTGATAAAGTCACTCTGGAAAAAACGCAGGAAGGCACCGGCGCTTATTTGAAAAAAGAGGGCAAAGTCCTTGCCCATATGGTAAATCAGGACGACGCAGGACTTTCCAGCAACCAGACGGTACCGGCCAAATGAAGCGATTCGCGTTTGCCCTGTGGCTCAGCGCAATCTCGCTCAACGCTTATGCAGACAGTGCTAACTGTCACCAAAAAGCAAACACGCCGGAGAGCATCGCAGCGACAATGGATCAGGCGTTACAACTCAAACAGCAGCTTAACAGTCAACCCGATCCGGTCGTCATTCTGGTTCGCCAGGGGCAAGATATGTCGAGCCGACATTTAATCTGGTCACATGCTGGCTATGCCATGCGCCAGCCAAACGGAGACTGGCGGGTTTACCATAATCTGAATACTTGCGGAACCGCTGAATCAGCGCTCTATATACAAGGTCTGTATGAGTTTCTGGCTGATGACCTGGTGAATCAGAGCATTGCCGTTTTGCGCCCGCGTTCAGATATCGCGACGGCATTACAAACGCTCTTACATAGCGCTATCAAACTCAATCTCTTCCACAGTCCCCGCTATAACCTGATTGCGTGGCCTTTTTCCGGCCCTTATCAGAATTCGAATGGCTGGCTTCTCGAAGTGTTTGCGCGAGCAAACGATGCGCAGGTTTGGTCACGTAATGATGCCCGCCGCTGGCTGCAGCTTCAGGGTTATCAACCCTCTATCGTTAGTGCTGGCACTTTTGAACGATTAGGCGCAAAACTGTTCACCCCTAACGTTTTCACCGACGATCAGCCAGCAGAATTGCTGCGAAAAGGAGATGTGGGGCTAAACAGCGGCGACAGCGTCATCCGCTTTATTGCCCGTTACAGTCGGGCAATATCCGGATGTGAACATCAGAATCTGGGGGAGTCGGTGTGCGTTTATCTTTCGCCCGGCGCGAAAAAATAAAAAACAGGCCGTTCTATGCCAAATAGAGCGGCCTGTAAAAGCGCTTACTTACGTCGCCAGGTGGTGCCCTGCGGGCCATCTTCCAGAATAATGCCCATTTCAGTGAGACGATCGCGCGCCGCGTCCGCCGCCGCCCAGTCTTTCGCTTTACGGGCATCCAGACGCTGTTGAATCAAGGCTTCAATTTCCGCAACTTCACCGTCATCCGCCTGCGCACCGCTTTGCAGGAAAACATCCGGCTCCTGCTCCAGCAGTCCCAGCACGCCGGAAATCTTCCGCAGATGAGACGCCATCGCATTCGCGGCGGTCATATCTTCGCCCTTCAGACGGTTGACTTCACGCGCCATATCAAACAGGACGGAGTAGGCTTCCGGCGTATTGAAATCGTCATTCATCGCCTCGACGAAACGCGCTTCAAACGCCTCGCCGCCCGCCGGGGCCGCTGATTTATCCGTTCCACGCAATGCAGTGTATAGCCGCTCCAGCGAGGCGCGCGCCTGCTTGAGGTTCTCTTCGCTGTAGTTCAGTTGGCTACGGTAATGCCCGGACATCAGGAAGTAGCGCACGGTTTCCGCATCGTAGTATTTCAGCACGTCGCGCACGGTAAAGAAGTTGCCCAGCGATTTGGACATCTTCTCGCGATCCACCATCACCATACCGGAGTGCATCCAGTAGTTGACGTATTCGCCGTCGTGGGCGCAGGTAGACTGGGCAATCTCGTTTTCATGGTGCGGGAACATCAGATCGGAACCGCCGCCGTGAATATCAAAATGGTTGCCCAACTGCTTACAGTTCATTGCCGAACATTCAATGTGCCAGCCCGGACGCCCTTCGCCCCACGGCGACGGCCAGCTCGGCTCGCCCTCTTTCGACATTTTCCACAGCACGAAGTCCATCGGGTTACGCTTCACGTCAACGACATCCACGCGCGCGCCCGCCTGAAGCTGCTCAAGATCCTGACGGGAAAGCTGCCCATAAGTCGGATCGGTCGGTACATCGAACATCACATCGCCGTTATCCGCCACATAGGCGTGCCCTTTCTCGATTAAGGTGCGGGTGAGCTCGATAATTTCCTGAATATGGTGCGTCGCACGCGGCTCGCTGTCCGGACGCAGAATATTCAGCGCGTCAAAGTCCTGATGCATTTCCGCAATCATTCTGTCGACCAGCGCGACAAAACTTTCGCCGTTTTCATTGGCGCGTTTAATAATTTTATCGTCGATATCGGTAATGTTACGCACATACTTCAGCTTATAACCGAGAAAACGCAAATAGCGCGCGACAACGTCAAAAGCGACAAACGTGCGTCCGTGGCCAATGTGGCAGAGATCGTAAACGGTGATACCACACACGTACATGCCGACTTCCCCGGCATGAATGGGTTTGAATTCCTCTTTTTGGCGCGTCAGTGTATTAAAAATTTTTAACATCGAAGATTCCGTATAGACGTGTGTGGGTAATAATCTCCGTATGATACATATTATTCGTAATCGAAGCAGCACACTTTGCAAGGTGATCGCAGCTTACGGTTATGCTATAACAAGCCCCTATATGTGCCCCATTGCGGGCTAAAGCACCACTCTCTTGGAACAGGATGCAAAAATGGTTACTTTCCACACTAATCACGGCGATATCGTAATCAAAACCTTTGATGATAAAGCGCCTGAAACAGTTAAAAACTTCCTGGACTACTGCCGCGAAGGTTTTTACAACAACACCATTTTCCACCGTGTGATTAACGGTTTTATGATTCAGGGCGGCGGCTTTGAGCCGGGCATGAAACAGAAAGCCACCAAAGAGGCGATCAAAAACGAAGCCAACAATGGTCTGAAAAATACCCGTGGTACGCTGGCGATGGCGCGTACTCAGGCACCACACTCGGCTACCGCGCAATTCTTCATCAACGTGGCAGACAACGACTTCCTGAACTTCTCCGGCGAAAGTCTGCAGGGCTGGGGCTACTGCGTCTTTGCGGAAGTCGTAGAAGGTATGGACGTAGTAGATAAAATCAAAGGCGTCGCCACTGGGCGTAGCGGTATGCACCAGGACGTACCAAAAGAAGACGTCATCATTGAAAACGTGACCGTCAGCGAGTAATCGTGGCGACACTGTTTATTGCAGACTTGCATCTGCAAACGGAAGAACCGGCGATCGTCGCCGGTTTTCTGCGTTTTTTAGCCGTAGAAGCCCGTCAGGCCGACGCGCTGTATATTCTTGGCGATCTCTTCGAAGCCTGGATTGGCGACGACGACCCCAACCCGCTACATCGTGAAATGGCCGTTGCCATTAAATCGCTGGTTGATTCCGGCGTCCCCTGCTTCTTTATTCACGGTAACCGTGATTTCCTGATTGGCAAGCGATTTGCCCGCGAAAGCGGCATGATTCTACTGCCGCAGGAAAAGGTGCTCGACCTGTATGGCCGCAACGTGTTGATTATGCACGGCGATACGCTTTGTACCGATGATGCCGGATATCAGGCGTTTCGCGCCAAAGTCCATAATCCGTGGGTTCAACGACTATTCCTTACCCTGCCGCTGTTTATCCGCCGCCGTATCGCCGCCAGAATGCGCGCCGGCAGTAAAGCCGCCAACAGCAGCAAATCGCTGGATATTATGGACGTCAATGCGCAGACCGTCGTCGCCGAAATGGAAAAACACCGCGTACAGTGGCTGATTCACGGTCACACCCACCGCCCGGCAGTGCATGAACTTTCCGCCAACGACCAGCCCGCATTCCGCGTGGTGTTAGGCGCATGGCATCATGAAGGTTCAATGGTAAAAGTCACGCCGGACAACGTGGAGTTAATCGCCTTCCCCCTGTAAATGTTCGTCGAATCGTCCGTTACGGCGCACACGCAACCGTTTTCCTTGCCTGATTATCATGCTATTCTCTGACACCTCAAAAGCAGCGTGTCCCGCACCACAGGAGTTTTAAGACGCATGTCTTCCCGCAATAATCCGGCGCGTGTCGCCATCGTGATGGGGTCCAAAAGCGACTGGGCTACCATGCAATTCACCGCCGAAATTTTTGAAATTCTGGATGTCCCGCACCATGTAGAAGTGGTTTCCGCTCATCGCACCCCCGATAAGCTGTTCAGCTTCGCCGAAACGGCGGAAGAGAACGGATATCAAGTGATTATTGCCGGCGCGGGCGGCGCGGCGCACCTGCCGGGAATGATTGCGGCAAAAACGCTGGTCCCGGTACTCGGCGTGCCGGTACAAAGCGCTGCGCTAAGCGGCGTGGATAGCCTTTACTCCATTGTGCAGATGCCGCGCGGCATTCCGGTGGGTACACTGGCGATCGGTAAAGCCGGTGCCGCTAACGCCGCCCTGCTCGCCGCGCAGATTCTGGCGCAACACGACGCGGAACTGCATCAGCGCATCGCTGACTGGCGCAAAGCGCAAACCGATGAAGTTCTGGAAAACCCCGATCCGCGGGGGACGCTATGAAGCAAGTTTGCGTTCTCGGCAACGGACAACTGGGCCGAATGCTGCGCCAGGCGGGCGAACCGCTGGGTATCGCCGTCTGGCCGGTTGGTCTGGATGCAGAGCCTACTGCTGTTCCGGTACAGCAGAGCGTCATTACCGCAGAGATTGAGCGCTGGCCGGAAACCGCGCTTACCCGCGAGCTGGCACGCCACCCGGCATTCGTCAATCGCGATGTATTTCCGATCATCGCCGACCGTCTGACACAAAAACAGCTTTTCGATAAACTGGGACTCGCGACCGCGCCGTGGCAGCTGCTGACCAGCGCCGACGAGTGGTCCGGCATCTTTGACCGTCTGGGCGAACTGGCGATTATTAAGCGTCGCGTTGGCGGCTACGACGGTCGCGGGCAGTGGCGTCTACGCGCGGACGAAACCGGGCAACTGCCGGATGACTGCTATGGCGAATGTATTGTTGAGCGCGGCATCCATTTTTCCGGCGAAGTGTCGTTAGTCGGCGCGCGCGCTCATGACGGCAGTACCGTGTTTTACCCGCTGACGCACAATTTGCATCAGGACGGCATCTTGCGGACCAGCGTCGCGTTCCCACAGGCGAACGCCGAACAGCAGGAGCAGGCGGAATTAATGCTGTCAGCAATTATGCAGGCGCTGAACTACGTCGGCGTAATGGCGATGGAATGTTTTATCACGCCGGAAGGCCTGTTAATCAATGAACTGGCGCCGCGCGTGCATAACAGCGGACACTGGACGCAAAATGGCGCCAGCATCAGTCAGTTTGAATTGCATTTGCGCGCGATTACCGGCCTGCCGTTGCCCGCGCCAGTGATTAACGCCCCGTCGGTGATGATCAATCTGATCGGCAGCGAGCTGAATTACGACTGGCTGAAGCTGCCGCTGGTACATCTGCACTGGTATGATAAAGCGGTACGCCCGGGGCGAAAAGTCGGCCATCTGAATCTGACCGACAGCGATACGTCACGTCTTAGCGCCACCCTGGAAGCGCTCTCTCCGCTCCTGCCGGGCGAATACGCCAGCGGCATTATCTGGGCGCAAAGTAAGCTTAAATAACACATAAAATGCCGGGAGAATGATCTTCCCCTTTCCCGGCTCCTCCCTCAGCGCGTAAAATCTCGCTATTGCTGTTTTGTTTTTCGGGATTACACATGAACGATGGAACGGACTATCGCGCGCTCCTCCTTGCCGATACGCCTTTAATTGATGTACGCGCGCCGATTGAGTTTGAACAGGGCGCCATGCCGGGCGCCATCAACCTGCCATTGATGATGGACGACGAGCGAGCCGCCGTCGGCACCTGCTACAAACGTCAGGGCGCGGATGCGGCGTTAGCGTTGGGGCATCGGCTGGTTTGCGGCGACATTCGCCAGCAGCGGCTTGAGGCCTGGAAAGCCGCGTATCAACGTTTCCCCAATGGGTATCTGTGCTGCGCGCGCGGCGGTCAGCGGTCCCATATCGTACAACGTTGGCTGCAAGAAACAGGGATTGACTGCCCGCTTATTGAAGGCGGCTATAAAGCGCTGCGTCAGACAGCAATTCAGGCGACCTGGCAACTGGCGCAAAAACCGATACTTTTAATTGGCGGCTGTACGGGCAGCGGCAAAACGCAACTGGTGCGACAACAGCCCAACGGCGTGGATCTGGAAGGTCTCGCGCGTCATCGCGGCTCCTCTTTTGGCCGCACGCTGAAACCCCAGCTCAGCCAGGCCAGTTTTGAAAACAAACTTGCCGTTGAATTGCTGAAAATTAACGCGCGTCAGACGCTAAAAAGGTGGGTACTGGAAGATGAAGGGCGAACGATCGGCGCCAACCATCTGCCTGAGTGTTTACGCGAAAGAATGGTGCAGGCCCCTATTGCGGTAGTGGAAGATCCGTTTTCGCTTCGTCTGGAACGACTGCGTGAAGAGTATTTCATCCGTATGCATCACGACTTCACCCACGCCTACGGCGATGAAGCCGGTTGGCAGGCGTATAGTGAATATCTTCATCATGGACTGTTCGCTATTCGCCGCCGTCTGGGGTTGCAACGCTTTGCCGAACTGACGGACACGCTGGATAGGGCGCTGGCGGAGCAATTATCCAGCGGCAGCACCGGCGGCCATATGGCATGGCTGGTTCCGCTACTTAACGAATATTACGACCCAATGTATCGCTATCAACTGGAGAAAAAAGCCGCGAATATCGTTTTTCGCGGCACATGGCAAGACGTTGCCAACTGGCTAAAAGCGCAATAGCTTATTTTTATTGCCGGCTGACGCTACATTGAGCCGGCTTAGTGTCTGTCGCGCTTGTCGGCACGTTTTGCCAGCCAGTCGCCCAGCATCTGAACGACCTGAACCAGCACAATCAGCGCCACTACGGTAACAACCATCACTTCGGTTTCGTAACGGTAGTAGCCATAGCGAATCGCCAGGTCGCCTACCCCGCCGCCGCCGACAATCCCGGCCATCGCCGAGTAGCCGATTAAGCTTACCAATGTAATCGTCAGGCCGCGCAGCAGCCCTGCGCTGGCTTCCGGCAACAGTACGGTACAGATAATACGCATCGGACTAGCGCCGAATGCCAGCGCCGCCTCAATAATCCCTTTATCAACTTCACGGAGCGCGCTATCTACCAGGCGTGCATAAAACGCGATTGCGGCCACCGACAGCGGGACGGAGGCTGCAATCGGGCCAATCGTATTACCCAGCAAAAGCTGCGTTAGCGGCAGTAACAGCACCAGTAAAATAACAAATGGCACCGAGCGGATAATATTCACCAGAACCGAGGCGACGAGATAAATAAAACGGTTCTGCCAGAACAGATGACGATCGGTGACAAAAATCAGAAAACCGAGCGGTAGACCGCCAAGAATCGCCAGCACCGTTGAAATACTCAACATCTGGAAAGTTTCATTGAACGCCAGCGTTAAATCCGGCAATAAATCATCCACGGATCACCTCCACCTGTGCGGTACGTTGACGGATATGCTCCACGGCGG
The DNA here is from genome assembly GCF_017571995.1 of Salmonella sp. 32031103-2018-00083-FB-01-SM-01. Classification (NCBI taxonomy): domain Bacteria; kingdom Pseudomonadati; phylum Pseudomonadota; class Gammaproteobacteria; order Enterobacterales; family Enterobacteriaceae; genus Salmonella; species Salmonella sp. 32031103-2018-00083-FB-01-SM-01. The sequence goes on from NZ_JAGEQL010000003.1 coordinate 357,316, forward strand.
CGGCCACCGCCGTTGGATTATGCGGCGCGGTTAATTGCACCACCAGAATGCCCAACGCGCGTTCGCCGATATATTCAATCTTGCCATGCAGGATATTGACCGCGACGCCAAACGTGATCGCCACCTCCGACAGTACCGGCTGCTCCGCCGAATCGCCGATAAACAAAATTTTCAGCAACTGCCCGGGCAGGTGTTCCCGTAAACGTTCCGGCAGGGTCAAATTAAGGGTATGAGACACCAGTTGCTGTGTGAAAGCGTGTTGCGGGTGGGCAAACACATCAAACACCTCGCCCGATTCCACAACCTTACCGCCCGACATCACCGCCACGCGATCGCAAATAGATTTGATCACGTTCATTTCATGGGTGATCAGCACAATAGTAATCCCGAGCTGTGCGTTGATCTGTCTGAGCAGGGCCAGAATCGTGGCGGAAGTTTCCAGATCCAGAGCGGAAGTCGGTTCGTCACATAGCAACACATCCGGATGGTTAGCGATGGCGCGGGCTATCCCCACCCGCTGTTTTTGCCCGCCGCTGAGCTGTACCGGAAAACGGTTCGCTTTATCGGCAAGGCCCACCAGCGTTAAAATTTCCGCCACCCGCGGCGCGATTTTGCTGCGTTCCCAGCCAGCCGCTTTCAGGCTAAACGCAACGTTTTGCGCCACTGTCCGGGTATGCATTAAGTTAAAATGCTGGAAAATCATACCAATACGCTGCCGCGCCTGGCGTAACGCTTTTCCGTCCAGCGCCGAGATTTCCACGCCGTTGACGTTGACGCGCCCCTGGCTGGGACGCGTTAAGGCGTTCAGGGTACGCAGCAGAGTGCTTTTTCCTGCGCCGCTGGTACCAACAATGCCAAAAATCTCGCCCGCGGCGATATGCAGGCTCACATCATCCACCGCGCGCGTGGGGGTACCGCGACCGGCGGTAAAATCGACGCAGACTTTTTCTATTTCAATCATATTCACCTCAGAAATTGGGGATGGCCACCGCTGCGATCAGGGTGTCGCGGTCATCCATTCCGGTTTCTGGAAGGCGCTATAAATATTCTTTGGATCGTCGATGACCGCGCGATAAGCCGGCGATTTCACCGCCTCGACAATATCTTTGGCAAACGGCTTATCGGCATCTTCACTGCGTACCGCAATGATATTTTTCAGATTCTCATCCAGGTGTTCCTGCTTAATCGCGCTGGAGAGATCGAGTCCTGCCGCCACCGCAAAGTTCCCGTTAACCAGCGCGCCGGTCACGCCATCCAGCGTGCGCGGTAGCTGTGCGGCTTCCAGCGGTTTGAAAACCAGTCCTTTTGGATTGCTGGCGATATCTCGTTCAGAGGCTTTGGTCGGATCGATATTGTCCTTAATCGTGATCAGCCCCAACGATTGCAGGAAGCGAAGGCCGCGCGCCAGGTTGGTCGGATCGTTGGAGAGGGTAATAATGTCCCCTTTTTTAAGCGCATCCAGACTGTTGATTTTACGTGAATAGAAGCCCATCCCGGCGGTCGGTACCACAATAAGTTTGCTGAGCTTCAACCCTTTGTCAGCGGTGAATTTGTCAAAATAGAGGGTATGTTGAAAGAGGTTGGCGTCAATGCTGCCGTTAGCTAACGCCATATTGGGCTGGACATAGTCGCTAAACTCGCGCACCACGACCTTATACCCTTTTTCTTTTAATGTCGGCGCAATCGCCTGCTTCACCATGTCGCCATACGGCCCTGGCGCGACGCCAAATACGATCGTTTGCGGGGAACTATCGGCATGGGCAAACTGTAATCCGCAGGCCAGTAATAGCGTGCTGGCCGCAATGCGTAAACTCTGACGCAATCCCATAATTTCTCCATTTTAAATAGTGTGATGCTGTGCCGGATGCCGTTCATGCGGCATCGTCTGTTTTGGCCCAAACGAAAGGCTATTTCTTAACATGACACAGATCACAGCCTGCTGTCCTTGAAATTATTTCATGATGTTTCCTGGTGTGTCGTTAAATGTACGAGGCAGGCGCTCAGGCGTGTGTCAGGCGGGAATGGCGTAAAGGGAAATGCCGGATAAGAGGTCTTAACGCCAACATCCGGCAGAGGAAAACGCTTTAGAAATCGTAACGCAGACGCACCAGGTTCATATCGCCCAGATTGTCAGTGCTGGAGGTGAAAACATGTTCATAATCAACGCGGAAACCATAATCTAGTTGGAAGGTGATCCCCACGCCGTTATCGGTGCGCAGATAGTCGCGGCCATTCACATATTCAATGCGGTCGCCCATAAAGTACGGTTGAATAGCTTTCACGGCATACTGACCAATCGGGAAAGCGTAACCGACAAAATATTCCAGACCCCACGCATCGCCGGCAAAGTAATCATTCACAGACACTTTTTTGGTCGTCATAAAGTTCTGATACCAACCGCCGCCTGCGGCGATAGTCCAGTTTTCCGGCGTCCAGCTTAACGCGGTACCGACAATATTTTGATCGTAAGTTTTATTGCCGTTGCCGCGCATCTCCGCACGGGTATAGTTCCATGCCGTCCCCCAGGTCAGATCGTCGGTGAGATGGTAATCCGCGCCTAAAGAACCGCCGCCTTTACGTTTGTAATTCAGGCCGTTATTGGCATTATAATCGTCGCTGAACAGATAAGACGCGTAGAGATCGACATTACCAATGCTTTTCTTATACTTCAATGATTTACGCGTGCGATAAGAACCATCGTAGTCGCCGTTAATCCCGTTGCCCGGCGCCTGACCTATCATGTCGTAATCCCAGATATCGGTTTTTGCGCCCACCACATCGTAATAAATGCTGTTCTGTTGACCGAAGGTCAGCGTTCCCCACGTCGCGCTCTTGAAGCCGGTATACAGCATACGGCGAGTGGTATCAGTCGCGCCCTTCGCATAATGGTTATCCCAGTCAAATACCGCAGGGATATTGACGCCCAGCTCGTAATAGCTAATCCAACTGATATCATCAAACAGATAGTAATCCGCGGCGAAGCGGAAACGCGTCCCGCCATCAAAACCATTACGTTTATAACCGTTCGCGCCGTCATTGCCGGTCATATTCTGGAACTGCGGACGAATACTCCCGCCAACGGTGAAATTGAGTCGGCTGAGTGGATTACCCGCCTGGGGATCTTGTTTTAAAACGGTGATTTCCGCCTGAGTAGCGAAAGGCATGAAAGCCACTGCCGCGCCGATCGATGCCGCCAACGCTGTTATTTTAATTGTCATTATATTTTCCTTGATAGATAGCCAATCCAAATCATTTAGCAGGCAAATAATAACTGTTATAAAACCTTACGTGTTGTGTATTTTTTAATGATTTGTGCTACTAAAAATCAAGGAGTTATCAATTTGTGCGACTAAAAAAGTACGCGCCGTTTTAAAAACCGGCGCGAAATTATTCACATCATGAATCATCCGCTAAACTGGCGGAATAGCGCTTTGCCTTTCAGCAAACGAACGCCAAGCCAGCCGCCGCATACGGAAAGCAGCAGCGCGCCGCAAAACGGCAGTACGCCCCATAAACGCCAGTCCGGCTCCCAGGGGAAATCAAAAACGTTGATTTGTAAGATCGCCAGCGCCGTTTCCGCGCCAATCGCGGCGACCAGCCCGGCAACTAATCCCAGCATGGCGAATTCGCACCAGAGTGTGGTACGCAACAGTTTCTTTCCGGCTCCTAACGTGCGCCACACCACCAGCTCCTGATGACGCTGACGCATCCCGACCTGCACCTGAGCCAGTAATAGCAACATGCCGCAGAGGGTGACTAGCACAACCATCACCTCCAGCGCCCGGCTGACCTGCTCCAGCACCTGTCCCACCTGTTTCAGGATCGCCCCGATATCTAACAGGCTGACGGTAGGAAACTCGCGGTTAAGCTGCGTTAACATGCCGTTGCCATTCTCCCAGCGAAAACTGGTCAACCAGCTTTGTGGTTGCCCGTCCAGCGCCCCGGAAGGAAAAATGAAGAAAAAGTTGGGACGCAGGCTTTCCCAGTCCACTTGACGCAGGCTGGTGACTTTAGCGCTAAATGCCTGGGTATCGCCCATAAAGGTTACGCTATCGCCGAGTTTGACGTTCAACCGCTTCGCCAGCCCCTCTTCCATAGAGACTTCGCCCGGTTTTGGCGGCCAGTGACCGGCGACCAGCGGATTATGCGCCGGGCGCGTATCCTGCCAGGTCAAATTCAGTTCACGGTTGAGCGACTCATCCTGCTGACCTTCCGTCGGATTACCATTTATCCTGGTTAACCGCGCCCGCACAATCGGATAAAACGTCTGCGGAATCACCTGATGTTCCGCCAAAAAGGCTTTCAGCGGCGCGACCTGCTCTGAAGCAATATTGATAAGGAAATAGTTCGGGCTTTCCGGCGGGAGCTGCTGTTGCCAGCGATCAAGGAGGTCGCCGCGCAGCACCAGCAAGAGCGCCAGCAGCATAAACGAAAGCGAAAACGCCGAAAGCTGACTCAACGTTGACCACGGCTGACGCAGAAGTCGGCTGACGGCCAGACGCAGCGGTAGCGACGTCAACGTCATGCCGCGCAGCACGTTAAGCAGCATCCAGCCCACCAGACCGCACAGCAGCGCCAGTATCACTGCACCCGCCAGAACCGCCCACAACAGCATACTTCCGCCCATCAATCCGGCGAGCAGCGCCACCACGACGGCGCAGGCGACAGGCAAATAAATTTTTAACGGCCAGACGCGAGCGACAACATCGCGGCGCAGCACCCGTAGCGGCTGGGTCGCCAGCAACAATCGATAAGGTCGTAAACCGACCAGCAGAGAGATGACCGTCATCGCACCCAGCGCCCACAGCCAGGGCCACAGGCTGGCGGGCGGCAAATCGGCGGGCAATACCGGTTTTAGCAGCACCAGCAATATGTTTTCAAACAGTAACCCAATCGCGCCTCCCGTGACGGCGGAAAGCCCCAGCACCATCAACCACTGTCCGATGATAAGTTTACGCAACTGGGCCCGGCCCGCGCCCAACGTTTTTAAAATCGCTACCAGATCGTAGCGGCTACGGCAGTAATGGCTCATCGCCACCGCGACGGCAGCTACCGCCAGCAGTAGCGTTAATAACGCCGAAAGCAGCAAAAACTGCTGCGAACGTTCGAGCGATTTCCCCAATGCCCCGTCATCCTGCTCCAGTCCGTACCAGCGATGTTCCGGTTTAAGCTGCGGTAACAGCCAGCTTTCATAGCCAGCAAGCTGTTGCGGCGTTCCGCCGAATTTATACCTCCACATCACGCGACTCCCCGGCTGTATCGCACCGGTTTTTGCCACATCGGCCATATTCATCATCAGACGCGGCGCCATCTGAAAAGGGTTAAACCCGGAATCCGGCTCCTGCACCACTTCACCGGCAATACGCAAGGTCACGTCGCCGACATCAATGGTATCGCCCGTTTTCAAATTAAGCAGCGCCATCAGACGCGGCGCCAGCAGTACGCTACCCGGCTGCGGTTTCACTCCGTCAGGACGGGTTTGCAATTCGCCGTACATCGGATAAACGCTATCTACCGCCTTCACGCTGGCCAGTTGCGGCGTATCGCCGGCAAACGTCATGGTCGCAAAGGTTAACTGCTCGCCCACGTTAAGACCGCGTTTACGCGCCTCTTCAAGCCAGGCTTTCGGTACCTCCCGCGAACTTTGCAGCGTCCGATCGCCTGCCATAAACTCGCGGCTTTGCTGACTTAACCCTTTTTCCATCCGGTCGCTGATACTGCCGAGCGCCAGTACGCAGGCCACCGCCAGGCTCAACGCCAGCCAGACAATAATCAGCGACGGCGAGCGCCATTCGCGCCAGAACCAGCGAGCTATCATGCCTCCTCCTGTAACTGACCGTTGACCAACCGCAGCCGCCGGTCGCAGCGCGCCGCCAGCGCCGGGTCGTGCGTCACCAGAATCAGCGTGGTGCCGTGTTCGCGGTTAAGCGAAAATAGCAGGTCGGCGATTTTATCTCCGGTCTGACGGTCAAGGTTGCCCGTCGGCTCATCGGCAAACAGCACATCAGGACGCCCGTTAAACGCGCGCGCCAGCGCTACGCGCTGCTGTTCGCCGCCAGAAAGCTGTGCCGGAAGGTGGTCAAGCCGTTTTCCCAGTCCCAGTTGTTCGAGCAGCGCTTTCGCCCCCGCCTTACTCTGACCGCTGTTTTCACCGCGTAGCAGGGCCGGTAGCTCAACGTTTTCCAGCGCGTTAAGCGTAGGAATAAGCATGAAGGATTGAAAAACAAAACCGACATGCTGAGCGCGAAGCTGCGCCCGCGCCTCTTCGTCCATCTGGTGAAGCGGTTTCCCGACCAGACTGACCTCTCCGCTACTGCCGTCATCCAGTCCGGCGAGAATCGCCAGCAGCGTAGATTTTCCCGATCCTGATTCGCCAATCAGCGCAATGGTTTCGCCGCGTTTGACAACCAGTTCAACTCCGGTAAGGATGGAAAGCTCATGCTCACCCTGACCGACGGACTTCCTGAGACGATGAACTTCAACACTGTTTTCCGCTGGCATTTGCCCTTCCTGTTTTTGATCCTGTTAACTTTCCGTGCCGCCGCCGCAGACACCTTATTAATTCTGGGCGATAGCCTCAGCGCCGGTTACCGTATGGCCGCCAGCGCGGCATGGCCGTCGCTCCTTAATGATAAATGGCAAAACAAAACGTCGGTCGTTAATGCCAGTATAAGCGGAGATACCTCGCAGCAGGGACTGGCGCGTTTGCCGGCACTGTTGCAACAGCATCACCCGCGCTGGGTAGTGGTGGAGCTTGGCGGCAACGATGGCCTACGCGGTTTTGCGCCTGCGCAAACCGAACAGACGCTACGTAAAATCATTCAGACGGTGAAAGCCGCCGATGCCCAACCGTTACTGATGCAAATTCATCTGCCCGCTAACTACGGTCGCCGTTATAATGAATCCTTTAGCGCCATTTATCCTAAGCTCGCCAAAGAGTTCGATATTCCTCTGTTACCGTTTTTTATGGAAGAGGTATATCTGAAACCGCAGTGGATGCAGGATGACGGCATTCATCCCAACCGCGACGCCCAGCCGTTTATTGCCGACTGGATGGCGAAGCAGTTGACCCCTTTTCTCTCCTGAATAATTCGAGTTGCATGAAGGCGGCACGTAAGAGAATGTCCAGGAGCATAGATACCTATGTGACTGGAGTAAACGAACGCACAGGCAACTTGAAGTATGACGGATATAGTTAACCACGACTCTTAAATCAACGGAGATCCTGACAGGTAAAGTTATGCAAAAATCGGTCTTAATAACAGGATGTTCCAGCGGAATCGGTCTGGACAGCGCGCTTGAACTTAAACGCCAGGGCTTTCAAATCCTGGCGGGCTGCCGCAAACCTGATGATGTCGCCCGGATGAACAGTATGGGATTTACCGGCGTGTTGATCGATCTCGACTCCCCTGAAAGCGTGGATCGTGCCGCCGATGAAGTGATCGCCCTGACCGATAATCGTCTGTATGGGATCTTTAACAATGCCGGCTACGGCGTGTATGGCCCCCTTTCCACCATCAGCCGTGAGCAGATGGAGCAACAGTTTTCCAGTAATTTCTTCGGCGCGCATCAGCTTACTATGCGCTTACTTCCCGCCATGTTGCCGCATGGCGAAGGACGCATTGTGATGACCTCATCGGTGATGGGGCTGATTTCCACCCCAGGGCGCGGCGCTTACGCCGCCAGCAAATATGCGCTCGAAGCCTGGTCTGACGCGCTACGTATGGAGCTACGGCACACAGGCATTAAAGTGAGTCTGATAGAACCGGGACCAATTCGTACCCGTTTTACGGATAACGTTAACCAGACGCAGCGTGATAAACCGGTAGAAAATCCCGGCATCGCCGCACGTTTCACCCGCGATCCTGACGCGGTAGTAGCGAAAGTGCGTCATGCTTTTGCAAGCGATAAACCCAGGCTGCGCTATCCCGTTACGCTGGTCACCTGGGCAGTGATGGCGCTGAAACGCCTATTGCCGGGCCGGATGCTGGATAAAATTTTACAAAGCTGAGTTGAAGCGCGCCCGTCAGCCCCCATGTAAACGTGACACAGACAAAAGAGAGCGACGCCATGTCCGTACAGAACATTGTCAATATTAATGAATCCAACCTGCAGCAGACCTTAGAGCAGTCCATGACCACGCCGGTACTGTTCTATTTCTGGTCTGAACGCAGCCAACACTGTCTGCAATTAACGCCAGTGCTGGAAAGTCTGGCTGCCCAGTACCACGGTCAGTTTATTCTGGCAAAGCTGGACTGCGACGCCGAACAGATGATCGCCGCTCAGTTTGGTCTGCGCGCCATCCCGACAGTCTATCTGTTCCAGAATGGCCAACCGGTCGATGGTTTCCAGGGACCGCAGCCGGAAGAGGCGATCCGCGCTCTGCTGGATAAAGTACTGCCGCGTGAAGAAGAGCTAAAAGCGCAACAAGCGATGCAGTTAATGCAGGAGGGCAACTATGTTGACGCGCTGCCGTTGCTCAAAGACGCCTGGCAGCTCTCTTCGCAGAACAGTGAGATTGGCCTGTTACTGGCGGAAGCGCAAATTGCGCTGAACCGCTCTGAAGAGGCCGAAGCGGTGTTAAAAACTATCCCGCTACAGGATCAGGATACCCGTTATCAGGGGCTGGTTGCGCAGATCGAACTGCTTAAACAGGCGGCGGATACGCCGGAAATTCAGCAACTTCAGCAGCAAGTCGCGGAGAATCCGCAGGATGCGGCTTTGGCAACGCAACTGGCGTTGCAGTTGCACCAGGTCGGACGTAATGAAGAAGCGCTGGAATTGCTGTTCAGCCATCTGAGAAAAGATCTTGCCGCCGCCGAGGGACAAACGCGCAAAACCTTCCAGGAGATCCTTGCCGCGCTCGGCACCGGCGACGCGCTGGCGTCGAAATACCGCCGCCAGTTGTACGCGCTACTGTATTAATCCTCTCTTGCCTGATGGCGCGCTTATCTGGCCTACCTGTCGTCCTCAGGCCGGATAAGGCGCTTGCGCCATCATCCGGCCACTATCATGATTTCTTGAGCGGCATCACTACCAACTGATGACGCGAATTATAGAACTTCCGGTAGGTTAAATAGCAGGCAATGATGGTAGACAGGCTGGCTGTCGACAACAGCATAAACGTTACCATAATTTGATATTTAATCGCTTTTACCGGATCGATCCCGGCAAAAATCAGCCCGGACATCATCCCCGGCAGGCTCACCAGCCCAACGGTCTTTGCCGAGTCGATCGTCGGGATAAGCGATGCGCGGATACTATCGCGGATAAGCCCGGCGGAGGCCATTTTCGGCGTTGCGCCCAAACTTAACTTTTCCTGGATTTGCTGCTGCTCGCTGTGAAAACGCAGCCCCAGTTGGTTGTAGCACAGTCCTACCGCCACCATCGCATTGCCGGCGACCATGCCAGCGATGGGAATCACCTGCATCGGCGCAAATTCAATCGAACCGGTAAGCATCAGTACCGTCAGCGTTAGTCCGGCGCCGACGGTGATGGCGATAAACGAGGAGAGAAATGCCTTATCGATATATTTACTGCGCTTTTGCGCGTTCCATGCGGCGTTAAAACAGATGAACAGCACCATCAGTAGCGTCAGGGCGGCATGATTAACGCCAAAGATGTATTTCAGTACATAGCCGACAATAATGAGCTGTATCACCGCCCGGCATACGCTCCACAGAATATCTTTTTCCAGCGCCAGCTTTTCCTTGTGACTGATGAGCATCGCGACCACCACCAGCAGCATCGATAACGCCAGCGAGGTATTGGTAATATTATGCTCGTTCATAACGCGCCTCCTGCATCTCTCCGGCAGATGGCGTTAACGTTATCACCTTATCCGCGTGTTGAATTTCATCTTTATCATGCGTTACCCACAAGACAGCGACCTGCTTATCGCGAACATAGCGATGAATAATATCATTCACATTCCGTTTGTTATGTTCATCCAGCGCGCTGGTTATTTCGTCGAGTAACAGTATTTTCGGCAGAAACTGTAGATTACGAATTAGAGCAATACGCTGTTTTTCCCCGCCGGAAAGTGCGGCAATCGGTTTTTGCAGAATCGTCTCCGGCAGTTCAAAACGCGCCAGATCGTCTGCGAAGGCTGTCGGCTGCGGGCGCTGATGGCGAATTTGCCAGGGAAAAATCAGGTTATCGTAAACCGTATCGCCAAATAGCGCTGGCGTCTGAGCGCAATAAGAAACCTGCTGGCGATAGGCTTCCGGACTCAGAGTAGTAATATCCTGCCCCTCAAAAAGAATCACGCCGATATCAGGGCTTATTAACGAGGCCACCATTTTCAACAACGTACTTTTTCCGCAGCCAGAAGGACCGGTAATTAACTTAAATTCGCCGCGTTGCAGCGTAAAACTGATGTTATTCACTATTTTTGTCGTCGCAGTCCGGTAACCGACCTGCTTTAACTCAAGCAACATGCTACGTTCTGTCATTTATTGCGCATCCGTTGTTCATATTTTTATAGCGATAGTGTATCCCTGTAATTAATAAGGGGGGAACATGCTTTACTGAATCAGGTATAATTCGCTTAATTCGTCAGCAAAATCGGTTTATGGACAACGCAACAGGAGGTTTAGCTATGCTCATTCTTATCCCTATTCTCATTTTCGTCGCGCTGGTGATCGTCGGCGCGGGCGTCAAAATCGTTCCGCAGGGATACCAGTGGACGGTGGAGCGCTTTGGACGTTACACCAAAACCCTGCAGCCGGGATTAAGCCTTGTTGTACCGTTTATGGACAGAATTGGCCGCAAGATCAATATGATGGAGCAAGTGCTGGATATTCCGTCGCAGGAGGTGATCTCAAAAGATAACGCCAACGTCACTATCGATGCGGTCTGTTTTATTCAGGTTATCGATGCGCCGCGCGCCGCTTATGAAGTCAGTAACCTGGAACTGGCGATCATTAACCTGACCATGACCAATATCCGTACGGTGCTCGGTTCGATGGAGCTGGATGAAATGCTCTCCCAGCGCGACAGCATCAACACGCGGCTGCTGCATATTGTCGATGAAGCCACCAACCCGTGGGGAATTAAAGTTACCCGTATCGAAATTCGCGATGTCCGCCCTCCGGCGGAATTGATCTCCTCGATGAACGCCCAGATGAAAGCGGAACGTACCAAACGCGCCTATATCCTTGAGGCCGAAGGGGTACGTCAGGCGGAAATCCTGAAAGCCGAGGGGGAAAAACAGTCGCAGATTCTGAAAGCCGAAGGCGAACGTCAGTCCGCTTTCCTGCAGGCGGAAGCGCGCGAACGTTCCGCCGAAGCGGAAGCCCGCGCTACGCAGATGGTGTCTGAAGCCATCGCCGCCGGGGATATTCAGGCGATAAACTACTTCGTGGCGCAGAAATACACCGAAGCGTTACAGCAAATCGGCTCGGCGAATAACAGCAAAGTGGTCATGATGCCGCTGGATGCCAGCAGTCTGATGGGCGCTATCGCCGGGATCAGCGAGCTGGTTAAGGACAGCGCCAGCGAACGGAAAAAAGCATGATAGCGATGATTCTGGTACATCCGCATATCTTCTGGCTTAGCCTCGGCGGCCTGTTGTTGGCTGCGGAAATGCTCGGCGGTAACGGCTATTTGCTGTGGAGCGGCGTGGCGGCAGTGATTACCGGCTTAACCGTCTGGCTCTTACCGCTCGGCTGGGAATGGCAGGGCGTGCTGTTTGCGGCCTTAACGTTGCTGGCGGCCTGGCTTTGGTGGCGCTGGCTGGCGCGTCGCGTGCGGGAACAGAAGCCGACCGACAGCCGCCTTAACCAACGCGGACAACAACTGGTAGGCCGCCGGTTTATGCTTGATGCCGCGTTAGTGAACGGACGGGGTCATATGCGTGTCGGCGACAGCTCGTGGCCGGTATGCGCTGACGAAGACCTGCGCGCAGGTACGCATGTCGAAGTGATCGCCGTGGAAGGCATCACCTTACGCATTCGCGCCGTTTAATCAACGTGGCTTTTGCGCCTTGTGATGACAGCAGCCGGAAAGATTATCAATAATCGGGCAGTCGGCGCTGTCATCGCCGGGACAACTCTCCGCCAGCGCCAGCAATTGATCGCGCATTGATTGCAGCTCGCTGATATGGCGCTCGATCTCCGCGACCTTTTCCAGCGTCCGCTTTTTCACATCTGCGCTATGGCGTCGCGGATCGTTAAACAGATTGACCAGTTCGCCACACTCTTCCAGATTAAACCCCACCTGCCTCGCCTGTCGCAGCAACGTCAGCTCGTTTAAATGCTTCTGCGTGTAGGTGCGATAACCATTTTCGCTACGTAATGGCGGCGTCACCAGACCTTTCTCTTCATAAAACCGAATGGCTTTGCTGGTTAAACCGGTTTTTTTCGCCACATCGCTAATATTCATATTTCCCCCTTGACCTTAACCTTGCTGGAAGGTTTAACCTTTATCACAGTGAGTCACTACGATTACTAAGGTCAATGAATTGATGACCAATCATAAAGGAGTTTTTACTATGTCTCAAACTATCGACCTGACCCTGGACGGTTTGTCCTGCGGTCATTGCGTTAAACGCGTGAAAGAAAGTCTTGAACAACGTCCGGATGTTGAGCTGGCGGACGTCACCGTAACCGAAGCGCACGTTACCGGTACCGCCAGTGCGGACGCGTTAATTGAAACCATCAAACAAGCCGGGTATGGCGCGACGTTAAGCCACCCAAAGGCTAAACCGCTGACGGAGTCATCAATCCCGTCGGAAGCACTGGCAGCGGTTCCTCATGAGCTTCCGGTAGCGACGGCCGATGAAGAAAGCCAACAGTTGCTGTTAAGCGGCATGAGCTGCGCCAGTTGTGTCACCCGCGTACAACATGCGCTACAAAGCGTACCGGGCGTCACGCAGGCACGGGTAAACCTGGCGGAACGCACTGCGCTGGTGATGGGCAGCGCGTCCGCCGCTGATTTAGTGCAGGCGGTGGAAAAAGCCGGCTACGGCGCAGAGGCGATTGAAGATGACATCAAACGCCGCGAGCGCCAGCAGGAAACCGCCATCGCCACCATGAAACGTTTTCGCTGGCAGGCCATCGTCGCTCTGGCGGTCGGTATACCGGTCATGGTCTGGGGGATGATCGGCGATAACATGATGGTGACCGGCGACAACCGCAGCCTGTGGCTGGCTATTGGCCTGATCACGCTTGCGGTGATGGTCTTTGCGGGCGGTCATTTTTACCGTAACGCGTGGAAAAGCCTGCTGAACGGCACGGCGACGATGGATACGCTGGTGGCGCTCGGCACCGGGGTCGCCTGGCTCTACTCCATGAGCGTCAACCTGTGGCCGCAGTGGTTCCCGATGGAAGCGCGGCACCTTTATTACGAAGCCAGCGCGATGATTATCGGTCTGATTAATCTCGGACACATGCTGGAAGCGCGCGCCCGTCAGCGTTCCTCAAAAGCGCTGGAAAAATTACTCGATCTCACCCCGCCCACCGCACGCGTCGTGACAGAAGACGGCGAAAAAAGCGTCCCGTTGGCGGACGTTCAGCCAGGGATGCTGTTGCGGCTCACTACCGGCGATCGCGTGCCGGTGGATGGCGAAATTACCCAGGGCGAAGCGTGGCTTGATGAAGCCATGCTGACCGGCGAACCCATTCCACAGCAAAAAGGCGAAGGCGATAGCGTTCATGCCGGCACCGTCGTCCAGGACGGCAGCGTCCTGTTCCGCGCCAGCGCGGTGGGCAGTCATACCACGCTGTCACGCATTATTCGCATGGTACGCCAGGCGCAAAGCAGTAAACCGGAAATTGGCCAACTGGCCGATAAAATCTCCGCGGTGTTCGTTCCCGTCGTCGTGGCCATTGCGCTGTTCAGCGCCGCTATCTGGTATTTCTTCGGACCGGCGCCGCAAATTGTTTATACGCTGGTCATCGCCACCACCGTACTGATTATCGCCTGCCCTTGCGCATTAGGCCTGGCGACGCCAATGTCGATTATTTCCGGCGTAGGCCGCGCTGCCGAATTCGGCGTGCTGGTACGCGACGCCGATGCCCTGCAACGCGCCAGTACGTTGGATACCCTCGTTTTTGATAAAACCGGGACGCTGACGGAAGGCAAGCCGCAAGTGGTGGCGGTAAAAACCTTTAACGGCGTTGAGGAAGCTCAGGCATTACGTCTGGCAGCCGCGCTCGAACAAGGCTCCAGCCACCCGCTGGCCCATGCGATTCTGGAAAAAGCCGGCGACGATAAACTGCCTCAGGTGAACGGTTTCAGAACGCTGCGCGGACTGGGCGTCAGCGGTGAAGCGGAAGGTCATCAACTGCTTCTGGGGAACCAGGCGTTGCTGAACGAACAGCACGTCGCCACGGATGATATGACGGCGGAAATCACCGCGCAGGCCTCGCAAGGCTCTACTCCGGTCCTGCTGGCGATTGACGGTAAAGCGGCGGCGTTACTGGCGGTACGCGATCCATTGCGCAGCGATAGTATTGCCGCGCTTGAACGCCTGCACAACGCCGGATACCGTCTGGTGATGCTCACCGGGGATAACCCAACGACGGCTAACGCGATTGCCAAAGAAGCGGGTATTGATGAAGTGATTGCGGGCGTTCTGCCGGATGGCAAAGCCGATGCGATTAAACGTCTGCAAAGCCAGGGTCGTCAGGTTGCGATGGTCGGCGATGGTATCAACGATGCGCCCGCGCTGGCGCAGGCGGACGTCGGTATCGCGATGGGCGGCGGCAGTGATGTGGCGATTGAAACCGCGGCGATTACGCTGATGCGCCATAGTCTGATGGGCGTGGCGGATGCGCTGGCCATTTCGCGCGCGACGTTGCGCAATATGAAGCAAAACCTGCTTGGCGCATTTATCTACAACAGCATTGGTATCCCGGTGGCCGCCGGTATTCTGTGGCCGTTTACCGGTACCTTGTTAAACCCGGTAGTAGCGGGTGCGGCAATGGCGCTGTCTTCCATTACCGTCGTGAGCAATGCCAACCGGCTATTGCGCTTTAAACCGAAAGCGTAAAAAGTCCTATCAGGCAGCATTAGCTGCCTGATATATTATTAAGCCATCAGTAATTTACCGTATCAATATATAAAAATTTAACCGCACATCCTGTAGAAAAATAAAAAACAACATTTTATAATGTTTTTTTGAATCATAAGGATGTGTTATTTATGTTTAGAAAAGCAGTTACTCTTCTTTTCCTGCTTTCTCCCGCAGTTAGTTATGCAGGATTATTTGATTCCAGTCCAGAGTTAAAATGCGGCAACGATAATGCAGTCACGGCGGCAAAAGAGTGGATCTATAATGAAGCATTAGGTCGTTTACAGCAAGACTATATTAAAGCGCCTTCCACGCTTTTCTTCGATATCCCCCAGACTCAGTACGAGCAGCAACTCCGGGCTATTCCTGTTCAATTCAGTGATGTAATAACGCAAAATCCTCAATCAGAAAATGCCAACCTACGAATTTGCTCGGCTACCGTCGCCATGGGTATTCCTCAGTCATTGTTTAAAGTAATTAAATACTTACCAGATACTCTATTCTATATTTCACAAGGGAATGGACAGGTAATAAACAATACGGTGACCTGGAAAGAGGTTAACTACAATATCCAGCTTGCTGACAACAACAAAGATATTGTCGTCACCCCGGTGAAAAAAACCGATAAATTGGCGTGGTCTATTTATGTAATGGCAAGAATGACGGTATCTGGTGATAATCTCATAAAGAAAAAAAATAGCTCACTGATTGAAATCGCAGCAAAGAAATTTGAGAGTAGAGATCGCGAGCTTAATCAGGTCTGGAATTCACTACCCGCCTCTGCCCGAACGGCATTAAAACAAGAGCAGCGAGTCTGGGTGACAAAAAAAGAGCAGCAGTGCGGCAAACTTAGCGATGCAAAATCCGAGGCCATACCTGCTGAAAAGCGCATCAGTATTTATAAATGCCAGCTTGAAATGACCATCGCCAGAACGGCCTATCTCGACGGCAGCGAATAACCCGACCGATCGTTGACGTCCCGTCAGGGCGCATTGCGCTCTTTTCTCCAACGCGCTAGCATGAGCTTTTTCAAAGGGAGCGCGTATGGAGCTATTAAATCAACTTAAACGTTTATGGCGCGCGCTGCGTGGTACCCCAAATAGTTGGCCTGCTATCGATCTCTCCCTGCCCGGCGGTCGTCATCTGCATCTGGTTGGCAGTATTCATATGGGGACGCGCGATATGGCTCCTCTTCCAGCAAAGCTGGTGAAAAAGCTACGCCAGGCCGACGCGCTGGTCGTTGAAGCGGATATTTCTGGTAACGAAACGCCATTCAGCAATCTCCCCAAATACCCGCCGTTGGTCGAACGTCTCAGCGCCGGGCAGCTAAGCGCACTGGAAAAACGGGTCAGCGAGTTGGGTATGCCGCTGATCCATTTTGATAATCAACCTTTATGGCAGATAGCTATGGTGCTACAGGCCACGCAGGCGCAACGGCTGGGATTGCGCCCGGACTATGGCATTGATTATCAGCTATTACAGGCTGCCCGCGAAATGTCGCTGCCGGTGCAAGAGCTGGAAGGGGCGAAACACCAGCTCGAACTACTCTGCGATCTGCCCGATGGCGGGATGGCGCTGCTCGACGACACGCTGACGCACTGGCACACCAACGCACGGCTTTTGCAGGTGATGATCGGCTGGTGGCTTGAACAGCCGCCGACCAGCGTCGGCGCTTCGCTCCCCAGAACGTTTAGCCAACCGCTGTATGATGTACTGATGGTAAAACGCAATGAAGCCTGGCGCGACGCGCTGCTGGCACTGCCGCCGGGACGCTACGTGGTAGCCGTAGGGGCGCTACATCTGTACGGCGAAGGCAACCTACCGCAAATATTGAAATAAAAAAATGGCCAATATCGCTATTGGCCCGTCAAAGAGGAATTTCATCGTTATTATTATCCCGACGCTTTCGCTTCGGATCTTCAGATTGTCGCTCAAAGTTGCCGCAACTGCCAAGACCTAATGCACAAGATTATACTATTTTTTAGTCCGCTTTCGGGCGTATGCTGATGGCAAATCACGTCTGTAGTAAGAAGGAACGTTATGACACCCGCAGTTAAGTTACTCGAAAAAAACAAGATTCCGTTTAACATTCACACCTACGATCACGATCCGAATGAAACTAACTTTGGCGATGAAGTGGTGCGTAAGCTCGGGCTAAACGCCGATCAGGTGTATAAAACGCTTTTGGTTGCCGTGAATGGCGATATGAAGCAACTGGCCGTCGCCGTAACGCCTGTAGCCGGGCAGCTGGATTTGAAAAAAGTCGCCAAAGCTCTGGGCGCGAAAAAGGTCGATATGGCCGACCCGATGGTGGCGCAACGCACCACGGGATATCTGGTCGGCGGGATCAGTCCGCTGGGACAGAAGAAACGGCTGCCCACGCTGATTGACGCGCCTGCCCGCACGTTTGCCACTATTTATGTTTCCGGTGGTAAACGCGGGCTGGATATTGAACTGGCGGCTGACGATTTGGCCGCCATACTGGGTGCTAAATTCGCTGATATCGCGCGTCGGGATTAAGCCTGCGTAAAATACATTGCCGGATAGCGGCGCAAACGCCTTATCCGGCCTACAGCAGACATAATCCGTAGGCCTTAAGGCTGCGCGCCATCAGGCAGAAATGGCTATCCGTACCGCTACAGCCAGCTCACCTCACCCTTTGGCGTAAACGCCGCCGCATCCAGCGGTGAATTCTGCTGAATAAACTCTTTCAGCACTTCCGCGTCAATAAACCCGGTATTCACGTATCCCGGTTTGTTATCGATGCGCGGATAACCATCGCCGCCCGTGGCGTTGAAACTCAGCGTCGCCATGCGATAGGTTTTGGCCGGATCAACAGGCTCGCCTTTGATTTTCAGATCGGTGAGCTTGCCCTCTTTGGCGACAAAGCTCACATTGGCGAACTGTGGATAGGCGCCGGAGTCCGGCTTCATCTGCGCTACGGCGGTGAGATAATCAACCACCTCTTTGCCACTCATATCGGCATACACCACAATGTTGCCGAACGGCTGTACCTTGAGCACGCTTTTATAGGTAATATCTCCCGCCTCAATCGAGTCGCGAATACCGCCGCCGCTCATCACGCCAAAATCGGCGCCGGTGCGCGCGATCTGCGCAGCCAGAATCACCCGTCCCATATTGGTCTGGACAAATCTGACCTTACTGCGATCGCCTTCAAGAAGGCCATTCACGCTACCAATTTTCACCTCCAGTTGCGCTTTACCTTTATTCTGGAACGGCGTTAATAACGAGAGCATTTGCGGATTTTCGGCGATTTCCGGCGTGTAAAGTACACGCTCGCTTTTCCCGTTATCCCAGGTCACTTTTTTCTTGAGATTTACCGGAATAAGCTGGTAGTTAACCATTTTCATCTCGCCGTTACGGAATTCGAAATCCGCGCGGCCCACATATTTACCCCACTCATGCGCCTGCACGATCCAGATACCATTTTGCTTATCCGGCGCGCAGGGCGTTCCCGGTACGTAATTCACCTGTTTTTTATTTTCCGACGCCATGCATACCGGGTCTTGTGAGTGACCGCCCACAATCATCGCCAACGAACCGGCAGGCAGGCTACGCGCCATCTCAACGTCGCCCGGCGCGTTCGAACCGTGATCGCCGTTGTCATAATGTCCCATATGCGTGGTCGCGATAATCACGTCCGGTTTTTCATTCATATTAAGTTCCTGAATCACCACGTTTGCTTCTTCAGCAGGTTTACGAAACTCAATATCGGTGAAATATTCCGGGTTGCCTATTTTCGCCGTGTCATCGGTGGTTAAGCCAATTACCGCGATTTTTATATCCTGGCGTGTAAAAATAGCCCACGGCTTAAACAGACGCTCGCCGGTACTTTTTTGATAAATATTGGCGGAAAGAAAGGGAAACTTCGCCCACTTTTCCTGCTGGCGCAATACGGTGAGCGGGTTATCAAACTCATGATTACCGACGGCCATAGCGTCGTAGCCAATCAGATTCATCCCGCGGAAATCGGGCTCCGCATCCTGGAGATCGGATTCCGGCACCCCGGTATTAATGTCGCCGCCGGATAACAACAGGACGCTTCCCCCCTCTTGCGCCACCTCTTTACGGATACTGTCCACCAGCGTTTTTTGCGCCGCCAGACCATATTCGCCATATTCGCTGCGCCAGAAGTGACCGTGGTGATCGTTGGTATGCAGGATAGTAATTTTATAGGTTTTATCTTTTTCGTAAGCCTGTGCAGGCTGAGTCGTCAGCGCGAACGCCGCCAGTAACGCCAGCGCCACACCCCGTTTCAAAAATTTCATCTTTCTCTCCCTGACTCAATATCAACCGCAGAAATTACCTTTCCTTGCAATAATAGACAAATATGTTTTCAGAATTGAGACTTCCTTCAAACACATTTCACAGGTATGTTAGGCAAGTAATAATTACACATCCTACTATCTCCAACATCGCATAAAATTTAAGTGACTTTCTATGGCCATGAGTGAACCAACCCAGCCGTTAGCCGGCGCGCCCGCAGCGGCCGCTAAAGCACGTACTTCGTTTGGTATTTTGGGCGCGATCAGTCTTTCCCATCTGCTGAACGATATGATCCAGTCGCTAATCTTAGCCATTTATCCCCTGTTGCAGGCGGAGTTCTCGCTGACCTTCGTCCAGATAGGTTTGATCACCCTGACGTTCCAGCTCGCCTCATCGCTGCTGCAACCGGTCGTCGGCTACTGGACGGATAAGTATCCCATGCCGTGGTCGCTGCCTGTCGGCATGTGTTTTACCCTGAGCGGGTTGGTACTGCTGGCAATGGCGGGAAGTTTTGGCGGCGTATTGCTCGCTGCGGCGCTGGTGGGTACCGGCTCGTCCGTTTTTCACCCGGAATCGTCCCGCGTGGCGCGCATGGCCTCCGGCGGACGTCATGGTCTGGCGCAGTCTATCTTCCAGGTCGGCGGAAACTTCGGCAGTTCATTGGGCCCGCTGCTGGCCGCCGTGATTATCGCGCCCTATGGCAAAGGGAATGTCGCCTGGTTTGTGCTGGCCGCACTGCTGGCGATCGTGGTGCTGGCGCAGATCAGCCGCTGGTATGCAGCCCAGCACCGGATAGCGAAAGGCAAGCCAAAAGCGATAATCGCTAACCCGCTGCCGCGCAATAAAGTCGTGCTGGCGGTCAGCGTGTTATTGCTACTCATTTTCTCGAAATATTTTTATATGGCGAGCATCAGTAGCTATTACACCTTTTATCTGATGCAAAAATTCGGATTATCAATACAAAACGCGCAGCTCCATCTGTTTGCCTTCCTGTTTGCGGTGGCTGCCGGGACGGTAATCGGCGGGCCGGTGGGCGATAAAATCGGCAGAAAATATGTGATATGGGGCTCTATTCTCGGCGTCGCGCCGTTTACCCTTGTTTTACCCTACGCCACGCTGTACTGGACGGGGATTTTAACGGTGATTATCGGCTTTATTCTCGCGTCGGCGTTTTCCGCCATTCTGGTGTATGCCCAGGAGCTGCTGCCAGGACGCATCGGTATGGTTTCCGGCCTGTTTTTCGGGTTTGCCTTCGGAATGGGAGGCCTGGGCGCAGCGGTGTTGGGGCTGATTGCCGACCATACCAGTATCTATTTAGTTTATAAAATCTGTGCTTTCCTGCCGCTTCTGGGGATACTGACCATATTCTTACCTGATAATCGACATAAAGCGTGATTTTATGGCGGTTAAAGGTACGCTTTAACCGCCTGTACATCCTGATGCCATCTTGCTTTGTCCATCCCATACTTATCACTTTTACGTTCCGTGCTCTTTTTGCCTTCAGATCGTATCTTTTTATAAAACACAACCATTTTTTATAAACATCCTGATTGAAATTGTCATAAACTATTACCCGGAGTTTTGGAGTCCAGCAACCAAAGGAGACGGAATGCATCACGCTACCCCGCTTATCACCACCATTGTCGGCGGCCTTGTGCTCGCTTTTATTCTCGGCATGATTGCCAACAAATTGCGTATTTCTCCACTGGTGGGATATCTGTTAGCGGGCGTTCTGGCGGGACCTTTTACCCCTGGTTTTGTTGCGGATACCAAACTGGCGCCGGAGCTGGCGGAGCTCGGCGTGATTCTATTGATGTTCGGCGTCGGGCTGCATTTTTCGCTGAAGGATTTGATGGCGGTAAAGTCTATCGCCATTCCCGGCGCTGTCGCTCAGATAGCGGTGGCGACGCTGCTGGGTATGGCGCTTTCCGCCGTGCTGGGATGGTCATTAATGACCGGCATCGTTTTTGGGCTCTGTCTGTCTACCGCCAGTACCGTCGTCCTGCTGCGCGCGCTTGAGGAGCGACAACTCCTTGATAGCCAGCGCGGACAAATCGCCATCGGCTGGCTGATTGTCGAAGATCTGGTGATGGTGCTGACGCTGGTCTTGCTGCCCGCCGTTGCCGGCATGGTGGAAAAAGGCGATGTCGGCATAGCCTCGCTGACGGTCGATATGGGGATAACCATTGGTAAAGTGGTAGCGTTTATCGCCATCATGATGCTGGTCGGACGCCGCCTGGTGCCGTGGATTATGGCCCGCAGCGCCGCCACCGGTTCGCGCGAATTATTTACCCTTTCCGTACTGGCGCTGGCGTTAGGCATTGCGTTTGGCGCGGTAGAACTGTTTGACGTCTCTTTTGCGCTGGGTGCGTTCTTCGCTGGAATGGTGCTTAATGAGTCGGAACTGAGTCACCGGGCGGCGCACGATACTTTGCCGCTGCGCGACGCCTTTGCCGTCCTGTTTTTTGTTTCCGTCGGCATGTTGTTCGATCCGTTAGTCTTGATTCAACAGCCGCTGGCGGTGCTGGCGACGCTTGCTATTATCGTCTTTGGCAAATCGATCGCTGCATTTTTCCTGGTGCGTATGTTCGGCCACTCGCCGCGAACCGCGCTGACCATTGCCGCCAGCCTGGCGCAAATCGGCGAGTTCGCCTTTATTCTCGCCGGACTCGGCATGGCGCTCAACCTGCTGCCGCAAGCGGGACAGAACCTGGTGCTGGCAGGCGCTATTTTGTCGATTATGCTTAATCCCGTACTGTTTACCCTGCTGGAGAAGTATCTGGCGAAAACCGAAACGCTGGAAGAGCAAACTCTGGAAGAGGCTATCGAAGAAGAGAAGCAAATTCCGGTGGATATCTGTAATCATGCCCTGCTGGTGGGTTTTGGCCGCGTAGGCAGTCTGCTGGGAGAAAAATTACTGGCGGCGGGGATTCCGCTGGTGGTTATCGAAACGTCCCGTACCCGCGTGGATGAGCTGCGCGAACGCGGGATTCGCGCCGTGCTGGGCAACGCCGCTAACGAAGAAATCATGAATCTGGCGCATCTGGACTGCGCCCGCTGGCTGTTGTTGACCATCCCCAACGGTTACGAAGCCGGCGAGATTGTCGCCTCAGCGCGGGAAAAAAGTCCTGATATCGAGATAATCGCCCGCGCGCACTATGATGATGAAGTGAAATATATTACCGAGCGGGGAGCCAATCAGGTAGTGATGGGCGAGCGAGAAATTGCCCGGGCGATGTTGGAACTGCTTGAAACGCCGCCCGCAGGTGAAGTCGTCGCCAGTTAAGGGTTTGCCGGACGGCCCGATGCGCGCAGCGCTATCGGGCAAGCCAGATTAGCGATCCCAGTACGACTCTTCCAGGCTGTCCTCACGCTCCGGCAGCCCGCGTGTCAGACGCGGAGAATGCTGGTTCAGTACCTGATAACTGACACGGTTAGCATATTTACACACCTGCGCCAGCGACGAATAGGTCAGCCAGGTGAATTTGTGCTTACTGGAGTTCGGTACGTTGCTACGATGGTAACTGTTCGCCGTAATATCGTGCAGCAGCGCCGCCAGCGCGCCATCGCCCGCGCCGTTGGTGTTCATGATTTTTTCCGGCCCGCCCATATACGGCGCAATATGCGAATAAACGCGCAGCGGATTAGTACAATCTTTATGGCGCATTGCCCGGCTAAATTCATACTGGTTAAATTCAGCAATAGCCCCCGGCAGCAGAGGATGCTGGGTTTTACGTTTTGCTTCCTCTTCGGTGAAGCCTGCCATATATAACCCTATCGGCCCGGCGGTGCATAACACCAGGTCGACCCAGTCCAGCGCCTTATCCGCCGCCAGCAGCGGGTCGTTTTCGCCGGTCAGCGCTTCCGCTTCTTCTTCATTCATTGCCAGAATCGAGACATTCTCTTTGAGAAACGCCTGCCACCACTGCGGATTATCGGCGATCACAAATTTGGTGCCCAGCGTCATGACAACCGGCACGTTATGCTTTTTCGCGTATTCGATCGCTTTCATCGTCGCGTCAGGCATCGGTTCGCCAGGCTTACAGCGCACCAGATATGAGGTCAACACCAGCGCGGAAGCGCCAGCGATCACCGCTTCCGGAATACTTTCCGCCCGTAGCTGATTCATATGGCCGGGGCTGATAGCGAAGGTACGCTCGCCGGATTCGCCAATCAGCGTGAAACAGCGGCCAATCGGGCCATCTACCGCTTGCAGATAATTCAGGTCGGTACGGCTGGAAGTATTACACAGGTAGCGATAAGCGTAGCTGCCAATCTCAATATTGCTGCACATCACGCCCAGTAACACCGAACGGTCATCCGCCAGTACCGAGTAATTATGCATCGTATTGCCTATGGTGCCGCCAGCAAACTGATGGGTGATCAGATTTTCCCGCGTCAGTTCCTGATACAGCTTCTCCGCCACCTCGTCTTCTATCACCAGAGAATGCCCGGCGCTTAATCCATAGCGTGTAATAAAATCGTCATCCACTTTCGCCTCAATATCCACCAACGTCTGGTCGATACCGACGACCCAGGAGGCGTTGGTTTCCTGTTCTGGCTGAATTTGTTGCAACAACGGGTCACGCGCATTGACGGGAAAATAGTGTTTGGATTTACGTTTACCGGGAAATTTCATGATTGTGCTTACGGATGAATAACGGAGCGCTGCATGGTAGCACATTCCCCCCGCTGCGCGCGACGGACGATGGCGTTTCAATATCGGACGACGAGATCGCAGTTTCTCCGGCCGCGTTTTTTACAATGGTTCACTTTCACAAGGAGCGTTTTATGAAGCCGGAAAATAAAATTCCCGTACTCACCCGACTGTCAGACGAAATGACAGCCGTCGTAAACTTCCAGCAACCAGGCCTTCCCCCCTGGCCTGCCGATGGCGATATTGAGACTCAGCGTCAGTATTATCTTCTTGAGCGCCGTTTCTGGAATGCCGACGCACCGTCCATGACCACCCGCACCTGCGCCGTCCCTACGCCTTATGGCGATGTAACAACCCGGCTCTACTCGCCGCAGCCGACCAGTCAGGCCACCTTATACTATCTGCACGGCGGCGGATTTATCCTCGGTAATCTGGATACGCATGACCGGATAATGCGTCTGCTGGCGCGTTATACCGGCTGCACCGTGATCGGTATTGATTATTCGCTGTCGCCGCAAGCGCGTTATCCGCAGGCCATCGAAGAAACCGTCGCGGTATGCAGCTACTTCTCTCAACATGCCGATGAATACTCGCTCAACGTGGAGAAAATCGGTTTCGCCGGGGATTCCGCAGGCGCCATGCTGGCGCTTGCCAGCGCGCTCTGGCTACGTGATAAGCACATTCGCTGCGGTAACGTTATCGCGATTCTGTTGTGGTATGGGCTGTATGGGTTGCAGGATTCGGTAAGCCGCCGTCTGTTCGGCGGCGCGTGGGACGGCCTGACGCGTGAAGATCTGGACATGTACGAAAAGGCCTATCTGCGTAACGAAGACGATCGGGAATCGCCCTGGTATTGTCTGTTTAATAACGATCTCACGCGCGATGTGCCGCCCTGCTTTATTGCCAGCGCGGAGTTTGATCCGCTCATTGATGACAGCCGCTTGCTGCACCAGACATTACAGGCGCACCAGCAGCCCTGCGAATACAAAATGTATCCCGGCACGCTGCACGCCTTTCTGCACTATTCGCGAATGATGACAATCGCCGACGATGCCTTGCAGGACGGCGCGCGATTCTTTATGGCGAGGATGAAGACGCCGCGTTAACGGTACGGCGCCGTGAGTTTCAGCATCATATCAATATGTTCCGGCGTCGCGTTCAGCGCCGAAATGTACGCATATTTTTTACCGCCCGCTTCAAGGAAAATCTCGCGGTTCTGTTCCGCTATCTCTTCCAGCGTCTCCAGACAATCCGCGGCAAATCCCGGACACATGACCTGAATATGGCCAGTCCCCTTTTCACCCAACATTTTTAGCGTTTCATCGGTGTACGGCGTCAGCCACGGTTCACGGCCAAAGCGCGACTGGAACGTCATCATTACCTTTTCCGGCGGCAGTCCCAATGCGGAAACCAGTTCACGCGTGGTATCGCGACAGCGCTGCGGGTAGTCATCGCCTTCATCCGCATAACGTTGTGGAATGCCGTGATAGGAGAGCAGAAGCACATCCGGCTCGCCGTGTCTGGCGAACGACTCACGCGCGCTTTTCGCCAGCGCATCGATATAAGCGCCGTCATCCGCGTAATCGCGAATAAATGAGATACCGGGAATACGACGTTTATGCGCCAGTATTCGCCCCAGTTCGTCCCAGACTGCGCCCACCGTTGAGCAAGAGTATTGCGGGTACAACGGCAGCACGACGATATGGTCGACGTCGCTTGCTAACAGTTCATCGACAGCGCTTTCCAGCGAGGGCGAACCGTAGCTCATCCCCAGCGCGACGGGCGTGTCTGGCAACCGCGCGGCCAGCGCCTGTTGCTGTTCGCGGCTATATACCATGAGCGGCGAACCGCCATCCATCCAGATAGATTGATAGAGTTTCGCGACGCGCGGCGAACGCAGCGGTAAAATAACGCCACGCAGCAACGGCCACCACAGCAGACGAGGAGTATCCACCACGCGTCTGTCGCTTAAAAATTGTTTCAGGTAGCGCTTTACCGCTTCGGGAGTTGGGGCATCTGGCGTGCCAAGGTTAGCCAGCAGGATACCGGTTTTCGTCTGACGCATTGCCGCCTCTTATCTATTCAAATTGTTGATAATTGTAGCGGAAAAGTGATAAAGAAGAACTAATTGCTGCGAGAGGTAAGACGAGAATTTGCCGAATGGCGCTAACGATGCCAGTAGGCCGGATAAGGCGTTCAGGCCTGCGGGATAATGGCAGGCCTGATAAGCGGTTCACTACGCGAAAAAATTAACCGAGGATTTTTTCCAGCGCTGCGCGCACGTCGGCAACGGCCTGCGTACCGTCAACTTTAGCGTATTTGGTGTTGCCCGCTTCCGCTTCTTTCTGGTAGTAGCCAATCAGCGGCGCGGTCATCTGATGATATTCCACCAGACGTTTGCGAACGGTCTCTTCCTGATCGTCTTTACGGGTGGTCAGATCTTCGCCGGTGACGTCATCTTTGCCTTCCACTTTCGGCGGATTAAACTTTACGTGGTAAACGCGGCCAGAGGCGGCGTGTACGCGGCGACCCACAATACGGTCAACGATCAGTTCGTCCGGTACGTCGAATTCCAGCACGTAATCCACGACAATACCCGCTTCTTTCATCGCGTCAGCCTGCGGGATCGTGCGCGGGAAACCGTCCAGCAGAAAACCGTTACGGCAGTCTTCCTGGGCGATACGCTCTTTAACCAGCGCAATCACCAGTTCATCGGTCACCAGTTTACCGGCGTCCATGATATCTTTCGCCTGTTTGCCCAACTCGGAGCCTGATTTCACTGCGGCGCGCAGCATATCGCCAGTGGAGATTTGCGGAATACCATATTTCTCCATGATGAACTGAGCCTGAGTTCCTTTACCCGCGCCCGGAGCGCCAAGCAGAATAATACGCATTACGAAAATCCCCTCAAAGGTTGTCGATATTTTTTAAAAAGCGCTAAACGATACCACCATCACGCATTTCGCTCAAGGAAGCCGCCTGATGCTGAAACGGTTAACGAAGAGAAATCGAGAAAAGAGAAGGTATTATAAAAAATGCCGGATGGCGCTGGCGCTTATCCGGTCTACAAACAGTACTCGCCCGTAGGCCGGATAAGATGCTTCGCGTCGCTATCCGGCAGTCACAAAACAGTACTCGTCCGTAGGCCGGATAAGACGCTTCGCGTCGCCATCCGGCAGTCACAACACAGTACCCGTCCGTAGGCCGGATAAGATGCTTCGCGTCGCTATCCGGCAATCAGATGAGCGTTATCAGGACACCAGCAACTGGTTCATACGGCGGATAAACTGGTTCGGATCTTCCAGCGTACCGCGTTCAGCGAACAGCGCCTGATCCAGCAGCAGCTCGACCCACTCTTTAAACTGCGCTTCATCCTCGGTATCGGCAGTGCGTTTGACCAGCACATGATCCGGGTTGAGCTCAAAGATGTATTTCACTTCCGGCACGGACTGACCGGCCGCAGCGAACAGTTTCGCCATCTGGGTGCTCATTTCATCCGCATCGGTGGTGACAATCGCCGGCGTGTCGGTTAAACGATGCGTCAGACGCACCTCTTTCACGCGATCGCCCAGCAGGGTTTTGACACGCTCCACGAACGGCTCAAGCGCCTTTTCCGCTTCTTTCGCGTTTTCGTCGACTTCATCCGCCAGTTTTTCGATGGACTCATCGGCTTTAGCGACCGACTGGAATGCTTTACCGTCAAACTCGGTCAGGTAGTTCATCATCCACTCGTCGATGCGATCGGAGAGCAGCAGCACTTCGATGCCTTTCTTACGCAGCAGTTCCAGGTGCGGGCTGTTTTTCGCCGCCGCATAGCTGTCTGCGGTGATGTAGTAAATTTTTTCCTGCCCTTCTTTCATCCGGGAGACGTAATCTTCCAGCGACACGGTCTGGGCGGAAGAGTCGGTATGGGTGGAGGCAAAGCGCAACAGTTTGGCGATCGCTTCCTGGTTGGCGTGATCTTCCGCCGGGCCTTCTTTCAGCACCAGACCGAACTGTTTCCAGAAGGTTTGATATTTTTCCGCGTCGTCTTTCGCCAGTTTTTCCAGCATTTGCAGAACGCGTTTGGTCAGGGCGCTGCGCAGATTACGCGTTACCGTGCTGTCCTGCAGGATTTCACGGGAGACGTTCAACGGCAGGTCGTTAGAATCAATCAGGCCGCGCACGAAGCGCAGATAGTTCGGCATGAACTGCTCGGCATCGTCCATAATGAACACGCGCTGTACGTACAGCTTCAGACCATGTTTGTGATCGCGGTTCCACAGATCCCACGGCGCCTGCGACGGGATATACAGCAGGCTGGTGTACTCCTGCTTCCCTTCCACGCGGTTGTGGCTCCAGGTCAGCGGATCGGTGAAATCATGCGCGATGTGCTTGTAAAACTCGTTGTACTCGTCGTCTTTAATTTCCGACTTGTTGCGGGTCCACAACGCCTGGGCCTTGTTAATTTTCTCCCAGGAAATCACGGTTTCGCCGTCTTTTTCTTCCCGTTTTTCAATCTCTACCGGCAATGCGATGTGATCGGAATATTTGCTGATAATCGAGCGTACGCGCCAGTCATCGAGGAATTCATCTTCGCCTTCACGCAGGTGTAAGGTGATTTCCGTACCACGGTCATTTTTGGTGATATCGGCAACGGTGTATTCGCCTTCGCCTGCCGATTCCCAGAATACGCCATTTTCCGGCTTGTCGCCTGCCGCACGGGTACGTACGGTCACTTTATCGGCCACAATAAACGCGGAATAGAAGCCTACGCCAAACTGACCGATGAGCTGGCTATCTTTCGCCTGATCGGACCCCATTGATTCGAGGAAAGATTTGGTGCCGGACTTGGCAATGGTGCCTAAGTGGTCAATCACCTCATCACGATTCATCCCCACGCCGTTATCGGCAATGGTCAACGTACGCTTATCTTTATCGAAAGAGACGCGCACACGCAGCTCGCCATCTCCTTCATACAGGTCCGGGTTTGACAGAGCGCGGAAACGCAGCTTGTCCGCCGCATCTGAGGCGTTAGAGATGAGTTCACGCAGGAAGATTTCTTTATTGGAATAAAGAGAATGGATCATCAGGTGCAGAAGCTGTTTAACTTCTGACTGAAAACCACGCGTTTCTTGTCCTTTCATGTGGATAGACCTCAACAATGCCATTTTTAATGGTAAAAATACGTTGAGGGTGAGATGGGGACAAGCGGGTGTGATTTCAAGCGGAGGCCGCGAATGCCGCCTCCGTTTGTTCAGAAAATAATCTTATGGCGTCCCGCCAGCGAGTGGGACAGCGTCGTACCGTCGACCATCTCCAGTTCGCCGCCAACCGGCACGCCGTGGGCGATACGACTGGCTTCGACGCCGGCCTCCGCGCACAGCTCGGCAATATAGTTCGCGGTAGCCTCCCCTTCAACCGTCGGGTTGGTCGCGAGGATCAGCTCGCTGATTTTTTCTGACGCCAGCCGCTGTTCCAGACGATCGAGACCGATATCATCCGGCCCGATGCCGTCCAGCGGCGACAGGTGGCCCATCAGCACGAAATACCGCCCGGAAAATTGCCCGGTCTGCTCAATGGCGTAGATATCCGCAGGACTCTCCACCACGCAAATCTGGCCGTTTTCCTGACGCCGCGGGTTCGAACAGATATTACAAACATCCTGCTCGGTAAAGGTGCGGCAGTCGGCGCAGTGGCCGATTTCCGACATCGCCCGGGTCAGCGCCTGCGCCAGGCGCATTCCGCCGCTGCGATCGCGCTGCAACAGGGTAAACGCCATCCGCTGCGCCGACTTAGGGCCGACGCCCGGAAGGCAGCGCAACGCTTCCATAAGCTGAGTTAACAGCGGACTGGTTTGCATCAGAATGGCATCTTAAAGCCTGGCGGCAGTTGCATACCGGAAGAGACGGAGGCCATCTTCTCTTTTTGCGTCTCTTCAATGCGGCGCGCCGCATCGTTGAAGGCCGCAGCGACCAGATCTTCCAGCATCTCTTTGTCATCTTCCAGCAGGCTTGGGTCTATTTCCACGCGGCGGCAGTTATGCGCGCCGTTGATGGTAACCTTCACCAGACCCGCGCCGGATTCGCCGGTCACTTCCAGCTGCGCAATCTCTTCCTGCATTTTCTGCATTTTTTCCTGCATCTGCTGGGCCTGTTTCATCAGATTGCCCAGACCGCCTTTTCCAAACATAAGCTCTCTCTCTTGATGGTTCACAATCGCAAGCCAGGCTTACGATCAAATGGGGCGGATACTCTCTTCATCCAGCTCGGCGTCGAAGAATCGACGCAGCGTCTGAATGTTATTATCCGCGATAATTGACTCACGCGCTTGCGCGAGTTTCTCTTCATAAATAGCCTGACGCCATTCCAGCGGCGTACGCACCGCGGGATTATCATCTTCAACGATGGTCAGTTCAACCGTCGTTCCCGTCAGATCGCTGAGCGCTTGCGCCAGCTTTTGCTGCGCGCCGCTGGAATTGAGGTGCCGCTGCGTCGAGCGCAGATGCAGACAAACCGCGTTGCCGTTCTGCTCCTTCCAGGCATTAAGCGCCACCTGCTCCACCAGCTTAGGCAAAGAAAGCTGGCTTACCTGCGCCGCCCACGGATCGCGCTCAATCGCTTCCGCCGCCAGTTTAGCCGCCAGCTCCGGCGTTTTTTCATGCTCCAGAGCTTTCTTAAGCGCTTTTGGCGTAGCCACCACTTCTTTGGTTTGTACTACCGGCGTGGTGGCCTTCCAGCGATAAGCCTCTTTCTTTACTGGCGCCGTTTCCAGCGCAGACGGCGCCGGGCGCGCCTGTACGCGCTCCGAAACCGAGGCCAGCCGCTCCAGCGCAGAGTTATTCACCGGCCGCGCGCGGGATGCGGCTGCCGGTTCACTCTTTTTTGTTTTGGTTACTCCCTGCGCGCGCTGTAGCTGATTGCGCGCCGCCAGCACCTGACTGGTAGACGCTGGCAGCGGCGCTGGCGATGTCTGCGGCGCGGGCGCCGACGGCTGCTGCACCTGCGGCGGCGTCATTACCGCCGTTGAGGCCACGGGCGCAAAAGACTGCCGCGGCGTTTCAGGCTCCGGCAAGGGCATACGCGGGTGAAACGCCAGCGCACGCAGTAACGTCATTTCAACGCCCATCCGCCGGTCCGGCGCCCAGGGCAATTCTTTGCGACCAATCAACAACGTCTGATAGTAGAGCTGAAGATCGCCGGGAGGCACCGTCCGGGCAAGTTCGCGCATCCGTTGCTCGATAGCCGCCATATCGCTGCCTAACGCGGCAGGCGAAAGTTGCACCATCGCAATACGGTGCAGCAGGCTAAGCATTTCGACCAGCAGCGCTTCCCATTCAATACCGCGCGCCGCCGCCTCGTTGATAAGCGACATGACGCGTTCGCCGTTAGCGTCAACCACCGCCTCGACTAATGACAAAGCCTGGTCGTCGTCCAGCGTACCGAGCATGGCGCTTACCGCCTGCGTCGAAACCTGCCCGTCGCCGCTGGCGATCGCCTGGTCAGTCAGACTTAATGCATCGCGCAGGCTGCCGTCAGCCGCACGTGATAACAACTGCAACGCGCGGGGTTCGTGAGCGATATGTTCCTCATTGAGAATATGCTCAAGCTGATGGCGAATCTGTTCAACATCCAGAGCTTTGAGATGAAACTGTAGGCAGCGCGACAAAATGGTCACCGGCAGCTTCTGCGGATCGGTGGTCGCCAGTAAAAATTTCACATGCGCTGGCGGCTCTTCAAGCGTTTTAAGTAACGCATTAAAGCTGTGGCGCGACAGCATGTGGACTTCATCGATCAGATAGACTTTAAAGCGACCGCGCGCAGGCGCGTACTGGACGTTATCCAGCAGGTCGCGGGTGTCTTCGACTTTGGTACGCGATGCGGCGTCAATCTCAATGAGATCGACAAAACGCCCCTGCTCAATTTCCCGACAATTATCGCAAACGCCGCACGGCGTCGCGGTAATACCGGTTTCGCAGTTCAGCCCCTTCGCCAGCAGTCGGGCGATAGAGGTTTTACCGACGCCGCGCGTGCCGGAAAAAAGATATGCGTGATGAATGCGCCCTAACGACAAGCCGTTCGCCAGTGCGGTCAGCACATGTTCCTGGCCGACGACGTCAGCAAAGGTTTGTGGGCGCCATTTTCTGGCTAAGACCTGATAACTCATTGGCAGGCTCTGAAACGCTGGAAGGTGGATTCATAGAAGGGTAATGCTAACACAACCTCGCCGATACAGCGAGGTTGTCTCTCTGGCTAAAATAGCAGTGCGGATAGCCTGAATCAATGCCCTGGAAACGGCACCAGGCTATAACAGGTAATCCCCTGCTTTTCCAGACGCTGCTCGCCGCCCAGATCGAACAAATTGATGATGAACGCCGCATCGGTGACTTTCCCGCCCAGACGACGGATCAGCTTCACGGTCGCCTCAATGGTGCCGCCAGTCGCCAGCAGATCATCCACGACCAGCACGTTGTCGCCAGGTTTAATCGCGTCGACATGGATTTCCAGCTGATCGGTGCCGTACTCTAATTCATAGGTCTCGGCAATAGTTTCACGCGGTAATTTGCGCGGTTTACGTACCGGAACAAAACCAACGCCCAGCCCAAGCGCAACCGGCGCGCCAAACAGGAAGCCACGCGCTTCGGTGCCGACCACTTTGGTGATACCCGCATTTTTATAACGCTCAACCAACAGTTCAATACTGAGCGCGTAGGCTTTCGGGTCTTCCAGTAAGCTGGTGACATCACGGAAAAGAATGCCCGGTTTCGGGTAATCCTGAATGCTTTTGATGCTGTTTTTGAGAAACTCAAGCTGCTGTGCAGTCGCGGTCATGGATATATGCCTGCTAAGTACGGTGTTACTCACGGCGCAATACTTTTCAGTCAGGGGTAACGCTCGGTTACTCTTTGACCGCCTGCGCCTGTGCTCGAAAACGGTCGAATTTACTGGCTGTGAACGACAATTGCAACAGCGATTCGTGTGCTTCAGCGCTTTTGTTGCTTTTCATCAATCACCGGTATCCGCCACATAAAAATCAGCAGGCAGGCCAAAATAACCAACAGCAGCACCCGCACCCACATCATATTCACCAGCCACAGCGATATACCAAAGGTCAGCAATATCAACGCGATCGCTCGCGGTTTCGCTCCCGGCGGCATGGCCCGATAGCGCTGCCAGTGGCGCAGATAACCGCCAAACCATGAGCGGTATAACAACCAGGCATGGAAACGCGGCGACGAGCGGGCGAAACACCAGGCCGCCAGTAAAATGAACGGCGTAGTCGGCAACAGGGGCAAAACCACGCCCAATGTCCCTAATACTACCGCCAGCCAGCCAATGATGATTAAAATAGTACGTTGCATAATGCGAATCGTTATCAAACAGAAGGCTACTGTAGCACAGCCTGTCTTATTTTCATCGGGGTGTTGAATTGAAAACCGCTATGCTGTTACAGACGCTGGAAGAGAGGCTGGCGACGCTACGCCAACGCTGCGCGCCGCTGGCGCAACATGCGACGTTAAGTGCGCGCTTTGACCGACACCTTTTCCGTACCCGCAGTACTCTGTTGCAGGGATATCTGGAAGAGGCAGACGCCAATCTCGCCGCGTTGCGTCAGGCGGTAAAACATGAGCAACTGCCGCAAGTCGCCTGGCTGGCGGAACATCTGGCTTCGCAACTGGAGGCGATATCGCGTGAAACCGCCGCCTGGTCGCTGCGCCAGTGGGACGCCGCCGCGCCAGGGCTTGGCCGTTGGCAGCGCAGACGAATACAGCATCAGGAGTTTGAACGTCGACTACTGGCGATGACACAGGAGCGCAAAATTCGTCTGGCGCAGGCGACCGGCCTTGTCGAACAACAAACGCTGCAAAAGGAAGTCGAGATCTATGAAGGACGGCTGGCGCGCTGCCGACATGCGCTGGAGAAAATAGAAAACGTACTGGCGCGTTTAACCCGTTAACCCTGGAGAAAGTATGTCGCTTGAAAATGCCCCTGATGAAGTCAAACTGGCCGTGGATTTAATTGTGCTGCTTGAAGAGAATCGCTTACCGGCACGAACGGTGCTACGCGCGCTGGAAATAGTTATGCGAGATTATGAAAACAAGTTAAAAAGTACGGAAGACGACTCGCAAACAGAGTAATTGCCCCCTGGTTTGTCCTCGTTGTCGCTGACAAAGTGGTCGCTACAGTCAGGCAACAAGGGACGGGTCATGGAACGTCTACCCACCACGCCGCACGATGCGGTATTTCGACAGATGCTGATGCAAAAAGAGGTCGCCCGCGACTTTCTGGCTATCCACTTGCCAGAAGACTTTCTTGCAATCTGCGATCTGGATTCACTGAAGCTGGAGTCAGGGAGTTTTGTTGAAGACAATTTACGCAGCCGCTATTCAGATATTCTCTACTCTCTGCATACCCAACACGGCCCCGGGTATGTTTACGCGCTCATTGAACATCAGAGCAAATCAGACCGGCTGATGGCTTTTCGCCTGATGCGGTACGCCATTGCCGCCATGCAGCGTCATCTGGATGCCGGTCATGATACCTTGCCGCTGGTGGTGCCAATCCTCTTTTATCACGGTTCGGAAAGCCCGTGGCCCTATAGCCTTAACTGGCATAATATGTTTGTGAAACCGGATATGGCGAAGGCCTTATACAGCCGCGATTTTGCGCTGGTCGACCTGACGATAATGCCGGATAATCAGCTTTTGCAGCATCGGCGGATAGCGATGTTAGAGCTCCTGCAAAAACATATTCGTCAACGCGATTTAAGCGAACTGCTCGACCCCCTTATCACGCTTTTAACGCAGGATCATTTGACGGACACGCAGCTCAGTGTGCTGATCAACTATATGTTGAAAGCAGGAAACGCCGCAGAACCCGGGGCGCTAATTCGTCAACTGGCGCAGGGCGCGCCGCAGTATAAGGAACAACTGATGACAATAGCGGAATGGCTGGAAGAAAAAGGCCGAACGGAAGGGTTGCAAAAAGGCCTTGAGCAAGGGTTAGCACAAGGCCGTGAGGCCGAAGCGCGCGCTATTGCCCGCAAAATGCTTGCCAACGGGCTGGAACCCGGGCTCATCGCCAGCGTCACCGGCATTACGCCGGAAGAGCTTTCTACGCTTTCTCATTAGCGGCGCCGCGCGCACTCATAAAGCGCGCAGCCCACCGCCTTTTAGCTTGCCGTAGGCGCCAGATCGCCGCCGTTGAGATCGCGCTTCACTTCAGTGACTTCGTCGCCCTTCGCGTTATGCAGATGCACCTCAAGCTGGTTAAAGGCGATATTGATATCATTTTCACGGCACAGTCGATCGATCGCGCGGTTCAGTTCATCCACCGTATGGCTACGATCGCGCAATTCACGCACGTATAAACGCAGTTCATGATCCAGAGTGCTGGCGCCAAAGGTGGTGAAGAATACGGCAGGTTCCGGATCGTGCATCACCTTCGGATGCTCCATCGCCGCCTGTAGCAGGACTCTTTTCACTTTCTCCAGATCCGAGCCATAAGCCACGCCAAGCCGGATCACCAGACGGGTCGTGGTATCGGAGAGGGACCAGTTAATCAGCCGCTCCGTCACGAACGCTTTGTTCGGAATGATCACTTCTTTACGATCAAAATCGGTAATAGTGGTAGCGCGAATACGAATCTTACTGACCGTGCCGGAGTAGGTGCCGATCGTTACCGTATCGCCAATGCGTACCGGACGTTCGAAGAGGATGATTAAACCCGAGACAAAGTTACCGAAGATCTCCTGTAGCCCAAAACCGAGACCTACCGACAACGCCGCCGCCAGCCACTGGAGTTTATCCCACGAGACGCCGAGCGATCCGAATACTGTCATCGCGCCAACAGCGATAATGACGTAGTTAAGGATCGTGGTGATCGCATACGAAGCCCCCTGGCGCATATTGAGGCGTGAAAGCACCAGCACTTCCAGCAGGCCGGGTAAGTTGCGGATGAGCGCCCAGGCCACCATCGCGGCAATAATGGCGAATAGCAAGCTACCCATCGTCACGCTTTTCACCACCGCAGCGCCAGCTTCGGAGCCGTTGTAGTGCCACAGCGTGATGCTATCAAGATAGCTGAATACGGTGATCAAATCGGACCAAATCGCCCAGAACATAACGCCGAACAGGGCAAGCATTAGCAGCATCGTGATACGTAATGTTTGCTGGTTAATTTGCTCCAGCGCGATGGCGGGTTCCTCCTGTGGCTCCGCGCCTTCCGCTCCCTCTTTTACCAGGTTCTGACGACGAGCCAGCGCGCGTCGCCAGGCAATCCGGCGTGCCGCTACGCTTAACCCGCGCAGCACCGTTTGATAAAGCAGGTTCCAGATAATGACCAGATAGACGGTTTCAATCCAGCGCCCCGCCAGGCGCAGGGTGGTATAGAAATAGCCGGTCGCCGTTAATACCATTAACGCCACCGGAATGATGGAAAGAATCGTCACGGTCACCAGTCGAATGCCGTGAGATTCTTTATCGCGCCAGCTTTCCCGGCACAGTGGCCACACCAGCAATGTTATGACCAGCAGATTGAGGAAAATAACCGCCTGCCCCAGCACGTCATCCATCAGATTCAGCGGCGACAACTCCGCCACCACAGACCAAAAGTGCAGCGGCAGCAATGCGAGGCTAATGCGTACAATCTGGCGACGCCAGTGGCTGGTCAACTGCGCCGGCATACCAAAATGGCGTATCGCCACGCCCTCTTTTTCCAGCACCTTCCAGCACAGTCCAAAGACCAGCCAGAACATCGCGAGCTTTTTACTAAAGGCCCAGAGCAGATCGCTGATATTTAGCTGCATGGTCAGCAAGATCAGTCCAAGCGCGAGGATAATCAGGCACACCGGCAGCGCGCGGATCAGATCGATCAGAATAGCTTTTGGCGTATTGAGCTGACTATCGTTACGCAGCGATCCCACGGCGGCGGCCAGCTTCTGTTGATACGCTTTTAACCATTTCAGACGCCAGCGGATTAAACCGGCGATGAGCAAGAGCGGCAACCCGGCCAAAAAAGCAATAAATACCGCGGGCCAGGCTTTTTGCCAATTCACCGTGATTTTCATGGCGCTGAATTGCTCTTTTAACGTTTGGGGGAACGCTTTAAGCCAGTCCCAGTCCATAGGGCGGTTACTGTTCACCCAAAAAATCTGCTGCGTCAGAATGGCTTTCAGATTTTTCGAGACGCTCATCAACTGCTGCTGGTTAACTTGCAGGTTAATCGCCATCATCAGCTGGTTACCCAACTGTTTATTTAGCTGATCCAATAGCTCACGGCGCATCTCCACCACCTGAAGCAACGCATCATGAACTTCATCATTCACCTCGCTGGTATGCCCCTCCTCCAGCTTGTCGACAAAGGCATCGCTTTGGAATAAGGCATCACGCTGCTGGTTGATTTCAAACTGCTCCAGACGCAAATCCGCAATGCGGTTGGTCATATCTTCGAGTTCGTCGGCGGAGGGCAGGGTTTGCTGCTGTTGATAAAGAATACGCGACAGCAACAGGCTGCCTTTTAAGACGGCAATCTGTTCTTTGATATTTCTTTCCGACTGCAGCGCGCGATCGAGCCAGTTTTTTACTTTAATGTTTTGCTGCATCAACATATTGCCGTTTTCGGTCGCGACAATCAGACGCTGGCTGAGTTGATGGTTAATATCCAGTTCCTGTTTTACCAGTGGGTTCGCCTGGATACGCGCCGTTTCGTCCGGCGAAATGGCCTCCTGGGCCGTTTTTTCCGTTAGCGTAAGTCGTTTACTGTTGACCGCCTCCTGTAAAAGTTGAAGCTGATGTTCAAGGCGATTACTGTTGGCCGTCACGTAATCCCGCTGTTTTTGCAGGGTGTCCTGCAAAACGGTATTCCCTTCAAGACTCTTACGTTGCTGGTCGATCTGCGCATTAAGCAGCGCCTGTTTTGCCTGTAATAACACCTGTTGGCTGGGGCGAAGCGCGGCTTCCCCGACGTTATTGCCGTCCAGACGGTTACGGATTTGCTGTATTTGCTGCGAGGCGGTATACATGGCGTTTTGCACGCGCTCAGGCTGGGTCTGTAGCGAAACAAGCTGGCTGTTATAAGCGGCAAGATCGTTTTGCGAATTTTGCAAATCATCCAGTACCTGCGCCACACGCAGCTCAAGCTGACGTAACGAAAGCGCACTCAGCGTTTTTCGCATTTCATCATCATTATCGACATCGCTCAGCGCATTCAACGCAGCCGTCGCCTGGCGCATTTTTTCAGGCGCCTGCGCCACCTTCTGCCGTAGCTGTACGGTCTCCTCTTTCACCCGCTCGATTTTCTCCAGCGTAGCTAACGTATCAATAAGGTCTTGCTGGACGAGCTTATCCTGGGCGGAGAGATCTTTTTGCTTATTCAGCGTATCCAGCTGGTTTTGCACATCCGCTTTTGACGGCAGGTCGCCATTCGTTTGCCCCCGGGCAAATGCCAGAGACTGACAGGACAGCAGGATAATAAGGACGCTAATTGTAATAAAAACAAAATGCTGTGAACGTTTATAAAGCTGCAACATAGTCATGAGAATGAAGTGTCTGAACCGGCAAGCAGACCGGAAATAATTGAGTCGCAAGAATATCACGCCTGTAACAAACAGAATAGCGACACAGAAAATGTCCAGGAGTTTTCCTGGAATATTATCAGGGGGAGCCGGTGACCGTCGACGCGCGCAGCGTCGGACACAATTGATACATCTCCAGCAGGATCGTGACGTAGGCGCGAGCTTCTTTTTTTAAATCAAACGATTGCGGAGCAAATAACCAGTTTTCCATGAGCCCTGAAATAAAGCTGCGCATCAGTACCGCCGCACGACGGGTCAGCAGATTTTCAGGCAGCATTTTAGCATTAATACAATGTTTTAACGTTTGTTCAATCCGATCGTAACTTTCCAGACAAAGGCTACGTTGCGCCTGTTGAACCACAACCATTTCTCCGACAAACTCACATTTATGGAATATAATCTCCATCAATAAGCGGCGTCGTTCTTCTGTTACAGTAGCTTCAAGAATATGAACTAAAATTTCTCTTAATACAGATAGTGGATCGTCGGGGAATTTTGCCTGATACTCAATCTCAAGCTCACCAATATTGGATTCTGATAGCTCCCAGATCTCACTGAATAAATCCGACTTATTTTTGAAATGCCAATAGATTGCGCCGCGCGTCACGCCAGCAGCGTTCGCAATCTCCGCCAGCGAGGTTGCCGATACGCCTTGCTGCGAGAACAAACGCAGGGCCACATCCAGGATGTGTTGTCGTGTCTCCAGCGCTTGTTGTTTGGTTTTTCGTGCCATATGTCGGTGAATTTACAGGCGTTAGATTTACATACATTTATGGATGTATGTACCATAGCACGACGATAATATAAACGCAGCAATGGGTTTAAGGACCTTTGACCATTGACCAATTTGAAATCGGACACTCGAGGTTTACATATGAACAAAAACAGAGGGTTAACGCCTCTGGCGGTCGTTCTGATGCTCTCAGGCAGCTTAGCGCTAACAGGATGTGACGACAAACAGGACCAGCAAGGCGGCCAGCAGATGCCAGAAGTTGGAGTTGTCACACTAAAAACGGAACCACTGCAAATCACAACTGAACTTCCGGGTCGTACCGTTGCTTACCGTATCGCCGAAGTTCGCCCGCAGGTAAGCGGCATTATCCTGAAGCGTAATTTCGTTGAGGGAAGTGATATCGAAGCGGGAGTCTCTCTCTATCAGATTGATCCTGCGACCTACCAGGCGACTTACGACAGCGCTAAGGGCGATCTGGCAAAAGCGCAGGCCGCCGCGAATATCGCTGAACTGACGGTGAAGCGTTATCAAAAGCTGCTGGGTACGCAGTACATCAGTAAGCAGGAATACGATCAGGCGCTGGCTGACGCGCAACAAGCGACTGCCGCCGTTGTCGCAGCAAAAGCCGCCGTTGAAACCGCACGTATCAACCTGGCGTATACCAAAGTCACCTCACCGATTAGCGGTCGTATTGGTAAGTCATCCGTAACGGAAGGCGCGCTGGTACAGAACGGTCAGGCGTCGGCGCTGGCGACAGTGCAGCAGCTGGACCCTATTTATGTCGATGTGACCCAGTCCAGCAATGATTTCCTGCGCCTGAAGCAGGAGCTGGCAAATGGTTCG
Organism: Salmonella sp. 32031103-2018-00083-FB-01-SM-01; assembly: GCF_017571995.1. Classification (NCBI taxonomy): domain Bacteria; kingdom Pseudomonadati; phylum Pseudomonadota; class Gammaproteobacteria; order Enterobacterales; family Enterobacteriaceae; genus Salmonella; species Salmonella sp. 32031103-2018-00083-FB-01-SM-01. The sequence continues at coordinate 397,405 of NZ_JAGEQL010000003.1, forward strand.
CTGAAGCAGGAAAACGGCAAAGCGAAGGTCGATCTGGTGACCAGCGACGGTATCAAATTCCCGCAATCCGGTACGCTTGAGTTCTCCGACGTGACCGTTGACCAAACCACCGGATCTATTACTTTGCGCGCCATCTTCCCTAACCCGGATCACACCTTATTGCCAGGAATGTTCGTTCGCGCACGTCTGCAGGAAGGGACAAAACCGACGGCATTACTGGTTCCACAACAGGGCGTTACCCGTACTCCACGCGGCGATGCCACGGTGCTGGTGGTTGGCGCTGATAACAAAGTGGAAACCCGCCAAATCGTCGCAAGCCAGGCGATCGGCGATAAGTGGCTGGTGACTGACGGGTTGAAAGCGGGCGACCGCGTAGTCGTCAGCGGGCTGCAAAAAGTACGTCCTGGCGCACAGGTTAAAGTGCAGGAAATTACCGCGGATAACAAACAGCAAGCCGCAAGCGGTGATCAACCTGCTCAGCCCAGGTCTTAACTTAAACAGGAGCCGTTAAGACATGCCTAATTTCTTTATCGATCGCCCTATATTTGCGTGGGTGATCGCCATCATCATCATGTTGGCAGGGGGGCTCGCGATCCTCAAATTGCCGGTAGCGCAATATCCGACGATTGCGCCACCAGCAGTGACGATCTCCGCAACCTACCCTGGCGCTGATGCGAAAACGGTACAGGATACCGTCACGCAGGTTATCGAACAGAATATGAACGGTATCGATAACCTGATGTATATGTCCTCCAACAGTGACTCCACGGGGACCGTGCAGATCACGCTGACCTTTGAATCCGGCACCGATGCGGATATCGCGCAGGTTCAGGTTCAGAACAAGTTGCAACTGGCAATGCCGTTACTTCCCCAGGAAGTACAGCAACAGGGCGTAAGCGTTGAGAAGTCCTCAAGTAGCTTCCTGATGGTAGTGGGCGTCATTAACACCGACGGCACCATGACCCAGGAGGATATTTCGGATTACGTTGCCGCCAATATGAAAGATCCGATCAGCCGTACCTCTGGGGTGGGCGACGTCCAGCTGTTTGGTTCGCAATATGCGATGCGTATCTGGATGAATCCGACAGAGCTGACCAAATACCAACTGACGCCGGTCGACGTGATTAACGCGATCAAAGCGCAGAACGCCCAGGTCGCAGCAGGTCAGCTCGGTGGTACGCCGCCGGTAAAAGGCCAGCAGCTTAACGCATCGATTATTGCCCAAACGCGTCTGACCTCAACGGATGAGTTTGGCAAAATCCTGCTGAAGGTGAATCAGGATGGCTCCCAGGTTCGTCTGCGGGATGTAGCGAAAATTGAGCTTGGCGGCGAAAACTACGACGTCATCGCGAAATTTAACGGTCAGCCAGCGTCAGGTCTTGGCATCAAACTGGCTACCGGCGCCAACGCGCTGGATACCGCTACCGCTATTCGCGCCGAACTGAAAAAAATGGAACCGTTCTTCCCGCCAGGGATGAAAATCGTCTACCCGTATGACACCACGCCGTTCGTGAAGATCTCTATTCATGAAGTGGTAAAAACGCTGGTCGAAGCGATTATCCTCGTGTTCCTGGTGATGTACCTGTTCCTGCAGAACTTCCGCGCGACGTTGATTCCGACTATTGCGGTTCCGGTGGTGTTGTTGGGAACCTTTGCCGTGCTTGCGGCATTCGGTTTCTCGATAAACACGCTGACGATGTTCGGGATGGTGCTCGCCATCGGCTTGCTGGTGGATGACGCCATCGTGGTGGTCGAGAACGTCGAACGTGTTATGACGGAAGAAGGCCTTCCGCCGAAGGAAGCGACGCGCAAATCCATGGGCCAGATTCAGGGCGCATTGGTGGGTATCGCGATGGTACTGTCGGCGGTATTTATTCCGATGGCCTTCTTTGGCGGCTCAACCGGGGCAATTTATCGTCAGTTCTCTATCACCATCGTATCGGCGATGGCGCTGTCGGTGCTGGTCGCGCTGATCCTGACGCCCGCGCTGTGCGCGACGATGCTCAAACCCGTCGCCAAAGGCGATCATGGCGAAGGGAAAAAAGGCTTTTTCGGCTGGTTTAACCGCCTGTTCGATAAGAGCACGCATCACTACACCGATAGCGTAGGTAATATTCTGCGCAGCACCGGGCGTTATCTGCTGCTCTATCTCATTATCGTCGTCGGTATGGCTTATCTGTTCGTTCGTCTGCCAAGCTCTTTCTTGCCGGATGAAGACCAGGGCGTATTCCTGACAATGGTCCAGCTCCCCGCCGGCGCGACGCAAGAGCGCACGCAAAAAGTGCTGGATGAGGTCACGGATTACTATCTGAACAAAGAGAAAGCCAACGTTGAATCGGTATTCGCCGTCAACGGCTTCGGTTTTGCAGGGCGCGGTCAGAATACCGGTATTGCATTCGTGTCGTTGAAAGACTGGGCCGATCGTCCAGGCGAAAAAAACAAGGTTGAAGCGATTACCCAGCGGGCAACCGCAGCGTTTTCACAAATTAAAGATGCGATGGTCTTCGCCTTTAACCTGCCGGCGATTGTTGAACTGGGCACCGCAACCGGGTTTGACTTCGAGTTGATTGACCAGGCGGGACTTGGTCATGAAAAACTCACCCAGGCACGTAATCAGTTGTTCGGCGAGGTGGCGAAATATCCTGATCTGCTGGTCGGCGTTCGACCTAACGGTCTGGAAGATACGCCGCAGTTTAAAATCGATATCGACCAGGAAAAAGCTCAGGCGCTGGGCGTGTCTATTAGCGACATTAATACCACGCTGGGCGCAGCATGGGGCGGCAGCTATGTAAACGACTTTATCGATCGCGGTCGTGTGAAGAAAGTTTACGTGATGTCCGAAGCGAAATACCGCATGTTGCCGGATGATATTAACGACTGGTACGTTCGTGGTAGCGATGGTCAGATGGTGCCATTCTCCGCATTCTCCTCTTCCCGCTGGGAATATGGTTCGCCGCGTCTGGAACGCTATAACGGTCTGCCTTCGATGGAAATTCTGGGTCAGGCGGCGCCAGGCAAGAGTACCGGTGAAGCGATGGCGATGATGGAAGAACTGGCCAGCAAGCTGCCGTCAGGCATTGGGTATGACTGGACCGGGATGTCCTACCAGGAACGGTTGTCCGGCAACCAGGCCCCTGCCCTGTATGCTATCTCGCTGATCGTCGTCTTCCTGTGTCTGGCGGCATTGTATGAGAGCTGGTCTATCCCGTTCTCCGTAATGCTGGTTGTTCCGCTTGGGGTTATCGGCGCGCTGCTGGCCGCCACCTTCCGCGGACTGACTAACGACGTTTACTTCCAGGTGGGCCTGCTCACAACCATTGGGTTGTCGGCGAAGAACGCGATACTTATCGTCGAATTCGCCAAAGACTTAATGGATAAAGAAGGGAAAGGTCTGGTAGAAGCGACGCTGGAGGCCGTCCGGATGCGTTTGCGCCCGATTCTGATGACCTCGTTAGCGTTCATGCTGGGGGTTATGCCGCTGGTTATCAGTTCCGGCGCGGGTTCCGGCGCGCAGAATGCGGTAGGTACTGGCGTACTGGGCGGGATGGTAACGGCAACCGTACTGGCTATTTTCTTCGTACCGGTCTTCTTTGTGGTGGTACGCCGCCGCTTTAGCCGTAAAAGCGAAGATATTGAGCATAGTCATTCGACAGAACATCGCTGATTTGCTCACTGTTGATAAGGCCGCGCAAGCGGCCTTTTTTACGCAAAAATCATAAAATACGCTTATTGTTAGATTGATTATTTTTTGCCATATTAATAAAAGGTATAATCCTTACTGCGTTAAAGGCTTTTCTTAGGAAAGTTGGCCATTTCTTAATTCAGCCATTAATTAAGAAATATTAAGAATATTCCTGGCTATTTTCTCCTGTCAGAGTCTATTGTTTTAGCCTGAAAAGCTAAAAAACGTTAACCCAATGATTACATAAACAATAAAACTGGTTCCTTTTTAGGCGACCGACGATCACTGTTAAAATTCGAAAAAGTATGGCAACACGCGGCTTTCACGCAATTGTAATTTTTCGTAATATGACGATGAAAAGTTTTTTAGAGTAGATTATAGTTAAATCATAAGGTGACGTGGGAAGTACCAGGTTAGTTAGTTGTATCCATCCCGAAGGTGTTCGGTTAGTTTAAGCCACTAAAAAGGGGATGCATTATGGACGAATACTCACCCAAAAGACATGATATAGCACAGCTTAAATTTCTTTGCGAAACCCTGTATCATGACTGTCTTGCAAACCTTGAAGAAAGCAACCATGGCTGGGTTAATGACCCGACCTCAGCAGTCAACCTGCAGCTCAATGAGCTGATAGAGCATATTGCAACTTTCGCTCTTAATTATAAAATTAAGTACAATGAAGACAATAAATTGATTGCGCAGATAGATGAATACCTGGACGACACCTTTATGTTGTTCAGCAGCTATGGTATTAATACGCAGGATTTGCAAAAATGGCGTAAATCGGGCAACCGCCTGTTCCGTTGTTTCGTCAACGCCACCAGGGCTAATCCTGTTAGTTTGTCTTGTTAAAAATTATTACAATCATAGGTAGAATTTATGTCTGATAAACCATTAACTAAAACTGATTATTTGATGCGTTTACGGCGCTGTCAGACAATTGACACTCTGGAGCGCGTCATTGAGAAAAATAAATATGAATTGTCCGACAATGAGCTGGCTGTATTTTACTCAGCTGCGGATCACCGTCTTGCAGAATTGACGATGAACAAACTCTACGACAAGATCCCCTCTTCAGTATGGAAATTCATTCGTTAATCACGCTACATTACTTTTTAGAGAACACGCAGGTGTTATCTGCCTCCTCGTTCTGGCTAATAACACAACGGGCTATTATAGAACAGTGATATAGATCACATACCAATAGCAGGGAACGTTCCCTCTAATACTTTATTATTGCTTCTATTGCGATAATATCCACCAAGGGGAGCGCGCGATGAGTGACGAAAAACAAAAAATGATCGCTGGGGCACTGTATTGCCCGACCGATGAAACTTTATGCCAGGATCGACTGCGGGCGCGTCAACTCATCCATCAATACAATTATACTACGCCTGATGAAATAAATAAGCGTCAGGCGATTTTACGCGACCTGTTGGGTCGATGCGAAGACGCCTATATTGAACCTTCCTTTCGTTGCGACTACGGCTATAATATTTTTCTTGGTCACTCCTTTTACGCTAACTTCGACTGCGTCATGCTTGATGTTTGCCCAATTCATATTGGCGATAATTGTATGCTCGCGCCAGGGGTACATATCTATACCGCCACGCACCCGCTGGACGCCGTCGAACGCAACAGCGGCAGAGAATTCGGTAAACCCGTCACTATCGGAAATAACGTCTGGATAGGCGGACGAGCCGTCGTTAATCCTGGCGTAACCATCGGCGATAACGTCGTCGTCGCTTCAGGCGCTGTGGTGACAAAAAACGTACCGCCAGACGTCGTGGTAGGCGGAAATCCGGCGCGAATCATTAAAAAATTGTAGTCAAAATGATAACTGTTATGCTAATTCGTGGTTAATCTGTTACTTTTTTCACGTTACACCTCCCTTTAAAATGGGCTGTTACTACCCCTATGTCGCAGAAATCATGAAGGCAAAAGATGACAGAGATACAGCGCCTGCTTAGCGAAACTATTGATGACTTAAACGTCCGTGAAAAACGCGATAACAGGCCGCGTTTTAGTATCAGTTTTATCCGCAAGCATCCTGGGTTATTTATCGCGATGTATGCGGCCTGGTTTGCGACGCTGGCGGTCATGCTGCAATCAGAAACGCTGGTGGGGTCAGTGTGGCTGTTAGTGGTGTTATTTATCGCATTTAATGGCTTCTTCTTTTTCGACATCGCCCCGCGTTATCACTATAACGACATCGATGTGCTGGACCTCCGGGTCTGTTACAACGGCGAATGGTACAACACCCGCTTTGTTCCCCCCACGCTCATTGAGACGATTCTTCAGTCTCCACAGGTGGATAATGAACATAAAGTCCAGCTGCAAAAAATGGTTGCCCGTAAGGGCGAACTTTCCTTCTACGATATTTTTACGCTGGCCCGCGCAGAAGCCAGCCGGTAATAAAAAAGTGCGCACCCTCCCTGGTACGCACTGCTTTCCCTGAACTGTTGGTTTTTTAACGTCTTTTTTTACGCCCCTGAACCGCCTTAAAACGCGGATTTGTTTTACAAATCACGTATAAGCGTCCTTTGCGTTTGACTATCTGGCAATCCGGATGCCGTTGTTTTGCATTGCGAAGTGAGTTTAACACCTGCATTTCATTTACCCCTTTTAGCGCCGATAAAATGACCAAAACGTTTCTGGAAGCGTGCGGCGCTACTTTCGCTATCAAACGTTTTCTGTCTACCGGTATAAAAAGGATGCGATTTTGATGACACATCAATAGTGACATACGGATATGTCACGCCGTCCAGTTCGATTTCACGTTCAGTTTTGATAGTTGATCCCACTTTCACATATTCATTTGCGCTGGTGTCGTGAAATACGACGGTGCGGTATACAGGATGAATATCAGGTTTCATTGCGCCCTCTCAATTATGTTATAACATAACAATAAAATACGCTATCAACGCTCCTTTTTCAACCGGTAAACATTCACGATCTCTTCCTGGCGGCAAAAGCAATGTGGCGTAACGCGTTAGTCTGGCCCCTATATCTGTAAAATCGATAAAATAGCTTTATCATTCGAGGGCGCGATTTACGATCGGATATACTTTCTCTACGCTGTGTTTATAAGGACATCACTGTGACAACACGACATCTGGTCAGCCTGGTAACGGGAGTGCTTATCCTGTCTGTCCTTTTCCCGATAGGATTGAGTCTGTGGCTGGCGCACCGTCAAGTTGAAAAAAGGTTTAACGAAGAGCTGGATATCTTCTCGTCCCGGGTGGCGCTACGTACAGAAAGGGTCAGTGACCAGGCAAAAGCCGCGTTAACGCATATTGCCTCCTTTAAAGGCGAGCCCTGCAGCAGCGCCCATTTACTCGCCATGCGCCGCGTGTCTTATAGCTTTCGGTATGTCCAGGAAGTTCTGTATCTTAAAAATTCGATTCCCGTTTGCTCCTCACTTGAAAAAGAGAGCCATATTCCCGCTTTCCCTCCGCCCATGAAAATCACTCGCGACGGTTATCGCGCCTGGTTTACGGCGCAAAACGATCTGGGTATAAAACGCTATATGGCGGCACTCGGGAGCGACAGCTATATCGTGATGATCGACCCGGCGTCCTTTATCGATGTGATTCCGTTTGGCGCATGGCCGATTGACGTCGCTATTATTGGCCGGGAACGCAATACTGTGGTTGCCAGCAGCGGTAACCTTGACCTCGCTATTCTTCCGCTCATTCACCATGAGACGCCCCTGCGGCTGGAAAACCGAGGCATTCAGTATGCTATTCACCCCTTTCCGGAAATGGGCATTACTATCGTAAGCTGGGCACCGACCGCTCCGCTGGAAAGGAGCTGGTATCGACAGGCATTTATCTGGCTACCGGCGGGCATCGTAACGGGTCTGCTGGCTGCGGCCTTTATTCTGCGTATTTTGCGTCGGCTACAGTCGCCCCGCCACCGTCTCCAGGATGCGATAGACAATCGCGAAATTAACGTACACTATCAGCCTATTGTCTCCCTGAGCAGCGGAAAAATTGTCGGTGCCGAAGCTTTAGCTCGCTGGCAACAGGCGGACGGCACCTTCCTTTCGCCGGAAATTTTTATCGCGCTGGCTGAACAAACCGGGCTCACGGAGCCGCTAACCCGGCTAATCATCGAAACCGTTTTTGAAGACATGGGGAGTTGGTTAAAGTCCCATCCCGAACAACATATTTCAATCAATCTTGAGGCATCCGATCTGGCGTCAGAAACGCTGCCGGCGCTGTTAAGCACGCTGCTGAACCGTAGCCAAATTTCTCCGTCGCAAATCGCGCTTGAATTAACAGAACGCGAGTTCGCCGATCCGAAAACCAGCGCGCCAATTGTCGCCAGATACCGTAACGCGGGACATTCAATTTATATTGATGACTTTGGCACCGGCTATTCCAGCCTCAGCTACTTACAAAATCTGGATGTAGATGTCCTTAAAATTGATAAATCTTTTGTCGATGCGCTGGAATATAAAAACGTCACGCCGCATATTATTGAAATGGCGAAAACGCTCAAACTTAAGATGGTCGCAGAAGGCATCGAAACGACCAGGCAAGAACAGTGGCTACGCCAGCATGGCGTACATTATGGTCAGGGCTGGTTATACAGTAAGCCCCTACCCGCTACGGCATTTATTCTTTGGGCGGAACAGCGGCTATAACGTCGCACAGCAGAAAAAAACAGTGTGGAGAGGCACAAATGGGTGGGGGCCCTGCCAGCTACATCCCGGCACACGCGTCATCTGCCTTGGCTGCTTCCTTCCGGACCTGACCTGGTAAACAGAGTAGCGTTGCGGGAGAACCAACAGAGCCCCCATTGAGAGCGTTGTGAACCAACGCGCAGGCGCATTATCACTGCTATATCGTGCAATTGCAACCCATCAGGCATCGGATGCTGGTTTCTTGCGCATCCGGGCTTTCCTCCCCCCTTATTCCAGATTATCCTGAAGCATTAACGCAGGATTCTATTATGGATATTCAGGACACTTTTCCTCAACGCGTCTGGCAAATCGTCGCCTCGATCCCGGAAGGATTTGTCACGACCTACGGTGATGTCGCCCGGCTTGCCGGTTCCCCTCGGGCGGCGCGTCAGGTCGGCGGAGTGTTAAAACGTCTGCCGGAAGGCAGCACTTTACCATGGCATCGGGTGGTGAACCGCCACGGCGCAATATCACTTACCGGGCCGGATCTACAGCGGCAACGTCAGGCATTACTGGCGGAAGGCGTGGTGGTGTCGGGAAGCGGACAAATCGATTTACAACGCTATCGCTGGGTGTATTAACCCTCTCCGTAACGGAGAGGGTTGGCGCAGGATTAATACTGGGTAGGCGCAGGAACGGCAGAAGACGGATTGACCTGGGTCGGCGAAGTCGATGGAACCGTCGTCGTCGCACCACCGCTGGCCTGCACAGGCACCGCCGTTTGCTGTACCGGTACCAGCGTAAGATCCGCTTTAGTACCGCCATTATTAATCACCGGTTTCACGCTATCGGTAATAAATACCAGCTTATTATCAACGGTGATGGCCGCGCTCAGGAGAATACGCGCGTTAGGTTGAATATCTGATGGGTTAAACGGCAACACAAAACTGAAAGGCGCCTGTTTACCTTCGGTACGTACCACTTTTTGCGACAGCACCTTAGACGGCGCATCAGCCAGCGAAGCATCTGAAAGCGTCACGGTCAGCACCGCATCTGGCGGCAGAGCGACCTTCTGGCGGATCCAGACGGTACCGGAAACATTGGGCTGCTGAATAGTAGACTGGTTAGCTGTAATCGACATGTTAGGGTTTGGCGCAGGCGTCTGGATATCAGCGCTTTTATCAGCGCAGGCCGCCAGAGATATCGCAACCGCTAAACCACTTACGATGTGCACGAGTTTCATTCAATTCTCCTTATCATCAATGCACCAGCAGGCCTTTCCCCCCGCCGGAAGAGTGGTTAACAGAAACATAACGTGATTAAGTGTGGCACATGTCACTCATTTTTGCCTGGAATTGGTCTGTTATTCAGACTTTTGTACCCATCGGACCACTTGCAAAATTGCGTTATACTCTGCCCTACCTCGCTTCGGCATCGTTGTCACCTGGAGAGTATGTATGAGTCAGACACTGAATAATTTGCTGACATTATTGAATCTGGAAAAAATTGAAGAAGGACTCTTTCGGGGCCAAAGTGAAGACTTAGGGCTGCGCCAGGTATTTGGTGGTCAGGTGGTGGGCCAGGCACTCTATGCCGCCAAAGAAACTGTGCCGGAAGCACGACTGGTGCATTCATTCCACAGCTATTTTCTGCGGCCGGGCGATAGCCAAAAACCCATTATCTATGACGTAGAAGTGCTGCGCGATGGGAATAGCTTCAGCGCCCGCCGCGTTGCCGCTATTCAGAACGGGAAACCCATCTTTTACATGACCGCCTCATTCCAGGCGCCGGAACCGGGTTTCGAACATCAAAAAACCATGCCGACGGCAGTCGGGCCGGAAGGACTACCGTCAGAAACGGAAATCGCGCAATCGCTGGCGCATTTACTGCCGCCGATTCTGAAAGAAAAGTTTCTCTGCGATCGCCCGCTGGAAATTCGTCCCGTCGAATTTCACAATCCGTTGAAAGGTCACGTCGCCGCGCCTGTGCGTCAGGTATGGATTCGCGCCAATGGCACCGTTCCGGATGACATTCGCGTCCATCAATATTTACTGGGATACGCCTCGGATCTGAATTTCCTTCCCGTCGCGCTTCAGCCTCACGGCATCGGTTTTCTGGAAAAGGGCATTCAGATCGCCACTATCGATCACTCTATGTGGTTCCATCGCCCGTTCAATTTTAATGAATGGCTACTTTATAGCGTAGAGAGCACTTCCGCCTCCAGCGCCCGGGGCTTTGTTCGCGGCGAGTTTTATACTCAGGATGGCGCGCTGGTCGCTTCAACCGTGCAGGAAGGGGTAATGCGTAATCACAATTAAAAAAACATGCCGCTATGTGGCGTTAATGGCCTGATGACGCTGCGCTTATCCGGCCTACGGTAAACTGGATAAGCGCAGCGCCATCAGGCATGTTGCGCAATCACGCGTTATACGCATTCTCGCCGTGACTGTTCACATCCAGCCCCTCGCGCTCCTGCTCTTCCGGTACACGCAGTCCAACAAGGATATCCGCCAGTTTGTAACCAACAAACGCGACAACGCCGGACCAGACGACCGTAATAGCAATACTTTCCAGCTGTACCATCACCTGATGTCCCATCGTAACGCCGTCGACAAAGCCAACGCCGCCCAGCGAACTGGCGGCAAAAACGCCGGTCAGGATACAGCCGACTATTCCGCAAACGCCGTGAACGCCAAATACGTCGCACGGATCATCTACCCGTAACAGACGTTTAAGCATGGTGACTCCCCACAATCCCGCCAGACCCGCAATAACGCCGATAACCAGCGCGCCGCCAACGCCAACATAGCCACAGGCTGGCGTCACGCCGACCAGACCGGCAATCGCGCCGGAACACGCCCCTAGCAGGGAAGGCTTACCGCGTAGCGTCCACTCGCCGATAATCCACCCCAGAATCGCGGCGGCGGTCGCCACCACGGTGTTCACAAAGGCCAGCGCTGCTATCTCGTTTGCGCTCCCCGCAGAACCCGCGTTAAATCCAAACCAGCCGATATACAGAATCGCAGTACCGGTAAAGACCATCGGCAGGTTATGGGGTTTAAATGCTTCTTTCCCAAAGCCGACGCGTTTGCCAATTAAATAAGCCCCTACCAGCCCGGCGATAGCGGCGTTAATATGCACCACCGTACCACCGGCAAAATCCAGCGCGCCGTGAGCAGCCAGCAGGCCGCCGCCCCACACCATGTGCGCAATCGGGATATAAGAGAGCGTGAACCACACCACGACAAAAATCAGTACCGCCGAAAAACGAATACGCTCCGCCAGCGCGCCGACAATCAGCCCGACGGTAATGCAGGCGAAAGATCCCTGAAACGCGACATGAATATACTGATAAATCGTCCCCGTTACCGCCGTCAACGCGATATTCTTCAACATCGCCCCATCGGCATTACCGAAGAAATGATTCCCTTCGCCAAAAGCCAGCGAATAGCCGTACACCACCCATAAAATACAGACCAGCGCAAAGGTGACGGTCACTTGCGTTAACATTGACAACACGTTCTTAGCGCGAATTAATCCGCCGTAAAACAGCGCGATACCCGGTATCGTCATGAACAGCACCAGCGCGGTGCAAATCATCATAAAAGCACTATCCGCTTTATCGGCAACCGCCGGCGCGGCTATCGTTAGCCCAGGCAGCAGCGCCAGTGAAGCCAGTGTGGTTTTTATCATCGCTATCTTCATTTTTTCATTTCCTGTTGCTGTGTGGCGGGTCTTACAGCGCTGCTTCGTCAGCTTCGCCGGTACGAATCCGAATAACGCGCATGAGCTCCGCGACGAAAATTTTGCCGTCGCCAATTTTTCCGGTGTAAGCCGCTTTACTGATGATATCGATCACCTCTTCCAGTTGGTCGTCGGCGATAGCAACATCAATTTTGACCTTCGGCAGGAAATTTACGCTGTACTCCGCGCCGCGATACAGTTCGGCGTGTCCTTTCTGACGGCCAAACCCTTTCACTTCGGTGACGGTCAGTCCCTGAATGCCAATGGAAGAAAGCGCCTCCCGCACATCCTCCAGCTTGAACGGTTTGATAATCACGGTAACCAGCTTCATAGAACCCTCCAGTCAGAATTAGGTAACGGCTGCCGCCGCGCATGGACTCTTCAGAATGGATATTGCAAAGGATGTGCCAGAAGCTGGCGAGCGAGGAAAAGCGCGGCTAGCGGCGCGTCTTTATATTGACGCGCCCCAACATTGAAGCAGGGAAAGAAAAACGCACCACGACGGTGCATGATGGGCGAGGCTTTGCCCTGTGGCGCCAAACCTTATGCCGCAGGGCCGGGTTCTTCGTGTACGCTGGCGGCTAACTCCTCGCCAACTAACTGTAATTGATACATTTGCCAGTAGCGCCCTTGCGCCGCCAGCAATTGTTGATGCGTCCCGCGCTCCACCGCCTGGCCGCGATGGAGAACCAGAATGGTATCCGCCTCCACGATTGTCGATAGCCGATGGGCAATAACCACCAACGTGGTGCGCTCGCGAATCGCCGCCAGCGCCTGCTGTATCGCCTGTTCAGTGCCGGAATCGATGCTGGCCGTCGCCTCATCAAGAATTAATATTTGCGGGGCGTCAACCAGCACGCGCGCCAGCGCCAATAGCTGTTTTTGCCCGACGGACAGCGTATTTCCCTGCTCGCCGAGATGCGTATGCAGCCCGTCGCTCAGGCCGCGCGCCAGGTCTGCCAGTTGTACTGTTTCCAGCGCCTGCCACACCTGCGCCTCGGAGACATCGCGCCCCAGCGTCACATTAGCCAGAAAGGTATCCGCCATCACTACCGGGTCCTGTTGAACCATCGCCACGCCCTGGCGTAAAACGCGATGATTAAGAGAGGCGATTTCTCGCCCATCCAGCCGAATTTTGCCTTGCGTCAGAGGGTAGTACCCCATTAATAAGCTGGCGAGCGTGCTCTTCCCGCTGCCGGTGTGCCCCACCAGCGCCACAAAGCTACGGGACGGTACTGATAGCGTAATGTCCTGTAAAACAAGATTATCGTCGCGGTAAGCAAACGACAGATGATCAATATCAATCGCCCCGCTTTGTAACGGCCTGTCGTCGCTGCCATAGCGCTGGCGCGGGCGATCCATCAGTTCAAAAACACGCTCTCCCGCCACAACCGCCTGCTGTAGCATGGATTGCTGGGTGGTCAGTTCAATGAGCGGCTCGTTCAGACGTGACAAATAGCTAATGAACGCATACAGCACCCCGACCTCAATCGTGCCGGCAGACGTAAAGCTGAAAAGCATCAACAAACCACACAAAATGAGCGCAGAAAAGAGGCTAAGCAGCGGACGCAATAAAAAGCCGTCTAAGCGTAGCGTCTGCATCCGCGCCATGTAGTGCGAGCGGCTGGCCTCGCCCATGCGTTCGCCGAAGCGCGCCTGCTGGCGAAACTGCTGAATTACGCTCATCCCGTTGATGATTTCGTTAAAGCCGTCGTTAATATCCGCCAGATATGCCCGCACGCGGCGTACAATCGGCGTGCTGTAGCGCTGATAAATGATCATCACGGTCAATACCGCCGGAAAAATCAAAATCGCCACCAGCGCCATCCGCCAGTCAAGGCTGAACATGGCGACCAGCATGGCGCCGATCAACGCCGCGCTACGTAATACCGTCGCGACGACCGTGACGTACAGATCGCGGATGACTTCCGTATCGTTGGTCACGCGTGAAATTAATTGTCCGACAGGCTGCGTGTCGAAGGCGCTTAGCGGCTGACGCAAGGCGGCATCCATGACGTCCGTGCGCAAGGACTGAACCACGCCAACGGCCGCCCGGTTAAATAATAAAGACTGGGCGTAATGCAGACCCGCCGCCAGAAATTGTAGCCCCACATAGGCGGCCGCCAGCCCCGCGACCTTGCCCAACGGTAAATGGTGGCGGGCCACCATGTTATCAATGAAATAGCTGATCAGCAGCGGACCGCTAACTTCCGCCGCCGCCGCAATCCACAGCATCATCACCGCGACAGAGAGCGTTTTTCGCCATGGCGAGCCATACGCCAGTAACCGTTTCAGCGTCGGCCATAGCTGTCCAAAACTACGCATTCGCCGCCTCCTCGCCGCGTTCCGGCGCGTCATCCAGCGCGGCCTCCAGTTGCTGATAGCGATACATATCGCGATACCAGCCAATCTGCTGCGCCAGTTGATCGTGATCGCCGCGCTGAACAACATGACCATGTTGCATAACGATAATTTCATTGGCGTCGGTCAGCGCGGATAAACGATGCGCGCTGATGATGACCGTACGCCCTTCGCCCCACTGGCGCAAATTATGCAAAATCTGATGCTCCGTGCGACCATCTACTGCTGAGAGCGCATCATCAAGAAGCAGAATTTCCGCATTCAACAGCAGCGCTCTGGCAATCGAGATACGCTGTTTTTGCCCTCCCGATAACATGACGCCACGTTCACCTACCTGCGTGTCGTAGCCCTGAGGCAAACGGAGAATATCCTCATGTACGCTGGCTAAACGCGCCACCTGTTCAATCTCTTCCTGGGTCGCCTCCGGGCGTCCGAGCGCAATATTATTGGCAATAGAGTCCGAGAACAAAAACGGCGTCTGGCTGACGACCGCCAGTCGGCTACGCCAGCTATCCAGTTGCAGATGCGTCAACGGCATGTCATGGAATCGGATTTCTCCCTGCGTCACATCAAAATGGCGCTGGATAAGCGACAAGATTGTGCTTTTCCCCGCGCCGGTCGGACCGCATATCCCCAGCATCTGACCCGGTTTAAGGCGAAAGTTCACATTCTCCAGCGCCGGATGCGTCGTTTGCGGATAGCAAAACTCACGAATGGCCGCCGTCAGTTCGCCGCGCCCCGCCGGGACCGGCTCTTCACCATCCTTAACTACCGGCGCTTCCGCCAGCATGGCGCGGATGCGGCTGTAAGCGGCGCTACCCCGCTCCACGATATTAAACATCCAGGCCAGCGCCAGCATCGGCCAAATCATCAACCCCAGATACATCATAAAGCTGGTGAGTTCGCCCAGCGTCAGGCTGCCGTTAACCACCATCCAGCTTCCGCCGCTAATCGCGAGCAGGTTCGCCATGCCAATGGCGATGTAAATGGTTGGATCAAAACGCGCGTCAATACGCGCCACGCGCATATTTTTCTTGCCGGTATCTTCGGCATCCGCCGCAAACAGCGAAGACTGGCGATCCTCCAGACCAAACGCTTTGATCATGCGGATGCTGGTCAGACTCTCCTGCGTGCGGTCGTTCAGGCTGGAGAAGGCGGCCTGCGCCAGTTTGAAATAGTCATGCAGCCGATCGCCGTAACGTTTGATCATCAGCGCCATAATCGGCATCGGCAACAGCGCTAATAGCGTTAGCTGCCAGCTAATTTGCGTCGACATGACAATCAGTACCGCGCAGCCCATTACCAGCGAGTCAACCAGCGTCAGAACGCCCTCGCCCGCCGCAAATACGACGCGATCCACATCATTCGTCGCACGCGCGATAAGATCGCCCGTCCGATGGCGCTGATAAAATTCAGGATGCTGACGGCTCAGCTGGCGATAATAATCTTCACGCAGTTCGACGGCTAATTGATAAGAAGCGCCAAATAGCAGCACGCGCCAGACATAGCGCAACAAATAGACCACTACGGCGATCAGGGCAATGGTGCCAATCCACATCGCTATTCGGCCTGGAGTAAAATGCTGTGCGGTTACGCCATCCACGACAATCCCCACCACTTTGGGCGGGATCAGCTGAAGCATCGCAATAAGCATAAGCAGGGCCACCGCGCCAAGATAGCGACGCCATTCCCGGCGAAAGTACCAGCTTAATTGAGCAAATAATCGCACGCGTTATTTCCTGATATGATTTCCGGCAATACCGGGAGAATTATTCAATGGGCAGAGATGTGGTGTACTTAATCTGTTCCATCGCAAAACTGGAGGTGACGTCTGACAGTCCTGGGACGCTATTGACCAGACGTTTATAGAAGTCGTCATACCGCTTCATGTCGGCCACCTGAACTCGCATCAGATAGTCGTATTCCCCCGCCATCCGCCAGAAGCCAAGCACTTCCGGCATCTCAGAGACGACGGTCACGAACCGACAGTACCATTCACTGCTGTGGTGCTGCGTTTTTATCAACACAAAAGCGGTTAACCCCAGCCCCAGTTTTTCCGGGTCCAGCAGCGCGACCCTGCCAAGCAGGATACCGTCATCTTCCAGGCGTTTAAGCCGCTTCCAGCAAGGCGTTGTCGTCAGATTAACGGCATCCGCCAGCGCCTGCAAAGAGAGGGTACAGTCCTGCTGCAATAAGCAAAGCAGTTTACGGTCAATTTTATCTAACATACCCACTCCATAGAGAATATTTTTCTCCTTACATTGTAATTTAAAGGCCAAATAGCAACAATTTTTTCCGTACTTTTCGCTACTCTTGGCACAAAATGATAAATGGATATTAATGATGAGTAGCAATTGGGTTAAAAATGCCATTAATGAAATTAACGCTGACCACCAGCGCTCGGCGGATACGCATCTTATTCGTTTGCCCCTGTCGGCATTTCCGGGTATCCAGCTTTACCTGAAAGACGAAAGCACGCATCCCACCGGTAGCCTTAAGCATCGTCTGGCGCGCTCGCTGTTCCTTTATGGGCTGTGCAATGGCTGGATTAAAGAAGGCACTCCGATTATTGAAGCGTCATCAGGCTCAACGGCGATTTCCGAAGCCTGGTTCGCGCGTTTACTGGGACTGCCGTTCATCGCCGTCATGCCCGCCTGTACCGCAAAACGTAAAATCGAACAGATTCAATTTTACGGCGGCCACTGTCATTTTGTGGAGAGCGCCTGCGAAATTTATGCCGCCTCCGAGCGGCTGGCGCATGAACTGAACGGTCACTATATGGACCAGTTTACCTACGCAGAACGAGCTACCGACTGGCGGGGCAACAATAATATTGCCGACAGTATTTTCCGCCAGATGCGCAACGAACCCCATCCGGTACCGCGATTTATCGTCATGAGCGCCGGAACGGGCGGAACCTCTGCGACGATTGGGCGCTATATTCGCTGCCAGGGCTATGATACTCAGCTCATGGTGGTGGATCCGGAAAATTCCGTCTTTTTACCTTACTGGCAGGATCGCGACGCTTCATTACGCAGCCCGGTGGGCAGTAAAATTGAAGGAATTGGTCGTCCGCGAGTAGAGCCTTCTTTTATTCCGGATGTCGTAGATGAGATGCTGCGCGTGCCGGACGCCGCCAGCGTTGCCACCGCACACTGGCTGGAAACGCAGCTGGGCCGTAAAGTCGGCGCCTCTACCGGCACGAATATGTGGGGAGCACTGCAGCTTGCGGCCCGGATGCGCGAGGCTGGAGAAACCGGCGCTATCGTGACGTTATTGTGCGATAGCGGCGATCGCTATCTGGATACCTATTACCATCCGTCCTGGGTTAGCGACCATATCGGCGATTTGGCGCCGTGGTCAGCGGCCATCGCAAAATTACTTACCGGCGACTAGAAACAAAAAAAAGCCAGACTGAATGTCTGGCTTGCTGGGAGAGATCTCTCATTCGGGGGAATAAGGTAGATGCGGATTGTCCAGCCAATGCGTCAAAAAGTGTGATACCGCTTGATTACCACAATGTCCGATAACCGAAAGGTGTGGCAGCGCGGCGATAAGCTGCGGCATGGCATTGCCCATAATGAGCCCCCGCCCGACGCTGCCCAGCATTTCCCGATCGTTCATCGCGTCGCCAAACGCCATGCAATCTGCCAGTGAAAGCCCTAAATGATTGCTCAATACCGCCAGCGCCGATCCTTTATTGCACCCCAGCGGTAGCACTTCCAGGCAGTCGACGGCAGAGAAACAGAGG
This sequence comes from Salmonella sp. 32031103-2018-00083-FB-01-SM-01, assembly GCF_017571995.1. Classification (NCBI taxonomy): domain Bacteria; kingdom Pseudomonadati; phylum Pseudomonadota; class Gammaproteobacteria; order Enterobacterales; family Enterobacteriaceae; genus Salmonella; species Salmonella sp. 32031103-2018-00083-FB-01-SM-01. The sequence continues at coordinate 415,573 of NZ_JAGEQL010000003.1, forward strand.
TGCGCGCGTTCTTCCAGCGCCTCATTGAGCTGAATGCGCAAACGGATCAGATCGTCATGATCGCCGCAAAAACAGATCTTCGTCACCTGATGGGCCGGAATGCTTTTTATATCGATAACCTGATAACGAAAGCCGCTGTAGACGTGCGCCTGGAGTAGCGCGGGGATCTCCTGGCCTGTAAACCAGCCGTTGTCATTAAACACATGCATACTGGCTCGGGTATCCCAGGCATGATGCATCACCGTATCGGCAACCTGAGGATCGAGATCCTGACGATGCAGCACGTCGCCTTCCAGCGAGTGAATTCGCGTCCCGTTACCGGTAATAAGATAAGCATCCAGTGAAAGCGTCCCCAGAATATGCCGCATCTCCAGCACATGACGACCCGTAGCGAATGTCAGAGTGATATCGCGTTCGCGCAGACGCGCCAGCGTGGCGATCGTTTCTCTACCCAAATGGTGATCGGGCATTAATAACGTGCCATCCATATCAAATGCTGCCAGACGGGCCATCTCTTTCTCCACACTGTGACGCGGTTAACTTGTTGTTCAGTATTACCTGAGATATACGGAAGTAATAGTGAACAGATAAAAGGAAGTGTTCCGGGTTTTATGAGGCTACTGAATCGGCTTAATCAATATCAACGCCTCTGGCAGCCTTCCGCCGGGGAAACGCAACATGTCACCGTTAGCGAACTGGCCGAACGCTGTTTTTGTAGCGAGCGCCATCTGCGAACGCTGCTGCGTCAGGCCCAGCAGGCTGGTTGGCTAAGATGGGAGGCGCAGTCCGGGCGCGGGAAACGTGGACGGCTCCAGTTTCTGGTCACGCCGGAATCGCTCCGCACCGCCATGATGGAACAGGCGCTGGAAAAAGGGCAGCAGCTCAACGTACTGGAACTGGCGCAGCTGGCGCCTGGCGAGTTACGGGCGATGCTCCAGCCTTTTATGGGCGGCCAATGGCAAAACGATACGCCGACATTGCGTATTCCCTACTATCGTCCGCTTGATCCGCTGCAGCCGGGTTTCCTGCCAGGACGCGCGGAACAGCATCTCACAGGGCAAGTTTTTTCCGGGTTAACGCGCTTCGACCGCGATAGCCAATATCCTTGCGGGGATCTGGCGCATCACTGGAAGGTTTCCGCCGACGGTTTACGCTGGGATTTTTATATTCGCTCCACGCTGCACTGGCATAATGGCGATGCGGTGGATACCGCGCAGCTACACGAACGCCTGGAAAGGCTGCTTACCCTACCCGCGCTAAGCAAATTGTTTATTAGCGTCGCACGGATCGAAGTAACGCATCCTCAGTGCCTGACCTTTCTCCTTCACCGACCTGATTACTGGCTGGCGCATCGTCTGGCGAGCTATTGTAGCGGTCTGGCGCATCCTGACCTGCCGCTTATCGGCACCGGTCCTTTTCGCCTGGCGTTGTTCACGCCGGAACTGGTGCGTCTGGAAAGTCATGACCATTATCACCTCAGCCATCCGCTGCTGAAAGCGATTGAATTCTGGATCACCCCGCAACTGTTTGCCCAAGATCTGGGCACCAGTTGCCGCCATCCGGTGCAGATTGCCATCGGCAAACCGGAAGAGCTGGCGACGCTGAGTCAGGTAAGTAGTGGTATTAGTCTGGGTTTTTGCTATTTAACCCTCAAAAAGGGCTCACGGCTCAACGTACAGCAGGCGCGGCGTCTGATACATATTATCCATCATACTTCGCTGCTGAAAACCTTGCCGGTAGATGAGAACTTGATTATGCCAAGTCAGGGGCTGCTACCCGGCTGGACAATCCCGCAATGGCAGGACGTTGATGAAACGCCATTGCCGAAAAAACTTACCCTGGCGTACCACCTTCCCGTAGAGCTGCATACGATGGCGGAACAGCTTCGACATTACCTGGCGACGCTCGGCTGTGAGTTAACATTGATTTTTCATAATGCCAAAAACTGGGATAACTGCCCTGCGTTGGCGCAAGCGGATCTGATGATGGGCGACAGGCTGATCGGCGAAGCGCCGGAATATACGCTGGAGCAGTGGCTACGTTGCGATCAGATCTGGTCACATGTCCTGGACGCGCCTGCGTTTTCCCATCTGCAGGCTACGCTTGACGCTCTGCAAATTCAGCCCAATGAAAAAGATCGCCGCGCCGCGCTACAACAAGTTTTTGCCAACCTGATGGATGACGCCACACTTACGCCGCTGTTTAATTATCACTATCGCATCAGCGCCCCACCGGGCGTTAACGGCGTTCGACTCACCCCTCGCGGCTGGTTTGAATTTAGCGAAGCCTGGCTTCCGCCGCCTTAGCCGTGAAGAAGCTGGTCGGGATTATCCGTACGCGTTACCATATTGGCTTTCGTCATTGATCAGGATAACTATGAAACGCGCCGTTGTTGTATTTAGTGGAGGTCAGGACTCCACCACTTGTCTGGCGCAAGCGCGGCATCAGTATGATGAAGTGCATTGTGTCACGTTTGATTATGGTCAGCGCCACCGCGCAGAGATTGATGTCGCGCGCGCGCTGGCGTTAAAACTTGGCGCACGCGCGCATAAAGTGCTGGATGTCATTTTGCTGAACGAACTGGCGGTCAGCAGCCTGACGCGGGATAGCATTCCGGTGCCGGACTATGAACCGAACGCTGACGGTATCCCCAATACTTTCGTACCGGGACGCAATATTCTCTTTCTGACGCTGGCGGCGATTTACGCTTATCAGGTCAAAGCCGAGGCGGTGATCACCGGCGTTTGCGAGACCGATTTTTCCGGCTATCCAGACTGTCGCGATGAGTTCGTCAAAGCGCTGAATCACGCGGTGAATCTGGGCATGGCGAAAGATATCCGTTTCGAAACGCCCTTAATGTGGATTGATAAAGCTGAGACCTGGGCGCTGGCCGATTATTGGGGCCAACTGGATTTGGTTCGCGAAGACACGCTGACCTGCTATAACGGCATTAGAGGCGATGGCTGTGGTCATTGCGCGGCCTGTAATCTGCGCGCTAACGGCCTGAATCATTATCTGTCGAATAAAGCGGCGGTGATGGCGGCAATGAAGCAAAAAACCGGGTTAAGGTGATTGTTTTGCCGGATGGCGGCGCACGTGCCTTATCCGGCCTGGCGATATTCACCATGGTCAATATCGCCAGGCCGGACAAGTTCAACGCCATCAGACAGCGAGGCGTTATTGCACCATCTGTTCCAGCTTTTCACGCAATTCGCCTTCCAGCGGCAGCGCTTTTTGCGTTTTTAAATCAATACAAACAAACGTGATGAGCGCATCAGCCACCACCTGACCTTCTGGTTCCAGCGTAATCGTCTGGCTTAATACGCCGCTTTTACCGTTAAGCTGTTGTACCTGGCTGGTCACGGTCAGTAGATCGCTCAATACCGCCGGGCGACGGTAATTTATGTTGATGTTTACCACCACAAAAGCAATATTGCGGGCCGTCATCCACTGAAAGCTGTCGCTGTTTTCCAGCCCATCCCAACGGGCCTCTTCCAGAAACTCCAGATAGCGGGCATTATTAACATGTTGATAAACATCAAGATGATATCCACGGACTTTGATTTGTGTTTGCATAGCGCAATAACCTTACGTTGTTGTTATAAGTAAACGACAAGTACAGAGGTCATAACTGGTATGACCTCTACAGTCTGGCAAATTTTTGCCACTGTGCAAGTGATTACAATGTTAAAACTGCCAGATTACGCTCCACCAGCGCGCTTCCCATTCCCGGCACCTGCTTTAAATCATCCACCGTTTTAAAAGGACCATACTCCTCCCGATAGCTCACAATAGCCTGCGCTTTTTTCAGCCCAACGCCGTTCATCACCCGCGCCAGATCCTCCGCAGACGCGGTATTAATGCTCACCCTGGTACCTTCATCATCGCTGGCTTTAGCAGGTAATGCCGCTTTGGCGGAGGATGAAGAAGGCGTATCCGCTTTTGTTTCCACCGCTGCATTTTTTGCGACAGGCGTCGCCGCCAGTGCGCTATGGGCCATGCCCGCGCAGGTTAAAGAAAGTGTAATAAGCAGTGCTTTAATTCCGTGTTTCATACTGTTTTCTCCTTGTTTGTTAACAGTGCAGCCACGATAGCGGGACGGAGAAAAACGAACAAACGGCAATTTTCAGAAATGGAAAAGGCCGCGAAAGCGGCCTTTGTGGGATACAACATTTTGCAATTTTTTGCGAAGCGCCTCGACGATTACTGCTGTTCCAGAGCATCGCCGATTTTGATTTTCGCCTCTTTACGCAGATTGCTCATCAGCGCCTCAAAGACAATTTGCGCATTGTTCTGCGTGATGCCCTGCACCATCGCTTTTTTCTGCGCTTCCGGCATGGCGCCCGCTTTCACCTCGTCAAACGCCAGCAGAACGACGTTACCCTGCATATCGTTCGCCACGCCATAAACTGGCTTATCTTTCGTCGGAAGGCTTAACGCAAAGGCCGCCTGACTCACCGGATCCTGACTGGTACGACTTAACGTTTTAGGCTCGCCAAAACTCAGACCCGCCGCTTTCATTGCTTCCGCGCCTTTGCCCGCTTTCAGCTCGACCAGCAGTTTTTCCGCATCCAGCTTCGCCTGTTGTTCCGCTTTGTTATGCTTCACCAGGGCAGTGACCTGTTCTTTCACTTCTGCCAACGGTTTCACGGCTTCAGGTTTATGTTCACTCACGCGCACGACAAAAGCCCGGTCGCCATCTACGGTGATAATGTCTGAATTCGGCCCCGGCGTACCATTTTCGCCCACCAGACCGCCATTAAAGATAGCATCGGCTACCGGTTTGAAGTTCAGCTCTTCCGGTAAGGTGTCACGGCTAAACCAGCCGGTTTCAACGGCTTTTACGCCAGCGACCTGTTCAGCGCCTGCTAACGACTCATTGTCGTTGCTTGCCGCATCGCTCACCTTCTGCTGCAACGCATAGTAAGCATCCAGCGCTTTTTCTTGTTTCACTTTCGCGGCAATGTCGTCGCGAACCTCGCTTAACGGTTTCACTTTGGCAGGCTGAATATCATCCAGACGCGCCACCAGAAAACCGACAGACGACTTAATCACGCCAGATATCTGGCCTTTTTCTTTTAATCCGGCGTTTTTCAGTTCCGGCACCGTGGCAGACTCTTCCAGCCAGCCCATATCGCCACCATTACGCGCAGAGATGATATCGGTAGATTTCTCTTTCGCCAGCGTGGCGAAATCTTCGCCCTTGTTCAGCGCATCCAGTACCGCTTTCGCATCATCTTCCGTTTTGGTCTGAATAATGCTGTAACGAATGCGCTCCGGCTGAGTAAACTGATCTACATGCTGGTCATAATAGGCCTGAATATCCGCATCGCTGACCGGTGCCTGCATCGTCGCGGCATCCAGTTTGATATAGCTTACGCGGAACTGTTCCGGCGTCATAAAGCGGGCTTTATTCTGATCGTAGTAGCTGGACACTTCCTGATCGGTCACCTGCTGCTTCGCCGCCAGCGCGTTGACATCAATAACGGCTTCACGCACCACGCGCTGTTGAGAGACTAATGCCGCCAGTTCGTCGGTTTCCCCTTTCAGCATAAAATCAGTACCGGCCACGCCGTTGATCAGTTGCTGAGTGGTAAGCTGGTTACGCAGCGCCTGAGCATACTGATCGGCCGTCATTCCCATCTGATTCACAATCGCGTTATAGCGGTTGTTGTCAAACTTACCGTCCACCTGAAAAGCGGGAGTGGCGAAAATCGCCTGCTTTACCTGCTCATCGCTGATGCCCAGTTTCAGTTCGCGGGAATATTGATCCAACAGCGCTTCATCTATCAGACGATTCAGCACCTGCTGGCGCAGGCTTTTCATATAACCTTCGTTGGCCGCCAGTTCAGAATACCTGTCGCCCAACTGCTGCTGCATACGGTTACGTTCGTTATTAAACGCATTCTCAAACTGTGCCCGGCTGATTTCCTGGCCATTCACTTTTGCGGCGTAGTTATTGCTTCCGCCAATCAGGTAACCACTAACGCCGGTCAAAATGAACGATACGATAATGAGAACGAAAATAATCTTGAGCACGAGACTGTTTGCAGCCGTGCGTAAGCTGTCCATCATGGTGTAACCACACTCCGCTGTAGGTGACTTTACACTTTATCTTTCAGGCGGCTTCTCTGCTGGCTACCGAGTGATTCGCTCAGTTGCCGCGTCGACGCAACCTGAATGATTTGCGTATATAGACTTCACGCGCATCGCATTTTCTGAACGCGGCGCGCAAAAGCCTATTGTGACAAGAAACGAGGGCAATTGTCAGCCCGCAACGCGCAGAAAGTCCCGAATCGTCAATAAAAAAGGCACATCAGTTGATGCGCCCTTGTACTTTGTCACATCCCCCGAGGGGATCACGCTTAGTTTACCGCGTCTTTCAGCGCTTTACCTGCACGGAAACTCGGCACTTTGGCTGCGGCGATGGTGATCTCTTTACCTGTTTGCGGGTTGCGACCAGTACGGGCAGCACGCTCTTTAACAGCAAAAGTACCAAAGCCTACCAGTGCAACGTCATCCCCTTCTTTCAGAGATTCGGTAACAGAAGCAATAATCGCGTCTAACGCACGTCCAGCCGCAGCCTTAGAGATATCAGCCCCTGCAGCAATTTTTTCGATCAGTTGAGATTTATTCACTCTTCTCTTCCTCTTTATAATTTATATCGCACCTGAATCCTTCGAAGTACGACCGCGCAGCAGTTATATCAGGCCTGCCACGCCCTTACAACACCCGTTAATGGTGGCAGACCCAATCAACCATCTAAATTAGCTATACAAAAAAAGGCTGGCAAGTCCGAAATAGCCTGCCAGCCCTGTTTTTATTAGCGCTATTTGCGCGAGGTCACTATTTTGCGGTTACAACCTGCATTCCAGACGGTTCGTTTTGCAGAGCAAGCGTCAGAACTTCCTCAATACGCTTAACCGGGTGAATATCCAGATCGGCAATCACGTTGTCCGGAATTTCCTCCAGGTCACGTTTATTTTCGAATGGAATTAAGACCGTTTTAATCCCGCCGCGATGCGCCGCCAACAGTTTTTCTTTCAGGCCGCCGATCGGCAACACCTGACCGCGCAGCGTGATCTCACCGGTCATTGCCACATCTGCGCGCACCGGATTACCGGTCAGGCAGGAAACCAGCGCGGTACACATCGCGATACCGGCACTTGGACCGTCTTTCGGCGTTGCGCCTTCCGGCACGTGAACGTGGATATCGCGTTTTTCGTAAAAGTCCGGATTAATACCCAGTTTTTCCGCGCGCGCGCGCACCACGGTCAGCGCCGCCTGAATGGATTCCTGCATCACTTCACCGAGCGAACCGGTGTAGGTCAGCTTGCCTTTGCCCGGTACGCAGGCGGTTTCGATGGTCAACAGATCGCCGCCCACTTCCGTCCACGCCAACCCCGTCACCTGACCTACGCGGTTTTCGCTATCCGCGCGGCCATAATCAAAGCGCTGCACACCGAGGTAGTCGTGCAGATTATCGCCGTTAATTTCGATATGTTTTAACGACTTATCGAGCAACAGTTGTTTAACCGCTTTGCGGCACAGTTTGGAGATTTCACGCTCCAGACTACGCACGCCCGCTTCACGCGTGTAATAGCGAATAATACCGATAATCGCGCTATCGTCGACCGTCAGTTCGCCTTTCTTCAGCGCGTTACGCTCGATCTGCTTCGGCAGCAGGTGACGTTTAGCAATATTCAGCTTCTCGTCTTCGGTATAACCGGACAGACGGATCACTTCCATACGATCCAGCAGCGGCGCCGGAATGTTCATGGAGTTGGAGGTGGCGACGAACATCACATCGCTGAGATCGTAATCCACTTCCAGGTAATGATCGCTGAACGCCACGTTCTGCTCTGGATCCAGCACTTCCAGCAGTGCGGAAGCCGGATCGCCGCGCATGTCCGAGGACATTTTGTCGATCTCATCGAGCAGGAACAGTGGGTTTTTAACCCCCACTTTGGCCATTTTTTGGATCAGTTTGCCCGGCATAGAGCCAATGTAAGTCCGGCGATGACCGCGGATTTCCGCTTCATCACGCACGCCGCCCAGCGCCATACGGATGTATTTACGCCCTGTTGCTTTAGCGATGGACTGGCCCAACGAGGTTTTACCTACCCCCGGCGGCCCCACCAGACACAGGATCGGCCCCTTGATTTTATTTACACGGCTTTGAACCGCGAGATACTCAAGGATGCGGTCTTTCACGCGCTCCAGACCATAATGGTCAGTATCGAGGATTTCCTGCGCCTGACGCAGGTCTTTTTTGACCTTGCTACGCGCATTCCACGGCACCTGCACCATCCAGTCGATGTAGCCGCGCACCACGGTCGCTTCCGCCGACATCGGAGACATCATTTTCAGCTTCTGCAGTTCCGCTTCCGCTTTCTCTTTCGCCTCTTTCGGCATTTTCGCCGCGTCGATCTTACGCTTCAGCGCTTCGTTTTCGTCCGGCGCGTCGTCCATCTCGCCAAGTTCTTTCTGAATCGCTTTCATTTGCTCGTTCAGATAGTACTCGCGCTGGGATTTCTCCATCTGCTTTTTCACGCGGTTGCGAATGCGTTTCTCAACCTGCAGCAGATCGATTTCAGATTCCATCATCGCCATCAGATATTCCAGACGTTCGTTAACGTCGGACATCTCCAGTACGGACTGTTTATCCGCCAGTTTCAGCGGCATATGCGCGGCGATGGTGTCAGCCAGACGTGCAGGGTCGTCAATGCTATTGAGTGACGTCAGCACTTCCGGCGGAATTTTTTTGTTCAGCTTGATGTAGCCTTCGAACTGGCTGATAGCGGTACGCACCAGCACTTCTTGTTCTCGCTCATCAATGGCTGGCGAATCAAGGTACTCCGCCTTCGCGGAGAAATGTTCGCCGTTGTCAGACAGCGCGGAAATACGCGCGCGCTGTAACCCCTCGACCAGCACTTTTACGGTGCCGTCAGGCAGTTTCAACATCTGCAAAATAGAGGCCACGGTCCCGACGGTGAAAAGATCGTTTACACCCGGCTCATCCGTTGATGCTTCCTTCTGGGCGACCAGCATGATTTTTTTATCATGGTCCATAGCCGCTTCCAGACAACGGATAGATTTTTCCCGCCCTACAAATAAGGGTATGACCATGTGCGGATAAACCACCACATCGCGCAAGGGCAATACGGGGATTTCAATGCGTTCAGAACGCTCAGGATTCATAGAGCTCTCTCTTAGTTTAGTGTCCGCCAGGTAATCAGATAGTATAGCTGTGCTCCATACCACCTATAACATGTACGTCAGTATATGGGGATGTTTCCCACACATTCAACGGCGTGTTTACAGGAAAAACGAAAGGGGAGATAAAATCCCCCCTTTTTTGGCTAACTGATTGTATGAATGTTTAATTATTCGCCAGAAGCCTGCGCTTCCGGTTTGCCGTAAATCAGCAACGGCTTACTCTGACCGGCAATAACGGACTCGTCGATCACCACTTTTTCGACGTCTTCCATAGATGGCAAATCGTACATGGTATCCAGCAGCGCCGCTTCGACGATAGAACGCAGGCCACGGGCGCCGGTTTTACGCGCCATTGCTTTCCTGGCGATAGCGTCCAGCGCTTCGTCACGGAATTCCAGATCGACGCCTTCCAGGTTAAACAGCGCCTGATACTGCTTGGTCAGCGCATTTTTCGGCTCTTTCAGGATTTGAATCAGCGCTTCTTCGCTGAGTTCGTTCAGCGTCGCCACCACTGGCAGACGACCGATAAACTCAGGAATCAGACCAAATTTGATCAAATCTTCCGGTTCAACCTGCGACAACAGCTCGCCTTCGCTGGCTTTGTCGGACTTCGCTTTCACCGTCGCGCCAAAACCAATGCCGGAGCCGGTTTCAACACGGTTAGCGATCACTTTATCCAGACCGGCAAACGCGCCGCCGCAGATAAACAGAATCTTAGAGGTATCTACCTGTAAGAATTCCTGCTGCGGATGTTTGCGACCGCCCTGCGGTGGAACCGCGGCGACGGTGCCTTCGATCAGTTTCAGCAACGCCTGCTGTACGCCTTCGCCGGAAACGTCGCGGGTAATGGACGGATTGTCTGATTTACGCGAAATCTTATCGATTTCATCAATGTAGACAATCCCACGCTGCGCTTTTTGCACGTCGTAGTCGCATTTCTGCAACAGTTTCTGAATGATATTCTCGACGTCTTCACCCACGTAACCCGCTTCGGTCAGCGTGGTCGCATCCGCCATAGTGAACGGCACATCCAGCAAGCGCGCCAGCGTTTCCGCCAGCAGCGTTTTACCGGAACCGGTCGGTCCAATCAGCAGAATGTTGCTTTTGCCTAACTCGACGCCATTGCTGGTATCGCCGTTACGCAGACGCTTGTAGTGGTTATAGACCGCCACCGCCAGCACTTTTTTCGCCTGCTCCTGGCCGATAACGTAATCGTCCAGGTGAGTACGAATTTCATGCGGCGTCGGCAGCGCACTACGTTCACGGTGCGGAGCAACTTCTTTAATTTCTTCGCGAATAATGTCGTTACATAAATCGACGCATTCGTCGCAGATATACACGGATGGACCGGCAATCAGCTTGCGCACTTCATGCTGGCTTTTGCCGCAAAAAGAGCAGTACAACAATTTGCCCGAGCCATCTTTGCGTTTATCTGTCATGAGTCAAAACCTCTTCTTTGTTCTTTGTGCCGCACACGACGACGCAAATGCCATTCTCAGGCGCAAGCCGCTAATCAGCGTTGTGCCGCCCTTCATTAGTATATACACAAAATCATTCGAGCTACATCAAGGCGGCAACTCAGCGACTCCCCACGCGCTTACATAAGTAAGTCACCGGGAGGCGCGCTGGCAGCCAACACCGAGGTAGCGTGAAGGATGAAGTGTATAGCGGCACACTTGCGTCCAGGGCATCAATTACGATGGGTCAAAATTGAGTCAACCAAACCGTACTCTACCGCTTCAGGCGCGGAGAGGAAGCGATCGCGCTCAGTATCACGTTCAATCTGCTCAAGAGATTGACCCGTATGATGCGCCATAAGTTCATTCATGCGCCCTTTTACTTTCAAAATTTCGCGGGCGTGAATTTCAATATCCGTCGCCTGGCCCTGGTAGCCGCCCAGCGGCTGGTGGATCATGACGCGAGAGTTCGGCAAGCAGAAACGTTTGCCTTTCGCCCCGGCAGTCAGCAAAAACGCCCCCATAGAGGCCGCCTGTCCCATACAAATGGTGCTGACGTCTGGCTTAATAAACTGCATGGTGTCATAGATGGACATCCCCGCAGTAATTACGCCGCCAGGAGAATTAATGTACAGATAGATATCTTTTTCCGGGTTTTCCGCTTCCAGGAACAGCATCTGCGCCACGATCAAGTTAGCCATATGGTCTTCGACCTGGCCGGTCAGAAATATGACGCGTTCCTTAAGTAGACGAGAATAGATATCAAAAGAGCGCTCACCGCGTGAGGTCTGTTCAATGACCATCGGCACCAGCGCCATATGAGGGGCCAAATTATCTCGTTCTCCGCTGTATGACATTTCCGTCTCCTGGATAAAAATTGAAAAAACCTGCTGTACTGATTGTAACCTGATGGACGGATTATCAGCCAGTCCCTCTGTAATGGGTACGGCATCGCCATAATTCAAGCATAACAATCTTTTGCTCTAACGCTAACACTGAAACGCGGTTTTCGCACCCTTACCATGCAAAATGCGTGACAAAAAAAACCCGTCACTGAAAGGTGACGGGTTTTTGTGCAAATTTCGTGCTTTTAACGCGAAAAATTACGCTTGCTGGTTCATCAGCTCATTGAAGGAAGTGGCTTTTTCAGACACTTTCGCTTTTGCCAGAACCGCTTCAACAGCCTGTTCTTCCAGAGCGACGTTACGCATATTGTCCATCAGCTCTTTATTTTTGCTGTAGAACTCAATCACTTCTTTCGGATCTTCGTAAGCAGACGCCATCTCTTCGATCAGGCCTTTAACGCGTTCTTCGTCCGCTTTCAGCTCGTTGGTACGAATGACTTCGCCGAGCAGCAGACCGACAACTACACGACGCTTAGCCTGTTCTTCGAACAGTTCGCGCGGCAGCTCCAGAGCCTGTTTCTCGTTACCACCAAAACGCTGCGCAGCCTGACGACGCAGAACGTCGATTTCGCTGTCGATCAGCGCAGCCGGTACGTCGATGTCGTTAGCTTTTACCAGACCTTCGATCGCCTGAGACTTAACGCGGTTACGTACCGCGCCTTTCAGCTCGCGTTCCATGTTTTTACGTACTTCAGCGCGCAGACCGGCTACGGAACCATCTTCAACGCCGAAACGTTTGATGAATTCTTCGGTCAGTTCCGGCAGTTCACGTTCTTCAACTTTCTTCAGGTTGATAACGAACTTAGCCGCTTTACCTTTCAGGTTTTCAGCGTGGTACTCTTCCGGGAAGGTCACATCGATAGTGAACTCTTCGCCAGCTTTGTGGCCTTTAACGCCGTCTTCAAAGCCCGGAATCATACGACCCTGGCCCATCGCCAGAACGAAATCGGTCGCTTTGCCGCCTTCGAACTCTTCGCCGTCTACAGAGCCGGTGAAGTCGATGGTCACGCGGTCTTCCGCATCAGCAGCGCCGTCTTTTTCTTTCCAGGTCGCCTGCTGCTTACGCAGGGTGTCCAGCATCACATCAACGTCAGCGTCGGTGACTTCAACAACCGGTTTTTCAACTTCGATGGACTCGAGGCCAGTCAGCTCAACTTCCGGATAGACTTCAAACTCGACGGAGTAAGTGAAGTCTTCACCCACTTTGTATTCGCCCGGAACATAGTTCGGCGCGCCTGCCGGGTTAATTTTTTCTTTGATGATCGCGTCAACGAAGTTGCGGCTCATCAGATCGCCCAGCACGTCCTGGCGAACAGAAGCGCCATAACGCTGAGCGACGATATTCATCGGTACTTTGCCTTTACGGAAGCCGTCAATACGTACTTTTTTCGCTACGTTGACCAGCTCGCTTTTTACAGCGGTCTCGATGCTGTCAGCAGCGATTGTAATCGTTACACGGCGGCCAAGGCCCTGAGTGGTTTCAACTGAAACTTGCATCTTGTTACCTCAAAAAATCACAGTGCTCGGTCAACTCTACTCCGCAAGCACGTGCTATTTGCTTCGCGGAACCGGGATGTTCTCATAATCAATCACATTCCCTGTCGTCAGAATCATCCCGAAGACGTTCATATATAAGACGGCGCATTATAGCGGCATCACTTTTGTGAGTCGAGAACGGTGATTGTGCGATGCTGCGGCGGTTTTCACAATTCTCGGCTAATTTTTGTCTGAATACTGTACGACACGCTCAAAATTCAGACAAAACAAAACGGCCCGCAGGCCGTTTTCACATAATTCTGTAGCAACATACTGGAAAAGCGGAGGTAGTTGCAAATCCGTTTTGCTACGCGATGCTTCCCGCGCCGCGACAAGGAGGCGACGCGAAGATAGTATCCTGCAACCCTTCCCACTCTTTGAGGGTATAAGTATGCAGTGCCAGCGCATGTACGGTTGTGGAAAGTTCCGCCGTTAACGTACCGTAAATCATCCGATGACGATTAAGAAAACGTTCGCCTGTAAAGCGATCGCTCACCAGCACGACCTTAAAATGGCTTTCCGATCCTGCTGGAACATTGTGACGATAGCTTTCATCCACAACTTCGAGAAACACGGGGTCGAACGCTGTCCTTAATTTTTCTTCTATTTGCTCACGTATCATCATGAAAATCTCCTCCGACAACGCTGTGATGTCACCCATCCCTTTAAATACTAGCCGCTTTTACCGTTTCCATTACAGCATGACAACAAAAATTTAGCTTTCGTCTGATTATTTCAGCCAAACGTATGAAGTTTACTGCCTTAATCATTCTTTTAGCGCTCAAAATCCCCGCTCGCGCCGTTATCAATACCAAATCGGACATTACGACGAATTTACCTGCGTTGACCACTTCCCCTCGCCGTTAGCGGTGTTATGATGGCGGGAATTTTTACCTATCACGTTTTAAGCGTCATTGAGAGCCTGAATATGTTAAAAAAACTTCTCTTTCCGTTAGTCGCTCTGTTTATGCTGGCAGGATGCGCCACACCGCCGACGACCATTGACGTCGCGCCGAAGATCACCTTGCCACAGCAGGATCCGAGCCTGATGGGCGTCACCGTTAGCATTACCGGCGCGGACCAGCGCCAGGATCAAGCGTTAGCGAAAGTCACGCGTAACAACCAGCTGGTAACGTTAACCGCCTCCCGCGATTTACGCTTCCTGTTACAAGAAGTCCTGGAAAAACAGATGACGGCGCGGGGCTATATGATCGGGCCTAACGGCGCGGTTAATCTGCAGATAATTGTTAACCAACTGTATGCTGATGTTTCTCAGGGCAGCGTGCGCTACAACATCGCGACCAAAGCGGATATCGCGATTATTGCGACCGCGGCAAATGGCAACAAGATGACCAAAAACTATCGCGCCAACTACTCTATTGAAGGGGCATTCCAGGCCTCTAACCAGAATATTGCCGACGCGGTGAACAGTGTTCTGACCGATACTATCGCTGATATGTCTCAGGACACCAGTATTCACGATTTTATCAAGCAAAACGCCCGTTAATAGCAACAACAAGACCCGGCAGAAGCCGGGTCTGTAGATGCCTATGTCAAGTCAATATTTACGTATTTTCCAGCAACCGCGTTCAGCCATTCTGCTGATATTGGGTTTTGCCTCCGGCCTCCCGCTGGCGCTCACCTCCGGTACGCTACAGGCGTGGATGACCGTCGAGAATATCGATCTTAAAACGATTGGCTTCTTCTCGCTGGTTGGTCAGGCCTATGTGTTTAAGTTTCTCTGGTCCCCGCTGATGGACCGCTACACGCCGCCTTTTTTAGGTCGTCGTCGCGGTTGGTTACTCGCCACCCAACTGTTGTTACTGGCGGCGATTGCGGCGATGGGCTTTCTTGAACCCGGCACGCAGCTACGCTGGATGGCGGCGCTGGCGGTGGTGATTGCTTTTTGCTCCGCCTCGCAGGATATCGTGTTCGACGCCTGGAAAACCGATATTTTACCCGCAGAAGAACGCGGCGCTGGCGCGGCAATCAGCGTGCTTGGCTACCGGTTGGGGATGCTGGTTTCCGGCGGACTGGCGCTATGGCTGGCCGATCGCTGGCTCGGCTGGCAGGGCATGTACTGGCTGATGGCGGCATTGCTGATCCCCTGCATTATCGCCACCTTACTGGCGCCGGAACCGACCGATACCATCCCGTCCCCGAAATCGCTGGAACAGGCCGTCGTCGCGCCGCTACGCGATTTCTTTGGCCGTAATAACGCCTGGCTGATTTTACTGCTCATTGTGCTTTATAAACTGGGTGACGCCTTCGCCATGAGCCTGACCACCACCTTTTTGATTCGCGGCGTCGGCTTTGACGCCGGCGAAGTCGGCGTGGTCAATAAAACGCTGGGCCTGCTGGCAACGATCGTCGGTGCGTTATACGGCGGCATATTAATGCAGCGTCTTTCGCTGTTTCGCGCGCTGCTGATTTTCGGCATTTTGCAAGGCGCGTCCAACGCCGGTTACTGGTTGCTCTCCATTACCGATAAAAACATGTTCAGCATGGGCGCGGCGGTCTTTTTCGAAAATCTGTGCGGCGGGATGGGGACTGCCGCCTTTGTCGCCTTATTAATGACGCTATGTAATAAGTCGTTTTCCGCAACACAGTTTGCCCTACTGTCGGCCCTCTCCGCAGTAGGCCGCGTTTATGTTGGTCCCGTAGCGGGCTGGTTCGTTGAAGCGCACGGCTGGCCGACATTCTACCTCTTCTCGGTTGTCGCCGCCGTTCCCGGGCTGTTACTGTTGCTGGTCTGTCGGCAAACGCTGGAATATAGCTGGCAGAGCGAGCGTTTCATTCCCCGCACGCAATACCGTGGCGCCTACAATTTCGCGCTTTCAATCCTGCTCGCGGGCGTCGCTTTGCTGGCGGTATGGGTACTCCTGCTGACCATGAACGCGGTGGATTACACCAACTTCTCATTCCTGCCCGGATTGCTTGAGACCGCGGTAGTGGTTGCCGTGTGCGGCATTGTCTTTGGCGGGTTGCTGGACTACCTGGCGCTACGAAAAACACGCCTGCTCTAAAACATTATTTGCCGTTGTAATAACGACCCGGAATTATAACGGCTAAATAACCATCAATTGATAAAAAATATATTTGTCTTTTTGTGCGCAACAGAATTTTGGAAATTATTGGTAATTTCTACGCTACCTATTTTCTTTACACGATTCAGCCGATTAAATTTAAATTTCCGCCGTTGATTGTCCTTTTATTGATAATAAATTGTTAAGTAATTGTTTTATTTTTACATTGGTTATACCAATTATCCCTCAACATCCCACTTACAGACCTCATCCGTTATAACGCAAAGTTTCAACAGTGTCTTAAAGTTATTTCGACATACTTGGCAACATATGTGACATACGCGGCAGAACTTGGTAACACAGAACCAATCATGTTTACAGTAATGTAACCTTACCGTAAAATGCCCCTACACTTTAAACGCCACCAGGTCCCGTGGAATTGAGGTCGTTAAATGAGACTCAGGAAATACAATAAAAGTTTGGGATGGTTGTCATTAATTGCAGGCACTGCATTACTCAGTGGCTGTAATTCTGCGCTGCTGGATCCCAAAGGACAGATTGGACTGGAGCAACGTTCGCTGATACTGACGGCATTTGGCCTGATGTTGATCGTCGTTATTCCCGCCATCTTGATGGCTGTTGGTTTCGCCTGGAAGTATCGTGCGAGTAATAAGGATGCGAAGTATAGCCCGAACTGGTCACACTCCAATAAAGTGGAAGCCGTGGTCTGGACGGTGCCTATCTTGATCATCATTTTCCTTGCCGTACTGACCTGGAAAACCACGCACGCGCTTGAACCAAGCAAGCCGCTGGCGCATGACGAAAAACCGATCACCATCGAAGTGGTTTCCATGGACTGGAAATGGTTCTTCATCTATCCGGAGCAGGGTATCGCCACCGTCAACGAGATCGCCTTCCCGGCGAACACGCCGGTTTATTTCAAAGTGACCTCCAACTCCGTGATGAACTCCTTCTTTATCCCGCGTCTGGGTAGCCAGATTTATGCCATGGCCGGTATGCAAACACGTTTGCATCTGATCGCCAACGAACCCGGAACCTACGATGGCATCTCCGCCAGCTATAGCGGCCCGGGCTTCTCTGGTATGAAGTTTAAAGCTATCGCCACCAAAGACCGCGCAGAATTCGACCAATGGGTCGCAAAAGCGAAGCAGTCTCCGAACACCATGAATGATATGGCGGCGTTCGAGAAAGTGGCTATGCCAAGCGAGTACAACAAGGTGGAATATTTCTCCAGCGTGAAACCAGATTTGTTCAAGGACGTTATTAACAAATTCATGGACCACGGTAAGAGCATGGACATGACCCAACCTGAAGGTGAGCACAGCTCGCATGAAGGAATGGAAGGTATGGACATGAGCCACGCGGAATCCGCCAACTCCAAGGGTTGAGGAAGATAAGATGTTCGGAAAATTATCACTGGATGCAGTACCGTTCCATGAACCTATCGTCATGGTAACGATCGCTGCAATTATCGTCGGGGGACTGGCGATACTGGCAGCGATTACTTACTTCGGTAAGTGGACCTACCTATGGAAAGAGTGGTTAACGTCGGTTGACCATAAACGCCTCGGCATCATGTATATCATCGTCGCGATTGTGATGCTGTTACGTGGTTTCGCCGATGCCATCATGATGCGTAGCCAGCAGGCGCTTGCCTCCGCAGGCGAAGCGGGTTTTCTACCGCCGCACCACTACGATCAGATCTTTACCGCTCACGGCGTAATCATGATCTTCTTCGTGGCGATGCCCTTCGTTATCGGTCTGATGAACCTGGTGGTTCCGCTGCAGATCGGCGCGCGCGACGTTGCGTTCCCTTTCCTGAACAACCTGAGCTTCTGGTTCACCGTTGTCGGCGTTATCCTGGTTAACCTCTCGCTGGGCGTGGGTGAATTCGCGCAGACAGGGTGGCTGGCTTATCCGCCGCTATCGGGAATAGAGTACAGTCCCAGCGTCGGGGTCGATTACTGGATATGGGCGTTGCAACTCTCGGGTATTGGTACGACGTTAACCGGTATCAACTTCTTCGTGACGATCCTGAAGATGCGTGCGCCGGGTATGACAATGTTCAAGATGCCGGTCTTTACCTGGGCCTCTTTGTGCGCCAACGTACTGATCATCGCCTCTTTCCCGATTCTGACGGTTACCGTCGCGTTGCTGACCCTGGATCGCTATCTGGGCACCCATTTCTTTACCAACGATATGGGCGGCAACATGATGATGTACATCAACCTGATTTGGGCCTGGGGCCATCCGGAAGTGTACATTCTGATTCTGCCGGTCTTCGGGGTATTCTCCGAAATCGCAGCGACCTTCTCGCGTAAACGTCTGTTCGGCTATACCTCGCTGGTTTGGGCGACCGTCTGTATTACCGTACTGTCGTTTATCGTTTGGCTGCACCACTTCTTCACGATGGGCGCGGGCGCGAACGTTAACGCCTTCTTCGGTATCACCACCATGATTATCGCCATCCCGACCGGGGTGAAGATCTTCAACTGGTTGTTCACCATGTATCAGGGCCGTATTGTCTTCCATTCCGCAATGATGTGGACCATCGGCTTTATCGTGACCTTCTCGGTCGGCGGTATGACCGGCGTTCTGCTGGCGGTACCGGGCGCGGACTTCGTCCTGCACAACAGTCTGTTCCTGATTGCGCACTTCCATAACGTGATCATCGGCGGCGTGGTGTTTGGCTGCTTCGCGGGTATGACCTACTGGTGGCCGAAGGCGTTTGGCTTCAAGCTGAACGAAACCTGGGGTAAACGC
Source organism: Salmonella sp. 32031103-2018-00083-FB-01-SM-01 (assembly GCF_017571995.1). Lineage (NCBI taxonomy): Bacteria > Pseudomonadati > Pseudomonadota > Gammaproteobacteria > Enterobacterales > Enterobacteriaceae > Salmonella > Salmonella sp. 32031103-2018-00083-FB-01-SM-01. Next base: position 434,500 of record NZ_JAGEQL010000003.1, read on the forward strand.
GCCTTCTGGTTCTGGATTATCGGTTTCTTTGTAGCCTTTATGCCGCTGTACGTACTGGGCTTCATGGGCATGACCCGTCGCCTCAGCCAGCAAATTGATCCGCAGTTCCATACGATGCTGATGGTTGCCGCCGCCGGCGCCGCGCTGATTGCGCTGGGTATCCTGTGCCAACTGACTCAGATCTTCGTTTCTATTCGCGACCGCGATCAGAACCGCGATCTGACCGGCGACCCATGGGGTGGCCGTACGCTGGAGTGGTCAACCTCTTCTCCGCCGCCGTTCTATAACTTTGCCGTTGTGCCGCACGTTCACGAACGTGACGCCTTCTGGGAAATGAAAGAAAAAGGCGAAGCGTACCAACAGCCTGGACAGTATGAAGAGATTCATATGCCGAAAAATAGCGGTGCCGGTATTGTTATCGCCGCCTTCGCGACGGTATTTGGCTTCGCCATGATCTGGCATATCTGGTGGCTGGCGATAGTGGGTTTCGCAGGCATGATCATCAGCTGGATTGTAAAAAGCTTTGATGAAGATGTGGATTACTACGTGCCGGTCCCGGAAGTCGAAAAACTGGAAAACCAGCATTTCGATGAGATTACTAAGGCAGGGCTGAAAAATGGCAACTGATACTTTAACGCACGCGACTGCCCACGCGCACGAACACGGGCACCATGACGCAGGCCAGAACAAAATCTTCGGATTTTGGGTCTACCTGATGAGCGACTGCATTCTGTTCTCTATTCTGTTTGCTACCTATGCCGTTCTGGTGAACGGCACCGCTGGCGGCCCGACAGGTAAGGACATTTTCGAACTGCCGTTCGTTCTGGTTGAAACCTTCCTGCTGTTATTTAGCTCCATTACCTACGGCATGGCGGCGATCGCCATGCACAAGAACAACAAGAGCCAGGTTATCTCCTGGCTGGCGTTGACCTTCTTGTTCGGTGCCGGATTTATCGGGATGGAACTCTATGAATTCCATCACCTGATTGTTAACGGTATGGGCCCGGATCGCAGCGGCTTCCTGTCTGCGTTCTTCGCGCTGGTCGGCACGCACGGTCTGCACGTCACTTCCGGTTTGATCTGGATGGCAGTGCTGATGGTGCAAGTTGCCCGTCGCGGTCTGACCAGCACTAACCGTACCCGCATCATGTGCCTGAGCCTGTTCTGGCACTTCCTGGATGTGATTTGGATTTGCGTATTCACTGTTGTTTATCTGATGGGGGCGATGTAATGAGTCATTCTACCGAGAGCGGCGGCGCATCCCACGGCAGCGTAAAAACGTACATGACCGGCTTTATCCTGTCGGTCATCCTGACGGTTATTCCATTCTGGATGGTGATGACCGGCGCTGCCTCTCCGGCCGTTATTCTGGGATCTATCCTGGCAATGGCAGTGGTGCAGATTTTGGTGCATCTGGTGTGTTTCCTGCACATGAACACCAAATCTGATGAAGGCTGGAACATGACGGCCTTCATCTTTACCGTGCTGATCATCGCCATCCTGGTTGTGGGCTCCATCTGGATTATGTGGAACCTCAACTACAACATGATGATGCACTAAGAGCGGCGAGTATGATGTTTAAGCAATACCTGCAAGTAACGAAACCAGGCATCATCTTTGGCAACCTGATCTCGGTGATCGGGGGATTTCTGCTGGCCTCAAAGGGCAGCATTGACTATCCCCTGTTCATTTATACGCTGGTCGGGGTGTCACTGGTTGTGGCGTCGGGTTGTGTATTTAACAACTACATCGACAGGGATATCGACAGGAAGATGGAAAGGACCAAGAATCGGGTGCTGGTCAAAGGCCTGATTTCTCCTGGCGTCTCGCTGGTATACGCCACCCTGCTGGGTATTGCTGGCTTTATGCTGCTGTGGTTTGGCGCTAATCCTCTGGCCTGCTGGCTGGGGGTGATGGGCTTTGTGGTCTACGTTGGCGTGTACAGCTTGTACATGAAGCGTCACTCCGTCTACGGAACGCTGATTGGTTCTCTCTCCGGCGCAGCGCCGCCGGTGATTGGCTACTGCGCCGTAACGGGCGACTTTGACAGCGGCGCGGCGATCCTGTTGGCTATTTTCAGCCTCTGGCAGATGCCGCACTCTTACGCCATCGCCATTTTCCGCTTTAAGGACTATCAGGCGGCCAATATCCCGGTTCTGCCGGTGGTAAAAGGAATCTCAGTCGCTAAAAACCACATCACGCTGTACATCATTGCGTTTGCCGTTGCAACGCTAATGCTAACGTTGGGCGGTTATGCCGGTTACAAATACCTGGTGGTCGCCGCGGCGGTCAGCGTTTGGTGGCTCGGCATGGCGCTACGCGGTTACAAAGTGGAAGATGATAAGGTCTGGGCGCGCAAGCTGTTCGGCTTCTCTATCATTGCGATTACCGCGCTGAGTATCATGATGTCCGTTGATTTTATGGTGCCGAATTCGCAGAATCTGCTGACTTACGTCTGGTAAGTTCATCGTCACCTCTTCTATGCCGGATGGCGGCTTATGCCTTATCCGGCCTACAAAAGCACGTTACCTGTAGGCCGGATAAGCGACGTGAGTATCGCCATCCGGCATTTTTCGTCTCTCGTGGCCTACCCTCACCACCACAACATTTGTTAATAAAGCGCATATTTACCCAACCAACCTGGCGCTTTACACTAGGTGCGAATTTCATACAGAGGTGGCAATGAACGATTATAAAATGACGCCAGGGGAGCTGCGTGCCACATGGGGTTTAGGGACCGTCTTTTCGTTGCGTATGCTGGGCATGTTTATGGTTCTACCGGTACTGACCACATACGGTATGGCGCTACAGGGCGCCAGCGAAGCATTAATCGGCATTGCGATCGGCATTTACGGGCTGGCGCAGGCTATCTTTCAAATTCCCTTTGGGCTGCTGTCCGACCGCATTGGCCGTAAACCACTGATTGTCGGCGGACTGGCGGTATTTGTCGCGGGCAGCGTCATTGCCGCGCTCTCCCACTCAATCTGGGGCATTATTCTGGGGCGAGCGCTACAGGGGTCCGGCGCTATTGCCGCCGCCGTCATGGCGCTCCTGTCTGACCTGACCCGAGAGCAAAACCGCACCAAAGCGATGGCGTTTATCGGCGTCAGCTTTGGTATCACCTTCGCGATTGCGATGGTATTAGGGCCAATTGTTACCCATAGTCTGGGATTGAACGCGTTGTTCTGGATGATCGCCGCCCTCGCCACCCTGGGCATTCTTCTGACGATCTGGGTGGTTCCCAACAGTACCAACCATGTGCTGAATCGCGAATCCGGGATGGTCAAAGGCAGCTTCAGTAAAGTGCTGGCGGAGCCGAGGCTGCTCAAGCTTAATTTCGGCATTATGTGTCTGCATATTTTATTGATGTCCACCTTTGTCGCCCTGCCCGGCCAGCTTGCCGATGCCGGTTTTCCTGCCGCCGAACACTGGAAGGTGTATCTGGCAACCATGGTGATCGCCTTTGCCGCCGTCGTGCCTTTTATTATCTATGCTGAAGTCAAACGGCGGATGAAGCAGGTATTCCTGTTCTGCGTGGGGCTCATTATCGTCGCAGAAATCGTGTTATGGGGAGCGGGCCAGCATTTCTGGGAGCTGGTGATTGGCGTACAACTCTTTTTCCTCGCCTTTAATCTGATGGAGGCGCTGCTGCCTTCGCTGATTAGCAAAGAGTCGCCCGCGGGGTATAAAGGAACGGCGATGGGCGTCTATTCTACCAGTCAGTTTCTTGGCGTGGCGCTTGGCGGCTCGCTGGGCGGCTGGATAGACGGCACGTTTGATGGGCAAACCGTTTTTCTTGCCGGGGCCGTACTGGCGATGGTATGGCTGGCGGTGGCAAGTACTATGAAAGAGCCGCCCTATGTCAGCAGCCTGCGTGTGGAAATTCCAGCGGATATCGTTGCTGACGACAGGCTAAAACAGCGACTGTTGGCAATGAAAGGCGTAAGCGAAGCGCTGATCGTGGCGGAAGAGCATTCCGCTTACGTCAAAATCGACAGCAAAGTGACCAATCGCTTTGAAGTTGAACAGCTTATCAGCAAAGGATGAATGCAGCATTGCCGGATGGCGACGAAGCTCTATCCGGCATAACAACTTAATCGCGGAAGTTTTTGAACTGGAACGGCTGGCCCAAATCGCCGCCGCGAACCAGCGCCATTACCGATTGCAGATCGTCACGTGATTTGCCCGTCACGCGAATCTCTTCCCCCTGAATTTGCGCCTGCACCTTCAGTTTGCTGTCTTTAATCAGCTTGACGATTTTCTTCTGCACGGCGCTTTCAATGCCCTGCTTCAGCTTCGCTTCCACATACCAGGTTTTACCGCTATGCACGAACTCGTCCGGTACATCCAGCGAAGCGCCTTCAATACCGCGTTTAAGCAGCTTGGCGCGCAGAATATCGAGCAACTGATTGACCTGGAAATCGGACTCGCTCAGCACCTTGATGGTTTTATTGGCATCGTTCAGTTCAATAGTCGCCTCTACGCCACGAAAGTCAAAACGAGACTCAACCTCGCGAACCGCGTTATCCACGCCGTTACGCGCTTCCTGCAGATCAACTTCAGAAACAATATCGAAAGATGGCATCTTTTCTTCTCCCTTCATTTTCGTTGCGTTGCATAATACCTGCAACGAGGCTTAACGAGAAGCTTAGCTGATGACGCTATAATTAGCGCCATAACACCTGGCGCTGTTGCAGGTGAGGAGGAACAATGAAAATTACTGTACTGGGATGCGGAGCCTTAGGACAACTTTGGCTTTCGGCACTGTGCAAACACGGACATGACGTACAGGGCTGGCTACGGGTGCCACAACCTTATTGCAGCGTAAATTTGATCGATACCGATGGTTCCTTTTTCAACGAATCACTGACGGCAAACGATCCGGATTTTTTGGCGAAGAGCGAACTGTTATTAGTCACGCTGAAAGCGTGGCAGGTTTCCGACGCAGTACGAACTCTGGCGTCAACCTTACCGGTGACGTCGCCTATCCTGCTCATTCATAATGGAATGGGAACCATAGAAGAACTGCAAAATATCCAGCAGCCGATGTTGATGGGGACTATCACCCATGCTGCGCGCCGCGACGGTAATATCATTATTCATGTCGCTAACGGTACTACGCATATTGGCCCGGCGCGCGAGCAAGACGGCGATTACAGTTATCTCGCCGATATCCTGCAGGGGGTACTGCCCGATGTCGCCTGGCATAACAATATCCGCGCAGAGATGTGGCGCAAACTGGCGGTCAACTGTGTTATCAACCCGCTCACCGCGCTTTGGAACTGCCCGAACGGCGAGCTGCGCCATCATACTGATGAAATCAACGCGATTTGCGAAGAGGTCGCCGCCGTGATTGAACGTGAAGGCTACCACACATCGGCAGACGATTTACGCTATTATGTTGAGCAAGTGATTGACAGTACGGCAGAAAACATCTCATCCATGTTGCAGGACGTGCGCGCCATGCGCCATACCGAAATTGACTACATCACCGGTTATTTACTCAAGCGCGCCCGCGTGCACGGTCTCGCCGTTCCGGAAAATAGCCGCCTGTTTGAAATGGTAAAGCGAAAGGAGAGTGAGTATGAGCGCTCAGGCACTGGTATGCCTCGCCCCTGGTAGTGAAGAGACCGAAGCGGTCACCACTATCGATCTGCTGGTTCGCGGCGGAATCCACGTCACTACCGCCAGCGTCGCCAGCGATGGCAACCTGACGATTGTCTGCTCGCGCGGTGTAAAGCTGCTGGCGGATGCGCCGCTGGTTGAAGTTGCCGACGGCGATTATGACATCATCGTGTTGCCCGGCGGAATTAAAGGCGCCGAGTGCTTTCGCGACAGCCCGCTGCTGGTCGAAACCGTAAAACAGTTTCACCGCTCCGGGCGCATTGTCGCAGCCATTTGCGCCGCAGCCGCCACAGTGCTCGTGCCGCACGATATCTTCCCTATCGGCAATATGACCGGTTTTCCGGCGCTGAAAGATAAGATCCCCGCTGAACAGTGGCAGGATAAGCGTGTGGTGTGGGATGCGCGGGTAAAATTATTAACCAGCCAGGGACCGGGTACCGCTATCGATTTTGGCTTGAAAATCATCGACCTGTTGGCTGGTCGTGAAAAAGCGCATGAAGTGGCTTCGCAACTGGTGATGGCGGCGGGGATTTATAACTACTACGAATAAGAATGATTGCCGGATGGCGGCGTAAACACCTTATCCGGCCTACAAAACGGTACAGTCTGTAGGCCGAATAAGCGGCAGCGCCATCCGGCAGTTATTTTACGGGCGTTCGCCCTGCGCCAGACGCGCATTAATATGCGCAATCACCCCAGGTAAATCCGCCAGTGAATCCACCACGTAATGCGCCCCGGCGGCGTACAGCTTGCTGGCCGCGTGCTCGCGGCGGACCGCAACGTCCTCTTTCGACATTGTTTGATAGGCGTCCCATGTTGCGCCGAATTCGTTACCCGATACCGCCAGCCCCACCGTCCACATACCCGCGTTAAGCCCCTCGCTAATGCCCGGCGCGGCATCATCTACCTTCACACAGTGCGCGACCGCATCAATGCCCAGCGCAATCACGTTTTGCAGCGCCATCCACGGCCCCGGGCGACCACCCGCGACCAGGTCGTCCGTTGCCACCCAATGATCCGGACGATAACCATGCTCAGCGGCGGCGGGGACCAGGCGCTCCATCACCGCTCGTGGGTAACCGGAGCAGGAGCCTATCTTAATGCCCTCGGCTCTTAGCGCCGCGATCGTGTCGATAACTCCGGCAATAGGAGAAGAAAAATCGACAACTTTAGCAATCTGTAACGGCATGAAGGCGGCATAGATGGCATCAATATCTGCTGCACTCATGGAGCGGCCAAACTTTGCCTGCCAGCGCGCGTCAACAGCAGGTAATTTTCCCAGCGCTTCAATGTGTTGCCATTTACCCAGCCCCATTGGCACGCGTGCTTCGGCGAGGGTGATCTCCACATCAAATGCCTGACGGAACGCCTCGACGAAAATTTGCGTCGGCGCGAAGGAGCCAAAATCGACGGTGGTGCCCGCCCAGTCGAGAATAACAGCGTGAATACGGTTCATCATGGTTCCTTATTTCGTCCAGTACATGGCGGTACGAATGGCGGTCAGCAGGGCTGTGATATCGGCGGCATATACTTCACCAATGTTGCCGATGCGAAAGCAGTCGCTTTGCGACACTTTGCCTGGATAGATAACAAAGCCCTGCTCTTTGAGGCGGCGATAAAATTCGCTAAAGCGATACTGCGGGTCTTCCGGTGAATAAAAGGCGGTGATAATGGGCGAATGAAGTTCGTCATCCAGCAGCGTGTTAAAGCCCAGCGCCCGCATTCCGGCCACCAGGCTGCGCTGATTTTGCTGATAGCGTTGATGACGTGCCGCCACGCCACCTTCTTCCGCCAGCTCTTTCAACGCCTGGGCAAACGCCAGGACGGTATGAGTGGGCGAAGTAAAACGCCATTTGCCGTGGTTATCCTCCATGCAGCGCCACTGGGCGTAGAGATCTAACGACAGCGAGCGGGAACGCCCTTTGCACGCGGCCAGTTTTTGCTCGCGGGCAATCACGAAAGCAAAACCCGGCACGCCCTGAATGCATTTATTGGCGGAGCTGATCAGATAATCGATGTGTAATGCTGCAATATCCATGGGGATGCCGCCGAAGCTGCTCATGGCGTCAACGATGTAGGTTTTGCCATAGCGATGCGCCAGAGCGCCCACCTCATCAATGGGGTTGAGCATCCCGGTGGTCGTTTCGCTATGCACCATGGCGATATGGCTGATCGTCGGGTCGGCGTTGAGGATCGCGTCGATCGCCTGCACGTCCGGGCGCGCAACTTCGCCGCAGTCGTAAGCGTGATGGGCGATACCCATAAGGCCGGCCATCTCGACCATTCGTGCGCCGTATGCACCGTTGCTGACGATCAGCACCTTATCCTGCGGCCCCAATGCGCTGCCCAGTACGGCTTCCACAGCATAGCTGCCGCTGCCTTGCAGCAGTACGGAGGTGTAGCCTTCGGAGGCCGTTGCCAGTGCGGTCAACTGCTGGCGGATCTGTTCTACCACGCCGATATTGTAATCATCATCCCAGGTACAGCTATCGAACAACATCGCTTCTTTCACGGTGCGAGAGGTGGTGAGCGGGCCAGGAGTCAGCAGCAGATAGTTACGCGAAGTCATGTTATTTACCTTTGGTCTATACCAGATTGCATTTATCATGACGATCTTTGCCGCGACGGGTCAAAGAGAAAATCGCGCTGCAACAAAAAATTCATCTCTGCTTGTATAATGGCGGCAGGTAAAACGGAAGCGAGTAAGCATGAAATCTATCCCGGGCGATATCCCGCAGTACCTGTTGATCAAGGCGCAGCTTCAGGCGCGTATTCAGAGCGGTGCGTTGAAAAGCGGTGATAAACTGCCGTCTGAACGCGAACTGTGCGCGATCTTCAACACCACGCGCATTACTATTCGCGAAAGCCTGGCGCAGCTGGAGTCCAGTGGGCTTATCTGGCGCGCCGATCGTCGCGGTTGGTTCGTTACGCCGGAACGCCTGTGGCTGGATCCGACCCAGAACACCAACTTCCATAAGCTTTGCCGCGAGCAGGGGCGGGAGCCAAAAACCGCGCTACTGAGCGGCGTGTTAACCACAGTGCCTGTCGAGGTCATGGAGCCCCTCCAGCTCCAGCCGTTTGATCAAATCTATCTGCTGACCCGTCTGCGTTACGCCGATGGCCGCGCCGTGTGCTACTGCGAAAACCATTGTTTGCCCGCCCGCGTGCCTGAGCTGCTGCAGTACGATCTCAACGGCAGCCTGACCGAGGTATACGAGTCGCACTACAACCTCGTCTATACCAGCATGCATCTGTCATTCTACCCCACCGCCATGCCTGCGCAGGCCGCACAGGCGCTGGGAGTTATGGAAGGGCGCCCGGCGCTGTTGCTGCGCCGTCTGAACTACGATCAACACGGGCGAGTGCTGGATCTGGATATCGAATACTGGCGTCACGACAGCCTGCGCATTGAGGTAGATACCCACTAGCGGATGCGCCGGATGTTGGCTGCGAGCCTTATCCGGCCTGTCAATCGTATCGTCTCACGGCTATCCGGATAAGCGCAGCATCATCCAGCGTGGACTGATTTATTTCTTTTTCATCGTTTTGTCACATAAGCCGTTTAGCGTAAAAAGCAAACCTGGTATAGGCCAGAAAATGCAATGTACGCTATGAGGCTATTACGATGAAACTTTCCCGACTTGCTCTGCTGTCTGTCTTCGCTCTCGCCAGCGCCCCGTCATGGGCGGAATCAGTGGTCACGGTGTACTCCATCGACGGGCTGCACGATGGCGATAACAGCTGGTACCAGGTGCAGTTTGACGCATTCACTAAAGCGACCGGCATTACCGTACGCTATGTTGAAGGCGGTGGTGGCGTGGTAGTGGAACGTCTGGCAAAAGAGCGTACGAATCCGCAAGCCGACGTGCTGGTAACCGCGCCGCCATTCATTCAGCGCGCCGCCGCCGAAAAGCTGCTGGCGAACTTTAACACCGACGCCGCATCGGCTATCCCCGATGCCAACAACCTTTATTCGCCGCTGGTAAAGAACTATCTGAGCTTTATCTACAACAGCAAACTGCTGAAAACTGCCCCGGCGAGCTGGCAGGATCTGCTTGACGGTAAATTCAAAAATAAACTCCAGTATTCCACGCCAGGTCAGGCCGCTGACGGCACGGCGGTAATGCTGCAGGCTTTCCACAGCTTCGGCAGTAAAGATGCCGGTTTTGCGTATCTCGGCAAGCTGCAGGCCAATAACGTCGGGCCATCTGCCTCTACCGGCAAGCTAACCGCGCTGGTTAATAAAGGTGAAATCTACGTCGCTAACGGCGACCTGCAAATGAACCTCGCGCAGATGGAACGTAACCCGAACGTGAAAATCTTCTGGCCGGCCAACGACAAAGGCGAGCGCAGCGCGCTGGCCATCCCTTATGTCATTGGCCTGGTCCAGGGGGCACCGCAGAGTGAAAACGGTAAAAAGCTGATTAACTTCCTGCTGAGTAAAGAAGCGCAGACTCGCGTCAGCGAACTCTCCTGGGGAATGCCGGTACGCAGCGACGTGACGCCGAGCGACGAACATTACAAGGCCGCCACTGCCGCGTTAGAAGGCGTGCAGAGCTGGCAGCCAAATTGGGATGACGTAGCCGTTTCGCTGTCGGCAGATATTAGCCGTTGGCACAAAGTGACCGAAAGCGAGTAAGCCTGATGCTGATGAAAACGACCGCCGTTCACGCCCCTGCATCGCAGGGGACATCGGGGATAGTCCTCGACTCACTGCGCGTTGCGTATCACGGCAACGTGGTGCTTAAACCGCTCTCTTTGACGATTGAACCTGGCGAAGTGCTGGCGCTGATTGGCCCATCAGGATCTGGAAAAACGACGGTGCTGCGTGCGGTTGCGGGCTTTGTGCAACCTGCAGGCGGCCGTATTCTGATTGGCGATACGGACGTCACCCATCTGCCACCCTATAAACGCGGGTTGGCGATGGTGGTGCAGAACTACGCCTTGTTCCCGCATCTGAAAGTGGAAGACAACGTCGCTTTTGGCCTGCGTGCGCAGAAGCAGCCAAAGGCGCTAATTAATGAGCGTGTAACGCAGGCGCTGAAAACGGTTGGCATGAGTGATTACGCCACCCGTTATCCGCATCAACTTTCCGGCGGCCAGCAGCAACGCGTGGCCATCGCCCGCGCGATTGCCGTGCGCCCGCGCGTGCTGTTGCTGGATGAACCACTGTCAGCGCTGGACGCACAGATTCGTCATAATATGGTGGAAGAAATCGCCCGTCTTCACCGTGAGCTGCCGGAACTCACTATTCTCTACGTCACCCACGATCAAACGGAAGCGCTCACCCTGGCCGATAAAATCGGCATTATGAAGGATGGCTCGCTGATTGCTCACGGCGAAACCCGCGCGCTATATCAGCATCCGCCCAATCGTTTTGCCGCCGAATTCTTAGGTCGCGCCAATATTCTCTCCGCCATTGCGCTGGGGATAACGGAGATTCCGGGGTTGGTGGACGTCAGCTGCGGCGGTGCGGTGATTCGCGCGTTCAGCCGGGGCAGCCACCACGGTTACAACAAACTGCTGTGCATTCGTCCTCAGCACCTCAGCCTGACGCCGCGTTCGGCCTACAGCAACCGCTTCAACGCCACACTGCAATCGGTGCACTGGCAGGGCGATTTAACCCATCTGTTGTGTGACGTTGCTGGCGAAACGGTGCGGATGGTGTTGACGCATGTCAATCCGCTGCCGCGCGTGGGCGACAAGCTGGCGCTGTGGTTCGAACCGGATGATGCGGTCCTGATTGAGGTATAACCATGTCACTCATTTTACCTCTGGAAAAACCGGCGCTTAACCTACGCCCGCTGCTGTGGCTGCTGCTCCCGTTGCTGGTGCTGGCGACACTGTTTTTCTGGCCTCTGTCGCTCATCGTTGAACAGGCGCTACGCGGTGCCAATGGCGAGATCGGGCTCGAGACCTTCCGCCAGGTGGTCGACTCGAAACGCTTTGTCGGCGCGTTGCTGAACACGTTGCAAATCGCCTTTTTCGCCACCGCCGGTTGCCTGCTGCTGGGCAGCGTGATGTCGCTGATTCTGGTGTTTATTCCTTTCCCCGGAAGCGAGTTGATTGGTCGGGTCGTCGATACTTTTATTGCGCTGCCGACCTTCCTGATTACGCTGGCGTTCACCTTTATTTATGGGTCAGCGGGTCTGCTCAACGGTACGCTGATGAGCCTGTTTGCCTTTGAGCTACCGCCGGTGGATTTTCTCTACTCGATGCAGGGCGTCATTCTGGCGGAGATCACGGTGTTCACTCCGCTGGTGATGCGGCCACTGATGGCCGCGCTGCGGCAAATTGATAAAAGCCAGCTAGAGGCAGCCAGCATTCTGGGGGCGCACCCATTACGGGTGATTGGGCAGGTGATTTTCCCGGCGGCGCTACCGGCGCTGATGGCTGGTGGCAGCCTGTGCCTGCTGTTGACCACTAACGAGTTTGGCATCGTACTGTTTATTGGCGCGAAGGGAGTTAACACCCTGCCGATGATGGTTTACAGCAAAGCGATTCTGGAGTCCGACTATACGGTCGCCTGCATGATTGCGTTGATTAACATTGTCTTGTCGCTGGGGCTGTTCTCCCTCTATCGCCTGGCGGCATCGCGTACCAGCGTAAGGAGCTAGCCATGCTAATTTGGTCACCTAAAGGACGCGCAGCGGCGGGCGTTGTGGCTAGCGTACTGTTTATCGTGTTCTTTTTCCTGCCGCTGGCAGTGATTCTGATGTCCAGCCTTAGCCAGCAGTGGAACGGTATTCTGCCGAGTGGCTTCACACTGAACCACTTTGTTAACGCTCTGCACGGTGCGGCATGGGACGCCCTACTTGCCAGCCTCACGATTGGCTTTTGCGCCAGCCTGTTTGCGCTGCTTTGCGGCGTTTGGGCGGCGCTGGCGCTGCGTCAATATGGGGTGAAAACGCAGAAATGGTTAAGTATGGTGTTCTATCTGCCGAGTGCGATTCCGTCAGTATCCGTGGGCCTGGGCATTCTGGTTGCTTTCAGCCAGGGGCCATTGCAAATGAACGGCACCCTATGGATTGTGCTGACAGCGCACTTTGTGCTGATTTCCGCCTTTACCTTCAGTAACGTGTCGACCGGACTGGCGCGAATTTCCGCCGATATTGAAAACGTCGCGTCGAGTCTGGGGGCATCGCCCTGGTATCGTCTGCGTCACGTGACGTTGCCGTTATTGATGCCGTGGATGATGTCAGCGCTGGCGCTGAGTTTATCGCTCTCCATGGGGGAGTTGGGCGCGACGATGATGATTTATCCGCCGGGCTGGACGACGCTACCGGTGGCTATCTTTAGCCTGACCGACCGTGGAAATATCGCCGACGGCGCGGCGCTGACCATTGTGCTGGTGGCCATTACGCTGCTGCTGATGATGAAGCTGGAGCGCATTGCAAAACGGTTGGGGCACAAATAAAACGGTAGGCCGGGTAGGACATAGCCGCCACCCGGCAAAGGAATTACGGACGATACACCTTCACATTGGCAAACCCCTGCTCGCGCAGATAGAGCGCCTGCAGGCGACTCATTACGCCGCGTTCGCACCATAGCAGCCAGGTTTTGCTCTGATCGAGGTCGCCAAATTTAGTGCTCAGCTTGTAGAAAGGCAGCGAAACGACGTCGACGCCTTCCACTTTCAGCGGCTTGTCATCCTGCTCATCGACAGAACGGATATCCAGAATCACATCGTTGGCGCCAAAACCGCTCACGGTTTCTACTTCCACCACCTCCTGCTGGGTCTGCTGGGCGATTTCACGAATATCGACGTTGTTCGCTTCTTCTACCACCTTATCGAGAATACTGAAGTCGAAATTTTCTTCTTCGGCTTCAATTTTCGCTTTAATGGCTTTCACCGTCGGACTTTTGGAAATCACGCCACAGTATTCCGGCATCGTACGGGCAAAATCTTCCGTACCAATCTGGCGCGCCAGGTTGATAATGTGCTCTTTATCGTAAGAGATCAGCGGGCGCAAGATCAGCGTGTCAGACACGTTATCGATCAAGCGCAAGTTGGTTAGCGTCTGGCTGGACACCTGGCCCAGCGCTTCGCCGGTCACCAGCGCCTGTACGCCGTAACGTTCCGCCACTTTCGACGCCGCGCGTACCATCATACGTTTGAGCACCACGCCCATCTGGCCGTCGTCAACTTTCTCCAGAATCTCGCCGACCACCGGTTCGAAGTTAATCGCTACAAAACGCACGCGATGGGAGCTGCCAAAGCGGTTCCACAGGTAATGCGCCACCTGGCGAACGCCGATTTCATGCGCCGCGCCGCCGAGGTTAAAGAAGCAGTAGTGTACGCGGCAGCCGCGACGCATCAGCATATAGCTGGAGACGCCGGAGTCAAAACCGCCGGAGATCAGCGACAGCACATCTTCCTGGGTGCCAATCGGGAAACCGCCAATACCTTCATAACGCCCTTTGATCAACAGCAGGCGATCATCTTCCACTTCCAGATGCACCGTCACATCCGGGTTAGTGAGCTTCACGCGCGCCGATTCAATATGCTGATTTAATCCGCCGCCGACATAGCGCTCCACCTCAATGGAGCTAAACTCATGCTTACCGCGACGTTTTACGCGCACGCAGAAGGTTTTGCCTTCAAGCTGCTCGCGATACTGCGCCAACGCTTTCTCGAAAATGTCGTGCATATCGGTGAACGGCACATCTTCGACTTCAAGAATATGGTGAATCCCCGGAATGCGGGTCAGCGCGTCGCGAATCGCCAGACGCTGGTTTTCATCTTTGGCGCGAACTTCAATGTTATCCCAGTGACGGACAACCGCGAGGGTCTCATCGTAGTGCTTTAAAACGTTACGGATGTTCCCGGTTAAAATTTTTATAAAGCGCAAACGCACAGATTGGCTTTTGATAGTGATTTCCGGGAACAATTTAATGATAAACTTCATGGCGGCAATGGTTCTTTAGCAAGCTATCTAAGGCTTGTCGTGGAGAAATAGTACAGCAGCCCATACCTACGGCTGCATCCAGGCGCGGAAGTATATCACTATCACGGACATCTTGCGCATTTCCCCTTACCATTGCGCGTTATTTGCTTATCAGTGTGAGTCCGTTACCATAGACTTGTGCTGCCATTACAGAGAGTCAAACAGTCATCATGCCGAAGAAAAATGAGGCGCCCGCCAGCTTTGAAACTGCGCTGAGCGAGCTGGAACATATTGTTACCCGCCTGGAAAGCGGCGATTTGCCGCTGGAAGACGCGCTGAATGAATTCGAGCGCGGCGTACAACTGGCGCGTCAGGGGCAGGCAAAACTGCAGCAGGCGGAACAGCGCGTGCAAATTTTGCTGTCTGATAATGAAGAGGCTTCACCTGAGCCTTTTATCGCGGATAATGAGTAAATGGACTTTACGCAGCAGCTACAGGCTTGCGTAACGCAAGCGAATCAGGCGCTGAGCCGTTTTATCGCGCCACTGCCCTTTCAGAACACTCCCGTGGTCGAAGCCATGCAGTATGGCGCATTATTAGGCGGTAAACGCCTGCGGCCATTTCTGGTTTACGCCACCGGTCAAATGTTTGGCGTCAGTACGGCAACGCTGGATGCGCCAGCTGCGGCGGTCGAATGCATTCATGCCTATTCGCTGATCCATGACGACCTGCCAGCAATGGACGATGACGATTTGCGTCGCGGCCTGCCGACTTGCCATATTAAATTTGGCGAAGCCAACGCAATCCTGGCGGGAGACGCGTTGCAAACGCTGGCGTTTGCCATTATCAGCGACGCGCCGATGCCGGAAGTCGCCGATCGCGATCGTATCGCGATGATCGCCGAACTGGCGAACGCCAGCGGCATCGCCGGTATGTGCGGCGGTCAGGCATTGGATCTGGCGGCAGAAGGCCAGCGGATCACTCTGGACGCGCTGGAACGCATTCATCGCCATAAGACCGGCGCGCTCATTCGCGCCGCCGTTAGACTTGGCGCGTTGAGCGCGGGCGATAAAGGACGGAATACTCTGCCGATACTTGACCGCTATGCAGAGAGTATCGGCCTTGCCTTCCAGGTTCAGGATGACATTCTGGATGTGGTGGGCGATACTGCAACGTTAGGTAAACGTCAGGGCGCAGACCAGCAGCTTGGCAAAAGTACCTACCCTGCACTTCTGGGTCTTGAGCAAGCCCGGAATAAAGCCCGGGACCTGATAGAGGACGCCCGTCAGTCGTTACATCAGCTGGCCGCGCAATCACTGGACACCTCGGCACTGGAAGCGCTAGCGAACTACATAATCCAGCGTGATAAATAAACCCCATATCCAATGAGCTTGCGATGAGTTTTGATATAGCCAAATACCCTACCCTGGCATTGGTCGACTCCACCCAGGAGTTACGACTGTTACCGAAAGAGAGTCTGCCGAAACTCTGCGACGAGCTACGCCGCTACTTACTCGACAGCGTAAGCCGTTCCAGCGGGCACTTCGCTTCCGGGCTGGGCACGGTAGAACTTACCGTGGCGCTGCATTATGTCTACAACACCCCGTTTGACCAGCTAATCTGGGATGTTGGGCACCAGGCTTATCCACATAAAATCCTTACCGGTCGTCGCGACAAAATCGGCACCATTCGCCAGAAAGGCGGTCTGCACCCGTTCCCGTGGCGCGGAGAAAGCGAATACGATGTGCTGAGCGTTGGGCATTCCTCCACCTCCATCAGCGCCGGTATCGGTATTGCCGTAGCGGCGGAGAAAGAAGGCAAAGATCGCCGCACCGTCTGTGTGATTGGCGACGGTGCCATCACCGCCGGTATGGCGTTTGAAGCAATGAATCACGCAGGCGATATCCGGCCCGACATGCTGGTCATTCTGAACGACAATGAGATGTCGATTTCGGAAAACGTCGGCGCGCTCAACAACCATCTGGCGCAGCTACTTTCCGGTAAGCTTTACTCTTCTCTGCGCGAAGGCGGAAAAAAGGTCTTCTCCGGCGTACCGCCAATTAAAGAACTGCTCAAGCGTACCGAAGAACATATTAAAGGCATGGTTGTGCCGGGCACACTGTTCGAAGAGCTGGGCTTTAACTACATCGGGCCGGTCGATGGTCACGATGTCATGGGGCTTATCAGCACATTGAAGAACATGCGCGACCTGAAAGGCCCGCAGTTCCTGCATATCATGACCAAGAAAGGCCGCGGCTATGAGCCCGCGGAAAAAGATCCGATCACTTTCCATGCGGTGCCTAAATTTGATCCTTCCAGCGGATGTTTGCCGAAAAGCAGCGGCGGTCTGCCAGGTTATTCAAAAATCTTCGGTGACTGGCTGTGTGAAACCGCCGCCAAAGACAGCAAGCTGATGGCGATCACCCCGGCAATGCGCGAAGGTTCCGGCATGGTGGAATTTTCACGTAAATTCCCGGATCGCTATTTTGACGTCGCCATCGCCGAGCAGCATGCCGTCACCTTCGCCGCAGGCCTGGCGATTGGCGGCTATAAGCCCGTCGTGGCGATCTACTCTACTTTCCTGCAACGCGCCTACGATCAGGTCATCCATGACGTCGCTATCCAGAAACTGCCGGTCATGTTCGCCATCGATCGCGCCGGTATCGTTGGCGCGGATGGACAAACACACCAGGGCGCGTTCGATCTCTCCTATCTGCGCTGCATCCCGGATATGGTGATCATGACGCCAAGCGACGAAAACGAATGTCGCCAGATGTTATTTACCGGGTATCACTATAACGACGGCCCGACGGCAGTACGTTATCCACGCGGTAATGCGCAGGGCGTGGCGCTAACCCCGCTGGAAAAACTGCCTATTGGTAAAGGCCTTGTGAAGCGTCATGGCGAAAAACTGGCGATTCTGAACTTTGGCACCTTAATGCCTGAGGCGGCGAAAGTCGCCGAAGCGCTGAACGCCACGCTGGTCGACATGCGCTTTGTTAAGCCGCTGGACGACACGTTAATTCTGGAGATGGCCGCGCAGCATGACGCGCTGGTGACGCTGGAAGAAAACGCCATTATGGGCGGCGCTGGCAGCGGCGTAAACGAAGTGCTAATGGCCCATCGTAAACCTGTACCTGTGCTGAATATCGGCCTTCCGGATTTCTTTATCCCGCAAGGAACGCAGGAAGAAGCCCGCGCGGAACTGGGGCTCGACGCCGCAGGCATTGAAGCCAAAATCAAGGCCTGGCTGGCATAATCCCCTCTTTGCTCCTGCTATGCTTGAAGAGTGACGGGTATAACAGGAGCGGAGTCATGCAATACAACACGTTAGGAAATACAGATCTTCGGGTATCCCGCCTTTGTCTGGGCTGCATGACATTCGGCGAGCCGAGTCGCGGCAATCACGCCTGGACGCTTCCCGAAGAGAGCAGCCGTCCCATCATCAAGCGCGCCCTTGAGGGCGGCATTAACTTTTTTGATACCGCCAACAGCTACTCCGACGGCAGCAGCGAAGAGATTGTCGGTCGCGCGCTGCGTGATTTCGCCCGGCGCGACGAGGTGGTGGTAGCGACGAAAGTCTTCCATCGCGTCGGCGATCTGCCGGAAGGATTGTCCCGCGCGCAAATCCTGCGCTCTATTGACGATAGCCTCGCCCGTCTGGGAATGGAGTATGTCGATATCCTGCAAATCCACCGCTGGGATTACACCACACCAATAGAAGAAACTCTGGAAGCGCTAAACGACGTGGTGAAGGCGGGTAAAGCCCGCTATATCGGCGCTTCCTCAATGCACGCCTCACAATTTGCCCAGGCGCTGGCGCTACAAAAACAACACGGCTGGGCGCCGTTTGTCACCATGCAGGATCACTATAACCTGATCTACCGCGAGGAAGAGCGAGAGATGCTACCGCTGTGCTGGCAGGAAGGCGTTGCCGTGATTCCGTGGAGTCCGCTGGCGCGCGGACGCTTAACTCGCCCTTGGGGAGAAACCACGGCCCGGCTGGTCTCGGATGACGTGGGTAAAAATTTATACGCTGAAAGCGATAAAAATGATGCGCAAATAGCGGAACGGCTGGCTGGCGTCAGCGAGGCGCTTGGCGCAACGCGAGCGCAGGTCGCGCTGGCCTGGCTACTCAGCAAACGAGGCGTCGCCGCGCCGATTATCGGCACTTCGCGTGAAGAGCAGTTAGATGAGTTGCTGAATGCCGTTGATTTAACGCTCAAACCGGAGCAGATTGCCGAACTCGAAACGCCGTACAAACAGCATCCGGTGGTGGGATTTAAATAATGTGCCATTGCCCGATGGCGCGGCGCTTATCGGGCCTGCGAAATCGACATATTGTTCGGGGGTAGGCCGGATAAGGCATTTACGCCGCCATCCGGCAAACCCTTTAAATAATACCGAGCGGCCAGTGATGACCGATAAAATACAGTATGCCGGCGGATATCACCCCGGCGACGATATCATCGATCATAATCCCCATGCCGCCGTGCACGTTGCGATCAAACCAACGGATCGGCCAGGGTTTCCACATATCCAGAATGCGGAAAATAACGAACCCGGCAGCCACCCACTGCCAGTCCGTCGTCGGCAACGCCATCAGCGTTATCCACATACCGATAAATTCATCCCAGACAATACTGCCGTGGTCGTGTACGCCCATATCTTTCGCCGTCTGATGGCAAAGATAAACGCCAATGCAGATCCCAAACATCACGACCAGCGAATAAAGCTGCCACGGCAGAAACGTCATCAAATACCAGAAGGGGATCGCCGCCAGCGAGCCCATCGTGCCCGGCACCACGGGGCTCAGCCCGCTGCCAAAGCCGGTAGCGAGCAGGTGCCACGGATTGCGCAAATTCAGGCGGCTTTTCGCAACATCTTTATGGCGTGGCAAAATGGTCATATCCTTTCCAGTCAAAGGTGACAGGCATTCCGTCACGTACAAAATTCAGCCCTTCAATATCTGCGCTCATTTGACCTACGCAGGTAAAGGGAACACCCAGTTGACCAATGGCGACATCCAGCGCGCCACGGTTCAGTTCCGGCACCGTAAAGCACAGCTCATAGTCTTCGCCGCCGGAAAGCGCCCAACGCAGCGCCTGCCCGTCATCAACATGGCGCATCATCGCATCGGATTTTGGCAGCGCATCAACATCTACTCTTGCCCCACAGCCGCTGGCCTTGACGATATGCCCCAGATCGGAAATCAAACCATCGGAAAGATCGATAGCCGCGCTGGCGATATCACGCAGCGCCTGGCCGTGTAAAATACGCGGCGTCGGGCGTAAATGCCGTTGAATTAAATAGTGAGCGTCTGTCTCCTCCGACACCTGTAGCCGGTTTTGCAAAACCGCCAGCCCGGCAGCGCTGTCGCCCGGCGTACCGGTGATATAAATCCAGTCGCCCGGCTTCGCGCCAGATCGCTTGAGTGCGCGCCCTGCCGGGATATAACCGTGGATACCCAGCGTCATCGACAGCGGTCCACGCGTGGTGTCCCCGCCAATCAGCTGCATATCGTAGTAATTCAATAGCGCAAACAGACTGTCGCTAAAAGCCTCCAGCCACGGCTCATCCACTTCCGGCAACGTTAACGCCAGCGTTAACCAGGCCGGGTCGGCCCCCATCGCGGCCAGATCGCTTAAATTCACCGCCAACGCTTTATAAGCCAGATCGGCAGGATCGATATCAGGGAGGAAGTGGTTGCCCGCCACCAGCGTATCGGTACTGATCGCCAGGGTCTGCTTTTCAGGAATATTCAGGAGCGCACAATCGTCGCCAATACCGGTTTCAACATCAAGACGAGAGCTTCTTACACGGTCAAAATAACGGGCAATCAGGGAAAACTCGCCACATGCCATACGTTATGCCTCAGCAGAAAAAAAGAAAAGGCCGGAGACGGCGGGTATCCATCGCCCGCTATCTTTCCGGCCTGTGAATCACTTTTTGTTGGGACGAATCACCGGAGCTGCTTTATCCAGTACGCCGTTGACGAATTTGTGGCTGTCTTCAGCGCCAAAGGTTTTCGCCAGTTCAATCGCTTCGTTGATGGCCACTTTATAAGGCACATCGCTGCGTTTTGACAGCTCAAACAACGCAATACGCAGCACGGCTTTTTCAACCTGTCCCAGCTCTTCAAGCAGGCGGGACAGATACGGTTTCATTAAACCATCCAGGTACGCGCTGTTAGTCGCCACCCCGGATAGCAGTTCACGGAAATAGAGAACGTCGACGTCTTTTACGTCCTGTTCCGCCAGGAACTGGTATTCAACATCAGCGATGTCGTTCTGGGACAACTGCCAGGAGTAAAGCGCCTGGACGGCACACTCACGGGCGCGGCGACGAGCAGCAGGTTTCACGGAATTCCCCTTACAAAAAATCAGGCCTTAATGGCTTTCAATACATTAATCATTTCAAGCGCGGTCAGCGCAGCTTCTGCGCCTTTATTACCGGCTTTTGTACCAGCACGTTCGATGGCTTGTTCAATACTCTCGGTGGTCAGAACACCAA
Organism: Salmonella sp. 32031103-2018-00083-FB-01-SM-01; assembly: GCF_017571995.1. Classification (NCBI taxonomy): domain Bacteria; kingdom Pseudomonadati; phylum Pseudomonadota; class Gammaproteobacteria; order Enterobacterales; family Enterobacteriaceae; genus Salmonella; species Salmonella sp. 32031103-2018-00083-FB-01-SM-01. Next base: position 455,526 of record NZ_JAGEQL010000003.1, read on the forward strand.
AGGCTACCGGCACGCCACTGTCCTGGGCAACGCTTGCCAGGCCATTGCTGGCGCCGCCTGCCACATATTCAAAGTGCGCAGTCCCCCCGCGAATCACGGTTCCCAGCGCAACCACGGCGTCATATTTACCGCTTTTCGCCAGCGCATCGGTCGCCAGCGGCAGTTCATAGGCGCCAGGCACCCACACTACGGTAATATTATCATCTTTTACCTGACCAATACGCGTCAGGGCATCAACCGCGCCATCCAGCAGGCTGTCGTTGATAAACTGATTGAAACGCGCAATAGTGATGGCGACGCGAGCGTCAGGGGCTGCAACGTTAGCTTTAATAATGTTCATATTCTCTCTTCCAGGGTTCATTTGGCCCCGCAGGGGGGCGGATTTTATCATAATAATTTGAGCGCTGCTCCCCTTTCGACGGGAGAACTCATACGCTCACCATATGCAGGCAAACATCCGGGCCGACATGTCGTATTTCGCTGAAGGTAAATTGCGGCGCGTCGGCGAGCTTCTCAAGCCCTGGCAATTCGCATAATCCCCGCGCCTGGGTTCCCAACAATTTAGGCGCGACATAGACAATCAGTTCATCCACCAGCCCGGCTTGCAGCAACGCGCCCGCCAGTCCCGGTCCGGCTTCAACCCATATGCTATTAATCTGCTGCCTGCCTAACTGCATCATCAGCACAACCAGATCCAAATGTCCGTTGTGCGCTGGTACGCTGATAGTACGAACCGAATCGGGCCACGTGCGGCTATCTTCCTGGGTACGCGCAATCCACGTTTCGCCAGGCTGCTGCACAATACGATGCGCAGGCGTTACCCGGTTTTGGCTGTCGATAACAATTCGCACCGGCTGGCGCAGATTTTCCTGCGGGTAAGACGCCTGCGTAGAGGCGTCTAACTCCGCCCAACGCACCGTCAAGGCCGGATCGTCAGCCAATACCGTCGCGCTACTGGTTAAGATAGCGTGGCTTTGCGCACGCAAGCGCTGAACGTCGCGCCGGGCCTGCGGCGAGGTGATCCACTGGCTTTCGCCGCTGGCCATCGCCGTCCGTCCATCCACGGAGGCGCCCAGTTTAAGCTGAAGATAAGGGAATCCGGTACGCATCCGCTTGAGGAAGCCTTTATTGAGCGCCTCCGCTTCACTCATCATTAACCCGTGGCTGACCGCAATACCCGCCTGTTGCAAGCGATACAGCCCGCGCCCGGCGACCTGTGGATTTGGGTCCTGCATCGCGGCGACCACGCGCGCGACGCCGGCCGCAATCAGCGCATCGCAACATGGCGGCGTTCGCCCATGATGGCTACAGGGTTCAAGCGTGACATAGGCGGTTGCGCCTTTGGCTTTTGCGCCCGCCATCCGCAGAGCATGGACCTCGGCGTGCGGCTCTCCGGCGCGATGGTGATAACCTTCGCCGACGATGTCGCCATTGTTAACAATGACACAGCCGACATTAGGGTTCGGGTGAGTGGTGAAACGTCCACGCTGCGCCAGTTTGAGCGCTCGCGCCATGTAAAACTCATCCTGCATGGCTTAGTCCTGTAGGCGAGCGATTTCTTCGCCAAAGTCTTTGATATCTTCGAAACTGCGATAGACGGAGGCAAAGCGAATATACGCGACTTTATCGAGTTTTTTCAGCTGCTCCATGACCAGGTTGCCAATCATCTTGCTGGGAACTTCACGCTCCCCAGTGGCACGTAATTGTGACTTAATATGGTTCAATGCCATTTCAACATCATCTGCGCTGACGGGTCTTTTTTCCAGCGCTCTCAACATGCCGCTACGCAGCTTATCCTCATTAAAGGGTTCGCGCACATCGTTGCTTTTTATCACGCGCGGCATGACCAGTTCAGCCACTTCAAAGGTCGTAAAGCGTTCATTACACACCAGACACTGCCGACGGCGGCGCACGGACGAGCCCTCGCCTACAAGACGAGAGTCAATGACTTTGGTATCTACGGCGAAACAAAATGGGCAATGCATACGGCGTCCTGACCAGATGATTTAGAAAACGCTATTTTACCCTGAACTGGCGCGACAACAAAGGCGGAGCGCTTTTGAGATAAAGGATCGGTGCCTTTGTGTGTATAGCGCACTACCATTACGCTATCGGACCACGAAGGAAATGATCGACATGACAAGACGTTACCTAAGAATTCTCCTGGTGGGAAGTCTCTTGAGCCTGACCGCCTGCGCGCCGCAGAGCGAAGTTCGCCAGATGCATCAAAGCATTAGCACCCTGAATAAAGAGATGACCCAACTGAATCAGGAAACGGTAAAAATTACCCAACAAAATAAGCTGAATGCGGAGTCAACCCGCGGCGTCTATTTGTTGCCTGGCGCCAATACGCCTGCCCGGCTGGAGAGTCAGATCGGTACGCTACGTATGACATTGCTGGAGATTACGCCTGTCGCAGACGGCGCTCACGCAACGTTACGCATTCAGGGCGAGTCCCGCGATCCGCTGCCGGCATTCAGCGCTACCGTAGAGTACGGGCAAATTCAGGGCACTACGGAGAACTATCAGGAGGTGAATGCACAGAGCCTTCTGGTAAATGCCCCTGCCAGTTTGCTGGCGCCCAGTGATGTCAATATTTCGTTACCGTTGAAGGGGATCACACCGGCGCAGTTAGGCTTCATTCGCATCCATGATATTCAGCCTGTTAATCAATAAACGTTCTGGCGGAGCGTTTTGTGCGTTCCGCAACATCCCCCGCGCGACTTTTGTTGCCCTACTGACATTTCCGTCATTTATGACATGGATTGGTAATATTCATGAAAGATAGTACTGTCGCCGCGCCTAAAGTGCGCAAACGTGAACGCAATCGATTACGTAAATGATAGATATGTGAAACAAGACATATTTTTGTGAGCAATGATTTTTATAATAGGCTCCGCAGAAACACGAAATATTTAGAAACGCAAATTGCGTTCTTTTCACTCCCGTAAGGGATTTCAAACAGTGGCATACATATGAAAAAAACTTTACTCGCAGTCAGCGCAGCGCTGGCGCTCACCTCATCTTTTACTGCTAACGCAGCAGAAAATGATCAGCCGCAGTATTTGTCCGACTGGTGGCACCAGAGCGTAAACGTGGTAGGCAGCTACCATACCCGTTTCTCGCCGAAATTGAACAACGACGTCTATCTGGAATATGAAGCATTTGCCAAAAAAGACTGGTTTGATTTCTACGGCTATATCGATATTCCCAAAACCTTTGATTGGGGTAACGGCAACGATAAAGGTATCTGGTCCGACGGTTCTCCGCTGTTCATGGAAATCGAACCGCGTTTCTCGATTGATAAGCTGACCGGCGCAGACCTGAGCTTCGGCCCGTTTAAAGAGTGGTATTTCGCCAACAACTACATCTACGATATGGGCGATAACAAAGCCAGCCGCCAGAGCACGTGGTATATGGGTCTGGGGACCGATATCAACACCGGCCTGCCGATGGGCCTGTCGCTGAACGTGTATGCGAAATATCAGTGGCAAAACTACGGCGCGTCCAATGAAAACGAATGGGACGGCTACCGTTTCAAAGTAAAATACTTCGTCCCCATCACCGATCTGTGGGGCGGTAAACTGAGCTATATCGGCTTTACCAACTTTGACTGGGGATCTGATTTAGGCGACGATCCGAACCGTACCAGCAACTCCATCGCTTCCAGCCATATCCTGGCGCTGAACTACGATCACTGGCACTACTCGGTCGTTGCACGTTACTTCCATAACGGCGGACAGTGGCAGAATGGCGCAAAACTGAACTGGGGCGACGGCGATTTCAGCGCGAAATCTACCGGCTGGGGCGGCTACCTGGTCGTGGGTTACAACTTCTAAACCTGCAAAAAAGGCCAGAGGTCGCCCTCTGGCCCGTTTCGGGCGCATGCTGCCATCCGGCGGCGAGTCGCGCCCACTTCACATTACTTCCGGCGATGCCACCAGCCTAAAAACAGACCTGTCGCAATCCCGACCAGCGTTGGTGCCGCCAGATCGTGCCAGATAGTAATGCTCAACTCTGTGAGCGTCATATTGCCGCCTTTGTTGCAATGGCAACGGTTCGCGGCTATCCTCAACTTGTCTAGGGTCAAGTTAGCCCCCGTAATGTTGCCGGTGAATACCGAACAATGTGCGGGGGTTTTCTCTTTCCAGCGACAAGGCCACCGGGGATCAAGCCCCCGCAACATTGCGCCTCACCGGGTTGCCCCGGCTTACCGCTGATTCTACTCTGCTCGCTAGTATCGGCATGAATTAAAAACAAAAAAATCCCAACCTTGCGATCGGGATTCCAGTGACAATGTATGCGTTACAGGACGTTTGGGGCTGGCGACAAACTCCGGGGCTGAAAAAATGTCGGATTGCATCCGACCTACGAAAACCAATAATTCATTTATATTGCGGATTCCGTTGGGTGGAGCGAAGCGTAACCTAACATTCAACAGCACCAACAGCTTTGTCAGCAGTCTGCTTATTTCTTTTTATTCATCATCGCTTTCAGATCGGCAAACGGGTTATAAGTCGCCTCGCCGACATCTTTTTGCGCATCTTCCCCGGCAATGACCGTCGAACCATACTGATCGGCTTCGGTATATTTGGAATGCTCGTGATCGTGGCAGTAGAGGCACAATAGCTCCCAGTTGCTGCCGTCTTCCGGATTATTGGTGTGGTCATGATCGATATGATGCACCGTCAGCTCACGCAGATTTGAATACACAAACTCACGGGAACAACGTCCGCACACCCACGGAAACAGCTTCAGCGCTTTTTCACGATAGCCGCTTTCCAGGCGCGCGTAGTTTTTTGGGATGATAGCCATGATAGTTCCTCATGCAATCGAGTTTATTCTGGATAATAAAAAGCCGCAGCACCCTGCGATGTTGCGGCTTTTTTCAGTCATGTTAACGCCAGCTTACGGCAGAATGGACGGCTGATCCGCCCCTTCTTTTTCGACTTTCTGCTGCAGCATATGCTCGCGCTTCATACCGAGTTTCAGCGCCAGCGCCGATGCGACATAGATAGAAGATGCCGTACCAATAGAGACACCGATCAGCATCGTCAGCGAGAAGCCTTCCAGTACCGGACCGCCGAAGAGGTACAGCATCAGAATTACCACTAACGTCGTACCGGAGGTAATCAACGTGCGGTGTAGCGTCTGGGTCAGCGACACGTTAAAGATTTCGTAAGGCGTCCCGCGACGGATTTTGCGGAAGTTTTCACGAATACGGTCAGAGACCACGATACTGTCGTTCAGCGAGTAACCGATCACCGACATCAACGATGCCACAATGGTCAGGTCAATCTCGATATGGAAAAGCGACAATATCCCCAGCGTAATGATCACGTCGTGCGCCAGCGCGATGACCACCCCTGCCGCCAGTCGCCACTCAAAGCGGAAACCGACATAAACGAGGATAGAGATCAACGCCACCAGCAGCGCCATAGCGCCGGTTTGCGCCAGATCGGCGCCCACGCTTGGCCCCACGAATTCAATACGCTTCACGGCCGCGTTCTGGTTGGTGGCTTCATTAATGATCGTCACCACTTTGCTACCCAGCACCTGACCACCGGTTTCACCTTCGGTTGGCGGCATACGCACCATAATGTCGTGACTGCTGCCAAAGTTCTGCAACTGCGGCTCTTCATAGCCCGCTTTTTGCAGCGCTTCGCGCATCACGTCCATTTCAGCCGGTTTTTCCAGCGTGATTTCAATTACCGTGCCACCGGTGAAATCCAGCCCCCAGTTAAACCCGCGTACGCCCATAATGACAATGGCCGCGATCAGCAACAGCCCGGAGATGCCGAATGCCCAGAAGTCCCAGCGCATAAAGTCATAGACTTTACGGCCGTGGTTTAGTTGTTCAACAGTGTATTCCTGTGCCACATCGCACTCCTCAGATTGACAGCTTAGTGACGCGCTTGCCGCCATATAGCAGGTTTACGATAGCACGCGTACCGATAATCGCGGTAAACATCGACGTCGCCACACCGATACCGGTCGTAATCGCGAACCCTTTAATTGCCCCGGTACCGACAGCATACAGAATGATGACTTTAATCAGCGTCGTGATGTTCGCATCGAAGATGGAACTGAACGCGCCGGCATAGCCTTCGTTTATCGCCTGCTGTACCGTGCGGCCATTACTCAACTCTTCTTTGATACGTTCGTTAATCAGAACGTTGGCGTCGACCGCCACCGCAAGGGTTAACACGATACCCGCAATCCCCGGCATACTGAGCGTTGCCCCCGGCAACAGCGACATGATACCGACAATCAACACCAGGTTAGCCACTAACGCGCTGGTCGCAATCAGACCAAACTTCTTATAGAAGAAGATCATGAACAGGATGGAGACCACCAGACCGGCCAGACAGGCTTCCAGGCCCTGCTTGATGTTCTGCATACCCAAAGTCGGGCCAATGGTGCGCTCTTCAACGATCTGAATCGGCGCGATCAGGGCGCCCGCACGCAGCAACAACGAGAGCTGACGCGCTTCGTTCGGGTTGCTGATACCGGTAATACGGAAGCTGTTACCCAGCCGAGACTGGATGTTGGCAATGTTAATCACCTCTTCCTGTTTCACCAGTACGGCGCGACCGTTAGCGTCTTTCTTACCGCTGTCTTTATACTCCACAAACAGGGTCGCCATCGGTTTGCCGATATTGTCCTTAGTGAAGTTAGACATGATATTGCCGCCTGCGCTATCCAGCGAGATGTTAACCTGCGGTTGGTTATATTCATCCTGGCTGGACGTCGAGTCGGTGATATGGTCGCCGGTGAGGATCACGCGTTTGTACAATACCACCGGCTGACCTTCGCGGGTCTGTTTCACTTCGGAATCACCCGGTACGCGCCCGGCAGCAGCAGCGGCCTGGTCAACGTTGGTATTCACCAGACGGAATTCCAGCGTCGCGGTCGCGCCGAGAATTTCTTTCGCACGAGCGGTATCCTGGATACCCGGCAGCTCAACCACAATACGGTCTGCGCCCTGACGCTGTACGACAGGCTCCGCGACGCCCAGTTGGTTAACACGGTTACGCAGAATATTAATGTTCTGCTGAACGGCGTATTCACGCGCTTCGCTCAGGCGCGCATCGGTCATTACCGCGCGAAGTTGATTGCCGCTCTGGCTGGAAATCACCAGGTCACGATGACGCGGCGTCAGATAGGCGATCGCCTCATCACGCGCTTTGCTGTCACGGAACGTGATGCTCAGCCCATAATTATTTTCTTTACGAACGGTGGTATAAGGAATGCCTTTTTCACGCAGATCGCTGCGCAGGCTATCGATATTTTGTTCCTGGAGTTTACCTAACGCGGTATCCATATCCACTTCCATCAGGAAGTGAACGCCGCCGCGCAGATCAAGACCGAGCTTCATCGGATCGGCGTGAATAGCCGCCAACCAGCGCGGCGTAGCCGGCGCAAGGTTAAGCGCCACGACATATTTATCCCCCAGCACGCTCATCAGCGCTTCACGGGCGCGTAGCTGGGTATCGGTGGTGTCGAAGCGCGCAAGAATAGCGCCCTCTTCCAGTGCCACAGACTTAGCGGGAATTTTTTCTTCTTGTAACGTTTTCTGGACCTGGATCAGCGTTTGCTCACTGGCGGCGACGCCGCGCACGCCAGTGATTTGAACAGCCGGATCCTCACCATACAGGTTGGGAAGTGCGTAAAGCAGGCCGACGATAATCACGACGACCAGCATGATGTACTTCCACAAAGGATAACGGTTTAACACGGCAGTTCCCTTTGGGAAAACGAAATATTACAGCGCCTTCATGGTGCCTTTCGGCAGAACGGCAGCTACGAAGTCACGTTTGATAACCACTTCCGTGGTGTCATTCAGCGCGATGGCAATGTAGCCGGCTTCCGCTACTTTGGTCACTCGACCGACCAGACCGCCATTCGTCAGAACTTCATCACCTTTCGCAATGGAGTCCATCAGCTTTTTGTGCTCTTTGGTGCGCTTCTGCTGCGGGCGCAGGATCATGAAATAGAAAATCAGACCAAACACCACCAGCATTAAAATCAGAGACATCGGGCTGCCCTGCGCCGGAGCACCTGTTGCCGCTACCGCATCAGAAATAAAAAAGCTCATTCAAATTCCCTCATTATTAAAATTAATCAACGTTCAAAGGTGGAACGGGTCGCCCCTGACGTTGGTAAAACTCGGTTACGAAGCTCTCTAATTTACCCTCTTCAATAGCCTTGCGTAAACCCGCCATCAAACGCTGGTAGTAACGCAAGTTATGAATGGTATTGAGACGCGCACCTAATATTTCGTTGCAACGGTCGAGATGATGCAAGTAAGCGCGTGAATAATTGCGACAGGTGTAGCAATCGCACTCGGCGTCAAGCGGGCTGGTGTCGCTTTTATGCTTTGCATTACGAATCTTCACCACGCCGTCGGTCACAAACAGATGACCATTACGGGCATTTCGCGTTGGCATGACACAGTCAAACATATCAATACCGCGACGCACCCCTTCCACCAGATCTTCCGGTTTACCCACGCCCATCAGGTAACGCGGTTTGTCAGCCGGGATCTGCGGGCAAACGTGCTCCAGAATGCGGTGCATATCTGCTTTCGGCTCACCGACAGCCAAACCGCCGACAGCGTAGCCATCAAAGCCAATCTCTACCAGACCTTTCACCGAGATATCGCGTAAATCTTCGTAAACGCTGCCCTGAATGATGCCAAAAAGCGCATTCTTATTGCCAAGGCTATCAAAACGGTCGCGGCTACGCTTTGCCCAACGCAATGACATCTCCATCGAGCGTTTAGCATAGTCCCAGTCTGCCGGGTACGGCGTACATTCATCAAAGATCATCACGATATCGGAACCGAGATCGTACTGGATCTCCATCGACTTTTCCGGATCGAGGAAAATCGGATCGCCGTTGATCGGGTTACGGAAGTGCACACCTTGCTCGGTAATCTTACGAATATCGCCGAGGCTGAAAACCTGGAAGCCGCCGGAATCGGTGAGAATCGGCCCTTTCCACTGCATAAAATCGTGCAGATCGCCATGCAGCTTCATGATTTCCTGACCCGGGCGCAGCCACAGGTGGAAAGTGTTGCCGAGAATAATCTGCGCGCCGGTCGCTTCCACTTCTTCCGGCGTCATGCCTTTCACGGTACCGTAAGTACCCACAGGCATAAAAGCAGGCGTTTCCACTACGCCACGATCAAACACCAGACGACCGCGACGCGCGCGACCATCGGTGGTATCTAACTCAAATTTCATTATCACTCCTGCGTCAGAAAAACAGTCCGACGTTTAACGACTCGCTACGGAATGATTCCATAGCTAATAAATTCCCGAAGGCGTCATCGGCGCAGCCAGTTTGGGGTCGGCCAGCGCACAGCCACCGGAGCGTACACGCAGTACGTGAGGATGGCGAGCACTGCCCGGCGTCAAAATGGCATTCTTACGGACGCTCAAAAATAGCCTGCGGATTGTACGTGATAAACATCGCGTCCCCGTAGCTAAAAAAGCGATATTTTTGTTCTACCGCAGTCTTATAGGCATTCATGGTGTGTTGATAACCGGCAAATGCGGAAACCAGCATAATCAACGTCGATTCCGGCAGATGGAAGTTGGTGATCAGCGCATCAATCACTTTGTATTGATAACCTGGATAAATAAAGATTTGCGTATCGCCGAAGAACGGCTCTATCAAATCGCTTTTTGCCGCCTGCGCCGCGCTTTCCAGCGAGCGTACCGAGGTGGTGCCGACGGCGATAACCCGGTTGCCGCGCGCTTTCGCCGCCAGCACCGCGTCGACCACCTCTTGCGGCACCTCAGCATATTCGGAGTGCATGATATGATCTTCAATGGTATCGACACGCACCGGCTGGAAAGTGCCCGCGCCTACGTGTAGCGTAACAAACGCCATTTCGATACCTTTCTCACGAAGCGCCGCCAGCAGCGGCTCATCAAAGTGCAGCCCGGCGGTCGGCGCGGCGACGGCGCCCGGTTTTTCACTGTAGACCGTCTGGTACAGTTCGCGGTCGGCGTCCTCGTCCGGACGGTCGATATACGGCGGCAACGGCATATGGCCGATGGCGTTAAGAATATCCAGCACCGGACGCGGGTCATTAAACTCAACTTCAAACAGAGCGCCGTGACGCGCGGTCATGGTCGCGTGAATACTTTCGTCGTCGCCCAGCAGCAGTTCCGTACCCGGTTTTGGCGCTTTAGAAGCGCGAATATGCGCCAGGATGCGTTTATCATCGAGCATACGTTCGACCAGCACTTCTATCTTGCCGCCGCTGGCTTTACGGCCAAAGAGCCGCGCCGGGATCACGCGGGTATTATTGAAGACCAACAAATCGCCAGGGTTGAGCTTATCGAGCAGATCGGTGAAAGTACCGTGCGTCAGCGCGCCCGTCGGCCCCTCTAATGACAGCAAACGGCAGCGACTGCGTTCCGGCTGTGGGTAGTGGGCAATCAGGGATTCGGGTAGTTCAAAGGAAAAATCGGTAACGCGCATGACTCTGACTCAGACTAAAATAAGAGGCGGGTAGTCTAGTGCCGGGGCGTTCCCGCTGCAACCGTTACCCGCTTTTTGGACAGAGAATCAATAATGAATTTTCTTGCTCACCTGCATCTGGCGCACCTTGCCGACAGCTCGCTTTCCGGTAATCTGCTGGCCGATTTTGTCCGCGGTAACCCGGCAACACATTATCCTCCTGACGTCGTAGAGGGTATTTATATGCATCGGCGTATTGACGTCATGACCGACAACCTGCCGGAAGTTCGTGAGGCGCGAGAGTGGTTCCGCCATGAAACGCGGCGCGTGGCGCCCATTACGCTGGACGTCATGTGGGATCATTTTTTATCGCGCCACTGGACGCAAATCTCTCCTGATTTTCCACTTCAGGCGTTTGTCGGCTACGCCCATGCGCAGGTCGCGACGATTCTGCCCGACTCCCCGCCGCGCTTTGTCAACCTGAATGATTATCTTTGGTCAGAAAAATGGTTAGAGCGGTATCGCGATATGGATTTCATTCAAAACGTGCTGAATGGCATGGCGAATCGCCGTCCCCGGCTGGATGCCTTGCGTGATTCCTGGTACGATCTGGACGCGCACTACGACGCGTTAGAAGAGCGCTTCTGGCATTTTTATCCGCGTATGATGGCACAGGCCGCCCGCAAAGCGCTGTGACGGCCTGATAGCGAGGGCGTGCGTCAGAACCGCCATTGGCAGAAAGATCGTTCGCTGTCATAAAGGGGTCATCATTACGATTTATAATGACCCGATCGATAGGCAAAAGCTGTCTCATTGATTGTCAAGACCGCATTGTTTTGTCGCTTCGCCCTCCCTATACTGCCCGCGTTGCGTTCTAAAACCCTTAATATTGCAGGAGAATTATTATGGTACTGGTTACTCGTCAGGCCCCGGATTTCACCGCTGCGGCGGTACTGGGTAGCGGTGAGATTGTTGATAAATTCAACTTCAAACAGCACACCAATGGTAAAACGACCGTTCTGTTCTTCTGGCCGATGGACTTCACTTTTGTTTGCCCGTCTGAGCTGATCGCCTTTGATAAACGTTATGAAGAATTCCAGAAGCGCGGCGTTGAAGTAGTCGGCGTTTCTTTCGACTCTGAGTTTGTCCACAACGCATGGCGTAACACCCCTGTCGATAAAGGCGGCATTGGCCCGGTGAAATACGCAATGGTCGCCGACGTGAAGCGTGAAATTCAGAAAGCTTACGGTATCGAACATCCGGACGAAGGCGTTGCGCTGCGCGGCTCTTTCCTGATTGACGCAAACGGTATTGTTCGCCACCAGGTCGTAAACGATCTGCCGCTGGGTCGTAACATCGACGAAATGCTGCGTATGGTCGACGCGCTGCAGTTCCACGAAGAGCACGGCGATGTCTGCCCGGCGCAGTGGGAAAAAGGCAAAGAAGGCATGAACGCCTCTCCGGACGGCGTGGCTAAATACCTGGCTGAGAACATTTCCAGCCTGTAAGTCAGTGCATTGATAAAAGGCTCGCGAATGCGAGCCTTTTTTATGCGTGCGGTGTTACGAACCACCTCGCCTCAACGATTCATCCATACCGTCGCGGAAATCGCGGGTAAACTAAGTCTTCCCTCGCGGATGTCACCGCTCCCCGTTTTACATTGCCATCCGGCCACGTTCAGCAACGGCAACGCTTCCAGCACCACTTCACAGGCCTCACCCCGATTAATCGCCACCAGCGCCCGCTGCTGCTGATAAACTCGCACGAATACCACTACGTCACCTTCGGCATACAGCGCCTGGCATCCACCACGACGCAGCGCCAGACTGCGCTGACGCAGTTTCGCCATACGCTGGTACAGCGCCAGCAAGTTGCCGTCCTGCTTGCGTTCATCCCACGGGAACGGTTTGCGGCACATGGGGTCATTTGCACCGTCCACGCCGACTTCATCGCCGTAATAAATACATGGCACGCCGGGCCAGGTAAACAGCCAGACCACCGCCAGCGGCAGGCGCGCCGCGTCTTTACCGAGCAAGGTTTTAAAGCGCGCAGTATCATGGCTGTCGAGTTGATTAAACATGCGCAGTTGTTGCTGATGTGACAGCCCGGCGCGGTAGTTATCCATCCACGCGATACAGGTCCGGGCATCAATATGCTGTGGTTCGTAAGCGATATCAGTATTGGCGAGAAATCCCCACAGCGGGAAGGTGAAGCCGCGATAATTCATGGCGGCATCTTCCGCATCGGCCTGTAACCACTGCCGCGCATCGCCGAAATGTTCCCCCACAATATAGGCTTCAGGCTGCGCCTCTTTTGCCGCCCGGGTAATGCCGGCAACGTGCTGCAAATTATGGCGCGCCCCGCCCGCCTCGCCCAGCATATGTACGACATCCAGCCGCCAGCCGTCCATATTCCACGGAGCCTTTAGCCAGTGACGAACGATACTGTCCTCACCGCGATAGATCTCATCCACCAGCGTTTCTGATTGATAATCGAGTTTCGGCAGGCTCGGATAACCCAGCCAGTCCAGCGCCACGCCTTGTGGTGAAAAGGAGTACCAGTCGCGCCACGGCGAGTCCGGGTGATGGCACGCGCCGCCAGTGCTGCGGTTATGCCTGTCAAACCACGCATGCGAGTCGCCGCTATGATTAAACACGCCATCCAGCACCAGCCTCATGCCCTGCGCCTGGGTTTCACGCCGCAGGCGTAGCAGCGCCCGATCGCCGCCAAATTGCGGATCGACATGGCGATAATCTTCCGTGTCGTACTTATGGACGCTCGGCGCGGTAAATACCGGATTCAGATATAGCGCTGTGACGCCCAGTTTTTTCAGATACGGCAGCTTCTCACAAATGCCATTCAGACAGCCGCCGTAAAAGGTGGAACCGCCCGCCTGGGGGGTGAGCGGTTCATCCCACCCTTTACGCACGATGTCGTGACCGGCAGCATGGTGGTAATACACCCGGTCCTGATCGGCTTCACGCGTCGCGCTGCGGGCAAAACGATCCGGGAAGATCTGATAAAAAATTTGATCGGCGATCCACTGCGGCCCGCTATCCGGCACATCAACGGCAAATTGCTCCAAACGCGCAGGCGGAAAACAGCTAACTCCCTGTGGCGTAAACCAAAGCTGGCGATCATGCCAAAGCAATTTAAAGCTGTAACGGCGACGGGGTTGCCCTAACGCGATATTGAGCGTCGCTCGCCACGCCGTCACGCCCGGCTGCGGCTGGCGGCGCTGTTTGCGCATCGCCAGTGAGATTTCTTCATTATCGAATTCTGAGCGCAACGTCACGCGAGACGGCGGATTTTCTCCGCTCAGCCACAGCGTAATGGTTAATTTGTCGTTATGTTGCTTCACAAATGGGGCAACCGGTAAGTGCCAGGCATTCAACATCTCGTATCCCCTCTACTGAAAATGGGGCCACCTTGCCATAGAGATTTAAAGGATAACTCATCATCCAGGGGTTTATTAGGGGAGGAGACTCCAGGAGGAGAAGCGGCTCCGCTTATCCGGCCTACCGTTGCCTGCAGACCGGATAAGGCAGAGAAAAACGACTACGCCTGCGCCAATTGACGGTCGCGACGGCGTTTAAACATCCAGCCAATCAACAGCAGAACTATCCAGGCGAAGCCCACATACAGTGAGATGCGGGTATCCGGATGGTAGCCGATAAGCGCAATAATGAAGACCAGGAAAATCAGACCCGCTATCGTCGTGACGACACCGCCCGGCACCTTAAACTTCAGCGCTTTTACCTCTTCCGGCGGTAAACGACGACGGAAGGCGATTTGCGACAGCAGGATCATAATCCATACCCATACCGTCGCAAACGTCGCCAGCGAAGCAATCACCAGGAAAACGTTTTCCGGCATGATGTAGTTCAGGTAAACCGCGAACAGCAGCGCAATCGTCATCACCAGCACAGTGACCCACGGAATACCACGGCGTGACGTTTTAGCAAAGATTTTCGGCGCGCTCCCCTGCTCCGCCATACCATGCAGCATACGGCCTACGCCAAACACATCGGAGTTGATAGCGGAAAGCGAGGCGGTCAATACCACAAAGTTCAGAATGCTGGCGGCAAAGGTAATCCCCATATGCTGGAACGTCAGCACAAATGGGCTGCCGTTTGTGCCGACCTGATTCCACGGATAGATAGACATAATGACGAACAGCGTGCCGACATAAAATACCAGGATACGCATCGGTACTGAGTTAATGGCGCGCGGAATGGATTTCTCCGGGTCTTTCGCTTCCCCGGCGGTGATACCGATAATCTCAATCCCGCCGTAAGCGAACATCACCATTTGCAGCGACATGATCATTCCCAGCCAGCCATTGCTGAAGAAGCCGCCGTTGCTCCACAGGTTATGAATGCCGGTCGGCTGCCCGCCGTTGCCAATTCCCCACACAATAATGCCGATACCCGCGACAATCATGATAATAATGGTGGCGACTTTGAAGAAGGAGAACCAAAACTCCAGCTCGCCGAACACCTTGACGCTCATCAGGTTGATGGCGCAAATGATCAGCACCACGCTAAGCACCCAAATCCAGTGCGGCACGGCGGGGAACCAGACTCCCATATAAATGCCGAACGCGGTCACGTCGGCAATGGCGACGATCAGGATCTCAAAACAGTAGGTCCAGCCGGTAATATAGCCTGCAAGCGGGCCGAGGTTTTCCTGCGCATAGCGCGAAAATGAGCTGGCGGCAGGGTTGTGAACGGACATTTCCCCCAATGCGCGCATAATGATATATGCCGCGACCCCGCCAATAATATAGGCCAACAGCACGCTCGGCCCCGCCATTTTGATGGCGTCCGCCGAGCCGTAAAACAGGCCGGTGCCGATTGCCGAACCTAATGCCATAAAGCGAATGTGCCGGGTGCTCAGCCCACGCTTTAGCTTATTATTGCTTTCCATCAATTTCTGACCTATCAACACAATAAAAAACCACGGGGCGTTAAGCCCCGTGGTGTACACATATGTCAGCGATTTTAGTGAGCGCTGGAGGTCACCTGCCGACCCGCCGCGCGATCCCAGATAATCGCCAGGATCACCATCACCACCGTTGGCATCAACCACGCCAGTCCCTGTTCCGCCAGCGGCAAACGCTGACTCCAGGCTGGCAGCATATCGCCAAAGGCAGATGCTTTGATGCCGTCAAGGATACCAAAAAGCAGACTGATAAACATGGCCGGCGCGATGATGCGGGTGGAATTATGCCACCATGAGCGGGTAAAACTTAATACAACCAGTGCGATACACGGCGGATAGATAGCCGTCAGCACCGGAATGGAGATTTGAATCAGATGGCTCAGTCCAAGGTTTGACACCACCATAGAGAAGCCGCCGAGAATAAAGACCAGCGTGCGGTAAGACAGCGGAATATACTGCGCGAAAAACTCAGCGCAGGCGCAGGTCAGCCCCACCGCCGTCACCAGACACGCGATAAAGATCAGCGCCGCCAGCAGGAAGCTTCCCGCGCCGCCAAAGGTATGCTGAACGTAGGCATGAAGAATCGCCGCGCCGTTCGCTGACTGATCGACCAGCGTCGCGCTGTCAGAACCTAAGCGGAACAAGGCAAGGTAAAGCAGCGTCAGCCCCACGCCCGCCATCAGGCCGGCCCAGACCGTGTAACGCGTCAACAGGCGCGCTTCGGTCACGCCGCGAGAACGCGCCGCGTTCACAATAACGATACCAAACACCATCGCGCCCAGCGTATCCATCGTCAGATAGCCGTTCACAAATCCGTTAGAAAAGGCCGCATTCTGATAAGCGTCCAGGGCGTTGCTGATTGGGCCGGCAGGCCAAACGATAGCCGCGACGGACAGGATGACCAGCGCAATAATTTTCAACGGCGCCAGGAAATTCCCTACCGTATCCAGCAGTTTACCCGGATAGAGGGAAACCAGAATAACGATAGCGAAATAGACCACGCTGTAAATCAGCAACGGCATTGCAGAATCGCCGGTCAACGGAGCGATACCGACCTCAAACGACACCGTCGCGGTACGCGGCGTCGCAAATAACGGCCCGACGGCCAGATAGCAAACGGTCGCCAGCAGGAGTCCCGCCACTTTACCAATCGGCGTACTGAGGCTGTCTACCCCGCCGCCGACTTTCGCCAGCGCCACAACAGTAAGAACCGGTAGCCCCACGGCGGTAATCAGAAAGCCAATAGCGGCTGTCCAGACGTGTTCACCCGCCTGCAAACCGACCATAGGAGGAAAGATAATATTGCCTGCGCCAACGAACAGCGCAAATGTCATAAAGCCCAGGGCGATGATATCGCGCGATTTTAACTGATGGGTCATAAAGTCTTACTGCCTGTGGATGGTGATGTTGTAAACATTAAAATTTTTGCCTTTCCCGGAGGATTATAAAGCGGCGTTTTTTATCAATTTCAGCGGGAAAAGCTCCCGGACCGATGCGGCGAAGAATTGTTTTTCGATTTACCGCGCAAATGCAGTCGTAATGACAGCACCTGAAGCGCAATTTAAACGCTTATAACGTTTTAAAGCAAGGTGGGATCTAAAAACCAGATGAATATAGCGATATGAAATTTACAACCAGAATAAAACACCATTCTCATGAAAAAGTTATGGCTAATCATGCGAACAAAAAATCACCAAACGTTGAATGTTTCAACGAGCCCGTCTTAACTGCAAAGAAAATAAGCCAGCATCCGCTGGCTTATGGAAAGTTATACTTACGAAAGGCAATTAATCGCTATTTTTGGCAATTAAACGTTCCGGCAGCACAAAGCTAAATCGCGTTCCTTTGCCAGGCGAACTGTCGATTTCAAGGCGGCTTTCATGGTGATTCAACGCATGTTTCACAATCGCCAATCCCAGGCCGCTGCCGCCCGTTTGCCGCGAACGCGCTTTATCGACGCGGTAGAAGCGTTCGGTCAGACGAGGAATATGCTCGGCAGCAATCCCCGGACCGTTATCTTGAATGCAAAATTCAGCGCCATGCGCGGCACGTCGCCAGCTCACCGTAATATGCGTTCCCGCCGGCGTATGGTTTACTGCGTTATACACCAGGTTTGAGATCGCGCTACGTAGCTGCTCTTCATTGCCCAGAACGCTAAGACTATCGTCGACCTCAAACGTAAAGGTATGTTTCTGCTGGCTGAGCGTCTGCGCTTCACGCTCCACGACCCGCAGCATCATCGGTACATCCACTTTTTCATTTAATAACAGCGCCGGGGCCGCCTCAATTTTAGACAGCGTAAGCAGTTGTTTTACCAGCCCTTCCATACGATACGTTTGCTCGCGCATCGTATGCAGCGCTTTCTCTCGCGTCGCCCCCTCCAGCGCCTGTTCCTGCATCATTTCCAGATAGCCTTGCAATACCGTCAAGGGCGTACGCAACTCATGGCTAACGTTGGCGAAAAAGTTACGTCTGGCGCCTTCAAGCTGATGCATTTGCGTCACATCGCGCGCCACCATCAGGAGTTGTTTATCGGTATAAGGCATGACGCGGATCTCCAGATGCCGCCCGGTATTGAGCACCAAATGAAGCGGACGGGTGAAATCACGCGTTTTTAAATACTGGGTAAACTCCGGATAACGCAGTAGATTGAGAATATTCTGCCCGTTGTCATCCGGCCAGCGTAGCCCCAGTATCTGTTGCGCCAAACCGTTACACCAAAAAATACCGCCCTCTTCTGTGGTCAGAACCACGGCATCAGGCAGCGACTCCGCGCCGCTGCGAAAACGTTTAATCAGGTTCCCCAGCTCGCGGCGACGCTTCTTATTTCGCAACTGCATCTGGTGTAAACCGTATAACAGCGGTTCCCAACTTCCCCGTCCCGGCGGCGGCGTCATACTTCTGTCGACCCAAAGCCACCAGGAGAGGCGTAATAAATTCCAGAAATGCCAGACAAGCAGTCCCGTCACCGCCGCCAGTAAAAACCACGGCAGATAACCAAAAAAAGCGCTAAGGATAAGCGCGGGGATGCAACAGAGCACCAGCTCCAGCACCAGCCTTTTCCATGACAGCCGTTCCAGCACGCGTCATACTCCCTCAAGAATGGAAAGCCTTCTCCGCCAGAAACCTGTGTTCTACTGGCGGAAAAGGCATTAAAAGCGGGTCGAAAAACGATACCCTGTCCCGCGTACCGTTTGCACCATCCGGTCGTGGCCGCTGTGCTCCAGCGCCTTACGCAAACGGCGAATATGCACATCGACCGTCCGGTCTTCAACGTACACATTGGTGCCCCAGACATGATTGAGTAGCTGCTCGCGGCTGTAAACCCGTTCCGGGTGCGTCATAAAGAAATGGAGTAATTTAAATTCGGTCGGCCCCATATCCAGCGGGCTGTCGCCGGTCATCACGCGGTGAGAGCCAGGATCAAGGCTCAGTCCCTGCATCTCGATCACCTCTTCGACCGCCATCGGCGAGATGCGCCGCATAACGGCTTTAATGCGCGCCACCAACTCCTTGGGGGAAAACGGCTTGGTAATGTAATCGTCAGCGCCGGTTTCCAGCCCGCGCACGCGATCTTCTTCCTCACCTCTCGCGGTCAGCATAACCACCGGAATATCCCGGGTCAGGGCTTCACGTTTGAGATGTTTAATAAACTGTAACCCTGACCCACCGGGCAACATCCAGTCAAGAAGGATGAGATCCGGCCAGGGTTCATTAAGTTTATTCACCGCACTGTCATAATCTTCGGCTTCTACGGGCTGAAAGCCATTTTGTTCGAGCACGAAGCACACCATTTCACGGATCGGCGCCTCATCTTCTACGACCAGAATACGTCTCGCCATAATTTGCCCTGTTAGTCGTTAGTTATCAATGCCGCGCCATTATGCGTCAGATTTATGACAGATTTATGAAAAAAAAAGGCGGCATTGACAGCATGTTGATGATTTATGACACCGGTGAAACCTTGCATTACCGTGTACCGGCGGTAAATTGCGCCCAAAAATGGAGGGGATGACGTGTATAATCCCGTTCACGCTTTTTTTGCATGGAACAATTATGCGCATCCTCCACACCTCTGACTGGCATCTGGGACAAAATTTCTACAGTAAAAGCCGCGCCGCGGAGCATCAGGCTTTTCTGGACTGGCTGCTGGAGACCGCGCAGGCCCATCAGGTGGATGCCATTATTGTCGCTGGCGATATTTTTGATACCGGTTCGCCGCCAAGCTATGCCCGAGAACTTTATAACCGTTTCGTCGTTAATTTACAGCAAACGGGCTGTCATCTGGTGGTGCTGGCCGGTAATCATGATTCCGTCGCCACGCTAAACGAGTCGCGCGACATTCTGGCGTTTCTCAATACAACCGTGATCGCCAGCGCGGGCTATGCGCCGCAGCTACTTCATCGTCGCGACGGTTCTCCAGGCGCCGTACTGTGCCCCATTCCCTTTTTGCGCCCGCGCGACATTCTTACCAGTCAGGCGGGATTATCCGGCAGCGAGAAACAGCAGCAACTTCTTCATGCGATTGCCGATTATTATCAACAGCAATATCGGGAAGCGTGCCAGCTACGCGGCGAACGAAAGCTGCCGGTTATCGCGACGGGGCATTTAACCACCGTCGGCGCCAGCAAAAGCGATGCGGTTCGCGACATTTATATCGGTACGCTGGATGCCTTTCCGGCGCAGCATTTCCCCCCAGCGGATTATATCGCATTGGGACACATTCACCGCGCGCAATGTGTCGGCGGCACAGAGCATATCCGCTATTGCGGCTCACCCATCGCCCTCAGCTTTGATGAGTGCGGCAAAAGCAAATGCGTGCATCTGGTGACCTTCGAGCAGGGGAAATGGCAAAGTACCGAAAGTCTGGCTGTCCCCGTGACTCAACCGCTGGCGGTTTTAAAAGGCGACCTGGCGTCAATTACCGAACAGCTTGAGCAGTGGCGCGGCGTGGAGCAATCACCCCCCGTCTGGCTGGATATTGAAATCACCACCGATGATTATCTGCACGATATCCAACGCAGAATACAGACGCTAACGGAGTCGCTACCCGTAGAGGTATTACTGGTGCGCCGTAGCCGCGAACAGCGCGAGCGCTCGCTGGCGAACGAGCGGCGGGAAACATTAAGCGAGCTTAGCGTGGAGGAGGTTTTTGCGCGGCGTCTGGCGCTGGAAGCGTTAGATCCCCCGCAGCGCGAGCGCCTGAATCAGCTCTTTTCCAGCACGCTCTACGCGTTGAATGAGGAGCATGAGGCATGAAAATTCTCAGTTTGCGTCTGAAAAACCTGAACTCGCTGAAAGGTGAATGGAAGGTCGACTTTACCGCCGAACCGTTTGCCAGTAACGGGTTATTCGCCATTACCGGCCCGACCGGCGCGGGAAAAACCACCTTGCTTGACGCCATCTGTCTGGCGCTGTACCACGAAACGCCGCGCCTGAATACGGTATCGCAGTCGCAAAACGATTTGATGACGCGCGATACGGCGGAATGTCTGGCCGAAGTGGAGTTTGAGGTAAAAGGCGAGGCCTGGCGCGCGTTCTGGAGCCAGAACCGAGCCCGAAATCAGCCTGACGGCAATCTCCAGGCCCCACGCGTGGAGCTGGCGCGGTGTTCAGACGGAAAGATCTTTGCCGATAAGGTAAAGGATAAACTGGAGATGATCGCCACGTTGACCGGGCTGGACTACGGGCGCTTCACCCGTTCGATGTTGTTATCACAGGGGCAGTTCGCCGCCTTTCTTAACGCCAAAGCGAAAGAGCGCGCAGAGCTTCTGGAGGAGCTCACCGGCACTGAGATTTACGGGCAGATCTCCGCACAGGTATTTGAAAAACATAAATCAGCCCGTCTCGAACTGGAAAAGTTACAAGCGCAGGCCAGCGGCGTCGCCCTATTGGCGGACGAACAGTTACAGCAACTGGAAGCCAGTTTGCAGGCGCTTACTGACGAAGAGAAACGCCTGCTGGCCGACCAGCAGGGACAGCAGCAGCACCTTCACTGGCTGACCCGAAAAAACGAGCTCCACACTGAATTACACGCCCGACAGCAGGCGCTGTACGCGGCACAAGAGGCGCGAGAAAAAGCGCAGCCGCAGCTCGCGGCGTTGACTCTGGCGCAACCCGCTCGCCAGTTGCGTCCGCATTGGGAGCGCATTCAGGAACAAACCCGCGCCGTTGAGCGTGTTCGCCAGCACAGTGATGAAGTGAATGCTCGCTTACAAAGCGCGTATCGCCTGCGCCAGCGTATCCGCGCCTGCGCGCATCGACAATTCACGCAACTGAACGCCACAGGGCAGCGGTTGAAGACATGGCTGGCGGAACACGACGGCATCCGCGTCTGGCGCAGCGAACTGGCGGGTTGGCGAGCATTGTTAACACAACAATCCCACGACCGGGCGCAACTGAGCCAATGGCAACAGCAGTTGCTGAGCGATACGCGTCAGCGTGATGCGCTACCGCCGCTCACGCTCGACCTCACGCCACAGGCGCTGGCGGAAGCCAGAGCATTGCATACCCGGCAGCGTCCGCTACGGCATCGTCTCGCCGCGCTTCAGGGGCAAATTATCCCGAAACAAAAGCGTCAGGCGCAGCTACAGGCAGCTATCGCGCGTCATCATCAGGAGCAGACGCAATACACCCAACGTCTGACGGATAAGCGACTGAGTTATAAGACTAAAGCGCAGGAGCTTGCGGACGTTCGCACTATTTGCGAGCAGGAGGCGCGCATCAAAGATCTGGAAAGCCAGCGGGCGCACTTACAGTCCGGCCAGCCGTGTCCGCTTTGCGGCTCGACGACACACCCCGCCATCGCCGCCTATCAGGCGCTGGAGCTGAGCGCGAATCAAACCCGCCGCGACGCGCTGGAAAAAGAGGTCAAAGCACTGGCGGAAGAAGGCGCGGCGCTGCGAGGACAGTTAGATGCCTTAACGCAACAATTACAGCGGGATGAAAGCGAGGCGCAGTCGTTGTTGCAGGAGGAGCAAGCGCTTACTGAGGAATGGCAAACGCTGTGCGCTACGCTGGGCGTTCAGCTCCAGCCGCAAGAAGACCTCGCGGGCTGGTTGACCGCCGCGGAAGAGCATGAGCAACAGTTGGATCAGCTCAGCCAGCGTCATGCTCTACAAACGCAAATCGCGGCGCATACTGAACAAGTAGCGCGCTTTACCGCGCAGATTGCGCAGCGTCAGGCCTCGCTGACGGCTGATTTGGCGCAGTATACGCTTTCCCTTCCTGCGCCAGAAAACGAGGCTTCGTGGCTGAATGAGCGCGCCGACGAAGCGAAAATATGGCAACAGCGTCAGACAGAGTTCGCGGATTTGCAAACGCAGATCGACAGGCTTGCCCCGTTGCTGGAGACGCTACCGCAAACGGATACCGCGGATTCCGACGACGACGTGCCGCTGGATAACTGGCGGCAGGCGCATGATGAGTGCGTGTCATTACAAAGCCAGTTGCAAACCCTGCAGGAACAGACGACGCAGGAACAGCAGCGCGCCGCCGAGGCGATAGCGCACTTTGATGCGGCGTTAAAAAATAGCCCGTTTGACAGCCAGGCAACGTTCCTGGCGGCGTTGTTGGATGAAGAGACCGTGACCCGTCTGGAAAAACAACAACAAACGCTGGAAAGTCAGCTACAACAAGCGAAGGCGTTAAGCGCGCAGTCCGCGCAGGCGCTGGCTGACCATCAGCAACAGCCGCCCGCCGGTCTGGACCCAACGTGTACGGCAGAGCAGCTCGCGCAGCGGCTGGCGCAGTTGGCGCAACAACTGCGCGAGAACACGACACGCCAGGGGGAAATCCGCCAGCAAATTAAACAGGATGCAGATAATCGGCAGCGCCAACGCGCGCTGATGGCGGAAATGAAGCAAGCCTCTCAGCAAGTGGAAGACTGGGGCTATCTCAATGCGCTGATCGGCTCTAAAGAAGGTGATAAGTTCCGCAAATTCGCCCAGGGACTGACGCTGGATAATCTGGTCTGGCTGGCGAATCATCAGCTCACCCGCCTGCATGGCCGTTATTTATTGCAGCGCAAAGCCAGCGACGCGCTGGAACTGGAGGTTGTCGATACCTGGCAGGCCGACGCCGTGCGCGATACGCGAACGTTATCAGGCGGCGAAAGTTTCCTGGTCAGCCTGGCGCTGGCGCTGGCGTTATCAGATTTGGTCAGCCATAAAACGCGCATTGATTCTTTGTTCCTCGACGAAGGCTTCGGCACGCTTGATAGCGAAACGCTGGACGCCGCGCTGGATGCGCTCGACGCGCTGAATGCCAGCGGGAAGACCATCGGTGTGATTAGCCACGTGGAAGCCATGAAAGAACGTATCCCCGTGCAGATAAAAGTGAAAAAAATCAATGGGCTTGGTTATAGCAAACTGGACAAAGCGTTTGCCGTGGAGTAACACGAGTGTCATCCTGCGCACAGCATACCGTCATGACATAGCATAATAATGAATACACAAAGACGGATAAGGAATGGTATTACCTCGCGCTTATCCGCAAGCTATACGTTGATTGGCTGTGACAATTCACAGCCACAGCGCGCAACATGCGCCTTTATTTTCGGCAGGTGGTATGAAAAAAGTTATTTTTTCTTTGGCGCTGGGTACGTTCGGACTGGGGATGGCCGAGTTTGGCATTATGGGCGTGCTGACGGAGCTGGCACGCGATGTCGGGATAACGATTCCCGCCGCCGGGCATATGATCTCGTTTTACGCCTTCGGCGTCGTGCTGGGCGCGCCTGTTATGGCGCTCTTTTCCAGCCGCTTTTCGCTTAAACATATACTGCTGTTTCTGGTCACGCTGTGCGTGATGGGCAATGCCATATTTACCTTTTCCTCGTCATATCTGATGCTCGCCGTCGGCAGACTGGTTTCCGGCTTTCCGCATGGCGCCTTTTTTGGCGTCGGCGCCATTGTCCTGTCAAAGATTATCCGCCCCGGGAAAGTCACCGCCGCCGTCGCGGGTATGGTTTCAGGGATGACGGTGGCGAATCTGGTGGGCATTCCGGTCGGCACTTACCTGAGCCAGGAATTTAGCTGGCGCTACACCTTTTTATTGATCGCGGTTTTCAACATCGCCGTGCTCACCGCGATTTTCTTCTGGGTGCCGGATATTCGCGACAAAGCCCAAGGCAGCCTGCGCGAGCAGTTCCACTTCTTGCGTAGCCCCGCGCCGTGGCTCATTTTCGCCGCCACGATGTTCGGCAATGCGGGCGTTTTTGCCTGGTTCAGCTATATCAAGCCATTTATGATGTACATCTCCGGTTTTTCGGAGACGAGCATGACGTTTATTATGATGCTGGTCGGGCTGGGGATGGTGTTAGGCAATCTGTTAAGCGGCAAACTCTCCGGCAGATATACTCCACTGCGCATCGCGGTAGTGACTGACCTCATTATCGTGCTCTCTCTCATGGCGCTCTTTTTCTTCAGCGGATACAAAACAGCATCGCTGACTTTCGCGTTTATCTGCTGCGCTGGTCTGTTTGCGCTCTCTGCGCCGCTGCAAATCCTGCTGCTGCAAAACGCCAAAGGCGGCGAACTGCTGGGCGCGGCGGGAGGGCAAATCGCCTTTAATCTCGGTAGCGCGATTGGCGCCTGGTGCGGCGGGCTGATGCTGACGCTAGGTTTTGCGTACCACTATGTGGCGCTTCCCGCCGCCCTGCTCTCGTTTTCCGCCATGTCGTCGTTGCTGGTATACGGACGTCTAAAACACAAGCAGCCATCGGTCACGCCGGTTGCCGGATGACGCCATCCGGCTAGAAACGTTACGCCAGCGGCCACAGCCAGGCCGCGCCGCGCACGCCGCTTGAATCGCCATGCAGCGCCTTACGTACCGGCGTCTCGCACTCGCCGCCAAAAACAAACGATTTCATCAGCGACGGAACCGTCTTGTACAGGCGCTCAACATTGCTCATACCGCCGCCCAGCACAATGACATCCGGATCCAGAATATTCACGACATGAGATAATGCTTTCGCCAGCCGCAGCTCATAACGGCTTAACGCCAGTTCCGCCACGGCGTCCTGCGCGTCGACCAGACGAATAATCTCATCGCCTTTTAGCGCTTTACCGCTCAAACGCTGGTAATCCGTGGCA
This sequence comes from Salmonella sp. 32031103-2018-00083-FB-01-SM-01, assembly GCF_017571995.1. Lineage (NCBI taxonomy): Bacteria > Pseudomonadati > Pseudomonadota > Gammaproteobacteria > Enterobacterales > Enterobacteriaceae > Salmonella > Salmonella sp. 32031103-2018-00083-FB-01-SM-01. Next base: position 481,037 of record NZ_JAGEQL010000003.1, read on the forward strand.
AATCCCGTACCGGAAATAAAGGTTTCGATACAGCCTTGTTTACCGCAATAACAGGGAATTTCTTCGCGGTAACGCAACTCATCGTCATCCATCCACGGCAACGGATTGTGGCCCCATTCACCTGCCGTACCGTTGCTGCCGATGTGCGCCCGGCCATTTAGCGCTACGCCCGCACCACACCCGGTACCGATAATCACCGCAAATACCGTTTGCGCCCCCGCCGCCGCGCCATCCACCGCCTCTGATACCGCCAGGCAATTGGCATCGTTGGCTAACCGCACTTCACGCTTCAGACGACGGCTCACATCGCTATCGAACGGCTGGCCGTTAAGCCACGTAGAGTTAGCGTTTTTTACCACGCCGGTGTAAGGCGAGAGAGAACCGGGAATGCCAATGCCGACGCTACCGGTCTGGCCGGTCGCCTGTTCCGCCATGTCGACCAGCGTAGCGATGGTTTCTATCGTTTGCTGATAATCCTCCCGCGGCGTAGGCAGACGATGGCGAAACCGCTGCTCTCCTGCATCATCAAGCGCAATGACTTCCGTTTTTGTGCCGCCTAAATCGATACCAATACGCACATACCGCTCCTCATTTTTTGGGAATATCAACAGGGTAGAATTCACCGTTCTGATTGGCAATGCAAGCCTGCCGACAATTCGTTACTATACCGCCTGGATTTAACGACAAGGCCGTGGAAATTATCATGCTGTGGTTCAAAAATTTAATGGTTTACCGTCTTAGCCGCGATATTACATTACGCGCCGAAGAGATGGAGAAACAGCTCACCTCAATGACGTTTACCCCATGCGGTAGCCAGGATATGGCCAAAATGGGCTGGGTTCCGCCGATGGGCTCTCACAGCGATGCGTTAACGCACACCGCCAATGGCCAAATTATTATTTGCGCGCGCAAAGAAGAGAAAATCCTGCCATCGCCAGTGATCAAACAGGCACTGGAGGCGAAAATCCAGAAACTGGAAGCCGATCAGGGACGCAAGCTGAAGAAGACGGAAAAAGATTCCCTGAAGGATGAAGTGTTGCATTCGTTGCTGCCGCGCGCGTTTAGCCGCTTCAGTCAGACAATGATGTGGATTGATACCGTTAACGGCCTGATTATGGTTGACTGCGCCAGCGCGAAAAAAGCGGAAGATACTTTGGCGCTACTGCGTAAAAGTCTTGGCTCGCTGCCGGTCGTCCCGCTGGCGCTGGAAAATCCGATTGAGCTGACGCTCACCGAGTGGGTGCGCTCCGGTACGGTCGCTCAGGGTTTCCAGTTGCTGGACGAAGCCGAATTGAAAGCGATGCTGGAAGATGGCGGCGTGATCCGCGCGAAAAAGCAGGATCTGGTCAGCGACGAGATCGCCGTTCATATTGAAGCGGGTAAAGTGGTCACGAAGCTGGCGCTCGACTGGCAGCAGCGTATTCAATTCGTCATGTGCGACGACGGCTCCATTAAGCGTCTGAAATTCTGCGACGAGCTGCGCGATCAGAACGAAGATATCGACCGGGAAGATTTTGCCCAACGTTTTGACGCGGACTTTATCCTGATGACCGGCGAGCTGGCGGCGCTGATTCAAAGCCTGGTGGAAGGATTAGGCGGCGAAGCGCAGCGCTAACCAGAGGGTCCCTCTCCGCCGGAGAGGGGACTCACCGTTACAAATAGCGGCACAGATACGAGGTGGGCTCAGCGACCTGTAGATGAAACTCGCTGTGGCCAGGCACGTTAAACACCTCACCGGCTGTATACACTTTCCATTCGACAGTTCCCGGCAACAGTACCTTCAACGCGCCGCTCACAACCGTCATCTCTTCGGGTTCGGCGGTGCCAAAGGTATACTCCCCTTCCGCCATCACACCAACGCTGGCCCGGCCGGTGCTACTGCTGGTAAATCCAATAGACTTCACTTTCCCGGAAAAGTATTCATTGCTTTGTAGCATAATCAGGCCCCGTCTCATTATTAAATTAACACCCAATATAGAGTCCTGACGTTCGGCCTGTCACGTAAAATTAGACAAGCAGTTCTGAAGCTAACCGCGCAATCAAAACATTAGAGAGTAAAACCGGCACATCCAGCGCCTGCTGTAAAATATCCCGATGACGCTGATGAAAACCCAGACAATCCAGCATAATGACGTCCGCGCCTTGATCCAGTAGCGCCTGTCCGGCATCAATTAACTGTTGCTCAGAACCGTGAACCGGATTCGCCAGCGAATACACCGGCGGCATTTGCAATACCTGCCATTTTTTCTCCTGGGCCGCCAGAAGTTCTGCAACAGGCACAATCACGCCCACCTGATGCCCATCCACAATAGAGGCGACAAGCGGTGGAATAATACGCAGCGGTTCAAGCAAAATAGAATTACGAGCTGCCATACTTTTAATCGCCGCGGTGCTCATCAGTATAATGACGTCATAACCCTGGTTATCCAGCACCTCGACAACGCTCTGTAAATCTCGCTCCACTTTCTGGCGGGAAACATGGGCTATCTGGTTATCATTCAGCAACGTCAAAAGCGGATCGTCGCCAGGCTCTACAGCGTAATCCGCCATAACGTCTTCCCGGCTCATTTTTCCCAGCAGGCTATGATGGGTGATGTGTTGTTCGTCGATGTATTCCGTCAGAAGCGGTAACACTTCGCTCATTGGCACAACGCCGATTGTGAGGATTGCCAACGACGCACTCATTTTTATTCCACCTTATTACTTCGTCGTAATTCCCGGGCAAATATTCACACGCTCACCGCGCTACCTGCCCTACAAATCTCAGAAAGCGTAGCAGCAGATGAGCAACGTATTGTGTAAAGATTCCAAATAATTCCAATATTGTATTGTTATCGCTTAATTTACGGTTTTAGTTGCCAGTATAAATGTTTCAAGAATGTGATGGAGATACAATTTAGGGGTACCCGGAATCCCTTCCGAGTGGTTCATGCGTCTATGATTTATCCGGATCTTCGTAACGTTTTTTCGCATCCATCGCTTCTTCTGCGGTCGGATGCTCGCTGATGAGCGAATCAGGTTTCGGATGGTCAGCCCGTAGCTGATACCACGTCACCGTCTGGCCCGGCGTGCCTTTTTCAATGGTGACGATATAAGCTTCCCGCGGATAAGGTGGTCTGGTTGGCATAGCGTTTCCTTTATTCTGGGTGAGCGTTAAGTATAGACATCTCCCTGTAACCGTTGCGTCGACGGCGGCAACGCCGCAATAATTTCAGAAACGACCTGGGCCGGCGTTTTCGTCGCGTCAATAATGTAATGCGCCGTTTCGCGATACAACGCGTCACGCTGCTCAAGCACTTCCCGAACCTCTTCGCTCAACGGCTTGCCGGTGAGGGTCGGGCGCAGATCCGCTTCAGGTTCAGCCTCAAGCCGGTTAACCAGCGTGGATACCGGCGCGCACAGATAAATCACTACGCCAACACGGTGCATATAACGTCGGTTATACTCCGTGAGAATAATACCTCCTCCCGTCGCCACGACAGTCGAAGGCGCGCTTACCGCCTCCAGGGCCGCGGTTTCCCGGGCGCGGAACCCTCCCCAGCCTTCTTTTTCAACGATATCAGCGACGCTCATCTGCACGTGCGATTGCAGCCAGCGGTCGGTATCTGCAAACCGGAAACCGGTTGCCTGCGCCAGCGCCATACCGATGGTGGTTTTCCCACAGCCCCGCGGGCCAACAAGATAAAGAGGTTGCATCATAGCAGGCGTTCCCCCAGGAACTGCGCATACGCAGGATTTGATATCAGCAATGTTATAATCATATCATCTAACTAGTACAACGCATAAATGTAAATAATAATTTACACAAAGGTACTAAAGTCACAATATTAGTACTATAGCAAGAATCAGAAATGAATAAACTGTAAATTTTTCATTACACGATTTATTTTTTACGCTGGCTTTCCAGCCACCACTTATCCAGCTCGGCGGCAAAATGCTGACGATCGCGCGGCGAGAGAGTGTTTGGTCTCCCCGTTTGTACGCCGCTGGCGCGTAGCGTGTCCATAAAGTCACGCATCGTCAGACGTTCGCGAATCGTGGCGTCGCTATAGCGTTCTCCCCGGGGATTAAGAGCCGCAGCGCCTTTTTCCAGCACTTCAGCCGCCAGCGGAATATCTGCGGTAATCACCAGATCGCCCGCTTCGCATTGACGCACAATTTCATTGTCCGCCACGTCAAACCCGGCGGCCACGCGGAGCGTGCGGATAAAACGCGAAGGCGGCACGCGCAAGGCCTGATTGGCAACCAGAATAAGCGGCAACTGCATCCGCTCGGCGGCGCGGTACAAAATTTCTTTAATGACATTCGGACACGCATCCGCATCCACCCAGATGGTCATAATGTCTCCCGTACGGTATACAATCTTTTATTGTCTCGCGCTTTTGTCTTTCATCAAAGTGCTGTTTCTCCTTCTGCCCGTTTTCAATCCGCGTTAAGCTAACCATTCCCCATAACACACAAACATAGGGAGTGACGAGATGGAGAAGAAAATCGGTTTTATTGGCTGCGGTAATATGGGCAAGGCTATTCTTGGCGGACTGATTGCCAGCGGTCAGGTACTTCCCGGTCAGATCTGGGTCTACACCCCCTCCCCCGATAAAGTTGCCGCCCTGCATGACCAGTACGGCATTAATGCGGCGCAAAGCGCGCAGGAGGTCGCTCAGGTCGCGGATATCGTTTTCGGCGCGGTAAAACCGGGCATTATGGTGAAAGTGCTCAGTGAAATCTCCTCCAGCCTGAACAAAGACTCGCTGGTGGTCTCTATCGCCGCAGGCGTAACGCTTGATCAGCTTGCGCGCGCGCTGGGACACGACCGTAAAATCATTCGCGCTATGCCGAATACGCCGTCGCTGGTCAACGCAGGAATGACCTCCGTCACGCCAAACGCGCTGGTCACACCGGAAGATACGGCTGATGTCCTGAATATTTTCCGCTGCTTTGGAGAGGCGGAAGTAATTGCTGAGCCGATGATCCATCCGGTGGTTGGCGTGAGCGGATCTTCGCCGGCCTATGTGTTTATGTTTATCGAGGCGATGGCGGACGCAGCCGTTCTGGGCGGTATGCCTCGCGCTCAGGCTTATAAATTCGCCGCGCAGGCCGTTATGGGATCGGCGAAAATGGTACTCGAAACCGGAAAGCATCCCGGCGAACTGAAAGATATGGTGTGCTCGCCTGGCGGAACGACGATTGAAGCCGTACGCGTTCTGGAAGAACGTGGCTTCCGCGCTGCGGTAATAGAAGCGATGACGAAGTGTATGGAAAAATCAGAGGCGCTCAGTAAATCCTGAAGCCCGGCTGGACGTCATGCCGCCACTTCGGTGCGGTTACGTCCGGCATTCTTTGCTTTGTAAAGCGCCATATCCGCAGACTTTAGCCATTCCCGATAATGACCGATTTGTGGCGTTAACGGCGCCACGCCCACGCTGATACGTAACATGACCTGCGGCGCGCCCGGCAAGCGTAAGGTATTTAGCCGTTCATGCACTCGCGACATGGCGGTAATCGCGCTGTCTGCCGGCGTTCCGCACATAATCACCGCAAATTCGTCGCCGCCAAAGCGCCCGATAATATCACTCCCGCGTAGCGTTATCTGTAATTGACGCGTCAGGGCGATAATAGCCTCATCCCCAACATCATGTCCCCAGGTGTCGTTAATGCTCTTAAAATGATCGATGTCGATAATCAACAATGTCGCCTCCCGATGGTGGCGTCGACTGTGATCGAATTCATTACGTAATAAAATTTCCCAGTGGCGTCGGTTATAGACGCCGGTCATGCCATCCCGCGAGCTCATCGCCTGCAAGCGTCGCTTATGTTCCGCTAATTTAATGGCCGTTTGGTAACTTACCCAGGCGAACAGAAGCGGATACAACATAATGACGGGCAAAGAGAGCGTAACTTCCAGCGACGAGCTTCGCATAGCGACGGGTAGCCCGGTAAGCTGCAACGTCACCAGACATGACGCCAGCAAAAGCCCCATTCCGGCAGTGAATAGCTGCCGCCCGCCAGCCCCCATCAGATTCATGCTCATCATCATAAACAGCGCGGCGGCAGGCAACATATTGACGCCCATCAACGCGATCCACATGCCGGAGAGGATCGCATCCACTTTCAGGTTGTAAATTTCCTGACGTAGCGGATCAAGGGCTTTCGCCGACCACTGCCACGCCAGATGCGGCCAGACAAAAGACCAGCCGACCAGCAACAGCCACCAGCCGCCAAAGACAGGTTGCGTCACTAACACGGCGGCCACCGGTAAAAACATCCCCCCTAACCCCACCGCGCGCGGTAGCCTGATGCGCCGGGCGAAGCGCAACCCGGAGCGCTGACGATCATCAGGAGGGTCAGGCGGCGCTACCGCCTGTTCAACTGCTTTTCGGTAAAAATTTTCATCATTCATTATTTTTGGGAACATTTAGAAACAATTTTCCCAAATTATAGAAACAGAGCGCATGGAGGGAGTATGAAATTTCGGGTGAGTGTTTTTCAGGGCTCACCCGATAGCACTACGCCGCTTTTTTCAGGCAGGCGCTCATAAACTTGCTACGGTCATCGCCTTTCAGGGATTGTTCCGTCGCCTGAACATTGCATTCACGCATTTTCTGCTGTTGCGGCGTCAGGCTTTTCTCGCCAGGGGCTGACTGACTGTTTTTCAGGCAGTCGCTAAGGTAGGTTTTACGCGCATCGCCTTTCAACGCTTGCGCTGTCGCCTGCTGATTACAGGTTGTCATGCGCTGCTGTTGCGGCGTTAACGGTTTCTCGGTTGCGCCGACGGCGGTTAAAAAGACCAGGCCAAAAAGTAAAGTCACCAGTAATGTTATTTTCATAGCACCATCCTTTTGTCAGTGTACACATTACACGTTGTCCCTTTGGGAAATATCCCAGGGACTTTATATAAGTCTGGCTGTTACTGGCAAAAATACCACCCGGTTGTAAAAGTATTACTTACCGTGAGCAATAGATGTTTTATTGATTGACAAACCGTAGGCTAATGTGCAATTCGATTATCCACAGTCACACTGGCAGGATGCAGAAGAACAGCGCATAGCGTTACACTGTTATTACCATAGCCGCTTCGTTTTTATTTTCTTCTGGTTAATACAGAGCAAAATAAAAACGAAGCGGCCAGGGCTATTTTATAAAAGTAACGTTATAACAACTGTGTTGTTTTAAATACGATTAGTGCCGGGGGTGTCTCAGCAACTTTTTTACATATTGGCGCAGCAATTCCGTATCGTGATCAGGAACGCTGGCATCCGGCTTTACGCCTTCAAGTGCCCCCTCTACCTGACGTATCAACATCTCCTGCTCGTTTTGCGCCATGTTACGTAACATTGCTGTGACGATAATCTCTAACGCTTCTACCTGAGCAACCAGTTCTTTCGACTCTTCTTCTTTTTGGGCTAGCTTAAGCAACAACTCTGCTATGAGATTTTTCATGACCATATTTCCTTATTAGTTCCAGGGTGACGTTATCACTATGAAGAACCACTGCCTAGAGGCTGAAAGTACTATTTTTATGATACAGGAAGAACTTTACACAAATAATTATCACTGTCGCCGCAGCGAAACGTTTCTCAGACCGAAAACGAGACGATAATAAACCATCAAAAAACAATAATCACGCTATATCATAATTTAAGGTTATGCCATCTATAGAAAAACTTCACGGATAAAGAATATATCTTTTAATTTAAACCATATCGTAACGGCAGAAGCGCCGTTACGATGCACCGCTATTGGCCTTTCGCTTTTTGCGCGTTACGCCGACGACGTAACGCCAGGGTCAGTTGCCCAATATTGATCAACACGATCGCCGCCGTAGCGATAAAAACCCAGCGGAAACCGGCCATCGCCGATACCGTCGCGCCCATCAACGGCCCAACCACGTTGCCCAGGTACATAAATGACTGGTTGTAACCAAAAATACGTCCGGTAATTTGATCGCTGGAGTATTTCACCAATAACGTTTGTACGGCGGGTAACATCGCGCCATCGGCAAAGCCTAACAAGAAACGCAACAGTCCCAACTGGAACGGCGTGGTGACCCAGGACATCGCGAAGAAAAGCAGCACTGCGCAGATAAGCGTGGCCATCAGAATTCTTTCCGTGCCGATTCTGTCGCCAAGTTTTCCCAGGCGAGGCGCGGAGATAAGCGCGGAGATACCGGGCACCGAGGCAATTAACCCGCTAAGAAAGGCGATGTTATTACTGTCCGGCATCATTGATTTGATAAACAGCGCCAGGATTGGACTGATGGAACCATTACAGAGTTGAATGACCATCGTGGTAAAAAACAAACTGATCACCAGCGCAGGATAAGGTAACGACGCAAAAACGGCTTTACCGCTCAGGCGTTCGCTTTTCCTGATGACCGGACGTACGCCTTCTTTAATTAAAAATAGCGTGACCAGAAAGCTCACCACCAACAGCATGGCGGTAATCAGAAATACCGCCCGCAGCCCGATATGATCCGCGACAAAGCCGCCCATTAACGGCCCGCCGATAACGCCGCTGATCTGCGCGGTAGAAAGCGTACTGAGCGCCCAGCCGCTACGTTCGCGCGGTACCTGAGAGGCTACCAGCGCCATGGCATTGGGGATATAGCCTGACGTTAACCCCATGATTCCGCGCAGCAGGAAAAGTTGCCAGACATGGGTCGCAAATGCCTGCAGTAGAATAGCTATCGCCATCCCGAGCGACGCGCGCAATAGCATCAGTTTACGCCCTTTACGATCGGCGAGACTGCCCCACATCGGCGACACAATGGCGGAAATAAGAAACGTGATGCTAAACGTTAACCCGGACCACATTGATAACGCTTCATGGGAAGAGACGCCAAGCTGGGAAATATAAAGGGGTAAAAATGGCAGGATTTGGCTGATTGCCAGCCCGGTAAAAAAACATCCAAACCAAACGGAAATTAGATTAACTTTCCAGGATTCCATAAGACTCGTAACGGTAAGTAGCTGAAAATACGCGTTAGCTTAGCAAGCTCTCATTTTCCTGGTGGTTCCAGAGGTGCGATACGTCACACTTTGCTATTTTGTCTCCCCGTTCATCATTTTTGTGAAACATATCACATTATATAGCCGCGCAAGGCAGACGTTTATGCTTTAACGACACACGCCGTAGCCTCGCATTCCAAGATGAAAATGGTTAGCATGAGCAGCGTTATAGTCAGGCCCGAGCCCATTGCCATAATAATGGCAACTGGCGTTTAACATAGCGCGTAACCAGAGCCCCGTCTCCTCACGCCCCCAGCCGCGCAGAACAGTGATTTTTCGGCCATCCGATAGCTGAAACCCGCTGACATCCAGCGCTTCTGCGCTGGCATGTTCACTGCGACGCGCATCCGGGCGGTGATAAATATTACGGCAGGCATAGCTGCCCAGATGTTCGATGCGGGTCAGGCGGCGCTTCATCCACGTTTCTGTTAAAGGTTTTGCCTGCTGTTCGACAAACAGCGCGGAGCGCAGCGCCAACGGGCAGGAGGCTAAAAAACTGCTGCTCAGTTTGACCTGGCCAAAATCTCTGACGCGCACAACATGGGACAAGGGACATTCACCAGTGCTATCCGCAACAGGTTGTGATGAAATTAATCCCTGTTGATTGGCCGCCGTCAAAAGCTCCCGGCACTGCGACAGCGTAAGGCGCTGTAGTTTGAAGGTAGTGATCCAGCCTTGCGGATCGGCAAGTTGTAGCGGAGCAAAAGGATTATAATAAGAGGGAAGATAACGATATCCCAGTCCGCCAATGCCGCCCAACAGCACAATAATCAGAAAACCCTTACCTCTCACGCGGCCTCCGTTCTCACATCCCATAAACATTATGGCAGAAGCCCGCGAAACCCGCGTTTTGTCGTGGTAATGTATACGCTTTGCATTCGATGGAATGGGTTTTTAAGATGGCGAAATTGCGGGTAGGAATAGTATTTGGCGGTAAGTCGGCGGAACATGAAGTGTCTTTGCAATCAGCGAAAAATATCGTTGATGCGATCGATAAAACCCGCTTCGACGTGGTGCTGTTAGGGATAGATAAGGCAGGACAATGGCATGTTAACGATGCGGAAAATTATTTGCAGAATGCAGACGATCCGGCACATATCGCGCTACGTCCTTCGGCAATCAGTCTGGCCCAGGTGCCTGGCAAACACCAACACCAGTTGATTAACGCCCAGAACGGGCAGCCGCTACCGACGGTAGATGTTATTTTTCCTATCGTCCACGGTACGCTGGGCGAAGACGGCTCATTGCAGGGGATGCTGCGCGTCGCAAACTTACCGTTTGTCGGTTCAGACGTGCTGAGCTCCGCAGCCTGCATGGATAAAGACGTCGCCAAACGACTGCTACGCGATGCAGGACTGAATATCGCCCCGTTTATTACACTCACCCGAACGAATCGTCACGCGTTTAGTTTTGCCGAGGTTGAATCCCGTCTGGGACTGCCGCTGTTCGTTAAGCCCGCCAATCAGGGCTCTTCGGTCGGCGTCAGTAAAGTCGCTAACGAAGCGCAATATCAGCAGGCGGTCGCGCTGGCTTTCGAATTCGATCATAAAGTGGTGGTAGAGCAAGGGATCAAGGGGCGCGAAATCGAATGCGCCGTATTAGGTAACGATAACCCACAGGCCAGTACCTGTGGCGAAATCGTACTGAATAGCGAATTTTACGCCTACGATACTAAGTATATTGATGATAACGGCGCACAAGTTGTCGTGCCTGCGCAGCTCCCTTCCGAGGTGAATGACAAGATCCGCGCGATCGCGATCCAGGCTTATCAGACGCTGGGGTGCGCGGGTATGGCGCGTGTCGATGTCTTCTTAACGGCAGACAATGAGGTCGTGATTAACGAGATCAATACGCTGCCAGGTTTTACCAATATCAGTATGTATCCAAAACTCTGGCAGGCGAGCGGATTGGGCTATACCGATTTGATCAGCCGCCTGATTGAGCTGGCGCTGGAACGCCATACGGCGAATAACGCCTTAAAAACCACGATGTAATAGCGCACGCCCGATAGCGCAACGTTTATCGGGCGTCTTTTACCTCATCATCTTCGCGCCGGCGAATGATGAACCCCGCCAGCCAGAAGCTGATAATCCACGTTACCAGCCCAACGCCATAGGTTTGCCATCCTTTCGCCTCAAAACCCAGCAATCCTACGACGCCATTCAAAATAAAGATAAGGCCAATAGAGAAGGCATAGTAGTGCCAGTCACGACGAATTTTTACAGGCAAACGCATAACGACTCCGACGTATTAACAGCAACAAAAATGTATTTTTGCATACTTCTGGCGGGCGAGTCTGTGGGGGATACGGAATTTCTTAAATGTTAATTGATTTTGATAAAAGTGATCGTTTTGTGACAACTAACAAAAATTTACGCGATGGATACATTCCGTATGTGAAATTACCATGATTCTGATATTGACAAACACAATGACCTGTCAGACTTCACAGTAAGCCGATGGCATAACGCCAGATCGTAGCCGATCATCCTGGAGGTCTTTATGGCTGATTTCACTCTCTCAAAATCGCTGTTCAGCGGGAAGCATCGAGAAACCTCCTCTACGCCCGGAAATATTGCTTACGCCATATTTGTACTGTTTTGCTTCTGGGCCGGAGCGCAACTCTTAAACCTGCTGGTTCATGCGCCGGGCATCTATGAGCATCTGATGCAGGTACAGGATACAGGTCGACCGCGGGTAGAGATTGGGCTGGGCGTCGGGACGATTTTTGGCCTGGTGCCCTTCCTCACGGGCTGCCTCATTTTCGCCGTTATCGCCGCGTTTTTACGCTGGCGTCACCGTCACCAATAAACCTTAGCGCGCTGGAGAAAATATCCCAGCGCGAAATTTATCGCCCCATACACCGCGCCCGCCGCTCATCAACTCGTTTAGCAAACCAGGCGGTCGTCAGCTTACGCGTGATCTTCGGACTTTCCAGTTGAATACCGGGCAACATTTCCCGCGCAAGCGTCTTACCCGTTTTGGCCTCGGCCAGTTTATAGACTTTCTTGTAGAGCGCCGTTTTTTCAAACGCCAGGCTATCGCCTTTCTCCAGTTGGCTGCGAATTTCACGCTCACTCATTCCCAACTGCCCTGCCAGTTTGCGCACCGCTAACTCTGTTTTGCCCGGTTCCTTGCTGTTATAACGAATCAGATCGCCATCCAGCGCCAGTTTTACCCCACTGGCTTTACTGACGGCATTCTGGAACGCAGCGTTACGGCTGGCGTACCATCCCGCGTTGAAGTCGGCGAAGCGGAAAACAGGCGCGCTGTAGTTCGCCGGGTAATTCAGCAAATGGTAGGTTCCAAACCACAATCCGCCACGGCGCGTAAAGACCTCCTGACGTACCGTACCCGTCATCTTCCACGGATAGCCTTTCGCGTGCTGTTCGGCAAAGGCAATGCTGACCTGCATCGGGCCGCCCGTATGCACCGGGTTATATGAGCCAAATAGCGTCTGCCCCATAGGGACCATATTGATAAAGTCGTCAAAAATAGCGCTAAGCTGTTTTTCGGTTTTTACCGTGTCCAGGCGTTCGCTATAGCTCTTGCCGTTGGGGGAGTTAATTTTCAGCGCGGTGTGCACCAGAAACAGCGGAATGTGTAGTCGTTCAGCGCGGCGATCAATCTCCTGCCAGGCGATTTTACTTAGTCCCGGCACGACAGGATCCGCCTGATAACCGGACTCCTGCTGGGCGACAGCCAGCACCGAACAGATATTTTCTACCGTCGGCGCCAGCCCCTGACTCTTAAACGTTGTCGCGATGTCTTTCGCCCAGGCCTCTCTGTCTTTGACACTGGCCGGCATTTTCTGACGTACTACGCTTGCCACGTCGACAGGCTTCTCGCCCTTGCTCACCGGCTGCCCGGATTGACTACTACAGCCAGCCAATATGGCGACCGCCAGAAAAGGCAGAGGATAAAGACGGGACGCCGCCGACATAACGTTTCCTTCTGTTAGCTAAAAGAGTGGGTCACTTCCTGAACTGGCTGACCATCCAACTGACGTTCAAAGCTACGTAAACGTTTATAAATAGACATCAGCTCCACCAGCGTCGTCCAGGAGTTAATCAAATACTGGAACGAACCGCGCACCTGACCAAACACGTTGGTGATTTGCGTCATCAGCCCCAGCGTAATCGTACCGGCAACAATGGAAGGAAACAGCAGGAACAAACCGAAAACGTTATCGACCTGCAAATAGAGAATGCGCGCGATGTTGAAATACATATAGTGAAAGTAGAGACGGAAGTAGTTATGACGCACCGCGCTAAACAGTTCACGGACGGTTGGCGGCGTGGCGCGGCTGGCGTCATCTTCACCGTAGACCAGCTCCTTACGATAAGCGGCTTCCACTCGCTGATTTTTAAATTCCAGCCCCGGCAATTTGATCCCGACGACTGCCAGCAGGCCCGTCCCCATTAATGACCAGACTATGGCGGCAATGACCAGGCCGTAAGGGATATGCCCTACGATGGGTAAATCCGGCACATGCGCTGACAGGGTGACCAACACCGGCAGAAAGGCGATGAGCGTCATGATGGCATTGATAAAACTCACGCCCATATTCTCCAGTGTAGAGGCAAAACGCATGGTGTCCTCCTGCACACGCTGGGCGGCCCCTTCGATATGGCGCAGGTACTGCCAGTGCGCCATATAGTGCTCATTCATTGCGGTACGCCAGCGAAATACATAGTGGCTGACAAAGAAGTTGTTCAGCACACCGATCACCACGGCGATAAGCGCAATACCGAGAAACACCCCCACTTCATGATAAAATTGACCAAGAGTGACCTTGTGCGGCGAGCTGAGCGCCGTTTGAATCAAATCATAGAACGGCGCGTACCAGGCGTTAACCGCAACGCCAACCTCCACCAAAAACCAGGTGACAAAAATAATGAGCGAGGTGCCAAGTATCGACCAATACTGCCAGCGGTGCGGGCTATAGATGAACCAGAACGTTGCAAATAAACCCACGCAAATCAGGTAATAAGCATAAAAAATCAGATAGTCCAGCGACCAGAAGCGCGCTGCGCTGATAGGCACTTCATCGGATGCCCCTACAAGTCGCGCCACCCAATCTCCTCCTCCCGCCTGCCAGAAAATGACGGCGATCAGCGCCCAAACAAACGCCGACATGAAAAACGGCCCTGGCTTTGGGAAAAAAGATTTAAACATCATGCTCTCCTGCTAACTTCTTCTCTTTATTACGGCTGCTGTAACGGCGGCAATATCACGCCATGCCCACGCAAATGAAAGGGCTAAACCAGGCATTGTGACCTACGTTGTGACGCTTAGTTCGCACTTCTGCTCAACAGAATTGTTTCGACGAGTTTCATTCTAAGCAGGCAGGCTGGCGCTATCAGGTTATCACAAGCGCTCTATCACAAAAGTAAACATTCTTCATCACGAAAACCCGCCGTTACGTTTTTTCACCCACTTTTTTCTCTTTGACGTTTTGCAATGTGCCGCCGGGTAGTATAAATACGCATAACCACCGTTATTTCACTTATGGACATCACCGTTGAAACGTAGTCTGCTTTTTACTGCCATGCTGTTTGCGGCATCACTTACTTCTGTCCAGGCGGCTCAGCCGATTGCCGATCCGGTTTTTGCCTCTGATATCGTTGATCGTTATGCCGAGCATATCTTTTATGGTAGCGGCGCCACGGGCATGGCGCTGGTGGTGATCGACGGCAATCAACGCGTGTTTCGTAGTTTCGGTGACACCAGACCGGGCAATAATGTTCGTCCACAGCTTGATTCGGTCATTCGTATCGCTTCTCTCACCAAGCTAATGACCAGTGAAATGTTGGTAAAATTGCTCGATCAGGGAACGGTAAAATTAAACGACCCTCTCAGCAAATATGCGCCTCCCGGCGCGCATGTCCCGACGTATCAAGGCACGCCGATTACGTTAGTCAACTTAGCGACCCACACCAGCGCGCTTCCGCGAGAACAGCCCGGCGGCGCGGCGCATCGTCCGGTATTTGTCTGGCCAACCCGCGAACAACGCTGGAACTGGCTCTCCACAGCAACGTTAAAAGTCGCGCCAGGCTCGCAGGCGGCCTATTCCAATCTGGCGTTCGACCTGTTAGCCGACGCGCTGGCGACCGCCTCCGGCAAACCTTATACGCAACTGTTTGAAGAAAAGATTACCCGCCCGCTGGGAATGAAAGACACCACGTTTACCCCCTCTCCCGATCAGTGTAAGCGTCTGATGGTGGCAGAAAAAGGCGCAAGCCCCTGTAATAATACGCTGGCTGCCATTGGCAGCGGCGGGGTCTATTCTACGCCAGGAGATATGATGCGCTGGATGCAACAGTATCTGTCGTCAGATTTCTATCACCGTAGCCATCAGGCCGATCGTATGCAAACGTTGATTTATCAGCGCACACAGTTAAAGAAAATCATCGGGATGGACGTACCAGGTAAAGCCGACGCGCTCGGTCTGGGCTGGGTCTATATGGCGCCAAAAGACGGACGTCCTGGCATTATCCAGAAAACAGGAGGCGGCGGCGGTTTTATTACCTATATGGCGATGATCCCACAATATAATATTGGCGCTTTTGTGGTCGTAACCCGTTCCCCCCTCACTCGTTTTACCAATATGAGCGACGGGATTAACGATTTGGTTACTGAGTTAAGCGGCAATAAACCGATTGCTATTCCTGCATCCTGAGTCGTCGCGCCTCGCGCTATATCAGACGAGGCGCAACATTTTTGTTAATATTCGGAGGGCAAACGGTTAATACTGATCAGTTTGCCTTTATTCATTTCAATGTAATTACCCTTACGCAGGGCCGCGAGAACTTCCGCCACCACCGATCGCGATACGCGCGTTCGTTGATGAATATAATTCATAACACCAATACGTGAGCGAAGTTCTTCATCCCACTCAATCATTGTCATTAACGTCGCACGAATCTGGTCGTAAGAATTATTACCAATGAGCTGCTTGTCACGAAGTTCCAGTACCTGGCTTTTCCATACTATCCAACAGAAGGCTTCACGCCACAGTTGGTTCTGCTCAATGATGGCGAGAGTTTGTGATGATGAGAGGCGATAACCGATGCAACCGCTCTCCGCAATTAATTTATATTGTGCCTCTTTTTTCGCCACACCATCGGCTAAGCCGAAAATAAAGGGGGCCTGCACAATACCAATAAGAACTTTATCACCCCGAACTAACGAAACAACCCCCTCTAAAATAACAAAGGTATGGGTATTACTTTCATCAGGTGAACAGATAATCTCTTTATCGTTAACAAACTCGAAACGCGTACCATGCTTAGAAAGGCATTTATCGAGTCTGTTGAATTCCTGTAGTGGCTTGCTTAAAGATAACATATGCATTCCTTGCAATAATGCCCGTCAAGTCCTTGACGGGCATTTTTCAGTTTAAATTACCTTTATTTCTCCTGAGAGAAAATGATTACCAGGTATATTTAACACCAACGTTTGCAGACCAGTCTTGATCAACATCACCGCCGCCGAGGTAGTTAGCATCGGTGTAGGCGCTGAAGTTCTTCGTGAAGCTGAACTGAGTACCCAGACCAACACGTACCGCAGAACCTTCTACGCCGTTGTCGATAGAGTCGCCGTTTACGTCAGCATCGTTGTTGGAGTCGTCGTAAACGTAAGCCAGTTTGAAGTACGGCGTCAGCGCCTGATCTTCGCTGTAAGTGAAGGTATAACCTGCATCTACACCGATTTCATAACGCATGCTGTCGTAGGACTGACCGTCAACTTTCATGTCGTTGCTCAGCTGGTAGTCGTCGCCAGACTGGAACAGACCGGATACGCTGCCGTAAGGCGTTACGTAGCCTGCATCACCCAGCTTCAGATCATAACCCAGTTTCAAGCCAAAGCCCCAGGCGTCAGAAGAGGTGTTGCCGTCAACGTAAGTACCGTCGCTCATGTTAGCAGACAAATCGTTGTTGAAGTGAGAGTAGCTCAAGTTACCATCAACAAAGATGTTGTTTGCGAAACGAGCGGAAGAGTAGATGTAGGCAGACTGGCTGTCCTGATCCACCTGACCGGTACGATCGCTCAGATCGCCTTTCGCGAAGCCTGCTGCCGCACCAACGATCCACTTAGCGTTGTTACCATCAACTTTGGTATCAACACCGACCATGATGCCATTAACATCCTGATCGTAGTTAATGGTGCCGTTGTCGCCGTTGAAGTTACCGCCGAAGTAGCTTACCCATGCGCCGCCGTTATCCGCCAGGCCATGACGAGCGTTGGTCAGACGAGTACCAACGGTGTCTTGTTCCAGGTTCCAGATATTGGTGTTCGCAGAAGGAATGCTCAGCGCCATGTTAGCGTAGTCGGTCAGTTCCATCTGTTCCAGCACGACAGTGTTGCCTTCCTGCTTAGCCTGATAGGTGTAAGCACCCAGGTCAGCTTTGTTTGCAGCAGAGAAGGTAGCGGTGCTGTTCTTATCGTTAACATAGATCAGCTCATTACCTTTATAATCCGCAACAGAACCCGTGCCTGTAGCATTGTCGATACGTACTTTATAGTTACCGGTTGCAGCTGCAACATTGTCACCAACGTTATCAACTTCATCCTGACCTGCTTCCGTCTGGTCGGTATCGTAAGTATCGCCGTTACCGTTAATGGTCAAATGACCATCAGAGTTCATCGCAATCACGCCATAACCGTAATTAGACTTAGTCGTGTCGTTAGTACGATCGTTAGTCAGGTCAGCATCCAGTACGAAACGGTTACTTTCGATGTTGAAAACACCTGCGTTCACATAACCGTTAGCATCGGTGTAGCTGGTCAGGTTCAGAGTATCAACCTGCAGCGCATTAGAAGCGCTATTACCAACATCCAGTACACCATTATTGGTTACGTTGATAGTGTTTGCGTACAGGGCAGCATCATTTACGCTCCAGCCAGCAGAAACATCATCAGCAATCGTAACGGTACTGTTATCGATAGACAGGGTATCAGTTGCAACATGACCATCTTCATTGATGTTCAGAGCAGAACCACCAGTCAGGCCGATAGTGTCAGAAACCAGAGTAGAATCAGCAACATTGACAACAGAACCACTATTGATACTCAGCGTATCAATCAGAGAAGTTTTAGTAGTGTCCCACTGTGATCCGGTATTCAGGGTCACGTTAAACAGGCCGCTCTGATAAACTTCGTTACCAACGATATGGTTATACTCACTGTAGTCAGTATAAATGTTATCAACACCTACAGTTGATAATGGCCACAGACTATTAGCTGCGATATCGATCAGATTTGCAGTTGCCTCGGTACCTACAGCATAAGAATCGTAAACTCCATCCGGAGATGTGGCATCAAGAATACCGTCGCCGTCAGTATCTACAGTATATTCAAAAACACCGTCTCCATCGGCATCAGTACCAGTGTCTGTCATATGTACAGACATTGCTGCACCAACCCATTTGCTACCATTATTCAGGGTAACATCCATACGGTCAGTGCCATCCCAACCGTTCGTGTCGCGGTCAGCATCAGTATCACGATAGCTATCCGCTCCATTCGGGAAGAAGTTCTCATCGAAATTGCTGGAGAATACAACATCGCCCATCAGCGTGGAGTTGCTGAGGTTGACCGTCGTCTGCATTGCATTATCAGCGTATGGGTTTGCAATTGCCGCAATCGCAATGTCATCAGCAGTATAAGAACCGCTGTAATCGCTAGCGTTATTAGTATTACCAAACCAGCCGGAAGTACCTTCATCAGACCATGAGCCAGAGGTTACGGTAGAATCAGCAACATTGATTGTGTTATTAAATACTTCACCGCTGTTTACGCCAGTGCTAACGGTGTTATCGTCGATATCTTCCCATTCGTAGCCCTGAGTCAGGGTAATACCAGCAACATGAGAATTATTTACAATAGACAGATCAACTTCCTGATCCAGTGTAATCGCGGTACCCATGTCATAAACATCAACAACATGCGTATCCGCAGTACCATCGGTATAGGTACCGTTATAGGTATAATGCTCGTAGTTGTCATCAATGGTAGAGTTATCAACGGTCAGCGCCAGGCGATCATATACATACCCGGTGTCACGATTTACGCAATCGGTAGTCATACACTCGGAGGTAATCATACCATGAATAGTACTGTTTTTAATTGTCAGGCTATTCGCATTAGTATTGGTAGTAACGCCATCATCCAGATAGTAGGTAGAAATAACGCCATTAACTCGCGCGTTATTGATTACAGGATAAATGTCACCGTTATAGTAACTATCAGTTGCGTAGTTGTTCCAACCTACATAGCCATCATAATAAACGCCATCAGCGTAGGTCGCATCGTTGTAGTGATGAAACGTATTGTAAGTGGTACCAGAAATATCATTAGTAGTAGCATTCGCCTGAGAAGTGATTGCCAGAGTGCAAGCCAATGCTAATTGTGAGACTACAAGTTTCTTTTTCCAGGAGTGCATTTGTCATCCCTCCTCAGGGACGTAATATAGTTGATCCATCAATTATCAATGCATAAAAACATATAGATGTTTAGCAAGGAGGATTATGCGGCGTCATTGCTAAAAGGTTCAATTATTCTTTATCCTCAGTCCGGATTCGGACATGAATTAAAAAGACGTAATAAAAGGAAAATGGATAATTAAAAATCATTCTTTTTCATGAGGTTACAAGAAAATAAAAAAATAAAATAAATATGAATAATGTTAAAACCCACATTTACTTAAATGACGATGAAATAAAACTAAAAACAACGTAAAACTAATTCTTATTTAAAATGATATAGTACCTGAGGTATTAATCTCCGGTATATAAAAGAAGCGCCATGTTCTGCCGCCGCTGGGGCTGCGCCTGCTACGTTAAGGACCGTTTTCGTAAAACATCTGCCTGCAGATTCAGGTATACTGGGCCTTCGATTCCACAAACATCAGGCAGACCATGACAGACCTTATCCATCGCCCTCGCCGCCTGCGCAAATCCGCTGCGCTGCGCGCTATGTTTGAAGAGACAACACTTAGCCTGAACGACCTGGTGTTGCCGATCTTTGTTGAAGAAGAACTCGACGATTACAAAGCTATTGATGCCATGCCCGGCGTAATGCGTATCCCGGAAAAGCAGCTGGCGCGAGAGATTGAACGTATCGCAAATGCTGGTATTCGTTCCGTTATGACCTTCGGCATTTCCCACCATACTGATGACACCGGCAGCGATACCTGGAAAGAAGACGGCCTGGTGGCAAGAATGTCCCGCATCTGTAAGCAAACCGTGCCGGAGATGATCGTCATGTCCGACACCTGCTTCTGCGAATACACCTCGCACGGCCACTGCGGCGTGTTGTGCGAACACGGTGTGGATAACGATGCGACGCTGGCCAACCTCGGCAAGCAGGCCGTTATCGCGGCGGCGGCTGGAGCAGATTTTATTGCGCCCTCCGCGGCCATGGATGGACAAGTCCAGGCTATCCGCCAGGCGCTGGATGCCGCCGGTTTTACCGATACGGCAATAATGTCCTACTCCACCAAGTTCGCCTCTTCTTTCTACGGCCCCTTCCGTGAAGCAGCGGGTACCGCGTTAAAAGGCGACCGCAAGACGTATCAAATGAATCCGATGAACCGCCGTGAAGCGATTCGCGAATCACTGCTCGACGAAGCCCAGGGCGCGGATTGCTTAATGGTGAAACCGGCCGGCGCGTATCTGGACGTGCTGCGTGAAATCCGCGAACGCACAGAGTTGCCGCTTGGCGCTTACCAGGTGAGCGGTGAATACGCCATGATTAAATTTGCTGCTATGGCTGGCGCCATTGATGAAGAAAAGGTCGTGCTGGAAAGTCTGGGCTCGATTAAACGCGCCGGCGCCGATTTGATTTTCAGTTACTTCGCGCTGGATCTGGCTGAGAAAAATATTCTGCGTTAATTCTGTTACAGGGCGGCGCGCTGCCGCCCTTTCCCAACTTTACACCCCACTATTCAGTCGCTGACGCTAACCCGTTGCCGGACGCGGCTTATCGGCTTACGGCTATTCCTCGATCGCCTGGCGAATTTGCTGCAACGACGCAGGATCGTCAATGGTTGTCAGATCGCCCGGATCGCGGCCTTCGCAGATCGCCTGGATCGTGCGGCGAAGCATCTTTCCGGAACGCGTTTTGGGGAGCTGCGAAACAAACCAGACATGCGCCGGACGACCAAAGTGACCGATCTGGTTGTCCACCAGCGCCATAATCGCTTTTTCCTCGTCGCGCGCCGCCTCGCGATCCGCCAGCGTATCGCTCTGCTTCGGAATGACAAACGCCACCGCTACCTGCCCTTTCAGAGCGTCCTTTATCCCCACCACCGCCACTTCCGCTACGTTCGGGTAACCGGAGATACTTTCTTCTATTTCTCGCGTCCCCAGCCGATGGCCCGCAATATTAATCACATCATCGGTACGGCCCAGAATAAAGTAATACCCCTCGGCATCGCGGATTCCCCAGTCGAAGGTGGCATAAACCTGACGGTTAAACAGCGACCAGTAAGTCTTCACAAAACGCGCATCGTCGCCCCAAATAGTCTGAATACAGCCCGGCGGCAGCGGCCCTTCAATCACCAGCATGCCTTTTTCATTTATGCCGCAGGGGTCGCCGGTGACTTCATTGAGTAGCTGGACGTTATAACCGTACATCGGCACGCCGGGACTTCCCAGACGCGACGGCCTGTCGTCCAGCGCGCGGGCCAGCGCCATGATCGGCCAGCCGGACTCCGTCTGCCAATAATTGTCGATAACCGGCACCCCCAGCGTCTCCGTCACCCAACTGGCCGTCGGCTCGTCCAGCGGCTCACCGGCCAGATAAAGCGCCTCCAGCGAGGAGAGATCGTGGTTGCGGATTTGCGCCGTCGGGAATTTTTTCAGCACGCGAATCGCGGTCGGGGCGGAAAACATCCGGTTAACCTGGTATTTCTCGACAATTTTCCACCAGACCCCGCAGTCCGGGTACGTCGGCAGTCCTTCGTAAACAATAGTCGCCATGC
The DNA here is from genome assembly GCF_017571995.1 of Salmonella sp. 32031103-2018-00083-FB-01-SM-01. NCBI lineage: Bacteria > Pseudomonadati > Pseudomonadota > Gammaproteobacteria > Enterobacterales > Enterobacteriaceae > Salmonella > Salmonella sp. 32031103-2018-00083-FB-01-SM-01. The sequence goes on from NZ_JAGEQL010000003.1 coordinate 503,033, forward strand.
CTGCCAGCAGCGGCGCGTAAACGATATAGGAGTGGCCGACGACCCAGCCGATATCCGATGCGCAAAAGAATACGCCGCCCGCCTTGCCGCCAAAAATGGTGTCCATCGAGGTTGCCAGCGCCACCGCATAGCCGCCAACGTCGCGCTGGACGCCTTTCGGTTTGCCGGTAGTGCCGGAGGTGTAAAGAATGCACGAGGTTTCATTGGATTCCAGCCACGCCACCGGCACGCTCGCGCCGAGATGCTGCTGGCGCAACGTGGCAAAATCCAGATCGCGCCCATCCACCCACGCCATTTTCGCCAGCCCTCTGTCCACCAGCAGAACGTGTTTCGGCTGATGCTGCGCCTGCGCAATAGCGTCATCGAGCAGCTTTTTATATGGCAGGATTTTACCGCCCCGCGCTCCGGCATCCGCCGACACAATCAGCGCCGGTCTGGCATCGTCAATGCGCGCCGCCACGCTGTGCGAGGCAAAACCGCCAAAGACCACCGAATGGATCGCACCAATGCGCGCGCAGGCCAGCAGGGTTATCTGCGCTTCGGCAATCATCGGCATATAGACCAATACGCGATCGCCACGCTGCACGCCCAGCGACAGCAACATGGCGGCCACAGCGTTGACTTCATCATGCAACTGGCTGAAGGTAAATGTACGCTCTTCATCGGTCTCTGATGAGACGGCAATCAGCGCCAGCGCCTCCGGCTGTTTATCCAGCCAGCGGTCAACGGCGTTATGACATAAGTTAGTGGTGCCGCCGCAAAACCAGCGGGCAAACGGTGGACGGCTATGATCCAGCGTCTGCGTAAACGGCTGTCGCCAGTCGATACGCCGGGCCTGCTCGGCCCAGAACGCCTCCGGTTCGTTAATGGAACGCTGATAAAATTCGCTAAAAGACATCACGCTCTCCTGTTGAACTTACGCCTTACTGCTGGCTGGCTCAGATGACATATAAATCGAGGTATTCGTTAACCGGCATCTGCTCCAGGCGGGCTCTGTCCAGGGAGACATCCAGAATGCGTTGCTGCTGGCGAGTCGGGAACTGACGCGCCAGGTTTATTTTAAATTTTTCGATAAGCTTCGGAATACCGTCGGCGCGGCGACGCGCATGACCAATCGGATACTCCACGACAACCTCGCCAAAGCGTGAGCCATCAGTAAACTCCACGGTGATCGCATTGCCGATAGCACGTTTTTCCGGGTCGTGATAGTCGGCGGTAAAAGCCGGGTCCTCATAACACACGATTTTCTCGCGCAGGGCGTCAATACGCTTGTCCTGCGCCACCTCGTCTTCATAATCCGCCGCGGTTAACCGTCCGAACAGCAACGGCACGGCGACCATATACTGGATACAGTGATCGCGGTCCGCCGGGTTATTGAGCGGGCCTTTTTTATCGATAATGCGGAGACAGGCTTCGTGGGTGCGGATGGTCACTTTCTCGATATCCGCTGCCGTTTTACCCGCGGCCTGCATCTGCTCATACAGCGTCATCGCCGCTTCGACGGCGGTTTGCGAGTGGAATTCTGCCGGGAAAGAAATTTTGAATAGCACGTTTTCCATCACGTAGGAGCCGTAAGGACGCTGGAAACGGAACGTTTCACCTTTGAATGAAACGTCGTAGAAGCCCCAGGTTTTGGCGGTGAGCGCCGAGGGATAGCCCATCTCTCCGGTTTTCGCCATCAGCGCCAGACGTACCGCGCGCGAAGTCGCATCGCCCGCCGCCCAGGATTTGCGCGTACCGGTATTCGGCGCATGACGATAAGTGCGCAGCGACTGGCCGTCGACCCACGCCAACGATACCGCGTTGAGGATCTCATCGCGCGTCAGCCCCAGCATTTCAGCGACCACCGCGGTCGAGGCCACTTTGACCAGCAGCACATGATCAAGCCCGACACGGTTGAAGGCGTTTTCCAGCGCGATGCAGCCCTGAATTTCATGGGCTTTGATCATCCCGCTCAATACCTGTTTCATGGTCAGCGGCGCTTTGCCGGCGGCGACGGCGTTGCGTGACAGCCAATCCGCAATCGCCAGAATACCGCCGAGGTTATCAGAAGGATGGCCCCACTCGGCGGCAAGCCAGGTATCGTTAAAATCGAGCCAGCGGATCATCGCGCCAATGTTAAAAGCTGCCTGTACCGGATCGAGCTGGAACTGGGTGCCCGGCACGCGTGCGCCGTTGGGCACCGCCGTGCCTGGCACGATCGGCCCAAGCAATTTTTTACAGGCCGGGTATTCCAGCGCTTCCAGACCACAGCCGAGCGTGTCGAGCAGGCAATAATGCGCGGTGTCGTACGCCACCTTTGAGGTGATGTCGTAGTTCATCACGTAATCCACGATATCGACGATTTCGCGGTCAAATTCCGGGCGGATGTTCAGTTCTTGGGTAGACATAGGGTACGTTTCCTGCGTTTTATTTTTAATAAGAGTGAGTTAGCAACGATCGTCTATCGAGACAAACGGACGATCTTCCGGCCCGGTATAGTTGGCAGAGGGGCGAATAATCTTGTTGTCCTGACGCTGTTCAATAATGTGCGCCGCCCAGCCGGTAACGCGGGCGATGACAAACAGCGGGGTGAACATTTCGGTAGGGACGCCCATCATGTTGTAGGAGACCGCCGAAAACCAGTCGAGATTCGGGAACATCTTTTTGGTCTCCCACATCACCGTTTCCAGACGGTCGGCGATGTGGTACATCTTCAGCGAGCCGCCTTCTTCTGAAAGCTGTTTCGCCACCCGTTTGATCACCAGATGGCGCGGGTCGGCGATGGTGTAAACCGGATGTCCAAAACCAATCACCACCTCTTTGTTTTCCACGCGTTTACGGATATCCGCCTCTGCCTCGTCCGGCGTTTCATAACGCTGTTGAATTTCCAGCGACACCTCATTCGCCCCGCCGTGTTTCGGGCCCCGCAGCGCGCCAATCGCGCCGATAATCGCGGAGTAGACATCCGAGCCGGTCCCGGCAATCACCCGGCTGGTAAACGTCGAGGCGTTGAACTCATGCTCGGCATACAGCACCAGCGAAATATGCATCGCCTTTTCCCAGCTTTGGGTTGGCTTTTCACCATGCAGCAGATGCAGGAAATGGCCGCCGATGGAATCATCGTCGGTTTCCGGCTGAATACGTTCGCCGTTGTGGCTGTAGTGATACCAGTAAAGAAGGATAGAGCTGAGCGAGGCCAACAGCTTATCGGCAATATCGCGCGCGCCGGAGACGGTATGTCCCTCTTTTTCCGGCAGGGTGCAGCCCAGCGCGGAAACGCCGGTACGCATCACGTCCATCGGGTGCGAGGCCGCCGGTAACGCTTCCAGAACGGTACGGACATTGGCGGGTAATCCGCGCAGCGCTTTTAACTTGCTTTTATAAGCGTTCAGCTCGTCGCGGGTCGGTAATTTTCCGTGGATCAGTAAATGCGCGACTTCTTCAAATTCGCAGTGCTCCGCCAGATCGAGAATGTCGTAACCGCGATAGTGCAGATCGTTACCGCTTTTTCCCACGGTACACAGAGCGGTATTTCCGGCTGGTACGCCAGACAAGGCGACGGATTTTTTGGGCTTAATGACATGGTTATTATTTTGCAGGATCGTGGTATCGCTCATAGTGTCCTCGTCATTTTTTTAATGTGTAGGGTATTGAGGCGTGTAAGCCGGATAAACGTAGTGCCATCCGGCATTGCCTGATGGCGGCTTCGCCTTATCAGGCCTACAGGCTACGATTTTTTATTCCTGTACAGCGCGTCCAGCTTCTCTTCGAACTGGTAGTAATTGATGCTTTCGTACAGCTCGTTGCGGGTCTGCATGATGTCGATCACGTTCTTTTGCGTCCCTTCCTGGCGCAGCACGGTATAGACTTTTTCTGCGGCGCGGTTCATGGCGCGAAACGCCGACAGCGGATAGAGCGCCATCGCCACGTTTGCGCTGCGCAACTCGTCGGTCGTAAACAGCGGCGTCGCGCCAAACTCAGTGATGTTGGCGAGGATCGGCACCTGCGCCACGTCGGCGAACTGGCGGTACATCGACAGTTCGGTGATCGCCTCCGGGAACAGCATGTCAGCCCCCGCGTCCACGTAAGCCTGCGCGCGATCGAGAGCCGCCTCCAGCCCTTCCACCGCCAGCGCATCGGTACGCGCCATGATCACAAAGTTCGGATCGGTGCGCGCATCCACTGCCGCCCGAATTCTGTCTACCATCTCCTCTTTCGAGACGATCGCTTTGTTTGGACGGTGTCCACAGCGCTTAGCGCCAACCTGGTCTTCAATATGCAGCGCGGCGGCGCCCGCTTTGGCTATGGACTTTACCGTCCGCGCGACATTAAAGGCGGAGGAGCCAAAGCCAATATCCGCATCCACCAACAGCGGCAGCGGGCAAACATCCGTGATGCGCCGGATATCGGTTAACACATCATCCAGCGTAGAAATCCCCAGATCCGGCAGTCCAAGCGAGCCTGCCGCTACGCCGCCGCCAGAAAGATAGATAGCCTGATACCCGGCCCGTTGGGCCAACAGAGCATGGTTAGCATTGATCGCGCCGACAATTTGTAATGGATTCTCTTTAGCGAGCGCGGCGCGAAATGCCTGCCCCGGCGAATGTAAAGACATATCTCGTCCTCATGTTAGTAAATTGTTACTCAAGATGTATTCACCAAAGCAAAGGCTATGCCAGGCAAAGAGGCAGCGAGAAAATTAAATACAATGAGATTTAAAAACAGGTGATTACAGTCATTTCTGTTATGAATAAGCGCGATTAAGGGAAAAGAAAAACGTGTCAGCTAACGTTTCATGAAACGAATCGTTCCGTTTCATTGCAACATTTATGAAACACGTTTAAAACAAAAAATCGCCCCTTAAAGATGAACCTACTGCGATGACGACTGCCCACAGCGCTCCGCGCGATAATAGCGATAAACCGGTGATCTGGACGGTCTCCGTAACGCGTCTGTTCGAACTGTTTCGGGATATCAGCCTGGAATTCGATCATCTGGCGACCATCACGCCTATTCAACTCGGCTTTGAAAAGGCGGTGACCTACATTCGCAAAAAACTGGCGACCGAGCGCTGCGACGCGATTATCGCGGCGGGTTCGAATGGAGCCTATTTAAAAAGTCGCCTGTCAATACCGGTGATCCTCATCAAGCCCAGCGGATTCGATGTATTACAGGCACTGGCGAAAGCGGGAAAGCTCACCTCGTCTATCGGTATCGTGACCTATCAGGAGACCATTCCGGCTTTACTTGCCTTTCAGAAAACGTTTCACCTCCGTCTTGAACAGCGAAGCTATGTCACCGAAGAGGACGCGCGCGGGCAAATTAACGAACTTAAGGCCAACGGTATTGAGGCCGTCGTCGGCGCGGGATTAATTACCGATCTGGCGGAAGAAGCGGGTATGACCGCCATCTTTATTTATTCTGCGGCGACCGTTCGTCAGGCTTTCCATGATGCGCTGGATATGACCCGTCTGACACGGAGACAGCGCGTGGATTACCCATCCGGCAAGGGATTACAAACCCGGTATGAACTGGGCGATATACGCGGCCAGTCGCCGCAAATGGAGCAGCTCCGCCAGACGATTACACTCTATGCCCGCTCCCGTGCGGCAGTGCTGATTCAGGGGGAAACAGGGACCGGAAAAGAGCTGGCGGCGCAGGCGATTCACCAGACGTTTTTTCACCGCCAGCCTCACCGTCAGAATAAGCCATCCCCTCCCTTTGTCGCCGTCAATTGCGGCGCGATTACCGAGTCGTTGCTGGAAGCGGAACTGTTTGGTTATGAAGAGGGCGCGTTTACCGGTTCACGACGAGGAGGCCGGGCGGGGCTGTTTGAAATCGCACACGGCGGCACGCTGTTTCTGGATGAAATCGGCGAAATGCCCTTGCCGTTACAAACCCGACTTTTGCGCGTACTGGAGGAAAAAGCCGTCACTCGCGTCGGCGGACACCAGCCGATCCCGGTGGATGTCCGGGTGATCAGCGCCACGCATTGCGATCTGGATCGGGAGATAATGCAAGGACGTTTTCGCCCCGATCTCTTTTACCGCCTGAGTATTCTGCGCCTGACGCTTCCTCCTTTGCGCGAGCGGCAGGCTGATATTTTGCCGCTGGCGGAAAACTTTTTAAAACAGTCGCTGGCGGCGATGGAAATTCCGTTTACCGAATCGATACGTCATGGATTGATACAGTGTCAGCCACTTTTGCTGGCCTGGCGCTGGCCCGGTAATATTCGCGAACTGCGTAATATGATGGAGCGCCTGGCGCTTTTTTTAAGCGTCGATCCCGCGCCAACGCTGGACAGGCAATTTATGCGGCAGTTATTACCTGAGCTTATGGTGAACACAGCAGAGCTGACGCCTTCAACCGTGGATGCGCACACGTTACAGGATGTACTGGCGCGCTTTAAGGGCGATAAGACCGCGGCAGCGCGTTATCTGGGGATTAGCCGCACCACTCTGTGGCGTCGTTTAAAAGCAGGAGCCAAAGACCAGTCGGGTAATTAAGACAAATGACCGCGTCCTGAATGCCTGATGGCGCTACGTTTACTGCAGGCCGTCATCCGGCAAAACGGATGACGGTTGTCAGGAATAAAAATACCCGCCGGAAACCCAGGCGGGTATTTTTATGATGCAACGCTTTTATTTCTTTTTATAAATATCAGCCGTACCATGAATTTTATTTTCTGTCTGCCCGGACGTTAGCACCACCACATCCGCCCCTTTTTCATCCGCCTTTTTGATTAAATCTTCTCTGGCATCCAGCGGCGACATTTCCCCGGTGGTGGAAATCGTGCCAATTTTCGTGTATTCGGAGGCGACTTTATCAAAGTCTGTTTTTTTCATGATTTCTGCGGCATAAACGTTTGTCACGACAAACGCTAATGCGCCAAGCATAACCTTGTAGCCAGTTTTCATAGCAAAACCCTCGTTTTATTATTACGCCATCATCGCTTTATCAGAACAAAAAGGCCGTTCGGACTGATTAAATAAGTAGTGTAGATTGCTGGAAAAATCCAGTCAGCCCCCGCTCTGTCGGCGTAACAACGCGGATTAAAACGCCCCTGCTTTGTGATCTCTCTCGCAATCATCTGGTTTGACTATTAATAAGATGAAGGTTATTTCTTGAGGCTAAGAGAAGAGTTGCCTATGGAGCCGTTTCATGCCGTTGTGCTTACCGTCAGTCTGTTTGTGTTAACCTTTTTTAATCCCGGCGCGAATTTGTTTGTGGTGGTGCAAACCAGCCTCGCATCAGGACGCCGGGCGGGAGTAATCACCGGCCTGGGCGTCGCTACAGGAGACGCCTTTTATTCCGGGCTGGGGCTTTTCGGTCTGGCGACGCTCATTACGCAATGCGAAGCGGTATTTTCTCTTATCAAAATTGTCGGCGGCGCCTATTTATTATGGTTCGCCTGGAACAGTATTCGCGACCAGGCGACGCCGCAAATGAGCACGCTCCAGACGCCGATTGCCGCCCCGTGGACGATTTTCTTTCGCCGGGGATTAATGACCGATTTATCCAATCCGCAAACCGTACTGTTTTTTATCAGTATTTTTTCCGTAACGCTTAGCGCAGAAACGCCCACATGGGCAAGGTTAATGGCCTGGGCCGGAATTGTGCTGTCATCCGTTATCTGGCGTATTTTTCTCAGCCAGGCCTTTTCGCTCCCCGCAGTCCGCCGCGCTTATGGGCGAATACAGCGCATTGCCAGCCGTGTTATCGGCGCCATTATCGGGATGTTTGCGCTCAGACTTCTCTATGAAGGCGTGACGCACCGCTAATGTTTGTCCGGTAGCCTTTGCTACCGGACGATAAGCGTTATCAAAACGCCCATGAAACGCTGCCTACAATGCTACGCTCGGCGCCAAAATAACAATAAGAGAGCGAATTACAGGCAGCGACATAGCGTTTGTCTGTCAGGTTATTTACGTTGAGCTGGGCGCTCAAGCCATTTAACCCAATGCTGGATAAATCATACCCAACCACCATATCGACCAGTGTATAGGACGGCAAGGTGTGGGTATTCAGGCGATCGCTGGTCACGCCGTTGACGTACCGAATGCCGGAGCCCAAAGTCAGCCCCTCTAACAGACCGCTTTTCACATCGTAGCTTAGCCAGGCGCTGGCCTGGTTCCGTGGAGCATAAACCGCGCGCTTACCCTGCTCTTGCGGGCTACTTTTCTTATAACGGATATCAGTATAGGTATACGCCGCCTGCAAACGGACGTTATCCGACAAATGGCTAATGGCCTCCAGTTCAACCCCTTTAGACTCAATTTCACCAATCGAGCGGTACGGATCGGTAGGTTCTTCTTTGGTCGCGATATTGGTCTGGTTAATACGATACACGGCGGCGCTAAACTGGCTGTTCCCCCCCAGCGGTTCGTATTTTACCCCCGCCTCCCACTGCTTGCCTTTCATCGGTTCCAGCACATTGCCGTTTTCGTCGGCGAAGCTGGTCGGCGTAAACGCGGTAGAATAACTGAGATAGGGGGCGACGCCATTGTCGAACAGATAAAGCAACGCGGCACGGGTGCTGACGTTGTTTTTATCGAGATCGCTGCGTGAATCATGAAGTTTGTCGATGTTAGACACGCTGACCCGATCGTAACGACCGCCCAACGTAAAGCGCCAGCGATCCCATGACATCTGATCCTGTAAATAGTATCCGGTCTGCCGCAGCTTATGTTTTTCACGGCTATACAACGTAATGTAATCCGGCTGAGCGCCATAAACAGGGTTGAAAGCGTCAATCGGCGGAAACGCGCCATAATAGCCAGTAGTATGATTACTGCGATCCTGATAATCGATCCCCACCAGCAGACGATGATTAATCGCCCCGGTATCCACGCTGCCGTCGAGCTGATTATCCAGCGCGATAGCCGACATTTTCTCCCCGGAGCCGGAATAGCCGCGATTCAGCGCCGTTTCATTCAACCAACCTGCGGCATAGACCTGATTCAACGTCACTTTGGTATGCAAATAACGCAATTTTTGCCGTACCGACCAGCCGTTATCGAACAGATGCTCAATGTTATAACCCACCATATTTTCACGGCGATCGTATTTGTCGTAGTCATCTTCACCTTCAAAGAAAGTGTTAGAAATTTTTCCGCCGTTATAAGGTACAACCGTGCCTTGATAAGGAAGTCCGGAGTGGCTACCGCCTTGCGGATCACGGTGCAGATAGGCCATAAGATCAAGACGCGTCCGATCGGTAATTCGCCAGGTCAGGCTCGGCATCAGCGCATAGCGTTCCTCTTTCAAGGGGGTAAACTGCGAATCGGCGTAACGTGTCATGCCGCTAAGACGCGCCGCCACACGTTCATTGTCATCCAGTGGGCCGGTCACATCAAAAGCCGCCCCGCGCTGGTTGTGATTGCCGGCAAACAGCTTCACCTCTCCCCCGGCATCAAACGCCGGTTTTCGCGACGTCAGCGCGACAATGCCGCCTGGCGATGAACGTCCATACAGAACGGACGCCGGGCCGCGTACCACCTCGATATCTTCCAGAAACCAGGGGTCAATCACCAACGAACTGTGCGAATTGGTGTCGCCCATCATTTTTAACCCGTCGAGATAGACGTTATCCAGACTACCGTCCGAAAAACCACGCAATACGATGTAATCAAAGCGGTTAGACGCGCCTATCTGATTACTGTATACGCCTGGGGTGTAGCTGACCGCCTGACGCACGCTGGTTGCGCCCTGCTCTTCAAACTGCTGGCGGGTAATAATGGATACCGACTGCGGCGTTTCAATATCTGGCGTCGCCAGCTTGGTCGCGCCACTCTGAACGGGCGAGGTGACAATGACGGTATCATTTTTTGTGGTTTCCTGGGCAAAAAGAGGAAAAGTCGCGCCGCCGATAGCTCCGCCTATCAATAGCGCCATACGCGTTGTCGCAAACATGAACATCTCCAAAGGCATCTTTATTGTAAATAAGAATTATTACCTTTTAGAGATGACGGACCACTATGCGTAACGCCAGATTGCCTATGCGCAATGATAAAAAATCACCCAAAGCGGCAGAAAACCGGGTTAGCGGCGGATATTACCGCTCTGGCGGAGCGCGTTACGCACAGTGTCGTGACGCCGTCAGAGACGCGTCACGCAGCTCGCCGGGCGAGCAGCCATAACGCCGACGAAATGCCGTCGCAAAGTTTGTGGCATGTTGATAGCCTGACATCCAGGCGGCCTGCTGCACGCTGTATCCCTCCATCAGATAACGACGCGCGCGCGCCAGGCGGCAATCGCGCAGATAATCAAACACGGTACACCCATAGGCATGGCGAAACTTGCACCGCAGGCTACTTGGACTCATTGCCGCCCGACGCGCCAGTTCGTTCAGCGTGTAGGCTTTTTCCGGCGTCTGCTCCAGTAAACGCCGAATGAGCTCCAGCCGCTGGTATTCACCGGTGACGGGAAGCGCGCGTTTTTGCGTTGCGGGCTGACATAGATTTAGCGCATAGCCCAGCAATTGCAGCATGATGCCTTCCAGCATTAACTGGCGTGACGCCGCATGAGGTCCGGGCTGCTGCGCATAACGTAACCCCGAAAGCAGAAACTCCGGCACCTGCCAGACCCTCGCCGAGGCTGCACTATTTTCCCACTCGTCTGCCAGCGAGACAGGCAAACGCTCCCGCCATCCGCCGTCCGGGTACATTCCCAGCGATAAGGTGCGCAATTTACTGTCTGCGCCGTGATGGGCGCGTATCGTCTGCTGCTCACTCAGTTGCGAGCAAAACGCCATCCCCGCGCTCAACAAAAAGGTCTGCTCATTGACAGCCAGCGCAACGTTACCTTCCAGCACCACCAGCATATACAGCGGACTGCTATGGCGAGAGGTGGTTTCATAAGGTTGTAACACGTGAACATCCGAGCGTGTAATGCAAATCCCGCCAGGAAGCGCTATCTCTTCGATATCGCCATGAAGTACGGGACTACTCTGCGTATACTGCGGTAACGCAGGGAAGCGGTAATCAATGCCATAACGCTCGCCAAACGCGATGAAGTCGCTGACGGAAAAGATCTTTTTCATCGCCGGGGCGGCGGAAGAGTGACAGGAGATCGGAGACATTATCAATACCGTTTATCTGCGTTATACCAGAGCGTTAGCCACTGTGTAACCATATCACTGCGGCCCGGGAACGACAATAAAGATGAGAATAATTATCAACCGCTATTGAGGGGAGAGATAAGACGAGCAAAGGTGATCGATAAACGCCGATCTGTCGATAAAAACGCGCTTTCGCCAGCGACGAAAGCGCGTCCGGGGGTATCAGTCAGGAGCGAAATCCTGCGGAGGTCATGAGCAGTCTGAACAACATTCCGACGCCCGCCAGCAGAAGCACGCTGGCGCACCATATCGCGACCATCCATACGACTCGCCGCGACCATTTTTTCACTTTAACCATCAGTGATATCCCTCACCATGTCGCACTTTTCCACGGAAGACGTAGTAGCTCCAGAAGGTATAAGCCAGAATAATCGGGATGATTATCAGCGCCCCAACCAGCATGAAGCTTTGACTTTGCGGCGGCGCGGCGGCGGCATACAGCGAAATATCCGGTGGAATAATATTCGGCCAAATACTGATGCCTAACCCGCTGAACCCCAGAAAAATCAGCCCTAGCGTGAGAATAAATGGACGCGCATGGGATTCTGGTTTTTTCACGCTGCGCCATAGCCAGACGCTAAAAGCCAACACCAGCACAGGCACCGGCAGGAAGTAGTATAAATTGGGCAACGTGAACCAGCGCTCGGCGATGTCGTCGTGGGTGAGCGGCGTCCACACGCTGACGCCTCCCATCACCAGCAACAAGACGATCAACAACGGGCGCGACAGCGCGCACATCCGGCTATGCAGCGGATCTTCGCTTTTCATAATCAGCCAGGTAGCGCCCAGCAGCGCGTAGGTGACAACCAAACCGACGCCGCAGAACAGATTAAACGGCGTCAGCCAGTCAAGCTGAGAACCGCTAAAGGTTCGCCCTTCCACCTGAAAACCGCTCACCACCGCCCCCACCACAACCCCTTGGGCAAAGGTCGCCAGGATTGACCCGACGATAAAGGATTTATCCCAGAAAGCGCGATGCGACTCGGTGGCTTTAAAACGGAATTCAAACGCGACGCCGCGAAAGATAAGACCAAGCAGCATAACCACCAGCGGGATAGTCAGCGCGTCGGTGATGACGGCATAAGCCAACGGGAACGCGCCAAAAAGCCCGGCCCCGCCCAGCACCAGCCAGGTTTCGTTCCCGTCCCATACCGGCGCGACTGAGTTCACCATAACATCGCGATCGTGTTTATCACGAATAAACGGAAACAGGATACCGACGCCCAGATCGAAACCATCCATCACGATATACATCAGCGTGGCGAACACGATAATAGCAAACCAGATAACCGGAAGATCGATGGTCATTCGCGTTTCTCCTGCTCAAGCGATTCTCCCACGGCAGAGATAGGACGCGCGGGTCTGCCATCGGTTTCAGCGGTCGGTGTCTCCGCCGGCTGCGGCCCTTTCTGGATAAGGCGAATCATATAAATATAGCCAACCCCAAAGACCAGGGAATAGACCACAAAGAAGGCCAGCAAACTGATGCTCATCTGCAAGGTGCTGTGCGCGGAAACCGCATCACGCGTTCGCAGCAGGCCATAGACCACCCACGGCTGACGGCCTACTTCAGTCGTCACCCATCCGGCAAGGATGGCGATAAGCCCGGACGGCCCCATCCACAGCGCAAAGTGCATAAAGGGCCGCGAATGATACAGTCGGCGTCGGTAGCGTAGCCACAGGCTGGCCAGCCCCAGGAAGATCATCAGTACGCCCATGCCCACCATCAGACGGAAAGACCAGAACACCACGGTAGAGTTGGGGCGATCCTCTTTGGGATAATCTTTTAGCGCAGGCACCTGTTTGTCCAGGCTATGCGTCAGGATCAGACTGCCCAACGCCGGGATCTCAAGCGCATAGCGGGTCCGTTCCGCCTCCATATCCGGCCAGCCTACCAGCGTAAGCGGCGTTGGCTCGCCGGGCGTATTTTCCCAGTGCCCCTCAATCGCGGCGATTTTGACCGGCTGATGCTTCAGGGTATTAAGGCCGTGCATATCGCCAATCAATGCCTGAACGGGCGCCACCACGACCGCCATCCATAACGCCATCGAGAACATACGGCGGATAGCCGGCGTATCGTTACCTTTCAGTAAATGCCAGGCAGCGGACGCGCCGACAAACATCGCGCTACTTAAAAACGCCGCAACGGACATATGCAACAGGCGATACGGGAACGACGGGTTGAAAATCACCGCGAACCAGTCCACCGGGACCACCTGACCGTTGTGAATTTCAAATCCCTGCGGGGTATGCATCCAGCTGTTAGACGCCAGAATCCAGAACGTCGACATTAACGTGCCCAACGCCACCATACAGGTAGACAAGAAATGCAGGCCCGGCCCGACTTTGTTCCAGCCAAAAAGCATCACGCCTAAGAATCCCGCTTCCAGGAAGAATGCGGTGAGCACTTCATAGGTTAATAAAGGCCCGGTGATACTGCCGGCGAACTGGGAGAAACCGCTCCAGTTCGTTCCGAACTGGTAAGCCATGACCAGACCGGAGACCACGCCCATCCCGAAGTTGACGGCAAAAATTTTGAGCCAGAACTGATAGAGCGAGCGCCAGACAGGATTACGCGTTTTTAGCCATAAACCCTCCAGTACCACCAGGTAACTGGCTAAGCCAATCGTAATCGCGGGGAAAATAATATGAAAAGAGACGGTAAAGGCAAACTGGAGTCTCGCTAAAAAGAATGCATCAAACTCCATATTCCCTCCCGTTTATATATAGTCACTTCGTGTAAAATATTCACTGTTCGCAACCAGGTTGAAACGAAACGGTTATTTTCCCCAAACGTAAAAACGTCGGGGAATATCCAGATAAATTACGATTTTTTTTGCGGCTGGCTGTCAGGCTTATCGCCCGACTCTGGCGCTTCGGAGGGGTCGTCTTTTTCGACAGCGAAACGGTAGTATCTATTTAGCATAACATGTCTCCCTTAGTTACATTCAATTGGCAATATCTACCTGGCCGTTATAAAAATAACGGCAAAACAAAAAACAGCGTCCTCAAGACTATTTGCAATTTCAGCAAAATACGCTTAGCTGAAAGTTAAGAATAGACGTAAAACGATAACCTTCAAGTCAACGCGGTTTACGGGACGGGGGATTAGCACAGGGAGAATGACCGCAACGCTCGCTGCGCGGCGGCCATTTTATATGGTCTATCAAAAAGATAACCGTTAAGGTCCATTCAAACCCGTTAGTTTACCTTCCCCTCAATCAAGCCATTGATCGTAGAAAATACCGCTGGCGCGCTGGTCGCTTCCGCAAACTCGACATTGATATTTTGCCGACGCAGCATATCGAAGAATTTACGTTGCGCATCAAGAATAACCTGATCGCCTACGCGCATATTTTCTGCTTTAGTTTCAACCAGTAAATAAACGCTGTCGGCGTCCTGACGCTCAATACGGTACACAAAATCCGGCGTAGTAGAGCCCCCCGTATATTTGGGGATCTGAATGGCCCGCTTAGGCAGTTTGCCAAACACAGAAACCTGTTGCGGATAATCGTATTTTAATAGCGGCAATTCTGGATCGACGCTGTCATAACGCAACGGCGGTATTTGATAGAGAGAACGGGGATCGTCTATCGCATTCTCATCCACATTTTTCCCCACAATTTCAGCGCTAATCTCCTCTCTGAACTGCCGTGCCGTGGAATCAAATACCGACGTTGAAGCCTGAAAATCGAGAGGCAGATAATCGTGGCGCTGCGCAAAATGCGCATTAATCCGTGTCTGTAACGCGCGGGTCATATTGTCCAACGAGATCTCGCTTAAATAGCGTGAATCTCCGTGTAAAACATCACGCAGCATCGCCATTAACACCGGGTGCAGGACGTTAACCGGCAGACTGGTGCGTAACGCCAGTTGCTTAAGAAAATGGCCATATTTCATGCCCGCCATAAATTCGCTGGCGGCTAATTCGCCTTCCCGCTGCGCCACTTCAAAACGGCCATTATCTTCATTCGATACCAGCCGTTGTTGCACCTGGCTTGGCTTCTGGCGTATATACAGCGCCGGATCGCGCAGCACCTCGGCGGCAATCTGTTCCAAAGAAGCGCCGCTACGCTCGAATTGCAGCATATAACGGCGGGAAAACTGCTCCCAGATACTGCTAAGTTGTTCCCAATTCTCTTTGCGTAACCTGACTCGCAGTCGGGAGGCGGGCTTATTGTCACGAATGCGATCCGCTCGCACCCGCGCCTGCGTCAGCTCAGGATAGAACTCCAGTAGCCACGCAAAACCACTTTTAGTTTCCCCGTTAAGCGTTACGCTGGGTTTAAACTCATTACTCCGGTTGATCAGTTTTTTATCATCCAGATCTTCCAGCAAACGAAGCTCCGTAAACGCAGGATCGACTTTTTGTCGCTCGGTGACGATGAGTGTGATCATCGCCTCATCCAGTTTCTGCTCGTTAAGCTGAACTTTGCTGTCGCGATTAATCTCATCAACCAGCATACTGGCAAACGCTTTTTCATCATAACCAATCAGAAACGACAGCCGGGACGGCCACTCTTCCTGATGAACGCGATGGCCGTTTTCATCTACCGGTAGCCGCAGGCCGCGCCCCACTTCCTGAATTTTGCTCGACTCGCTACCGGAAGAACGTAATTTAGCAATGACAAAAACATTCGGGTTATCCCAGCCTTCGCGAAGCGTCCATTTTGAAAACAGAAAGCGGCGCGTTTCCCAGTTGCCGTGATGGTCTGAAAAACTGAGCAACTTCTCTTTATTTTTCAGAATATCATCTACCTCAGCCTGGATCGCCTCATCGCCGCTTCCGCGGTCTTCGCCAAAGTAACCAGCGTGGACGTTTTGGTTATCCGAGTGCAGGCTGGCGAGCGTGGCCTGCAGAAACGACAGATACTCCACTTCTCGCGGCAGGGTCTTGCGCTGATAATCGTCAATCAGTTGCGTCAGTTTCTTTTTCAGCAAACGCTCAAAAGTGACTTTCAACCAGCCTTCGTCATCACGATAGCTTTTAATACTATCAATAAAGAAAAGGCTTAAGGTCTTAATACGCGGGGCATTATTTTCTGGCTCATTGCTGCGTAAGAAATTTGCCTGCTCGGTATCAAAATGCTTATCAATGGCGTCCTGAATAATCAGTTCCTGGTAGCTCGCGCCAAAGGTTCCTGGCACCAGCGCCATCCCTGCCTCCAACTCCAGATCGTTCGACAACATTTTACTGCCGGCATATTCGATACTGCCTTCAAATCCTGCATCGACATCGGCGAGATTTTCGCCCACGCCAACCTCGGCAATTTTGCTCCCCCGTCGGAGGATTAATTTCTTTGCCGTGACGCTGTCAACGATATAACGATTGTTGGCCTGTTCTTCGGGGAGATTCGGGTAATAAATATCAATACCTTTCACCAAACCATCGTTAAAACTGTCCACCGCGTTGAGATCAAACTGCGGTTGCCGGCGATAGTAATCTTTACGTACACATTTATTTTTACCCTTACCTTCGACAATATCCGGGAAGGTAGCGCCAAAGCGGACGATCATTTGCGGCTGAATGGCCTGAATCGCTCGATAAAATTTGTTATCTCGCGCAAAACGATGCGGTTCATCAATAATGACCACCGGTCGCGTCATTTGCAGCCCTTTAACAGGCGACGTCAGCCCACCCAGGAGCGTTTGATCGTAATCGTCTCGCGTCATACTGGCGGAATTGAGCATTTGCGCATTGATCAGCAAAACCTGAATCGTATGGCTATCACGACGGCTGGCATCGGTAAAACTTAATAGCTGGGCCGGAAAATTTTTACGCCCCGACTTTACTTTAAAATCACCGGCGTTAATGGTGCAAAGTTCCATCCGCGTATTTTCGTAGAACTGTGAAAAATGCTGTCTGGCGTAATCGCTGGTAATAAAGTTCCGCGCGCCTTCTTTAATGGCTGGCGTCGGCACCACCAGCACAAATTTGAAGAGCCCGTAGTTCTGATGCAGTTCATACATCAACCGGGTATAGACATAGGTTTTGCCCGTCCCGGTCTCCATTTTAACGTCAATATTGGCCTTATCGTCGTAACGTTCCTTAATCAGCGGATTAGCATAGTGATTATGATCGGCCTGCGCGTGATCGATACCGGTGAAACTCGCCAGAATCGCCGCTAACGCCTGTTCCTGATGGGGAAGTTCTTCCAGTAAAATATTCATCATCATCCCCTCTTAATAACGCTTCACCAGGTTCACTTTTTGATCAAGCTGTTTTAAGCCGATTTCCAGTTCACGAATGGATTCAAGGTCGAAAGAGTAGCCGTAAATGACAATGGTCTGAACCGGAAGCTGGTGCGTACCAATGTGGTTGAGAAGATCGCGGGTCTGCTCGGTTCCCCATCGTTCATCAATCAGATACAGGCGCGTATTATCAACATACCTGGCGCAATAGCCGGAAAAATCAATGGTCTGTACGTCAATATCCATTTTGTAACCATCGGCGACCAGCCATGTCGTTAATAAGGTCTCTTCGCCGCTTGCGCCGCCCGGCACGCCCAATCCTCTGGCGGAAAAAGGATTGATCATGTCGGTAAATCCTGACTCGGTGAAAGCGGCCAGTTGACCGCTGGTATTGATAAAATGGCCGGTAGCAATATCGAAGCTATCCAGATCGTCCAGCGTCTGCTGTGTCGGAGTGGCAAAACGATAATGTTTAAAACCGAGGTCGCTATTGGTGGTGGGATTGTTGGCGCGGATCTTCGCCGCAACGCGTGTAATTCGCTCGCGACTGATTTCATCAATAGTGTTATAACCTGCTTTTTTCGCGATAGTGTTATTGCTTAATGCCTGATCGATAGTACACAGAATAAACGTGCGCTGCCCCCCATCTTCTTCATTCAGCGCCATTACCGCATGGGCCGTAGTGCCGGAACCGGCAAAAAAGTCCAGAACGACGCCGTCTTTATCGATGGCGAGCTTGATAATTTTCTTCAATAATGCGGTCGGTTTCGGCGTATCAAAAACGTTGTCGCCGAAGAGATCCAGAATCTCCTTTTTCCCCTCTTTATTCGACGCGACGTTATCCCAGTAATTGGTCGTTGGCTGCCCTTTACTGTGGTGCGCGTACATGACTCGCTGGGGAATACCGCCGTTATCTTTGCCAAAATAGACCAGATTATCGGCCACCAGTTTTTGGTAACTGGCTTCAGGATAAGCCCATAGTCTTTCGTGTACCGTACCGTTCGGCGTGGTAATTTTATAGGTATAGCCGCCGCCGCTCAGCCCTTTTGACACCGTTAACGGCACCGGTCGCCATTTCCCTTCTGGAAACTGTTCGGTCGGTTCTTTATAGGATTTCTGAATATACTCTTTAGAAAGCGGTTCTAAACGTAAAGCGCCCTGGCCGGTTTTGGCGTAAACAAGAATGTATTCTCCCTGGATGGAAACGTTATCAGAGTCGTTAGAAATCTCTTTTTTGCGCTTCCACATCACATTGGTGACAAATCCGCCTTCGCCAAAAATCTCATCCATCATTAATTTAAGATTGGCGTACTCATTATCGTCGATAGAGATAAAAATAAATCCGGTATCTTTCAGGAGCTTCCTGGCCAGGAAAAGACGCGGATACATGAAAGATAACCACGCGGAGTGCGTCGATTTACCCTGAATGGATTTTAAACGTGCCAGTTCAGTATCATTAAGACCAAACATATCCTGCAACGCCCGATCGCTATATTCAAAATGATCGGGATAGACAAACCCGTCCGATCCGGTGTTATAAGGGGGATCGATATAGATCATATCGACGGTATCGGCGTAATTATTTTGCAGATGGCGTAACACATCCAGATTATCTCCGGTCAGAAAAAGATTATGGCTGTTTTTATTTTCTGCCAGAGTATTGTGTTCCACGTCAGGAACGATAACGGTAACGGATTTTTCACCCGCCTGTTTTTTTGCGTAATCTTTGCCAATAAAATCAATCTGATAACCGTTAGTCAGCTCATCAATATTACGCGCTTTCAACGCGCGCTCAAATTTGGCGAGATCAAATCCGCCTTTCGCGATCAGTTCGCCCTGCTCGTTATAGCGATCGGCGGTAAAAAATTCCGGTAATGCACGTTGTAACTCAGACAGAAAGGCGCTATTCGGGGCAACAGACTCGTTGTGTTTTTGGTTATCTTTCAACATGATATCTTCGCTCCGTTGACAATTTTAAGGTCCAACAATCAATTTCTTATAAAGAAAAAAGTAAGCGATGATTGTAATGGTCACGAAAGGCAGATGCCATCATTAACCTTTGTTGTTCGTTGAAAGGGCGTGAAAACTACGGGGGGAAGGCGTGCTCCCGGCGACAGTATGCGCCAGGAGCGTAGTGTTTACGTGCGATGACCGACGGCCGACTCCGGGAGTGCGTCGCTATCTGTACCGGAGATGACGACTCCCCGGGTCTCGCGACCAAATGCCACAAATACACAGATTAAAATAGCCACCGCGCCAGCCACGATCGCCATTGCCAACCCGTAATTGCCACCATGCGTTTCCGCGATGCGGGCCTGTAACGTCGCATTAACCGACGCCAGTAAATTACCCAGTTGGTAAACAAACCCTGGCAGCACGGCGCGCGCATTCGCCGGAACCAGCTCGTTCAGCCAGGTCGGCACGACACCCCAGGCACCCTGCACCATAAACTGCATCAGGAACGCGCCCAGGCCAATCGTGAATGATCCGCTGGAAAATGCCCATAGCGGGAGTACCGGAAGCGCAAGAAAGGCGGCGATCATGATCGCTTTTTTACGCCCAATACGTTCCGATAGCGTACCGTAGAAAATACCGCCGAGCATCGCGGCAATGTTATAAAAAATCGCAATGATACTGATCAGATGCGGATCAAAACCATGCTGCATCTTCAGGAAGGTAGGATAGAGATCCTGCGTGCCGTGACTGAAAAAGTTAAAGAACGCCATGACCAGCACCAGATACAGACACAACTTCCACTGTTTGCGCAGAACAGGAAGCAGCGCGGTATTCTCTTTACGCGCTCTGGCCGCCAGCCAGACGGGGGATTCCGGCACTTTAAACCAGATATAAGGCAGCAAGACAACAGGCAGGGCGCCAATCAGGAACATGCCGCGCCAGCCTACCATACTGTAGAAGAGGCCAAAAATAACCGAGGCGAACAGATAGCCGCAGGGATAGCCCGCCTGAAAAATGCCCGACATCAGGCCACGCGAACGATCGGGAATGGTTTCCATCGCCAGTGATGACGCGACGCCCCATATCCCGCCCATCGCCACGCCGTACATGACCCGAAAAATCAGAAATGCCATGAAGGTGGGCGACCAGGCGGAAAGCAGTTCAAACACCGTGAAGAACAGAATATTGAGCATCAGTATCGGTCGACGTCCGTACTTTTCCGCCATTCGGCCAAATAGCAGCGCGCCAATGGGACGTACCGCCAGGGTCAGCATAATCGCAATGGAAACGTCCGATACGGAAGCGTGAAACCATTCGGCGAGATCGCTAAGTACAAAGACAAGGATAAAGAAATCAAACGCATCCAGCATCCAACTGGTAAAGCTGGCAAACGCCACATGTCGTTGTGTCGTCGTCCAGTTCAGGGGGGTGTACATAGGTAGTGTCCTGCATCAAAAAATAACATCAAGCTTTGAAGCGGCGAAACGCTGGAGCGCTCCCGTCGTCAAAGCGACGTAACAAGGTAGCGTTGCGCTACTTATTTGTTATCTTTTTGTATATAGCAGGTAAAATGTTAGCAAAAATAGACAAATCATTACATATTATTAACAAAGCTTACTGGCACATGATTTGTCACAGTTTTTATGGGGATTATCTCATGCAAAGGAAAGCGAAGCGTGGCTAGCGTATCGCGACCGGCCTGTCGCCAGACCGATCGCCATTGACGATTACCTTTCGCGCGGCGGGAAACCGGCCTTTTGCAGGGCGGCGGCAATCTGCTCCGCGGATAGCGACGTTTCAACGTCAACCAGACGCGTCGCCGGGTCGGTTCTCACCGTCGCATTAGCATCGAGAGTCAGAATCGTCTTTTTTACCGTACTGGCGCAGCCGCCGCAGGTCATGTCATCAATATGGAACTGCATGGTGAACTCCTTTTGTGTGGGAACTGTTGCCAGTCTGGGCCTTGCCAGTGTTGGAAGGTCAAGCGTAATCTCAGGACTTACAGACGCTTTGCCAGTCCGTGGCGACGAGGACGGCGCAATACCGCTCCGGTACGCACCTCCGGCTCGCTATCGTCAGGTTGTCCAAGCGTATGCAGAATGGGGCAATCTGGCAGCGCGTCGCCGGCGCAGCAGTGAATCAGCGCTTTGAGGGTTTGCGCCATGTGCTGCATGTTCTGGATACGTCTGTCCAGTTCATCAATGTGCGTCTGCGCCAGGCGTTTGACGTCAGCGCTTTGCCGCGACTGGTTATTCCAAAGATTCAGTAAGTCGCTGATTTCAGCAACTGAAAAGCCGAGATCGCGCGCGCGGCGTATAAAATGCAATTGATTAACATCAGCCTGGGTATAGGCCCGATAGCCGGAATCCGTCCGACTTGCCGCGGGAATCAGACCAATCTGTTCATAGTAGCGAATCATTTTGGCCGAGACTTTCGATGCTTTAGCTGCTTTACCGATGTTCATGACGCTCCTCCTCATGTCGTGGATGTATCGGATGGGGTTGCCATCGGCGCCCGGAAACGGCGCAGCCGCAAAGCGTTGCCCAGCACGAACACGCTCGACATCGCCATCGCCCCTGCGGCGAATACCGGGGACAATAATATGCCCCAGACCGGAAATAGCGCGCCTGCCGCGACAGGAATCAGCGCCGTATTGTAAGCAAAGGCCCAGAACAGATTCTGGTGGATATTGCGGATGGTCGCTTTAGACAGCGCGATAGCATTCGGCACGCCTTGCAGGTTGCCGGACATTAGTACGACGTCGGCGGATTCCACCGCCACATCGGTGCCGGTGCCAATCGCCAGCCCCACGTCGGACTCCGCCAGCGCTGGCGCATCGTTGATGCCATCGCCGACAAACGCCACCTGCCCATACGCCGCTTTCAGGCGCCGTATCGCCTCGACTTTCCCTTCCGGCAATACCTCGGCGACCACGTCATCAATTCCTAACTGTCTGGCGATAGCCTGTGCCGTGCGGGCATTATCGCCAGTGATCATGGCGACCTTAATGCCGAGCTGATGTAAAGCGTTAATTGCGGCGGGCGTACTGGGTTTGATCGGATCGGCCACGGCGATAATCGCCGCCAGTTGACCGTCAATAGCCGCATAGAGCGGCGATTTCCCTTCCTGTCCTAACCGTTCGGCGGTGGTGGCGAAGCCGCTAATATCCACGCCAATTTCGCGCATATAGCGATCGGCCCCCACGTCAACACGCGTACCGTCAACGGTAGCGTATACGCCCATCCCGGTCACCGATTCGAAGCCGCTCATGCCTGGTAGCGCGATCCCTTCCTCTTCTGCCGACACGACAATCGCACGGGCAATCGGATGCTCTGAACGCGATTCTACCGCCGCGACTTTCGCCAGCACCTCACGGCGTTCAAAGCCGCTGGCCACGTCGAGATCGGTCAGTACCGGGCGGCCTTCGGTAAGCGTCCCGGTTTTGTCTACGGCCACCACCTTAGCGTCTTTGAGTAGCTGTAACGCCTCCCCCTTACGGAACAGCACGCCCATTTCCGCCCCACGACCGGTTCCCACCATAATGGAGGTCGGCGTCGCCAGGCCCATCGCGCAAGGACAGGCGATAATCAGCACCGCAACGCCATTGATTAGAGCGAAAGTCAGCGCTGGCGACGGCCCAAACGCCAGCCATACCACAAAGGTCAGCGCAGCAATAAGCATTACCATTGGGACAAACCACAGCGTCACTTTATCCACGACGGCCTGAATCGGCAGTTTTGAACCCTGCGCCTGTTCCACCAGACGAATGATTTGCGCCAGCATGGTCTGTCCGCCGACGGCGGTCGCCCGCAGCGTGAGCGCGCCTTTTTGGTTTACGGTACCGCCCACCACCGCGCTTCCTGCGGATTTCTCTACCGGTATCGGTTCGCCGGTAATCATCGACTCGTCAACGAAGCTGCGGCCTTCGGTCACTTCGCCGTCAACCGGTATCCGCTCGCCTGGCCGAACCTCCACACAGTCGCCCAGCACAACCTCGTCGACAGGGATATCCACGATGCGGCCCTCGCGTAACACATGCGCGACCCGCGCCTGTAGCCCCACCAGACGTTTAATCGCTTCGGAAGTCCGCCCCTTCGCCCTTGCCTCCAGAAAGCGCCCCAGCAGAATAAGCGCGACAATCACTGCGGCGGCCTCGTAATAGACGTTTACCGTCCCTTCAGGCAACAGGTCGGGCGTAAAGGTCGCCACCAGCGAGTAGCCGAATGCCGCTGAGGTTCCCACGGCGACCAGCGAGTTCATGTCCGGCGCCAGACGCGCCAGCGCCGGGAACCCTTTAAGGTAAAAACGGCGACCGGGGATCGTCAGCACCAACAGGGTCAGTGCAAATTGCCAGTACCAGCTTTGTTGCAGGCCAATCGTTTTTATCACCCACTCGTGCATACCAGGAATAAGGTGCGAACCCATTTCAAGCACAAAAACGGGGAGCGCCAGCACGCTGGCGAGAATCAGATCGCGCTTCAGCCTGACGCGCTCGGCCTCTTTTTTCTCTTCAGAGTCGTCTTCGCCCTGCCCCGCCGTCTCTACCGGTCGCGCCTCATACCCCGTTTTTTCAATCGCCGCGATCACCGCCTCCGCCGACGCCGTCCCGCGGACGGTGGCGCGCTCCGTCGCCAGATTCACCGTAGCGTCCGTTACGCCAGGCACAGCCTTAATACCTTTTTCAACGCGAGCGACACACGACGCGCAGGTCATACCTTCAATAAGTAAGCTTATCGTGTCGTGACGATTTTCTGACTGACTCATGACGACTTCCCCATCCTGACTATTCGGTATCAGAAAGCCTAAAGCTTGCCATTGTGGGAAGGTCAAGCGTATTCAGGCTGCACGGTTCGGCGAGAATGTGAGATGGCTCATAAAAGAGGATGATGCGAGACATTTACGCCACGATGCCGCCCCACGCCCCGTAAAAACCCGTCAGGAACGCTTGACCTTTCCTTCGTTGTAACGCCTAGCCTTTGCCAAAAATTCTGCGGCAGCGTTGCGGAATGGCCGACACGCTGCGGTAAAGAGGGAAACGACATGCGTAGAACATTCAAAATTATGTTGATAGCCGGCGTCATCGCCGCCATCGGGGGCGTGATTTACATGGCCGGCGAAGCACTATGGGATAAAGGCAACGCCGTCGGCCCACCGGCCAGCGCGCCGCCTCCACCGTCGGTACCGGTTGCTAAAGCCCTTAGCCGCACACTCGCGCCTACGGCGGAATTCACCGGTTTTCTGGCCGCGCCGGAGACCGTGGAGCTGCGTTCGCGCGTGGGAGGAACCCTTGACGCCGTCAGCGTTCCGGAAGGACGTCTGGTAAGCCGCGGACAACTGCTGTTCCAGATCGATCCGCGCCCGTTCGAGGTCGCCCTCGACACCGCCGTCGCGCAATTACGTCAGGCTGAAGTACTGGCCCGCCAGGCGCAGGCGGATTTCGATCGCATTCAACGACTGGTCGCCAGCGGCGCCGTATCACGTAAAAACGCTGACGATGTCACCGCCACGCGTAATGCGCGACAGGCGCAGATGCAATCGGCCAAAGCCGCCGTCGCCGCAGCGCGCCTTGAACTCTCCTGGACCCGTATTACCGCGCCCATTGCCGGACGCGTTGACCGCATACTGGTGACCCGGGGCAATCTGGTCAGCGGCGGCGTAGCGGGTAACGCCACGCTTCTGACGACTATCGTGTCTCACAATCCCATGTATGTGTATTTCGATATTGACGAAGCCACCTGGCTGAAGGCGTTACGGCATACCCGCTCCGACAAAAATCCACCGGTAGTCAACATGGGGTTAACCACCGATAACGGGCTGCCTTATCAGGGCGTACTCGACTTTATGGGCAATCAGATGAACCGCAGCACCGGCACTATCCGGGCGCGCGCCGTGATTCCTGACCCCGACGGAATGCTTTCTCCCGGCCTGTTTGCCCGAATCAGTTTGCCCATCGGCGAGCCGCGGGAAACCGTGCTGATTGACGATCTGGCGGTGAGCGCCGATCAGGGCAAAAACTATGTGCTGATCGTCGGCAAGGAGAATCAGGTGGAGTATCGTCCGGTTGAGTTGGGACAAATGGTCGATGGACTCCGCGTCGTTACACAGGGAGTACAGCCGGGAGAAAAAATCATCCTCAAGGGGCTGGTGCGTCCTGGCATGACCGTTGCGCCGCGTCTGGTGCCGATGCGGCAGAATATGCCCGACAAACAGACCGCGACATTGACTAAAGCGGACGGCGACAGCGCGTCGAAGGCGGTGCGCCAATGAAATTCACCCACTTTTTCATCGCACGGCCCATCTTCGCCATCGTCCTGTCGCTGTTAATGCTGCTGGCTGGCGCTATCGCCTTTTTAAAACTGCCGCTGAGTGAATATCCGGCCGTTACGCCGCCCACGGTACAGGTTAGCGCCAGCTACCCCGGCGCTAACCCGCAAGTGATTGCCGATACGGTAGCCGCGCCGCTGGAACAGGTAATCAACGGCGTTGACGGCATGTTGTATATGAATACCCAGATGGCCATTGATGGTCGCATGGTTATCTCTATCGCCTTCGAACAGGGAACCGATCCTGATATGGCGCAAATTCAGGTGCAAAACCGGGTATCCCGCGCGCTGCCCCGCCTGCCCGAAGAAGTCCAGCGAATTGGCGTTGTAACGGAGAAAACGTCCCCCGATATGTTGATGGTGGTCCATCTTGTCTCGCCGCAAAAACGCTATGACTCGCTTTACCTGTCTAACTTCGCCATCCGGCAGGTTCGCGACGAACTGGCCCGTTTACCCGGCGTCGGCGATGTTCTCGTCTGGGGCGCGGGCGAGTACGCCATGCGCGTCTGGCTGGACCCGGCGAAAATCGCCAACCGCGGTCTTACCGCCAGTGATATCGTTACGGCGTTGCGGGAACAAAACGTACAGGTCGCCGCCGGTTCCGTCGGGCAACAGCCGGAGGCCTCCGCCGCTTTTCAGATGACGGTAAACACGCTGGGCCGCCTGACCAGCGAAGAACAGTTCGGCGAGATTGTGGTAAAAATCGGCGCTGACGGCGAGGTGACGCGACTGCGTGATGTCGCCCGCGTCACGCTGGGCGCAGATGCCTATACGCTGCGCAGTTTACTGAATGGCGAAGCGGCGCCAGCGTTACAGATTATTCAAAGTCCGGGCGCCAATGCGATTGACGTGTCTAACGCGATTCGCGGCAAAATGGATGAGTTGCAGCAAAACTTCCCGCAGGATATCGAATACCGGATTGCCTATGATCCTACGGTCTTCGTGCGCGCATCGCTACAATCGGTGGCGATTACGTTGCTGGAAGCCCTCGTGCTGGTCGTCCTTGTCGTGGTGCTGTTCCTGCAAACCTGGCGGGCGTCCATTATTCCTCTGGTGGCGGTTCCCGTTTCGCTGGTCGGCACCTTTGCCTTGATGCACCTGTTTGGCTTTTCGCTGAATACGCTTTCGCTGTTTGGTTTGGTCCTGTCGATAGGTATCGTTGTCGATGACGCCATCGTTGTGGTCGAAAACGTGGAACGGCATATCTCGCAGGGCAAAAGTCCCGGAGAGGCGGCAAAGAAGGCCATGGATGAAGTCACTGGTCCCATTCTTTCTATTACCTCGGTGCTAACGGCGGTCTTTATCCCTTCCGCATTCCTGGCGGGCCTGCAGGGTGAGTTTTATCGTCAGTTCGCGTTGACCATCGCTATTTCGACCATCCTTTCGGCCATTAACTCACTGACGCTCTCCCCTGCGCTGGCCGCCATTTTGTTAAGACCGCACCACGATACTGCGAAGGCTGACTGGCTAACGCGGTTGATGGGCACGGTCACTGGCGGTTTTTTCCATCGCTTTAACCGTTTCTTCGACAGCGCGTCGAACCGCTATGTTAGCGCCGTCCGTCGGGCCGTGCGCAGCAGCGTCATTGTGATGGTGCTCTATGCTGGCTTTGTGGGGCTGACCTGGCTTGGCTTCCATCAGGTGCCGAACGGGTTTGTGCCTGCGCAGGATAAATACTATCTCGTCGGCATCGCCCAGCTCCCAAGCGGCGCATCGTTGGATCGCACAGAGGCGGTCGTGAAACAGATGTCCGCTATCGCGCTGGCGGAACCCGGCGTTGAAAGCGTCGTCGTCTTCCCCGGCCTGTCGGTTAACGGCCCGGTAAATGTGCCAAATTCGGCGCTGATGTTCGCCATGCTGAAACCCTTTGACGAGCGTGAAGATCCTTCGCTTTCCGCTAACGCTATCGCCGGAAAGCTAATGCACAAATTTAGCCACATTCCCGACGGATTTATTGGCATCTTCCCGCCGCCGCCGGTTCCAGGGCTTGGCGCGACGGGCGGCTTTAAATTGCAGATTGAAGATCGTGCGGAACTGGGATTTGAAGCGATGACAAAGGTGCAAAGCGAGATTATGTCTAAGGCGATGCAGACGCCCGAACTGGCCAATATGCTGGCCAGTTTCCAGACGAACGCCCCGCAATTACAGGTGGATATCGACCGGGTGAAGGCGAAATCAATGGGGGTATCGCTCACCGACATCTTTGAAACGTTGCAAATTAACCTCGGATCGCTTTACGTCAACGATTTCAACCGATTTGGCCGCACCTGGCGGGTGATGGCGCAGGCCGATGCGCCATTCCGTATGCAACAAGAGGATATCGGCCTGCTTAAAGTCCGCAATGCGAAGGGCGAGATGATCCCGCTTAGCGCTTTCGTCACGATTATGCGCCAGTCGGGGCCGGACAGAATCATCCATTACAACGGCTTCCCCTCGGTAGATATTAGCGGTGGACCGGCTCCGGGCTTTTCCTCCGGACAGGCGACGGACGCGATTGAAAAGATCGTGCGTGAAACGTTGCCGGAAGGGATGGTCTTCGAATGGACCGATCTGGTTTATCAGGAAAAACAGGCCGGCAACTCCGCGCTTGCTATCTTTGCGCTGGCGGTGCTGTTGGCCTTCCTGATCCTGGCGGCGCAGTACAACAGTTGGTCGCTGCCCTTCGCCGTCCTGCTTATTGCGCCTATGTCATTACTCTCAGCCATTGTCGGCGTGTGGGTATCTGGCGGAGATAACAATATCTTTACGCAGATTGGTTTCGTGGTGCTGGTCGGCCTGGCGGCCAAGAACGCCATTTTGATTGTCGAGTTTGCCCGCGCCAAAGAACACGACGGCGCAGACCCGCTGACCGCCGTGCTGGAAGCGTCACGCCTGCGTCTGCGTCCTATCCTGATGACCTCATTCGCCTTTATCGCAGGCGTAGTACCGCTGGTACTCGCGACGGGTGCCGGCGCGGAAATGCGACATGCGATGGGCATCGCCGTGTTTGCCGGAATGTTGGGCGTCACGCTCTTCGGCCTGTTATTGACGCCTGTATTTTACGTGGTGGTTCGCAGGATGGCATTAAAGCGTGAGAACCGCGTTGATTCGCATGATCAGCAAGCATAATGATGGGAATGGCATAATGAAGATCACTTTTACAGGCTATCGGCAGACCGCCACGCTGGCGACGCTTGCTTTCGTCACCACGCTTGCTGGCTGTACGATGGCGCCGAAACACGAACGCCCCGCATCGCCGACTGCGATGGTCTATCCCTACGCAACGTCAACCGTTTCTGGCGCGCCGGATGCCGCTGACATTGGCTGGCGTGATTTCTTCCACGATCCGCTTCTACAGGAACTGATCGCGATCGCGTTACGAAATAATCGGGATTTACGCAAGGCAGGGCTCAATGTTGAAGCCGCCCGGGCGTTATACCGTATTCAGCGCGCGGAGATGCTGCCGACGCTCGGCATCGCCACCGCCATGGACGCCGGTCGCACTCCCGCCGATCTCAGCGTCACGGACGAGCCTGAGATTAACCGACGCTACGAGATGGCTGGGGCGACGACGGCCTGGGAACTGGATCTCTGGGGGCGAGTGCGAAGCCTTAGCGACCAGGCATTAGCCGCCTATATGGCGCTTGATGAGACGTACATTGCGGCGCGAATGAGCCTGGTTTCCGAAGTCGCCAGCGCCTGGCTGACGCTACGGGCTGACCGGGAGCTGCTGCGCTTAACCGAAGATACGCTGGCCGCGCAAAAAAGTTCATACACATTGACAACCCAGCTTGCCCGGACAGGCAACGCCACACAGCTCGATCTGCGTATGGCGGAGATCGCGCTGCGTTCTGCGGAAATCAATCGCGCGGCGTATACGCGACAGTTGGCGCGGGATCGTAACGCGCTGGAATTGCTGTTGGGCCAGCCGCTCACGCCTGAACTGTCGCGTCGACTAAACGAGGCGGTCACGCTTACGGAAGGCGCGATCCCGACCACTCTGCCAGGCGGATTACCGTCAGATCTGCTGGTACGCCGCCCGGATATTCGCGCCGCCGAGTACAGGCTGCGCGGCGCAAACGCCCGAATAGGCGCAGCGCGCGCCGCCTTCTTCCCGACAATCAGCCTGACAGGCACGGCGGGAACGGCCAGCGCGTCTCTTAGCGGGCTCTTTGAACCGGGATCGGGAAGCTGGCGTTTTCTACCGCAAATCACCTTGCCTCTCTTTCACGGCGGCGCATTACGCGCTGACCTGGACAGGGCGCATGTCCAAAAACAGATTGAAATCGCCAGGTATGAAAACGTTATTCAGCAAGCCTTTCGCGACGTGGCGGATGGTCTGGCGGGACAGCGTACGCTGAATGACCAGGTGCAATCAGAACAACGCGCGGTTGAAGCCAGTCAAATCGCCTATGAGCTGGCCGGACTCCGTTTTCAGGAAGGCGTCGATGACTACCTTACGCTGCTTGATACCCATCGTATGCTTTATGGCGCGCAACAGCGCCTGGTACGCACACGGCTCATGCAACAGCTAAATATCATTAATCTGTATAAAGCATTAGGCGGCGGTTGGCGGGAATACAGCGAGAAAAAGCAAGGTTAGCCCAAATAGCGCGCGCGTCGCCAGTGCGGCGCGCGCGCTAAACAGGCATATATTGCCTGCAAAATAAGGTTAACGAGGGCAACGATAAACGTTCCCGCTTAACGTGACATTGGTTTGTTTGCTTGAGCCCGAACCGTGCCATGAACTTCCTGTCTGGCCTGCACGCTGGGTTAACAGGACTACCGTATTGCCGCCCATTTTATAAGCTTTGTTTTTCAGATCGTTACGGGCACCCGTTTCCAGGTTACTGTTGGAAGTCCAGCCACCGGTAAAGAAATTCCCCTGGCTGCCCATGATATCTCCTAAGTAGCTGCATTCCTTACCTGGCTCGCTGGTCATCACCCGTACCTGTTCAGCGCCATAATTCAACGAATTAGCACTACATGCGGTTAAAGCCAAGCCGACGAAACATACTAAGATCTTTTTCATACTAATACCTGGTCTATTAATCATTAAATAATAACGCGTTCTTGCTTCTGAACGCCGTCAAGGAACTATATTTAAGATGTAACGAATGTCTTTCATTTGCTGAAGAAAAGTCTCTGTCATGATGCTATCATGT
Organism: Salmonella sp. 32031103-2018-00083-FB-01-SM-01; assembly: GCF_017571995.1. Lineage (NCBI taxonomy): Bacteria > Pseudomonadati > Pseudomonadota > Gammaproteobacteria > Enterobacterales > Enterobacteriaceae > Salmonella > Salmonella sp. 32031103-2018-00083-FB-01-SM-01. The sequence goes on from NZ_JAGEQL010000003.1 coordinate 533,749, forward strand.
ATGCTTGAGGCTATTTCTTGTTCAGTTTTTTCAATATGCTCTCTGAGCCTTATTTTTGTTTTTTCGTCAAGCGCCGAGATAAGTATCTTAATGGCAAGCAGCAAAGTAGGATTGATGCTTTCACACTCTCTCATCGTTAACTTTTTCATCTTGTTTGCTTCAAGCCTGATCGGCGTTTTTGTCTACACGGCAAATTTTAGATGCGAAGATATGGCGACTTCTTTGGTAAATAAATAGCAAATGGAAAAAGCGTTTGAAGCCATATTTACGACAGATACGCAATCTATGAATGTACAAAGTCTTACGACTCATGCCATAGCTACTGGCGATCTGACTCATCGACTTTTTATATAAAAAGTGCCATAACAACTCCTCCTCCTTTTTTGTCAACGGCGCAAGTTCACCGACCGCTACATCGTTTGCACAAGCGTATTTAATGAAATGTTCAATAAAAACAGGCTTTGCCAAATCGGGATCGATATCAGGATCTCTATCGCAGCCATGTGGATAAAGTTTTCCAATATCTCTGCGCGTGAGCCAGATTCGACGAGCATGTGGATAATGCTGCATGAGCGCCTTAAAACCTTTCCAGACCCCCTGAATCAAAACTCGTCCATCAATAATAATTATGATATCTTCGCTAGCTGATATCTGACACGAATTATATTCTCCATTGAGTGGGAACATAAAGCACTTCCCATCCTCAAAGAGTGAAGCGATGCCTAAATAAGTATAATAATCATCCGTTAAAACTATACCTATCGTTTTTAACGGAAGTTGTTCCGATAGTGAATTTATCATAATTTCATCAATAGAATAACGCTACGGTGAGTGTTTTATCTTCCTCTTAAGATTACCTGAGCGATCATAACCATCCCTATTCTGTAGCAGCGCCATATTATTTTTAATTCCTTGCCATAAACGTAACGCTTATACTTTTAATATCAGAAGCGATAACCTACGCTGACACCAAATGTATTGGTATCCACAGCGAAGAAACGACTGGCTTCCCATGATGCATCGATAGATATACTCTTAACTGGATTAAATATTACGCCAGCGCCGTAGGCAAAGGAGTCTTCTTTTGAGTGTTTATTAAATTTCATCGTCGCTATACCCGCATTGCCGTACAGGCTCACATAGTCATTAAAACGATATGTTGGTCCAAACATCAAAGAACCATAGTCCACAGAATCGGAACCATTTTTATGCAACTTCCCCTCTTTCCAGGTGTAGTTCTCCATTTCATTGCGCGTCGCGGTGAATGAGCCTAACATCCCCCAGGTCTCATTGAACTCGTAACGATATTTAAAATTAAAGCCTCGCAGATCTTTGCTATCGCTATTTTTCAATGAACTGAGATGAGTTTGTGCATAACCAAACGATACGGTGTGCTGATCGTTAGCCAAAGCTAAAGGTGACGCTAATAATAAACCTAAAAAAACAAGGAACGAAGACCGTCTTTTCATTAAAACCACTCCATTTTTGATATATAATTAAGGCGGTACCGGAACTTATGGCACACAAATAGCATTTAGATTAAGAGCACCTAATGCGCTTATTACCAGTCATGCCAACTGCGGAGGTAATATAACCTGATATATTCGATAATGGATATGAAATCAGTCTTACAGAGTTCTTACTTTTTTATTAATAGCGGATTCATAGTTGCTTCAGACCCGCTCCTGGCATCTTATCCGTCAGGCGGGCTGCGAGAGGTTATCAGCGAGTATCAGTTACCTCCATGAAGAGTAAAAAATTCATAACTAATTGTTTTATATGTATTTTAATTGATTATTGAGTTAACCTTTACCTTTGCGGAGGGCAATTTCGCAACTCGCTTTCTGACGCATTCAGACAACATTCAGATCTACTGCGCGGTACAAACGTTATAAAGCTGCCGATTAAGAGAATAGAAAAAGGTTTTCTCACCCACTTTAGATATTCGAATCTCATTAGCCGCTTCCGGATGCAAAACCCGTAAATGTGATAACAGATCGCCAGCCGTGTCCGTGGCAAAGACTTTTACCTGGGATACTTCGAACGTATAAACACCAGGCGCTGTTCGATGTAAATTTTTCATATACACGTCCCGGTATAATATTTTTACACCGTTATCTTTTGTTTTTATTTCATATTGAAGCGTAATTCTCTTCATCTTAAAATCAAGAACAAGACTGCCATCGGCATGGATATCTTTAGGCTGTATCGTCGTTACCGTTCTTGTCGTACATAAAAATTCATTAGTATTAATAGAACTATGGTTACTGTTTCGTACCCAAACTACCATCAGTACGACTGAAACAGCCAACATACCAAGCGTCGCCACGCTTAATAACGTTCTTTTATGGAAATGCATTTCGGCTCCGCTATATCAAGTTGGTTAAGACACTGGACAAAAATATTTGTATTAGGAACGCGAATGTAATAAATGATTTTTCCGTTTTGTTTATGTATTTCATTACTCATCTCGGAGTACGCTTCAACGATATCCGTCAGATGGGTTTTATCATGCCCTACACTATAAAAAGTGTATCCATCATACGAACCCTGGAGGGTAAAGTAATCAATATTTTCACCCTTAACTTTATACATCATAAAAAACATCAGAAGCGCGGCCAGGCAAAAGTAGAGCCAATCTTTTTTATTCACAGCGCCCGGTATTGGGGTAATAATAGTGTCATCGTGTCGCACTTCAACCGTCGATAATTCTGTTTCAGCAACAGCAGGCAACGGCATATTTTGCGCCTCATCACTCAACGGTTCAATGGAAACTGAGAGTAAAACACCCACGCGGGGACGAGTCACAACAGACGCCCCCTTAAGACCAATTTTATCAAATGATCCTCGTAGCTGGTTAATCAGTTTGTAATAACTGGCATCAGAGACCACGACACCTTTGCGCCCCCAGACATAGTTAATTAAATCATCTTTTTTAAAAAGGCCTTCATGAAAAGCGATAAGCAAACTGCGTTCCGATTCAGATATCGTTATCGACTCTCCGGCGCAGGAAAGCGTCATTCGTTCACAATCAAGAATAACTCTTTTGTCAATCAGATAATTGTTCTGACTCATAAAAATATCCGCCCCAGTGCTATCACGTTTCTTCACGGCATAAACATATTACCAGGATATATCGCGCTATTGAATTTTTTTCCGTAGCGAGCTCCTGTATTATTCAGCCACCAGGCCGCTCGCGGATCCGTTTTCCCCCTTGAGTAAACCATTTTGCCTCTGGGCCGACTTGCCAAGCCAGCTCATAAAGTCATTAGCCCCCATCGGCCTGGCATAAAGAAATCCCTGAACGAATCCTACCCCGTGGCTTAAGATGTAACGCAATTGGTGCTGGGTACTGACCCCTTCGGCAACCACATTGAGCCCCAGTCGCTGACTCAGCGTAATGATAGTATCCAGGACAGGAACATCATTGCTGCTGGTATCAATGGTATCGATAAACGTTCTGTCTATTTTAAGGTAGTCTACAGGTAATTGCTGGAGATAGGAGAGTGAGCAATAGCCGGTCCCAAAATCATCAATCGCTATTAACACGCCTTTTTCACGGAGCGTTGAAAGTTTTTCTGCGACCTGTGAAGGTTCTACAATCAGGCTACGCTCGGTGAGCTCCAACATAAGCGTTATCGTTCCCAAACGAGTCCTGAGCACCTCTATATCTTGTATAAAACCGTCATCCATAAGATGCGCAGGCGATATATTTACGCTGATATAGAAATCATCCGGTACAGTCCAGTTTATCACGTCATGAGCAATCAGTTCGAACAGATGACGAGAGAGTGGAATAATCATGCCTTCATTTTCTGCGGCGGTAATAAAAATATCCGGGGTTATAAAACGGCCATCCGGTTGCGGCCAGCGCATTAGCGCCTCCACGCCACCGCAACTACCGTATTTAACATTAAAAACAGGTTGATAATGTACCGTAAACTCATTGTGTGTTATTCCCCTGGCAATCTCCCGGGCCAGAGATAAACGTTTTAAATACCAGCGCCTGTAGAACAACATCATCCCTACAGAAAGACACAATGACAGCGGAACAAAAATAAAAAGGTTTTGTAACCAGTATGCCGATAACGTTGAGAAAGGGGTTCGTACCATCAGCTGGATAGTGTGATCGGTTGAGGTGAACCGCTGCGTTAAAAACGCCTTACCGCGCAACGTCGCAGCGCTGGTAATCGCCTCCCCTGCGCCGAATGTCAGGCTAAAGGCTGATGCTCTCTCTGCAGCCAATATCTCCATGAGCTCCTGGACATACTGCGAATCCACAATGACGAAAGCCGCTTTATTCGCTGCTACTTTTTTCACATAAACCACAACAAGGCGATTGGGTCCTTCGGCCATACTACCGATAGATCGCAACCACCGTTCCGGATAAGAAGCAGGTAAAGAAAGCCCTGCCAGCCGGGAAAAATGATAGCGTTCGGTTCCTGTGACAAAGGAGCAAGTGATATCACCATTTTCCAGAAACCCAATGTCACGGACATAAGGAGTGAAGGCCCGCGTTCTGGACAGTTCTTTCAGCGTGTCAGTGCAGGAACTCTCAGCCAGTCTGGCGGCTTTTCCGGCGACTTGCCAGGAGGCGGCAGATATATCCGCGCTAAACCGCAGCAGCGTATTGGCGCTGACGGCGATATCTCGTTTTAGCTGGAAGATACCCGCGAGTAACCCCACCAATATCATTACGATCAGTGGAACGGCAATAAACAACATCAGAAATAGCTTTCTTACTTTCAAATCATTGCCCTCTTACCGGCCTTCCTTTTGCCACTGTACGCTTTTATAGGATAACTAAAGTAACATTAATATAGAAAAGCAATATTGAGAGATAGGTTATACGTTCTTAATGATAGCAAGATAGCACTCCCTGTGCCGAAAATAGACAAGAAAATATCAATACCCAACAGGTGCAGGATACTATCGTTAAAATAAGCGATAGCAGATATCTAAAATACAGACGCATTCAATATGTTAGCCTGATACCAGGTTCGCTGCCTGATGAGGCGTAACCATCATGGAACGAATTCCCATCAATACAGGGATTATTGGCTACAACTCAACGTTACTACTGGTGGTACACACATTATACAAATGCCGATTAAGCGAAAACATGTAGGTATTTTTCCCAATTTTTACCATCTTTAACTCATTAATCGTACCAGGCTGTAACAGTCTCAACCAGGAAAACAAATCGCCAGCAGTATCAGACTCAAAAGTCTTAACTGAATTAACTTTAAAAGTAAATGTTTTCATACCCGTTCTGCGCAGTTTGCTGATGCAGATGTCACGAAAAAAAAGCCGTTTTTCTTTCGTATCGGTAGTAACATCGTAGTGTAGGGTAATCCTGCCGGATTTAAGATCCAGCACAAGTCCACCATCCATGTACAATTTTCGTGGCGCAATATACGCTTCTGATTTTGTCGTGCATATAAGATTATTGGTTCTATAAGAGTCACGATTTACCCACTCAAGCGCTATTACCGATCCGATTGCGACAATGGCGATAAATATTACAAATATAATCAGTAACGTTCTTTTACTGTAATACATTTTGGCACCGCCATTTCAACAGGATTTAAGCATTGCAGAAAAATATTCATGTTAGGCTCCCTGATATAATAAAGATGGCGTCCATTTTGCCGGTAAATTTTAATTTTTAGAGAGTTAAAAGCAAAAACTACTTCACTTAATGTGACCTTATCCTCTTTTGTTTTATAGATTGCATAATCGTTATATTCGCCAAGATATGTAAAAAAACTATCAGAGCTGTTACGAACAGGCGCTTTATATATAGTAAATACACCATAGAGCAATGCCAGAAGAATGGCTCCTGTTAATACCACAAATACGCTGTGACGTTTAATTTTGTAAAATATGTTCTCCCGAGCCGGGGTGCCCTTAACGTTTTCATCACTCACCTTTAGGGAGGTGATTTTTTTTATAGGTTCAATGGCAACAGACAGCGACACCCCCACCCGAGGGCGAGTTACGATATCAGATGGCTGTAGACCGATGCTACTAAAATCATTTCTCATTTGATTAATGAGTTTATAGTAACTTGATTCTGAGACGCAGCCTCCACGATTTTCCCAAACAAAATGAATAATATCTTCTTTTTTGTAAAGACCATGCCAAAAAGCAAGAAGCAGATGGGTCTCAGCTTCTGATATCCTGATTATCTCATTACCATGCGATAAGGTCATCTTCGTACTATCAAATACAACACGCTTATCAAGTAAAAATATGCTTTCATTCATGACAATCCTAAAGGTAACTGCATCCATCATTCAGACGACATATTATCATGCTCAAAAAAGAATTCAGCCCCCTAATTAACCTGAGTTTAACTTATAAGTCTCACTTATAGTAAACAATAATTGACACAAGTATTACCTGCACATTACAAATCAAACAGTTATAGGTAAATCTGAACACTTTTCTTTACCTTAACGCAAACTCAGGAAACTTCTGAAAGGCCAAAAGTAAGAAAAAAGTAAGACTAATTATACTGTTTCAGAAGCACATTTCAGAAAATTTACCTTAATCTCACCATCGTATTATCCATCGGGAGGTTTAACTGATGCGGATTTTACATAGCAAAAATGTGCAGGTTTGTATTGCAACATAGTCTATCTATTCAGACGCGGAGAGAATTGTTATCGGATTACACTCAATCAAATGATAACACTATCAGTTGTACTAATGAGATGTATGGACGAAAGCGCTTATCGCTCTATTTCATGATAAGAGAAATAAGTCTGTTTGTTTTATATCGCATTATCAATAGTCAGGAGGGTATAGCTCACATCCAAAAATAGAGTTAATGATCGTTATTTTTACCACTCCTCCATAAGCACGAAACATTCGGGCGAATTGCACTCGTCCTGAAAAAGTAAAGATTAATACAGGAACATTATCATATGTCTATGAAAAAGTATTTAGCAATGATCACAGGCTCACTTCTTGTCTCCAGCAGCGCGATGGCTGTTTCTGATAACACCATCACCTTTCAAGGGGAAGTCTCTGATGAAACATGCTCTGTCGTGATTAATGGTAATCAGGCTAAACCCGTCGTGTTATTACCAACAGTAAGTACTAAAGATTTATCAGAACAAGGGAAAACTGCGGGGCCAATAACGTTTGATATTGGGCTGTCCGGGTGTACCGGCTCTAAGGACAAAACAACAAAAATTTCCACTGTCTTTGTCGGTAATCAGGTCACCAGTAACGGTAACCTGGGTAATACTGGCAGCGCGAAAAATGTTGAAGTCCAATTACTCGACACTTCAGGGGAGCCAATCAATCTGACCGGCGGCTTTACTGGCGACGGCGACCTACAGCTGGAACCAAATGCTTCTGAAGCGAGCGCGACTTATACCGCGCGGTATTACTCTACCGGGAAAGCAGAGGCTGGGACAGTCGCTGCCACCCTACAATACGCCGTTTCGTATAAATAATTGTCGCTACGGTCTGGCGTTGAAACGCCAGACCATTTTCAATCGCCAGGGAGTTGTTGAGATGAAAATGGATACCCGACATTCCGCATTATATTACTTAATAGTTTTTCTATTGCTGGCCCTACCCGCCACAGCATCGTGGGCGAGCGTTACTATTTTGGGTAGCCGAATAATTTACCCATCAACAGCCTCCTCCGTAGATGTGCAGTTAAAAAATAATGATGCAATACCTTATATCGTACAAACCTGGTTTGACGATGGCGATATGAATACCAGCCCGGAAAATAGCAGCGCGATGCCGTTCATTGCCACGCCGCCGGTATTTCGTATTCAACCCAAAGCAGGCCAGGTTGTACGCGTAATTTATAACAACACGAAAAAATTGCCGCAGGATCGTGAGTCAGTATTCTGGTTTAACGTATTACAGGTACCACCAACGAATATTGGCAGCGACAGCGGGCAAAATAAAATGTTGGTAATGCTGCGCTCAAGAATAAAACTTTTCTATCGTCCTGACGGGCTAGGTAAACCTGATAATCTGGCGAAAAAATTACAGATTAAAACGGTAAATAAGGGTTCCGGAAAAAGCGGTATTGTTATTGTTAATCCGCAGCCCTGGTTTGCCTCTTTAAGTAACCTGAATGTAAAAGTGAACGGCGCTTCGTATAATCTGGATGCTGACATGATTGCCCCTTTCTCCAGTCAAACCTGGTGGCTGCCGGGCAAGCGGTCACTCAAATCCTTCTCCGGTACAGTCACCGTTACTTTGGTTAACGACCTGGGCGCAAGGATAAGCGAGAGCTACGATGTCCCCCACCATTAATTTGAACCGCAAAAGCCTTGCGCTATTGATCGCCATAGTTTGCTCAGGCTCCGCGCAGGGTGAAGAGTATTATTTTGATCCTGCGCTACTTCAGGGGGCCACTTACGGACAAAATATTGCCCGTTTTAATGAACAGCAAACGCCTTCCGGAGACTATCTTGCCGACGTTTACGTTAATGGCACGCTGGTAACCTCGAGCACTAATATTCGATTTAATGCTGTAAAAGAGGGACAACAGACTGAACCCTGTCTGCCCTTATCGGTGATGAAAGCGGCACAGATAAAATCACTCCCCGCGACCGACGCTGCGACCGAGTGTCGCCCGCTCAGGGAGTGGGTACCTCATGCCGGCTGGCAATTTGATAGCGCCACGCTTCGCCTGTTGCTGACGATTCCAATGACCGAACTTACGCACAAACCGCGCGGTTATATCTCCCCTTCAGAGTGGGATAGCGGCGCGCTGGCGCTGTTTTTACGCCATAACACAAACTGGACCCGCACCGAAAATACCGACAGCCATTATCGCTACCAATACTTATGGAGCGGTTTAAACATGGGCGTTAACCTTGGACTTTGGCAGGTCCGTCATCAAAGTAATCTGCGCCATGCCAATAGCAACCAGAGCGGAAGCGCCTGGCGCTATAATAGCGTTCGAACCTGGGTGCAAAGACCTGTCGCGTCTATTAACAGTATTCTGTCGCTGGGCGATAGCTATACAGACTCCAGCTTATTCGGCAGTCTGTCTTTTAACGGAGCTAAACTAGTCACCGACGAGCGGATGCGCCCGCAGGGCAAACGCGGTTATGCGCCGGAAGTTCGGGGCGTAGCGGCCAGTAGCGCGCACGTGGTAGTAAAACAACTGGGGAAAGTGATTTATGAAACCAACGTTCCGCCGGGCCCATTTTATATTGACGATCTGTACAACACCCGTTATCAAGGCGATCTGGAGGTAGAGGTTATCGAGGCCAGCGGTAAAACCTCACGTTTCACCGTGCCTTATTCTTCCGTGCCGGATTCGGTTCGCCCCGGTAACTGGCACTATTCGCTGGCCTTCGGCAGGGTTCGTCAGTACTACGATATTGAAAATCGGTTCTTTGAGGGAACGTTCCAGCACGGCGTTAATAACACCATTACCCTCAACCTCGGTTCACGAATTGCGCAGCGTTACCAGGCATGGCTGGCGGGCGGTGTCTGGGCCACCGGTATGGGCGCGTTCGGCCTTAACGCCACCTGGTCGAATGCGCGCGCAGAGCATAACGATCGCCAGCAAGGCTGGCGCGCGGAACTCAGTTACAGCAAAACGTTTACCACCGGCACTAACCTGGTACTGGCGGCTTATCGTTATTCAACCAACGGCTTTCGCGATCTTCAGGACGTGCTCGGCGTACGCCGGGAAGCAAAAACGGGGATTGATTACTACTCCGACACGCTGCATCAGCGCAATCGCCTGTCCGCGACGGTAAGCCAGCCGTTAGGATGGCTTGGCACGCTTAACCTCAGCGCCAGCACCGCAGACTACTACAATAACCAATCGCGTATAACACAGCTACAAATGGGGTATAGCAACCAGTGGCGGAATATAAGCTACGGGGTGAATATCGCACGACAGCGCACCACCTGGGATTACGATCGCTTTTATCACGGCGTTAACGAACCACTGGACGTGAGTAGCCGACAAAAATATACCGAAACCACAATGTCGTTTAATGTCTCTATACCGCTGGATTGGGGCGAAAACAGAACGTCTGTCGCCATGAATTATAACCAGTCCAGTCAAAGTCGTTCCTCAACCGTATCCATGACCGGCAGTAGTGGTGAAAACAGCGACCTGTCATGGTCGGTTTATGGCGGCTACGAGCGTTATCGCAATAGCAATAGCGATAGCAGCGCGCCAACGACGTTTGGCGGTAATCTACAACAAAACACCCGGTTTGGCGCACTTCGCGCCAACTATGACCAGGGCGATAACTATCGTCAGGAAGGACTGGGCGCGTCCGGCACCCTGGTACTTCACTCTGGCGGTCTGACGGCTGGCCCCTATACCAGCGATACCTTTGCGCTTATTCATGCCGATGGCGCGCAGGGCGCGATCGTACAAAATGGCCAGGGCGCTGTGGTTGATCGCTTTGGTTACGCCATTCTGCCTTCGTTATCTCCTTACCGCGTCAATAACGTTACGCTCGACACCCGTAAGATGCGCAGCGATGCCGAACTGACGGGAGGAAGTCAGCAGATTGTGCCCTATGCCGGCGCCATCGCGCGTGTCAATTTCGCCACTATCAGCGGCAAAGCGGTGCTGATCTCCGTGAAGATGCCGGATGGCGGCATACCGCCAATGGGCGCTGATGTTTTCAACGGTGAAGGCACAAACATCGGCATGGTCGGCCAGAGTGGGCAGATTTATGCCCGTATCGCCCATCCGTCGGGTTCTCTACTGGTGCGCTGGGGAACAGGGGCAAACCAGCGTTGCCGGGTTGCCTACCAACTCGATCTTCACACCAAGGAACCGTTTCTCTATCTGAACAAAATCTGCGAGAAGGAATAGCACAATGCTTTTTAGTTTCCGAACGCTATTGTTTATCACCAGCCTGTTCGTCAGCGCCGGAACATGGTCGTCATGTATCAAAGTCACCGATAAGAGCGCGCTCTCTGACGCGGCGATAAAAGCGGGCTACACGGCGCAAAACTGGATCGGCGCAACTGACACGAATACCGGTAATATCGGTTTGCCAACGGTGATTAGCATCAGTAATAGTGAAACATTTCAACCCTCCGGCACATTATTGGCCAGTGGGATCGGTAACTTCCTGACGGCCGCCACCGGCACGCCCTATTCCAGTAAACAGGTACTTTACCGCTGCGATACCGCCGATGCCGGGAAGCTCTATGAGATGTATTCGACAAATGGCGATAGCGCTTTTGCGGGGGCATTTTTTACTCCCGAAGTAGAAGGCGCCTATTATGATGTGGAGCGTAATGTTGCTGTCCGTATGACAAACCTCAGTACCGGCGAATATTACAGCCGTTTCTGGAAAGAACGCCAACTTACCGCAGACAGTTGGTTTCAGGATGACAAATATATTTATATTCCTGCCAGCGCGTTTAGCAACGTGTTATATGAGATGTTTAAAATTGACTCAAGAAAATATTTTGCCTACCAGAATCCAATGGACCGAGATACCTGGACGCAGCCTCGGGGTTATATCGCCTTTAAAGGCCCAGGCTTGATTACCGAGCGGATCCAAGCGGGACTGGATCATGCCAGCGATTATTATGGCTGGCCCGGCTATTGGCCCGGAGCATGGAGTACATATAATAGTGTCACCTATGTTCGCGGCGCGTTATGTAAAATCACAGATTATCCTGCGATCGTGAAAATTCCCCCTGTCGCCGTCGGCATATTAGCCGCCGGAGGCAATAGCCAGGCGCCTTTCCACGTCAGCCTGGAATGTGAGTCCGGCGCTGTGTCCAGTGCCCTCCCGTCCACCAGCGCCGCTAATGTCGCAATGGGGTTTGTCGTTAATCAACCCACCGCCGTGGCGGCGGCGCGTCGCCTGGGGCTAACCACATCCGCAGGCGGTCTGTCGTGGCTACTGGACACCCATTATGGCGAACCTGGCGTAGCTTCCGGAGTAGGTATCCGCATCTATAACGATGCCGGTACGCCAATTAACCTGTTACCCGATCGGATCAAGACAGGCACTGGCAACGCCCGAGGCTGGTATGGCTATAAAGATTTAACCACACGAGTATCATCCGGTTCAGTAGAAACCTACAGCGGTGATTTTACTGCCTCGCTTGAGGCGATCGGCGGACAAACAGTAACGGCAGGAAGCGTGAATGCGCAATTACAGGCAGTGGTTAGTTTTCAGTAAAGTCATATTAACGCTACTTGGGTTGACGGGATGGTATGGCCCGGCACAAGCCGCCGTTAATATTGACAGAACCCGAATTATTTTTGCTTCAGATGATGTCGCTCAATCGTTGACATTATCCAACGATAATACAACGCCGATGCTGTTACAGGTATGGACCGACGCCGGAAACATTGACGCCTCTCCGGATAACAGCAAAACGCCGCTGGTGGCGCTGCCGCCAGTATTTAAAATGCAGCCAGGGGAACTGAGAACGCTTCGCCTGCTCCTGAGTTCCCGCCAGCAGCTTGCAACGGACCGGGAGAGTCTCTTCTGGCTAAACATTTATCAGATACCGCCACTCCCCCATGACATTAAAAACAACCCGCGAAAACTGGTATTACCGCTTCGTTTGCGGCTAAAAATTTTAATTCGCCCGACCGGATTAAAAGCGCCAACGGAAGCGGAGGAGAAAAAATTACGCTTTATTGCTAAAGAAAATACTATACGGATAGTTAACCCCACCTCGTGGTATATGAGTTTAACACTAACGACGGATGACAAGAAAAGTATCGGCGATATCATGGTTGCGCCGAAAACAGCACTTGATGTGCCGCTAACACGCTCGCCAACGCCGGGAGCATCGATAAATTATGCAGTAATCAATGACTCCGGGAACTGGCGACAATATACCGCCATACTGGAAAAATATATTAGTAAGAGTGATTTTATTCCTGAGTTTTGATGGGAAATATTCAGGGATACGGTCGTATCCCTGAGACAAGCCAGAATTCAGCATGTACCATTGTCAAAAATAGCATTAAGCTGATATTTTTCTTTTTGCACGGCATCTTTGTTCTGTTGAGTTCCCTTCTCCTCAACAGACATATCCCATACGTTTTCATTATCTGACTCAATTAATGTGTAGAACGTATTATTATTACGCATCATATAACCGCGAAAATTATTTTCGATGCCCGTTGTCACAGGCTTAGTAGCCCCTGAGAATAACGAAAGGCATACCATGCAGAACGAATGCTTTCCGGACTGACGTCCTCATAGACATCTATACCATGCAAAACAAGTACACGAGAAAGAAAATGAGAAGATTGTTATGAAAGAAAAGTTTGTAACTACTTGATTGAGATGGTGCCGATAATAGGAGTCGAACCTACGACCTTCGCATTACGAATGCGCTGCTCTACCAACTGAGCTATATCGGCCCTGAGAAGGGTGTGTTCACGCGGGTGAATCACGGGATAGAAGGTTAAAACTAACCGGGCGGTGCGTCAATAGCCTTGCTACTCAACCGGCTATTTTTGCACCGCTCGACATTAATTACGCACGAATCGTACCATCGCCAAAGCCGATCCACTTATAGGTGGTAAGCGCTTCAAGCCCCATCGGACCGCGGGCATGTAATTTCTGCGTGCTGACCGCCACTTCTGCGCCAAGCCCAAACTGCCCGCCATCGGTAAAACGGGTAGAGGCGTTGACATAAACCGCAGCGGAATCCACTTCGTTCACGAAACGCGCAGCATTATGCATATCACACGTCAAAATCGCATCGGAGTGCTGAGTACCATGTTCGCGAATGTGGGCGATAGCGCCATCCATATTTTCGACCACCACAACGTTCAGATCCAGAGACAGAAACTCGTTATCCAGCTCTTCCGGTTTCAGCGGCACCAGTTTGGCAGGACCATGCAGTGCCTGTATGACGGTTTCATCCCCATGCAGCGTCACGCCACTCTCCGCCATCTGCTTGCTCAGCGCAGGCAAAAAACGTTCTGCGATGTCCTGATGCACCAGCAAGGTTTCCACCGTGTTACAAGTGCTCGGGCGCTGGGTTTTGGCGTTGACGATAATCTTCAGCGCCGGGGCGATGTCTGCGCTGCTATCGACAAAAATATGGCACACGCCAATCCCGCCGGTAATCACTGGGATTGTGGATTGCTCGCGGCACAGTTTATGCAAGCCTGCGCCGCCGCGCGGGATCAGCATATCGATGTACTTATCCATACGCAGCATTTCATTGACCAGCGAACGATCCGGATTATCAATTGCCTGAACCGCTGCCTCCGGTAAACCGCAAGCTTTCAGTGCCTTCTGAATGACACGAACGGTTGCGGCATTCGTGCGATGCGTCTCTTTCCCACCGCGTAGAATCACCGCATTACCGGTTTTCAGACACAAAGAAGCCACATCAACGGTAACATTCGGACGCGCCTCATAGATAACGCCAACCACGCCCAACGGCACGCGGCGGCGCTCCAGACGTAGCCCGCTGTCCAGCAGACCGCCGTCGATCACCTGCCCGACCGGGTCGGCGAGATTACAGACCTGGCGCACATCGTCAGCAATCGCTTTCAGACGCGCAGGGGTCAGCGCCAGGCGGTCCAGCATCGCTTCGCTCAGGCCGTTGGCTCGCGCCTGCTCAACATCTTGTACGTTCGCGCTGAGGATACTTTCCATTTGCGCTTCCAGTTCATCGGCTATTTTTTCCAGCACGCGATTTTTTTCGCCGCTGGAGAGCAGCGCCAGCTTATACGACGCCGCTTTAGCAGCAATGCCCATTTGTTCCAGCATATGCCTGTTCCTTATCGAGTAATCATGTCATCACGATGAACAGCGACCGGGCCATATTCATAGCCCAGAATCGCATCGATTTGTTGAGAGTGGTGGCCGGCTATCCGCCGCAGAGCATCACTGTTATAACGGCTGACGCCATGAGCGATATCACGCCCTTGCAGGTTACAAATTCTGATGACCTCCCCCCGCGAGAAATTGCCCGTCACGCTTTTGATGCCTTTTGGCAGAAGTGAACTGCCACGTTCCAGCATTGCCGCGGTCGCACCTTCATCAACCGTAATTTCGCCTGCCGGCGGCGCCCCGAAGATCCAACGTTTGCGGTTCTCCAGCGGCGAGGCTTGCGCATGAAAACGGGTGCCGACGGAAATCCCCTCCATCACATCGCCGATCACGCCCGGTTTACTGCCTGAGGCAATAATCGTATCAATACCCGCGCGACAGGCCACGTCTGCCGCCTGAAGCTTAGTGCTCATACCACCGGTCCCCAGTCCGGAAACGCTGTCTCCCGCGATAGAGCGCAGCGCATCGTCAACGCCATACACATCTTTGATAAGCTCCGCCTGCGGATTGCTACGCGGATCGGCGGTAAATAATCCTTGCTGATCGGTCAGCAGCAGCAGTTTATCCGCGCCTGCCAGGATCGCAGCCAGCGCGGAGAGGTTATCGTTATCGCCCACTTTAATTTCCGCTGTCGCAACGGCATCATTTTCATTGATAACCGGCACAATATGGTTATCCAGTAATGCACGCAGCGTATCGCGGGCGTTCAGAAAGCGCTCTCTGTCTTCCATATCCGCACGCGTCAACAGCATCTGCCCGATATGGATACCGTAAATTGAAAACAACTGCTCCCACAGTTGAATCAGGCGGCTTTGCCCTACCGCCGCCAGAAGCTGTTTAGAGGCGATCGTTGCCGGCAGTTCCGGGTAGCCGAGATGTTCACGTCCGGCGGCAATCGCGCCAGAGGTAACAATAACAATACGATGTCCCGCGGCGTGTAGCTGCGCACACTGGCGGACAAGTTCTACGATATGGGCACGGTTCAGGCGGCGCGATCCGCCTGTTAGCACGCTGGTGCCGAGTTTTACGACCAGCGTCTGGCTGTCACTCATGATTCTCTGCCGTTCAAAATAAGAAATAAAGACCAAATGAACGTTTTAGCAGGACTGGCTCCGGTTGCCAACAACCTGTACGCGTAGCGTGAAATTTTGTTGCGCAGGATCAGCAAGCGTAGCGGCAGAATTTGACCATTTTATTACCGCAACAATTAAACATATTTTTTTAAAAAAATTCTCACTTTGTCATAAATCTTTCATTACCGAACGTTAAAAACCTTCCTGTTTTTTACCGGGTCTCCCGACAAATCATAGCGCGTAATTAAAACAGGAATGGAAATGAATAAGAGCACTCTGGCAATAGTGGTGAGTATCATCGCATCAGCATCTGTTCACGCCGCCGAGGTTTACAATAAAAACGGTAATAAGCTTGATGTGTATGGAAAAGTTAAAGCCATGCACTATATGAGCGATTATGACAGCAAAGATGGCGATCAAAGCTACGTTCGTTTTGGTTTTAAAGGCGAAACGCAAATTAACGATCAATTGACCGGCTACGGGCGCTGGGAAGCTGAATTTGCCGGTAATAAAGCCGAAAGTGATTCGTCCCAGCAAAAAACCCGCCTGGCCTTTGCTGGCCTGAAATTAAAAGATATCGGTTCTTTTGACTATGGACGTAACCTGGGCGCGCTGTACGATGTTGAGGCCTGGACGGATATGTTTCCCGAATTCGGCGGCGACTCTTCCGCCCAGACCGATAATTTTATGACTAAACGCGCCAGCGGGCTGGCGACTTACCGCAATACCGATTTCTTCGGCATCGTTGATGGACTGGATCTTACCTTACAGTATCAGGGGAAAAACGAAAATCGCGATGTGAAAAAGCAAAACGGCGACGGCTTCGGCACATCCGTGAGCTATGATTTCGGCGGCAGCGATTTTGCCGTCAGCGGCGCTTATACTCTCTCCGATCGCACCAGGGAGCAAAATCTGCAGCGCCGCGGTACGGGCGATAAAGCCGAAGCCTGGGCTACGGGTGTAAAGTATGACGCTAATGATATTTATATTGCGACTTTCTATTCAGAAACCCGCAACATGACGCCAGTTTCCGGCGGATTTGCCAATAAAACCCAAAATTTCGAAGCGGTTATCCAGTATCAGTTTGATTTTGGTCTGCGTCCGTCATTAGGCTATGTGCTGTCAAAAGGCAAAGATATTGAGGGCGTCGGCAGTGAGGATTTGGTGAATTACATTGACGTTGGCGCAACCTATTACTTCAACAAAAATATGTCCGCGTTTGTAGATTACAAAATCAATCAGCTTGATAGCGATAACACGTTAGGCATTAATGACGATGATATTGTGGCAATAGGGTTGACCTACCAGTTCTGATAAGTCGCATTGTGCCTGATGGCGCTACGCCATCAGGCATGGCAGCAGGGTTATGCCGACAGTTTTACCGGCTCGTCGTTGAAATCGTCAGACGGCTCCAGCGCCAGCTCCATAGAAATCAGCAGGTCGCGTAGCTTTTCATGAAACTCGCGTAGCGTGTATTCCAGTCGCTCCACCACTTCGGTTTCGTTAATCGGCACTGCGGTCCAGTTGCCCTCTTTATCAAACAAACCAAACTGATAACGATAAGTGAAGCGTTTCTCTTGTGCTTCCAGCTCCATCCACCAGCCCCAAAATTCACGCTTCTCTGGCGCGGGCTTCACGTTGACGCAAACTGCCAGGCAATCGAAAAAAAAACGATTGTCTTCGCACTGCCCTTCCCGGATATAGGGGCCAAGCGCGGTAAATTTCTTGATCAATCTACTTTTCGGGTGTCCACTCGGTAACGTCATTGCGATCTCCTTTAATGAAGCAACTGTTTTACCAAATCAATAGAATTTATCAATCTATTAACACAATCTATGATTAATCCAGTCGGTAATTTCTTGCAGCGCGTGGTCAAAATTGCGGTACACCGGGTTAAAAGGGATCTCTATCAGCTTACCGTCTGAAGATGATGTTGTAATTAAGCGAGACTCTTCTTCCGGGCTGAAAGGATCGTTTTTCCAGAAGCCGGAAAGCATTGGCGTAGGACAACGTCTGCCCAGTAGCCCCTGTACTTTCAACGAATAGCGATTGAGCTCCACACGTAGCGCCTCATCCGAAGCATCATGCATACCCAGACGGCTGGCCAGCACATCCAGATACATCTCCGGCACCGTGCTCTGTCGTTGCGGATCGCTAAGTAGCGCATGGACCACCGGCCCCAGGCAAGCCACCGCTTTCAAACGCGGCGCTTCCAGATAGGCCAGACGCACCGCAACATTGGCGCCAAAACGGAAACCAAACGCCGCAACACGGGTATGATCTACCCAGGGGACATTAGGAAGCGCTTTTAACACATGCTGGTGGAGCAAGCTGGAATCCTGGGTTAATTTCCACTTTGATGAAAATCCAACCGAAGGCATATCAAGCGTTAACATCGCGATACCGCGCGGCGCGAAATAGCGTTCATACAGGGTGTAATAGTCGGTTTGCATGGCGTCCAGGCCGCCGCACATGAGCACCGTCGGAAACGGACCATCCCCTTTCGGCATATGTAAAAACGCGGTGACAGGCGAACCGCCAGGAACGGCAAATTCCATTTCACGTAACGAGCCGGGCAACCGCTGCGCGGCCTCTTCATAGGCGCGATTCGCCAGCGCCTGCGCCTGCTCCGCCAGCTCATCGCCCTTCAAATGCGGGTAGGCGGCAATGTTATAGAGCGTTGAGGCATGAAGCCAGTAGCGTCCGCTGCGCATGGCGTCCTGTTCCTGACAGGCTTTCTGCTGCCAGTCCATCGCCTGCTTTGCCCACTCATAAATCCAGTTGCCGCCGCGGTAACCGATGACCGTATCGTATAAATCATCATCCGTTCGCTCTGCGTCGCTCATCACAATGCGCGCCTGCACATCAAGGATTTCTCGTGGGTCAACGCCGCGCCAAATCCACATCAGGCGGTTTATCATGCGATACCAGTGCGGAACGTTCTTACCGTCCAGCGCGGATTGCATGGGCGGCTGCGACCCACGATTGAACCGACGGACAAGGGTAGACGTTTCAGTATGTTTAAAGCGGGGTTTGAACAGGGTTTCGCTGAGGTTAGCCTGTGTCATTCGTGCAGCCTCCTTGGATACTCATAGAGGCTTATTGTAACCAATAAAACAGCGCCCGGCATTGCCGGGCGCTCTGAAAAGCTGCTGATTAACGACCTGAAATCGGCGGTACAAATACCACACCCATATCCCAGGGCTGCTCAATCCAGGTGTTCTGAGGAATATCAATAACATAATCATCAACCAGCGGACGGCCCGCCGGTTTAGCGAAAATCGTGACGAAATGCGCTTTAGGGTACATTTCGCGAATCGCGACGGCGGTACCGCCGGTATCGACCAGATCGTCGATGACGATAAAGCCTTCGCCGTCGCCTTCTGCACGTTTCAGCACTTTCAGTTCGCGCTGGTTATCGTGATCGTAGCTGGAGATGCATACGGTATCGACATGACGAATGCCCAATTCACGCGCCAGTAGTGCGCCCGGTACAAGGCCGCCACGACTTACGGCAATAATGCCTTTCCATTGTTCTGAAGGCATGAGGCGGCTCGCCAGTTTGCGTGCGTGAATCTGCAACATGTCCCAGGTGACGACGTATTTTTCGCTCATGTGAAGTGTCCCAGCCTGTTTATCTACGGCTTAAAAAGTGTTCGAGGGGGAAATAGTTGCGCGAGATTATAGAGACCTGACGCGCTAAAAACCAGTGTTTAGCGGAATCCACGCCTCTTTTTGTATGCTTTATACTACCCGCAGGCGGAGAAAGTGGTATTCTCAGTCGCATCTCGTAAGAGTTATCAATTCCGCTAACCCTGTGGCCTGTAAGAACGTTTTTCAGACCACCGCCAAGGAGACTTATCGTGTCTGAACTGTCTCAGTTATCACCACAACCTTTGTGGGATATTTTTGCCAAAATCTGTTCTATTCCTCACCCGTCCTATCACGAAGAGCAACTCGCGGAACATATTGTGAGTTGGGCCAAAGAGAAAGGCCTTTACGTGGATCGCGACCAGGTCGGTAATATTCTGATCCGTAAGCCCGCCACTGCAGGTATGGAAAATCGCAAGCCGGTCGTTTTACAGGCGCATCTGGATATGGTGCCGCAAAAAAATAGCGACACCGTTCACGACTTCACTACAGATCCTATCCAGCCTTATATTGATGGCGAATGGGTTAAAGCGCGCGGTACTACGCTCGGCGCCGACAATGGTATTGGAATGGCTTCTGCGTTAGCGGTACTGGCTGATGATAATGTCGTCCATGGCCCGCTGGAAGTGCTGCTGACCATGACCGAAGAAGCCGGCATGGATGGCGCGTTCGGCCTCCAGTCCGGCTGGTTGCAGGCCGACATCCTGATCAACACCGACTCTGAAGAAGAAGGTGAGATCTATATGGGCTGCGCAGGCGGCATCGATTTTACCTCTAATCTGCCGTTGACCCGTGAAGCTGTACCCGCAGGATTTGCGTGCTTTAAGCTAACCCTGAAAGGTCTGAAAGGCGGCCACTCCGGTGGTGAAATTCACCTCGGCCTTGGCAATGCCAACAAATTGCTGGCGCGTTTTCTGGCCGGGCACGCAGAAGAACTGGATCTGCGTCTGATCGATTTCAACGGCGGCACGCTGCGTAACGCGATTCCGCGCGAAGCGTTCGCTACCCTCGCCGTTTCCGCAAACAACGTAGGCGCTCTGAAAACATTAGTGAACGCTTACCAGGATATTCTGAAAAACGAACTGGCGGAAAAAGAGAAAAACCTGACGCTGCAACTCAATGAGGTTGCTAGTGATAAAGCCGCATTGACCGCGCCGTCACGCGATACCTTTGTGCGCCTGCTGAACGCAACGCCGAACGGCGTGATCCGCAATTCAGACGTAGCGAAAGGCGTAGTGGAAACATCGCTAAACGTTGGCGTGGTCACAATGTCTGATGCGAATGTCGAAATTCACTGCCTGATTCGCTCTCTTATCGACAGCGGTAAAGATTATGTGGTGAGTATGCTGGATTCGCTGGGCAAGCTGGCTGGCGCGAAAACCGAAGCAAAAGGCAGCTATCCTGGCTGGCAGCCCGATGCGAACTCGCCGGTCATGCACCTGGTGCGGGAAACCTATCAGCGTCTGTTCAACAAGACACCGAACATCCAGATTATCCACGCCGGCCTGGAATGCGGTCTGTTTAAGAAACCCTATCCGGATATGGACATGGTTTCTATTGGGCCTACCATTACCGGACCTCACTCTCCGGATGAGCAGGTACATATCGAAAGCGTCGGCCACTACTGGACTCTGCTGACCGAATTGCTGAAAGCGATTCCTGCGAAGTAAGAAAGCGCTAAAATGCCCGTCCCATTTCTGGACGGGCTAGCAATATGGAATATCGGGTATCCATTGCCAGATAACCTCTCCTGAATACGCTGAAATAGCGCTGCGGCTACACGCGAATAGCCAGACAGCCCGATAACAGCGCCGGTAACACCGAATTATTGTGGCGTAAACGCCATTCCTTTAAATATCCGCAGCGGATTGCCGCGCTCAATCTGATGATGGAACAGACGCCTTTCAGACTTCAACGCCGCACACTCATTTTGCCGTTGCTGTTCCAGCCGCCAGGCAATCAGCAGCCGGGCCAGACGCTTATTCGCATGTTGACTGCGCTCCGACTGAACCTTCACGCTAATCCCGCTCACCAGGTGCGTGGCCCGCACTGCCGAGTCGGTTTTATTAACGTGCTGCCCACCCGGGCCGGAAGAGCGCAGAGTCTCGAAACGAATCTCATCAGACTGTATGTGTTCGTCGGCGGAAAAGCGCCCAATGCCGACGTACCAGTTTTTTCGCCCATGGTGCGGGCGATACGGGCTGGTACAAATCCACAGTAACGTGCCGCACCAACGTTCACTGAAAGCCATAGCTTTTTCGCCGTCCAGCGAGACCAGCGCGGAACGCAGCGTGTCTGGTAATCGTCCCGGCTCTGTTTCAAGCCGTGTCAACGATACCTTTTCTCTGGCGGCTTCTTTCGTCAGACAATCCAGCGCTTTTTTTACCGCCAGACAACACTCGTCCGGTCCCTGTGCGGAAGAAAGTTGCAGTAAGATCATGCGCTTTTCTCCCCTGAGGTTTTCAGCGTCAGCACCGGACGCAGGCAGGCAACTGGCGTAATCAGTCCGGCGTCTGCCAGACAATCCACCACGCTATCGATGGATTTATACGCCTGCGGCGCTTCCTCATAAATGAGCTGGCGATCGCGGCAAATCACCCGGCTACCCATCCCGGTACGGCAGAGCTGTCGCGGGGTAAATTTTGCCGATAACCGGTCTTTACACTCAGTACGCATCCATTTGCGTCCCGCGCCATGCGCCAGGGAGAAGAGGCTCTCCTCGCTGACGACGGGTTTCACCAGCCAGCTATAATCGCCGCGCGAGCCGGGGATAATCACCAGTCCCTGCCCATCTGGCGTAGCGCCTTTACGATGCAGCCACCCCGCCTCACCCGCGACAGTACAGGGTTCAACGAAGTTATGCGCCACATCCAGCCGCGGTTCGCCCTCAGCCCTGAGCTGTTGCAGTATCCGGCGGGCAATCAGCGCGCGATTACTGCGGGCAAATGCCAGCGCATCGTCATGTTCTGCAAGGTAGCGGCGCGCATCGTCGCTATCTTCCGGCAAACCGTTATGCGAAAACGCCTCCACATGACGACGCAGGATAGCTTGCCCCAGACCGCGTGAACCACTGTGTACCAACAGTAATAACTGCGCTTTTTGCAACCCCGACAAAGCGAACGAATCAGCATCGACGATGCGATCGACCTGCTGCAGCTCGGCAAAATGATTGCCGCCGCCAATGGAACCCAGCGCAGAGCGCCACGAATGATGCTGCATTGCGGCGGGGACATTCTCCTCCAGCCACTGCGCGTCCGCCACGTCAGTCAGCGACGCCAGCCGCTTCTCCAGTTTATCGGCGTTACATTTACGCCCTAAAATATCCGTTTGCCATAACGCCATGCCGCAGCCGATATCGTTGCCGACCAGCGCCGGATAAAAGCGTCCACGCGAGAAAAAGGCTGCGCCAATAGGGTAGCCGCGCCCCGGATGCAGATCTGGCATCCCGATAACGCGTCTCATACCGGTTAACTTAGCCGTCGTATATAATTGTTGGATCGCGGAATCTTCGATCCACAGGTTATCTGATGCGATAGAAAATACCACATCTGATAAAGGACGAATATAATTGCCCATATACCATTCCATATATGAATTAAAAAATCAGGAAATGGCAGACTAATCCAGAGCAATAAGAGAAAATTAATCCTGGAAATGTCTGCAAAGTGCGTTCAGAGAATAAAGTGTCATGATGAACCTCCTTTGCAGTTATTGAGAATGAGAAAACGCGGGTATAGTAATACTGAAATTTAGATGGCGCAATCGTAATAGTGATAAAATCTTAATGGCCTGACTTATAACCCTAACACCAACTGTCGTTCCAATTGAGGGTCGAGCAGCGTTACGTGTAGCCCCACCAGCCGTACGCCGCGCTCGCCGCGACGCTCGTTCCAGGTTTTACGGGCGGTGGTAATTAAGTCTTCTTTATTTAATTGCGGCCAGACATGTTCCTGAGTGGTTTGCTGAAAATCATTAAATTTTAATTTAACGCCCTGTCGGGCAATCAGTAAATCGGGCTTCACTATAGCCAGACGACGCTCCAGCTCCGGATATAAATGCTCAATAATAGCCTCGCAGTCCGACCATTCATGAATATCCTCCGCCAGAGTACGCTCAACGCCTACCGATTTACGCAGCCTTTCGCTGTTAACATCACGCTCGTCAATACCCTGACTACGCTCCCATAATACCCGGCCAAATTTACCAAAGCGTTTGAGAAGCATCGCCAGATCGCACTGTTGAATATCCCCGCAGGTTCTTAACCCCATATTTTCCAGTTTGGCGGCGGAAACTTTCCCCACGCCTGGAATTTTGGCTAACGGCAACGTTTTAAGAAAGTCGGGTACATCGGCTGGCGTAATAACATATTGCCCGTTCGGTTTATTGAGATCGGAGGCGATCTTCGCCAGAAATTTCACTGGCGCAACGCCGGCAGAAGCGGTGAGTTGCAGTTCATTGAAAATAGTCTGACGAATCTCCCTGGCGATCAGAGTCGCCGAACCATAACAGTGCGGGCTGTCAGTCACATCCAGCCAGGCTTCATCCAGCGAGAGCGGTTCAATCAGTGAAGTGTAGCGGGAAAAGATGTCACGTACATGCCGCGAAGCCTCTTTATAGGCGTCAAAGCGGCCAGGCAGTAAGGTGAGATGAGGGCACAGCTTTAGCGCCATGGCAGTCGGCATCGCGCTGCGTACGCCAAACTGGCGCGCAGGATAGTTGGCGGTACTGATAACGCCTCTTCGCTCACGACTCCCGCCAATGGCAATAGGGATATCGCGTAACGCCGGATTATCACGCATCTCTACCGCGGCAAAAAAACAGTCCATATCAACATGTATGATTTTGCGCATCGCTCGCCCCCACAATACTGTTTAAGTGTACAGTATGTTTTATTGCGCGCAAAGAGACATTCGCGTTAAAAATGCGACATATTCGAAGGTATGACGACGAAAGCGGCGGGAAAATTGTAAACGTACACACGGGGACTTGCGAAAAACTGCCGTGGTGCTAATGTGAGCGCTCCAAATCCAGATTACTCCGATTTGGGGACTCTTTTGCCGTTCTGGCGTGTGTAACCGTTTTATCAAGGAACAAGCAGTATGCGTAAAATCGCATTTTTTCTTGCGATGCTTCTGATGCCGTGCGTCTCATTTGCCGGTTTGCTGAGCAGCAGCAGCCCCGTCACGCCGGTCAGTAAAGAGTATAAGCAGCAGTTAATGGGCTCACCGGTCTATATTCAGATTTTTAAAGAAGAGCGCACTCTTGATCTCTACGTCAAAATGGGTGAGCAATACCAGTTGCTTGATAGCTACAAAATTTGCAACTATTCCGGCGGGTTAGGCCCGAAACGCCGTCAGGGCGATTTTAAAAGTCCGGAAGGGTTTTACAGCGTTCAGCGTAATCAACTCAAGCCAGACAGCCGTTTTTATAAGGCCATCAACATTGGTTTTCCCAATGCCTACGATCGCGCGCATGGCTATGATGGTAAATATCTGATGATTCACGGTGCCTGTGTTTCCGTCGGCTGCTATGCCATGACCGACAGCGGCATTGATGAGATTTTCCAGTTTGTCACCGCCGCGCTGGTCTTTGGTCAGCCGAGCGTGCAGGTGAGTATTTATCCGTTCCGGATGACCGACGCCAATATGCAGCGTCATAAATATTCTTATTACAAAGATTTCTGGGCGCAGCTAAAACCCGGCTACGATTATTTTGAACAGACGCATAAGCCGCCAACTGTTTCTATCGTTGATGGACGTTACGTCGTGAGCAAACCGTTGAGTCACGAAGTTGTTCAGCCACAGCTGGCCTCAAATTATACGCTCTCCGAGGCAAAATAACGCCCATTCGCCTGGCATAATCTTTTGCCAGGTTTCATTCCCCGTTAGCGGCTGGGTAGCAATCACGGTAACCACGTCATTTGGCGTGGTCTGTGAACTGAAATCAATTTCCATATCCTGATCCACCAGCGTGGCTACGCCAAACGGCGCCCGGCGAGTGATCCAGTGCAAATGGGTTGAGCAAAACGCCATCACATATCGCCCATCTGACAGCAGCATGTTAAAAACGCCTTTTTCACGTAATACCGTCGCCAGTGTCGCAATATATTTAAATACCGCTGTCATGTTGCCCGGCGTGCGGGGATAACGCTGCGTTAATTTATGCAATAGCCAGCAAAACGCTTTTTCGCTGTCGGTTTCCCCCACCGGACGAAAATTACCGGTTTCCAGCGACTTATAACCGTTGAGCTGACCGTTATGAGCATAAGTCCAGTTGCGTCCCCATAATTCCCGGGTAAAAGGGTGTGTATTTTCCAGCGCCACTTCACCGCGATTAGCCTGACGGATATGGGCGATAACCGAGCAGGACTTGATCGGGTAATTCTGTACCAGTTTCGCAATCGGCGAATGGTAGCTCGGTTGCGGATCTTTAAACGTGCGACAGCCCTTTCCTTCGTAAAAGGTAATTCCCCAGCCGTCTTTATGCGGCCCGGTTCCGCCGCCACGCTGCACCAGTCCGGTGAAGCTAAAGCAGATATCCGTCGGCACATTGGCGCTCATCCCAAGCAGTTCGCACATACATCACCTCCACAAACGCCTTAAGCGGGAAGGCGTAATTTTTACAGCCAATCAAAACTCAAAATATCAAAGAAAACAATATGCTATACCCTAAATAATTCGAGTTGCAGGAAGGCGGTAAGGGAGGAAATCCCCAGGAACATAGATAACTATGTGACTGGGGTTTCTGAGCGCAACCAACGCACCTGCAGCTTGAAGTATGACGGGTATAGTTATTTAACCATCTCTTTTTCGATCAACTGAATCAAAATATGAATTACTTTGATATGAATTTCCTGAATACGATCGGCATAACCGAAGTGCGGTACGCGAATTTCAATATCCGCCGTTCCCGCCATTTTGCCGCCGTCTTTGCCGGTCAACGTAATCACTTTCATGCCTTTTTCACGGGCCGCGGCAATCGCTTTAATCACGTTACCAGAGTTACCCGACGTCGAGATCCCTAACAGGACATCGCCTTCGCGCCCTACCGCCTCAACGTAACGAGAGAAAATATAGTCATAGCCAAAATCATTACTGACGCAGGATATATGGCTAACATCAGAAATCGCAATTGCCGGGTAGCCCGGACGATTTTCACGATAACGACCTGTCAGCTCTTCAGCAAAGTGCATCGCATCGCAATGGGAGCCGCCGTTACCGCAGGAAAGTACCTTACCACCCGCTTTAAAACTGTCAGCCAACAGGACCGCCGCGCGCTGAATGGCGTGAATATTGGCGTCATCTTTTAAAAAATTAGCCAGCGTTTCCGCCGCTTCGTTCAGTTCGTTACGAATAAGATCCTGGTACATGAGGATATCCTTCAGCATGAATGTAAATGACAGTATGCAGTGTACCGGATAGCAGTACAGGCGAGAAGCATAAGCCGAATTAACGCCTCACGCTTTTGATTTTTCGTGCCCCCAAAAACGGCAACAATGTGAGCTTTGTTGTAATTATTTTGTAAACACATTGCTAAAAAATTTTACATCTACTACAACCTAATCATCACAAGTGGTCAGACCTCCTACAAGCAAGGGAGCTTTTCGTTATGATGATTTTGAGTATTATCGCTACGGTTGTTCTGCTCGGCGCATTGTTCTATCACCGCGTGAGTTTATTTCTCAGCAGCCTGATTCTGCTCGCCTGGACCGCCGCACTTGGCGTCGCTGGCCTGTGGTCCATCTGGCTGTTGGTTCCTCTGGCCATTATCCTCGTGCCGTTTAACCTCACACCGATGCGAAAATCAATGATTTCCGCACCGGTGTTCCGCGGCTTCCGTAAGGTCATGCCGCCGATGTCGCGCACTGAGAAAGAAGCGATTGATGCCGGTACAACCTGGTGGGAAGGCGATCTGTTCCAGGGCAAGCCTGACTGGAAAAAACTGCACAACTATCCGCAACCGCAACTCACTGCCGAAGAGCAAGCGTTTCTCGACGGTCCGGTAGAAGAAGCGTGCCGGATGGCGAACGATTTTCAGATTACCCATGAACTGGCGGATCTGCCGCCGGAACTGTGGGCTTACCTGAAAGAGCATCGTTTTTTTGCGATGATCATTAAAAAAGAGTATGGCGGGCTGGAGTTCTCCGCTTATGCGCAGTCCCGTGTACTGCAAAAACTGTCCGGCGTCTCCGGGATTCTGGCTATCACCGTCGGCGTTCCAAACTCACTCGGCCCTGGCGAGTTATTGCAGCACTATGGTACGGAAGAGCAGAAGAATCACTATCTGCCGCGACTGGCGCGCGGCCAGGAGATCCCCTGCTTTGCGCTGACCAGCCCGGAAGCAGGTTCTGATGCAGGCGCCATTCCGGATACCGGCGTGGTTTGCATGGGCGAATGGCAGGGCCAGCAGGTGCTGGGTATGCGCCTGACCTGGAACAAGCGTTACATTACGCTGGCGCCGATAGCTACCGTGTTGGGTCTGGCGTTTAAGCTTTCCGATCCGGATAGACTGTTAGGCGGAGAAGAAGAGCTGGGTATTACCTGCGCCCTGATCCCCACCTCAACGCCGGGTGTGGAAATTGGTCGTCGCCACTTCCCGCTTAACGTTCCGTTCCAGAATGGTCCAACCCGCGGTAACGATATTTTCGTGCCTATTGATTATATTATCGGCGGCCCCAAAATGGCCGGACAGGGCTGGCGTATGCTGGTGGAATGTTTGTCGGTAGGACGCGGTATTACCCTGCCGTCCAACTCCACTGGCGGGGTGAAATCCGTCGCGCTGGCAACCGGCGCCTATGCTCACATTCGTCGTCAGTTCAAAATTTCTATCGGCAAGATGGAAGGTATTGAGGAACCGCTGGCGCGTATTGCAGGTAACGCTTATGTGATGGATGCCGCCGCATCGTTAATCACCTACGGCATTATGCTGGGCGAAAAACCGGCGGTACTGTCGGCTATCGTGAAGTACCACTGCACCCACCGCGGCCAGCAGTCAATTATCGACGCGATGGATATCACAGGGGGTAAAGGCATTATGCTGGGCGAGAGCAACTTCCTGGCGCGTGCTTACCAGGGCGCGCCTATCGCGATCACCGTGGAAGGCGCGAATATCCTGACCCGTAGCATGATGATCTTTGGTCAGGGCGCCATTCGCTGCCATCCTTATGTACTGGAAGAGATGGCCGCAGCGCAGAATAATGATGTGAATGCCTTTGATAAGCTGTTGTTTAAACATATTGGTCATGTCGGCAGCAATACCGTTCGCAGTTTCTGGCTTGGCCTGACCCGCGGATTAACGAGCCATACGCCAACCGGCGACGCCACGAAGCGTTATTACCAGCATCTGAACCGACTGAGCGCAAACCTGGCGCTGCTGTCTGACGTGTCAATGGCGGTACTGGGCGGCAGCCTGAAACGCCGCGAGCGTATCTCCGCGCGTCTGGGCGATGTGTTGAGTCAGCTTTATCTGGCCTCAGCCGTACTGAAGCGTTACGACGACGAAGGTCGCCACGAAGCCGACCTGCCGCTGGTGCACTGGGGCGTACAGGATGCGCTGTATCGTGCTGAACAAGCGATGGACGATCTGCTGCAGAACTTCCCGAACCGCGTCGTGGCCGGATTGCTCACCGCGATGATCTTCCCGACTGGCCGTCATTATCTGGCGCCGTCTGATAAGCTGGATCACGCCGTGGCGAAGATCCTGCAGGTGCCGAACGCCACACGTTCACGCATTGGGCGCGGCCAGTATCTGACACCCGCCGAACATAATCCGGTCGGTTTACTGGAAGAAGCGCTGCGTGATGTCATCGCTGCCGACCCTATCCACCAGCGCATCTGCAAAGAACTGGGTAAAAATCTGCCGTTTACTCGTCTGGATGAACTGGCGCGCAATGCGCTGGCGAAAGGGCTTATAGATAAAGATGAAGCCGCCATCCTGGCGAAAGCGGAAGAGAGCCGCCTGCGCAGTATCAACGTTGATGATTTTGAACCTGAAGCGCTGGCGACCAAACCGGTAAAGCTGCCGGAGAAAGTGCGTAAAGTCGAAGCCGCATAATCAGTCTCGCATCTTTCCTGCCCCGCTTTCGCGGGGCTTTTTCTTGCCGCTTTTTTATTATTGCTCATGCTACAGTGTAAAGACGCTGTTCAATGAGGAGCTCCGATCGTGTCTGGTTTGAAAATTACTCTGTTGCAACAACCTTTAGTCTGGATGGACGGCCCGGCAAACCTGCGTCATTTTGACAGACAGCTAGAGCTCGTATCTGGCCGGGATGTGATTGTTCTGCCTGAAATGTTTACCACCGGCTTCGCGATGGAGGCCGCTAATAACTCACTTTCGCAAGATAGCGTGATTACGTGGATGCAGGCCAAAGCCCGACAAACTGACGCTCTGATTGCCGGCAGCGCGGCGCTACAAACTGAGCGCGGCGCCGTAAATCGCTTCTTACTGGTTGAACCAGAAGGTAAGGTTCATCTCTATGATAAGCGCCATCTGTTTCGTATGGCGGATGAACATCAACATTATGCCGCAGGCGATAAACGCATCATCGTGCAGTGGCGCGGTTGGCGCATTCTACCGCTGATCTGTTACGATCTGCGCTTTCCGATATGGTCGCGCAACCGCAATGATTACGATCTGGCGTTGTATGTAGCGAACTGGCCCGCGCCGCGCTCGCTACACTGGCAAACATTACTGACAGCGCGCGCTATTGAAAATCAGGCTTATGTCGCAGGCTGCAACCGGGTTGGCACCGATGGCAACGGGTTACATTATCGCGGCGATAGCCGGATCATTAATCCCCAGGGTGATATTATCGCCACCGCCGAACCACACCAGGCGACACGTATCGATGCCGATCTTTCTCTCGTCGCCTTGCAGGACTATCGCGAAAAATTTCCAGCCTGGCGCGATGCCGATCCATTCACCTTGTAAGCAACCTGCCGCTCACCGCGGCGGGATTGTTTCACTCCGTAACTCTCCGTAAAACAAATTCGCGTGGCGTAATGTGGCAGGCAACGTATTCTGACTAAGAGCCTATCCCACCAGGCGTTATTGGCGCAGCCAGTTTGGACACGGACAGCGCGCAAAAACCGGAGCGTACACGTAGTACGTGAGGATTTTGAGCACTGCCCAGGTCCAAAATGGCAAGTAAAATAGCCCTAATGGGATAGGCTCTAAGATAATTGCTCGCCATTCGTGGGTAATAAAAACGGTTAATCACTCCCTTATCAGGATATCTTCATGAAAAACTTTGTACGCACAACTTTACTGGCAGCGACTCTGGCGGGCGTTTCTTTTGGCGCTTTCGCCACCGCTGTTCCCAATCCTCCCCTGCCCGCCCAGGATCCTATTGTCCAGCATCTGAAGCTGACAAACGATCAGATTACCCGGATCAAAAAACTTCACCAACAACTGGAAAGCGACGTCAGTCAGATTTCTATGAAGGGGATTAAAGACGGTGCGCTGATAGAGGTGATTAAATCCGGTAAATGGGATGACGCCGCCGTAAAACAGCAGCTTGCAGCCTTCAGTAACATAGAACAACAGGCTCGCTATTATCGGGTTAAATATTATTTTGATTTAAGCAAAGTCTTAACACCAGAACAGCGTCAACAGGTACAACAAGATCTCGCCCAGGCACTTGAGTAAATATTTTTGCCCGTTATTCCTGGATAACGGGCTTTATCCAGGTCGGGTACAAATTCATCTTCATCTTTTTCTTACAGCATCGCTCTATCTCACACTACCCGTTACATAACGTAGAAGTGAAACCGTACGTGGGGCAATTTGGCGAGGAGATAGATTTCCATACCGACGATTATCGTATTGTTATTTAAAATCTTCATCTCATTTTTTACCCGCTTACAGAAAACCCAGCGTTACAATAGACCGTTTTTTGGGCTTCGTTTATGTAATCGTTATATCACACCCTATACCGTGAAACTTGTCTTTTAGCCCAATATTAAGGCAGGTTCTGAAATGAAAAACTTTTTCGCAGTCTGCATCATTCCCCTTGTGGTAGCCTGGTCCGCTATTGCATCAGCAAAAGAAGGGATCTATATCACCGGGAAAGCGGGGACATCCGTAGTCAATGTCTATGGAATCAACTCAACCTTCAGCCAGGATGAGATAGTCAATGGTCATGCAACGTTACCTGACCGTACCAAAGGCGTTTTTGGCGGCGGGGTTGCTATCGGTTATGACTTTTATGACCCATTCCAGCTTCCAGTACGTTTAGAACTGGATACCACTTTCAGAGGTGAGACGGATGCTAAAGGCGGGCAGGATATTATTGCATTTGGTCAGCCAGTACACATAAATGTAAAAAATCAGGTCCGAATGACCACTTACATGGTTAATGGCTATTATGATTTTCACAATAGTACGGCGTTTACACCCTATATCAGCGCAGGCGTTGGCCTCGCTCATGTGAAGCTAAGTAATAACACCATTCCTGTTGGTTTTGGTATTAATGAAACTCTGTCTGCTTCAAAAAATAACTTTGCCTGGGGCGCAGGTATCGGTGCAAAATATGCTGTAACAGATAATATTATGATTGACGCCAGTTATAAATACATTAATGCAGGCAAAGTAAGCATTTCAAAAAATCACTATGCTGGTGATGAACATACCGCTTATGATGCAGACACAAAGGCTGCCTCCAATGACTTCATGCTCGGCATTACTTACGCCTTTTAAACACTATTGGTAAAATAGCTGGTCCTGTGGGTTCCCGAAGGCGCAATGGAGGATATCAGTAATGAATACTCCTGCGCCTTCAGAAAATCGTTGAACAGGTGCAACCTGGCGCCATTTTTCAGTACACTGCAACGTTTCTGGTATGGGCTTAACTTCCGGCTACCCAAAAACAGTCCCGTCCTGTTGTATGATCTCTAAATGTGAATGGCACGATTATGCGAGATACTTACAAGTGTCTGGTATGAAGATATACTGCGAACGCCGATGTAAACGGCGCGCGTAACATTTTAGAGCGGGACACGCCGTGCTTGCCTGTGGAAGGAGCGTGCAGTCAGGCAGCCCGTTGGAGCAGGAACCCACGCCCTTCAGGACGTGGAGGATGTCAATGCACAAGAATTGGGGAATCTTTAGCAGAATTTATTATCTCTACAGTAGCATCTCTCTTGTTCCCGTCATAAATAACCCAATGCCTCCAGAGCTGAAACCGCCTTCAGCATGAGCACTGGCTGCAAATAACACCAAATAAAATAATAATATAACAACTACCGAGACAAAAAACACCTCTCTAAAGTATTTAGAATTCATACAGTCAGCTCATTTAAATTTAACGTCACATGCAACCATGCATGCGTAAAACAAGAACCACACTCATATTAATAATGATTAGTAATGTGAGTGTGCGTATAACGAGATACAGATGTATATTCCTTAATGTAACGGAACATCATCAATGCAAATAGCAACCATCGATATATTAAACTAAAATAATACATCTAGTGCATATATAAACCATTCGTATGGTGGCTGTAATAAAATTGTTGATAAACGGTCATCCCCTAAACTTCCAGCCTCCCCACCGCACGAACAATGATGTTCTTTATATTTAATCGTAATAAAAAACAAAACAATAATTAAACAAAAAATAAATAAGATATTTTTGATTCAAATTTTCACTCCTTCTGTTATATATACCAAGTTTCATTTTTTTTATGATCCCGAAAGAAAAAACCGTCATATGACGATGGCCATTGCATTCCATACATGTAATCAACTTCGTTCTGGTACACGGCCCTCTGTTCTACATCATTTATATCCCCGACAAGAATCTTTTGGAACTTATGATAATGATAAACACTACTAATAAAATTAGGATCACGAGGCACTACGCAAGCCTGAAAAAAGAACCCAAGGTTTTTAATTTCACTGGAATAAGAATGTTTACCACAAAAATCAAACCAAACTTCCATACCATAATCTCTGCGACTCCTGATGTACTCGCTCAGAAATTTGTGGTTGTTATTAAAGTCAACAGAAACAGCAAATAACCCGACGCTATTTAATTTACTGATCCTTTCCATATGTATGAGCACAAATTCCCAGGGAATCCTGAGTATATATTTATTTAACCCATATTTATGGTTGAATAAATTAAATGACTTTTGTAACTCTTCAAAAAACATCAATGACTCAATTATGTGGTTTTCGCCTTCTTTCCAGAAGGGTTCAACGAAATAAATATCAGTAACATCATCTGTTTTAATGCGGTTTTTTGTTACATGCACGGGGTGATATTTAACCATGTGATATTCCGCTGTGTTATTCTGTGCCGCTTAATTTCACCACTGCTGATTAAAATCCTTGTTCAACAGCCGCAATCTGCCGTTGTTGTTCCGTAAGAAGGATAATAATGTATTAAATCAGTAAGTACACATCACACTTTCACACTGGCAGTTCGTTTGTTTCCTTTATTTGCTCAAGAACAAAGCTCGATGCAGATCCACTAATTGAAGAATTAGTTAATATTACTTTCTCATAAAAACTATAGTAATCGTTCATATCTGTAAATACTGTATGCATTAAATAATTAAATGATCCAGAAATTCGATAAAAGGCAATAACCTCAGGCATTGACTTTATTTTCTCAGAAATACTAGCGTATTGCTCCTCAGATATGTTAATCATAATAAAGACATTAAGTGAAAGACCTAGTTTTTCTTTATCCAATAAAGCGAACTGACCAATGATAACCCCCCTGTCTTTAAGTTTTTTTAAACGTTTGAAACATGGTGTGGGCGTAAGTCCCACTTTATATGCAAGTTGCCATAAAGTTTGCGCACAATCTTTTTGGATTTCTTTCAATAATTCTTTATCTTTATCATCTAAATACTCAGTCATAGGAAAGCAGAACCTCACGCATTGATTTTCATAAGTGAATAGATTTTCTTTATTAAATAAAACAAGTATATAAAGAGAACTCTGATTTAAAAAACCATATAAGAAAGATATCAATAAAATAAATAATTACTGTCAGGGGGTTTGTGTTCCCATCAGCATTGTCACTGTCAGCGTTCCCTGATACTCACCAGAACGCTTCTCCCTGATGTTAAAGGGTTGTGTTGTCAGGGTAAGGGGCACTGGCACACAACGTACCGCCTGCCGTTGCCCGGGAAGTAGCACCGGACGCGTTGCTGCTTTATCCACGTTATCCAGACTGAACTCCACGCCACGGGTGACAGGAATACTTCGTCCCCCATAATTCATACTGACCGCATAATCAATCGTATCAGCAGAATCGCTCTTTATAACCTGAAATCCCGTACCTGACTTATTGCTTCCTTCTATCTTCATCTGTAATGAACGGGCTTTCACACCTCCGTCATACAGACACATATCCAGATTAGCCCTGCCCGACATTTGTGAGGCATTCAGCCGGTGAAGATTCAGGTCAACACGAGGGGTTGCAGTACCAAACTGCGGAAAGTAAATAGCCGCATTTTCTGCAAAGTGGTCTGTTACATTCAGCGTGATATCTGTAGTTGATGTGCCTAAAGGATCGTCTCCGCCCCATTGTAAATAATCCAGGACTAACGTTGCTTTCCATGTTCCGCTTGTAGGTATCTTCGCAAGCTCTTCTGAAGGTATCCTAAGTTTCAGCGACCTACCCCATTGACATGCAGCAGCGTTCATGTGCACGACACCAGTATAACAGGCATTACGAACACTGCCGAGCAGTATGAGCGTGATTTCAGCATGGCTGATTTGTTCTCTGAAACGCAGACGAATTTTTGAATAAGCTTCAAAAGAATACCACCATACCAAATGTGTTTCTTCACACGCCCCCTCATTTTCATTCCTGTTTGAACGACATACCCATCCCCCCAACACATTTGCTACACTCCATTCTTGGGACCAGACAGGAGTGATGACCGGTACATTGTTCTTGTCGTAATTCAGGTCGACGGTAATCGCATCGGCGACTTGTGGCAGTGTAGCGCCAGCCATCAGCAGGATGGCAATTATCCTTGCTGGATAAACATATTTTCGGATGAAATTAATAATTGCTGACCAATGGGCTGTCATACTTGTCCACTTCATTTTATTCTTCATACTATCGCCTTTATCTTTATGTCAGGCTTCCTGAACGGAATGGCGCAGCAAACCTGCCACGTTCAGCAAACGGATGACCCGCGGCGATATTTGCAACGCCTGTGGCAGGGCATCCACGTCACTTAATTCACACCGCACATCACCCACTACCTGCATAACATCCCGACGTTTATGTACTGACATCGGACAACGCAGGATCCTGTTTTTAGACAGCAGCCACAGGCTGGATTCTTTATGCTCGCTCTGCAGGCTAAATCGCCCGGAAGGTCCCAGCGACAAAAATGGATGGTTCAGTGGCTGTGCGTCCAGCAGCGGTCTGCCATCCTTGTCCAGTACGCGGCCAACGTACAGTCGGCTCATACTGGCGCTGATGTTGTGAACCAGCAGATGCCCGGGTGTCAGGAAGTAACGCCTGCTTCCCCCTCCCGCTTTTACGTCTGCCATACCCTGTGAACTAACCCCTGCATCCTCAATGGTCACCTCCGTGGCGTTATAGCCTTCCATCAGCAACAGCGACTGCTGACCAAAACCGAGACTGAACGGCTGGCTGCTGCCACGAACGCTGACTACTTTCCCGCTACTGCCCTCGTCCCCCTCTGACTCCACGTTCACCGCCATGCCAGAGGCCGGTTCACCGTCCTGACCACCTCCCCAGAACAGTCCATTACGGGATAACGCCAGAGACGAGCTGTAGCCAGCGGTGAGTGAACTGGCGCTGCCCGCATTACGTTGATGGGAGTTACTGATAGTGGCGCTCAGTTCACCCATACGGCCGCTCATGCGTCCGCCGAGACTCCCGCTCCAGCTGTCGTCGTTATAACCGGAGAAACCCACCGACAGTTCACGATACAGATCCTGCTGCCAGGATCTCACATGGTTCACATTCCAGGACGTCTGTGTTTTTTGATTCCGGCTACTGTGAATATCGGTCCCGGCTGAGGTATACCCATTACTGCCAGTCATTGTCGGTGGTTGAGAGGCATATGACACACTGACACTCATAAACAAGCCATCATCATTCACTCCGTCATTTCGGGTTCGCCATACTCCCCCATGGGTATTAATATTCATGCCAGCCATATTAAGGTTGTACGTTGCACTAGCCTGAGCAGATTCGCGGTGAGAGGCAGGGATGTATGCCTGTCGCCAGAACACATTTTCTTTGTCACTGTTATCATCATATCCCCGGTAAACCGGCCGACCTTCTGTCCTGCTGGTACTGTATCCCAGCAGGGCATACCAGTTCCCCACCGGAACCGACAGGGAGGCGTTCATCGAAGTCTGGCAGGTCATACTGGCATGCACTGACTGTGGATGACGACCACTACAGGCATCACTTTCCGTATGGTTACGCCACAGACTCGCGGAAAATCCGTCGTTGTATGTCACCTGCTCAGTGTTACCGCTCGTGCTGTCTGTCCCATGCAGTATCCCGGCAGAAAGGTCCAGCGTGCCATCCAGCACTGCATGCTGTGAATTCAGTCGGGTTTCACTGTACCAGGCCTCATGTGCCAGAGAGATACCTTCGGTCAGACTGATATTTTTCCGCAGCCCAGTTCGGAATCCGGCAGCCATGACAGTCTCACCGTCATAATGGCTGGCTTTATCCCCGGTATCTTCCTGCCCGCCCTGAATAAACCACTGGGTCTGTGCACTGAAGCTATTACCCCCCTTACTGAAGGGCTGGCTCTCCGTTCGTCGCAGAATTCCATCCTCATATATCCGCAACGCCAGAGGATAGCTTCCCGGTGGAAGAGAGTGAGTATCCAGGGTATGCATTCCCGGGGTCAGGAACTGACTCCCCAGCAACTCGCTGCCACGATAAATATCAATACGGGCATTTCGGGTAACCTGAACCATAACCGGAGTGGCATTCTGGTCCACCTCATGGTTAACATAAGCTTGGGTGGTCCCGGTTCGTAATCCATCAAACCGGCTCAGGGGAAGCAGACTGAACCCAAAATCCCCCCCCGTGGCGCTGGACAGATTCCGCTGATCCATCCGACCAGCCTGGAGATAATACTGATTGCCGAGATCCTGACGGACAAACAGATTGTCAAACCAGGTCTGACTGTTATTGTAATGTTCTGACTGATTCCAGATAGCCGCCCAGTTGCCTCCCAGATAACGACCGTCACCAAGCCCCAGGGCACCGCTACCATTCAGTGTCATATTACGACTGTGGAGATCATCACTCAGATACAGCGTCTGGCGGTGAATAAATGCGCTGACACCCTCCGGGGTCGGAGTCAGCCAGCGTTTATCACGTCGTTCTTCATCCGGCAACCAGTCCCGGTTAAGAAACAAAGATAACTGACCGTTGTTCTCATCAAAAATAACCGCAACATCCTCTTTATCTGTTGCCACGTAACCACACTCGCTGCTGTCTTTTGCTTCTGAGACACCACAGACCAGATTGCTGTTACGTAGCAACGGACGGCTGAGTGCAGCCAGCGCTTTTTGCCGTTCTGCGGCCGGCAACGCGGCAAGCCCACTGCTTTCAAGTACCATCAATGGGGACATAAACTGCACGGTGTCCGGTTTAACCACCACCGGAAATAATCCCAGTGAATGCCCTGGTAGCAACACTTCAATTTGCTCAGTCTGTCCTTCCAGCAGAGATTCAAATCCAGGAGGGGGAATAAGAGTTGCCTGGCTGGTAAAACTGCACAATCCCAGTAAATAATACATCCAGAAATAACGACTCACGTAAAGAGACCTGAATTGCAATGAATAATAAGATCAATACCGGATCCGGTTCAGGTACGAACGGTGACACCCCAAAACCGGATCAGATGAAGAGCTAATAACCGGTTATTAGCCGGCAGTGACGGCCTGTGAAATC
The DNA here is from genome assembly GCF_017571995.1 of Salmonella sp. 32031103-2018-00083-FB-01-SM-01. Classification (NCBI taxonomy): domain Bacteria; kingdom Pseudomonadati; phylum Pseudomonadota; class Gammaproteobacteria; order Enterobacterales; family Enterobacteriaceae; genus Salmonella; species Salmonella sp. 32031103-2018-00083-FB-01-SM-01. The sequence goes on from NZ_JAGEQL010000003.1 coordinate 572,199, forward strand.
ACCAGACTGACCAATCCGCTGTATTCACCGGCAGGCAGGTTTTGTAAGGCTGCTCCAGCCTTCTGACCAATATCCAGGTTCAGCGGAGCTGAAGCATCGCCAGTTTTTCCGTCCGGGAACAGGGTTTTAGCTTCCAGTACAGAATTGGTGGTGGTCAGTGACCGTCCTCCCAGAGTCACTTCCATATCAATGGTTTTGGTGGGATCCAGGACGTTGATAAGTTGTGGAGCATTCAACAGTTTTACATTAACCGACTTGGTCTGATCGTTGCTGTAAAGGCGGGTCTGGAGTGATTTATGGACCAGGCCCTTACCCGGCATGAAATCCAGCTTCATAGTCGACGGGAGGGATGAACCATCGGCCTGCAGCAGTTCAAGTGTACTGTCAATATTGGCAGTGACGGTAATATCCTTCTGAACCGCAGAAACAGAAAAAGAATAAACGGTGGCCAATGCCACAGCTGCGGCAATAAAAGATGTTTTCATGTTCATAAAAAATAACCTTGCTTTGTTGTTTATTACAGTGATATATGTACACTCGGTATACATCCGCTCCCCCTGAGAATAAATGTAGGGTATAGCGTACGCTCCGTGTGTTTTTACTTTCCGGCTGCTGTTAAATCAGCAGAGATTACCGGTGAATTTGCACCCGTACGATATTCCACACGAAATGCATTACTTTTTATTCCGGCCGGAATATCAGCACTCCCGCCGGGATAAATACTTTTGTCTATATTCTGCCAGTGGCATGTGGTGTCGCAGTTGCCGGCCCGAATAAGAGAAAGCCGGGTATTTCCCGTATTCAGCAGGTGGTGACCGTTCGTTACCAGCGCAGGCCTGGGGTCTGACGGAGAAACACGCAGCAACACCCCCCAGACAAGATTCACACTTACGGATGAATTTTGCTTTCCGCCTGCCTGTGGATCATCTTCCAGTTCAGGAACAGCCTCGAAGTATACCCGCCAGGCTTCCTCTCTTTCCGGTGCCTGAGTACTGATAACACGTATTGTTTTTTTTGTTCCCGGGGAAAGGGCAAATTTCTCCGGGGAGACAACAAGTCCTGTCTCTATATCATTCCCTGCTGGTACCTCCTTCTCCTGTGGCATACCAGGATGTTCAATACGCATGATTCTTGTTCGAATATATTGCACATGATCTGATTTAGAATAGACGAACAGCGAGGTGGCCTCTTCGCGGCTACTATTAATTTCTGCCGCCATAGGATAAACGAGCATATTCGCCCTGGCATGACCACATGCAAACATAACGACACAGAGAAACACCCCGGGAAGAGTATCTTTAAAATTCATACCAGATTTTACCGTATAAAAGTCATCTAAATTTTAGTATTAGCATAGACAGAAAGTTATCAGCATAAAGAAGCAAATTACGATTCAGTGTTAATACATTTTGTGTGGAGGGCATCATACGGAATAAAATTTTTCGCTCAATACCTCTGTTTTTTTCAGGAAAGGAAAAATTAGTAAATAAAAGTCCACGGATTTCATTCACCAAAAGCGAACGACAGATCTGTAAGAATCGCTGAACAATTAATAACGCCGCAGTAAAAATTTTGGAAATTCTTCATAAGAAAGTTGTTACTGTGTACCTGACTTACTCAGATAAATGGAACTGCATTTCCCCCTCCTTCAAAGCAACAAATACGTAACATAACAACGTAGGAGACAGAGAATCTAAAGAAAGCCCTCCAGGAGGGAGATACAATTCAGACTACAAAACCAAATAAACCTTAAACAAAGCCACAAATAGACTGATCATCATGAGGTTTTACAAAACCAGGTAAAAAAAAGTAAGCAAAGTAATTAATTTAGAAAACTAAAGTTACAGTTAGATCAGGTTTACTTGCTCAATATCTGTTAAAAATATGATATCAGCAAACAAAAATTTATATACATCATATGGTTACACTTGATGTTTACACCTCTCCAGCAAAGTGTAATCAATATAATACACTATTTTTAGATGAAATATTGGTTAAATATTCCATAAACAACAATATAAAACAGAACAATTCACCATGAAAATACAATTCACCTTTTAAAACATAATGTTATAAAAAACACCATTCAAATTGATGCCAGTCCCTTACCTGTCAATGTTGTTTACGGTTCCTTTCCCCCTTTTGTGCGAGTAAGCAACATGAATATACAAGTCTTAACGACCAATGCCTCTGTCAGCCCAAAATAAGTCGACATTCCTGTGCATGGCGCTGCAGCAGGAATAGAACGGCAGACATCAGCGCGGAATGGAATCCCGGCTGAAACAGGCTCGTCTGCCATGAGTCAAAACGCTGGAGCAGTTCGACTTCAGCTTCCAGCCAGGCATCGATCATAAGGTCGTCCGGGAGTTGGCCGGTCTGGCGTTCGTGGAGCGCTGCGTGAATGTGATCCTGCTGGGGCCCCCGGAGTGGAGAAAACCCACCTGGCCGCTGCCCCCGGTGTGAAAGCGGCAGATGTGGGCCATCGGGTGTTGTTCATGCCGCAGGACAGGTTGGTAGACGCTGATGAAAGCGAAGCTGGAAAACCGCCTGAAGCGCCAGCTACAACAACTGAGCTATGCGCGGGGGCTGATCCTGGACGAAGTAGGTTACCTGCCAATGACCAGTGAGGAAGCCAGTCTGTTCTTCCGACTGCTGAACCGACGGTATGAAAAAGCGAGCATTATCCTGACGTCAAACAAAGGCTTCGCAGACTGGGGAGAGATGTTCGGTGATAACGTGCTGGCAACAGCGATCCTGGCTCGGCTACTGCATCACTCAACCACACTGAATATCAAAGGAGAAAGTTACCAACTGAAGGAAAAACGCAAAGTCGGGGCGCTGACCAAAAGCGCAACGCCAATCAGTGAAGATGAAATGGCGGAAAGCGGACAGCAGAAGTGATCAAACAGCGGATATTAAAAATAGCGAAAAACGACCATAAATCCTGGCGTTGACATCCTCAAGATTTAATATCAGAAGCTTCCATGCCGCCGTATCCAGACTTCCAGTTGTCCCTGGTGGCTTCAGAAATACCGGCCTCCCGGTAGACATCTTTAACAGTCCGTCCGGATTCAACTGATCTAATCACAGCGATGATCTGGTGCGCAGTAATACGGGCATTACGCACAGCGATCTCCTGCGTTGGCAGATTGATTATGCCGGATGATCTCTAAATGTGAATGGCTCGATTATGCGGGATACTTACAGTGCAACCTGGCGCCATTTTTCAGTACACTGCAACGTTTCTGGTATGGGCTTAACTTCCGGCTGCCCAAAAACAGCCCCGTCCTGTTTCCGGGTATTATCATTTCCGTCAGTCGGCATCATGTTTTGTATTGGGCATCGTCAAAAGACGACTGGCTGACCAGTCGCATATCTCGATGCCTCAATTCAGTCATCATCATGTGGGTTTAAGCCAGGAACGTGTCAAAACCATTCCAAACGGGTTAATCATCATTCAGAAAATCAATTTGTGGGCGATTATTCCATTTATCTTCAATAAAAGACAGAAAGCGTTGAAATAAAGGAGAATAATACTGACGATGACGCCATACAAGATAAATGGGGAGATCTGGAACCCTCCATTCAGGAAGTATAATTTCAAGTTCATTATTTTTTAAGTATTTGGTGGCAAGCCAGGCCGGAGTCATGAGGTTGATACCCTTTCCTTCTAAAACCAAATTAAGAACACTCAAAAGATTATTGGAAGATAAATGAACATTAACAGCGCCACTAATAGTGTATGATTCATCTTGACGGAAAAGAGTAAGAGGTCCGGAAAGACCATGGTTGTGAAGACCCACAATAATGTGATTTTCCAAATCGCCAGGATGTGAGATCCTGCCATATTTTCTAATATATTTCGGACTCGCACAAAGAACCAACTTTAAAGGGCTTATCTTTCGATACACGAGATCCTCACTTTCGATTATGCCACTTTTAAAAACCAGCTCATCAAACTCCAGGGATTTACTAAAAAAATCGCTACGCTCTCGTGAATCCAGGTAGATTTTTGTATCCGGATAGCTAGCTGTAAATTCCCATATCCACTTATTGGCAAGAAACTCACAGACAATAGCCGGAGCCGAAAATTTTATACTCCCTCTGATAATTTTATCCGGATTTCGCAATTCATCCAGCAAGGACTGAAAGGAAGATGTTATCCTTTTCATGCTTGCATAGGCTGTCTGACCAGCTCCAGTCAGTTCTAAGTGATGTGAATCGCGCCGAAGTAAAGTAACCTCAATAGAATTCTCAAGGCGGCTAAGCGATTTACTGACAGCAGAAATGCTAATATCTAATTCCCGCGCAGCCCGGGAAAGATTCCCTACTTCCGCCACTTTAATAAATATCATCCAGTCTCGCATACCACGATTATTGATCAGTTCCATCATTATCTTCCGTTGATAAAAGAAATTCTTATATTAAAGGAGCTATCAACGACTTACTGATGCGTCATTGTGTGCCTCAATGTCCTTGATATCATCTTAATAAAAAATCTATTGGCTGCAAAATAGCATCTGAATCGATCATGATTTTGCATCCATCTCCGGTTACTAATTGAACCTGTTTACCACTCAGTGTAAATACCCTATCTCGGAAGTGATCGTCAAGGTTGTCGCCGAACCAGATACCAATAATAAAGTGGTTCATTGTCATGCGCCCGTTCTGCAAAGGCATTGTCCTTTTCTGTGACGCAGTCTGGAACGCATTAATTGTATCGTTCACCTAACAAAGTATCCCGTGGAAACAAGCAAAACATCGCCAGATTATTCTTACTTGAGTCCCCCCCACCCGGTTCGACATTATTTGTGAAAGTGGAGGAAACAGAACAGACGGTTTAAATAAGACGCTTACTCAAAACATAAACCTATGTGCAGGCTCCTCTCATTTCGTCACGTCGCTGATATCCAGCTTTACTGGTGCCAGGGGAAGATATCTGCGCAAGGCAATAATTCCGGCGCAACAACAACCACTCCCGCTGGGCCTCTGTACATTCAAAATCTCCCATGACCAAAAGCCAGCGGGTAGAAGCCCTGCGCCAGTGACCTGCTGCCTCCAGATTCTGCGCAACCGGGTCTATCACGGCCTCCGGTGTTATCTTATTTCTGCTCAAAATCAGCACCATCATTTGGGATATAGCCTACAACCCCTGCCCGCCGATGATGGGGGAGGATTCGGTATGCAGCACTTTCATCCAGGTCTCCGGCTCAGTCAGCTATCCGACGTGCCCCCTTATGCCGGGCCAGCAGCGAAGAAAATCCGGGCGTGGTGTGATAAAACAGACGACGTTTCAGCCAGCCCACATTCTTTCGCTCCTTTGTGTTGATACGACCAATACGCTGTGAACCGATGACTGGATTGTTCATACGCCTTTCTGTGGTATACAGGTATGTGAACCCCAGCTCTTCAGCCACATGAATATAGTCAGAACAATACCAGCCCTCAGGCCAGCACAGATGCTGACTGCAGTAACCCAGCATCTCCCTCATCCGCTTACGACTAAGAAGAATATCGACACGAAGCAAATCCGACGGATTACGGGACACAGGCTTCTGGTCCCAGCGTCGGTGGGTGTGCGTGTGCGAGTGAAACTCAACAAGGCCACTAAGGTGCATCTCCCGGACCTCTGACCAGCGCAGCATGACCTCATCAGCCCGGCCTTGTTTAACCAGCATCTGACACTCATCATGAGAGTACACCGGTTCGCCTGCAGGAATACGGACCGGTCCGTCACTGATCAAACTGGTCACAAGAAAGAGATGCGCATGCAGATTAAACTCCTGCAGCACCGGAAAAACCTGCAACCAGTTATCCAGCCAGCCGCCATCAAAGGTCAGCATGACGCTTTTACGAGGCAATCTTGCACCATGATAAAAAGCTTCCACCTCTGCAGCGGTAACGGTTTTCCAGCCAGATTCAGCCAGCCATTTCATCTGCGCCCGGAACGTACGGGGAGATAAGGTTATCTGTCCGGGTTTATCACTGACATGGTGATACATTAATACCGGTAAATGTCGTGCATAAGACATATGCTTTATTCCTTTATGTAAAAAATAAATTATTTTTACGCCTGAGGGGACAAGAAAAAGCCCCCTAAACATAAAATCTTAAATATCACATATGAATACCTGACAGATAAACAAACCTTATACCAGGGGCTTATAAAGCCCCGCTCACAAAAGAGTGAATCAAACAAACCCACAAAACAGAAAATAATAAAGGCATCAGTGTCCGTTAAATTATTTTACGAAACATAATATTCCTCTCCCTACAAAAAGAATGATGAATTTCAGATTTTAAAATCAATCAGCAATTGATTTTTCTGCAATGAAGATTGCTAACCATATTTGCCTTGAGTAAATTTTCAATACATCCTCGAGCCTGATATACAGTATTCGCCTTATTCACTGATACAGGAAGTATGAGTGGAACAGATGTCTACGTATTCTCCTGCGCCAATGCACAGGCCTTAAAATCCAGCGTCCAGGTGTCCGCAGGCACTTCCTGATTACCATCAACGACCACACTGAAACTGGCGTTATCTGCAGCGGTTCTTAAAATGGCGCCACGACCATTCACTGTATCTGGTTGCCACCCCTCACCCTCCAGGCGAACCTGAATGTGATGGCGAGGATCCTGTTGCCCGCTCAGCAGCAATACGGTAGGCGTGTTACCCGCCTTTTGCTCATCGCTCCATACCCGAAACCCGCTGTGACTGCCGTGATAAGTCACCCAGCCTTGCGCAAGCACCATCCCATCTGGCACGTGCCCAGCCCGAAAGTAAGTCCCTACACGTAGCGTTGTCTGAAGTTTTTCTGCGGCGTTCGCTATCGGCATCAAGCTACTGGCAGCGACCAGTAAGCTTACGCTATAGATAACCGTTTTCACTCGCTGTATTTTCATCCACATTATTCTCTCCTTCAGAATCGGCTATCTGCAGAGACCGCTCATTTGATACAAGCCCGCGATTCCCTTGTGGGCAGGTAGCTGGTAGTTAACCCGACATTGCTGTGCTCCCCATTTCACCGTCAGTTCGCCCTTATCCGCCAGACCAGTGAGATAAACCTGGCTATCAGTATCCACCAGAGCAGCACTGCCATCCTGCCCATTGACTGTAACCTGCGCCCCGAAAGGAATGGCGCTACCATCTTCCCGTTTCAGCGTCATCAGTGCCCTGGCCCCGATGCGAGTGTGAAACTTCGCTTCCACCACCGCCCCTTCGGTTGGCACCACGCGCACATCGGTTTGTGTGACCTCTGCGTCATCCGGTAGTCGCGACGGATCGAGGCTGACTGTATTCTCCTGATAGACGTTCAGGTTGCCCACTGTGGTGTCGCCACGAAAATCCGTCTTAACGCCAGGCCAGCCGCCAACTGGCACCCCCGAGGCCCCTGGCGCTTCAACCAGCGCCACTGAGCCTTGCAAAGGTTGCCCCAGCGTCACACCATGATGGTGGATAACTATACCTCCCGCGATATTGACTCCCATCTGGCTCATCGCCCGGCTGTAGCTATAGTCACCACCTAACAGGCCGTAAGCCCCATTCCATGCCAAGTGCAATGCGCTGTTATTACCACCACCTGGCGGGGCATCGGCACGGTAACTCTGACGCACCTCCCAATCCAGTTGCTGACTGAATGCCTCTCCGTTGACCCCCACTTGTTGCGTCTGACCACCGTGTGATGGTGAAGTCATCTGCCAACTGGCACTTACATTATTCCCCGTCCAGCGGCTTAATGGCATACTGAACCCCAGGCTGGTTATGTTCTCTTTACGGTGCGCGCCATTGCGCCACAGCGTTCTGTTTTGATTCCAGTTCAATGACAGCGAGCCCCCTCCGATAGAGGTTCCCCAACTCAGTCCGTAGCTGTCATCATGACCGGGGCGATTACGCCAGTCGGTACGGGAACCGGTTAAACTCAGATTGCCCAAATGCCTCCCCCATGACTGACTCAACATCAGGGTGGTACGCGAGCTCGGCTGCAAATTATCTCGCCACGACCATAGACGGTTGCCATCATGTCGATAACTGTCGAGCACATCGGATAAGGTGTTATAGCCCTGCGAGGCATACTGCCATCTCGTCAGAAAAAAATTTGTCCCCGTCGCAGTCAGCTGGTTGCTGTAACGCAGTCGCCAGGAGGCTCCTTGCTGTACCGCCTCCCCCTGACGCTGACTGTGTGTGTCGCTTCCATCGACAGATAAACTCCCCCATCGCCCGAGAGATCCCCCCAAACCAAGCAATGCAGCTTGATAGTGCGTTGCACTCTGTATACCGCCGTATGCAGTGAGATTCCACGGCAGACCATACATCAACGTAGCCTGCGCGATCTGCGCCTTATCCGTTGCAGAGTCTGACGATCGGTATCGGCCCGCCAACAGGCTGTACTTCAAATATCCCTGGTGCAGTGCTATCGCCGGGGTCTGATACGGCACCACAAACATTTGTGTACTGCCATCGGCCTCCCACACGGTGACATGCAGATCACCACTACTGTCTGTTACCGACAGATCCCGCAGTGCAAACGGTCCGGGCGCCACGGTGGTGTTGTAAATGGTGTAACCATTCTGTTTGACCTCCACCCGAGCCTGCGTGCGGGCAATCCCACGCACTACTGGAGCAAACTGCCGCTCACTGTAGGGCACCATGTTGTCATCCGATGCCAACATCACACCGGTAAATGGCACACTATCAAATATCTCCCCCTGCGAAGTCTTTTGCCCCAGAGTCAGACGACTTTTTAGTGGGTACAGTCCACGCTCAGCATAGGTATATGCTGCCTGCCACTTCCCCGACAGTTGACTACTCCGCTGCCAGCTGGTCGCATTGCGGACACGCCACGCACCTATATTGATTCCCGGTTGCAGTTGTACCCAGGAAGAGTTGTCACGCCTCTCCATATCCATTTTGTAATCCGTCTGCGTTGTCCTCGCACTGTAGTTCATCAGAAACGCCGGAATACCATCATCCCAGAGATCTTCAGGAGCGATCCCCTTAAATTCCGGACGCAACGCCAACTGCGGAATACTCAGTTGCAGTTGCTGATTATTGATATCCAGTACCGCTTTAGCCTGTGGAATGGCGGTCAGATCCGCACACTCATCTGGGGTCTTTGCTGCTTTCCACAACTGAGGGTAATCTTCCGTTTTTACGCCGTAGCGTGAAAGCTGACTGACCGTCAAACAAGGAGCCAGAAAAGGCGTTCCTTGCCCATCCTTTTCCAATTTGAACACCACATCACGGGTGTCGACACGTTTACCATTCACCATCACGTCCACTCGATAAGTCCCTGGCTGTTGTACCCCCTGGTTAAAGAGCGACATATCAACCCCTTTCGCTGCATCGCCCAACATTGATGCATCGAATGTGTAAGCGTGCGCATTTGCGCAATGAACCACTCCCGCGATGAACAGTAGCAAGGCAGGTTGTTTGAACTTCATTTTCTGCCGCTAAATCCTTGAATTTATTTAAAAACGTAGTGGAACGGATGACTTTCACCACCTAAGTCTGTAATAATTTTCCACTCGACATCACCACGAGTGCCACCTGGCATATTTAGTGTTTTGTCAGCAAAGGGGGGGATATACTCAAGCCCTGTAATGGGCTTTCCCCCTACTGTGACAGAGGCTAAATTCATGTAAAACGGGGTGGGGTTCTCTACCTTAAGTTTGTTGCCCGTCTCCACCCATCTTAAATTTCCTGCAACATCTTCCGGCGTCCCCTTCACGGCATCCGGGCGGAAAATCAGCTTGTCACAGGTGCTGATGGACAAATTGAGGTCAAGGGTCGCGCCCTTAGCCTGTGTATCCGACTGTTCATTTTCGGGTGGTAGCGCCTTTATACAGACCCACTGTAAAGTCTCGCGATCCGTTGGCATGTCACCACCAGTACGGATAATACGCAGTTGACTCTGCTGGTTCGCTTCTAAACGAAATAGAGGCGGCATCACCATAAAGGGGGCTGGCGAATTTTTGTCTTCTGCTTTGACTGAAGACTGAACCAAAATAGGGTAATTCTGCGGGTTGCTCACCGAGAGCGTCGCGCTTGGTGTACCAGCGTGATAAATCACACGTGTAGCTCCCAGCTTCACGCTGAATGATTTAGTGGCTGAATTTAATTGCTGCCTGGCGGCATATACTGAAACCATAGAATTAGAGGCGAACAAAGCTGCCGCCATTAAAACAAAATTAATTGTTTTCATATCAAAAATTGTAAAAGAAAAATGAAAAACTTGATGTGTATTACGCCTTAAACAAGGCGCAATACACTAATAGTTGTTTACTATTAAGGCTGATATCCCACTACGTCTACAGTCAGTGGGTACGTATCAGGTGAGATATCCTGACCCGCTACTGCAATAATATCAATTGGGACATTGGTATCAAAGGTGAGCCATTTTCTCCCATTCCACATTACCGGGACATGAGTTTTGTTTAGAGCATAATCTGAAAAGCGCACAATGATTGGGTTGCCACCATTTTTACCAGTTATTTTCCATTCACTGCCAGCATCGTTCATTAGCGTGCCAGAAATCCCCCTGACCCCGAACTCTTTAATAGAAGTAGAATCAACTGTAAGCTTCGCAATATCCATATCCTTAGCATTCTTCCCAGCCATTAAGCCTGGCATCTGATCAAACGATATGGTTAAATGTTCGGGAGCGGCAAAGCTAATATCCACTGATTTCTGTTGCTCTGTGTTCGGCAAAACTGAAGCATAACAACTAGCAGCCATCATGCTCAACGCACTTGCGATAATCAATTTTTTTATGCTTTTCATTTGAATAACCACCTTTTTTAAACCAAATTAAAATAATCCAGCACATCCAGAATACATAACGCCATACCAAATCTTACCGTATGGAAAAATCCGTGGCTGGTAATAACAGCTTGTACTTATTGGTATTTGTTACCAATTCAAATAAGTAATGTTATAAAAATCTATATATCAGAGCACCTCTTAATCTGAAAAAAATTGCGTTATTGCCAATATAAACAGTGTTGATGTTAACATCGTGTTGTCAGGGTGGAATAGAATACTAGTCAAAAAGCAATTATACCTTCCATTTACATTCAAGTGATAACATTACAATGACACCCACCACACTGGGTGTGGGAAACTTATCTTCGAAGAGAGGATAATTATCAGGCATCGTTGCAACATTGTTTATATTTAAACATACATCTCCTAACTCGACGGTAAGATTATTAGTTAACTTTTCCTCGCAGGGAAGATCTTTAGTGGAAAATCTTGTTTTCCGAAACGGAAAAGCAATTATAACGCTCCAACGAGAGTCTCAACACTAAGAGCTGACTGACACAGGCCAGACTGATTATACAGGCATGAAAAAGCTCTCCCCTTCCTTTCAGTTCTTGCTGGATTATGCAAACGTCGCACCACCTCCCCGTGAACATGGCACATTAATTTGAAGCAGCTCTCATCCGGTATCGTTTTTCAGTGCAGCGAAATTCATCGCAGGTGCCCCTGTAAATAGACCCGTTTTAGTTCCATGCATTTTTAAGATTCCGGCCAGATAATGTTGTTAGCGGTATTCCTTCGGTATCATATTGTTCCGCGATTCATGTGGACGTTCGCAGTTATATTCTGATAACCATTTATCCGTAATTTCCCGCACCTCATTCAGCGTTCTGAACAGATAAGAATTGAGTATTTCTGTACGGTATGTCCGGTTAAAGCGCGCGATGAAAACGTTTTTCTTCGGCTTACCCGGCTGGATAAACACCAGCTTTACTGCATGTTTCTTTGCTCATTCAGCCAGTGCCAGCGAGATAAATTCCGGTCCCTTATCCATACGCAGCATGGCCGGATAACCGCGGTTGCTGTAATCCTGTCGAGTACACGGACCACTCGCAGAGCTGGCAGATTCAGATCGATTTCAACCGACAACGCTTCACGATTACAGTCATCAACAACATTGAACGTGCGAAAACGACGCCCATAAACCAGCTCTGGTTCAGCGCTTCCGGCGTGACCAGTGGCGAGGGATTGCGTACCGGCAGCCGTTGTTTACCCTTACGGCGAAAATTCAGCTTGAGCAGACAGTAAATACGGTGGAGCCTTTTGTGATTCCACGCGTATCCCTGCCGCCGTATCCAGACTTCCAGTTGTCCCTGGTGGCTTCAGAAATACCGGCCTCCCGGTAGACATCTTTAACAGTCCGTCCGGATTCGACTGATCTAATCACAGCGATGATCTGGTGCGCAGTAATACGGGCTTTACGCACAGCGATCTCCTGCGTTGGCAGATTGATTATGCCGGATGATCTCTAAATGTGAATGGCTCGATTATGCGGGATACTTACATACTCACGCGTTGAGAGACTTTCAGTTCGTTTGTACGGTGAATGGATGCCGCAGGCGGGGTTTATTAACGGGATGCCCGTCAAGGTGCGGGTAATGAGGGATTGCATCGTGATTACGCCGCAGCATACCCGCGGACTCTTTGGCTGTATTGAAGGGATGGGTGTAACCCGCATTAATAAACGGAATGCAGAACAGTGGTTAAAAAAATTTCTGGGGGCGCTGAACAATACCGGAGATATTCCGGTGATTAAACGTAAAAGAACGGAACAGGAGTTAATGAGTAATTGATAATAAAAAGCCGGGAAAAGATAACCCCTCCGGCTTTTACACATTATTCATCCGGTTCCAGATGTTTTATTTCAATCCTTTTGGTTTTATTTCTGGATGTTTTTCATATAATGGATTCATTATTTTAATAAGCATTTCACCCATGATAAAACCAACCGCTTCTCGATATACCTTAAATTCATCCTCATCACAACGGGACTGAACAACAGCAACAGATTCATCAAGCTCCTTACCGAATCTCAACATTAAATCACTAATTAATATAGCTGTATCCTTATCGTTAACCATACTTATTCCTGTAGTAAAAACATCAATAGCCTTGATTTCCTTTACATTCGTTAACACAATTCCAGCAAGCAAATCCGTTACTTTTTGTAGGTAAAGGCATAAATGAGCATTCACTAATGCAATTATTTTCAACCATTTTTCATCTTAATAACGTGCCAGGATCACCTCTATCAGCGCCACAAGTAATAAGACCAAGAAGATCACTATCTGTAATAGGATTCAGCGGAGAATGATATCGACTCCATCCCCCTTTCAGCCCTATCGGGTCCTGACTGACGAACCAACCACACTCCGGTGCATAATATCTGAACAGATTTTAATGCAGCCCCGTCTCGTCGTCAAAATACTGCCCCGGCAGCCGGTTGCTCATCACTGGCCGGTGCTGGCCGGGGAGAGGGGGGCGCAGTGCCAGGCTGTCGCGCCCATACTCACTCACCCTGAGCTCCACAATCAGCCAGCATCCGGCTGATAATTAAGAATTTATTTAGTCAGAAAATATGAATGCCTCCGGCGCCAGCGTCCGCCACATCAACAGCGAAACCTGCATGACCACCTGTTACTCACAAATCCCCAGCGGCGACTGGCAGGAAGAAGCGGGATTTGAGACCGGGCACGGCGTCACCGTGAAGATTTCACAGGGGGGTACTGTGCTGATGGCGGACAGTAACGAGGTGCAGAAGCTGCGCGAACAACTTTATCAGGCTAAACAGGGGGTGAAGGATGTGCTGGTTTAGTGGACTAAACGGGGGTTAATAAAAAACCGGGAAGAGTTAATTTTTTTCCTGGCTTTATATTACTACTAATCTTTCACAAAATTAACTATCTATTTTTCGTAATGATAATCTTCATATTCCCATAAAAAATAGCGTTGTAATACAAGACAAGATTCGTCCCAATTTTCTCTTGTACATTTTTTTAGAATATTTTCGATTACTTTCCTAAGTAAATAATAATCAAAATAATCAATTACAATAACTCTGTTATCAGATATGAGAAAATTCTTTGATCGCTTTCTCAAGGCTTCTGGAGCGGCAACTTTCACATAGAAATAGTTGCTTCCTTTTTCACCATCATTCATCCCAAGGCATAAATCAACAGCCACATATGTATCTTCAAGAGAAGCAGGCTCCCACTCACTAAGTGGATCGAACATTGTTGAAGACATATCGTATAAAATAAGTTGTGGTTTATTTTTTTTCATGGCCGAAAATTCTCCACGTCTAAATGAACATTGGCAATAACATCACCATCCCCATTTTTGGTTTCAAAATTCACTTGCTTTCCAGTCTTCGACCATGGACGACCGTTAACACGATCAAATCCCCTTTTATCAGCAGGGAATCTGAATGTTCTCAAACCATCTTCTGGCACAAGTCCCTTACCACTGGATATAACCTATAATTAGGACCTACAAATGCTTCCCCTAATCTGAAAGCATCATTCTGTGATACAACGCCAGTAATTCCCCGATTACCACCTGCGGCGGTCTGATTTCTAATTCATTTAAGCTTATTCTTAAACTACTGGTTTGTTAACTTGCAGGTTAAACCAAGAGGATCGATCCAGCTTAATGGATTCGGTGCATAACTGTAGAGATTTAGCCCCCCGCCAGCCCTATCGGATCAAGTTACACAAAGCGTCCAGTTTATGGATCGTACTACCTAATTTAGGTCGTAATGAGTCAAAGGTTTTACATCGTAATTCATGCACTACCACCATAACGTGATAATTTTCATCTGCACAAAAGTACTATAAATCAACGGGTAATTTAAATATAGTCCAATTGATATACAGGTACATCCCTCATATCGGCGCGAACTGGGTACGGGACACAGTAAGCTATATCGGTCAAGAGACTGACTGACTCAGTGCAGCTTAACCGGGGGAGATCTTTCGGGTTTTAATCAGCTATTTGATACTATATCAAAAATATTTATTTTCGCATCGCAGAATTTAGCATTTCCAACATTTCCTCTTCTGTTTTATCATATGGCGGTTTCCATAAAGGAAAATTTTTCTCTATCCACTCATCATATTCTTCAGGAGTTAATCTGGCTTCTAACTCTTGATATAAGTATTTTCTTGTTCTGGATAGTTTATCTAATACACTGCATTGATTAAAGAATAGCAACAACGCTAATGCCATTTTGCCACTTTTATCAAACCCAGAGCCAATCTTATCTATTACAGTAACAATCTCTTCTAAAGATATCAAAACATCTTTTAGATTGTCTGTATTTTCTGAGTTATATTCTCTCATAGCTTTAGCATCTCTTATTAAATTCAGTTGTTTTCTCATCTAGTTCAATGTCACCTTTTATCTTATATTCCTCAACACCTAAGTCATTTTTCCTAAACTCCACTCGATTGGTATCTATATCAAAGTCAATATAATTTCTGGCGTGATTTTGTTTTATTTTAAATTTATCTGCCGCATCAGCCATACTTAATGGTTTCCCTTTTGCTCTAACAGCAAATACAGCATTTTGGTCACCTGCAAGTATCTTCATACTTTCTTTTATTGCCGCAAAACCTTGATTACTTGTGTAATGCCGTAAACGAATAACGTCAAGGCCAAGTGGATCGATCCATGTCAGTGGATTAGGGCAGTACGCATAAAGGTTTAACCCGCCCCTTAGCCCAATCGGATCCTGACTGACGAACCTGCCACACTCCGGTGCATAATATCTGAACAGATTGTAATGCAGCCCTGTCTCGTCGTCAAAATACTGCCCCGGCAGCCGCAGCGGCTGGTGAAAGTACGCCCCGCTGTTGCTGATGTCCGCCGCATTCTCTCCAAACCCCCTGATATATCCCGCCCACACCAGCGTTCCGTCCGCCGCCGTCACCTCCTGCGGCGTGCCCGTCACGTCCGTGTGGTAATACCACACCTGCCTGCTTTCTCCCTTTCCCGTAACGCTCGCCACCGGCGTGTACGGCTGTTCCGCATCGTACAGATAGGTCCGCCAGCCCTGCTGCTGCACGTTCTCCTGCAACAGCCTGAACCCCTCCCACACAAAGTCCGTCCGGCTCCGCGCCGTATGGCCCGTGTGCCGCCCGTACGTCGCCTTGCGGGTTCGCCTCCCCAGCGCATCGTAGCCGTAGTGCGTCTCCGTGTTGCCGCTGATGACCCGCGTCAGCTGCCCCTGCGCGTTCCACTCCAGTTGCTGGTCGCGCCGCGTGGTCAGCTCGCCCCACTCGTTATAACCGTAACGGTCACGACCACAGCCCGGCAGCCGGTTGTTCATCACCGGACCCTGCCCTTCGTTATCCAGCAGGTTGCCCGCCTTATCGTAATAATAACGGTCATGGTCATACATCTGACCTGAGCGCCCGGTCAGGTAACCGCTTCTGTCATAGCTGTACACCACGCTGCCACGCAGGCTGTCGTCAATCGTGCCCACCTCGCCGTGGTTGTTCCAGTAATAGTCCCTCGACGTCACGCAGCCCTGCTGCGCCGGGCGCTGGCCGGGAAGAACAGGGGCACTGCCGGGCGCCAGGCTGCGCTGCCAGCTCAGCAGACCGTCGTCGTCATAACCGCTGTACGTCGCAAGCTGCCCCTGCGTGCGCATTATCTGACGGTGCAGGCTGTCGCGCTCATACTCGCTCACCGTCAGGCCGTCCAGCGCCGTCTGTAACAGATGCCCGCTCCCGTAATACAGATGCGTCAGGTGCTGCCCGTCCGGCAGCGTGATGTCCGTCGGGTTGCCCAGCGCATCGCGCTGATAACGTATGCTGCCGTTCCCCGCGTGCTCCGCCGTCAGCCAGCCGCTGCGGTCATACTCAAAACGCACCGTGTCGGCCTGCATCCGGTGCTGCTGTTGCCCCGCCTCCGTGGGCGTGAGCGTCACTGCCGTTATCTGGTCCAGCCGGTTGTAGCTGAACGTCCGCTGGCCGTGTTCATTCTCCGTCCGTAACAGGCGGCCCAGCGCATCCCGCTGCTGCGTCTCCCGCCGCACCCCGCCCTGCGTGCCCGTGGTCTGTATCGCCGTCAGATAACCGCTGCCGTCCAGGATAAAAGTACGGCTCAGCCCGTCCGGGCGCACCTCACGCACCAGCCTGCCGTCCGCATCGTGACTGAACCGGTACTGCGCCCCGTTGCCGTTGGTCAGCACTGCCACCCGGCCTTCCGGCGTGTACTGCCAGCGCGTCTCGCGCTTCTCCTCATCCGTGTGCGCCGCCAGCAGACCGCGCGGCGTATACCGCCAGCTCTCCACGCTCCCCGTGATGCGCCGGTGGCTGCTCATCAGCCCCAGCGCATTCCAGGTATACCTGTCCTGCTGTTTCCCCGGTGAGTTCACCGTCTCCGGCAACCCAAGCCGGTTGTAGCTGATGCGTACCACCTTCCCTTCCGCGTCCGTCACCCGCGTCAGGTTGCCGTCCTCATCGTGGTCATATCCGGTGCTGCGCCCTGAACAGTCGGTGTACCGCGTCATCTGCCCCCGGCTGTCGAACGCCGTCACCACCGTGCCGCCCGCCGCATCCGTCCGGCTGCACATCTGCCCCTGTTCATCGTAAGCGTACTGCGTCACCCGCCCTTCCGGGTCCGTCTCCTGCACTGGCTGGCCGTGGGCGTTGTACTGCGTTTTCCAGACAGCGTCATCGTCCAGCGCCGTGCGCGTGATTTCGTCGAACTCGCCGTTCCACTGCGTCTGCGTCACCCGGCCTTCCGGATCTGTCGTCTTCACCACCCGGTTCTGGATGTCATATTCATACGCCACCGTGCGACCGCCGGGCAGCTCAATGTTGACAGGGAAGTGGTCTTCGTTGTACGTGAAGCGGTACATTCCACCGCCCGGCGTCCGGTGCGCGGTGATATACGTCTCCCTGTCGTACCACCACTGCCATGACTCCCCCTGCCTGCCGGTGACGGTGGTGGTGCCTGCGGCAAAATCATAGTCAAAGCGGTAATGTTCGCCGTCACTGGTGTCGTGCTCCGTCACGCGCGGCGCGCCGTCGAGTTCCTGCCAGCGGTAGCGGCAGGTGAACCCCGCCGCATTGCTGTGCGCCGTCATCAGCCCGTTTTCATAAGCAAACTGCCGCACCTGCGTTCCCGCCCGGTTCACCACGCCGGTCAGTTGACCGTTATCGTCATACCGGTACTCCACCAGATTGCCACGGGTGCCGCCCTGCACCAGTTCAATTCGCGACAGCCGCTCCCCTGCCGGGGTCTGTGTGCGGTGCAGTAACAGGTGATGCCCGCTGCTGGAGGCTATCCGTACCAGTCTGCCTCCTTCGTGCCCGAAGACAATGCGCTGGCGGTGCGGCGTCTCCATAAACAGCAGGTATGCCATGCCGTCACTGTCAAAATCACCAAATACGTAATAGCTGCGATCGGTGTAATGCAGCACGTAACGCCCGTCATGCAGGCGGCTGAGGTATAACTGTTCTTTCGGGTCAAATATCTGGTGGCCGGGCGTCAGCATCGTTTTCGGGTAACACAGTTCCCGCCCCTGTACGCCGGTCAGCGTGATGTGTTCATCGTCCTCGCGCAGGCTGGTTTCCCAGTTCAGCCGCCAGCCCCGTCCCAACAGTCCCACGGTTTCCAGGTGGCTGGCGTAAAAACGCGAGCAGGTGACCGGCAGGCGACCGGGCAGGGTGAAGTCCGTTTCCGGCAGCAGGATTTTCTGCCCGGTGGTCACATCCACCGGATTGCTGAACAGCCCGCTGATAGCCTCACCCACGGCCATCCCGGCAAGCTCCCCGCCGATAAACTTAGCGGCACATTTAGTGCCAAATTTCGTCCCCAGCTTTGCCGCCTGCCGCCACGCCCCGGCCAGCCCGCCGAGCAGACTCGCCACGACAAACAATACATCCACCACCTTGCGCAGCCAGTCCGGAATTTCAGAACTGATTTCCAGTACCGTCTGCGTACCGCCGCCCAGAAACACATTCGGCGAACCGTCTTCAATCACCGCGTCGCATTCGGTGTGGTCATCCTTACGGGCGGCGGGCTGGCTGTTAATGTAGATATTTTCCGACCCCTGGGCGATGCGTTTTTCTGCGATATGGTTATCGCATTTCACCGTACTCAGTACCGCGCGCGCCGCCGGGCGACTGTTGGTGCTGACATTCTCCGAACCGGTGAGGATTTTTCCTGCCGTGTGGTGGATGGAGCGCCCGATGGCCTCGCCCAGTTGCAATACCCCGGAGGCTATTTGATCGGCCATAAAACCCAGAATCAGCCCGGCAAGAAAACCGCAGCTAAAGAAGGCAAAGGCGGCAAGCGCGATAATGGCGATGCCGATGATAGCGCCGATAAGAAACCCGGCGAGCGCACTGGTGTGGTAGATAGGGTCATCCACACGGGCTGCTTCATACATGGTCACACCTCCGTGTGATTATTCGTTTTTATCCGGCTGAAAGCCTGCCAGCCAAGTGTTCCAGAGCAGGTCTGCTTTATCATCAAAAGGACGGGGACTGGTCAGGGTGAAGACCAGTACCTTGCCAGGGGTTGCAATAAACCCGGCCTGACGCTGGTACACTTCCGTTTTCCCGGATTTATGGGTGGCGGCAATTTGTTCCCCCATAAGGGCATCATTGCCCGTTCCTGCCTGTGCAGGCGCTCGCGACAATACCCGGTGCTGACCGAGATTTTTTTTCATCAGTGCAATCTGGC
Source organism: Salmonella sp. 32031103-2018-00083-FB-01-SM-01 (assembly GCF_017571995.1). Lineage (NCBI taxonomy): Bacteria > Pseudomonadati > Pseudomonadota > Gammaproteobacteria > Enterobacterales > Enterobacteriaceae > Salmonella > Salmonella sp. 32031103-2018-00083-FB-01-SM-01. The sequence continues at coordinate 591,721 of NZ_JAGEQL010000003.1, forward strand.
GGTCAATATAGGCGGGCAGGTCTTCATCAGGTTTTAGCGTATCGCGGGAAATATTCAGGCTGGGCGATGTTCGTTCATTGCCCTCCAGGATAAAAATATTAACGCTGCGATCCGTAAATGTTTCAGGCAGGACAAAACACCCTTCCTGTATGCGGTATGGTCGATCCATGAGAACTCCAGGTTTAATTCGGATCACTCAGAGGTGGGAAGGGGGGCAATATCATCGGCGGTTACGGCTGTGCCGCCATCCGGGTTCATATCAATACCTTTACCAATCAGTTGCATGACATCGCTGGTATGTAACATCAGTTGCTTGCCACAAAACTCAATGGAGCCGTCCTTATGTAAAACAAGCGCCGCATTGCCGCAGCGAAGCGTGAATTGATCGCCAACATCTAAACGATAAGTGGTGCCGATATTGATCGTCTGCGCCAGTTTTACGGAAAGGCCGTCATTCTTCGTTACCGTGGTGTTTCTGTCCTCACCAATACTGTTGGTTTCATTTTTAATAATGGTTTTAGTGCGATCCACCATTACCGTATGTGTTTCATTATTCTTCACCGTGGTGTTGAGATCTTTTTCCGCGTGGAACTTCACTTCCTCCGCGCCGGTTTTATCATCAAAACGCAGCATGTTGCCGTTCGTTGGCCCGCCATACAGCGAGTGGCTGAAGATCCCGCTCTGCGACGCCATTCCCGGCAGTCCCCACGGCGGCATGGTGTCCTGGTTGTAGGTACGCCCCACGATGATCGGCAGATCCGGATCGCCGTTTTTGAAATCCACCAGCACTTCCTGGCCGATACGCGGGATCTGGATCATCCCGAAGCCTTTGCCCGCCCATGGGTAGCTGACGCGTATCCAGCAGGAGCTGTTTTCATCCATTTTGCCGTAGCGATCCCAGCCAAACTGTACCTTTACCCGCCCGTACTGATCCGTCCAGATTTCCTGGCCCGACGGGCCGGTGACAATGGCGCTCTGCGGTCCTTTGGTGTGGGGTTTGCTGATGGTTCGCTGCGGGCGGTACACCTCGCGGGTGGGGTGCAGTTCAAAACGGGTGGAGAAGGTAAAGTGCTGGTCCTGCCCGCTGTGCTGCGCGTTGTCCTGCACAAACAGCGTAGTCTGCGCCAACAGATATTCCTGGTTGAGTTCTGCCGTAGGGTGATTCATCAACGCAAAGGTGTAGCCAGTCATCAGCGTACGGATATTCCCGGCACCGTGAACCCGGCTGCCAGGGCTGCGCTGCGCTTCCATACGAATGCGCGTCAGCATTTCGCCTTCGCCCTTGTCGAAATAATCGCCCGGCCATTCGTAGTGTTCGTAACTGGCATGGCCGGTTTCACGCGGGTTTGCCACTGTGTTCGCCAGCCGCGAGCGCGGTTTTTTAAAGTCAAAATCATCCAGTACCCACTGCCCGGTACGCAGACTTTCATTGGCTATAATGGTGTGGATAAATGCTTTATCCAGCTTTAACCCTTTTTGATGCCATTCTACCTCCGGTGAATCCGGGCAGGCGTGATGTGTACTGATGGCATCCGCCAGCACCAGCGTGTGGCTGTCCTCGCTGTGCTCAAACCACCAGTAGATGCCCCACTCCTGCATCAGTCGCTGAAGAAAATCAAAATCAGTTTCACCGTACTGTACCTGCCAGGTGCGTACCGGGTAGCTTTCCACCAGTCGCTTTTCCACCGGATACGGATACTCAGCCAGCACTTCATCGAGAATGTCCACCACGGTTTTATTCTGGAATGCCTTGTAGTCGCTGGTGTGGGTCAGCAGTTTTACCCACGGCTCCATACGCAGCTCATAGGTAACAGAACGCCCTTCATGGCCCACCACCCGCGCCGCCGTGACCAGCCCGCTGATATGCCGTTTGCCGCCGCCATCCAGTTCGATGTTGACGCACAAATCTTTGCCCACCATGGCTTTAAGCGGCAGGTTGGCTGCGGGGGAGACATAGCCCAGATTCAGGGTGTCGGGCGTTTTTAGCTGTACGATGTAGGTAAACAAGCTACCGAGAGCTTCCGAGCCGTTCAGACTGGAAAACAGCAGCATCTGCGGTGGAACTGCGCTGCCGCTGACCGTCACGTTATGTGCGCCCGGCCCGCTGGTTGCACCAGAAATTAGTGCCGATATCACATCCTGCGCCGCGCCCGCCGCTGCCGCAGCCTGTGCCGCCGCAGCCACCGCTGCTTTCACCAACCCCGACGGTTCAGGCAGGTCGCCCATCAGAGATCCCAGCGCCTGTTCCACTGCCGCTTCTGCGGCTCCCGCCACGCTTCCGGCAACCGAACCTGCTGTAGTTCCACTGTTTTCACCTGTTATCGGCGGCGTGGTTGTCGTCAGCCCCCCCATACCGGATTTATTATTTGTGGATACAAAACTCATGGTATTTGCTCCTTTAATACTAAATTTAAGCGCAGTATTTGGCAGTCGGAAATAACATTCCACTGGCACAAACATATTTTAAAAAGCACAAAAAAGCGCTTACGTTTCAAAAAAAATGCAATGCTTATCTTATTTTTTTGAAAGCCAGCAAAATAAGTGGCATACAAATTAAAAAACCCACAACTGAAACAATGAACACATAATTATGATCCGATAAGAGTTGTCTGGCAAACCAGACACACTGGGACGAACTAAAATCCCCTCCCATGCTCATCGTTTCCGAGTAGTTCACTGCAAATATAATATTAAAATAAAAAACAACAATATAATAAATGGCAGAGATAAATAAAATAATCCCCCAGCGTATCCAGAATTTATTTGTCATTGTATGAACTCCCCAGAGAACCGCCAGATGTACCACCAGAATATGGCGACGAGGTACCTGATGAAGCAGAACTTTTTGCTCCCACCCCCATCAGTACAGCGCTCAATCCCTGTGCTGCTCCACTTTTATCACCAATATTAGGATATTGTTGCCTGAATTCACTGGTCATATTCATTACTGACATTGATGAAAAATCAGAACTTTTCTCAATAAGGTATTGTTGTAATGAGAAAGGGATCGTGAAATCTATCTCTGTGTCAACTGTTAACTGTGGCGAAGCAGATACCCCAAATGATGACTGTATAGAAGGTAATATATATTTTGTCTCAAATATTTTCGAACCAGAATATTTAATCCCCTCAACGGAGTGTGTCGTACAATTATTTCCGGTTACATCATAAATATCAATTGTACGCCCCCGCAACTTTACCCTGTCCGTCATTGATTTTGTAGGAACAGGTGGTTTTGCTGCATTCCACAATTTTTCAAAAAATTCACGAACCAATATCGGATTAGCATCATTTATTTCAAACACATGTGCTTCCATCTGATATAGCTCATAACGATAATAAGATCGGGCATCTTCATCTTCAAAGAAGTTTAAAATACCATCTCCGACAGTCGCACTAGAGCCAGTCCTTCCATACCGCCCGTAAGTGTACAAATAAACAGAATTATCCATATGTACAGAGACAAAAGCATGACCCGCACCTGTGGTTTCAACCCACAAAAATACACCGTTTAACAACAAATTATCTTCTGGCTTACAGGTTGCAGCGAAACTATTTTGTTCTTGCGTGTTCAGTGCTGTCTGCCATAAGTCTTTCACTCTTCCCTCCTGTTATTCTCCGCCAGTCGCAGCGCATCCACATACCGCCCTTCACTGTTCTGCTGCCAGAACCAGCCTTGCCCCGGTGTTGCCTGCCCCAGCGTCTTACCTGGCCAGCCCGGCCACGGCAGATAACGCACGCCCGGCAGTTCTACTACCGGTGCTTCATCCGGCAGCCCGGTAAGTTCCCGGCTGCGCTGCGATGTACGTCGTAACCCACGCAGCCACTGCGCCCACCACGGCCCCGGCTGCCACATCGCCCATAGCTGGTCCACCTGCTCCGTCAGCCGCCCGCGCCGCATCGTGTCCGGCGTGATATGCTGCGCCGCCAGCCTCGCCAGCCAGTACAGCCAGCCCTGCGTCTCCTGCAAACTCTCGTCCAGCCACTCCCGACCACAGCGCTGGTAAATCACCAGCGGCCACGGGCGTCCCACGCTATCCCGTGACGCCATCAGCACTCCGGTCAGCCAGTCAGTCGTCCCCCCCATCGGCAAAAATCCCGGCGACATCACAAAGCTCCACGGCAGCGGATGGTGTTCCGGCGCGGGCATATCATGTTCGCCACGCGGCGACAGGTGCATCCAGCCGTCACGCTCTTCATCGGTCGTCTGGCCTTCAGGCAACACGATATGCCGCCCGCTGCCCACCCACGTCTGGCGGTTCAGCCAGTCCTGCCATATTCGTCCCTCTTCAGCGCCCACCCGCCAGCGCACATAGTCGCGCTGGTCCGGCAGCCTGCCGAACATCGCCGGGGCTGATACCACCGCTGGCCGGCGCATTACAGCGCCCTCGCCGGGCAACTGAAGTTCTGCAACAGCTCCCGGCTGACCGGGTTAAAATCCCGCCCGGCGGTGATTTCCAGCACCACCCGACGACCGTCAAAATCATATTCCACCAGTTGCCGCCCCCGCACCGCCGTTTCCTGTACCATTCCGGCGTCCAGCAGATGAAACAGCGCCCACGGCCCGCCGGTCAGTAGCGTTGAGGTGTCCTGGCGAATACGCGGGCTGGCGGTGATTTCCGCCATCGAGCCGTTGCGCGGTCCCGGCCACGTCACTTTCAGGGGCCGGTCCGGACCATGGGCGTAGCGCAGCACCTGGCCGTCGATATCAATCACCAGTTCCGTGATGGCCGGGTCCATATCCACCACGCTAATCTGCATCGACCAGGAAAATTTTTTCCCGCCCTCGCTGTTAAAAAATACGCTGCGGATCTGCTTCGCCTGCTGAAACGGCGTTAAATCCGGCCCCTGCAACGTCATGTTGCCTTCGGTCGGTTTGTAGCGCCACGGGTCGCTGGCGGTGTCCGCCAGCGGAGCCAGTTGTTTGCTCCAGAAAGCATCCAGTACGCCACCGCTGGCGAAGATGCGGTTAAAGTCCTCGGCGCTGACCTCCTGCGGACTGTCGGCGAACGGATAGCGCCCGTCGATGGCGTCACGGCAGTCGTCGCCCATCATCGCCTCCATCTGAGTGTTCAGCACATCGCCGGTCCCGGCGTTGATTTTTCGCGTTCCCTGCTTCGTCAGATCCAGCAGGATGTTTTTCAGCGGCGCGGGCAGTTTCGCCGCCTCCAGTTGCAACTTGTCTGCGGCAGTAATGCGCGCTGGCAACGTCCCCGCTGCCAGCGCGCTATCAGCAATGGTCAGTTGGGTGTAATACTCGTTGAGCATGGTCAGCAGCGAAGCGATCTGCATCGTCCCACTGCCGCTCTGTCCGCCGTCCGTCCGCCCGGCAATGACCTCGCGCAGCGCGGCGAAACGGTCATCCACCAGCGTTTTTTCCAGCCGTTCTTCCGGGTGAATATCCTGGAACAGTTTTGCCGTCTGTACCACTTTCCCCGCGTTACCGGATGCGCGCTGCGCCAGTTGTTTCTGTCTGGCCTGCGGGTCCGGCGGCGGCACCAGCGTGGTCTGCTCCACCACCGCTTTTCCCAGCCGCATCAGCGGTGAGTCCGGCGACGCCAGGGTGCGCAGCACCTGTAAATCATAGGCCAGGCCGGAACTGCCCTCTTCCCCGGCACTGTTGATACTATGGATACTGTCCAGAAAATCCTGCCAGCGGCGGGCATATTCCGTCAGGTACAAACGGCGGACTTCGCGGGCGACAGACTGCTCCTGCCCCGGTATCTGGCTGCGCAGGCTGTCAGTCAGCTTTTTTGGCGTACTCTCCCGGCCCATCACCCAGCCATCGTTCGCCGTCGCCGCCGCCACAAATTCCGGTAATCGTTTGTCGAACAGCTCCCGGTATCCTTCACGGGTAAAAATACCCGGCACGCCCCGATCCAGCGGCGCGCCGTTGCTACGCACAAACACCGTTCCCGCATCCGCGCCGACGGCGCGTACCAGCGTGAACTCCTGCGGCGCTTCGCTCTCCATTGCCGCCAGCGCCCGCGCGTAGATACGCTCGGTACTGGTGTGACCGTCGAGGAATGCCCGCGCCTGGCGGATCAGCGCCTCATCTTTCTCATACGGTGAATGCACCACCCGGCTGCCGTCAAACAGCGCTTCGATATGCGTCAGCACGGCGGCGCGCCCGCCGAACCCGGCCACGCTGTCGCTGTTCCCCAGATCGTTAATCACCCACGACTGGATCTCCGCCGCGTTGTATTTATCTTCGTGATCTTTATCCAGATTCAGTAGCAGATAGATGCGCAGGGCATCGTAGGCCGCTTTACTGTCCTGACGGGCAATGGCGTCCGCCAGCACATACTCCATCCGTTTCACCAGCGGCGGCAGCAGCAGTTGATCCAGCAGACGGTTGTACAGCGACGCCACGCTGTCGGTTACCGGCGGTACGCTGTACAGGCCGTAGCGCCAGGTCAGCGGCGGCGCGTCCGGGTCCAGTTCCGGCCAGGCGGACAGTTCCCTTGCGCTGTCCAGCAGTGCCGGGACGGGAGCCATCGCCGGTTTACCGGTGTAGGCTTTCACTTCACCATCCAGCCGGGTCGCGCGGGCGCTGATTTCATTCAGATAGTCGCCGTTGGTCTGCTGGCTGGTCTGCATCCCCTGCCACAGCAGGAATGCCAGCACCAGTACCAGCAGGTGCCCGCCGAGGCGCAGCAGGCGGTAACGCCAGGCCCACTGGAGGTTTGGCTCCACCAGGTGCGCTTCACGGAAAATAAACTGCGTCAGCAGGTCATGCAGAAAGTAGCTGCGATTGCCGTCCGGCAGAGCGTGTGGGAGAGAGGTGGAGGATTCGCCACGGGCGGTTTTTATCGCCCGGACAAAGCGCTGCCAGATACTCAACTGGTCGGCCACGGCGTCGGCCTGCGCCTGCGCGGCACTGGTGAAAAACACCCCGCGCAGCGTGTTATTCAGTTGCGTGGCATCGAATTTTGAATCGAGGAAGATCTGTTCAATAGCCTCCAGCAACGGCTCGCCGAGGGCGGCGAACTCACGCGGGAAGGTATACAGCCGCTGGCGGCTTTTAAGGTCGTACTCTTCCTGTAACCGGGTATCCAGTCCCTGATCCAGCCGCAGCGTCAGGCGCGCCAGCTCCTGTGCGCAGGCGGCATGCAGCGCCTGCGGGTCGCCCGCTTTTCGCCTGCGGCTGTACGGCAACGTGAAGCCCCAGATTTGTGCGCGAAGATGGCTGGTCAGCGTGCGAAAATACTCGCTGAAACCCGGCAACAAATCCATTTTGGTGACCACCAGATAGACCGGAAAGCGAATCCCCAGGGTCTCGCGCAGTTCTGCCAGTCGCGCCCGCAGAGCGGCGCAGGCCGCCAGGCGTTCCGCCGGTGACTGTGCGGTTAAATCCGCCACGTTTAGCGTCAGGATCACGCCGTTAAGCGGCGCGCCGGGGCGATGTTTACGCAGCAGACCGAGAAAGCCCTGCCACTCTCCGGCGTTACGCTGCGCGGCGCTCGCTTCACCACCGTCATCGTGGCGGGCGTAGCGTCCGGCGGTATCAATCAACACCGCTTCATTGGTAAACCACCAGTCGCAGTGTAGCGTGCCGCCACCCGGCACTGTCAGGATACGCGAGGTCTGCTCCATTTGCTCCGCCAGCGGGAACTGCAATCCGGTGTTCAGCAGGGCCGTGGTTTTGCCGTCGCCGGGACTGCCGACCACCATGAACCACGGCAGCTCATACAGAAAGCGTTTTCCCTCGAAGATTTTACGCCAGCCAGGCATATCCACCCGCAACTGCCGCAGCTGCCGGATGGCCTGCGTGACAATATGGTTGACGGTGCGCAGGTCGGCTTTGATCTCGCCTGCCACCGGTACCTCTTCCCCGCGAGGATGCAGGAAGCGACGCAGCAGTTGTTCATCCATACGCAGCGCACGCCACAGCCGGTACAGGCCGTACAGCGCGTACATCAGCAGGATGAAACCAATCAGGGTCAGGCGGACCCACAGCGGCGCAAACGGATGGACATCGCCCAGGGCCAGCAGCGGTGTGACGAAGCCAATCGCCAGGCACAGGACACTGATGCCGATGATACTCATCGACCAGTTGACCAGCCACAGTACCAGCAGCATCAGCAACAGGGCAATGGTCACTACCCGGCTACCCACGGAGGCCAGCGGGCGCAGGGTATCAAATGACACCAGCGGCCCGACAAACCAGACCAGTAGCGCCAGAACCAGAACGCCCACAACTGCCAGCGCGCGCCGGGAAAAAAGCAGACTAAGAAATTTTTGCATTATATTTCGACTCGCCACCCAATAATCAATATTTTAAAATTCCCTGGATAAAGTAATATAACCATTAAATCTTACAGAACACTCATCAGCATTCATGAAGCTGGATGCAATGAAAATATCTTTTTCTTTATCTTTGTTAATATAGGTATATTTTGCCACGATAGATTTAACCTGATTTTCATAGTAACTATCGGAATAGGATTTTTTATCTAATATTGCCACTTTATTTTTGGCCTTATCTTTTTCATAATCCATCCTGGCCAGAGATTCTGCATAGACCTTAGATACACTTTGTTTTATCCTTTATAATAGTAGCGACATCTATATTCAGGTCATTTTTTATGGCATCAAATAACGATGACTCCATTGATGCTCCAACCGTAGCACACCCATAATCCTGCGCATAAGAAATGGCAGGAATACCCACCAACAGACAGACCATCACCTTAAACATATCAATCCTTTACCACCAAGACTTTATCTGAACTGGCAGCGATAACATTATCACAGGGTATACCTGTCATACTTCAGGCTGCATGTGTGTTGGCTTTCCTCGCTCACCCCAGTCACGAACTAATGTACGTTCCTGGGGATTCACTCCCTTGCCGCCTTGATGCAACTTGAATGATTTTATATATTACAGGGATACTCTATTAATTTATTTATGATAAGTTCAGCCGCGCGAGAATTCAGTTCCTCATTGGTTTTATTTTTAAGAGAAACATAGACAATTTCATTTAATGTTAGCGTCTTAAATAAATCGTATCCACACCATAGTTTTTTCTCCGTTGCATCCTCCACGCCAAGCAGATAGATACCCGCTCTGAGTTTATCCAGTTGATTACCAGATACCCAAAATTTAAAAAAGTCATTACCTGAAAGATTAAGCGCATCCGGCGTCAGGGATAACACAGGAGATGACCGGGAAGCAATTTTTACGGAGGGTTCAGTCCCCTGACAGGGGAAATTTTTAACTAATGCTTCCTCTATCAGCACCGAAGCTCTTGCATCAGGCTTTTTCACAGAGTACCGATCAAGCCAGGCCAGCACAGTATGGTTTATTGTTATACTGTCAACCTGACCATATCCACACCACGTCTTACCTTCTGTGGCATCCGCTACCCCCAACACATACATCAGTGTATTATCTTTTTCCTGTACGTTATCACTGGCATAAAATCCCAGAAAATCCCGTATACTGAGGTTGACATTATCGGGGGAAATTAATCCTGCGTTAATCAGGGACCCGGCAAAAACGCCACCGGGTAATAAACAACATAAAATGATCAAAAAAACACGGATAGATCGTTTTATGTGATATGTCGCTGAGATCCGATAATAATCCCCCGTCACGCCACATATTGCCGAATGATGAGACACATCATAGGTCGATTTTTTTATCATTCATTCACTCCACTACCAGAATTTCCACCCGACGGTTTTTCGCCCGCCCGGCTTTACTGCCGTTATCCGCCACCGGTACCGTATCGCCCTTGCCGACGATATGTACCCGTCCGGCAGGTACGCCGCCGGAGGTCAGCAACGCCGCAACTTCCGCCGCCCGTTTTTCCGACAGCACCAGGTTGGATGGGAATTCAGCCGAATGAATGGGCTGGCTGTCAGTGTGACCCGTTACAGTGACTGCGCCGCCCACGCGGGCGATTTCCCGCGCCGCTTTGTTAATCACTGGCCGGATTGCGTCACTCACCGTTTTTTGTCCCGGTACAAACATGGCGTCGCCACGGAAGACCACCCTACTGTGCTGGTCATCTTCGTCCACGGTCAGCAGGCCACGGGCGATTTCGTTTGCCAGCAGGATTTTCAGCCGCAGCTTATGAACCGGCACGGGCGGCGGCGGCAGTTTTATACCAATCGCATCAATATGCTGTTGTACGGTGACGGTCTGCACATCCATCCGGTGGCTGTAAAGGCCAAACAGCGTCAGCATCGCCAACAGGGCTATCCCGGCGCTCAGCCAGACCGGCACCCGGCGCATCCGCCGCAGTCGTCCGCTTATCGCCCCCTGAAAGTCAGGCGAGAGCGCGGGCATAACCGGATCGCGACGCTGTGAAAGCTGTGTCAGCAGTTGCTGGCGAATATTGTCCAGTTGCTTACGCCCGTCTGGCTGCACGCTGTAGCGGCCTTCAAATCCCAACCCCAGCAGGTGGTAGATAACCTCCAGTACGTTGCCATGTTCCTGGAAGCTGGCCGCCAGACGCCCGATGATCTGGAAAAGTTTTATCCCGCCTTCGCTTTCACCATGAAATGTTACCAGCAGGCTTTTTCCGGCCCAGACGCCGCGCCGTCCCCAGGTTGTGTTATTGGCGGCTTCATCAAGCGCCGTACACAGGCAGTAACGTACCGCCAGTACGTGCTCGCGCCGCAGGTTCGCCTGATCGCATAATGTCTGGTACAGATGCATCTCGCGTACCAGCAGATTACGGTAAGGCTCTACCAGGGCCGCATCCAGTTTAGCGGGCATGGCTGCGAGAGCGCACAATAAAGGCCGGGCAGCGGCGAGCAACGGGTTAGCCGCCGCGCTGATTTCAGCCAGCCGGAGTTTGCTGTCCGGACCGTCTTCAACGATGACATTGAGTTCCGTGCGCTGGCTGGTGTGTACCGGCGTTTCATATTCACTGTCCTTATGTTCCGGCGTGGTGGACAAAAAGGACATCATGTCCGCCGCTGGCGGCGTCAGGGTACTGTCTGTCATTTATCGCGCACTCCCCACAGTTCTGTCTCCAGCCCCGGAAATTCCCCGGCGGTGTGCATGGCCATCCCGCCGTAACGGGCAATGTGTTCCCACAATGCTCCCTCGCGGCGGATGTCGTAATAGATGTATCCGGCCTGAAACGGGATTTGGCGCGGTGGTACAGGCAAAACCTGCAAAGCCAGCCCCGGCAGATGCGAGCGGATCAGTTCCGGCAGGCGATCGGATGGCCCGATTTTGGTCTGGGCGGCAAAATGTTGCAGTAGCACATCGGTCGGCATTGAAGCCTTTATCGCCAGTACCAGCGTGCTGAAATCGGCAAGATCGGAAGGGGCTACCACCGCATTCAGGATGCCGTAAGTCCCCTCTTTCAGCTCGATGCGCTGCGCGCCCCGGATCAGTACCGCGTTCAGCAGGAACTGCACCTCATCGACCAGTGATTTCAACCCGGCATAGGGCGTCAGGTGTTTGTACTCTTTGTATTCAGCGGGCCGTCGCGTTTGTGGACGCACATAGGTGGAGAGTTCCCCGGCCAGTTCGGACAGGTAGCGATACAACACTTCCGGGGCCAGCGGGGTTTTCGCCAGGTGAATCAACAGCGGCTCAAAGCGATTGAGAATTTGCAGCAGCAGGTAATCGGAGACCTCTGCTGCTTCATGGCCGTGGCTGTCGCTGCCGGTCAGCCGTTCCGCCAGCGAATCGGCCCGCATCCGGATGAGATCGTTGATCCACGACAGCCAGGTACACATCAGTGAACTGGCCTGATAATTAATGATGGGCGGGATCAGGTCGTGGTCGATATCTATCCGCCCGTCAGGGTTCAACCCGGTGATGCGGGTCAACGGCAGGCCAATCCAGGCGCCCGTCACCGCCTTTTCCGGCAGCAGCCGCAGGCGCAGATGACTGAGCTGTAATAACTGCGCGCCACGTCCCAGCGAGTTGGCGTCGCGGATGTCGTGTTCGTGTACCGAGAAACGCGCCAGTGATTCCGGGTTATTGTCAAACGTAGTTTCTTCGCTGTTCGGCGCGCGTACCGGTACCGCCAGACAAATCTGCTGGTTCAGGTGCTCCGGCAGGATGGTCAGCGGCGGCGGCAGCGGGGTATGGTCCGGTGCGTTAAACGGCGTACCGTCAGGAAAAATCCCTGATGCCTCTTTCAGTATCAGTTTACCGATGTTCAGCGCTTCGCCATCAATATTGTAGTGGCTGAATCCCCAGAAAAAGGGGGTCAGCGGCAGGCTGCGGTAATGCATGACGTGTTCCAGATAACGCTCTTGCTGCTGAAACATCTGCGGCAGTAAAAATTGTCCTTCACTCCAGACTACGCGGTCATTCCAGCTCATAATTCATTTATCCCGTTCCGTAATTACAATAGCGCTTTGTTCCAGTTCCGCATCCAACTGCACTTTTCCTTTCCCCGGTACGAAGTTGCTGTACCAGGCTTTTTCCGGGGCTTCCGGGATTTTGTAGGTTACCCGCCAGACCGATTTGGCCAGGTTACGGTATCCGGCCAGTACGCCGATTGCCGTGGTCTGCGCATTCAGCGGGCGACGCAGTTTTTTCTCTTCGCCGGGACGCAAAATAAAGCTGTCGCGACGCACTAAATCGTCGGTAAGGACGGATTTGTCGTTGTCATGGAGCGACCAGTAATCAGCTGTCGTGAAAGCGGCGTCATTTTTTAGTTCATAAACACGTATCTCAATGGGCGCGGCCTTCTTCTGATTGTCAGGATTCACCTTATCAGAGGCTTTCACGCTCAGGTCGAGTCGCTGTGATTCGAGGTCAGGTAACGCATCGCTACTGCCGCATCCGGAAAGCAGGAGCAGTGCAAAAGGCATAGCTACCGCACATAACCGCCGAGTGGGGTTACGCCATTTATTCACTGTAAATTCCTTTAAAATCAAAACAATAAATCCGGCCAGATATAAATCTGGCCGGAAAAACAACCGTTAAATTTCTTTGTTGGCCTTGAAGTCGTAGCCTGCGGTGATGGTGCCGCCGCTGCCGCCCTGCTGGTTCTGCACCACGTATTCCTGTTTCACGGTGCTGAAGGAGAGCTCAATTGATTCGCGAGACGCAATTTCCCCTCCCTGGCTTCCGCTGGGCGATACCATTGCAATAATCAGATCTGTGAAGGTGTACTTGAGGTACTCCAGCGGATTGCCGCCAGCCTTACGCATAACCAGAATGGCCTGCGGAATGTGCTTGCCGGAAGAGCAGTATTTGAACAGGTTCGGGCTGGCGCGATCGATGTAATGTTCAAATGAAAGATGAGTAACAGATACTTTACCGGAACCGAGACCGCTACCGGCGTGCATGGTGGATTCCTGATGGATATTCCAGCGCCAGCTCAGTACTTCAATTTCATTTTTGTGTTTGTCATCCATCGACTCACCGTCGATGCCGTCAATTTTCAGAAAAATATCATAAGACATATCTACTATCCTTTTAACTACCTAAATAAAGCCCTGATTTATCTGCTTTATTAGGTGAACAGATTAACTATTACTGTACAGCTCTCTATTACCCATAAATTCATCAGAGCAAGAGAACATATGCTTTTAATATCTTTGAATTTTACTTCTCGACACGCCTTTCAATTAATTCATTTAACTCACTGTCGTGGATAAAATCTATGCACTTCATGGTATTAAAATCTGATGATATCGAGCCATTATATTTCAACCCTGAATATTTTTTCGCAATCTCATCAATTTCATGATAAATCTCCACAGATTGTTTACCATATTCAAGGTAAGCACTGGCCGTAGCTCTGGCATCGTTTTTAACGACATCATCTTTGTATACTAATGCCAGACAATGACTCAGCGCCCAATTTTTTAAGAGTTCCGACTGTGAATATTGTGTGGTCAATGCTTCTTGTGCAAAAGATGGCTGCCATACCAGCATTCCACTTATGCTGAAAGTAACTAATATTAACCATTTCATGGCAGTATCCACAGAGTCCCAACTTCAGGAACAAATGGTCCATTATCTGGGTCATTTAATAAGTGGCACTGATCTGAACAGATACTGCCATTCCATAATGTAACGTGTCCTCTGGCATTGCTCCAGCCATGCCCTTTTACTACGATAATTCCTTTCTTCCCTATAAAGTCACTCTGTTTCGGATTATTAACAATAAGATCAGGCTTGCCCATATTATGAGTAAGATGATCAATCATATCATTCACGCGATAAATATAGAATTTATTATCGGCACCACTAACCTTTGCATACGGGGAGTTACGGGCTATTGGGAATCCTGTCGCATTCAAAACATAGCTCATTCGAATAGGACAGGCATTTTGAAAATAACCACCAGTTATATTTTTCCCAACGTTTCCACCAATAATGCTACCCACATCAGCGACGGAATGATTCACCTTCCTAAAAGCCAGCCACGCTTCATTGAATGAAGGTCTGTTCATTTTGCTTACCCTCTAAAAATTCTGTGTAGCTCATTAATTCTCAACACGTATCTTCATGGACGCCGCTTTCTTCTGATTGTCAGAATTCACCTTGTAAAACGCTTTCACGCTCAGGCCAGGCCGCTGCGATTAGGGGTCAGGTAGCGGCCGCATCCGGAAAGCAGGAGCAGTGCAAAAGGCATAGCTACCGCACATAACCACCGAGTGGGTTACGCCATTTATTCACTGTAAATTCCTTTAAAATCAAAACAATAAAACCAGCCAGACATAACATCTGGCCGGAAAAACAGCCGTTAAATTTCTTTGTTCGCCTTGAAGTCGTAACCTGCGGTGATAGTGCCGCCGCTGCCGCCCTGCTGGTTCTGCACCACGTATTCCTGCTTCACGGTGCTGAAAGAAAGCTCTACCGTTTCACGGGAGGCGATTTCACCATTGTGGCTGCCGCTCGGGGAAACCACGGCGACAATCAGGTCGGTGAAGGTATACTTGAGGTACTCCAGCGGATTGCCGCCAGCCTTACGCATAACCAGAATGGCCTGCGGAATGTGCTTGCCGGAGGCGCAGTATTTGAACAGGTTCGGGCTGGCGCGGTCGATATAGTGATCAAAATCCAGGTTGGTGACGGAGACCTTACCGGAGCCGAGGCCGCTACCGGCGTGCATGGTGGATTCCTGATGGATATTCCAGCGCCAGCTCAGTACTTCAATTTCATTTTTGTGTTTGTCATCCATTGACTCGCCATCAATGCCGTCAATTTTCAAAAAAATGTCATAAGCCATTTTTATATCCTTATTAAGTTTTACTTAAAATAAACCTGATTTTATCTATATCTTTTTGTTTATAGATAAATCATTGCCGTACAGAATCCTTCTCCAATAACTTCAGGAGAACAGAGGACTGTATATTTTTCCGGTACCGATAATGTATTTAGTTATTTTATGAATTTGCATTATTTAATGCATATAAATAATGCTTCATAACTTCCGATAATAAAAACCATAACCTGTACTGAAATTTTCACGTCTCAAATCGCTAATTACAGATAAAAGATACAGACTGGTCTTCTGGCGATCCCTCAAAATTACGAGTCTTACAGCGAGTAGAAGAAGCAGGTATTGGTTGCGTCAACCATATCTGTTCATGACCATAAATACACGAAACCCAATAGCGATCGGTTTCTTTATCGCTAACACGTTCTGTTTCCCATACAGACCAATTTTCACCGTTTACTTTTTTAGTCTCTGGTTTGAGATCCATCAGGTTTTCAGGTTTACCCTGCGTTACCCCAATACTACTTAACCATAAACGCGACATATATCGGGGAGAAAGCTGCCACGCCGCTGGGACATCAGACTTCAGGCTCACAGCAGAAGACTGAGTATCAATAACAGCCGGGCAACTGACTTCCCAGGCTACAGCATATTGTGAAAAGAGCAGAACAATACCAGGTAACAGATGAAAAGTTGGGCTTATGGTCATAATATGTATTTCCTACTCAATGATATAAAAAGCTTCGGCATTGTTACTGGCATTCGGATATGTGTCATCATTACGTACCCACCTTTACGAGACCGTGGGCGAGACGAAATTCTTTTCTTCATATCCCTCTTTATATTCTCTATCTTCTCTGACTTCACTCGCTTAAACATTCACAAAATAAATGCATCAGGCATTGCCCTGCTTCACTGACGGCAGTTTTGTCACCAGGCGCAGCGATCCCGTCAGCCCTTCAAGCTGGAAATGCGGACGCAGGAAGAATTTCGCGTCGTAATAACCTGGATTGCCTTCCACCTCTTCCACCACTACTTCAGCGGCAGCCAGCGGACGACGGGCTTTAGTTTCTTGCGAGGAGTTAACCGGATCGGCGTCGACGTAATTCATAATCCATTCATTTAGCCAGCGCTGCATATCCTCGCGCTCTTTAAAGGAACCGATTTTGTCGCGGACGATACATTTGAGGAAGTGCGCGAAGCGCGAGCAGGCGAACAGGTACGGCAGACGGGCAGACAGGTTAGCGTTGGCCGTCGCGTCCGGATCGTAGTATTCCTGTGGTTTTTGCAGCGACTGTGCACCGATAAAGGCGGCATAGTCTGAGTTTTTACGGTGGATCAACGGGATAAAACCGTTTTTCGCCAGTTCAGCCTCGCGGCGGTCAGAGATGGCGATTTCGGTCGGGCATTTCATGTCCACGCCGCCATCGTCAGTCGGGAAGGTATGGCAGGGAAGATTTTCCACCGCACCGCCTGATTCCACACCGCGAATCAACGTACACCAGCCGTAGTGTTTGAAGGAGCGGTTGATGTTTACGCCCATCGCGTAGGCCGCGTTGCTCCAGACGTATTTGGTATGGTCAGAACCATCCGCATCTTCTTCAAAATCAAACTCGTCCACCGGGTTGGTTTTTGCGCCATACGGCAGGCGGGCAAGAAAACGCGGCATCGTCAGGCCAATATAACGGGAGTCTTCGCTAGCCCGCAGCGAGTTCCACGGCGCATATTCCAGGTTCTGGGTGACGATTTTGGTCAGGTCGCGGGGATTCGCCAGCTCCTGCCAGGAGTCCATTTGCAGTACCGAGGGGGAAGCCCCGGCAATAAACGGCGCATGGGCCGACGCGGCGACTTTGGCGATAGAGCCAAGCAGATCCACATCGGGCGGTGTATGGTCGAAGTAGTAATCCGCAATGATACAGCCATAAGGTTCGCCACCTAACTGGCCGTATTCGGCTTCATACAGTTTCTTGAACATCGGGCTTTGATCCCAGGCGATGCCCTTGTAACGCTTCATGTTGCGCCGCAATTCATCTTTTGACAGATTCATGAAGCGGATTTTCAGCTTTTCGTCGGTCTCGGTGTTGTAAACCAGATGCTCCATACCGCGCCAGGAGGATTCCAGCTTCTGCCAGTCGGGATGTTGCAGAATCAGTTTGATCTGTTCGGTCAGTTTAAAGTCGATCTGCGCAATAATAGCGCTGATGCTTTTATAAGCGTCATCGCTGACGGTGATCGTGTTCGCCAGCGCCTGTTGCGCCAGCGTCTGCACCGCGGCTTCCACGGCTTTTGCCGCCTGGGTAGTCTTGGGTCGGAAGGCCTGATTCAGCAACGCATCAAATTCACCGGATGCGGAGACGGTATCCTGAGCAACCGCGTCGGTTGCCTGCATATTACTGTTTGCCATGAAAATTCCTTAAAAATTCGACGTTATTCCGCTGATTCATTATCCGCTGACACACCTTGCTGGGTAGCGGCCGGTTTCGGCGCATTCGCCAGCGTTTTCAGCAGGGTCGGGTCCTGCAACAGTTTATTGACCAGATTTTCCGCCCCGGCCTTGCCATCCATGTAGGTCTGGAGGTTCGCCAGTTGAGTGCGGGCTTCCAGTAACTGGTTCAGGGCGTCCACCTTGCGGGCAATCTGTGCCGGCGAAAAGTCGTCCATATTTTCCAGCGTGATATCGACCATCAACTGACCTTCACCCGTCAGCGTATTCGGCACAGCGAACGCCACGCGCGGCGCAATGGCTTTCATGCGCTCATTGAAGTTATCAATATCAATATCGAGGAATTTGCGATCCGTCACTGGCGGCAGTTCTTCCCGCGGTTTCCCGGCCAGATCGGCCAGCACCGCCATCACGAACGGCAGCTCGATTTTTTTCTCGGAACCGTAAATCTCTACGTCATATTCAATCTGCACGCGCGGCGCGCGGTTGCGCGCGATGAATTTCTGCGCGCTATTGTTGATAGCCATACTCTTTCATTTCCTTATCAATCTACCGACGACCGCCCGGACAGCGGTGCAACGGCACAGTTTAAAAATCATACTCAGAGAGTTTTTTTATAATCTCTTTGTTTTCTTTGTACTTTTCCCGTAACCCAGGAAGTGCTTTTTTCGCCGGAGCGCACCAGGTATTAATGCCCTTTTCTATGACTTTTTTATCCTCTTCCGGTAAAGAACTGTCCCATTCGCCGGCCAGATGCTGGCACATCTCTGCATTGCTCAGAAAATGCTGCACATCCTGTGGTAAAGGCGGTTCGCCATGAACACTGAAAGCGAACATCATTAGCAAAGGAGTCAATAACGCCGGGTAACGTAATGTCATATTTAATGCCCATCAATTGACCAGTGGGGTTTATCTGTATTTCCGCCGACAAACTTAGTCACGCCATAAACCCACTGCGCACCACTTAACTCTTTTGGCATATTCCCTCCTGCGAGGTTGTCTCAAAAACAATCTGCTCATCACCATTAACGCCGATATCAATCTGCCTGATAGCGGCTTTTTCCGTCATGGCCTGCAACCAGTAGCGCGACAGTCGTGGCAGAATGTGCTGCTCGATGTAGCCAATCAGCAACCGCGCGCCCGTTTCATGCATTGGACAGCACGCCACAATATGTGCGACCAGTTCCTCGCTATACGTCAGCATCACGCCGTGCTGTTCACCCATCCGCGCCACCAGTCGGTCAAGGTGCAGACGGGCAATCACGCCACGCGACGTTTCGTCCAGCGGCAGGTAAGGGATCACCGTCACGCGGCCCAGAAATGCCGCCGGGAAATGCTTGCGTAATTCCGGCATTAGCGCCTCTTTAAGCCCCGTAGCATCGGGCATTAAAGCCGGATCTTCACACATCTGGCTGATGAGGTCGGAACCCACGTTGGTGGTGAGTAGTAGCGTGGTGTTTTTGAAATCGACATGTGTACCCTCACCGTCCTCCATCCCGCCCTTGTCAAACACCTGATAGAAGAGTTCATGGACGTCATGGTGCGCTTTTTCGATCTCGTCGAGCAGCACTACGCTCCAGGGGTGGCGACGCACCGCTTCCGTCAGCACACCACCCTCGCCATAGCCCACATAGCCGGGCGGCGCGCCTTTCAGCGTGGAAACTGTGTGAGCCTCCTGGAACTCGCTCATATTGATGGTTACCAGGTTTTGCTCACCGCCGTAGATAGCCTCCGCCAGCGCCAGCGCGGTTTCGGTTTTACCGACACCGGACGGCCCGGCCAGCATAAACACGCCCACCGGTTTGCGTGGATCGCCCAGTCCCGCCCTGGCGGTCTGAATACGTTCACCAATCTGCGCCAGCGCGCCGTCTTGCCCGGTAACGCGTTGCGCCAGTCGGGCAGGCAGTTCCAGCACCTGGCTGGCCTCATCTTTCACCATGCGCCCGGCAGGAATACCGGTCCAGTCGGCGACAATCGCCGCGACCACCGCCGCGCTGACTTCCGGGAACACCACCGGCGCGTCGCCCTGCCACTCCCTTAGCGCCGTTTCGGCCTGTTGCAGCGTGGTTTTGTCATCAGCATCAGACTCTGCGAGACGCAGTTTCTGCAACGTATGTACCAGTTCCAGCTCCCGCTGCCAGCGGGATTCGGATGCAGTCAGTTCATCGTTGAGCGAGAAAATTCGCGCCGTCAGCACATCGCGCCGCTCATCTGACTGAATCCCCATTTTTTCCTGCTTCTGCAACAGCGACCGTTCCATTTCCGCCGCTTTTAGCTGCTGGCGCAGGAACTGTACGCTGGCAGGCGGCGTGTGCAGCGTCAGCGCCACGCGGGCCGCGGCGGTATCCAGCAGGCTGATGGCCTTATCCGGCAACTGCCGGGCGGGAATATAGCGGTGAGAAAGCTGTACCGCCGCACGTACCGCCTCATCCAGAATCAGTACGTTATGGTGTTTTTCCAGCGTATCCACCAGACCACGCACCATTTCCATTGCGGGGATTTCTTCCGGTTCGGCAATCTGCAACACCTGAAAACGCCGGGTCAGTGCCGGATCTTTCTCAATATGGCGCTTGTATTCGCTCCAGGTGGTGGCGCCGATAGTCCGCAGGGTGCCGCGCGCCAGCGCCGGTTTCAGCAGGTTAGCGGCATCGCCCGTGCCGGATGCGCCGCCCGCGCCCACCAGAGTGTGAACTTCATCAACAAACAGAATAACCGGCTGCGGCGAGCGCCCGGCCTCTTCCAGTAACCCTTTCAGACGCGATTCAAACTCGCCTTTCATGCTGGCTCCGGCCAACAGAGCGCCAACGTCCAGCGCCAGCAGCCGTGCTTCCCGCAGCGCGGGCGGCACTTCCCCCTGCGCAATCGCCAGGGCAAAACCTTCGACGACCGCCGTTTTCCCGACGCCCGCCTCACCAGTCAGTAGTGGATTATTCTGGCGACGGCGCAGCAGAATATCCGTCATGGTGCGGATTTCATGCTCACGCCCCGTCACCGGGTCGATTTTGCCGTCGCGCGCCTGTGCCGTCATGTCCTGACAGTATTTTGCCAGCGCGGATTTACCGTCCTGCCCGCCGTTGGGAATCGCCTGACTGCTTTCACCGGGAATGGCTGATGCCAGGCCGGAGCCGTCGTAAGGGCGCTCCTGCGCTTCCGGCGATGTTTCGATCAACGAGGGCAGTATTTCAGTCAGTTCATCAACCGGAAGCGTGGCCAGCGGCGCGCAGATACTGCTCAGTACCCGACGCAGTTCTGGCGTGGTCAACAAGGCCAGCAGCAACCAGCCGCTGCGAATTTTGTTATCGCCGTAACGGACGCTCGCCAGCATCCAGGCCTTTTCAACGCTGAGATCGATATGGTGAGAAAAATCACTAATGGCGCTGGCCCCGGCGGGCAGCATATCCAGTTGCCGGAGTAACGCTTTCTCCACATCAGAAAGAGGGATCTGGTAATGCCGAAGAACGTGGAGAATATCGTTATCGGGCTGCTGTGTTAACTGGTGCAGCCAGTGAGTCAGCTCAACCCAGGGATTAGAGCGTAGTTTGCAAAATGCCGTTGCCGATTCCAGCGACCGGAATAGTGGGCCGGCCAGTTTTCCATACAACGCACTGCGTGAAACAGGAGTTTCCATGTGTTATGCCTTGTGACATAAAAATTCATAAAAATAATGCATCAATGCATATAAATATATAAACAATTCTTTATTGATAGCATCGAAAAAATATCGAAACAAAACAATGATACAGATCAGGGACTAATTAGCAACTAAGCCGTTAATATTAAATAATCAATGAACAGCAAGATAAAAATCGAAATTGCAGAATTAAAAGAAATAATATTTCAAAAAAGACATCTATGCATACAACAATTCATTCACGACGAAAATAATAAAAAGGGTGTCATCAATAATGACTCCCTATGAATTTAGTTAAAATTATTTATGAATTAAAACTCCCTAAACGTTTCCTCCAGAAAAATAAATACATTTAAGGGACATAATGAAACAAGACATGTGGGAATTACGGAAAATACAGTCGCAGGGTATAACGGATAACGCACAGTATCCCGCAGGGACATACATCGTATTTACTGCCGCCGCCCCCTACATTCCGCTTTTTGAGCAACATGGGAAAGACGATATCGCGCTCAGTCTTGTTCGCCACGAAGAGGCGTGGTGGATTGTTAATCACTCTGATGAACTGTGCTGTGCCGTCAATGAGCAGGTGATGGAACCTCATCACCGTATGCGGCTGAATGATGGAGATACGATTGAATGGGGTCTGTCATCCTGGTGCCTTGCCCGCACCAATGATGAGTCCCGTCCCGATGTTTCGTTTCCTCAGTTGGTTCAGTCATCTGAATCCGTTGCTGAGTACCTGGATCTGGACTGGTTTAAACAACAACAGCTCAATCCGCAGAACCCGTTCGATATTATTCCCGTCCGGGAAACCGCGCCCTCTTACACCGGCCATGAAGCGGATAGCACGCTACACCAGCTTTACCAGGAATATCAGCAGGCATTGCGGCCCTCCGGGCAGGAAAAGCCCCTCCGTGATAAACCGTTTCCCCGAAATGAAGACGCTGTCACCCAGGATTTGACGTCGTTATACGATAAAAAGGGCGACACCGACACGTTACAGGATATGGTGGCAGGCGCGCCCGGTATTGATGCCATTCTGGATACGCTGGACACGACCGGTGAGGGTGAAATGCACTGGCTGGCGATGGAATCAATGCCCGATATCCTACAACTGCTCTCGCCGGAACTGGGGGGGAAAACCGCACATAGCGAGATACTGCCCGATCTGACCCGCCGCGAGCATCGTATTATTGGCATCGATAGCCACTACCGAATCACTCCGACACAGAAAAATGGAAATACCGCCTATGAAAAAAACTGACACGCTTCCTGCTACCCTGTCCGCGCTGCTACAGGAATACTCTATTGCGGAGGGGATTCAGATGGCGGAGCAGAAGGTTCGGGAAAATCCGGCGAAGGCGCTCTGCCGCCACAGCCTGTTTCAGTTGCTGTGTGTGGCCGGAGACTGGTCGCGGGCGCTACACCAGCTTCAGCTATGTGCCAGGATGGAGGCCAATTATACCCAGGAGGCCCGGCTGTACCGGGAGCTGGTTCGCTGCGAAATGTTCCGCCACACCGTTTTTCAGGGTGAACAACGACCCGGTTTTCTTCTGCCGCAGCCCGTTTGGGTGGAGTCACTGCTGGCGGCACTCGCCTGTCATGACGATACCGGTGAGGTTGATAAACACCGTAATACCGCACTGGAAGCCATAACAGACACGGGCGGGCAGTGGAACGGCGGCGCATTTGACTGGGCGAGCGACAGCGATTCCCGCCTTGGCCCGGTACTTGAGCTGGTCACTGGCGGCGTGTATATCTGGCTGCCGTTTTCGCAAATACGCTCGCTGGAATCGCCGCAACCGGCACGCCTGACCGATCTGCTGTGGAAACCCGTTAATATCACCCTGGTGAATGGCGATACGCACGGCGCCTGGCTCTTTACCCGTTACAGCGGTTCGGAAAGTGCATCTGACGCCCTGCGTCTGTGCCGGGAAACCGCCTGGCAGGACGGCCCCGGCGAAACCACCGTGCGGGCGCTGGGGCAGAAAGTGTGGCTGACCAGCCACGGCGATATCAGCCTGCTGGACATGGCCCATTGTACCTTTCATGCTCAGGAAAACGATGGCGCATGAGCACGTCTCGTTTTACACCCGCTAACCACCTGCTGCCCACCCTATTTGATCGGCTGTGTGACAATGCTCCGTATCAGAAAATTGACCGGGATATCAGCGTCACGCCGGTACAACTGAAGGAGATCATTCGTCGGGATCTCTCCTTTTTGCTCAATACCATTAGCCACGAGGGTGACATCGACGCCCGGCGCTATCCGCAGGCGGCGGCGTCAGTGCTCAACTATGGCCTGCCGCCGCTGGCGGGCAGCTTTATGTATGAGCATAAGTGGGACGATATCAGCGAGGCGATCCGGCGCGCCATTATTCGTTTCGAACCCCGGCTGAACGCCGCCACACTCAGGGTCACGCCATTGCTCGATAAAACCCGGCAGGGTAGCTATAACACGCTACAGTTTGAAATTCGCGGACAAATTCTGACGCAGCCGTATCCCACGGAGTTTATGGTACGCAGCGCGCTGGATATGGAACTGAGCCGCATTACGTTCTTTTAATACAGGGCATTATTCATGGATCCACGGCTACTGGAGTATTACAACCGCGAACTGAGCTACCTGCGGGAGACCGGTGCTGAGTTCGCCACCCTCCATCCCAAAATTGCCGCCCGACTGGGGATGCAGGGAAGCGATATTGCCGACCCGTATGTGGAACGCATGATCGAGGCGTTCAGCTTTCTGAGCGCCCGTACTCAGCTAAAAATTGACGCCGAGTTTCCCCGCTTCACACAGCGGTTACTGGAAGTCGTCAGCCCCAATTACGTCACCCCCACGCCATCGATGGCAGTGGTAAAGCTGTATCCCGATACGCAGGAAGGCGACCTGGCGAAAGGGGTCACCGTGCCGCGCGATACCGCGTTCGTTTCCCCTATCCCGGAAGGCGAAAATACCGCCTGCCAGTTTCGCAGCAGCCAGGACGTCACGCTGTGGCCGCTGTCCATCGAGGAGGTACGCCTGACCGCCGCGCCACCGGATATGCCCGCCCTGCACCGCTATCTGCCGCCTAATATTCATGTCGCCGGGGCATTGCGCATCACCCTGCGAACCTTCGGGGAACTGACTTTCAGCGAGCTGGCCGGTCCGGCACGGCTGCCCTTTTACCTCTGCGGCGAAGAACGCATTGCGTCACACCTGTTTGAGCTGCTGCATACCAGCGCCGTCGCCACACTGGCCGGTGAACCCGGTCACTTTGACGGCGAACTGAATGTGAATCTTCAACACCCGGTGGCGCACGAAGGGCTGGAGCCAGGGCAGGGGCTGCTGCCGCTCGCCTGGAACGTGTTTCACGGCCATAATCTGCTGCATGAATTTTTCGCCTGTCCGGAACGGTTTTACTTCTTCACCCCGACCGGATTGTCTGCCGGGTTACAAAAGGTGCAGGGCAATGTGGCGGAAATTGTCATACTGCTTAATCGCCTGCCGCCGGACTGGCTGATTCATCAGACGGACGCTGCACAGTTCAGCCTGTTCTGTACGCCGGTGATCAACCTGTTTCCCCGCACCACCACCCGGATTGAAGTCACTCACAGCGTGACGGAACAGCATCTGGTAGTGGATCGTACCCGTCCGCTGGATTACGAGGTGTTTTCTGTTCAGGAAGTCGAAGGCCTGGAAGCGGAAACCACACGGAAGATGATTTTTCGTCCGCTGTATCACACCCGTAATAATGACGAAGGCAACCACGGGCGTTATTTTTCACTGCGTCGTGAACCGCGCCGCTCGTCAGAAAATGCCCGCCGCTATGGCACCCGAACCCCCTATACCGGCTCGGAAATCTTCCTGTCGCTGGTTGATCAGCATGAAGCGCCCTACCCGGAAAATCTGCGCCATATCACCGTCACGGCAATGGTGACTAACCGCGATCTGCCCTGTCTTATTCCACGTAATGGCCGGGATGATCTGACCGTAGATGCGGCGATCCCGGTGGCGGGCGTGGGTCTTATCAGACCGCCGCGCCCGCCGCAGCCGCCGCTGGCTGAACGCGAAATGGCCTGGCGGCTGATCCGGCAGTTGTCGTTTAATTATCTGCCGCTGGCCGATCTGGATCACCGCACCGGCGGCCAGGCGCTGCGCGATCTGCTGAATCTGTTTATTCCGGCTCACGACAGCCCGCAGTCGCGCCAGGTGCGCAGCCTGATTGGCTGCAAAACCACCCCAGTAACCCGCCGCCTGCCCGGCTCCGGTCTGTTGGTCTATGGCCGGGGCGTCAGTTGCGAACTGACCGTGGACGAAGAAGGATTTTCCGGTATCAGTCCTTACCTGTTCGGTCTGGTGCTGGAACACTATATTGCCCGCCATGTTTCCATTAATACCTTCTCACAGATGACGCTGCACTCGATGCAACGCGGGCATGTCATGACCTGGCCGGTAAGAACCGGGCAACGGGGGAGCGTATGACCGGCGCTCTCGACCAGGCGCAGAAAACCCCATGGCGTTACGGATTCCTGAACCTGATGCGGCGCGTGGATGCCCAGCTCTGTGATACTCCGGCAGGCAGTATCTGGCAGCCACGGATGGAAAAATTCCGTCTGGGACAGACGCCGACGATGACCTTTGCGCCACGGGAAATCGCCCAGGTCAGCTGGCTGGATGGACGCCTGCACCTGAGCCTGTACAGCCTCGGACTGTGGGGGCCAAACGGCCCGTTGCCGCTGCACTATACCGAGCTGGCGCTAAATCGCTCAGAGAGCCGTCACGATCCGACGCTGGTTCATTTTTCCAATATTTTTCACCACCGCTGGCTGACGCAGTTCTGGCAGGCATGGCGCAGCGGCCAGTCCGCTGGTGGCGGGCTGGACAAACCGGAACACGACCGTTTTGCGTTTTATATCGCCAGTCTCAGCGGGCAGGATCTACGGGAAAGCGCCGAAAGCCCGCTGTCAGATCATGTTCGCCTGGCAGCCTCCGCTCATCTGGTACGCGAATCGCGCAATCCTGACGGGCTGGCCGCCACGCTGGCGCACTATTTCAGCGTACCTTTTGCGGTGAAAGAGTTCGCCCTGCACTGGATAACGGTGGCGAACGATGAAATCACCCGTCTGGGCACGCCCGCGCAGTCTTCGGTGCTGGGCAACGGGGCGCTTATCGGCCAGGCCGTACCGGATATGCAGTACAAATTCCGGCTAATTATCGGCCCGCTCACGCTGGAGGATTACCTGCGTTTTCTGCCCGGCGGCAACAATTTGCCCGTGCTGACAGAACTGGTGCGTACGTTCATCGGTTTTGAACATTGCTGGGAGATTGAACTGCAGTTAAAGCCTCATGCCGCACCGCCTGCGGTGATCGGCGGCGCGCAGCAGCTTGGCTGGACGGCCTGGGCAGGTAAAGCCATGCATGACCGTCCGGTGACCGGCATGATTTTTGAACCTGAACACGGCTTAACCCACTGAGAGTAATGATATGGACATGTCCCTGACTAAACCGGTAAGCGCGGAACAACCCTGCGGCCCCGATCCGGAGTACGATCCGGAGTACCTGCTGCTGTTCAGCCGCGCCGCCCCCCAGGCGGAGGCGCAATATGGTGATTTTGTCAGTACGCCGGAAGCCGTGAACTGGCCGGAAATTGAGCGTGATGCGCGCCGTCTGCTCACGCGCAGTAAGGATATCCGGGTGTTGATCCTGCTGCTGCGCAGTCGCATCCAGCAGGCTGGCGCACAGGGACTGGCGGAAATGCTCACACAACTGGCAGAACTGAGCGTAATCTGGTCTGATGCACTCCATCCACAGCTGCTTACCGGCGAAGGCGCATCCGCAGAATCTATTGAAGATGCGGCGCTGGCGCGCAGTAATGCCCTGGCGGCGCTGCTGGATCACGAAGGCGTGATGGCAGACATTCGCGGTATCACGCTGTCAAACAGTGCCGCCCTGCGCCTGCAGGTACGGGATGTCGAGCGCGCGTTATCCGCTCCCCGCCCGGCTGATGCGCTGGCCCCCGAATCCGTCCGCCAGCAACTGGCCGACCTCGAAGCCCGTGGGGCATTACCGCTGGCGGCGTTTCGCGAAGCGCAGGAAAGCGCAGAACGCCTGCAAGTGTGGGCGCGTGAGACATTAGGCGATCTGGCTCCAGATTTTTCACGCCTGCGGCAGTTGTTGGCGCTGCTGCCTGACGTGGTACAGACAACCACGCCGGAAATCCCTCCGTCGCCAGCGCCAGACCCCGCAGGCACGGTTATGGTTAATGCCGTTCCGGCACGGGCAGAGGATGTGCCGCCTGTCAACACGCCCCCCGGTATATCCCTCCCACACAATGCTGAACCGGGGCCAATTCGCGATCGTAATGATGCGCTGGAACGCCTGCGGTGCATTCGTCGCTGGTTTGAGAGCAGTGAACCCAGCAGCCCGACCATCCCACTGTTACGCCAGGCTGAAAGACTGGTGGGAAAACGGTTCTCGGAGGTGATCAATGAAATCCCGGTGGAGTTGCTGGAGAAGTGGGATGCCCTGGAATGATGATACGCATGTCTGGCGGTTGTCCGTGATTATCTGAGTGACATCAACATTACGCAGTCTGCTTCTGCGCTGAACATGTCCCGATCCCGGTTAAGCACCGCCATGAGGCCGCGCCTTAAATGTCAGTGGGACAAAATAACCATAACAGTGAAAGAAGTGGCGGTAATATCCTGTTCGTCATCCAGGCGTAGGCCCATTTGCGTCAGATTCCACGATAGACGGAGGAACTTCTTGAAGACGAAAAAAAACCGTATCCCTTTTACAGCGATACGGTTTTTTTACTTCACA
Organism: Salmonella sp. 32031103-2018-00083-FB-01-SM-01; assembly: GCF_017571995.1. Lineage (NCBI taxonomy): Bacteria > Pseudomonadati > Pseudomonadota > Gammaproteobacteria > Enterobacterales > Enterobacteriaceae > Salmonella > Salmonella sp. 32031103-2018-00083-FB-01-SM-01. The sequence goes on from NZ_JAGEQL010000003.1 coordinate 619,761, forward strand.
GGATGTATAAAAACATCCTGAGATTTGTATCTGGCGGAACGGACGGGACTCGAACCCGCGACCCCCTGCGTGACAGGCAGGTATTCTAACCAACTGAACTACCGCTCCGTTATGTTCCCGCTGGGAACGAGGCGAATATTACGGTTTGCGGTGTCGCCCGTCAACGCTTTTTCTCACCTTTTGAATCAGTTGCTGCAAAAATCGCCCGAAGGATGATTTTTATAGCCTAAAAAGGAATAAATTACGCCCGCCAAAGGCAACTTCCGCCCTTTTTCTGCACCAGATCAAGCCGCGATTCATGCGCAGCCAGCTCTTCATCAGAGGCAAAAACGACCCGTAACCGGCTGGCCTGGCGAACGATTCGCTGAATGGTCTCTTCACCTTGCTGCCGTTGCGTCTCTCCTTCCATCGCAAACGTCATGGACGTTTGCCCGCCCGTCATCGCCAGATACACTTCAGCAAGGATCTGGGCATCGAGCAATGCGCCGTGCAAAGTACGTTTGCTATTATCTATCTCATAACGCGAACACAGCGCATCAAGGCTGTTACGCTTGCCGGGGAACATTTTCCGCGCCAACGCCAGGCTGTCGGTAACTTTGCAGAAAGTATTGGTTTTAGGAATATCGCGTTTAAGCAGACCAAACTCATAATCCATAAAGCCGATATCGAACGATGCGTTATGGATGACCAGCTCCGCGCCGCGGATATAATCGAGAAACTCATCGACCACATCAGCAAAAACCGGCTTATCCAGCAGGAACTCATCGGCGATGCCGTGTACGCCAAACGCTTCCGGATCCACCAGCCGATCCGGCTTCAGGTAAACGTGGAAGTTATTACCGGTCAGACGACGGTTTATCACCTCAACCGCACCGATCTCAATAATCTTGTGACCTTCATAGTGCGCGCCTATCTGGTTCATACCGGTGGTTTCGGTATCGAGGACAATCTGTCGTGTAATTGCAGTGCTCATATCGGTCATTTATGTCAGACTTGCGTTTTGTTATCGATTTCAATTACAGGAAGTCTACCAGAGATGCTTAAACAGGTAGAAATTTTCACCGATGGCTCTTGCCTGGGGAATCCAGGGCCTGGTGGTTATGGCGCTATCTTACGCTATCGCGGTCATGAAAAAACGTTTAGTGAAGGTTACACGCTGACCACCAATAACCGTATGGAACTGATGGCGGCGATCGTCGCGCTTGAAGCGTTAAAAGAACATTGCGAAGTGACATTGAGCACCGACAGCCAATATGTGCGGCAAGGAATTACCCAATGGATTCATAACTGGAAGAAACGCGGCTGGAAAACAGCGGAAAAGAAACCCGTAAAAAATGTCGATCTCTGGAAACGTCTCGATGCTGCGTTAGGTCAGCATCAGATCAAATGGGTATGGGTCAAAGGCCATGCAGGCCATCCCGAAAACGAGCGTTGTGATGAACTGGCGCGCGCCGCGGCAATGAATCCCACGCAGGAAGATAGTGGCTACCAGGCGGAAGCTTAGCCATCCGGTTTGCGATATTGCCGGGTGGCGCCAACGGTCTGGCGGATAGGGGTTTTACTTTTATTATGTCGCAGCGGATTAAGCGTAAGCGGGATGGTCCGCTTACGGGCCACAATAAGCTGTAAACAGCCCAGCGCCGGGATATGCGTATTTAATAGCCGCCCTCCCTGCTTTTTCCAGGGTAAGACATGAAAACGGCTATAATGTAGCACTTCAAAATTGAGTAAAGACAGCCAGTCCAGTTGCCGCATAAGGGTAAACATCCGACTATTATAGGGCGGTGTTTTACGTAAAACGGGTACCAGTTTACGTAACCCCATCAAACTCAGCGGGTTAAATCCACTGATGACCAGCCAACCGTCATCAATCAATACGCGGTCGGCTTCCCGCAATAAACGGTGCGGGTCGGTACACCACGGCAAAGTATGCGCCAGCAGACAAACATCGACGGATTTATCTGCAAAAGGAAGGTGTAGCGGATCGGCCAGAACCTGCATCGGCGACCCCTGCGACGAAACATTCACCTGATGGGAGACCGCGCACGCTTCGGAATTGATTTCTGCGCTTAAATTACCGATTTTAAGCAAATGGAAACCATACATTTTTGCAAACCACGGATTTAGCTGCTGTTCCAGCGCCTCACGGTAGTAATTGCCCCAGGGCAACTCACCCCAACATCCGGGCGCAACGACAGTTTGAGAGAGCCTTGCCGGTTTCATCGCAACCTTCCGCTAATTATTTGAGAGGTAATATATGAATCTTAACAGTATTCCCGCGTTTCAGGACAATTACATCTGGGTGCTGACCAATGATGAAGGCCGCTGTGTGATTGTTGATCCCGGCGAAGCGGCACCCGTCTTAAAGGCCATTGCTGAACATAAGTGGATGCCGGAGGCGATTTTTCTGACGCATCACCATCACGACCATGTTGGCGGAGTCAAGGAGCTGTTGCAACACTTCCCGCAAATGACGGTTTATGGACCGGCGGAAACGCAAGACAAGGGAGCAACCCATCTTGTTGGCGATGGCGATACTATTCGCGTTTTAGGCGAGAAATTTACTCTTTTTGCCACGCCGGGCCACACGTTAGGACACGTCTGTTACTTTAGCCACCCTTACTTATTCTGCGGCGACACGCTGTTTTCTGGTGGCTGTGGTCGACTGTTTGAAGGCACGCCATCACAGATGTATCAGTCACTTATGAAAATTAACTCTCTGCCTGACGACACGCTCATTTGCTGTGCTCACGAATACACTTTAGCTAACATTAAGTTCGCATTGAGCATACTTCCGCACGATTCGTTCATAAATGAATATTATCGTAAAGTTAAAGAGTTACGTGTAAAAAAACAAATGACATTACCCGTTATTCTTAAAAATGAGCGTAAGATTAATCTTTTTTTAAGAACTGAAGATATTGATTTAATTAACGAAATAAACAAAGAAACAATATTGCAACAACCAGAAGCGCGTTTTGCATGGTTAAGGTCAAAGAAAGACACGTTCTGATAATTCTTACTTGTCATTCGCTAACTTCGCCGTTATGATCGGTCGTCTTTTAAGCAACTATTGACACACACATGAAGGCAAAAGCGATATTACTCGCCTCTGTCCTGCTTGTGGGGTGCCAGACGTCTCAGAACACTGGCAACGTCCAACAGCACGCACAGAGCCTTTCTGCAGCTGGTCAAGGGGAAGCAGGAAAGTTTACGAGTCAGGCACGATGGATGGACGACGGAACGTCTATCGCGCCAGATCAGGACTTGTGGGCTTTCATTGGCGACGAGCTAAAGATGGGAATTCCGGAAAACAGCCGGATTCGCGAACAGAAACAGAAGTATTTACGCAATAAGAGCTATCTCCACGATGTAACTTTACGGGCAGAGCCGTATATGTACTGGATAGCGGGGCAGGTTAAGAAACGTAACATGCCTATGGAGCTGGTACTACTACCCATAGTGGAGAGCGCTTTTGATCCTCACGCAACGTCTGGCGCCAATGCCGCAGGCATCTGGCAGATCATACCGAGCACAGGGCGCAATTATGGTTTAAAGCAGACCCGTAATTATGACGCGCGTCGCGATGTTGTAGCCTCTACGACCGCCGCGTTAGACATGATGCAGCGTCTGAACAAAATGTTTGACGGCGACTGGCTGTTAACCGTTGCAGCGTATAACAGCGGCGAAGGCCGTGTTATGCGGGCAATTAAAGCAAACAAAGCGCGTGGAAAACCGACGGATTTCTGGTCGCTTTCTTTGCCCAGAGAAACAAAACTCTACGTACCTAAGATGCTGGCATTGAGTGAAATTCTCAAAAACAGCAAACGCTACGGCGTACGTCTGCCAACAACAGATGAAAGCCGAGCGCTGGCACGAGTTCGTTTAAACAGTCCAGTTGAAATGGCCCAGGTTGCGGATATGGCGGGCATGTCTATCAGCAAGCTGAAGACGTTTAATGCCGGTGTAAAAGGGTCTACCTTAGGCGTAAGCGGTCCGCAATATGTTATGGTGCCCAAAAAGCATGCCGAGCAGTTGCGTGAGTCGCTGGCTTCCGGTGAGATTGACGCCGTTCAGTCCCAACTGATCGCCGACAATACGCCGTTGAATAGCCGTAGCTATAAGGTGCGCTCTGGCGATACGCTTTCCGGTATTGCTTCGCGGCTTGGCGTAAGCACGAAGGACTTGCAGCAGTGGAACAATCTGCGTGGTTCGCGCCTGAAAATCGGGCAAAGCCTGACCGTAGGTGCTGGCAGCAGCGCGCAACGACTGGCAAACAATAGCGATAGCATTACCTATCGTGTCCGTAAAGGCGATTCGCTTTCCAGTATCGCCAGACGTCACGGGGTGAATATCAAAGATGTAATGCGCTGGAACCATGATACGGATAATCTACAACCGGGCGATCAGCTTACGTTGTTTGTGAAGGACAATAGCACGCCAGACTCCTGATATTGTCCGACGAAAAAGCCAAAAGGCGCCGCTTCCCCCGGCGCCTTTTAAATTGCTATACCGCTTTATGCGCTTCCAGCATGATAGTATCGCTGCTAAACGAGCCGTCATCCTGCAACTCAAAATAACGCTTCACCTCTACCGGGGCACTCGCCTGATATAATCGAATCGCTTCAACCAACGGCGCTGGCGTACGCATCCGCGTTACCCATGAGCGAAACTCCAGCGATAAACGATCGGTTATCACGGTATTCGTTACCAGCATCGCGTTATTGACCATCGCCAGCCATTCGCCACTGGAATAGTTACGGACATGCGACGTGTCGCGTAACGCCTCCACCGTTTGCAGCCAGATATCGCGTACAGGATGTCCAGGCGACATGACATCCATGATAATCAGCACGCCGCCGGGTTTTAATACACGATAAACCTCACGCAATGCCTGACCAACGTCGTGCCAGTGATGCGCGGAATAGCGGCTAATCACCACCTCAAACGATGCATCTTCAAAGGGCAGTTTTTCGGCATAGCCTTGCCGGAGAGTAATATTACTTAAATGTCTTTCTTCCGCCGCTCCAGCGACAACCTCAAGCATGCTGGCGGATAAATCGTATGCCACGACCGAGTTGGCATGTTGCGCAGCGACAAAACTCGCGTGTCCAGCCCCACATCCCATATCCAGTACGTTCGCGTGGGAAAAATCAGACAACCTTTGCGCCAGCCGCGCTAAGTCACGACCCGATGCGTGAACGGCGCTATGTAAATAGGCGTTCGCCTGTGAACCAAACTGCTTTTCAACATTGTCATGGTGGGAATGCGTTGTCATGGTAGTGCCCTTCTGTTATGAGAAAAATAGAGGGCAGCACCCGAAGAGGCCTGCCCCACGGCAGACCTGACGCACCTTTATTGCTCAGGTTTGCCGGGACTGAATTCAACGAGTAGCGGATTGTGATCGGAAGCGCGCGTCACCAGTACGGAGGCTTCATTCACGTTTAACCCACGATAAAAAACAAAATCCAGCGGTCGTCCAAACGCACGACGGCGCTGATCGTCAGTGAAACGCACCTGGCGCAGCGACATCTCACGTGCAAAGCGGTACAACGCATTCATACGTGGGCGGCTCCAGGCATTAAAATCACCCGCCATAATGACAGGGCCGCTATGGTGCGCAATCTGGTCGCCGATCGGAAGTAACTGCTTACTGTATACGTCCACGCCCAGACTAAAATTTACCGCATGAACATTTACTACCATTAATAAACGGGTATCCGGCAAGGGATATACCGTCACCAGGGCTGATTTCGCCAAACGTAAAATCGGTTCTCTTTCCCGTAAAGGGCAGCAGTAAACAGGATGGGCGGCAGACAGCGTCATGACGCCAGACGGATGCTGAGGTAATACAAAAGCGGGAACCTGGTCGGCGGCAAGATAGTTAGCGGTGGCAAACTGTACCAGTTCAGGCGTCGTCTGTGCCTCCTGCAACAGGACCAGATGCGCATCTTTGCCGTAGTTCTTCAGCACCGATAACCATTCGGCTCGCTGCTGCTTGAATATATTCCACACGAGGATACGGATCCGCTCTTCACTGCTTAGCGGTTCCCCGGCGGGCAATGCCTGGCCGATGCTCGCAAACGACCCGGGCGGCAAAATCCGCTCGGCGGGCTGTCCGGCAACATAGCGCATCGCATAGGTGTTTTTTCGCACTTTTGACTTTCAAACCTCTGTAACGTCAACCAGTCCTCAACCGGACTGGTTCTTCTGTTATAGGGATTTTAGCACTCACTTTCAACGAACAATTGCAGTTTGTTTTGTAAGTAGGCGCTTACATCAATAATTTACTCCAGAGCAATGCGTACAGGTTTATCAAGACGTCCGCTGACACCCATCAGCAGGAAAGCCACCAGAACAATGAGGGCGCCAATCCACGGCGTCTGCGCCAAACCGTAATGCGCCACCGTTTGCCCGCCAATCACGGAGCCCAGCGCAATACCAATGTTAAACGCCGCAATGTTCAGACCTGACGCCACATCTACCGCATTAGGCGTGAATTGTTCCGCTTTCTGTACCACGTAGACCTGCAACCCCGGTACGTTACCGAAGGCAAAGATCCCCATCACCAGAATGGTAGCCAGCGCGGCATACTGTGTGGAGGCCGTCACCTGGAAGACCATCAGCAGAACAAACAGCGCGGCGAAAATGAATTTCAGCGCCGGCACGGCACCATGCTTATCCGCCAGTTTACCGCCCCAGATATTGCCGATAGCCACAGATACGCCATACCCCAGTAGGATCCAGCTTACCGCTGCCGGGGAGAATCCCGCCAGATCCTGCATCATCGGCGCCAGAAAGGTGAATGCCGTGAATACCCCGCCGTAGCCCAGCGCCGTAACAGCGTAAATCAGCAACAGACGAGGATGAGTCAGTACTTTCACCTGGTCACGAATGCTGGCGGCCGCCCGACCGGGGATATTGGCCGGGATCAACAATTGACTACTCATCAGCGCAATCACGCCTAACAGTGATACCGCAAGGAAGGTCTCACGCCAGCCAAAATGCTGACCGATAAATGTGCCCAGCGGAACGCCTGTGACCAGCGCTACCGTTAAACCACCAAACATAATAGCGATCGCAGAAGCCGCTTTCTCTTTTGGCACCAGACTTGTCGCGATGGTAGATCCAATCGAGAAGAACACGCCGTGCGCCAGGCCCGTCAGCAGACGGGCGACGATTAATGTCATATAGCCCGGCGCCTGCCACGCCAGCAAATTCCCCGCCGTAAACAAGACCATCAGCGCGACCAGTAACTGTTTACGCGGCAGACGTCCGGTCAGAGCGGTCAGCACCGGCGCGCCAATAGCCACACCCAGCGCATAGATTGAAACCAGCATTCCGGCGGAAGGTAACGAGGCAGCCAGTTGTTGTGCAATGGTCGGCACCAGGCCGACAATCACAAACTCAGTCGTACCGATAGCGAAGGCACTTATTGTCAGTGCAAATAAAGCGAGAGGCATAAATAACTCCATAACATCAGTAATCAGATGACACGCAGTATGCCTGGATGTTTTAATGACAAAAACATCCAAAATATCAATTTAATTTTGCTTCAGGAGCAAAAATGAAAGCCACCTCCGAAGAACTTGCAATTTTTGTCGCAGTCGTGGAAAGCGGCAGCTTCAGCCGGGCGGCAGAGCAGCTTGGACAGGCCAATTCCGCTGTCAGCCGGGCAGTTAAAAAGCTGGAGATGAAGCTCGGCGTCAGTCTGCTTAATCGTACGACACGACAGCTGAGCCTGACTGAAGAAGGAGAGCGATATTTCAGGCGCGTGCAGCAGATACTGCAAGAAATGGCCGCCGCAGAAACGGAAATCATGGAGTCGCGTAATACCCCGCGCGGCTTACTGCGTATCGATGCGGCAACGCCGGTAATGCTGCATTTCCTGATGCCGCTGATTAAACCTTTTCGTGAACGGTATCCGGAAATAACGTTGTCTCTTGTCTCCTCAGAAACGTTCATCAATCTTATTGAACGAAAAGTGGATGTTGCGATACGCGCAGGCACGTTGACAGATTCAAGTCTGCGCGCACGCCCGTTATTTACCAGTTATCGTAAGATTATCGCTTCACCGGATTATATTGCCCGTTTTGGCAAGCCAGAGACCGTTGAAGAGTTAAAACGGCATCTGTGCCTGGGGTTCTCAGAACCTGTTTCGCTCAATACCTGGCCGATTGCCTGCAGAGATGGGCAGCTCCATGAAGTCGAATGTGGGATTTCTTCCAACAGCGGGGAAACGTTAAAACAGCTTTGCCTGAACGGTAACGGCATTGCATGTCTTTCAGATTATATGATTGATAAAGAGATCGCGCGGGGAGAATTGGTGGAACTGCTGGCCGATAAACGTCTGCCGGTAGAAATGCCTTTCAGCGCCGTTTACTACAGCGATCGCGCCGTCAGCACACGCATTCGGGCATTTATCGACTTTTTGAGCGAATATATAAGAACAGCCCCCGTAGGAGCTGTGAAAGAGGGGGTAAAGGGTACAAAGGGTCAGGCAATTAATCCCACTCAGGGGCCAGACCTTCCGGACTAACCAGGCGGTCGTTGCAATCCAGTGCCGCGATCGCATTTTTATCTTCGGCATCCAGATGCAGTTCCAGTGCCAACAGGTTGCTTGCCAGGTTTTCACGCCTGGTGGATGAAGGGATCACGGAGTAACCTTCACCCATTGCCCATGCCAGAATAACCTGCGCCGGCGTCGCATTATGTTTAGCCGCAATGCGCGCAATCACTTCATCTTTCAGCGCTTTGCCGTATGCCAGCGTCATATAAGAGGTGATGTGGATACCGTGCGCTTTCGCCCAGTCAACCACCTTACGATTCTGCAGATACGGAGATAGCTCAATCTGGTTGGTGGCGATATTGTCTACGCCCACCGCGGCAATAGCCTTTTCCATCAACGGAATGGTGAAGTTTGAAATGCCAATTTCGCGAGTCAGCCCTTGTTTTTTAGCTTCAAGCAATGCCTGCATAAATTCTTCGACAGACACGGCATCACCCGGAGATGGCCAGTGGATCAGCGTCAGATCGACATAATCGGTACGCAGTTTTTTCAGGCTCTCTTTCAGGCTTGGGATCAGCTTGTCTTTGCTAAGGTTTTCAATCCAGATCTTAGTGGTGATGTACAGCTCATTACGCGGTACGCCGCTCTCAGCAATCGCCTGTCCAACAGCAACTTCATTATCATAGATTTGCGCAGTGTCGACAGCACGGTAGCCCAGTTCAAGCGCCGTTTTCACAGAAGCGATAACCACGTCGTCTTTCAGGCGAAAAGTACCTAAACCGAATGCAGGGATAGTCATAGAATTCCTCTTTTTAATCACTATGTTCGTTAACTGAGGGAATTATGACCTTCAGCGCTTTGTAGAAAAAGAGCGAGAAATGCAGAGGATTTTTGCGAATTGAGCAATAATTAAATCGCAGGCAAAGAAAAAGCCCTGAGCTAATGCTCAGGGCTCTTAATAAGTGGCGGAACGGACGGGACTCGAACCCGCGACCCCCTGCGTGACAGGCAGGTATTCTAACCAACTGAACTACCGCTCCACCGAATTCTTTTACAACCACCGGTTTATGACCGGCTTACTGCTTAATTTGATGCCTGGCAGTTTATGAATCACTTCGTGATTCACCCTTCGGGCCGTTGCTTCGCAACGTTCAAAAGCTTTCGCTTTTGTCCTACTCTCTGTCGAGTAGTGAACTGCCCCGAAAGTTAATGCCATACTTCTAATTTGATGCCTGGCAGTTCCCTACTCTCGCATGGGGAGACCCCACACTACCATCGGCGCTACGGCGTTTCACTTCTGAGTTCGGCATGGGGTCAGGTGGGACCACCGCGCTACGGCCGCCAAGCAAATTCTTTTGTGCTCAGTACGCAATTCTTTATCGCATCAGCGGCGTTGCCTGCGCTCGTAAAGTCAGTCACATACTTCTGTATGCTCCTTCCTTTCCTTCGCTTGCCGCCTTGCTGCTGCGCAAATTATTGCGTACTCAACTCTGAATCAGTGCTGAAAATCGTTCGTCTTCTCAACCGCCAAAACATCTTCGGCGTTGTAAGGTTAAGCCTCACGGTTCATTAGTACCGGTTAGCTCAACGCATCGCTGCGCTTACACACCCGGCCTATCAACGTCGTCGTCTTCAACGTTCCTTCAGGAGA
>NZ_JAGEQL010000021.1:0-691 GCF_017571995.1 Salmonella sp. 32031103-2018-00083-FB-01-SM-01
TCAAGCGCCTTGGTATTCTCTACCTGACCACCTGTGTCGGTTTGGGGTACGATTTGATGTTACCTGATGCTTAGAGGCTTTTCCTGGAAGCAGGGCATTTGTTGCTTCAGCACCGTAGTGCCTCGTCGTCACGCCTCAGTGTTAAAGTGAACCGGATTTACCTGGAACACACACCTACACGCTTAAACCGGGACAACCGTCGCCCGGCCAACATAGCCTTCTCCGTCCCCCCTTCGCAGTAACACCAAGTACGGGAATATTAACCCGTTTCCCATCGACTACGCCTTTCGGCCTCGCCTTAGGGGTCGACTCACCCTGCCCCGATTAACGTTGGACAGGAACCCTTGGTCTTCCGGCGAGCGGGCTTTTCACCCGCTTTATCGTTACTTATGTCAGCATTCGCACTTCTGATACCTCCAGCAACCCTCACAGGCCACCTTCACAGGCTTACAGAACGCTCCCCTACCCAACGAACGTATCCTTAAACCGACTCGACTTTGTATACGCTTTGACGTCGCTTCGCTCCGTCAATCGTAACCCGCTGAATCGCTTTAAGTGATACGTTCGCTGCCGCAGCTTCGGTGCATGGTTTAGCCCCGTTACATCTTCCGCGCAGGCCGACTCGACCAGTGAGCTATTACGCTTTCTTTAAATGATGGCTGCTTCTAAGCCAACATCCTGGCTGTCTGGG
>NZ_JAGEQL010000004.1:0-492931 GCF_017571995.1 Salmonella sp. 32031103-2018-00083-FB-01-SM-01
GGCCTGCCGCCAGCGTTCAATCTGAGCCATGATCAAACTCTTCAATTTAAAAGTTTGATGCTCAATGAATTAAACTTCGTAATGAATTACGTGTTCACTCTTGAGACTTGGTATTCATTTTTCGTCCGAGGACGTTAAGAATCCGTATCTTCGAGTGCCCACACAGATTGTCTGATAAATTGTTAAAGAGCAGGTGCGACGCGGCTTTCAGCTCACCGTCGCGAGGTGGCGTATATTACGCTTTCCTCTTTTTGAGTCAAGCCTTTATTTTCGCTTTCCTCACAGACTTCTTAACGAAGCCTTTCTGACCAGGCGGCCTGTATGCCGTTGTTCCGTGTCAGTGGTGGCGCATTATAGGGAGTTATTAGAGCCTGACAAGACCTAAATGCAAAAAAAAGCTCAACCGTTCACTTTTCAAACAACATTTGAACTAAAAGCCTATTTTCGCCTGGTTTTTAAACAAAAACGAGCCCGTCAGGGCCCGTTTTATTCAAATTTGTGACTTACTGCACTGCCACAATACGATCATCATTGGCTTCAAGGCGAATCACTTTGCCAGGAACCAGTTCACCAGACAGGATTTGCTGCGCCAGTGGGTTTTCGATCTGCTGTTGAATAGCACGTTTTAACGGACGCGCCCCGTAGACCGGATCGTAACCGTTGGCGCTCAACAGTTTCAGCGCCTCGTCGGAGATATGGATTTCATAACCACGTTCTTCCAGACGTTTGTACAGACGCTGCAGTTGGATCTGAGCAATAGAAGCGATGTGTTGTTCACCTAACGGATGGAATACCACAACTTCATCAATACGGTTGATAAATTCCGGACGGAAGTTTTGGCTAACCACACCCAGCACCATCTCTTTCATTCGACCGTAATCCAGTTCGCCAAAGCGCTCCTGAATGAGATCGGAACCGAGGTTAGAAGTCATAATGACCACCGTATTACGGAAGTCGACCGTTCTCCCCTGCCCGTCAGTCAGTCGACCGTCGTCCAGCACCTGCAACAGAATGTTGAATACATCCGGATGCGCTTTTTCCACTTCATCCAACAAGATGACGGAATAAGGGCGACGGCGCACCGCTTCCGTCAAATAACCGCCTTCTTCATAGCCGACATATCCCGGAGGCGCCCCGACCAAACGAGACACGGAGTGTTTCTCCATAAACTCAGACATGTCGATACGCACCATCGCGTCGTCGCTGTCAAACATAAAGTTAGCCAGCGCTTTACACAGTTCGGTTTTACCGACCCCCGTCGGCCCAAGGAACAAGAAGGAACCAATCGGACGATTCGGATCGGACAGCCCCGCGCGGCTACGACGTATGGCGTTCGATACTGCTTCAACGGCTTCATTCTGCCCGATCACACGGCTGTGTAACTCTTGTTCCATACGCAACAGTTTTTCACGTTCGCCTTCCAGCATTCTGGCAACCGGAATACCGGTCCAGCGCGCCAGCACTTCGGCAATTTCCGCATCCGTTACTTTGTTACGTAACAGACGCATGGTTTTACCTTCCGACTGGGTCGCGGCTTCCAACTGTTTTTCCAGCTCCGGAATTTTGCCGTACTGCAGTTCAGACATTCGCGCCAGATCGCCCACACGACGCGCCTGCTCAATGGCGATCTTCGCCTGCTCCAGCTCCGCTTTAATAGTTTGCGTACCAGAGAGCGACGCTTTTTCCGCTTTCCACTCTTCTTCTAACTCAGAGTACTGGCGCTCTTTATCGTCCAGTTCTTCGTTGAGCATATCGAGACGTTTTTTACTCGCCTCGTCAGACTCTTTCATCAACGCCTGCTGTTCCAGTTTGAGCTGAATAATGCGGCGGTCGAGCCTGTCCAGCTCCTCCGGCTTAGAGTCAATCTGCATACGAATGCTGGATGCCGCTTCATCGATGAGGTCGATAGCTTTATCCGGCAACTGACGGTCGGCGATATAGCGGTGAGATAATGTTGCCGCCGCCACAATCGCCGGGTCAGTGATCTGCACATGGTGGTGCAGCTCGTAACGTTCTTTCAGGCCACGCAGAATAGCGATGGTGTCTTCCACTGAGGGTTCTGCGACAAACACTTTTTGAAAACGACGTTCCAGCGCCGCGTCTTTTTCAATGTACTGACGGTATTCATCCAGCGTGGTGGCGCCCACACAGTGCAGTTCACCACGCGCCAGCGCCGGTTTCAGCATATTCCCGGCGTCCATTGCGCCATCGGCCTTACCTGCGCCAACCATGGTGTGCAGCTCATCGATAAACAGGATGACGTTGCCTTCCTGTTTTGCGAGGTCGTTCAGCACGCCTTTCAGACGCTCTTCAAATTCGCCGCGATATTTCGCCCCGGCCACCAGCGCGCCCATATCCAGCGCCAGTACGCGGCGACCTTTTAAGCCTTCAGGGACTTCACCATTAATAATGCGCTGCGCCAGCCCTTCAACAATTGCCGTTTTACCGACCCCTGGCTCACCGATTAACACTGGGTTGTTTTTAGTACGACGTTGCAGCACCTGAATGGTGCGGCGAATTTCTTCATCACGACCGATAACCGGATCGAGCTTGCCCTGTTCGGCGCGCTCGGTCAGATCGACGGTATATTTTTTCAAGGCCTGACGTTGGTCTTCAGCCCCTTGATCGTTCACGCTTTCACCTCCGCGCATCTGTTCAATTGCCTGAGTGATATTGGCCGTGGTCGCACCGGCTGATTTCAGCAGATCGGTTAACGTGCCGCGAGACTCAAGCGCCGCCAGAACAAACAGCTCTGACGAAATAAAATTGTCCCCCCGTTTTTGCGCCAGCTTGTCGCAAAGGTTCAGTACGCGTACCAGTTCCGAAGAAGGCTGTACGTCGCCGCCGGTGCCTTCCACCTGCGGTAAACGGCTCAGCGCCTGATCGATAGCGGTGCGCAACTGGCCAGCATTAATGCCGGCGGAGGTTAATAAAGGACGTATCGATCCCCCTTCCTGGTTCAGCAAGGCGCTCATTAAATGAAGAGGTTCGATGAATTGGTTGTCGTGCCCCAGCGCGAGCGACTGGGCATCGGCAAGAGCAAGCTGGAATTTGTTAGTAAGACGATCCAGACGCATAACTCCTCCCATAACAGGTCAAAATTGCTACTGGAGATTAAATGAGGTCATCCCTCAATTATTCAAGGTGAATGACCTGAATTATGTGAAAAGAAAGTTACCCGTACCGGATCGTCTTGATTCTTTAGGTTATATCAGCCAAATAAAACTTGCCATACGACCTGTCGTCTTGTCGCGACGATAAGAGAAGAAAGTCTCACTTTCGCTAAAGGTGCAGCGATCCCCGCCATAGACATGTTCAACGCCGGTATTCGCCAGACGTTGGCGTGCAAGCTGATAAATATCCGCCAGAAATTTTTCCCCGTGCGGCAAAAATGCGCTATCGGCTTGCGCATCTTTTGCTAAAAATGCGTCCCGCACTTCCGGCCCCACTTCAAACGCGGTCGGGCCGATCGCCGGACCTAACCAGGCGATGATATTTTCTGGTTTGTCAGCAAAGCAGGTGACAGTTTCCTCCAGTACGCCTTCACATAATCCGCGCCAGCCCGCATGAGCCGCCGCCACTTCTGTTCCCTCACGGTTACAGAATAGCACAGGCAGGCAGTCTGCCGTCATTACCGCGCAGACGGTTCCTGGCGTATTGCTGTAAGACGCATCCGCACGTTTGGAGGCATAAGGTTCCCCGGTAAGCCTCAACACATTTTTACCGTGAACCTGTTCAAGCCAGACAGGTTTCGAAGGCAGATTGCCCGCCGCAAACAGACGCTTGCGGTTCTCTTCAACATGCTCCGGGTTATCGCCGCAATGCGCGCCCAGATTCAGCGAGTCGTAAGGCGGTAAACTCACCCCGCCAATACGGGTAGAACTACAGGCTGCGACGCCTTTCGGCAGCGGCCACTGCGGGACAATCAGTGCATTCATAACCAGTCCACATCATCTTTATGATCTTCGAAATCGACGCGCATCGCATCAATAAGGTCCACCATATCCTGTGGAATCGGCGCGTGCCACTCCATTTCGATACCCGATACAGGATGGTAGAGACGCAGCATCGTTGCATGAAGCGCCTGGCGGTCAAACTTACGCAACGTGGAAATAAACTCTTCCGATGCGCCTTTCGGTGGACGTGGACGACCACCGTAGACCTGATCGCCCACTAACGGGTGCGTAATATGCGCCATATGCACGCGGATCTGGTGCGTACGCCCGGTCTCCAGACGCAACCTAAGACGCGTGTGCACACGGAAATGTTCCATAATGCGGTAGTGGGTCACCGCCGGTTTGCCCATAGGATGCACCGACATATGGGTACGTTTGGTCGGGTGACGACTAATGGGTTCATTCACCGTTCCTCCCGCCGTCATATGTCCGATCGCGACCGCTTCATATTCGCGGGTGATCTCGCGCAGCTGCAAAGACTCCACCAGGCGCGTTTGCGCCGGAACGGTTTTGGCCACCACCATCAGCCCCGTCGTGTCCTTATCCAGACGATGCACAATGCCCGCGCGCGGAACATCCGCAATCGGCGGATAATAATGTAGCAACGCGTTCAGTACCGTACCGTCCGGGTTACCCGCGCCAGGATGTACCACCAGATCGCGTGGTTTGTTGATAACCAGAATATCGTCATCTTCATAAACAATATCTAACGGGATATCCTGCGCTTCAAAACGAATCTCTTCGTCGATCTCCGCATCAATAGCCACCCGCTCGCCGCCTAACACTTTTTCTTTTGGCTTATCGCAAAGTTGACCATTGACCAACACGCGTTGATTCAAAATCCATTCTTTTATACGCGAACGTGAATAATCCGGGAACATTTCGGCCAAAGCCTGATCTAAGCGTTGACCGAGTTGGTTTTCGGAGACCGTTGCGGTGAGTTGTACTCGTTGTGCCATATACAGCTTCTTCGTTTAACGTTGGGTTTTACGGCTTTGCCGTTTAATATAGTGTGCTATTGTAGCTGGTCTTAACCGGGAGCAGGAACAGAGAATCTCCCGTAAAACATTTTGAGGAAAGTCAAAACGTCATGACGCGCATGAAATATCTGGTGGCAGCAGCCACGTTGAGCCTGTTTCTGGCGGGTTGCTCGGGTTCAAAGGAAGAGGTGCCCGATAATCCGCCGAATGAAATCTACGCGACTGCTCAGCAAAAGCTGCAGGACGGTAACTGGAAACAGGCAATAACGCAATTGGAAGCGTTAGATAATCGTTATCCATTCGGACCGTATTCTCAGCAGGTGCAGTTGGATCTTATCTACGCCTATTACAAAAACGCCGATTTGCCGCTAGCGCAGGCCGCTATCGATCGTTTTATGCGTCTTAATCCAACGCACCCTAATATTGACTATGTCATGTACATGCGCGGCCTGACGAACATGGCGCTGGATGATAGCGCGCTGCAAGGTTTCTTTGGCGTCGATCGCAGCGATCGCGATCCGCAACATGCGCGGGCGGCGTTCAATGACTTTTCGAAACTGGTACGCAGCTATCCTAATAGCCAGTACACCACCGACGCCACTAAGCGTCTGGTATTCCTGAAAGACCGTCTGGCGAAATATGAATATTCCGTCGCAGAGTACTATACCGCGCGCGGCGCATGGGTTGCGGTCGTAAACCGGGTAGAAGGTATGCTACGCAATTATCCTGATACGCAGGCCACGCGCGATGCGTTGCCGCTGATGGAAAACGCCTATCGTCAGATGCAGCTGAATGCGCAGGCTGACAAAGTCGCGAAAATTATTGCCGCTAACAGCAAAAACACCTGAAGCAATACCAACAAGCAAAACGGCAGCCTTCCGGCTGCCGTTTTTTTATTCGATATCTGATGCAACAGAAATGATTTCACTGCAACGCATCCAGTCAAATATGGCCTGCTTTCAGCCATTCCTCAAGTAAAAGATCGCTTCTTCCTGCGATGCCTCACAAAAAGTTCGCCTTGACAAAAAGTGACAAAATAATGTGATTTACATCACACATTTTGACATTAAGAACGGTATGCTGGAATCACCAAGACGGGAAAGACAAGAGGTAAAATTTATGACAATGAACATTACCAGTAAACAAATGGAAATTACTCCGGCAATCCGCCAACATGTCGCAGACCGTCTCGCCAAACTGGAAAAATGGCAAACTCACCTGATTAATCCTCATATCATTCTGTCTAAAGAGCCACAGGGCTTTATTGCTGACGCAACCATTAATACACCGAACGGACATCTGGTCGCCAGCGCAAAACACGAAGATATGTACACCGCTATTAATGAATTGATCAACAAGCTGGAACGGCAGCTCAATAAAGTGCAGCACAAAGGCGAAGCCCGTCGTGCCACCGCATCGGTGAAAGATGCCAGCTTCGTCGAAGCAGAAGAAGAGTAGTCCCTTACATTGAGTGTATCGCCAACGCGCCTTCGGGCGCGTTTTTTGTTGACAGGATTAAAACAGTACGGGTACTGTACTTACGTACACAAAGGAAACAGTTATGAAGCTAACCCGGTTTTTCTTCGCATTCTTTTTTATCTTCCCCTGACCGGGAGGCGTTTCGTCATGTGATAAAGAATGCGAAGACGAACAAGAAGGCCTCCCCCACCGGGAGGCCTTTTTTATTGATAACAAAAAAGGCAACACTATGACATCGGAAAACCCATTACTGGCGCTGCGAGATAAAATCAGCGCTTTAGACGAAGAGTTACTGGCCTTACTGGCAAAACGACGCGCGCTGGCGATTGAAGTGGGACAAGCAAAACTACTGTCGCATCGTCCGGTTCGGGATATCGATCGTGAACGCGCGCTGCTGGACAGGCTCATCCATCTCGGTAAAGCCCACCATCTCGACGCACACTACATTACCCGTCTGTTCCAGCTTATCATTGAAGACTCCGTGCTTACTCAGCAGGCGCTACTGCAACAACATCTGAATAATATTCACCCTCATTCGGCACGTATTGCGTTTCTTGGGCCGAAAGGCTCCTATTCTCATCTCGCGGCGCGCCAGTATGCCGCACGTCATTTTGAGCAATTTATTGAGAGCGGTTGCGCAAAATTCACCGATATTTTTCATCAGGTCGAAACCGGCCAGGCCGATTACGCCGTGGTTCCGATAGAGAACACCAGCTCCGGCGCTATCAACGATGTGTACGACTTATTGCAACACACCAGTCTGTCGATTGTCGGTGAGATGACCGTCACTATCGATCACTGCGTACTGGTTTCCGGCGCTACGGATCTGAATACCATCGAAACGGTGTACAGCCATCCGCAGCCGTTCCAGCAGTGCAGTAAGTTTTTGAGCCGCTATCCGCACTGGAAAATCGACTATACCGAGAGTACGTCGGCAGCGATGGAAAAAGTCGCGCAGGCGAACTCTCCGCGCGTCGCGGCGCTCGGCAGCGAGGCAGGCGGCATGTTGCACGGTTTACAGGTGCTGGAACGCATCGCCGCAAACCAGACGCAGAATATTACCCGCTTTCTGGTACTGGCGCGCAAAGCCATCAACGTTTCCGATCAGGTTCCGGCAAAAACCACTCTGTTAATCGCCACCGGGCAACAGGCAGGCGCGCTGGTCGAAGCGCTGCTGGTGCTGCGTAACCACAATCTCATCATGACGAAACTGGAGTCGCGCCCCATTCACGGCAATCCGTGGGAAGAGATGTTTTATCTCGATGTTCAGGCGAACCTGGAGTCGCAGGTAATGCAAAGCGCGCTAAAAGAGCTGGGCGAGATCACGCGCTCAATGAAAGTGCTTGGCTGCTATCCCAGCGAAAACGTCGTGCCGGTAGAACCTGCCTGACGTTCAATAAAACGGCTTTTCTTCATCCCTGCGACGGCTACCTGCAGGGTGAAGATGGCGCCGGAGAGCGGATAATCCGCCACTTCCTGAGCAGACATATTTTCTCTGGTAGTTGTAATAAACAGCGTTTTCATGTCTGCGCCGCCAAAACAAACCATCGTCGGACAACGTACCGGCAACCGGTACTCTTCCAGCTGCTCTCCTTGCGGTGAGAAACGCGCCACGCGCCAGCCGTCAAACATCGCGCTCCAGTAGCACCCTTCGCTATCCATCGCCGCGCCGTCGGGAAGTCCTTCTCCTTCGCCAAAATGGCGAAAAAGTTCACGCTTGCCCGGTTCGCCATGTTTATCAAGTAACGTGCGGTATATCACGCCATTCGGCGTATCGGAGGTATACATCCACTGGTTATCCGGGCTGAACGCCAGGCCGTTGTGTCCCTGGATATCGCACTGGATCACTTTTGCCGTCAGGTCATGATCGATCCGCATCAGCAACGCGCCATTATAGTCACCTGGCGCCCAGAACGTTCCGGCATAAAAACGTCCATCGCCATCAGTGCCGCCATCGTTGAAACGCGCCAGTTTCGTATTAGAGGGATTGTCGCAAACCTTACGCTGCAATAATCCATTTTTATCGGCCAGCCAGATAGCATGACGCATGGCCACAATAAATCCGCCCTGCTCACGCAAGGCAAAACAGCCCACCTCTTCCGGAAACGCCAGCACGCTATGCGTCCCGCTCGCCGGATGGTAACGATGGATCTCCTGTTCCAGGATATCGGTCCAATATAGCGCGCTTTCATCCTCGCTCCATGTGGGACATTCTGGTAAATGTCCGACATAATCAAATAAAACGTGCGGCGTAGTCATAACGGTTCCTTAAACGAAAAAAGCCAGCAAAGCTGGCTTTTAGTATAGATGTCATCGTTATGGTCGGCTGTCATTCGCCTGACGCAATAACACACGGCTTTCATTCTGGAAACGTCTGGCATAATCGCCAAACCAGTGTTCAACTTTGCGAAAACTGTCGATAAAAGCCTGCTTATCGCCCTGTTCCAGTAACCCGATCGCATCGCCAAAACGTTTATAGTAACGCTTAATAAGCGCCAGATTGCGCTCCGAGGACATAATAATGTCCGCATACAGTTGCGGGTCCTGGGCGAACAGACGCCCGACCATCGCCAGCTCCAGTCGATAAATCGGCGATGATAGCGCCAGAAGCTGCTCAAGCTGGACGTTCTCTTCCGCCAAATGCAGCCCATAAGCGAAGGTAGCAAAGTGGCGCAGCGCCTGGATAAAAGCCATGTTCTGATCGTGCTCGACAGCGCTAATTCGGTGCAACCGCGCGCCCCACACCTGGATTTGCTCAAGGAACCACTGATACGCTTCCGGTTGACGCCCATCACACCAGACCACCACCTGCTTCGCCAGGCTCCCGCTGTCCGGGCCAAACATCGGATGCAAGCCCAACACGGGGCCATCATGGGCCGCCAACATTGCCTGCAACGGACCGCTTTTCACCGATGCCAGATCGACCAGAATACAGTCGGACGGCAGGGGCGGCAGTTGCGCTATGACCTGTTCAGTAACATGAATCGGCACGCTGACGATCACCATTCCGGCATCGGCGACAATGTCCCTGGCGCGCGGCCAGTCCTGTTGTTCCAGAATACGGACCTGATAGCCCGACAGCGTGAGCATTTTTTCAAACAGACGCCCCATCTGTCCGCCGCCGCCCACAATGACGACCGGACGCAGAGAAGGACAAAGCGTTTTGAACCCCTTATCATTTTCGCTGGAGTAAGATTCACGCATTACCCGGCGCAGGACATCTTCAATGAGATCGGGCGGGACACCGATCGCTTCCGCTTCCGCCCGTCGTGAAGCCAGCATAGAGGCCTCACGCTCCGGCACGTAAATAGGCAGGCCAAAACGGCTTTTCACCTCGCCGACTTTGGCAACCAGTTCCAGGCGCTTAGCCAGTAAATTCAACAACGCTTTATCGACATCATCTATTTGATCGCGTAATGCGGTCAATTCAGCAACCATAACAACCTCTTATGCGACGCGCACCGCCAGCTGGCCGCTCAAATCTTTATGAATTTCACGTAACAGGGCATCGGTCATCTCCCAGCTAATACAAGCATCGGTGACGGAAACGCCATACTTCATTTCGCTGCGCGGCTGTTCGGAAGACTGATTACCCTCATGAATATTACTTTCAATCATTAAGCCAATGATTGAACGATTGCCATCTTTAATCTGCGCAACCACAGATTCGGCAACGGCTGGCTGGCGGCGATAATCTTTATTGGAGTTACCATGACTGCAATCTACCATCAGCGAAGGACGTAGTCCCGCCTGTTCCATCTCTTTTTCACACTGAGCGACATCTGCCGGGCTATAGTTTGGCGCTTTGCCGCCACGCAGAATTACATGGCCATGCGGATTTCCCTGGGTTTGCAATAACGCAACCTGACCGGCCTGGTTAATGCCAACAAAACGATGAGGTTGCGCAGCGGCGCGCATGGCGTTAATCGCTGTCGCCAGGCTGCCATCCGTGCCGTTTTTAAAGCCGACCGGCATAGAAAGACCAGACGCCATTTCGCGGTGGGTTTGCGATTCGGTTGTGCGCGCGCCTATCGCCGACCAGCTAAACAGATCGCCCAGGTATTGCGGGCTGTTCGGATCCAACGCTTCGGTCGCTAATGGCAACCCCATATTCACCAGTTCCACCAGTAGCTGACGCGCTATTTTCAACCCGGCTTCCACATCAAATGAGCCATCCATGTGAGGATCGTTAATCAGCCCTTTCCAGCCGACGGTAGTCCGCGGCTTTTCAAAATAGACGCGCATTACCAGATAGAGGCTATCGCTGACCTCTGCGGCAAGGGCTTTAAATCGACGGGCATATTCCAGAGCGGTTTCAGGATCGTGAATAGAACAAGGACCGCATACCACCAACAGACGCGGATCGCGCCCGGCAATAATGTCAGAAATGATTCCCCGGGACTGCGCTATCTGCGCTTCCTGCGCCAGACTCAACGGAAAGGCCGCTTTAAGCTGCTCCGGCGTCATTAATACCTGTTCATCGGTGATACGTACGTTATTCAGCGCGTCTTTTTGCATGATGGCGATCCTGTCTTTTCTTGTTTGCGATAGTTGATCCTCCACGAGGATGTTTAAACCATACCACAAAAAGTAAAGATTTCAATCCATATTACGTAAAATAAACTTTACACCATGCGCAATCGTCGATTAAACCCCTTCATTTCGTATCAAAAAATTTACACAACAAGTGAATTATTTTATTCCCAGCCTCAGAAAAGCGGTAAAATGAGCGATGCTCGCTATTTTTTGATTATTTTTTCTCCGCACACATATTTTTACTTTCTGATATAGGGTGATTAATACCATTATCACAAGAATTTAATATCAGGGATGCCATTTAAATTATTCATATTATCAATAAGAAATAATGACGATATGGCAAAATAATGTTATTTTGCTACAAACAATCACGGATGTATTTTAATGCTTTACGACTGAAGATGGTGGGGACTTGTTAATGCGTTTTTCTCACCGATTTATCCTTCTGTTATCGCTATTATTAGCAAGCTTGCCTCTGTATGCTCAACGCGTCACGGAAGAAGAGAAATCCGTACGCGCCATCGTCTCCGGTATCGTCAGTTATACACACTGGCCGGCGTTATCCGGGCCGCCAAGGCTATGCATATTTTCATCTGCGCGTTTTGTCAGGGTACTTAGCGAAGAGGCTGACTGGGCTTTCCCTTATCAACCGCTTGTCATCCGTACCACACAAGAAGCCCTGAGCGCCCACTGTGATGGTTTTTACTTTGGCAATGAATCGCCAGCTTATCAGGTGGAGTTAACGCGTCATTATCCCGTTAATGCCTTGTTATTAATTGCCGAGCAAAATGCCGAATGTATTATTGGCAGCGCATTTTGTCTGATCATTAACAATGATGAAGTCAAATTTTCCGTCAACCTGGACTCCCTCGCGCATAGCGGCGTGAGAGTGAATCCAGAAGTATTAATGCTTGCACGGAATCAAAAGCATGAATAAGGAATTTTCTCTGTCCAGACCAACATTTAAACGCACACTACGGCGGATTAGTATAATCAGCGTGCTGCTTACGATGACATTGATCTGGCTATTAATTTGCGTTGCGTCTGTCCTTACGCTCAAACAGTATGCGCAAAAGAATCTCGATTTGACCGCCGCCACAATGGCCCATAGCCTTGAAGCGGCACTGGTATTTTCCGATAACACGGCCGCAGCGGAAACGCTCGCCACACTGGGACGCCAGGGACAATTTTCAGCGGCGGAGGTCCGCGATAAAAATGGCCGTATTATCGCCTCATGGCGCTATGATGCGCGAGCCGCAGACGATAAGCTCATTGGCTTAATTAGCCACTGGCTTTTTCCATTGCCGGTATCACAACCCGTCTGGCACAACGGCAGGGCCATCGGCGAAGTACGGCTTGTCGCCCGCGACAGCCTTATTGGTCATTTTATCTGGCTATCGCTGGCAGTGCTGACAGGATGTATTCTGCTGGCATCCGGCATTGCCCTGCTGCTCACGCGTTATTTACACAATGGCGTTGTGGATGCGCTGCAAAATATTACTGAAGTTGTACACGACGTTCGCACTAACCGAAATTTTTCACGCCGGGTACCTGATGAGCGTATTGCGGAATTTCACCTGTTTGCGCAGGATTTCAATAGCCTTCTGGATGAGATGGAAGAATGGCAGCTACGGCTTCAGGCTAAAAATGCCCAGTTACTACGTACCGCGCTGCACGACCCGCTGACGGGGCTTGCCAATCGCGCGGCATTTCGCAGCTGTATTAACGCGCTAATGAAGGACAATTCCGCTCGTAGCAGTTCGGCATTGTTATTTCTGGATGGCGATAACTTTAAATATATTAATGATACCTGGGGACATGCGGCAGGCGACCGCGTACTTATAGAGGTTGCCAAAAGATTAGCGGAATTCGGTGGTAGCCGTTATCAGACTTACCGACTCGGCGGCGATGAATTTGCGATGGTGCTTTACGGTGTACATTCGGAGTATGAAGTACAACGTATTTGCGCAGCGCTATCCCAGGCGTTTAATCGACCTTTTGAACTGCATAACGGCCAGCGGATAACGATGACCCTGAGTATTGGCTTTGCGCTGACATGGGAACATGCCACTGCCGAAAAACTACAAGAACTGGCTGATCGAAATATGTATCAGGCTAAACACCGGCGTGCGGAACGCTCGCTAAACTAAGGAACGGGCCTGGCCGTTTCTGACTCAGCGTTGAGACCACAGACCCAACCTAATCATGCAACCGTCTATGGCGTGGAGCAAACCCATAAAAAAGGGGCCAGCGTAATGCCAGCCCCTTCTTTTCTACAAGCTTTCGGATGTTGCGAAAGCGCGTTCTTAGTTAAGACGCTCTTTGATACGAGCCGCTTTACCAGTACGCTCACGCAGGTAGTACAGTTTAGCTTTACGAACAGCACCACGACGTTTAACAGCAATGCTGTCAACTACCGGAGAGTGAGTCTGGAAGACACGCTCAACGCCTTCGCCGTTGGAAATTTTACGAACAGTGAATGCAGAGTGCAGACCGCGGTTACGAATAGCGATAACCACGCCCTCGAATGCCTGCAGACGTTTCTTGGTACCTTCAACAACCCATACTTTCACTTCCACGGTATCGCCCGGACGGAAGGAAGGTACGTTCTGCTTCATCTGCTCTTGTTCAAGTTGCTTAATAATGTTGCTCATAATTTAATCTCTTATCCTGGGTAAACTGATATTCGGGGGCCTATGCCATCCCATCATGTTTATGCTGCTGTTGTGCGTGTTCTGTTTTGAACTCCGCCAGCAACCTTGCTTGCTCTTCAGTCAGAGCCAGGTTTTCCAGAAGTTCAGGTCTTCTAAGCCAGGTTCGGCCCAGCGACTGTTTCAAACGCCAGCGACGTATCTCAGCATGGTTTCCCGACAGCAATACTGGCGGTACTTCCATCCCCTCTAACACTTCAGGGCGCGTATAGTGCGGACAATCCAGCAACCCATCAGCAAACGAATCTTCGATTGCTGATGCCTCATGCCCCAGAACCCCCGGTATAAACCGGGCGACGGAGTCAATCAGCGTCATTGCCGGTAGTTCGCCACCGCTGAGAACGTAATCGCCAATTGACCATTCTTCGTCAATTTCGGTCTGAATTACGCGCTCATCTACGCCTTCGTAGCGACCACACACCAGAATGAGTTTCTGATTCGTGGCCAGCTCGCTAACGCCCGCTTGATCAAGCTTGCGTCCCTGAGGCGACAGATAAATCACTTTAGCGCCTTCACCTGCCGCGGCTTTTGCTGCGTGAATGGCGTCCCGCAAGGGTTGCACCATCATTAACATCCCCGGTCCGCCGCCGTAAGGACGATCGTCCACGGTACGGTGCCGGTCATGAGTAAAGTCTCGAGGACTCCAGCTCTGGATGTTCAGCAGGCCATTTTTTACTGCCCGGCCAGTTACCCCGTAATCGGTAATTGCGCGGAACATTTCAGGAAACAGGCTAACGATACCTATAAACACAAGCCAATCCCCATAACGCCGACTTTTACCGTTTATCCGGTGGTTTAAAAACCAGGATCCCAGTCTACTTCGATAGTACGAGTAGCGAGATCGACTTTCTTGATAACCTGCCCATCGAGGAACGGTACTAGTCGTTCCTTGATACCAAATGCATCTTTCAGGTTCGCCTTAATGACGAGAACGTCATTCGACCCGGTTTCCATCATGTCGATAACTTTACCGAGATCGTAGCCTTCAGCGGTGACTACCTGGCAACCCATCAGGTCTTTCCAGTAGTAGTCTCCCTCCTCAAGCGCAGGAAGTTGCGAGGAATCCACGACAATTTCGCAATTCGTCAGAAGATTCGCGGCATCTCGATCGTCAACGCCTTTCAGCTTGATGATCAGATCCTGATTGTGGTGCTTCCAGCTTTCCAGCTGTACCTGCTGCCACTGACCCGCCTTCTGGATAAACCAGGGCTGATAGTCAAAAATGCTTTCGGCGTCTTCAGTGGAGGAAAACACTCTGAGCCAACCACGGATACCGTATGAAGAACCCATTTTCCCCAGTACAACCGGTTCAGCGGGTACTTGTGCGGCGAGTTGCTTGCTCATCATGACCACCGTGACAGATTAAGCTGCTTTTTTTACTTCTTTGATCAGCGCCGCAACGCGATCGGAAATGGTTGCGCCCTGGCCAACCCAGTGAGCGATGCGATCCAGATCCAGGCGGGTGCCTTCTTCTTTTTCGCTAGCGATTGGGTTGAAGAAACCAACGCGCTCAATGAAGCGACCGTTGCGTGCATTACGGCTGTCGGTGACAACAACCTGGTAGAACGGACGCTTTTTAGCGCCGTGACGAGCTAAACGAATAGTTACCATAACATCCTCTTGTGTGAATAAAACAACCGGGCCCCATCGAGGAACGGAGCCCGGCGTCATATTAAAAGCCCGAAAATTTTACTGATTTCTGGGAAAAAAGCAATCAACATGTGATGAAGCTTGATTCCAGGGCGTGACCGTTGCAGCCAGTTTGGCGTCGGCGTGCGCGCAGAAAGCGGAGCGTACACGCAGTACGTGAGCATTTCGAGCACACTCCGGCGTCAAAATGGCAAATAAGGTAGCCCGATATATTTATCTACCCGGGAAGCCTGGCGGCATCATCCCCTTCATACTCCGCATCATCTTCGCCATCCCGCCCTTCTTCATCTTCTTCATCATGCGCTGCATGTCGTCGAACTGTTTCAGAAGGCGGTTAACGTCCTGCACCTGCATCCCACAGCCCTGCGCGATACGACGCTTGCGGGAACCTTTGATGATTTCCGGCTTCGCGCGTTCTTTCAGCGTCATCGAATTGATGATCGCCTCCATACGCACCAGCACCTTGTCATCCATCTGCGATTTAACGTTGTCCGGAATCTGCCCCATGCCCGGTAATTTGCCCATCAGACTGGCCATGCCGCCCATGTTTTTCATCTGTTTGAGCTGTTCCAGGAAGTCGTTCAGGTCGAAACCGTCGCCTTTCTTCAGTTTGGTCGCCAGCTTTTCAGCCTGTGCGCGGTCAACTTTGCTTTCGATATCTTCGATCAGCGACAGCACGTCGCCCATGCCGAGAATACGCGAGGCGATACGATCCGGATGGAACGGCTCCAGCGCGTCGGTTTTCTCGCCGACACCGAGGAATTTAATCGGCTTGCCGGTGATATGACGAATAGAGAGCGCCGCACCGCCACGCGCATCACCATCAACTTTGGTCAGCACCACGCCGGTCAGCGGCAACGCTTCGTTAAAGGCTTTTGCGGTATTCGCGGCATCCTGACCGGTCATCGCATCGACGACAAACAGCGTTTCTACTGGCTTGATAGAAGCGTGGACCTGTTTGATTTCGTCCATCATCGCTTCGTCAACGTGCAGACGACCGGCGGTATCCACCAGCAGCACGTCGTAGAATTTGAGCTTCGCTTCTTTCAGCGCGGCGTTGACGATATCAACCGGTTTCTGGCCGACATCAGACGGGAAGAAATCCACGCCAACCTGCTCAGCCAGCGTTTCGAGCTGTTTGATCGCCGCCGGGCGATAGACGTCGGCAGAGACGACCAGCACTTTCTTCTTGTGCTTCTCGCGCAAGAATTTACCCAACTTACCGACGCTGGTGGTTTTACCCGCCCCCTGCAGACCCGCCATCAATACTACGGCTGGCGGCTGCGCAGCTAAATTCAGCGTCTGGTTCTCTTCGCCCATCGCCGCAACCAGTTCGCTACGGACAATCTTGACGAACTCCTGCCCTGGGGTCAGGCTCTTGTTAACTTCATGACCAACCGCTTTCTCTTTTACGCGATTGATGAACTCACGCACTACCGGCAGCGCAACGTCAGCCTCCAGCAGCGCCATGCGCACTTCGCGCAGCGTCTCTTTAACGTTGTCTTCAGTAAGGCGCCCACGGCCACTGATATTGCGCAGCGTGCGCGACAAACGATCGGTTAAATTATCAAACATTGTCTCTCGCCTGGGGTGGAAACGGTTGGTCGCCGCAGCGACACAGTTACAGAATTTCGCCACAGTATACCATGAAGCCGTCTTTGTTGTTATGCAACGGTTGGAGCTGCGGTCACGTAACGCTATACTGCTTCTCTTTCTCACTGGTCAACTGTCGACACAACTATGCCCGTTTTTGCTTTACTTGCCCTTGTCGCCTACTCCTTCAGCCTCGCGCTGATCGTTCCCGGACTGTTGCAAAAAAACAGCGGCTGGCGGCGTATGGCTATTCTTTCTGCGGTCATCGCGCTGGTGTGCCATGCTGTCGCGCTGGAATCGCGTATTCTGCCCGGCGGCGACAGTGGACAAAACCTGAGCCTGCTGAATGTCGGTTCGCTGGTCAGCCTGATGATCTGCACGGTGATGACCATTGTCGCGTCGCGTAATCGCGGCTGGCTACTTCTACCCATTGTCTATGCTTTTGCGCTGATTAACCTGGCCTTCGCCACGTTCATGCCTAATGAATATATTACGCATCTGGAAGCGACCCCAGGCATGATGGTGCACATCGGTCTGTCGCTTTTCTCTTACGCGACGCTGATAATCGCCGCTCTGTATGCGCTACAACTGGCGTGGATCGACTATCAGTTGAAGAACAAAAAGCTGGCGTTTAGTAATGAAATGCCGCCATTGATGAGCATTGAGCGCAAAATGTTTCATATCACGCAGATTGGCGTCGTACTGCTGACCCTTACTCTGTGTACCGGCCTGTTTTACATGCATAACCTGTTCAGTACTGAAAATATTGATAAAGCCGTGCTCTCTATCGTGGCATGGTTTGTCTATATCGTTCTGCTGTGGGGGCATTACCATGAAGGCTGGCGGGGTCGGCGGGTCGTGTGGTTTAACGTCGCAGGCGCGGGTATTCTGACGCTGGCCTATTTTGGTAGCCGCATATTACAGCAATTTGTAAGCTAAGCTTTTAAAGGAGTTTCCCCTGGAACACATCTCCACCACCACGCTGATTATCATATTAATCATCATGGTGGTCATCTCGGCCTATTTTTCCGGTTCCGAAACTGGAATGATGACGCTAAACCGTTACCGTTTACGCCATATGGCGAAGCAAGGTAATCGCTCGGCAAAACGGGTAGAAAAATTACTGCGTAAACCCGACCGACTGATAAGCCTGGTGCTGATCGGCAATAACCTGGTCAACATTCTTGCCTCGGCGCTCGGCACGATTGTGGGTATGCGGCTTTACGGCGACGCCGGCGTGGCTATCGCCACCGGGGTACTGACGTTTGTCGTGTTAGTTTTTGCCGAAGTCCTGCCCAAGACTATCGCCGCGCTCTATCCGGAAAAAGTGGCCTATCCCAGCAGCTTCCTGCTGGCGCCGTTACAGATACTGATGATGCCGCTGGTGTGGTTACTTAACACCATCACCCGCCTGCTGATGCGTCTGATGGGAATTAAAACGGACATCGTGGTCAGCGGGTCGTTAAGCAAAGAGGAATTACGCACTATCGTGCATGAGTCCCGTTCGCAAATCTCTCGCCGCAATCAGGATATGCTGCTGTCGGTTCTCGACCTGGAAAAGGTCAGCGTGGATGACATCATGGTGCCGCGTAATGAAATTATCGGGATCGATATCAATGACGACTGGAAGTCTATCGAGCGGCAGCTCACCCACTCGCCGCACGGACGCATTGTGCTCTATCGCGATTCGCTGGATGACGCCATCAGTATGCTGCGCGTGCGTGAAGCCTGGCGGTTAATGGCCGAGAAAAAAGAGTTTACCAAAGAGATGATGCTGCGCGCCGCCGATGAAATCTATTACGTCCCGGAAGGTACGCCGCTCAGTACGCAACTGATTAAATTTCAGCGCAATAAAAAGAAAGTCGGACTGGTCGTCAACGAATATGGCGATATCCAGGGGCTGGTCACCGTGGAAGATATTCTCGAGGAGATCGTTGGCGACTTCACCACATCGATGTCGCCGACACTGGCGGAAGAGGTCACGCCGCAAAACGACGGTTCGGTCATTATTGACGGTACCGCCAACGTCCGGGAAATCAATAAAGCGTTTAACTGGCACCTGCCGGAAGATGACGCGCGCACCGTCAACGGGGTGATTCTGGAGGCGCTGGAGGAAATTCCGGTTGCTGGCACGCGCGTGCGCATTGAGCAGTACGATATCGATATTCTCGATGTACAGGAAAATATGATTAAGCAGGTAAAGGTTGTACCGGTAAAACCGCTGCGCGAGAGTGTGGCGGAGTAACCCAATGGCGAACTCCGGTTCGCCTTTTTTATCGCCGTCTTTTAAGATTCCATCAATTCCTGCCATTTACTTAACAATGCAATAATGTCTTTTCAGGCATTCAGAAAGGATATTGATGTTATGTCAGAAGATTATGTAATTGAATGGGATAAGAATTTTGCAGACGACCTCAACGTCGTCGCCAGCGTTTTTTTATCGCACAACCCAACCTTATGGCCCACTATTTTCTCTCAACTTTCGACGCAACCTGAAATCTTTGAAGACGAAGATGAAGACGAATATGGGTTGCAGGACGTCCTGGATTGTAGCGGTGGCGATCTCGGAAATAACGAGCTGGCACAGGCATTTTTACAAGTTCTACGCGGCGAAGGATTTATTCACCTCGTTGACTGGAAAGGTGAAGATGAAGAAGGCGAACTGGCTAATTTTGCCGCAGATCGCTTTTATGAACTCACAAAAAACCTGACGGATTCTGAGGAATTAAGAAATCTTCTTGTCGAAATAACCCAAGAGGATGAAATCTCCGATGTCTGTGAAGCCGGGGATCGTTACCTTGACGAGATCTTTGAACGCATCCAGACCGAACTCAATAAGAGGGGCTTCCAGATTTTTGATCTGAATGAAGGATCTGACACCTATAATGTGGTCGTTCTGCCAATGAGCGAATATAAAAAAATAGAGGATTTCAACACGCCGTGGCTGGAAGTGCAGGATTTTTTAAGCTAAAAAAATGGCCGACTTTACATCGGCCATCAGACTTTTACTTCGCCTTCGCTACCGTCACCATCGCCGCGCGAATGGTACGACCGTTCAGCGTATAGCCTTTCTGCATAATACCCAGCACATTGCCTGCCGGAACCTCTTCCGACTCCACCATCGCAATCGCCTGATGCACGTTCGGGTCCAGCGGCACGTTGGTCTCAGCAATCACTTCCACGCCGAACTTACGCACCACATCCAGCATAGACTTCAGCGTCAGCTCAATCCCTTCGACCATTGCCGCCATATCCGGATTGGCTTTGTCTGCGACTTCCAGCGCGCGATCCAGGCTATCGATTACCGGCAGCAATTCGTTGACGAACTTCTCGAGAGCGAATTTATGCGCTTTTTCGATATCCTGTTCAGTACGACGGCGCAGGTTTTCCATTTCCGCTTTGATACGCAACACGGTGTCGCGTTCGCGAGTCTGGGCTTCTGCAAGCTGAACTTCCAGATTCGCAATTTTTTCATCGCGCGGATCCACCTGCTCAGCAGAATCGTTTGGTTCAACTGCCTCAACCTCTTCGTGCTGATCCATGATAATTTCTTCCGGGGCTTGCCCCTCAGGCGTTTTCTGTTCTTTACTACTCATGAATTTCTCCGCGTTTTTTTCGCATTCATCTCGCTAACTTCGCTTATTATGGGGATCAGATTCAGGGTTTCAAGGGAAGTACTCACATTGTCATCAATCTTCGCTACAAGGACCTCAGAAAAATGAATAATCATTTCAAGTGTATCGGCATTGTGGGGCATCCGCGTCATCCCACCGCACTCACGACACATGAAATGCTCTACCGTTGGCTATGCGATCAGGGTTATGAGGTCATTGTGGAGCAACAAATCGCCCACGAATTACAGCTAAAAAATGTACCAACCGGTACGCTGGCGGAAATTGGTCAACAGGCGGATCTGGCGGTAGTCGTGGGCGGCGACGGTAATATGCTTGGCGCAGCGCGTACGCTGGCGCGTTATGACATCAATGTGATTGGCATTAACCGCGGTAATCTTGGCTTCCTGACCGATCTCGATCCGGACAACGCCCTGCAACAATTATCTGATGTGCTGGAAGGGCGCTATATCTCCGAAAAACGTTTTCTGCTGGAAGCGCAGGTCTGCCAACAGGACCGCCAGAAGCGTATCAGCACAGCCATTAATGAAGTGGTGCTGCATCCGGGAAAAGTGGCGCATATGATCGAATTCGAGGTTTATATTGATGAAACCTTCGCTTTTTCACAGCGGTCTGATGGTCTGATCATTTCTACGCCGACCGGCTCCACCGCCTATTCGCTCTCCGCAGGCGGCCCTATTCTGACCCCTTCACTGGATGCCATCACCCTGGTGCCGATGTTCCCGCATACCTTGTCGGCGCGCCCGTTAGTCATTAACAGCAGTAGCACGATTCGTCTGCGTTTTTCGCATCGCCGTAGCGATCTGGAAATTAGCTGCGACAGCCAGATAGCGCTGCCTATTCAGGAAGGAGAAGATGTGCTGATTCGCCGCTGCGACTACCACCTCAACCTGATACATCCCAAAGACTATAGCTATTTCAATACATTAAGCACAAAACTCGGTTGGTCAAAAAAATTATTCTAATTTTACGTTAGCCTCTTTACTGTATAAAAAACCAGTTTATACTGTATTTAATTACAGTCATGGTTTTTCATACAGGAAAACAGCTATGTTGGCGCAACTGACCATCAGCAATTTTGCTATCGTTCGTGAGCTTGAGATCGATTTTCAGAGCGGAATGACCGTCATTACTGGTGAAACCGGCGCGGGTAAATCTATTGCGATTGATGCCCTGGGTCTGTGTCTGGGCGGTCGCGCTGAGGCCGATATGGTCCGTACCGGAGCAACCCGCGCCGATTTGTGTGCCCGCTTTGCACTGAAAGACACGCCTGCGGCATTGCGCTGGCTGGAAGAAAACCAGCTTGAAGAAGGGCGCGAATGCTTACTTCGCCGCGTTATCAGCAGCGATGGTCGCTCACGGGGCTTTATTAACGGCACCGCTGTGCCCCTGTCTCAATTGCGCGAGCTAGGTCAGTTGCTGATTCAAATTCATGGTCAACATGCGCACCAGCAGCTTACCAAACCCGAACAGCAAAAATCGCTGCTGGATAGCTATGCCAACGAAGCCGCTTTAGCGCAGCAGATGGCTGCCCGCTACCAATTATGGCATCAAAGCTGCCGCGATCTCGCCCATCACCAGCAACAAAGCCAGGAACGCGCCGCGCGCGCGGAACTGCTGCAATATCAGTTAAAAGAGTTGAACGACTTTAACCCGCAGGCCGGCGAATTCGAGCAAATTGACGAAGAGTACAAACGGCTGGCCAACAGCGGACAGTTGCTTACGACCAGCCAGAACGCTCTGGCGCTACTCGCGGACGGCGAAGACGTTAACCTGCAAAGCCAGTTATATAGCGCAAAACAACTGGTTAGCGAGCTGGTGGGTATGGACAGCAAGCTTTCCGGCATCCTGGATATGCTGGAAGAAGCCACTATTCAACTCACCGAAGCCAGCGATGAATTACGCCACTATTGCGAGCGTCTGGATTTAGACCCCAATCGCCTGTTTGAACTTGAACAGCGCATCGCTAAACAAATTTCGCTGGCGCGAAAACATCACGTCAGCCCGGAAGCGCTGCCGCAGCTTTATCAGTCACTGCTCGAAGAACAGCAGCAGCTCGACGATCAGGCCGATTCGCTGGAAACGCTGACGCTGGCGGTTAATAAGCATCACCAACAAGCGCTGGAAACGGCGCAAGCGCTGCATCAACAGCGTCAATTTTACGCCCAGGAGCTGGGGCAGTTGATCACTGAAAGTATGCATTTACTTTCAATGCCGCACGGTCTGTTTACTATCGACGTGAAATTTGATGAGCATCATCTGAGCAACGACGGCGCCGATCGCGTGGAGTTTAAAGTGACGACAAACCCAGGTCAGCCGCTGCAGCCTATCGCTAAAGTCGCGTCTGGCGGTGAACTGTCGCGCATTGCGTTGGCTATTCAGGTGATTACCGCGCGCAAAATGGAAACGCCGGCACTGATTTTTGACGAGGTCGATGTTGGCATCAGCGGCCCAACCGCCGCCGTGGTCGGTAAACTCCTGCGTCAGCTTGGCGAATCCACTCAGGTGATGTGCGTCACTCACCTGCCACAGGTAGCCGGGTGCGGTCACCAGCACTTCTTTGTCAGTAAAGAAACAGACGGGGCAATGACCGAAACCCATATGCAACCGTTGGATAAACGTGCGCGTTTACAGGAACTGGCCCGCCTGTTGGGAGGAAGTGAAGTTACGCGTAATACGCTGGCAAACGCAAAAGAACTGCTGGCGGCGTAAACTTTTTTACCTCCCGAAGGTCTGAGTTCACAACAAAAACGCCGTAAGACCCGACAGCAAAAGGTTTTAAAGTGATGAAAGGTCTATTATCATCGGCATATTAATATGAGCCACGTACTGCTCAGGCCCGAAAAGGAACCCAATCACTATGCGCTGTAAAACGCTGACTGCTGCCGCAGCAGTACTCCTGATGTTGACCGCAGGCTGTTCCACTCTGGAGCGAGTGGTTTACCGACCTGACATCAATCAGGGGAACTATCTTACACCTACGGATGTCGCCAAAGTGCGTGTTGGTATGACGCAACAACAGGTTGCGTATGCTTTAGGCACGCCGATGATGACCGATCCTTTTGGTACGAACACCTGGTTTTATGTCTTCCGCCAGCAGCCAGGACATGAGAACGTGACGCAGCAGACTCTGACGCTCACCTTTAACAGCAGCGGCGTGTTAACCAATATTGATAACAAACCGGCGTTGACGAAGTAATTTTGTGATACCGCCTGATGAGGTTACGTTCATCAGGCCTGCAAACCTCTCCCCACCATTTGGTACGAATTTGCCTGATGGCGCTACGTTCATCTGGCTTACAGGCACACCTGTGCTTCAGGTGTGGTACGGCTTTCACACCGTTATCCGGCAAGGTTAATTATCTGCCAGCCGATTTTTCGGCGCGCTGGCGGCGTAATGCTTTTGGATCGGCGATTAAGGGACGGTAAATTTCAACCCGATCGCCATCCTGCACCGTATCGGTGAGTTTTACCGGACGACTATAGATGCCCACTTTATTTTTCGCCAGATCGATATCCGTGCGCAATTCCAGCAAGCCGGAAGCGCGAATCGCCTCTTCGACCGTCGCGCCCTCCTCCAGCGTTACGCGCTGCAAATACTGCTTTTCCGGCAGCGCATAAGCCACTTCAACCACAAGTTTATCCGGCACGGTAAACCTCTTTGGCGCGAACCGTAAACGCCTGCACCATGTTGGACGCTAACTCTTTGAATACACGACCAAACGCCAGCTCAATGAGTTTATTGGTAAACTCAAAATCAAGCTGAAACTCAATACGGCACGCCTCGGGGCTGAGCGGGGTAAATTTCCAGCCGCCGATCAGCTTTTTAAAGGGGCCATCCACCAGATGCATCAGAATGCTCTGGTTACGCGTTAGCTGATTACGCGTCGTAAACGTCTTGCTGATACCCGCCTTCGACACGTCAACAGCCGCCGTCATCTGTGCTGGCGATGACTCCAGGACGCGACTACCAACACACCCAGGCAAAAACTGGGGATACGATTGCACGTCATTCACTAACTGATACATCTGTTCCGCACTGTAGGGGACTAAAGCAGTCCGACTAATCTGAGGCATAGCAATTCCCATCAACATAAATCGTGTAAATAATACCACTTATCAGCGAGTAAAAAAAATGCTGTCCCCAACCGTCATGCCTTAATTGTGCGTGCATAGCCCAAC
The DNA here is from genome assembly GCF_017571995.1 of Salmonella sp. 32031103-2018-00083-FB-01-SM-01. Taxonomy (NCBI): domain Bacteria; kingdom Pseudomonadati; phylum Pseudomonadota; class Gammaproteobacteria; order Enterobacterales; family Enterobacteriaceae; genus Salmonella; species Salmonella sp. 32031103-2018-00083-FB-01-SM-01. The sequence continues at coordinate 24,723 of NZ_JAGEQL010000004.1, forward strand.
TCATGCTAAGATAGATTTTTGCACCTCATCAGGACGTAATGGGGTGTTTTCGATATCAGATTACCTATGAATTCACGACACTTATGACGAAGAAAAAAGCACATAAACCGGGCTCAGCCACCATCGCGCTGAATAAGCGCGCCCGGCACGAATACTTTATCGAAGAAGAGTTCGAGGCTGGTCTCGCCCTGCAAGGCTGGGAAGTAAAATCTCTGCGCGCAGGAAAAGCCAATATCGGCGACAGTTACGTTATCCTCAAAGATGGCGAGGCCTGGCTGTTTGGCGCAAACTTTACGCCGATGGCGGTCGCCTCGACACATGTTGTATGCGACCCAACCCGAACCCGCAAACTGTTGTTAAATCAGCGTGAGCTTGATTCGCTGTATGGCCGTATTAATCGTGAAGGTTATACTGTCGTCGCGCTTTCTCTGTACTGGAAAAATGCCTGGTGCAAAGTGAAGATCGGCGTGGCGAAAGGTAAAAAACAACATGATAAACGTTCCGATCTTAAAGAACGTGAGTGGCAACTGGATAAAGCACGCATTATGAAAAATGCAGGCCGATAATAGACATTTTTTGTGACCAGCTTCTCAGTATGAAGCTGGTCAATATTCATATCTCATTCATGCCTCGAAAATATATTCTCTGTGCCTGACGCTTATCAATAGCAATAAATACCACAACAAGAATATATTCTTTGTTTAAAAAATTTTTATAGCCTAATAACACAATACTTCAAATGATTTTTATAAAATTTAATAATGCTGAATACCTTCACAAAAGGTATTGTTTTTATGTTAAAAAAGAAAAAGACGAAGAAATTAAAATTCATTATAAAACATAAAGATAAATAAAAAATCATCATGCGTTGTTAGCCCACCCCACCTCTCCTTAACACAAACTCCGTTATATTTCAGACGCACTAACACCTTTATCAATAGATCTTAATTTGCAGAAAGATTTTTTTCTGACTATATCATCTAATACGAAAGCACTAGTCAGGCACAAAAAACAAAGGGTTATTCGGCGAGAAAACCAGACCTTCACCTACGCTCATAAAAAAGAATATGGCTACGGAAATTCATCTCTCACGATGAACGGGAAGGCTCGTCTACGCATTTTGCCCTGAACGTCGTGCCCGTTAATTAATACACAGAGCAAATCCATCAGGAGCTAATTTATGCGTCTACTCGCCGTGGTTTCGAAATTGACTGGCGTCTCCACCACTGTGGAATCCTCAGCGGTCACTCTTAACGCCCCGTCAATTGTTAAATTATCAGTGGCCCGGGAAGAAATTAGTCAACTTACGCGCATTAATCAGGATCTGGTGGTGACGCTCCATTCCGGCGAAACGATCACGATTAAAAACTTTTACGTTACCAACGATCTGGGCGCAAGCCAGCTGGTACTGGCGGAAAATGATGGCACGTTATGGTGGGTAGAAAATCCGCAAGCCGGGCTACATTTTGAACAAATCGCTGATATTAATGAGCTGCTGGTCACTTCCGGCACTTCCCATGAAGCAGGCGGCGCCGTTTGGCCGTGGGTACTGGCTGGCGCGGTGGCGGCTGGCGGCATTGCCGCTATCGCGTCTTCCGGCGGCGGCGATTCCCACCATCATTCGGATGGCGATAATCCGCCCCCCGATAACACCAATCCTGACGGTAATCCCCCTGATAACAGCAATCCCGGCGGCAGTAACCCTAACGGCAATACTCCAGGTAGCAGTAATCCTGTAGATACTACCCCGCCTCTCGCTCCCGGCAAGTTGCTGATTTCAGCGGACGGAAAAACGGTGAGCGGCGAGGCCGAAGCGGGCAGTACCATTACCATCAAAGATCCTTCAGGCAACGTCGTTGGCGAGGGCAAAGCGGATAGCGACGGTAAATTTAGTATTGATCTGACAGCGCCACAGCTTAGCGGCGAACAACTTACCGTGACCGCGACTGACGATGCCGGCAATACCGGCCCATCCGCAACCATTGATGCGCCCAACATTCCTCTCCCCGATACACCAGCTATCACCGCCGCTATCGATGATGCCGCTCCCCTCACCGGCACGCTGAGCAATAATCAGTTTACGAACGACAATACCCCCACGCTGGAGGGAACCGGCAGCGCTGGCACAGTCATCCATATTTACGCCAATGGTCAGGAAATAGGCTCCACAACGGTTGATAGCAGCGGAAACTGGCATTTTGCCATTACCAGCGCGCTAGCGGATGGGGAAAATCATTTCACCGCCATTGCGACTAACGTTAAAGGCGAAAGTAGCGAATCAGCCCGCTTTACACTGACTATCGACACACTCAGCCCCGATGCCCCACGCGTTGAAGTGATTGCCGATAACACCGGTTTGCTCACCGGGCCGCTACAGAATAATGACCGGACTGACGAGGCAAAACCGCTATTTTCCGGGCAGGGAGAGGCAGGCAATACCATCACGATTAAAGAGGGTTCAACCGTTATCGGCAGCGCTACCGTAGACGAAAATGGACGCTGGACCTTTACCCCGACTACACCGTTAAGCGATGGCGAACATACCTTTACCGTCGAACAAAGCGACAAAGCCGGAAACGTGAGCCGCGTGACGACAACGCCTACTATCATTGTGGACACCACGCCGCCTGACGCCGCTATCATTGATAATGTCGCGAAAGACGGCACAACCGTTAGCGGCACCGCTGAAGCTGGTAGTACCGTGTCGATCTATGACCCGGCGGGAAATTACCTGGGCTCCACGATTACCGGAGAAAATAACCACTTCAGCATCACGCTGAATCCGGCTCAGACCCACGGCGAGCGTCTGGAAGCGCGTATTCAGGACGCCGTTGGTAACATCGGCCCCGCCACGGAGTTTACCGCTTCTGACTCACAGTATCCTGCCCAGCCGACTATCCTTACCGTGACGGATGACGCTGGCACCGTTACCGGGCTGCTGAAAAATGGCGATGCCACAGATGATAACCGCCCAACCCTCAGCGGTACTGCTGAACCAGGCAGTACGATATCGATTAACGATAATGGCTTTCCTGTACCGACCTTTCCGCCCATTGTCGCTGACGCTGACGGCAAATGGAGCTTTACCCCCTCGCTGGCACTTGCCGATGGCAACCATGTCTTTACCGCTACCGCGACCAACGATCGCGGCACCAGCGGGCAGTCCGTCTCCTTTACCATTGATATCGACACGCAGCCGCCGGTGCTGGAAGGCCTGGCGGTTAGCGACGTCGGCGACAGACTTACCGGCACTACGGAAGCTGGCAGTACTGTGGTTATCAAAGACAGCCTGGGAAATACGCTCGGTAGTGGAACGGCAGGCGACGACGGCACCTTCTCAATAGGTATTAGCCCGGCGAAAATTAACGGCGAAACATTAAGCATTAGCGTTACCGATAAAGCCGCGAATAGCGGTCCGGTAGAAACGCTGAACGCGCCGGATAAAACTGCGCCTGCGGCACCGAACGGTCTTATCGTGGCGACCGACGGTCTGTCCGTAAGCGGTCAGGCGGAAGCCGGGGCAACGGTCACTATCCGTGACAGTAGCAACACCGTACTTGGCAGCGCCGTCGCTAACGGCAACGGACAATTTATCGTTCCGCTGAATACGGCGCAGACTAACGGCCAGGCGCTTATCGCTACCGCCACCGATGTTGCGAAAAACGAAAGCGCCGCCGCGACGGTTATCGCGCCGGACAGTACCGCGCCGGAAATGCCGAAAAACGTGGTAATTAGTGAGGATGGCACCAGTATTAGCGGCACCGCCGAACCGGGTAGCGCCATTACGATCGCCACGCCGGACGGCACGCCGCTTGGCAGCGGCAAAGCAGATGGCGAAGGTCATTTTACCCTTCCCCTCGTCCCCGCACAGACCAACGGCGAACAGGTTACCGTCACCGCCACCGACAGCGCCAACAACGTTAGCCCGCCAACCACAGCGCAAGCGCCCGATATCACCGCCCCGGATAAGCCCATTATCACTCAGGTGCTGGACGATGTTGAAAGCTTCACCGGGCCGCTGGTTAACGGACAAACCACCAATGACAACCGCCCCACCCTTAGCGGTACGGCGGAGGCTGGCGCGCGTGTCGAAATTTTTGATAACGGTGTTTCGCTGGGACTCGCCACGCTACAGCCCAACGGCACCTGGACGTTTACGCCGTCGCAAAATTTAGGTGAAGGCGCGCATCGACTGACCGTAATCGCAACCGACGCTAAAGGCAATGCCAGTCCGGCCGCGTCATTCGACCTGGTGGTCGATACGCAATCGCCGCAGCAACCGGTAATCACCTTCATTACAGATGATGCGCCGGGTATTCTCGGTAGCGTCGCGCATCTGGGGCTCACTAACGACAGCACGCCAACGATTAACGGTACAGGTGAACCGGGTTCCACAGTACACCTGTATCAGAATGGCGCACGGATAGCGGATATTATCGTCGGTAATTCCGGCGTCTGGAGCTACGCCTACACCACGGCCTCGCCACTGGCGGACGACACCTACACCTTTACCGTGACGGCCAGCGACAGTAACGGCAACACCACGCCTTTTTCGACCGATTTTACGATTACCATTGATACCCAGGCCCCTGCCGCCCCCGGCGTTATCGGCGTAACTGACGGCGACGGAAATACGATTGATACCAATCAGATTACCCAGGAATCCCAGCCCCGGTTGAGCGGTAGCGGCACCGCAGGCGACACAATCATCCTTTACGATAACGGCAATGCCATAGGTCAGGCGCTGGTCGGCACGGACGGGCGCTGGCAGTTTACGCCGCCTGCCGCGCTGGGCGACGGCGACCACCTTCTGACCGCTCGCGCCAACGATCCGGCGGGGAACGAAAGTCCCGAATCCCTCAGCTTTACCCTGCGCGTCGATACCCAGGCGCCGGATGCGCCGCAGATCGTGTCAGCCGCCATCACAGGCGGAGAAGGCGAGGTGCTACTGGCAAACGGCAGTATTACCAATCAGCGTATGCCGACCCTCAGCGGCACCGGCGAACCCGGCGCCATCATCACCCTGTACAATAACGGCGTAGAACTGGCTACCGTCCAGGTCAATCCACAGGGTAGCTGGACCTATCCGCTAACCCGTAATCTGAGCGAAGGGTTAAACATCCTGACGGCCACCGCCACGGATGCCGCAGGCAATAGTAGCCCCACCTCCAGCGTTTTCTCCGTTACCCTTGATACCCAGCCTCCAGCGCAGCCTGACGCGCCGCTAATCAGCGATAACGTCGCGCCGATTATCGGCAACATCGGCAATAATGGCGCAACGAACGATACCACGCCGACCTTCAGCGGCACGGGAGAGATCGGCAGCACGATAATTCTCTACAATAATGGCAGTGAAATTGGTCGCACAACGGTAGGCGATAACGGAAGCTGGAGCTTTACGCCTGCGGCACTGACGCCAGAAACCTATACCATTACCGTCACGGAAACCGATATAGCGGGCAATATCAGTCCACCTTCCGCCTCAGTCACTTTTACGCTAGACACCACTGCGCCCGCCAATCCAGTTATCACTTTTGCCGAAGATAACGTCGGCGAAGTCCAGGATACTATTGTCAGCGGCGCAACCACTGACGACAATACACCGGTCATTCACGGCACTGGCGACATCGGCAGCGTGATCACGCTCTATAACGGCAGTAGTGTCGTGGGCGTAGTCACCGTCGATGAGACCGGCACTTGGACGCTGCCGGTGACCAGCGCGTTGCCGGATGGCATCTACACCCTGACCGCCATTGCCGCCGACGCCGCCGGAAACAGCAGCGGCGTATCGAACAGCTTTACCTTCACCGTCGATACCGTTCCGTTGCAGCCGCCCGTCGTCAATGAAATCCTCGACGATGTTGCGCCAGTGACCGGGCCATTAACCGATGGCGCCTTTACTAACGATCGGACGCTGACTATCAACGGCAGCGGCGAAAACGGCAGCACCGTCACGATTTACGACAATGGCGTGGCAATCGGTACGGCGCTCGTCACCGACGGGGGCTGGACATTCAATACGCCCGAATTGTCAGAAGCCAGCCATGCGCTAACCTTCAGCGCGACTGACGATGCTGGAAATACCACGGCGCAAACCCAACCGATCACCATTACTGTGGATATCACCGCCCCGCCCGCGCCAACGATCCAGACGGTGGACGACGATGGCACGCGCGTCGCCGGACTTGCCGATCCTTACGCTACCGTTGAAATTCATCATGCCGATGGCACCCTGGTCGGCAGCGCTGTCGCTAATGGCATCGGTGAATTCGTCGTTACGCTCAGTCCGGCGCAAACCGATGGCGGTACGCTGACGGCAATTGCTATCGATCGCGCGGGGAATAACGGCCCGGCTACGAATTTTCCCGCTTCCGACAGCGGTCTGCCCGCCGTCCCGGCCATCACGGCGATTGAAGATGATGTCGGGAGCGTACAGGGGAATATTGCGGCGGGCGGCGCCACGGACGACACCACGCCGACGCTGCGCGGCACTACGGATATCGGCTCTACCGTTGAAATTTTCATTGATGGCGATTCGGCAGGCTTTGCCACCGTTGACGCCAGCGGGAACTGGATCTTTGAGATTGCGACGCCATTAAGCGAAAGCACACATTACTTCACCGTCCAGGCAACCAATGCGAATGGCCAGGGCGGCCTGTCCGCACCGGTCGGGATCACTGTCGATCTTAGCGCGCCGGCGCAACCGGTTATTACCAGCGCAACGGATGATGTCCCCGGCATGACCGGTACGCTGGATAACGGCGCGCTCACCAATGATTCACGCCCGACGCTCAACGGAACGGGAGAAGCAGGCGCCACCATCCGCATTCTGGATAACGGCGTAGAAATCGGTTCCGCTACGGTAGATCAAAGCGGCAACTGGCGCTTCACCCCGAACGCGCCGCTGGAGAGCAACGCGCACATCTTTACCGCCGTAGCGACCGATCCCGTCGGCAATAGCGGCCAGCCTTCGGACGGTTTTACGCTGAACATTGACGCGCAGGCGCCAGATGTGCCGGTTATCACGTCCGTGATTGACGATAACAATCAACCGACCGTTCCGGTGTTACCGGGGCAATCCACCGACGATCGGCAGCCAATACTGAACGGAACTGGCGAACCTGGCGCGACAATCACCATTTTTGATAACGGTACGCCGCTTGGCACGGCTCAGGTAGGCGAAAACGGTAGCTGGACCTTCCCGGTGCCCCGCAATTTGTCAGAGGGAAGCCATAATCTGACGGTTAGCGCTACCGATCCGGCGGGCAATACCAGCGCGGTCTCCGCGCCGTGGACGATCGTGGTCGATATTACGCCTCCGGCGATCCCGGTTCTCACCTCCGTCGTGGATGACCAGCCCGGTATTACCGGCAACCTGGTAAGCGGGCAGCTAACGAACGATGCGACGCCCACCCTGAACGGGCGCGGAGAGGCAGGCGCGACGATTAATGTCTATCTTGACGGCAATCCAGCGTCCATCGGTACCACGACGGTGAATAGCGACGGCACATGGAGTTTCACGCCGCAGACGCCGCTTGCAAACGGTAGCCACACGTTCACCCTTAGCGCCACCGATCCGGCGGGTAATAGCAGCGCGGTGTCCAGCGGATTTGTGCTGACGATTGACGCCACACCGCCCGCCGCGCCGGTTATCGCCAGCGTGGCAGACAATACGGCTCCGGTGACGGGCATCGTCCCCAACGGCGGCTCGACGAACGAAACCCGACCAACACTCTCGGGTACCGGTGAGGCGGGTACAACCATCTCGATTTATAATGGCAGCACGCTGGTCGGCACGGCGCAAGTTCAGGCCAACGGTAGCTGGAGCTTTACACCGTCTACCTCGCTGGGCGCGGGCGTCTGGAACCTGACGGCGATAGCAACCGATGCGGCAGGCAATACCAGCGCCGCGTCCGAAATACGCTCGTTTACTATTGATACCACGGCTCCCGCCGCGCCTGTTATTGATACGGTCTACGACGGTACGGGCCCCATTACCGGCAATCTGAGTTCAGGACAGATCACAGACGAGGCGCGCCCTGTCATTAGCGGCACCCGTGAAGCCAACACAACTATTCGTCTCTACGATAACGGCACGCTGCTGGCTGAAATTCCCGCCGACAATAGCAGTAGCTGGCGCTACACGCCCGATGCCTCTCTGGCGACGGGCAACCATGTAATTACCGTCATTGCCGTTGATGCCGCAGGCAACGCCAGTCCCGTTTCAGACAGCGTTAATTTCGTCGTCGATACCACGCCGCCGCTGACGCCGGTAATCACATCAGTCAGTGACGATCAGGCGCCAGGCCTCGGCACGATCGCGAACGGCCAAAATACCAACGATCCTACGCCAACCTTCAGCGGCACCGCAGAAGCCGGCGCCACGATCACGCTCTATGAAAATGGTACGGTCATTGGCACGACAACGGCTCAACCTGACGGCGCGTGGAGCGTCTCCACCTCAACGCTGGCAAGCGGAACGCACGTCATCACCGCCGTCGCCACCGATGCCGCAGGAAACAGCAGCCCGAACAGTACGGCTTTCACCCTGACGGTCGATACCACCGCGCCGCAAACGCCAATCCTGACGTCCGTGGTGGATGACGTCGCGGGTGGGGTCACAGGAAATCTCGCTAATGGTCAGATAACCAATGATAACCGCCCCACGCTGAACGGCACTGCCGAAGCGGGCAGCGTGATCAGTATCTATGATGGCAACACTCTGCTTGGCGTCACCTCGGCTAACGCAGGCGGCGCGTGGAGCTTCACGCCGACGACAGGGTTAAACGATGGCACGCGCACATTAACAGTGACCGCCACCGACCCGGCAGGCAACGTTAGCCCGGCCACCAGCGGTTTTACTATCGTGGTCGATACCCTTGCGCCAACGGTTCCGCTTATAACCAGCATCGTTGATGATGTCCCGAACAATACCGGCGCCATTGGCAATGGACAATCGACCAACGACACACAGCCGACGCTCAACGGTACCGCGGAAGCCAACAGCGCGGTAAGCATCTTCGATAATGGCGCGCTGGTTGCGACCGTGAACGCCAATGCCAGCGGCAACTGGAGCTGGACGCCAACCGCCGCGCTCGGCCAGGGAAGTCACGCCTATAGCGTTAGCGCCGCCGATGCGGCTGGCAACGTTAGCGCCGCTTCGCCATCGACAACGATTATCGTGGATACCATTGCGCCCGGCGCGCCCGGCAACCTGGTCATCAATGCTACCGGTAATCGGGTGACGGGCACCGCGGAAGCAGGCAGTACAGTGACGATTACCTCTGAGACTGGTGTGGTACTGGGAACCGCCACCGCCGACGGTACAGGCAGCTTCACCGCCACACTCACGCCCGCGCAGACCAATGGTCAGCCGCTACTGGCATTTGCCCAGGATAAAGCAGGCAACACCGGCATTGCCGCCGGATTTACCGCGCCCGATACGCGCGTGCCGGAAGCACCGATCATCACCAACGTAGTAGATGATGTGGGTATTTATACCGGCGCTATCGCCAACGGTCAGGTCACTAATGACGCACAACCCACATTGAATGGTACCGCTCAGGCGGGCGCCACGGTGAGCATTTATAACAACGGGGCGCTGCTCGGCACCACCACGGCGAACGCCAGCGGAAACTGGAGCTTTACCCCGACAGGCAATTTGACCGAAGGCAGTCACGCCTTCACCGCCACCGCGACTAACGCCAACGGTACAGGCAGCGTCTCCACCGCCGCGACGGTGATTGTCGATACGCTGGCGCCCGGTACGCCGTCAGGTACGCTCAGCGCCGATGGCGGTTCACTTTCCGGACAGGCAGAGGCAAACAGCACCGTAACCGTCACGCTGGCGGGCGGCGTGACGCTCACCACCACCGCCGGCAGCAACGGCGCATGGTCTCTCACCTTGCCGACAAAACAAATTGAAGGTCAACTCATTAACGTGACGGCCACTGACGCTGCGGGTAACGCCTCCGGCACGTTAGGCATTACCGCGCCGATTCTGCCGCTGGCGGCAAGGGATAACATCACCAGTATTGATCTGACCTCTACCGCCGTCACCAGCACGCAAAACTATTCGGATTACGGCCTGCTGCTGGTTGGCGCGCTTGGCAATGTCGCCTCGGTTTTGGGTAACGATACCGCTCAGGTTGAGTTCACCATTGCTGAAGGTGGTACGGGCGACGTCACCATCGATGCCGCCGCAACGGGAATCGTGCTTTCGCTGCTCAGTACTCAGGAGATTGTGGTACAGCGCTACGACACCAGCCTCGGCGCCTGGACAACGATCGTCAACACCGCCGTTGGCGACTTCGCGAATTTGCTTACCCTGACCGGGAGCGGCGTTACCCTGAACCTGAGCGGCCTGGGCGAAGGCCAGTACCGGGTACTCACTTATAACACCAGTCTGCTCGCCACCGGGTCGTATACCAGCCTGGATGTCGATGTACACCAGACCAGCGCAGGTATTATTAGCGGGCCAACCATCAGTACCGGCAACGTCATGGCTGATGATACCGCGCCGACGGGCACCACGGTCACCGCCATCACCAACGCCAACGGTGTCAGTACGCCGGTCGGCGCGGGCGGCGTGGATATCCAGGGACAATACGGCACGCTGCACATTAATCAGGATGGCAGTTACACCTACACGCTGACTAACCCCACGGCGGGATACGGACATAAAGAGAGCTTCACCTACACCATTACCCAGAATGGCGTCGGTAGCAGCGCCGCGCAACTGGTTATCAATCTGGGTCCCGCGCCTGTACCGGGCAGCGTGATAGCGACAGACAATAACGCCTCTCTGGTCTTTGATACTCACGTTAGCTACGTCAACAACGGTCCCTCGACACAAAGCGGCGTCACGGTATTAAGCGTCGGACTTGGTAATGTACTGAACGCGAATCTGCTTGATGATATGACTAATCCGATCATCTTTAACGTTGAAGAAGGCGCTACGCGAACCATGACGTTACAGGGAACCGTCGGCGGCGTCTCACTGGTTTCCACGTTCGATCTGTACGTTTATCGCTTCAACGATGCCATTCAGCAATATGAGCAGTTTCGGGTGCAAAAGGGCTGGATTAACACCCTGCTGTTAGCCGGACAGTCCCAGCCGCTGACCCTGACGTTGCCTGGCGGCGAATACCTGTTCGTGCTGAATACCGCCAGCGGCATTAGCGTCCTCACTGGCTATACGCTGGCGATTTCCCAGGACCACACCTATGCCGTTGACAGTATCACCGCCAACACCACCGGCAACGTACTGACCAATGATGTCGCCCCTACGGACGCCCTCCTCACTGAAGTAAACGGCGTGGCGATTGCGGCGACCGGCACGACGGAGGTAAACGGACTGTATGGCTCGCTCATCATTGACGCAAGAGGCAACTATACCTACACGCTGAAGAACGGCGTCGGCGCCGACAGCATTAAAACGCCGGACAGCTTTATCTATACAGTCAAAGCGCCAAACGGCGATACCGATACGGCCTCGCTCAATATCACGCCAACCGCCAGGGCGCTGGATGCGATTAATGATGTCAGCGATACCCTTAGCGTCGCCACGCTTCAGGATACCTCTGCCTGGCTGGACTCCAGCGTCGGCAGCGCCAGTTGGGGGCTACTCGGCAAATCGGGCAGCGGGAGCGGCACCTTTGACGTTGCAACAGGTACCGTACTTAAAGGCGCGTCACTGGTCTTTGATGTCTCCACGCTCATTACGCTGGGCAATCTGAATATTAGCTGGGCCATTCAGGAGAACGGGACCGTCATACGCAACGGAACCGTTCCGGTGGCGAATATCACGCTGGGCAGCGCGACGGTGACCGTCAACCTGAGCGGCCTGGAGCTGGATGCCGGAACGTACACGCTTAACTTTACCGGCACCAATACCCTGGCCGGGGCGGCGACGATCACGCCACGCGTCATCGGCACCACCGTCGATCTGGATAATTTTGAAACGTCCGGAACGCATACCGTTCTCGGCAATATTTTTGACGGCAGCGATGCGGCGGGGGCGATGGATCAGCTTAATACGGTGAATACCCGCCTGAGCATTAGCGGGTATAACGGCAGCGCCGCCACGCTGGACGCCGCGGCGAATACCACCAGCGCCACGATTCAGGGACATTACGGCACATTGCAAATTAACCTCGATGGCGCTTACACCTACACCCTGAATAATGGCGTCGCGATGTCGTCCATCACCAGTAAAGAGGTCTTTACCTATCAACTGGATGACAAGATGGGTCATACGGATAGCGCCACATTGACCATTGATATGGCGCCGCAAATCGTCAGTACCAACCAAAACGATGTTCTCATCGGCTCCGCCTATGGCGATACGCTGATTTACCACCTGTTAAACGGCGCGGACGCGACCGGCGGCAACGGCGCCGATCGCTGGCAAAACTTCTCCACCGCGCAGGGCGACAAGATCGATATCCACGAACTGCTGACCGGCTGGGATCACCAGGCGGCGACGCTGGGTAACTTTGTTCAGGTTCATACCAGCGGCGCCAATACGGTGATATCCGTCGATCGCGACGGCGTCGGCAGCGCGTTTAAATCCACTGACCTTGTCACTCTGGAGAATGTGCAGCTCACGCTAAATGATCTTTTGCAAAACAACCACCTGATAACCGGCGGTTGATAAAAAAGCCCCGAACGCCACGACGTTCGGGGCAACAAGCGGTGATATTTAAAAGGGATAAACTATGGGAAGAGTCGCGCCTGTCGCCATCGTACTGGCATTTGCTTTGTTTCATCACCAGCCCCGGGGCGCAGAAGCGCCGCCAATTATTACATCCGAAGGATTAGCAACGGACCAGATGCTTCCTTCGCTGGATGGCTCCGCCGCTGAGTTGCCGCTCAGCGCCGCCGCGCCGGGCAACCTGACGCTCAATGACGCGGTCAATCGCGCCGTTAACTGGCATCCTTCTATTCGCGAAGCCGTCGGCAAACTGCTCGCACAGAATGAACAAATAGAGGTCGCCAAATCGAAATATTATCCGCAAGTCAGCGCTGGCGTGAACAATGGGTACAGCAATACCTACACCGATCACGGGTATAACCCCTCGCTGGTGCTGTCGGTATCGCAAATGCTTTATGACTTCGGCAAAGTGGCAAGCCAGGTTCGCGCCGAAACCGCAGGCGCAGCGCAGCAACAGGCCAATGTGTTGCTCAGTATTGATACCGTCGCGCACGAAACCGCCAACGCCATTGTACAAACGCAGAGCTGGCAGCAAATGGTAGAAGCGGCGGAAGAACAGCTCGTCGCGCTGGACAGCATCGGTAAACTTATCCGGCAGCGCAGCGATGAAGGCGCTACGTCGCTATCTGACGTAGTGCAAACCGAAGCCAGAATCGAATCCGCCCGCTCGCAACTGGCGCAGTATCAGGCCAATCTCGACAGTGCGAAAGCCTCACTGATGAGCTGGCTGGGCTGGAATTCGCTTAACGGCATCAATAATGACTTCCCGGCGAAACTTGCTCGCAGCTGTGAGACGGCAACTCCCGACGATCGACTGGTGCCCGCGGTACTGGCCGCCTGGGCGCAGGCCAACGTTGCGCGGGCGAATCTGGACTATGCCAGCGCGCAAATGACGCCGACAATTTCGCTCGAACCTTCCGTTCAACATTATCTTAATGATAAATATCCCAGTCATGAAGTGCTGGATAAAACCCAGTATTCCACCTGGGTGAAAGTTGAGATGCCGCTTTATCAGGGCGGAGGGCTGACTGCCCGACGCAACGCCGCCAGCCATGCGGTAGACGCGGCTCAGTCGACCATTCAGCGCACCCGGCTTGATGTCCGCCAGAAACTAATGGAGGCACGCAGCCAGGCAATGAGTCTTGCCAGCGCGTTACAAATCCTTCGTCGGCAACAGCAGCTTAGCGAACGCACGCGCGAACTGTATCAGCAGCAATACCTTGACCTCGGTTCCCGCCCGCTGCTCGACGTGCTGAATGCGGAGCAGGAAGTTTACCAGGCGCGTTTTGCCGAACTGCAAACGGAAAGCCAGTTGCATCAGTTGCAACTGAACTGTCTGTATAACACCGGCGCGCTTCGTCAGGCGTTCGCGTTAAATCATCGCAGCATTCAATCCGTGGAGATCCAGCCATGACCCGCGCCGCCCCCGATGTAGAAGAGGTACTCAGTGAGCGCGCGCTAAGCCAATGGGCGCAGGCCATCAGCTATGTCGCCGGTCATTATCGCGTTGCCTGTTCTCCCGGTTCAATTCAGGCCAACGCCCCGTGGTTTAGGGGTAAAAGCAGAACGACCGCCTTAACGCAGCTCGCGCGGCAGGCGGGTTTATCCTTTCATGCGCCGGACATAGACAAAACGGCATTTAGTCAGTGGCGATTGCCGTTGGTTGTCGAGCTCCGGGACGGGCAGTTATTGGTCATCGAGCATGTTAATGGCGAAGATGCGGTAGACGTTTTTGTGATTGAAGAAGAGGGCCAGCGTAACCGCCTGACGCTCAGCGAGTTATTGCCGGAGATCCTCTATGTTGCCGCGCTACGCCCGCTATCGGCGCTCAAGGATAGCCGCGTCGACCGCTATATCTCCCGCTTTAAACCTGACTGGATGCGCGAGCTGGTTCTGCAGGATATTCGCCCTTATTTACCGGTAATGGTCGCCGCCTTTCTGATTAACGTGCTGTCGCTGGCCGGGATTGTGTTCTCTATGCAGGTTTACGATCGGGTGATCCCCGCTCAGTCATATCCTACCCTGTACGTTCTCTCCTTCGGCGTACTGGTAGCGGTGCTGTTCGGTTTTCTGCTGCGTGAAGCGCGTACGCACATTATGGATGTGCTCGGTAAACGCGCCGATATGCGCATTTCCGATCGGGTATTCGGTCATGCGTTAAGGCTGCGCAACAGCGCTATCCCCCGTTCCACTGGCAGTTTTATCTCGCAGTTACGCGAACTGGAGCAGATCCGCGAGATGATTACCTCTTCAACGCTGGCGACCATTGTCGATCTGCCTTTCTTTTTCCTGTTTATGGTAGTCCTGGCGATTATTGCCCCACCGCTGGCATGGATAGCGCCCGTGGCGGCGCTGCTGATGATCCTGCCGGGCGTCGCACTGCAAAAAAAACTGGCTGTCCTCGCCAACCAGGCCGCCCACGAAGCGACGCTACGCAATGCAGTCTTGGTCGAAAGCGTTCAGGGGCTGGAAGATATTAAACTGATGCAGGCGGAGAACCGCTTTCTTCAGCAGTGGAATAGCTATATCCGTATTACCGGCGAGTCGGGTCTACGCACCCGCAAACTCACGCAAGGGCTTATTAGTTGGGGGATGTCGGTACAAAGTCTGGTGTATGCCGCAGTGATTATGTTCGGCGCGCCGATGGTCATTGAAGGCAGTATGACTACCGGCGCCGTGGTCGCCGCGTCGATGCTCGGCTCGCGGATGATCGCGCCAATGGCTAACCTGTGCGGCGTGCTGGCGCGCTGGCAGCAGGTGAAAGCGGCGAAGATGGGTCTCGACAACATTATGCAACTGCCCACCGAGACACAGCATGATGACAGCCTGATACACCACGACATCCTCCACGGGCATTACCTCTTTGAAAACGCTCAGTTTCGTTACCATAACGACGATCAACGCATACCGTTGCGCCTCGTGCGTCTGGAGATCATGCCAGGCGAGCGGATTGCGATACTGGGGCGTAACGGTGCGGGTAAATCCACACTTTTACAGGCGATGGCGGGTGGCCTGGAGATGATTCAGGGAGATGCCCGGCTTGATAATCTCAGCTTGTCGCACATCGATATGGCGGATTTACGCCGCAACATCGGCTTTCTTAGCCAGAACGCGCGGCTTTTCTTCGGCACCCTACGAGAGAACCTGACGCTCGGCGCGCCGCACGCCAACGATGAACAGATTTTTGACGCGCTCGAAGTCAGCGGCGGCGCCGTCTTCGTCAGGCGGCTGGCAAAAGGGTTGGATCATCCCATTATGGAGGGTGGTAACGGCCTGTCCGGCGGGCAGCGTCAGTCCCTGTTGCTGGCGAGAATGCTGCTGCGCTCCCCCAATATTGTGCTACTTGACGAACCCAGCGCCTCGCTGGACGAGCATACGGAGCGAGAGTTTATTCAGCGGTTACATCAGTGGCTTGGCAATCGTACCCTGGTCGTTGCGACGCACCGGGTACCAATACTGGAGCTGGTTGAGCGTGTCATTGTCCTGAAAGAAGGACAACTGGTGATGGATGCACCAAAAGCGCAGGCGCTTAACGCGGATCGGATGCAAAGTCACCGTCGGGAGTGGAAAAATGAAAATCAGTCAGCATGATGCCGCGATGGACGATTTCGATATTCAGCGTGAACGGGCGTTTTCCGGCGCGGGTCGTATTGTTCTGATCTGCTCACTGTTATTTCTCATTCTCGGCATCTGGGCGTGGTTTGGCCGGCTGGATGAGGTTTCCACCGGCAACGGGAAAGTGATCCCCAGTTCACGCGAACAGGTTCTGCAGTCGCTGGATGGCGGCATTCTGGCGCAGTTGACGGTGCGGGAAGGCGACAGAGTTCAGGCTAACCAGATTGTCGCCCGGCTTGATCCGACGCGTCTGGCGTCCAATGTGGGTGAAAGTGCGGCAAAATATCGCGCTTCACTCGCCTCCAGCGCACGGTTAACTGCGGAAGTCAGCGACTTACCTCTCGCCTTTCCCGCTGAGCTGAACGGCTGGCCGGATCTGATTGCCGCAGAGACGCGTCTCTATAAAAGCCGCCGCGCGCAGCTGGCCGATACCGAAGCCGAGCTACGGGATGCGCTGGCGTCGGTTAATAAAGAGCTGGCCATTACCCAGCGTCTGGAGAAAAGCGGCGCGGCCAGTCATGTTGAAGTGCTACGCCTGCAACGACAAAAAAGCGATTTAGGCTTAAAAATTACCGATCTGCGCTCACAATATTATGTGCAGGCACGCGAAGCGTTATCGAAAGCGAACGCTGAAGTCGATATGCTCTCCGCCATTTTAAAAGGACGCGAGGATTCCGTCACCCGCCTCACCGTGCGTTCGCCGGTACGCGGCATTGTTAAAAATATCCAAGTCACGACGATTGGCGGCGTGATCCCGCCTAACGGCGAGATGATGGAGATAGTGCCGGTAGACGATCGTCTGCTGATTGAAACCCGCCTTTCGCCGCGTGATATCGCCTTTATTCATCCCGGCCAACGCGCATTGGTTAAAATTACCGCTTATGATTACGCCATTTACGGCGGGCTTGACGGCGTGGTGGAGACCATTTCACCGGACACCATTCAGGATAAAGTGAAACCGGAAATTTTCTACTATCGCGTGTTTATCCGCACCCACCAGGACTATCTACAAAATAAATCAGGACGCCGTTTTTCGATTGTTCCAGGCATGATCGCCACGGTGGATATCAAAACCGGTGAAAAAACCATTGTCGACTATTTAATCAAACCGTTTAATCGCGCGAAAGAAGCGCTGCGCGAGCGGTAAATCGTTGAAGATAAGAAGATACGGGGGCTGGTCACGCGTGTCACAAGTCTGTTATACTTACCTTACACATTGGGGCTGATTCTGGATTCGACGGGATTTGCGAAACCCAAGGTGCATGCCGAGGGGCGGTTGGCCTCGTAAAAAGCCGCAAAAAAATAGTCGCAAACGACGAAACCTACGCTTTAGCAGCTTAATAACCTGCTTAGAGCCCTCTCTCCCTAGCCTCCGCTCTTAGGACGGGGATCAAGAGAGGTCAAACCCAAAAGAGATCGCGCGGATGCCCTGCCTGGGGTTGAAGCGTTAAAACGAATCAGGCTAGTCTGGTAGTGGCGTGTCCGTCCGCAGGTGCCAGGCGAATGTAAAGACTGACTAAGCATGTAGTACCGAGGATGTAGGAATTTCGGACGCGGGTTCAACTCCCGCCAGCTCCACCAAATCATGATCCGGATACGTCCGGTGAAGTACAGAAAGCCCGTACGGCACAAGCCCTGCGGGCTTTTTTACATCTATTGCCGCCTGGTGAGAATTGCTGAGAGCCTCACGGGCATTGACGTCAAATGACGCAATGGGTGACAGGGCAAAACGCCAAAAGTCTCACCAATAACTCCCGAAAGAATTGGAATACGAGAGTCAAAGAAAATAGAACACTCACTGAGAGTCCTGCCTGGCTGGGGCAAAGCTCGCAGTCAGACTGTCGAGCATAAAGATAAGCAGTTGCCCGTGAGACGCCAGGATGTTGGGCTACGGTATCCATAGATTTACGAAGATTCAGCAGACCTTCTTTGCGAAGCTTAATGATCAATTCTTTTCTGTCAGCTGCTTTAAGCGTCCTGGCCGTAGTGGCACGAGCAGCGGCGAAACTATCTATGCGCTGTCGAATGGTCTCTGTTCCTCCAGGATCAATATTTTCTCACGGAATTTTTTATTACCGTATGCGTTATTCAGCGTAGTCCGAAGACGTGATCCTGCTCACCCAGTCAAACATAACTTGCATATGATTGCCATTGGATGTCCTCACACCAACCTGACACGCATTTACGCCTGTCGTTTTGCCAGTCAAAACCTGTCCATACTTCATATAAATTTTGATACCGACTCCCTGTTTATAGCACTTATTGCAAATCGAGAAATAATCTCTTCTTGATGGAGTATCTTGCTGAAGATTAAATTCGTCAGCCGGCACCAGCGAAAGATTAAAAGCGCCATTACCTGATAATTCTTCAAGAATTGCCAGAGACTCTAATTTAACTTCAATGCGCTTATTTCCTTTAGGTTTATCCGAAGCCAGAATCAAATTTTCACTCGGATTAAACTTCGCAATGTAGCCTGTGATTATCCGTGCATTATTACTCACCAATCGAACAGGGATATCATTAAAACGTAGAAATTGAACTCGACGAGCAAGCATAGAATAATCCCGCGGCCATATTTCAGCCTCTCGCCCGTAGGAAATATCATTTACAGCTATACATTCCATAAAGATATATTCATCTATGCTGAATGAAAAAGCCCCGAATTCACGGGGCTGAATAAAACGAAATAAATTAACGTAACAGAGACAGCACGTTCTGCGGGACCTGGTTAGCCTGTGCCAGAACGGAAGTACCGGCCTGCTGCAGGATCTGCGCGCGAGACATGTTGGAAACTTCGGTCGCATAGTCAGAATCTTCGATACGGCTACGCGCTTCAGACAGGTTGTTTACGGTATTGCCCAGGTTGGTGATAGCGGAGTTAAAACGGTTCTGTACCGCACCCAGGTCAGAACGCAGCGCATCCACCTGCGCCAGCGCGGCATCAATTTTCTGCAGCGGGTTTTCGGTGGTTTTAGCGGCTGCTTCAGCCAGCTCTGGCTGTGCTTTAAAATCATGACCAGCGGCTTTGCTGGCATTGTAGGTTTTACCGTCGATGGTAACGACTTCGGTTTTACCGTCTACGCCACCCAGTTGGTTAGCCGCTGTTTTGGTAGTGCCGTCAGCAGCAGTATAACTTGTGGTTTTAGCTTTAATTGCTCCTGTCGCTTCATCGTAATCTGCGGCGTAATACTTATCGCCAGCTTTAAGCGCATAACCGCCTTCAATTGTCTTACCATTTTTATCGGTATAAGACATTTTGACCAACTCAGCGCCATTAGCATCGGTAGCATCAACGCCGCCAGCAATTAAGGCATTTTTAGCATCTGCTGAAACAACTGTCGGTGTATCTTTTAACTCCTGTACTTCTGTTTTGGTTGTAGCACCTGCCGGTATTGTGGTTTTAGTTGCGCCAGGCGCAAGGGTTACTTTACCGTCAGTAGCGACGTTAACTTCATAATCGCCATTTTTGGTGGCATCAGCACCGGTATAGCCACCAATAGTAACAAAGTACTTATTATTATCTGCGTCAAATTTAACTGTACCACCGGTTACAGAAGCCGTGCCAAGCGTACCACCTATAGCCGCTTTGATAGCTGTATCATCAAGGCCTGAGGCATCCAGTGTAGTACCATTATCGGCATAAGTTTTCGTTGTTACTGCTGTATCTTTCACATCATACGCTTTCTGCACGTTCAGTGAATCCAGACCCAGGGTCTGCGAGTTGATCTGCTTCAGATCGATATCGATAGTTTCACCGTCGTTGGCACCAACCTGGATGGTCAGGGTGTTGTCCTGCGCCAGGACTTTCACGCCGTTGAACTGAGTCTGGCCGGATACACGGTCGATTTCGTTCAGGCGCTGGGTGATTTCAGCCTGGATGGAGTCGAGGTCAGACTGGGAGTTGGTGCTGTTAGCAGACTGAACCGCCAGTTCACGCACACGCTGCAGGTTGTTGTTGATTTCGTTCAGCGCGCCTTCAGTGGTCTGCGCAATGGAGATACCGTCGTTAGCGTTACGGGAAGCCTGAGTCAGACCTTTGATGTTCGCGGTAAAACGGTTAGCAATCGCCTGACCTGCCGCATCGTCTTTCGCGCTGTTGATACGCAGACCAGAAGACAGACGCTCAATAGCGGTGCCCAGTGCGGACTGGGATTTGTTCAGGTTATTCTGGGTCAGCAGCGACAGACTGTTAGTGTTGATTACTTGTGCCATAAAATTTTCCTTTTGGAAGGTTTTTGATAAAACAATCTCCCATGAGAAAAGCGACTAAAATTCTTCTTTATCTGATGTAAAGGAGAAAATCATGGCTACTATTGGGTATATTCGGGTGTCAACAATTGACCAAAATATCGATTTACAGCGTAATGCGCTTACTAGTGCAAATTGTGACCGCATTTTTGAGGACCGTATCAGTGGCAAGATTGCAAACCGCCCCGGCCTGAAACGAGCGTTAAAGTATGTAAATAAAGGCGATACTCTTGTCGTCTGGAAATTAGACAGACTGGGCCGCAGCGTGAAAAACCTGGTGGCGTTAATATCAGAATTACATGAACGTGGAGCTCACTTCCATTCTTTAACCGATAGTATTGATACCAGTAGCGCGATGGGGCGATTCTTTTTTCATGTAATGTCAGCACTGGCCGAAATGGAGCGAGAATTAATTGTCGAGCGAACCCTTGCCGGACTGGCTGCCGCCAGAGCGCAAGGACGACTGGGAGGGCGCCCTCGGGCGATCAATAGACATGAACAGGAACAGATTAGCCGGCTATTAGAGAAAGGCCATCCTCGGCAGCAATTAGCTATTATTTTTGGTATTGGCGTATCCACCTTATACAGATACTTTCCGGCAAATCGTATAAAAAAACGAATGAATTAAAATAAAAATTACAACAGGATGGATATAACATTTTTGTAATACAGACGTATGGCATGAATAAACCGAAAGGGTATACGAAAAGACAGCATCTAATAAAAAAGAGAAAAAATTCAACGCATTAACATATATAGTATAACACACTCACGATAAAGCCTATGTTATATCCAGCTATAGACGACATCGCTCAAAACACTACCAGACGCAGTGTTCACATAGAAAGGCTTTTTAATCAAACTGTTAGATGTAAGCATTTACGGATAGAAAAAGTAGTAAAGTTTATGCCTTAAGTGTCGATAACCTGGATGACACAGGTAAGCCTGGCATAACATTGGTTATCAAAAACCTTGGTTTTCAAGAACCAATAAATCGTGTGGCTAATGCGCTATAAAAATCGCAGAGCGGTGACGATATTCCGCATAAGGAGCTGTTCGTTCGTAACATTCGAACGGTGACGTTAAAGCCGGTTTCATTGGTTAATGAAGACGAAGGGGAAAAAATTACTACAGAGTTGATACCACAGAGATAGTCCAGGCTCGCAGGTGATACGGGATTTAACGCCGGAAAGTCTGCACAGAACACGATCTGCCGCCGGATACCATTAAATTGCCCCGCAACGCGTTATCAATACAACTACCGACGTTTCCCGTTACCTTGTTGTCGGTACGTTTACCTCATTGCCTGAAAGGTTATTTGCAAAGTTATCATTAATAATCCACGGGCGTCTGGTATGCGAATCCAGTTCCCCAATCCTGGCGCTTTGCCTTCGCGACCATACGCGCGTAAATAAGTCTGAAACCAAACTTCACCGCTTAACGCTCTCCTCTTCCCCGATTTTTACGCAAAAAATCATCACATGATCAAGTGTCGTATTAGTTATTGCATTTTACAAATGATATTGGTAATTATTATCATTCTCATTAACGACTTGTTCGATTTATGACGTGGAGAGAGAGGATTTCTCATGCGTATTCTGTTTGTCGGTCCACCACTGTATGGACTGCTATACCCTGTGCTGTCCCTGGCGCAAGCGTTTCGTGTTAATGGCCATGAAGTGCTGATTGCAAGCGGTGGAAAATTTGCACAGAAAGCAGCCGAAGCTGGGTTGGTGGTATTTGACGCTGCGCCTGGTTTCGATTCGGAAGCGGGTTATCGCCGTCAGGAGGCATTACGAAAAGAAAATAACATTGGAACAAAAATGGGGAACTTCTCATTCTTCAGCGAAGAGATGACTGACCCGCTGGTCGCGTTCGCCGGGCAGTGGCGACCAGATCTCATCGTCTACCCTCCCCTTGGGGTCGTTGGACCACTGATTGCCGCTAAGTATGACATTCCGGTAGTGATGCAAACCGTCGGCTTCGGTCATACGCCCTGGCACATCAAAGGCGTGACGAAATCACTTTCTAACGCCTACCGCCGCCATGGGGTCAGCGCGCCACCAAGAGATCTGGCGTGGATAGACGTCACACCGCCCAGCATGAGCATACTGCAAAATGACGGAGAGCCGGTTATCTCCATGCAATACGTCCCGTATAACGGCGGCGCCGTCTGGGAAGAATGGTGGGAACGTACACCTGATCGCAAGCGTCTTCTGGTCAGCCTCGGCACCGTCAAACCGATGGTGGATGGCCTGGATCTGATTTCCTGGGTAATGGATTCTGCCGGCGAAGTAGATGCCGAAATCATCCTGCATCTTCCGGCAAATGCCCGCTCGGATTTACGTTCACTACCGCCGAATGTCCGTCTGGTCGACTGGCTTCCGATGGGCGTTTTCCTTAACGGCGCCGACGGTTTTATCCACCATGGCGGCGCAGGCAACACCCTGACGGCACTACATGCCGGCATTCCGCAGATAGTCTTTGGTCAGGGTGCCGACAGACCCGTCAATGCCCGCGCCGTGGTCGAGCGCGGATGCGGAATTATTCCCGGTAAGAGCGGGCTTACGAGCAGCATGATCAATACCTTCCTCGGTAATCGCGCGCTTCGCGAGGCGTCGCAGGAGGTCGCGGCGGAAATGGCGGCCCAGCCTTGCCCGACCGAGGTGGCAAAAAAACTGATCGCCATGCTGCAACACAGCTAACCGCGGCAGCGCAATGACAATGTGGCGGCTGAACCTAGATTGCGCCGCCATATCTCATCTTTCACCGATAAGGAGGCTTAATGCCCGCGACTCATTCCCCCATGCCCGCTCGTGCCTGGATAGTTCGCCTTGCTCGCGTGTGTTGGGAACGTAAAACACTGAGCATCATTGTCATCGTAGCATCAGTATCGACCATTTTACTGGCTGCGCTGACGCCGCTAATAACGCGTCAGGCCGTCAATGACGCGATAGCAGGCGATACGACCCACCTGCCGTTACTTGCCTGCGGCCTGCTGTTAATTGCCCTTTTTGATTTTATCGGGAATTACGTGCGCCGCGGCTATGCCGGAGAACTCTCGTTGTGGGTTCAGCATACGTTACGTAGCCGTGCGTTCGACAGTATTCAAAAACTGGACGGCGCAGGCCAGGACGCCTTGCGTACCGGGCAGGTCATTTCGCGTACCAACAGCGATCTTCAACAGGTACACACCTTGCTACAGATGTGTCCGGTGCCGCTGGCGGTGCTCACTTACTATGTGGCCGGTATCGCGGTGATGCTATGGATGTCGCCATCCATGACGCTTATCGTGATTTGCGTACTGGCCGCCCTTGCTATTACCGCCCTGCGCGCCCGTCGCCGTGTTTTCGCGCAAACGGGGCTTGCCTCAGACCGGCTGGCGCACATGACGGAGCATATGCGCGAAGTATTGGAACAGATCTCAGTGGTGAAGTCCTGCGTGGCGGAGTTACGCGAAACGCGTTGGCTCGATGGTCAGTCGCGGCAGATGGTGCGGGTACGCATCGGCGCCGCTATCTCGCAGGCGATGCCGGGCGCAACCATGCTGGCGCTACCGGTGATAGGGCAAATCGTCCTGCTGTGCTATGGCGGCTGGTCGGTAATGAATGGGCGCATCGATCTGGGAACCTTCGTTGCGTTCGCGAGTTTTCTCGCTATGCTGACCGGCCCCACCCGCGTACTGGCATCGTTTTTGGTTATCGCACAGCGCACACAGGCGTCGGTGGAGCGCGTCTTCGCGCTTATCGACACGCGTTCTCGCATGGAAGACGGTACTGAGTCGGTTGAGGGTCAGATTATCGGGCTGGACGTGGAGAAGATGAGTTTCCACTACGACAACGGTAACCGTATCCTCAATGAGATCTCGTTTTCCATTCACGCCGGTGAAACCGTGGCAGTGGTTGGCGCATCCGGCTCCGGGAAATCAACGTTGCTGATGTTGCTGGCGCGCTTTTACGATCCCACCTCCGGCGGGGTGTGGCTCAACACCACTGCGGGTCAACAGAATATTCGCGACCTGAAACTGACGGCGCTTCGTCGTCGCGTTGGCGTAGTGTTTGAAGACGCGTTTCTGTTTGCCGGTACGGTGGCGGAAAACATCGCCTATGGGCACCCGCAAGCGACTCAGGACGACATCCGACGCGCCGCCGATGCCGCAGGCGCCAGCGGGTTCATCAATGCGTTACCGCAGGGGTTCAACACCCGACTGGCCGAACGCGGAAACAACCTCTCCGGCGGCCAACGACAGCGTATTGCGCTAGCACGGGCACTGATTACCGCGCCGGAACTGCTGATTCTCGATGACACCACCTCGGCGGTCGATGCCGGTACTGAAGCGGAAATTAATACGGCTCTTGGTCGTTATGCCGATAATGAGCATATGCTGCTGGTGATTGCGCGCCGCCGCTCAACACTGCAGTTAGCCGATCGGATCGTCGTGCTGGATAAAGGCCGCGTCGTGGATATCGGTACCCAGGCGGAGCTGGATGCAAGGTGTCCGACGTTTCGCTCGCTGATGAGCGGCGAGGGTGACTTTCTCGCCCTCGCCCCGGCGGAACAACGTGCGCTATGGCCAACAACGCCGACGGTAAAATCCGACGACGCGCATGAGCGCCAGCCCCCCGCCGGAAAAGGTTTTGTCGACCGGATGACGCGCGTTCCGGAACGCGCCGTACAGATGGCGCTGGCAGGCCACGGGCGTCAAGTCTCATCGCTGCTGACGCCAGTAGCCTGGATGTTCGTCATCGCCGCCCTGCTTATCGCGCTTGATTCCGCCGCAGGCGTTGGCGTGCTGGTGCTTTTGCAGCGCGGTATTGACTCAGGCGTTGCCGCAGGGGATATGTCGACTATTGGCATATGCGCCCTGCTCGCGCTGTGCCTGGTGGCGATCGGTTGGTGCTGCTATGCGCTGCAAACGATCTTCGCCGCCCGCGCGGCAGAGTCGGTACAGCATACGGTACGCTTACGCAGCTTCAGCCACCTGCTACGCCTGAATCTTCCCTGGCACGAGAAGCACATCGACTCGCGTCTTACTCGCATGACCGTCGACGTTGATTCACTCGCCCGATTTCTGCAAAACGGTCTTGCCAGCGCGGCCACCAGCATCGTGACGATGGTCGCTATCGCCGCGGCAATGTTCTGGCTTGACCCCATTCTTGCATTAACGGCATTAAGCGCCGTGCCTGTAGTGATGCTGGCGACGTGGATTTACCGCCGTTTGAGCTCGCCTGCCTACGCCCAGGCACGGCTGGAAATTGGTAAGGTGAACAGTACGCTTCAGGAAAAGGTCTCCGGTATGCGGGTAGTGCAGTCACACGGCCAACAGAAGCAGGAAGCCGCCAGGCTACGGGCGTTATCAGACAACTTCCGCGCCACCCGCGTGCGGGCGCAAAAATACCTTGCTGTCTATTTTCCGTTCCTGACCTTCTGCACCGAGGCCGCCTATGCCGCCGTGCTTTTAATCGGGGCGACCCGGGTCGCCGGAGGCGAAATGACGCCCGGGATACTGGCGGCGTTCTTCCTGCTACTGGGACAATTTTATGGCCCGGTACAGCAGTTGTCAGGCATTGTTGATTCCTGGCAGCAGGCAACCGCCAGCGGCAAACATATCAATGCGCTATTGGCGACTGAGGAAACGGAGAATATTGAACCGTCATCCATAACGCCTGGCACTGGCGGCGCGCTACGTCTGGAGGCATTGACATTCCGCTATCCCGAAAAAACGCAACCTGTGCTTGATAAGCTCTCGCTCACCATTCCGCCAGGAACGGTAGTCGCGGTGGTCGGACGTAGCGGCGTCGGCAAATCGACGCTGATCAAGCTGCTGGCCGGGCTCTACTCTCCCGGCAGCGGGCAAATCCGTGTCGGTGAGCGCCTAATTGATGCCGCGTCGCTTAGTGATTATCGTCGCCAGACGGGGCTGGTCACTCAGGATGTCGCATTATTTAGCGGCGATATTGCCGAAAATATCCGCTATTCGCGGCCAGACAGCAGCGACACGGAGGTGGAGATCGCGGCGCGACGGGCGGGACTCTTTGAAACTGTGCAACATCTGCCGCTGGGGTTTCGTACTCCGGTCAATAACGGCGGCACGGATCTGTCCGCGGGCCAGCGTCAGTTGATTGCCCTCGCCCGCGCCCAACTGGCGCAGGCGCACATTCTGCTGCTCGACGAGGCGACAGCGCGTATCGACCGCAGCGCCGAGGAGCGCTTAATAACCTCGCTTACCGGAGTGACGCATACCGAGAAACGCATCGCGCTTATCGTCGCGCACCGGCTGACCACCGCTCGCCGCTGCGATGTTATTGTCGTAATCGATAAAGGATGTATCGCTGAATATGGTAGCCATGAGCAGTTGATAGCGGCTCATGGCCTGTATGCTCGTCTGTGGCGGGACAGCGTCGGCCAGACACGCGATACGCAAGGAGAGGTCACAGGATAGTTTTTATCGCCACGATTTACGCAAAAGAAAGCCCGCAAGCGGCTGTTCCTGTAACAGCCGCTTTAGCTATTGATACTGACCGAAATATAAATGAGATGGAATACAAAGAATGAGACTGAGCCCGCCCGTCGCTCCTGTCGCTATACAGACCGCTACGCGCCTTCGCCGCCAACTCGCCGCCGGAAGCCAGGTTGACGCTTCTCACTTCTGGCGAGAAGCAAACTCGCTCGCGCTGCCGCTGGTGACAGCCATTAACGACGCAGACGATGAACGGGAAGTCACCTTCCTGTGGCGTGCCGCCTCTCCTCTGCGGGGGGTTTATGTTCGCCTGAACCGTGTCACCGATAAAGATAACGTGGCGAAAGGTATGATGACGCAACTGCCCACAACGGATATCTGGCATCTGACGCTTCGCTTACCGGCATCCTACTGCGGTTCCTATACGATGGTCGAAATACCACCGGAAACCCCGGACGAGACGGTGTTGCAGCTTGGAAGCCGTTTCGCCTCCCTTGTCGGGAAGGCGGACCCGCTGAACAACACGCCGGGAATAAATGTTCGGGGCAATGCGCAGGAATCCGTTCTGGCGCTGGATCACGCCCCGGCACAGGAGGAGTGGTCAGGCTGTCGCGCTTACGCCGGGCAGCTTTTCACCTCAGAACATCGGCTCGCCGGACAACGTCGCCGTGTGCGGCTGTATCTTCCTGACGTTCCTGTCGTACAACCGCTGGGCTTACTGGTACTCACGGATGGCGAGATCTGGTTCGACCATCTTGGGGTAAGTGCCGCCATTGACGCTGCCATCCGCAGCGGACGCATCGCGCCGGTGGCCGTACTCGGCATTGATAACATCAACGCGCGTGAACGCGTCGCAATCCTCGGCGGTCGCCGCGAGCTGGTGCTCGACATTGCCGAACGCCTGCTGCCAACCCTTCGCGCCAAATACCCGGAACGGCGGTGGGCGGACCGTACACAAACGGTGCTGGCAGGGCAAAGCCTCGGCGGCGTGACCGCGCTGATGGCGGCCCGCCACGCGCCAGAGAGCTTCGGCCTGGTGCTGAGCCACTCCCCCTCAATGTGGTGGACGCCGGACAACCGCAATCGCCCGGACCATTTCAGCGCAGAAGAGCGTTCATGGGTCAGCGAACATGTGTTATCCGCGCCCTCGCCAGCCGTACGTACGCATCTGTGCGTGGGATCGCTGGAAGGTTCGACGGTCCCGCAGGTCAAACAGTTGCATGAAAAATTGCGCGCCGCCGGCGTTGAAAGCCATTGCAACGTGTACACCGGCGGTCACGATTATGCCTGGTGGCGCGGCGCGCTGATTGACGGATTACGTCTACTGCCCCGATAAAACTTCACCTACCAAAAAGGAATCACATCCGATGTATGGTCGCCAGTACCACAACAAGCGCTATCGCATGGCGCTATTTTTAGTGAGTTTTTGTTTTAGCGCGCTGAGTTATGCGCAGCCGGATATGCAGCCATTAGGGCCGAATATCGCTGATAAAGGTTCGGGATATTACCATTTTAGGGTCAATGACTTTCAATCTGCCGATGGCGCAAGACATTACCGGGTATGGACCGCTATCCCCAATAAAGCCGCCCCGCCGTCGGGTTATCCTGTCTTATATATGCTGGACGGCAACGCAGTGATGGACAGGCTGCCGGAGGCGCTGCTCAAACAACTGGCAGACCGCTCGCCGCCGGTGATTGTGGCGATTGGCTATCAGACTAACCTGCCGTTTGATCTTAACGGCAGAGCTTATGACTATACGTCGGTGCCGGGAATCGATCGCGATGACAGTGAAAATAGCCCGCGTTTTCATCGTAAGACCGGCGGCGGGCCAGCGTTCCGCCAGCTACTGGAGAGACATATCGCGCCGCAGGTGGAACAAGGAATAACCATCAACCCCGAACGGCGCGGGGTATGGGGACATTCTTATGGCGGCCTGTTCGTTTTGGACTCCTGGCTGTCGTCATCCTTCTTTCATATCTATTACAGCGCCAGCCCGTCACTCAGCAGGGATAACTTTGCCCTGTTGAATCGCCTTACGACAGTGAAGCCGTCGCCGTTCTGCCATAAAAAACTCATCATAATGGAAGGTTCAGCGTCGAATGGGGATAGCAGGCAACGCCAGATGGCCGAGCTCCTGCAAAAAGTTCAGGAGACCGTGAGAACGCTTGAGAACAACGGCGTTAACGCGGCCCTGCAGCATTACCCGGGCCTGGGCCACGGGCCCATGTTTAACGCCTCTTTTCGTAGTGCATTGCTGGATATCAGTCGCGAACCGGCAAGCCAAGAACCACGCTGCCATTAACCCGTCGCCAGAATATGCCCGCCAGCGGCGGGCATAACCCATCAAAACGAGGCCGTCACACCGGCATAATAAGCCCGCCCCGGTTCGTTATAGGTATTTGCCCCTTCGGCGGAGCGATAGATCTGTTTATCGAAGATATTGCTGATACCGACATTAAGACGCAGGTTCTTATTGATATCGTAGTTAACGTTAGCGCCGACCAGTGAGTAAGCCCCCAGCGCTTTCCCGGACAATCCTTTGGTCTCTTCACTACGCGACTCCGCATGTGTTCGCGGTTTTTGCTTGCCGTATAACGTCCAGTTGACGTTAGCGGAGAGCGCGCTGGTGATAGTCCAGTCGAGGAAGGTATTCACCGTATATTTCGGGATTATCGATAAGGGATTACCGGTATCTTTTTGCTCAGAAGCGATCATATAAGTCGCATTGGTATTCCAGTTCAGACGGTCCGGCATCAGCGGAACAGCCATGCTGGCTTCAATACCTTCAATCAGCGCTTTACCGCCGTTCTGCCACTGCAATACATAAGCGCCAGATGCGCTTCTGCCAATAATTTTATCACCTGCGACAATCTTATTCTGATAATCGTTACGGAAATACGTGACGCTTGCGTGGTAATCGTCTACGGTAAATTCCAGCCCAATCTCTTTATTGATACTAATTTCAGGATCGAGATTCTTATTACCGACCAGGTAACAGCCGCCCGACGTAATATCTTTTGGACAACCGTTGCCTTTCGAATAGAGTAAATACCCCTCACTGGTTTGATACAAGTTCGGTGCCTTAAAGGCCCGGGCAATACCGGCTTTCACCTTGACGTATTCACCTAACTCCTGGGAAAGGTTAAGACTGGGACTAAAATTACTCCCGGATTCGCTCAAATAGTCAAAACGCAGACCCGGAATAATATTGGTACCGGCCATGGGTTCGATATTATCTTCAACGTACAGCGCACTGATTTCCGATTTATTTTTGCTGCTACGGTTAGCCGCCGAACCGGGAATCCCGGCGATATTGCTATCCTTAACCGTCAGACTGGTAGAGGAAGGATCGTTCAGTTCATCGCGGTTCCACTCCGCGCCGACGGTGAGCGTTTGCTCAAATAGCCATATCACCGGGACATTCACCTCGCCGCTGGTGCGATACGAGGTCAGGCGGTTAGTGGTGAACGTCTGGTCGTTGGTAATACGCCCCTCGCCGCCGCCGGAGAGCCCCTCATTCATGCGGGTATTATCGGTTTTTTCATAGTAGAACCCCAGGCGGCTTTGCCCCCAGTCCCAGATGCCGTTATGAGTTAGACCGTAATTCTGCCGGTACAGGCGATTGGTCTCCCGCCCGGACTGCGCGAGACTTTTGGTAACCGCGTTTGAAGTACTGTTTTGCGTATCGCCGGCATAGATATTCCCCTGCCGACTGTATCCCGCTTCAAAATCAAGGATTTGCTGCGGGGTCATTTTCCATGAGAAGACGCTATTAATATCTTTATTGGTGACCCCCTCCCGTCCGGCGGCATTTTTGGTACCGGCGGAGGAGTTAATATCCCAGCTATCGGCATCGGTTCTGTTGAGATTACCGTACAGGCGCATCGTCAACGTATCTCCAGCCAACGGGCCGCTAAGGCTAAAGTTACCCCGCCGGGTGTCACCTTCTTTGCTGCTTTCCGGCTGGTTGGTATAGAGCGACAGCGAGCCGTGCCAGTCATTAGTGGGGCGTTTGGTGATGATATTCACCACCCCACCTGCGGCACCGGAGCCATAACGCGCGGCGGCGGGCCCACGGATCACTTCAATACGCTCTACCATCTCCGGCGGCACCCAGTTCGTATCGCCACGGGTGTCGCGTTCTCCGCGCCAGCTATAGCGAACCGAATTTCGCGACGTCACCGGCACGCCGTCAATCAGCACTAAGGTATTTTCCGGCCCCATACCACGAATATCAATTTGTCGGTTATTTCCGCGCGTTCCCGAGGCACTATTGCCGGTAAGATTAACCCCAGGCATCTTACGAATAATATCGGCAAGATCGTTAACGGGAGGATTCTTCTGAATATCGTCACGAGTAATAATCGAAACGCCCGGCTGTTGCTTTAATACTTGCTCGGCGGTGGATTCAACCACCATCGTTTCGCCGTTGTCGTCAGTAGATTCTGCTGCTGATAATGGACTATTAACCCCTGTAGAAACCACGGTTATTAACCAGAGGAACTTATTAACTCTCATACCCATTCCCTAAATAATGTCTAAAGTAGCGCTGTTGCCCTCAAGCTCACATCCTTGCCAGGTTACGTCTATATAGTAATTATTATCATATGCTAATGATAATAATTATCATTCAATTAAGGAAAAGGCAATCTTTCGACCACAAAAATCTGGTAATAAAAAAACGGAAACGGGATTTTGCAATATGACTCTCTGTCCGGGCTCCGCTTTGCCAGTAAATCCGGGAAGGGGGGCAGAATGCGCCTACTGAACGGAGGTTTTACAAAACAGGAGTAGAGAAATAAAACTATTTTTCAAAGCGTTAATGACAAGAAACACCCTGGTAAGATGGTATAGCGCGGTTCAGGGTTCACCGGCGCTTCCCTGCCGACGGCGAACCGTTCTTACAGTTTGCCAGCGACTTTCCCTCTGGGTAATGGTGGGATCGGATACGATTGTAGTCATTCGATATTTGATGATGAAAGTGATGTTGGCGCCAAAATACAAAGCGCCTGGTAATATTTATCAGGCGCTTTGCAGACTGAAAACCGTCAGACATCGGTTTCTCGTTCTCCATGATCTACCGGGAAAAATGGCAACCCACAGTTAGTGGGTTTTACTGTCGGGTCTTGAGAAGTACCTTCTTGTATTCCCAAGTCGTCCAGGAGACGCCGCAACCAATAAAGCTCAATCGCCTGCACTTTTCTCTGTCGTTTGTCTTCCCTTTCAGAAGGCGGGCGAATATCAGACTCATGAGTACATGTAACACAATAACCTTTTAACTCTATCCACTTAGGCTTAGGGGGGCCCTTAGGCTCGGGAGGCGTTGGGCTGGCAACGCACGAACAGGCACTTATACATCCAGGCATAGCGTTTTCCTTTTCAAACAATTCGCTTTAGTTGGAAGTTCTACTTGAGAAAATAGAAATGGTTATTCAGATATTTTTACCGTCGCATGCTCCTGTAATAATAAAAGATACTGTAAATAATTTACTCTCAGCTACTATTCAGTAGCAGATTGTCATTCTTACATTGCTTTTATTTCAGATTTACGTCAAATAGGGCTAAATATTTTCACTATAAAATACGTTAAAAAGTGTTTGTGTACTTGTAGACATTGTGGCGTCTTCGGTACGCAAATCGGTTAGTGTACAATCTTTAAAACTGGTATTTCTTAAATTAGCCTCAGACAAATCAGCCCCGTCCAGGTTCGTAGCAGTAAAACTAGCCTTTTGCAGGTTTGCCCGAGTTAAGACAGCGCCTTCCATAATAGCAGCCATTATAGTAGCACCCTTTAATGTCGCACCGCTCATATCGGCACGTATAAGGGTTGAGCCTGAAACATTAGCGTGATCCATATTCGCACCGGAACAATTACATTCTACCATGCTACAGCCTAACAGACTTGTGTGTTGTAAATTGGCGCCAGTAAGATTAGCGCGATCGAGGGTAGCGCCACACATAATACTATCTTCCAGACAGGCGTTCGTTAAGTTACTGTCGCCTAATGATGCTCCCGATAGATTTGCGCCCTTAAAATTTGCACCGTCACAATCCGCCATAAACAGTATTGCCCCCTCTAAATCTGCGCCGCTTAAGTCTGCGTCACATAAATTTTCTGCCGTCAGATTTGCTCCGGTAAGGACAGCGCCTTTAAGATTCATGCCTCCCTGGGCAGTTAATATTACAGAATCCTGAGGAAGAGAAAATTCGCATCTGAATAGTAAAGCTCGACATATTTTTTCAAAAGAGGCAAGCGGAATTTCTCTTGTCTCAGAATGGTCGCCTTTACTGACTCGTACAATAACTTGTCCAGCTTCGTTATTCTCACCAGGAAGATTAAATTCGACACGAAACCCGCCCATATCCTCCAGTATAATGTTTTCTGGCAACGGAGCACCTCTGTCAGACATTGAACTTTTCAATGTATCAGCCATAGTGTCTATCAATTCCTGATATTGTGCTTCATTTTTCCGACGCACCCCACCACAGGTAAAAAAGTTAATGATATATTCCAGAATGGTTTTGGGAGAGGTGGCTTGCCGCATAGCAGCAGAAGTCCCCGCGCCAAAAGCAGATGTAGCCATACCAGCCAGACTATCGAGTGAACGCTCCATAATATTTTCTCCCAGAGAGCAACATAGTACATGATAAAATTTATCATATAGATTTGCATTTAGAGATAAGGTGAATACCCCCTTTGCGTCTGGTTACATAATCACGTATCACGACGCGTTGCTGTCTGACTTACACAATACCAGCCAAATAAATATATTGGCTTATACTCGTCATACTTCAAGTTGCATGTGCTGCGGCTGCGTTCCCTCACCCCAGTCACTTACTTTAGTAAGCTCCTGGGGATTCGCTCGCTTGCCGCCATCCTGCAACTCGAATTATTTAGAGTATAAACATTATTTAAAATAATAAACGCGGCATTCGTTTTAATACTACGTTCAGGACTCATCCCACTCATTAGCAGAAAATCTATTAAAAAGCGTGTTCAGGCGTTTTATTGCTGCCATTGATAAACTGTTTAACAACGTCGTCTGTACAGGCCTTCTTCGTTGCCTTTACGTTTAACTCAATCAGGCTACCGTCTCGGTTATAAGTCTATCGAGTAGTAGGGACGTAGTATGACGATGCAGCAAAGTGATATGGAAAGATATAATCCATTATTAATGTTAAAAGAAGTCATGGCGCAGACGCCTTATCGCCATAAACGCTGGGGAGAGCGTAAGTTTCGCTATAAATTTGTATTACGTTGCCTTATTAACCCCGTAACGACAATTAAATACTTCAATGAATTATGCCATCTGTCTCAGCCCAGAACGCTGATCATTCATCGTCCCCTATTGCCGGCAAAAATCCAGCGGCCCTATTTGTATACCGGGCTTAGCATACGTTGCCGGGCAAGAGCTATTCTGGAACACTACCAGTTCGTTCAGTCCTTTCCGGAAAGTAAAATTAAAAAGATCCTTCTGTCCGAGGAACAAATCTTACTCGCTCACCTGGAAGGAAAAAACGGTGCTCTGGTAGATATCTACTGCGGTCCCTGTGGCTATGACAGAGAAGGTGAGCTGACATTAACGCTGTGCTTCAATGATACGCCGTTGGCACGTTTATCATTTTCCTTTATCCGCCATGAAGGGAAGCAAATAGCGCTGGTTGCCGGGTTACAAGGGCCCAGTAAACATATCGGCCCACAAGTCATACGTAACGCCACCAAAGATTGTTACGGTCTCTTTCCTAAACGGATGCTGTATGAAGCATTTGCGACATTGATGCAGGCCTGTAATGTCGACGAGATTTATGCGGTAAGTGAAAACAACCATGTTTATCGTCAACTCAGGTACTTATTCCAGAAGAAAAAAACTTTTGTGGCCAGCTATAGTGAATTCTGGGAGTCGCTAAACGGCGTTAAGAAAGGTGCCTTATATCATCTGCCATCACAGGTGATGCGTAAAGCTCCTGAAAGTATCCCCAGCAAAAAACGCGCAGAGTATCGGAAACGCTATCATATTCTGGATACAATAATACAAGAGGTTAACAGCCTCTCCCGGTAGAACTATTTCATACGCGGATGTGCAGATCCTGCTACCGTTCAGCGGATCTCTTTGAAATCTGTATCGCTACTGAATGATTAAATACAGAATGGCTTGCGAGTGAATAGCGCGGCATTAAACCGTCGCTTTCACTCATGCTATGATCAACATCTTAATCTTATTCCCTTCACCATAACGTCATCGATTAGCATGTTAACCATTAAATACAAGCTAAACATTTGTCACATTTTTATTTGGTTAAGCAAAAAAATAATACAAAATAGAATTTTCAGTAAGCCAAGTCAGGAGTTTTGGTGAAAATACAAGAAGTTAAGCGTATATTAACCCGCTGGCAGCCGTCTTCCTTTACCCTATACCGGGAGGTGTTTGCGCAATACGGCGGTAGTATCAATATGCACCCAGATATTGTTGATTATTTTATGAAGCGCCATAACTGGCATTTTAAATTCTTCCACTATGAAGAAGATGATAAGATTAAAGGCGCCTACTTTATTTGTAATGATCAGAATATTGGCATCCTGACGCGCAGAACCTTCCCGCTATCGTCAGACGAGATACTTATTCCGATGGCACCAGATTTACGCTGCTTCTTACCCGATCGTACTAACCGGCTTTCGGCGTTACATCAGCCACAAATACGCAATGCCATATGGAAACTCACCAGAAAAAAACAAAATTGTCTGGTCAAAGAAGCGTTCTCTTCTAAGTTTGAAAAAACACGCCGTAATGAATATCAGCGATTTCTTAAAAAAGGCGGAAGTGTAAAAAGCGTTGCTGATTGTTCTTCTGATGAACTGACTCATATTTTTATCGAGTTATTTCGGTCTCGTTTCGGTAATACTTCATCCTGCTATCCCGCTGATAACCTTGCCAACTTTTTTAGTCAACTGCATCACCTTCTGTTTGGGCATATTCTTTATATTGAAGGGATACCCTGTGCATTTGATATCGTACTGAAATCTGAAAGCCAGATGAACGTCTACTTTGACGTATCTAATGGTGCAATTAAAAATGAGTGCAGGCCACTCAGTCCCGGCAGCATACTAATGTGGCTAAATATTAGCCGCGCCAGAAATTACTGCCAGGAAAGACAAAAAAAATTACTTTTTTCCATCGGCATACTAAAGCCTGAATGGGAATATAAGCGCATGTGGTCGACCCCCTATTTTACCGGGAAATCGATTTGCTAAAAAGAAAGCCTGGACGTAAATATGTTTTTTACGTCCAGATTTTTCATAAATCCTGATGAACTGATAAAAAACTAAAATTTAATCAGAATTTAAAAAATAAGTTAACCACCATATAATCATAATGACAATTACTCGAAATTCACTTACACTATACTCGGTTTTATGGAATTGATTAACACGGTATGTTACAGATAACGTGCTAAAAAGCGTGCAGCGGTTATACATTTTCATATGTGTGTGTCATTAACCTGGCGTCAGGAACAGATGATGATGACAACCACCATTTTATCTCTTCTGGCCTGGCATACCGTCAGTAGATTAAAGGTGTAGCCTTGCTTTATGGCATTACAAAAATGCGGGTGGGGTCTATGCTCAATGCATACGTTATTTGTAACAACGCTCTTGTGCATAAACAATACGTTATTGTCAACAGCACTGAACGGGTACAGTGGTTCTTGCTGACAACAGGCTTAAAGATCGCCTTAACACGGGATACCTGATAACTGGATTATATTATGACACATGCAGACTGGCTGATTCTTGGGTATACAACTGTTATTATTATTTTTGGTATTGTATGTTATATCGGATTGCTTAAATTGATAACGAAAGGCAAGCATGAAAAATAACGCACTTACCGGGAAGAATATACTCTCAGGAGATAAAATGCTTCGGCAATGATATGACACCACTGCCGAAATGTTATTTTTACAGAAATCAATCAGGTATTGAGGGTGATTTTATCATAGCCGCGCCAGCGATAATTCAACAACGAGAGCAGCCAGAATAGCACAAAAGCGCCCACTACCCAGAAGCCCACATTCCCCATATGATCGTTAAGCGTGCTTACGGTCTGCCAAAATGTTCCGCTTAACTGTAACGTATCATCAATCAACCCCAGCGCCTCAAGCCCGCCAATCGCCAGCGCGACAATGACGGATGCGGCGGTAATGGTCATATTATAATAAAGCTTACGTAATGGATGCGAGAAAGCCCAACCGTAAGCGCCGACCATGACAAAGTTATCCAGGGAATCCACCAGCGCCATCCCGGCGGTAAACAGCACAGGAAAAATCATCATCGACCAGAGAGATAGCCCCTGGTTGGCTGCTGAAGCGGAAATGCCCAGCAACCCAACCTCGGTTGCGGTATCAAATCCCAGACCAAACAGAAAACCGACAAAATACATATGCCAACTGGAAGTGACTAAACGAAACGTACGCTGAAATATACGCGTCATCAGCCCGCCAGGTATCGCCTCGTCATGCGCCCTCACTGACTCGCCGCGGGTAACCGAGCGAAATTGCCGCCAGACGTTGAACAAAATAAACAGGTTAAGCAGGGCCATCGCCAGCAGAAAAAAAGCGGAAACAGCCGTACCGATCAACGAACCATATTGATGCAAAACATCAATACGATCGCGAAATGCCATCGACGTCACAACAATCGCCAGACATGCCAGAACGACAATGGTCGAATGACCCAATGAAAAAAACGCCCCCACGCCTAAAGGCGTTTTACCCTGCTGCATCAGTTTACGGGTGACGGTATCGATGGCTGCGATATGATCGGCATCAACCGCATGACGCAGCCCAAAGCTATACGCCAGTATGGCTGCGCTTAGCATGACGGCATGGTGATGAAAAACACAGAACGCCCAAATCCAGGCCAGGATGTTAACCCCGACAAGAAAGACGGTTAATGCTATTCCCCGTCGTTTAGTATGATTATTCATGCCCCTGCACCCACTATAGTTTTAATTAACGCTACGGTTTGTAGGGGGAATGTATGATCATTTGATTAAAACGTCACACCTCAAGATGCGACTTTTTGTAAACGTGCTTTACCACTGACACATTTGTGCGCATTACTGCGGAACAAGGCTTAAAAAGCGTATCCGAACGTATAGCCCTCCCAACGCTTCGCTACGGGAAAAATGGGGATGAGTACGGTGCAGGCGTGCGATATCATTGACCAAAGCCAGACCAATGCCCGCCCCGGCCACATTTCCTACGTTATCGAGCCGGTGGAACGGCTGTAGCGCCAGATGGATGTGTTCATCATCAATGCCGGGGCCGCTATCTTCGACAACCAGCGTCACGGCATCGCCATCCCGTTCAAGCCGCGCGGTGACGATGCCTTGCTCAGGCGTGTATTTCAGCGCATTATCCAGCAAGTTTCCGCACAGCTCGCTAAGCAGTACCTCATCCCCCTCGATCCACATCGCTTCCTGTTCGCCTTCGTAGCCCAGGTCGATATGTTTACTGCGCGCCTGCGCCAGGCGGGTAAAACAGCCGCTCTGTACGATATCGTACAGATTCACCGGGGAAAAACGCCGCTCGCCCTGCTCTTTATGCTTTACCGCAGAAAGTTGCAACAATCTTTCCGTGAGCTGAATGGTGCTATCCAGCGTTACGCTCATCGCCTGCAGGCTTTCGTACCAGTGATGAGGGTGCTGGCTGGCTAACGCCACCGCCGCCTGCGTTTTTAACACCGCCAGCGGCGTTTTTAACTGGTGAGAAGCATCGGCGCTAAAGCGTTCCTGCCGGGAGAGGATGCCGCGGAGCCTGTCAATGTAGCGATTAAACGCCACGATTAACAAGCGTGTTTCCGACCACGGCAGCAGTTCCGGCAGCGGCGTTAGCAGACCCGGTTCGCGGCGTACCATTAATGACGAAAGTTGACGCATAGGGCGCAGGATCCGGCGTAATAACCAGCCAACCAGCACCAGGGTCAGCAACACCAGCAGCCCCTGTGAGATCCAGGAAGAGAACAGCAGTTGGCCCGCCAGATAACGACGGGACTGCAGCGTCTCTGCGACATAAATCTCCGCCATGCCGATAATGCCGCCTTCGTTGATCGGCTGTAGCAAACGCGCCACGCGGATCGCCTCGCCGCGATACTCGGTATGATAGAACCACGCCAGCGCCGGATAAAACCGGGTACGAGGCGTAGCGGGCGGCATGGCAGGCAGATCGTCATAACCGGAAATCACCTTTCCGGAAGGGTCGACGACTTTGTAATAGAGTCGATCATTCATATTAAGCTCGAAGCTATCCAGCACCACCCAGGGCACGTTAACTTCCAGATGGTTATTGCGCACCACCAGCCGTTCCGATACCGTTCGCGCCGAGGAGAGCAACGTACGATCATAAGCCTGAGTGGCGGCCTGTAGCGCATTGACATAGCTGTTAAACGCCGACAGCCCCCATAGCAGAATCAGCGGCAACCCCAGGAACAGTAAGAGTTGCAGGTACAACGATTGCGGCTTAACCCACTTCATCGCCGCGCTCCAGCACATAACCCAGGCCGCGCAGCGTCGTAATTCGTACATCGCTTCCCTGGAGTTTTTTACGCAGTCGATGAATATAAAGTTCGATGCTTTCAGGGCTTACCTCATCGTTCAGGCTGAACACCTGTTCAAAAAGCTGCTGACGCGAAACTGGTCGCGTTCGTCGGTACATCAATACGGTTAAGAGCGCCTGCTCACGCGGCGTCAGCGCTAACGGCTGTCCCTGTAACAGAAAATACCCTTCATCATGAAAGATCAATTCACCCAGTTGCTGAACTTCATGAACCTGCCCAGCGCTGCGTCGGAGCAAGGCCCGTAAACGGGCATCCAGCTCCTCCAGTTCAAAGGGTTTCGGCAGATAGTCATCGGCGCCGACGTTGAGACCTTTTACGCGATCCGCCACCGCGCTTCGCGCCGTGAGCAGCAAAACGGGCAAGGTCTGACCGCGTTTACGCAGCCGTTGCACCACCTCCAGTCCATCCATTCCCGGCATATTGATATCCAGCACCGCCAGCGCGTACATTTCACTGTGCAGAAGATGGTCAGCCGCCAGGCCGTCAAATACGCAGTCCACGGCAAAGCCGTTTTGCACCAGCGCTTTCTCCAGCCAGTGAGCCAGCTCACGGTTATCTTCCGCCAATAAGAGACGCATATCACATCCTGTAAAGTTTCTGCCGCATTGAAAGGGAATTGAAAGGTTATTGTTTTAACAATCACGCAACCGAACTGCTACATGTCGGCTCACATAATCACAAAAATCTTCTTCCGAACCTGAAAAATCCGGACGTCCGGCGTGAGGATAAAAAATGAAAAAACAATTACTTCGTACCCTTACTGCAAGCATTTTATTAATGAGTACCTCTGTTCTGGCGCAGGAGGCGCCGTCGCGAACGGAATGTATCGCGCCAGCCAAACCTGGCGGCGGTTTCGACCTTACCTGTAAGCTGATTCAGGTGAGTTTGCTGGAGACTGGCGCTATCGAGAAACCCATGCGGGTAACGTATATGCCCGGCGGCGTCGGCGCTGTGGCCTATAACGCGATAGTCGCCCAACGCCCTGGCGAACCCGGGACAG
This sequence comes from Salmonella sp. 32031103-2018-00083-FB-01-SM-01, assembly GCF_017571995.1. Lineage (NCBI taxonomy): Bacteria > Pseudomonadati > Pseudomonadota > Gammaproteobacteria > Enterobacterales > Enterobacteriaceae > Salmonella > Salmonella sp. 32031103-2018-00083-FB-01-SM-01. The sequence continues at coordinate 65,378 of NZ_JAGEQL010000004.1, forward strand.
TGGTCGCCTTTTCCGGCGGTTCGCTGCTCAACCTGTCGCAGGGAAAATTTGGTCGCTACGGCGTGGATGATGTGCGCTGGCTGGCAAGCGTGGGCACTGATTACGGCATGATCGCCGTGCGTGCGGATTCCCCGTGGAAAACGCTGAAAGATCTGATGACGGCGATGGAAAAAGATCCCAACAGCGTGGTCATTGGCGCTGGCGCCTCTATTGGCAGCCAGGACTGGATGAAGTCGGCGTTGCTGGCGCAAAAGGCGAACGTCGACCCGCACAAGATGCGCTACGTTGCCTTTGAGGGCGGCGGCGAGCCGGTGACAGCATTAATGGGCAACCATGTTCAGGTTGTCTCCGGCGATCTCAGTGAAATGGTGCCTTATCTGGGCGGCGACAAAATCCGCGTGCTTGCCGTCTTTTCAGAAAATCGTCTGCCGGGCCAGCTTGCCAATATCCCTACCGCTAAAGAACAGGGCTACGACCTGGTGTGGCCGATTATTCGCGGCTTCTACGTCGGGCCCAAAGTCAGCGATGCCGATTACCAGTGGTGGGTGGATACCTTCAAGAAGCTTCAGCAAACCGACGAGTTTAAAAAGCAGCGCGATCTGCGCGGCCTGTTTGAGTTCGACATGACCGGCCAGCAGCTCGATGACTACGTGAAAAAACAGGTTACTGATTACCGTGAACAGGCGAAAGCCTTCGGACTCGCGAAATAATCGCGGAGGCAATGATGAGCGATCGTATCTTTGCGGGTATCTGGCTGTTGCTCTGTATTGCCGGGCTATTCATCGCCTGGCGGATCCAAAGCGAATACAGCTATGAACCCGTCGGCCCCCGCCCTTTTCCGCTGGGGATTATCGGCCTGATGGCGCTCTGCGCGCTGGCGCTGTTATTGCGCCATCCCGACACGGTGAGCTGGCCGCGCCGCCATGTTCTGCAAAAGCTAGTTACCATGATCATCATCCTGTTGATGTATGCCTGGGGATTCGAATGGCTGGGTTTTCCCATCGCCACCGCGCTTCTCACCATGGTTATCGGGATGCTGTTCGGCGCCACGATTCCAGCGGCGGGTATCTCCGGCGCGGTATTAGGCATTCTGCTGTGGTATGCCTTTGACCGGCTGCTTGATGTCACCTTACCTCTCGGCGCCTGGCTGAGTTAACGGAGCAACGATGGATACCTGGATATATCTTTCTCAGGGCTTTGCGGTGGCGATGACGCCGGAAAACCTGGTTATCGCGTTGATTGGCTGCTTCGTGGGCACGATCGTCGGTCTGCTGCCGGGCCTGGGACCGATCAACGGCGTGGCAATTTTACTGCCGCTGGCCTTTGCGTTGCATCTGCCTGCGGAGTCGGCGCTAATTCTGCTGGCGACGGTGTACATTGGCTGTGAGTATGGCGGCAGGATCTCCTCCATATTGCTCAACGTCCCCGGCGATGCGGCGGCGATCATGACGGCGCTGGACGGTTACCCAATGGCGCAGCAAGGGAAAGGCGGCGTAGCGCTGTCGATTTCCGCAGTCAGCTCATTTTTCGGTTCATTAATCGCTATCGGCGGCATCATTCTGTTCGCCCCTTTACTGGCGCAATGGTCGCTGGCCTTCGGTCCGGCGGAATATTTCGCCTTAATGGTTTTTGCCATCGCCTGTCTTGGCAGCATGATGGCGCAAAACCCGCTTAAATCATTTCTGGCAGCGCTGATCGGTCTTGGCCTTGCGACCGTCGGCGTGGACGCCAACACCGGGGTTTATCGCTTTACCTTTGACAGCGTTCATCTTTCCGACGGCGTACAGTTTATCGTCGTGGTGATCGGCCTGTTCTCGGTATCAGAAATACTTTTAATGCTGGAACATACCAGCAGCGGGCAAACAATGGTCCGCAAAACGGGTCGAATGTTGTTCAACCTGAAAGAAGGCGCGCAGTGTATCGGCACCACCCTGCGTTCTTCGGTAATCGGCTTTTTTGTCGGCGTATTGCCCGGCGCCGGGGCGACCATCGCCAGCGCCATTACCTATATGACCGAGAAAAAACTCAGCGGCAACAGCGATAGCTTCGGCAAAGGGGATATTCGCGGCGTCGCGGCGCCGGAGGCGGCAAACAACGCCTCTGCCTGCGGCTCCTTCATCCCGATGCTGACGCTGGGCGTTCCCGGTTCCGGCACTACGGCAGTGATGATGGGGGCGCTGACGCTGTACAACATCACGCCAGGCCCGGCGATGTTCACCGAACAGCCGGATATCGTCTGGGGACTCATCGCTGCGCTGCTGATTGCGAACGTGATGCTGCTGATCATGAATATCCCGTTGATCGGTCTGTTTACCCGTATGCTCACCATTCCGCTGTGGTTCCTGGTACCCGCCATCGCTGCCGTATCGGCGGTAGGGGTGTATGCGGTACACAGCACCACCTTCGATCTGGTGCTGATGGTCGCGCTCGGCGTGTTAGGGTACATTTTACGTAAAATGCACTTCCCCATGTCGCCGCTGATCCTGGGATTCGTACTGGGGGAAATGCTGGAGCAGAACCTGCGCCGCGCACTCTCCATCAGTAACGGCAATATGGCGATTTTGTGGCAAAGCGGCGTTGCCAAAGCCCTGCTGATCATGGCGATCATGGTCATTGTCGTACCGCCAGTGTTACGTCTGATCCGTAAACACAGCCGTAAACCGCAGGTTGACGCCGGTTAATTGACTGCTGAAATACATTGTACTTGTCCGGCCTACGCGCTCATGTGCCAGGCCGGGCAACCCCGCCAGCATCACTCTCCCATAACTCGCTCATTTTACCCCCCTTCTTGCCGTTGTCAGGCTCGTGGCGCCGTTAACCTCACCTTTCGCATTGTTAAATATTTGTTGTTTTTGATCACAATAATTAAACAAAAGCGGTTATTTCATACGCGTTCCTGAAAAATGTCGATATTTTTAATTTATGGCTACGAAATGAGCATCGCCATGTCTCCCTGACCATCTACCGAGAGGAATGATTCTGATGAATGCACTGACTGCCGTAAAAGCGAACACAGATGATTTAGCCCAACGCCATACTGGTTTCACCCTTGCCCCTTCGGTGCAGTCGCCGCGCCTGCTGGCGTTAACGTTTACGGCGGATACCACAAGACAATTTCTCCATCAGGTTGCGCAGTGGCCGGTGCAGGCGCTGGAATACAAATCTTTCTTACGTTTCAAAATCGGCAAGATCCTCGACGATCTGTGCGGCAATCAGCTACAACCGCTGTTGATCAAAACGCTCCTCAACCGTGCACAAGGCGCGCTGTTGATCAGCGCCGAAGGGATCGATGATGTCGCACAGGCAGAAGAGATGGTCAAACTGGCGACGGCGGTGGCGCATCTTATTGGTCGCTCCAACTACGATGCGATGAGCGGCCAGTATTACGCGCGTTTCGTGGTCAAAAACGTCGACAACTCCGACAGTTATCTGCGCCAGCCCCACCGCGTAATGGAACTGCACAATGACGGTACCTATGTTGAGGAGGTGACCGACTACGTGCTGATGATGAAAATCGACGAACAGAATATGGAAGGCGGTAATTCGCTGCTGCTGCACCTTGATGACTGGGAACATCTGGAGTCGTTTTTTACCCATCCGCTGGCGCGTCGCGTCATGCGCTGGGCGGCGCCGCCAAGCAAGAATGTTATCCATGACGTCTGGCACCCGGTGTTTGATGTCGACCAACAAGGCCGCCCGGTCATGCGTTATATCGACCAGTTCGTCCAGCCAAAAGACTTTGAAGAAGGCGTCTGGCTCAGCGAGCTTTCAGACGCGCTGGAAACCAGTCAAAACATCCTCTCCGTACCGGTACCGGTCGGCAAATTCCTGTTGATTAACAATCTGTTCTGGCTACATGGACGCGATCGTTTTACGCCGCATCCTGACTTGCGTCGCGAACTGATGCGCCAGCGCGGTTACTTCGCCTACGCCGCCAGCCATTATCAAACTCACCAATAAGCGCCACGGCGAAGGAATTACGCGGATGTATGATTTTGTGATTATCGGCGGCGGCATTATCGGCATGTCGACCGCCATGCAACTTATTGATGTCTACCCGGATGCGCGCATCGCGTTGCTGGAAAAAGAGTTCGCGCCAGCCTGCCACCAGACCGGGCATAACAGCGGCGTGATCCATGCCGGGGTGTACTACACACCCGGCAGCCTCAAAGCGCAGTTTTGTCTGGCAGGCAATCAGGCGACCAAAACCTTTTGCGATCAAAACAACATCCGCTACGACACCTGCGGCAAAATGTTGGTCGCCACCTCGGAGCTGGAAATGGCGCGGATGCGCGCGCTATGGGAGCGGACGGCGGCCAACGGCTTAGAGCGCGAGTGGTTAAGCGCGGCGGAGCTGCGTGAACGCGAACCCAATATCATTGGCCTGGGCGGGATTTTTGTCCCTTCCAGCGGGATTGTCAGCTATCGCGATGTCGCGACGGCCATGGCGAACCGCTTTCAGGCCAAAGGCGGCGAGATCATCTACCATGCCGAGGTCAGCGCGCTAACAGAACATGCCGCTGGCGTTGTTATTCGCACCTCGCAAGGTCGGGAAATAGAAACCGCTACGCTTATCGGCTGTGCAGGACTGATGGCGGATCGGCTGGTCAAAATGCTGGGCGTGGAGCCCGGTTTTATTATCTGCCCTTTCCGCGGCGAGTACTTTCGTCTGGCCCCGCGACACAACCGGATCGTTAACCATTTGATCTACCCGATCCCCGATCCGGCAATGCCGTTTCTCGGCGTCCATCTTACCCGCATGATCGACGGCAGCGTCACGGTCGGGCCGAATGCGGTGCTGGCGCTTAAACGCGAAGGCTACCGTAAGCGCGACGTTTCCTTCACCGACACCCTGGAGATTTTCCGCTCCGCCGGCATTCGCCGCGTACTGCAAAACCATCTGCTTTCCGGACTGGGCGAGATGAAAAACTCGCTGTGCAAAAGCGGCTATTTGCGGCGAGTACAAAAGTATTGCCCCAGCCTGACCGTCAACGATCTCCAGCCCTGGCCGGCAGGCGTGCGGGCGCAGGCGGTTTCGCCGGACGGCAAACTGATTGATGATTTTCTGTTTGTCACGACGCCGCGTTCCATTCACACCTGTAACGCCCCCTCCCCGGCGGCGACATCCGCGATACCTATCGGCGCGCATATCGTCAGCAAAGTTCAGGCGCTACGCGCAAGCCAGAGCAACCCCGGACGTACGCTGCGTGCGGCACGCAGCGTGGACGCATTACACGCCGCATTTACCCGTTAACCCTTCAGACAGGAAGCAATTATGCAACTTAACGACTCTACCCTGTTCCGCCAGCAGGCCTTTATCGATGGCGACTGGCGCGACGCGCGCGGCGGCGATGTCATCCCCGTGAGCAACCCCGCCAACGGGAAACCGCTCGGCAATGTGCCCAAAATGGGGGCGGAAGAGACGCGCGACGCCATCAACGCCGCCAATCGCGCCCTGCCCGCCTGGCGCGCGCTCACCGCCAAAGAGCGAGCCAATATCCTGCGTCGCTGGTTCAATCTGATGATGGAACATCAGGACGATTTGGCGCGTCTGATGACGCTGGAACAGGGCAAACCGCTGGCGGAAGCGAAAGGCGAAATTAGCTACGCCGCCTCGTTTATTGAATGGTTCGCCGAAGAGGGGAAACGTATCTATGGCGACACGATTCCAGGTCATCAGGCCGATAAACGGCTGCTGGTGATTAAGCAGCCCATCGGCGTCACCGCCGCGATTACCCCGTGGAACTTTCCCTCGGCAATGATCACCCGTAAAGCCGGCCCCGCGCTGGCCGCAGGCTGCACAATGGTACTCAAACCCGCCAGCCAGACGCCGTTTTCCGCGCTGGCGCTGGCGGAACTGGCCCGGCGCGCCGGAATTCCCGCAGGCGTATTTAACGTCGTTACCGGTTCGGCAGGCGATATCGGCGGCGAGCTGACCAGCAACCCGCTGGTACGCAAACTGTCGTTTACCGGCTCGACGGAGATTGGCCGCCAGCTAATGGAACAATGCGCCAAAGACATTAAAAAAGTGTCGCTGGAGTTGGGCGGCAATGCGCCGTTTATCGTCTTTGACGATGCCGATCTGGATAAAGCCGTCGAAGGCGCGCTGGCTTCGAAGTTTCGCAACGCCGGGCAGACCTGTGTCTGCGCCAATAGATTGTATGTTCAGGACGGCGTTTACGATCGTTTTGCGGAAAAACTCAACCAGGCGGTAAATAAGCTCGCGGTCGGCGACGGTCTGCAAGCCGACGTTGCTATCGGGCCGCTGATTGATGAAAAAGCCGTGGCGAAAGTCCAGGAGCATATCGCCGATGCGCTGGAAAAAGGCGCCCGCGTCATCACGGGCGGTGAAGCGCACAAATTGGGCGGCAACTTCTTTCAACCGACCATTCTGGCGGATGTTCCTGATAACGCGAAAGTCGCCAAAGAAGAGACATTCGGGCCGCTCGCGCCTCTGTTCCGCTTCAGCGACGAGGCGGATGTCATCAGGCAGGCTAACGATACCGAGTTCGGCCTGGCAGCCTATTTTTATGCACGCGATTTAAGCCGCGTTTTCCGCGTCGGCGAAGCGCTGGAATACGGCATCGTCGGTATTAATACCGGCATTATCTCCAACGAAGTCGCGCCTTTCGGCGGTATTAAGGCCTCCGGATTAGGCCGTGAAGGTTCCAAATACGGCATCGAAGATTATTTAGAAATCAAATATATGTGCATCGGCCTTTAACAGGAGAGTCGCTAATGAATACCAATAACGCTTTAATGCAGCGCCGTCATAACGCCGTTCCTCGCGGCGTGGGCCAGATTCACCCGATTTTCGCCGAGCGGGCGGAAAATTGTCGGGTCTGGGATGTCGAAGGCCGTGAGTATCTCGATTTCGCGGGCGGCATTGCCGTCCTGAACACTGGTCATTTACATCCGGGCATTGTTTCAGCGGTCGAAGCGCAGTTGAAGAAATTGTCGCATACCTGTTTTCAGGTGCTGGCCTATGAACCGTACCTGGCGTTGTGCGAACGCATGAACCAGAAGGTACCGGGCGATTTCGCCAAAAAAACGTTGCTGGTCACGACCGGTTCAGAAGCGGTTGAAAACGCCGTGAAAATCGCCCGCGCGGCGACAAAACGCAGCGGTGCTATCGCGTTTAGCGGCGCTTACCACGGTCGTACCCACTACACGCTCTCTCTGACCGGGAAAGTACACCCGTACTCTGCTGGTATGGGATTGATGCCAGGCCACGTCTACCGCGCGCTTTATCCTTGCCCGCTTCACAACATCAGCGATGACGACGCGATCGCCAGCATTGAACGCATCTTTAAAAATGATGCCGCGCCGGAAGATATCGCCGCCATTATTATTGAGCCGGTACAGGGCGAAGGCGGATTTTACGCCACCTCTCCCGCGTTTATGCAGCGACTGCGCGCGCTATGCGACCAACACGGCATTATGTTGATTGCCGACGAAGTGCAAAGCGGCGCGGGCCGGACCGGTACGCTGTTCGCCATGGAACAGATGGGCGTTGCGGCAGATATTACCACGTTTGCGAAATCGATCGCCGGCGGCTTTCCGCTGGCAGGCGTTACCGGCCGGGCAGACGTGATGGACGCTATCGCGCCGGGCGGTCTGGGCGGCACCTATGCCGGAAACCCGATTGCCTGCGCCGCCGCGCTGGCGGTACTGGACATTTTCGAGCAGGAAAATCTACTGCAAAAGGCAAATACGCTTGGCAAAACGCTGCGCGATGGCCTGATGGAGATAGCGGAAACGCACCGTGAGATTGGCGACGTGCGCGGACTGGGCGCCATGATCGCCATTGAGTTGTTCGAAAATGGCGACCCCGGCAAACCGAACGCGACTCTGACCGCCGACATTGTGGCCCGCGCCCGCGAGAAAGGGTTAATTCTGCTCTCCTGCGGTCCTTACTACAACATCTTGCGCATCCTCGTTCCACTCACTATTGAGGCCTCGCAGATTCGGCAAGGCCTGGAGATTATCGCCCAGTGCTTTGATGAGGCGAAACAAGCGTAATGTCCAATAAGCAGCGTCGGATGGCGACGTAACTGTCTTATCCGGCCTACAAAAACCGTTTCGATTGTAGGCCGAATAATTAAGCCAGGCGCCATCCGGTAAACGAGCGCAATAACAATAAAGAGGTTTTAGGATGGGGCAATTGTCAGAATCACATGCATTAGGGGGCGGGCTGAAATCACGCCACGTCACCATGTTATCGATCGCCGGCGTCATCGGTGCCAGCCTGTTTGTCGGCTCCAGCGTGGCGATTGCGGAGGCCGGCCCTGCGGTACTGCTGGCCTATCTGTTCGCAGGACTTTTAGTCGTCATGATTATGCGAATGCTGGCTGAAATGGCCGTCGCCACGCCGGATACCGGTTCTTTTTCCACCTATGCGGATAAAGCGATCGGCCCCTGGGCCGGGTATACCATCGGCTGGTTATACTGGTGGTTTTGGGTGCTGGTTATTCCGCTGGAGGCCAATATTGCCGCCATTATTCTGAATTCATGGATACCGGGTATTCCGGTGTGGCTATTTTCATTAGTGATTACGCTTGCCTTAACTGGAAGCAATTTATTGAGCGTCAAAAATTACGGCGAATTCGAATTCTGGCTGGCGCTATGTAAAGTGATTGCTATCCTGGCGTTTATCGCGCTGGGCGCGACGGCGATTAGCGGTTTTTATCCATATGCCGAGGTAAGCGGTATCTCCCGGCTATGGGATCACGGCGGTTTTATGCCTAACGGCTTCGGCGCGGTGTTAAGCGCCATGTTGATCACCATGTTCTCTTTTATGGGCGCGGAAATCGTCACTATTGCTGCCGCGGAATCCGATACGCCGGATAAACATATCGTACGCGCCACCAATTCTGTTATCTGGCGAATTTCCATCTTTTACCTGTGTTCCATTTTTGTGGTGGTGGCGCTGATCCCGTGGAATATGCCGGGTCTGAAAAGCGTAGGTTCGTACCGTTCGGTACTGGAGCTGCTTCATATTCCGCACGCAAAATTCATTATGGACTGCGTGATTTTGTTGTCGGTGACCAGTTGTCTGAACTCCGCATTATATACCGCCTCCCGGATGCTCTATTCCCTTAGCCGCCGCGGCGATGCGCCTGCGATAATGGGAAAAACTAACCGTAGCAAAACGCCCTGGGTGGCGGTTCTCCTCTCTACCGGCGCGGCGTTTTTAACCGTTGTCGTCAATTATTACGCCCCGGCAAAAGTGTTTAAATTTCTTATCGACAGTTCCGGCGCCATCGCGCTGTTGGTCTATCTGGTGATTGCGATTTCGCAATTGCGGATGCGTAAAATTCTGCTGGCGCAGGGCGGAGAAATTAAGTTGAAAATGTGGCTTTATCCGTGGCTCACCTGGCTGGTTATCGGCTTTATCTGCTTTGTCCTGGTGGTGATGCTGTTTCGACCGGCACAGCAATTAGAAGTCATTTCGACGGGGCTGTTAGGGCTGGGCATAATAGGTACTGTACCCATTATGTCTCGCTGGAAAAAACTGATAAGGTGGCAAAAAGCCCCCCTGCAAAACCTACGTTAGTTATTCCCGGCGTCAGCCGGGAAGCTTCTCAGGAGTAAAAGATGACCGCCCTTTCCCAACCGACGGCCATAGATGGCTATCGCTGGCTTAAAAATGACATTATTCGCGGCACTTATCAGCCGGATGAGAAACTGCGGATGAGTTTATTAACCGCCCGCTATGCGCTCGGCGTAGGGCCGCTGCGCGAGGCGCTGTCGCAACTGGTGGCGGAACGGCTGGTCACCGTGGTGAATCAAAAAGGCTATCGCGTGGCATCCATGTCAGAGGCGGAACTCCTCGATATTTTTGACGCGCGCGCCAATATGGAAGCGATGCTGGTACGCCTGGCGATTGAACGCGGCGATGATGCGTGGGAGGCGGAGATCCTGGCGCGAGCGCATATGCTCAGTAAACTGGAAGCCAGCGATGCCAGTGAACATATGCTCGATGAATGGGACCAGCGCCACCAGGCGTTCCATTCCGCCATTGTCGCCGGGTGCGGCTCCCACTATCTGCTACAGATGCGTGAACGCTTATTTGACCTGGCGGCCCGCTACCGCTTTATTTGGTTACGTGAAACCGTTCTGTCCGTCGAGATGCTGGAAGATAAACATATTCAGCATCACACGCTAACCGAAGCGATACTGGCGCGCGAGGCGGCACGCGCCAGCGAATTAATGCGTCAGCATTTGCTGACGCCGATTCCCATTATTCGCCAGGCGATGGCAGGAAAAATGTAGCCTGGCGCGGCCTGATAGCCATTATTCTTCAGGAATACGCAACACTTGTCCCGGATATATTTTTTCCGGGCTTTTCAGCATCGGTTTATTTGCCTCGAAGATTTTATTATACAGATTGGCGTTACCATACACTTGCTTTGAAATAGCGCTCAGGGTGTCGCCTGATTTTACGGTATAAAACTGACTTTCAGCCGCTGGCGTCGTGGTTTTAACCTGATCGTCAACGCTGCTAATCCCGGCGATATTCCCCACGGCAACCAGAATTTTTTCTTTTGCCTCCTGACTCAGCCCATCACCCGTCACTGTCGCTTTTCCATCCGCAATTTGCACATTCACTTTGTCAGCGTCGGGTATTCCCGTTTTATTTAAATGTTCCTGGACTTTTTTCGCCTGATCGTCCTTATCATGATTAGCGGTTACCGCGTCCCAGAGTTTTTCACCTGCATCTTTTACAAAATTGAAAAGTCCCATATTCACCTCGCTTGTCAAAAATACACACAAAGAAAAGTGTAGCAGAGGGAATGAGGTTATCCTGATAAGCGGCGCTTATGCGCCGCCGGTGGCCGGTAATTAATGACGCATCTGAACCCAAAATGCGTGGATAAGCCCCGGAATATATCCGAGTAATGTCAGCAGGATATTAAGGATAAATGCCCAACCGAACCCTTTTCCTAAAAGTACGCCGAGCGGAGGCAAAATAATCGTAAATACAATTCTCCAGAAACCCATATACACTCCATACAAGCAAAATTAGTCATTGTTTAAAAAGAGATTTTATCTCTAAGCATAGTCAGTTTACCTGAGCCTGCCAGTCGCGCGCCGCGCTTTTACCCTCCTTTACGCTTTTTACGCTGGCATCAGGTTGACGTTTATTTTAGAATTAACTAAATTTAGAAAATGCTTAAATAACTATGACAGAGCTTGAACAACTTCAGGCCAGCGCAGAACAGGCGGCGGCCCTGCTCAAAGCGATGAGCCACCCAAAAAGATTACTGATTTTATGTATGCTTTGCGGTTCGCCAAAAACCAGCGCAGGCGAACTGGCGCGCATTACCGGGCTAAGCCCCTCCGCGACATCGCAACATCTGGCGCGGATGCGGGAAGAAGGGCTGATTGATAGTCAACGCGATGCCCAGCGCATTCACTATTTCATTAAAAATAAGGCGGTTAATACGATTATCGCCACGTTAAAGAATCTCTATTGTCCATAAGGAGGCACGATGTCCATTGGGATAGTTTCCCCCCGTGAGGCGCAAGCGCTGATAGCGCAAGGCGCGAAACTGATTGATGTGCGCGACGCCGATGAATATCTGCGCGAGCATATTCCACATGCGCAACTGGCGCCGCTCTCCCGGCTTGAACAGGGCGATTTGCCCGCCAACCTGCGAGCGGAACAGATTATTTTTCACTGTCAGTCAGGTAAACGAACCAGCAGCAATGCAGCAAAACTACAGGCCATTGCCGCCCCTGCTCAGGTCAGTCTACTGGAAGGCGGTATCGACGGATGGAAAGCGGCAGGATTGCCCGTCACAGAAGACAAATCGCAACCGTTGCCACTGATGCGTCAGGTGCAAATCGCCGCCGGCGGGTTGACGTTGCTTGGGGTGATTCTGGGCTATACGGTCCACGGCGGCTTTTTCCTCATTAGCGGTTTTGTCGGGGCCGGGTTAATGCTGGCAGGCATGACCGGCTTCTGCGGAATGGCGCGACTACTGGAAAAAATGCCCTGGAATACCCGTACTCATTAAGCGGTACCTTCACCACGCGTCGGTAAGTGTGTAGTAGACTGAAGGCGGGTTTATAGCATTGTTCAACAGGAGGGCGTGATGTTCACACCAGGCGATTTTGTACAGCCCCGAATGGGGGGGCCGAAACTGAAAGTGATTGAAGTCAACGAGGATCATATTGTCGCGGTACAGGCCAGCAATGAGCAGGGCGAAAAATTGATCCTCAAAGCGGAAGATGTCACCCCCTATTGCGAAGAGGGCGATTTTGGCGTGTGCTGATTTATCAGAATGAGCATGGCGCAACGTTCCCTGAGTCCCGGTTAATAGAGACAGGAAACGAAGCGCCATCCGTTAAAGGTTATCCGTGATTAGATTAAGAAATCATCCAGAGATTTCCCCGCCGCCAGCGCCTGGGCAATCGGTTTAGGCGTACGACCTTGTCCGGTCCAGGTTTTTTCTTCGCCATTGAAATCAGTAAAACGATATTTTGCCGGACGCGGCTGGCGCTTTTTAGCAGAACGCGGCATTGCTGAATCCATGGCAAATAACTCTTCCGGGTTAATACCGTCTGCTTTCATCAGCTCCAGAAAGGCATTAATTTTCTCCTGCTTCTCGGCAAGCTGGCGTTGCTGCAATTCTTCTTCTTCGCGTCTTTCTTTAGTGACAACCCTGAATTTTTCGAGCATTTCTTCAAGAACGTCAATGGAGAATTCGCGAGCCATAGCACGCAGCGTGCGGATATTATTTAAGTTCTGTAACATCAAATTCATATCAATAAAAACCTTTTAACGCAGAAAACAAAAAACTATTACAGGCGGTATTGTATGCGATTATTGATTATATTTCCAGATCCTAAAGTTCATACAGATATACTCAGTATAACTCCATTAATTATATTAATCTGTTAACCAGAAGGTTATATTCATTACCCCCTGTGTATTTCAGGTTATTCTGCCTACGGTATATCTGTAGGTTTCCCGTTCAGCTGTTTATACCCTTCATACTTCAAGTTGCTTATGTGTTGGCTACGGATTACCCGGCCCATCCATGGGCCTCGCCCTGACGGGCCGTCGCACGCGACGTTCAAATCTGCTCCCGGCAGATTTGCCGCTCACCCCAGTCACATCGTTATCTATGCTCCTGGTGACTCACTCTCTTGCCGCCTTTAAGCAATTCGAAATCCATAGAATATATAGCGTATTGCGTATCTCAGTAGCCACGGTGACCCTCACGGTGGCTGACCTTATACAGAAGTGAATATTTCATCATAATAAGAGATTAACCATTCAAAAATTATCATCAGAGCTTTATGCTAAAAATCACCCTGCAATAGCTATGATTATGCTGAGAAAAGTAGAACGCGTGCCGTTAGCCGAGAATAGATCGCATCTGACAACATTTGGAATGTGGCTGAAAATCGCCAGAAAAACAATGCATTATAATACATTGATTTAAAAGTAATTAATGACTAACAACAACGAAAATCTCGCCGCGAGCAAAAAACACACAATCGTAGAGTATTTTATCGACAAAAAGCCTATAAATAAAAATATTACACTAGTTGATAGTTATTATATAGGGATATACTCTATGCAAAGACAAAAGTGCTTTATGATTTCACTACCAACCATCACTTCATTCTGATCGATACGCTACAAGGAGCATTAACATGTTCTCTCCACAGTCACGCTTGCGTCATGCCGTAGCAGACACGTTTGCGATGGTTGTTTACTGTTCTGTTGTGAACATGTTGATCGAGATATTCCTCTCCGGAATGAGCTTTGAGCAGTCGCTTTCTTCCAGGCTGGTGGCGATACCTGTCAACATTTTGATTGCATGGCCATACGGCGTTTACCGCGATCTGATTATGCGCGTCGCGCGTAAGGCAAGCCCGGCGGGATGGGCCAAAAACCTGGCGGATGTATTGGCTTATGTCACCTTTCAGTCACCCGTTTATATTATCATCTTGCTGACCGTCGGCGCCGGCTGGCATCAGATAGTGGCCGCCGTGAGTTCAAACATTGTTGTTTCAATGTTAATGGGCGCGGTTTATGGCTACTTCCTGGATTATTGTCGTCGCCTGTTTAAAGTGAGCAGCTATCATCAGGCTAAGGCATAAGTTAACGTCGCGACTGGCATTGCCAGTCGCGCTTTTAGTCGCTTTTTTCGTCGCCAAAAAGCCCGTTCAGATAACGTTCTAACGCTATTCGGGAGCTAAAGCCGTGGGGAATACCGTAATGTTCGTGGGTCTCGCCGCCTAAATAGAGCGGAAAATTTTGGTAGTGATCGCAGGTTTTAATATCCGAAGCCGGGTCAGCCAGTGATGAGCTACGGTCTTTTAATCTGGGGTGAATGATCAGCGCGGTACGCCCCATACGCGCCTCGCGGTTAACATAAACATAATTCTCGCCGCGTCGATAACCATACGTCTTATTCGTCACCACATCGACGGTAAACCCTGCCTTTTCCAGTACCCGCGCCACCTCGTCAGGTCGTAAATACATATTTTATCCTCATTCTCTTTTACTGCGGGCTTACCTTACCCGATAGCGCGTTATCAACGCTTTCAGAAAAGTCCAGAAACGCATGATATCGCCGTAACAAGCCTCAGCAGGTAAAAATATGAACTACACTGAAAGCTACATCGAAATCAATGGAGGATCATATGCTTAAAAAACCGAACCGAAACGACGTCGATGATGGTGTTCAGGATATTCAGAATGATGTCAATCGATTAGCCGACAGTCTGGAAGATGTCCTTAAATCCTGGGGAAGCGATGCGAAAGACGAAGCCGAGGCTGCGCGACGTAAAGCACAGGCGTTGCTGAAAGAGACCCGGGCGCGGATGCAGGGTCGTACTCGCGTAAAACAAGCCGCCTGTGATGCGATGGGGTGCGCGGATACGTTTGTGCGTGAAAAACCCTGGTGTAGCGTAGGAACCGCCGCAGCGGTAGGGATTTTTATCGGGGCGCTGCTCAGCCTGCGTCGCTAACGACGTGCGCTGCCGGATGGCGACATACTTTATTGGGCCTGCATCATTGCCGCAGGCCCAGGTCGCGCCATTCGGCGAAACGGTTACTGTATCGCCTGTCGAAGCTGCCATGCGACCTGTTTCGCCATGCCAGCGGAAGTAATATTGGTAAACGACAGTAAAATGCCCCCCTTTCCTGACGAAACCACTCGCCAACGGCTTAGCGCCTGTACCGCCAGTCCGGCCTGATTCGCTTTCGCTACCTGCGCTTTATCATCGCCTTCAACCTCAATAACCAATTGAATACCGCCTTTCTGTAATGTCACGACAAATCCCTGTTCTGCCAGCGCCTCTTCAATCCATAACCGTCGCTGAGCATAATGTTGACGCATCTTTTTCAGATGCCGCCAGAAATGGCCATCACGGATAAAATCAGCCAGCGTGTGCTGCCATAACAACGGTACGCTACAGGGCATCAGCGACGCCTGCTGGCGGAAATGCTCAATCTGCTTTATCGGCACCACCAGCCAGGCGGTACGTAATGCCGGAAAGAGCGACTTACTGAACGTTCCGGCGTAAATCACTCGCTGCGGGGCATCCAGACTCTTGAGCGGCGGAAGTGGTTTACCGTGATAACGAAATTCGCTGTCGTAATCATCTTCAATAATCCAGGCCTGCACATTCGCCGCCCATGCCAGAAGTTGCCGTCGGCGAGTTAACGACAGCGCTACCCCCAAAGGACTTTGATGGGCGGGCGTCACCAATGCAAAGCGCCCCTGCGGGCAATCCCGCATCCCCGCCGCGACACTCAGCCCATCGGCATCGACCGGAATCGGCGCCAGCGTAATCCCCTCCTGCGTTATCACCGGGCGAATTAACGGAAAACCGGGATCTTCCACCCACATGCTGTCTCCCGGCACAGACAATGTACGCAGGATTAGCCGCATAGAATCCGCATATCCGGAGGTAATAAATACCTGTTCCGGCAGACATTCAATGCTACGTGAAACCCGCAGGTAATCGACTATCGCCTGGCGCAAAATCGCCTCGCCGCAGACGTCGCCTAATGCCAGATCGAAGCGCGTCTGCGTGCGCAACCGACGCCCCATCACTCGCGCCCACTTCTCGCGTGGAAAGAGATCCAGCGCCGGTAACCCCATCTGAAAGGGTTTCGGTTCCGGACTTTCTCCGGCAAAAACAGCGGGTATCGGCGGCGCCGTCTCAAACCGTAGAGCGTTGCTCACAAACGTGCCTGCCTGGCCACGTCGCTCCAGCCAGCCCTGCGCCACCAGCTCGCCATAGGCATTTTCCACCGTGGCGCGAGAAACGCCCAGTTCCTGCGCCCACGTCCGACTGGACGGCAAACGCGTTCCGGGCGCGAGTTCTCCTTGCTCAATGGCCGTTTTTAACTGACGAGCGATGTGCTGATAGCGCGGCATATGGTCTGCTTTTTCTGTAAAAATATGGCTCTCTTTTACAGACCATTATAGTGCTACAGTGCTCGTCATCAACACGAGGAGAAACATGATGACGACGTTACGCCAACCCTATTATGAACTGAGCCCGGAGGTTTACAGCGCTCTGGTGCAGGCGAAAAACGCGCTGGAAAAGAGCACGCTTGACCTCACTCTGATGGAGCTGATTTACCTGCGTGTTTCGCAAATAAATGGTTGTGCATTTTGCCTGGAGATGCACAGTAAAGCGCTGCGTAAGGCTGGCGTAAATCAAGCTAAATTAGATGCGCTGGCAGGATGGCGGGTAAGCCACCATTTCAGCGAGCAAGAGTGCGCGGCGTTAGCCTGGGCGGAATCGGTGACGCACATTGCTGAAACCCACGCCGAAGATAATGTTTACCTGCCGCTGCTCGATCATTTCAGCGCGCGTCAAATCAGCGATCTGACCTTCGCCATCGGTTTAATGAACTGCTTTAACCGTCTGGCGATCGGTATGCGAATGTGACGCATTGTTGCCGGATGGCGCTGATGTCAGCCAACTCTGTTATGCGTGAACCTGCAGGCCGGATCTGGCATTCACGCCGCCATCCGGCAAAAATTAGCCATGCCGCCCCTACCCCACTGCGTTCATCAGCGGCGTTAAAACCAATCGAAAATTCCCATATCTTGTATGGTTGAATCTTAATTCAACTACATCTAGTATTTCCTGTATCAACACCCGACAATCCGACGCGTTTCATCGCGCCGTTTTCTCATTTTAAATGGAAATACGAATCATGAGCATTACTATTTACACTCGCAATAACTGTGTTCAGTGCCACGCCACAAAGCGGGCGATGGAAAGCCGTGGATTTGAATTTGAGATGGTGAACGTCGATCTGGTGCCGGATGCAGCGGATACGCTCCGGGCGCAAGGATTTCGTCAATTACCGGTGGTGATGGCGGGCGATTTGAGCTGGTCTGGCTTCCGCCCGGACATGATTAACCGTCTGCACCCGACACCCCACGCGGCAAACGCATGAGCGCGCTCGTCTACTTCTCCAGCAGCTCTGAAAATACGCACCGTTTTATGCAGCGTCTGGGGCTGCCTGCCACGCGTATTCCGCTCAATGAACGGGAGCGAATTCAGGTAGACGAACCGTACATTCTGGTTGTGCCGTCATACGGCGGCGGCGGGATGGCCGGTGCGGTGCCGCGACAGGTGATCCGCTTTTTAAATGATGAACACAACCGGGCGCGCATTCGCGGCGTTATCGCCTCCGGTAATCGCAATTTCGGCGATGCCTGGGGATGCGCTGGCGATGTGATAGCACAAAAATGCGGCGTTCCCTGGCTGTACCGCTTTGAGCTCATGGGCACACAACGCGACATCGATAACGTCCGAAAAGGAGTAAATGAATTTTGGCAACAACTATCCCGGAGCGCGTAATGCAGGAAACCATGGATTACCACGCCCTGAACGCGATGCTGAATCTTTATGATAAAGCAGGCCATATTCAGTTCGACAAGGACCAGCAGGCGATCGACGCCTTCTTTGCCGCCCACGTCCGCCCGCATTCCGTGACGTTTGCCAGCCAGCATGAACGTCTGGAGACGCTGGTTCGGGAAGGGTATTACGATGACGCTGTCCTCGCGCGTTACGACCGCGCCTTCGTCCTCCGCCTGTTCGAGCACGCCCACGCCAGCGGCTTTCGCTTCCAGACGTTTCTTGGCGCCTGGAAGTTCTATACCAGTTACACGCTGAAAACCTTCGACGGCAAACGTTATCTGGAACACTTTGAAGATCGGGTGACTATGGTGGCGTTGACGCTGGCGCAGGGTGACGAAACGCTGGCCACCCAACTGACCGATGAAATGCTTTCTGGTCGCTTTCAGCCCGCTACCCCGACTTTTTTAAATTGCGGTAAACAGCAGCGTGGGGAACTGGTCTCCTGCTTCCTGCTCCGTATCGAAGACAATATGGAGTCGATCGGGCGAGCGGTGAATTCGGCGCTGCAACTCTCCAAACGCGGCGGCGGCGTCGCGTTTTTACTCTCCAATCTGCGCGAGGCGGGCGCGCCGATCAAACGCATTGAGAATCAGTCTTCCGGCGTGATCCCGGTGATGAAAATGCTGGAAGACGCGTTTTCGTATGCCAACCAGCTTGGCGCGCGCCAGGGGGCCGGCGCGGTTTATCTCCATGCGCACCACCCGGATATTCTGCGTTTTCTGGATACCAAACGGGAAAATGCTGACGAAAAAATCCGGATCAAAACGCTCTCTCTCGGCGTGGTGATCCCGGATATCACCTTCCGGCTGGCGAAAGAAAACGCGCAAATGGCGCTCTTTTCGCCCTATGACGTACAACGACGCTACGGCAAACCGTTTGGCGATATCGCCATTAGCGAACGGTACGATGAATTAATTGCCGATCCACACGTGCGTAAAACCTATATTAACGCCCGTGACTTTTTTCAAACACTGGCGGAGATTCAGTTCGAATCCGGGTATCCCTACATCATGTTTGAAGATACGGTAAACCGCGCGAATCCCATTGCTGGTCGCATTAATATGAGCAATCTGTGCTCGGAAATTTTACAGGTCAATAGCGCCTCCCGTTACGACGATAACCTTGACTATACCCACATCGGGCATGACATCTCCTGCAATCTCGGCTCGCTGAATATCGCTCACGTCATGGATTCACCGGACATTGGTCGTACCGTAGAAACCGCTATTCGCGGCCTGACGGCGGTGTCGGACATGAGCCATATACGCAGCGTGCCCTCAATAGCCGCCGGTAATGCCGCCTCTCATGCCATCGGTCTGGGCCAGATGAATCTGCATGGCTATCTGGCAAGAGAAGGCATTGCCTACGGTTCGCCGGAGGCGTTGGATTTCACCAATTTCTATTTTTACACCATTACCTGGCATGCCGTGCATACTTCAATGCGGCTGGCCCGCGAACGCGGCAAAACCTTCGCCGGATTTGCGCAGTCGCGCTATGCCAGCGGCGACTATTTTACGCAGTATTTACAGGACGACTGGCAACCGAAAACGGCGAAAGTCAGGGCGCTATTTGCCCGCAGCGGCATTACGCTGCCCACACGAGAAATGTGGCTAAAGCTGCGCGACGATGTGATGCGCTATGGCATCTATAACCAAAATTTGCAGGCGGTGCCGCCGACCGGTTCGATTTCTTACATTAATCATGCGACTTCCAGCATTCATCCGATTGTGGCCAAAATTGAGATTCGCAAAGAGGGCAAAACCGGGCGTGTGTATTACCCCGCGCCGTTTATGACCAATGAAAATCTGGACATGTATCAGGATGCTTACGATATCGGTCCGGAAAAAATTATTGATACCTATGCCGAGGCCACGCGCCACGTCGATCAAGGGCTGACGCTCACCCTGTTTTTCCCCGATACCGCCACGACCCGCGATATCAACAAAGCGCAGATCTATGCCTGGCGAAAAGGTATTAAGTCACTGTATTACATCCGGCTTCGCCAGTTGGCGCTGGAAGGTACTGAAATTGAAGGCTGCGTATCCTGCGCGCTATAAGGAAAGCCATATGAAATTATCTCGTATTAGCGCCATCAACTGGAACAAGATCCAGGACAACAAAGATCTGGAGGTGTGGAACCGGCTGACCAGTAACTTCTGGCTGCCGGAAAAAGTGCCGTTATCGAATGATATTCCGGCCTGGCAGACGCTAAGCGCCGCCGAACAGCAGCTCACCATTCGCGTGTTTACGGGTCTTACGCTGCTCGACACTATCCAGAACATCGCAGGCGCGCCGTCGTTAATGGCAGATGCCATCACGCCGCATGAAGAGGCAGTACTGTCGAACATCAGCTTTATGGAAGCGGTACACGCCCGCTCTTACAGTTCTATTTTTTCCACGCTGTGCCAGACGAAAGAGGTTGATGCCGCCTACGCCTGGAGCGAAGAAAACCCGCCGCTTCAGCGTAAGGCGCAGATTATTTTGGCTCATTACGTCAGCGATGAACCGCTAAAGAAAAAGATTGCCAGCGTCTTTTTAGAGTCTTTTCTGTTCTATTCCGGCTTCTGGCTGCCGATGTATTTCTCCAGCCGCGGTAAGCTCACGAACACTGCCGACCTGATTCGTTTAATCATTCGCGATGAAGCGGTTCACGGTTATTATATTGGCTATAAGTATCAGATAGCGCTACAAAAACTATCGGCAATCGAGCGTGAAGAGTTAAAGCTTTTCGCGCTGGATTTGTTGATGGAACTGTACGACAACGAAATCCGCTACACAGAAGCGTTATATGCGGAAACCGGCTGGGTTAACGACGTCAAAGCCTTCTTGTGCTACAACGCCAATAAAGCCTTAATGAACCTGGGTTATGAGGCGTTATTTCCGCCGGAGATGGCAGACGTGAATCCCGCAATCCTTGCCGCGCTCTCGCCGAATGCCGACGAAAACCATGATTTCTTTTCCGGCTCAGGTTCATCTTATGTGATGGGGAAAACAGTCGAAACCGAAGACGAAGACTGGAATTTTTAACCTTACGGGCATGGGAAATAACGTTACATTTCCCATGCCTTTATTTCAGGCAATACCGGGTTAAATCGCGCAAATATTACAACATGTCCTACACTCAATACGAGTGACATTATTCACCTGGATTCCTCCAATTCAGGTGGATTTTTGCTGGTTGTCTCAAAAAATATCTCTCCCTCCCCATTCGCGTTCAGCCCTTATATCATGGGAAATCACAGCCGATAGCACCTCGCAATATTCATGCCAGAAGCAAATTCAGGGTTGTCTCAGATTCTGAGTATGTTAGGGTAGAAAAAGGTAACTATTTCTATCAGGTAACATATCGACATAAGTAAATAACAGGAATCATTCTATTGCATGGCAATTAAATTAGAAGTGAAGAATCTGTATAAAATATTTGGAGAGCATCCGCAGCGTGCCTTCAAATATATTGAAAAGGGACTATCGAAAGAGCAAATACTGGAAAAAACGGGGCTATCGCTTGGCGTTAAAGACGCCAGTCTGGCCATTGAAGAAGGCGAGATATTTGTCATCATGGGATTATCCGGCTCGGGTAAATCCACAATGGTACGCCTTCTCAATCGCCTGATTGAACCCACCCGCGGACAGGTACTGATTGACGGCGTTGATATTGCCAAAATATCAGACGCTGAGCTTCGCGAGGTGCGCAGGAAAAAGATTGCGATGGTCTTCCAGTCATTTGCGCTCATGCCGCATATGACCGTGCTGGATAATACGGCATTCGGTATGGAATTAGCGGGCATCGCGGCGCAAGAGCGTCGCGAAAAAGCGCTGGACGCCTTGCGTCAGGTAGGGCTTGAGAATTACGCTCACGCCTATCCGGATGAACTTTCCGGTGGGATGCGTCAGCGTGTTGGGCTTGCCCGCGCGCTGGCAATCAACCCTGATATCTTATTAATGGATGAAGCATTTTCCGCCCTCGATCCATTAATTCGTACCGAAATGCAGGATGAGCTGGTGAAATTACAGGCGAAACATCAGCGCACCATTGTCTTTATTTCCCACGATCTTGATGAGGCTATGCGTATTGGCGACAGGATTGCCATTATGCAAAATGGCGAGGTCGTACAGGTTGGTACGCCGGATGAGATCCTGAATAATCCGGCAAATGATTATGTCCGCACGTTCTTCCGTGGCGTGGATATTACTCAGGTCTTTAGCGCCAAAGATATTGCCCGTCGCAGTCCGGTCGGCTTAATTCGTAAAACGCCAGGTTTCGGTCCCCGTTCGGCACTGAAATTATTACAGGATGAAGACCGTGAATATGGTTACGTCATTGAGCGTGGCAATAAATTCGTGGGCGTCGTGTCCATCGACTCATTAAAAGCGGCATTAAGCCAGGCGCAAGGGATTGAAGCGGCGCTTATCGACGACCCTTTAGTCGTTGATGCGCAAACCCCACTCAGCGAGTTGCTCTCTCACGTCGGCCAGGCACCCTGCGCAGTGCCGGTTGTCGATGAAGAACACCAGTATGTTGGCATTATTTCAAAACGTATGTTGCTACAGGCTTTAGATCGCGAGGGGGGTAACAATGGCTGATCAAACGAATCCGTGGGATACCGCACAGGTGGCCGATACTACGACGCAAACGGCTGATGCCTGGGGAACACCGGCAGGCGTAGCCACGGACGGCGGCAGTACCGACTGGTTGAACAGCGCGCCCGCGCCAGCCCCTGAACACTTTTCTCTTCTGGACCCATTCCATAAGACGCTGATCCCGCTGGATAGCTGGGTCACAGAGGGAATCGACTGGGTCGTCACCCATTTCCGTCCCCTTTTTCAGGGGATTCGTGTGCCGGTGGATTACATCCTTAACGGCTTTCAGCAACTGCTGCTGGGAATGCCCGCCCCTGTGGCGATTATTCTCTTTGCGCTGATTGCCTGGCAGGTTTCCGGCGTGGGCATGGGGATCGCGGCGCTGATATCGCTGATCGCCATCGGCGCGATCGGTGCCTGGTCGCAGGCGATGATTACCCTGGCGCTGGTATTGACCGCCCTGTTGTTCTGCGTCGTGATCGGATTACCGATGGGAATCTGGCTGGCGCGCAGCCCGCGTGCGGCCAAAATAGTTCGTCCGCTGCTGGATGCGATGCAGACCACGCCCGCGTTTGTCTATCTGGTGCCGATTGTCATGTTATTCGGCATCGGTAACGTGCCGGGCGTGGTGGTGACGATTATTTTTGCTCTACCGCCGATTATACGCCTGACGATCCTGGGCATTAACCAGGTGCCTGCCGACTTAATTGAAGCGTCGCGCTCGTTCGGCGCCAGCCAGCGCCAAATGTTGTTCAAAGTGCAGCTACCGCTGGCGATGCCCACCATTATGGCAGGTGTTAATCAGACGCTGATGCTGGCTCTCTCGATGGTCGTCATCGCCTCGATGATTGCGGTCGGTGGGCTTGGCCAGATGGTACTACGCGGTATTGGTCGTCTTGATATGGGGCTGGCAACCGTCGGCGGCGTCGGCATTGTGATTCTCGCCATCATTCTGGACCGTCTGACGCAGGCCGTCGGGCGCGACTCGCGTAGCCGCGGTAACCGTCGCTGGTATACCACCGGTCCTGTTGGGCTAATCACCCGCCCTTTCGTTAAGTAACTCTCCTGACGCCCGGTGACGCTGCGCTTACCGGGCTTACAACTCCCTACCATAATTAAAGGAACAACGATGCGACATACTGTGATATTTGCCTCAGCGTTTGCCACCCTTGTCACCGCCAGCGCTTTCGCTGCCGACCTGCCTGGCAAAGGCATTACCGTCCAACCTATCCAAAGCACTATTTCTGAAGAGTCCTTCCAGACGTTACTGGTCAGCCGGGCGCTGGAAAAGTTGGGTTATACCGTAAATAAGCCGAGTGAAGTCGATTACAACGTAGGCTATACCTCCATCGCCTCTGGCGATGCGACGTTTACCGCCGTGAACTGGCAGCCGCTGCATGATGATATGTATGCCGCAGCAGGCGGAGACAAAAAGTTTTACCGCGAGGGTGTCTTCGTCTCCGGCGCTGCGCAGGGCTATCTGATCGATAAAAAAACCGCCGAGCAGTACAACATCACCAATATCGCTCAGCTAAAAGATCCGAAAATCGCCAAAATCTTCGATACCAATGGCGACGGAAAAGCGGACATGATGGGCTGCTCGCCGGGCTGGGGCTGCGAAGCCGTGATCAATCACCAGAATAAAGCGTTTGATCTGCAAAAAACCGTTGAGGTCAGCCACGGTAACTATGCGGCGATGATGGCTGATACCATTACCCGTTTTAAAGAAGGCAAGCCGGTGCTGTATTACACCTGGACCCCGTACTGGGTGAGCGACGTAATGAAGCCGGGTAAAGATGTCGTCTGGCTACAGGTGCCGTTCTCCTCCCTGCCGGGCGAACAGAAAAATATTGATACTAAACTGCCGAACGGCGCGAACTATGGGTTCCCGGTTAATACCATGCATATTGTCGCCAATAAGGCATGGGCGGAGAAAAACCCGGCGGCGGCGAAACTGTTCGCCATCATGAAGCTGCCGCTGGCGGATATCAACGCGCAGAACGCCATGATGCATGCCGGTAAATCGTCTGAAGCCGATGTTCAGGGCCATGTGGACGGCTGGATCAACGCCCACCAGCAGCAGTTTGACGGCTGGGTGAAAGAAGCGCTGGCCGCGCAGAAATAAGATCGTTTTTTATGCCGGATAAGGCGCAGTTCATGCGCTGCTATCCGGCCAACGCAATCTCTCCTCAAAGCGCACGATTCATCACGTCACTGTTCCCCTTTATTCATCAACATCCGCTATGATTGTTTTCCCAGGAAATAATTATCTGAATCACGATTACCATAATGACGAAACCCACTCATGAGCTTAGCCCGGCGCTGATCGTTTTAATGTCTGTGGCCACAGGTCTGGCGGTCGCCAGCAACTACTATGCCCAGCCGCTGCTTGATACCATCGCGCATCACTTTTCGCTTTCCGCCAGCTCCGCAGGGTTTATCGTTACCGCCGCGCAGTTGGGCTATGCCGCTGGCCTGTTGTTTCTGGTGCCGCTCGGCGACATGTTTGAACGCCGAACGCTGATTGTCTCCATGACGTTGCTGGCGGCTGGCGGAATGCTGATCACCGCCAGCAGTCAGTCGCTTAGCATGATGATACTCGGAACGGCCTTAACCGGACTGTTCTCCGTGGTGGCGCAGATTCTGGTTCCGCTGGCCGCCACGCTTGCGACGCCCGCCACCCGCGGTAAAGTGGTCGGCACCATTATGAGCGGCCTGTTGCTGGGGATCCTGCTGGCGCGAACGGTCGCCGGACTGCTGGCAAACCTCGGCGGTTGGCGCACCGTATTTTGGGTAGCGTCGGCGCTGATGGCGCTGATGGCCGTCGCGTTGTGGCGTGGACTGCCAAAACTCAAATCCGACACCCATCTTAACTACCCGCAACTGTTGGGTTCTGTATTCAGCCTGTTTATTCACGATAAGCTGCTGCGTACCCGCGCGCTGCTGGGCTGTCTGACCTTTGCTAATTTCAGCATCCTCTGGACGTCAATGGCCTTTTTGCTCGCCGCGCCGCCGTTTGGCTACTCCGAGGGAATGATTGGCCTGTTTGGCCTGGCGGGGGCCGCCGGCGCTTTAGGCGCGCGTCCGGCGGGCGGATTTGCCGATAAAGGTAAGTCTCACCTCACCACCACGTTCGGCTTACTGCTGCTGTTACTCTCCTGGCTGGCTATCTGGCTTGGGCACACCTCGGTACTGGCGCTGATTATTGGCATTCTGGTACTGGACCTCACCGTTCAGGGGGTACATATCACCAATCAGACGGTCATCTATCGTTTGCATCCGGATGCGCGTAACCGGCTCACCGCCGGCTATATGACCAGCTACTTTATCGGTGGCGCCGCGGGGTCGCTGATTTCCGCCTCCGCCTGGCAACATGCCGGCTGGGCCGGCGTTTGTCTGGCGGGTGTCACGGTAGCCTTACTTAATTTACTGGTCTGGTGGCGAGGTTTTCACCGACAGGAAGCCGTAAATTAAGCGGATAGTGAGCGTTTACCTTTGTTTAAGCTCCTTAGGGTGTTAAGGAGCTCCCCAGTCTGTTAAGGTTATGCTATTCATTTATCATGGTTATTTTTATACCGGTGAAGAATAATATAATTCTATGGAAAGCCCTGCATCCCCATCTGCTCCCAGGCCAATAGCGCCCGTTCAAGGATTCGAAGGTCGTTCACCGATAGCTATCCGTGATATTCCGGTGGCTTTTGCATCGGGTTGTAAGGCCGTTTACCCGGCTTTCGCCCCTCCCGCTTATCGTTCTCTCCTGATTTTTTCATGCAGGCACTCACGCTTTTCTCGTCATTCCTGGATTTGCCGCAGGCGGCGCTTTACCGGGCCCAATGTTCCCGCTGGCGTCTCAGTCTGCGTATCATTGGTTGCTTTATAGCCTGAAAGAATGATTTTGTATTAATAATACATTTACTTTATTTGTCACTGTCGTTACTATATCGGCTGAAATTAATGAGGTCATGCCCAAATGGATAGTTCGTTTACGCCCATTGAACAAATGCTAAAATTTCGCGCCAGCCGTCACGAAGACTTTCCTTACCAGGAAATTCTTTTGACTCGTCTTTGTATGCACATGCAAGGCAAGCTCCTGGAAAACCGCAATAAAATGCTGAAGGCTCAAGGGATTAACGAGACGTTGTTTATGGCGTTGATTACGCTGGAGTCTCAGGAAAACCACAGTATTCAGCCGTCTGAATTAAGCTGCGCGCTGGGTTCATCTCGCACCAATGCGACACGCATTGCAGATGAGCTGGAAAAACGCGGCTGGATTGAGCG
The DNA here is from genome assembly GCF_017571995.1 of Salmonella sp. 32031103-2018-00083-FB-01-SM-01. Classification (NCBI taxonomy): domain Bacteria; kingdom Pseudomonadati; phylum Pseudomonadota; class Gammaproteobacteria; order Enterobacterales; family Enterobacteriaceae; genus Salmonella; species Salmonella sp. 32031103-2018-00083-FB-01-SM-01. The sequence goes on from NZ_JAGEQL010000004.1 coordinate 92,153, forward strand.
TCGTGAGAGCGATAACGACCGCCGTTGCCTGCATCTGCAATTAACGGAGAAAGGCCAGGCATTTTTGCAAGAAGTGCTTCCACCTCAGCATCATTGTCTGCATCAACTCTGGTCATCACTTAGCACTGCCGAAAAAGATCAACTTGAGCACATCACTCGTAAACTCCTGACGCGTCTTGATCAAATGGAGCAGGAAGGCACTGTTCTTGAGGCGCTGCGCTAAAGCGCCGACCCGCTCAAAAATCCAGATTAATAACAGGAAAGCGGACAGGCCGGCACGCGTTACTGCTGGCCTTTCTGACAACAGGTCGGCTCAGCCGATGTGAATAATAAGATCGTGGAGAACAACATGAGCGCAAATGCGGAGATCCAAACCCCGCAGCAACCGGCTAAGAAGAAAGGCAAACGCAAAACAGCGCTGCTACTTCTTACCTTGCTCTTTGTTATTATTGCCGTGGCATATGGAATTTATTGGTTTTTAGTATTGCGTCATATTGAAGAGACAGATGATGCTTACGTGGCAGGGAACCAGGTTCAAATCATGGCGCAGGTGTCAGGCAGCGTGACGAAAGTCTGGGCTGATAACACCGACTTTGTAAAAGAGGGCGATGTTCTGGTCACGCTCGATCAGACTGACGCCAAACAAGCGTTTGAAAAAGCCAAAACGGCGCTGGCCTCCAGCGTGCGTCAGACGCACCAATTGATGATTAACAGCAAGCAGTTGCAGGCGAATATCGACGTGCAAAAAACCGCCCTGGCGCAAGCGCAAAGCGACCTTAACCGTCGTGTGCCGCTGGGGAATGCCAATCTTATTGGCCGTGAAGAGCTGCAACACGCCCGCGATGCCGTCGCCAGCGCGCAGGCACAGCTGGATGTCGCCATTCAACAGTACAATGCCAACCAGGCAATGATACTCAACAGTAATCTGGAAGATCAGCCCGCGGTTCAACAAGCGGCGACCGAAGTGCGTAACGCCTGGCTGGCACTGGAGCGTACTCGCATCGTCAGCCCAATGACTGGTTATGTCTCTCGCCGCGCCGTCCAGCCTGGCGCGCAGATCAGCCCCACCACGCCGCTGATGGCCGTCGTGCCTGCAACCGATCTGTGGGTGGACGCTAACTTTAAAGAGACCCAATTAGCGAACATGCGCATTGGGCAGCCAGTGACGGTGATTACTGATATTTATGGCGACGACGTAAAATACACCGGTAAAGTCGTCGGTCTGGATATGGGAACAGGCAGCGCCTTCTCCCTGCTGCCCGCGCAAAATGCGACGGGTAACTGGATTAAAGTGGTTCAACGTCTGCCGGTACGCGTCGAACTGGACGCCCGCCAGTTAGAACAACATCCGCTGCGTATTGGTTTATCGACGCTGGTCACCGTGGATACCGCTAATCGCGACGGTCAGGTACTGGCCAGCCAGGTACGAACGACGCCGGTTGCCGAAAGTAACGCACGCGAAATTAATCTCGCGCCGGTCAATAAACTGATCGACGACATCGTACAGGCTAACGCGGGTTAATCCTGAGGTGCGTGTGATGCAACAGCAAAAACCGCTGGAGGGCGCGCAGCTCGTCATCATGACGATCGCGCTGTCGCTGGCGACATTCATGCAGGTGCTGGACTCCACCATTGCCAACGTGGCGATTCCGACCATCGCCGGGAACCTGGGTTCTTCCCTAAGCCAGGGGACATGGGTTATCACCTCTTTCGGGGTGGCGAACGCTATCTCGATTCCCTTAACCGGCTGGCTGGCGAAACGTTTTGGCGAAGTTAAACTGTTCATGTGGTCGACGGTCGCCTTTGCCGCGGCCTCCTGGGCCTGTGGCGTATCCAGCAGCCTGAATATGCTGATCTTCTTCCGCGTGGTGCAGGGCGTGGTCGCCGGGCCGCTGATTCCGCTCTCGCAAAGCCTGTTGCTGAATAACTATCCGCCTGCAAAGCGCTCCATTGCGCTGGCGCTCTGGTCAATGACCGTCATTGTCGCGCCGATTTGCGGCCCGATTCTGGGGGGCTACATCAGTGATAATTACCACTGGGGATGGATTTTCTTCATCAACGTTCCGATTGGCATCGCCGTCGTCCTGATGACGTTACACACGCTGCGCGGACGTGAAACGCATACCGAACGGCGACGTATTGACGCCGTCGGGCTGGCGCTACTGGTGATTGGCATCGGCAGCCTGCAAATTATGCTCGATCGCGGTAAAGAGCTGGACTGGTTCTCCTCGCAGGAAATTATCATCCTGACCGTGGTCGCCGTCATCGCCATCAGTTTCCTGATCGTCTGGGAACTGACCGACGATCACCCTATCGTCGATCTTTCTCTTTTTAAATCGCGTAACTTCACGATTGGCTGCTTGTGCATCAGCCTTGCCTATATGCTCTATTTCGGCGCCATTGTTCTACTGCCGCAGCTTTTGCAAGAGGTGTACGGCTATACCGCAACGTGGGCAGGTCTGGCGTCGGCGCCAGTCGGCATTATTCCGGTAATTTTGTCGCCGATTATCGGACGCTTCGCGCATAAACTGGATATGCGCAGGCTGGTCACGTTCAGCTTCATTATGTACGCCGTCTGTTTTTACTGGCGCGCCTGGACGTTCGAACCGGGTATGGATTTCGGCGCTTCTGCATGGCCGCAGTTTATTCAGGGATTTGCCGTCGCCTGCTTCTTTATGCCGCTGACCACCATTACGCTCTCCGGGTTACCGCCCGAACGGCTGGCGGCGGCATCAAGCCTGTCGAACTTCACGCGAACGCTGGCGGGCTCCATCGGCACCTCGATTACCACCACTATGTGGACCGATCGTGAGTCGCTACACCATGCTCAGCTCACGGAGTCGGTTACAGCGTATAATCCAAACGCTCAGGCTATGTACGATAAACTGGAAGGCTTAGGGATGACGCACCAACAGGCGTCAGGCTGGATAGCCCAGCAAATCACGAATCAGGGGCTGATTATTTCCGCCAACGAAATCTTCTGGATGTCGGCGGGGATCTTCCTGGTGCTGCTCGGCCTGGTGTGGTTCGCCAAACCGCCCTTCGGTGCGGGCGGCGGCGGCGGCGCGCACTAACTATCTGATAAAAGGGATCTGCGGATCCCTTTTTTAGTAGACCAACAATCAGAAGAAATATTTGAATCTCAGACGCCCGCCGTAACGCGCATCTTCACTGTTATCGCCATTATTCGGATTGGCCTCTACCCATGAAGCATAGGCACCGAGGTAGATGTTAAAGTTTTTCATATCCATCACGTTGGGGAATAAATATGAGGCATGAATAGTGTGAATGTCATAATTGCCGGGATCGGTGATCCAGCAATCGTCCTCACAAACGGCATCGATATTAGTAGCATTGAAGGCTTCGATTTTGTTATGCGCATAGATATAACCCAGTTCAAATCGATGCCACAGCGCATTCACCCCAGCGGTAAAATCTGTCTCATCGGTCGCATCCATATAGGCGGTATTCAGGTTAATCACTGCGCCATCTTCCGGGTCAGTTTTTTGACCATTCCAGGTCATGGTAAAACCATAGCCCGTACGATCTGACTGATCGATCCACTTCCCATTCTCATAATAGCCATAGGCGTTGTTAACGACGTTACTTTCCATCGCTATCGCCGTTGAAAAACGCCCGTTTTGCCAGGCGATAACCGGACGGACGTAAGCCACATTTTTATCGTTGCTTAAATCCATTCCGTGGTACTGCTTCTCGGTATATAACGTACTGCCATTTTCCAGCAATGTGTTAACTTCGAAATACCAGTTGTCGATGGTTTTACTCAGCAGGAAGTTACCCCCACTGTCACTACGTCCCCGCCCTTCTTTCATCATATAGATATAGCCGTAACCGTCACTGTAAAGATCGTTCGCTGTATTCCCCGAATATTCAATAAACGTATCCTGATTCAGCGGGAACATATCGTAGGCTTCAAAACGACCAACCTTAATTTTCCAGTCATTCTCACGACCAAAGAAGAAAACGGCATCATCAAGGTTCATTTTTCCGGTCAGGTCCGCCAGAGGCTGTACAGAGAACCCGGCAAAATTACCGTTGTCCAGCCGCTGGTAGCCATCAAAGCCCAGTAACAGGCGTCCGTTAATATCCCAGCGTTCATTGGTTCCTGATGCCCAATCTTTATTTGCTGACGTTCTCATCGAGGTCAGGCTACCGGAACGGCTTGCCGCATCCATATTAAATTCGACATCGCCATAGAACTTAATATCGCTGAATCCGGATAAGGTCAGCTTCGGCGGCGTTTTACCTGCTGCTATGGGCTCGGCGGACTGGACATTCACCGTCGGCGTAGCGGCGACCTGCTGCTGTTTCAGCGAGCGAATTTGCGCCTCGGCATCGGATGCCCGTTTTTCAGCATTAACAACACGTTGCTCCAGTTCAGCCAGACGCTGCTCAATAGTGATATTATTCGCTGCCCAAAGGTTATGAGAAAAGCAAGCACCGATCATCAGCGCCAAATATTTAGCCTTCATTTTTTATCCCTTAAGTTTGATGTATACCAGATAAGATTTGCTAAAAACCCCATCGACCGGCTATTAGTAGAGTCTTGTTATTACCTGGATATCTGGCGCATTCCATTATGTTTTTCTATTAATTATTTATGATTTTTAGTTTATGTGATCAATACACTCTGGCATCGTGAGTTATCCGCCTTTTCTGTTTGCCAGATCACATTTTATTATTTAACAGGCCAGGCATTACTTAATTTAAAATGTATTCTCTCCGCAAATATAATAAACGCAAATTATATTAAGCAATAAAAAACCCCGGCCATAAACCGGGGTTAATTTAAATACTGGAAACGCTTACCAATAAGACTAAATATGCAGTTCCTGCAGTTTTTCTTTCGGCAGCGCCAGCTCTTTATTGCTGTTCACGCGCACATCACGCTCCAGAATATGACGGGCAATGTCCTGCGCTTCACTGAGCGAGTGCATCTGATACGTACCGCACTGGTAAACGTTCAGCTCCGGGATCTGGTTTTGATCCTGCACTTTCAGCACATCCGCCATCGCCGCTTTCCACGCGTCGGCAACACGCTGCTCGTCCGGCGTGCCAATCAGGCTCATGTAAAAGCCGGTGCGGCAGCCCATCGGCGAGATATCGATAATCTCAACGCCGTTACCGTTGAGGTGGTCGCGCATAAAGCCAGCAAACAGATGCTCAAGCGTATGAATCCCTTTTTCCGGCATCACTTCTTTGTTCGGAATGCAAAAACGCAGATCAAACACGGTGATTGCGTCGCCATGCGGGGTGTTCATCGTTTTTGCAACCCGGACCGCCGGCGCTTGCATCCGGGTATGATCGACTGCGAAGCTATCTAATAATGGCATTTAGTCACCTCCGATAATTTTTTAAAAATAAACTGAACTCTTTGTTCCGGGGCGAGTCTGAGTATATGAAAGACGCGCATTTGTTATCATCATCCCTGTTTTCAGCGATGAAATTTTGGCCACTCCGTGAGTGGCCTTTTTCTTTTGGGTCAGGCGTGTTTCGCAAGCCACGCGGCAAACGGCTCGGTATCCGCCGCCTCAATCTCCTGCTGACGACGTACTGAAGCGTCACGTTCAGCAATAAACTCTTCTTCCTGTAAAATCTCCAGCGGCTCTTCGCGTAACAGATTACGGTAAGCCTCACCGAACGCTTTCCCGGTGCCGCCAATGCCTTCATCAATCATAGACCGTAGGATCCGGGCGGAGAATGTCAGTTCAGGATTATCAAAGCAGGCGACCAACTCGTCACACACCTTTTGATACTCCTCTCCCCCGTGGATACTGTCCAGCGTTTGCGCCACGCGTTTCAGATCGCGGAAGAGATCTTTTCCTACTTTGGGCAGCGGGAATTGCGCAGTTTCACAGCCAATGCCTAACGTCAGGCCCGGCTTACGCCCTTCCAGAATAACGCGATTCCAGTTAGTACGCGTACATAACAGCTCATCGCTACTCATTTCCGGCGCATCGGCCAATACGCACCAGACCATAAACAGATCGAGGAAGCGCACCTGTTGCTCGTCTACGCCGATCGGTGAGAACGGATTAATATCGAGAGAACGAACTTCAATATACTCAATACCACCACGCAGAAGCGCGTCAGAAGGCGATTCGCCGCTGCGCGTCACGCGCTTGGGACGAATGGGCGCGTACAGCTCATTTTCAATTTGCAGAACGTTGCTGTTAATCTGTAGCCGCTTACCGTCTTTTTCCACACCAATCCGCGCGTACTCCTCGGAAGGGGTTTTAATCGCGCGCTTCAGACCTGCCACATACTCATGCAAATCGTTAAACGTAATTCCGAGATTGCTTTGCGACTTATTGGTATAGCCCAAATCACTCAAACGCAGCGACGTCGCATACGGCAGGTAGTACATACCGCAGTCCGTTTTTTCAAACGGTAATGTGGTTGGCTTCCCTTGCAGGAAAGAGGAACAAATGGCCGGAGACGCGCCAAACAGATAGGGGATGACCCAGCCAAAACGGTAATAGTTGCGAATCAGACGAAAATAGCCGGCAGAAATTTTTTCTTTTGCCGCTTCGCCTTCCGTAACGCCGCATTTCGCCTGCCAGAACGCCATCGGTAATGAAAAATTGTAATGTACGCCGGAGATGGTTTGCATCAAAGCGCCATAACGATTTTTCAGCCCTTCGCGATAGAGCGTTTTAAAGCGCCCGGTATTGGATGTGCCGTACTGCGCCAGCTCTATGTCCTGCCCTTCCGCAATATAGCAGGGCATACTTAATGGCCACATCCGCTCATCGCCCAGTTTCCTGGCCGTATACCGATGGAGATCGCGCATAAAAGTGAGCATATGCTGGATATCGCCATCGACTGGCGTAATAAACTCCAGTAGGGCTTCCGCAAAATCTGTGGTAATCCATTTATGGGTCAGCGCTGAACCTAACGCTTCAGGATGACCTGTTGTCGCCAGCGTGCCATCAGCATTGACACGCAGCGTTTCGCGCTCTAACCCGCGCTGTATCCCCTTTAACGCCTGAGGATGTTTTTCCAGCCAGGCCAGAGCCTGTGATACGTCCGGGATCAAATTGACCTCCCGCCTGTCCAAATCGTTTTAATAAGCATAACTGTAATGGCGGCCATACATGCCAAACCTACAATTATTACCACCACATCATGCCCTGAACCGTCGCCGCTGCGAGCGCAACATAGCGCAGCGCCTTACCAAGACACAAAAAAAAGATCGTCCGCCCCCACGGGATGCGCATCCATCCCGCTAACAGGCACAACAAATCACCGATGACCGGCATCCAGCTTAATAATAGTGTGGCTGCGCCATAACGCTTTAGCCAGCCAGTCGCTTTTTCCTGCCAGTGCGACGTTTTGCGCAGCGGAAAGAAACGCCCAAGAATAACGTTAGTTACCCCTCCAAGGCTATTACCCATTGTTGCTGTTAAGACTAAGACCCAGGGATGACTGACGCCGGAGACCAGCATAGCAACCAAAACCACCTCAGAATTACCGGGTAACAGCGTCGCGCTGAGAAAACTACTGGCAAACAGAGACAGGAGCGACAGTCCGTCACTCACAATAGTCGAACATCCACGGCATCCATTCCCGCCGCCCGCGCCGCCTGTAAACCAAAATCGGCATCTTCAAATACCACGCACTGCGTCGGCATGACGCCCATCCGCTGGGCGCACAATAGGAAGGTGTCAGGCGCAGGTTTGTGATGCTGTACGTGATCTGCCGCCACAACCGCATCAAAATAACGACGCAGCCCCAGATGCGCTAACAAGGCTTCCGCGATAGCGCTTTCGCTACCGGTACCGACCGACATGGGACGCCGCCCATGCCACGCTTTAACCACCTCAACCAGCGGCAGCGGTTCTACGCAGTCCAGCAGGATGCTTTTTACCGCGTCGGTTTTCTCACGCGCCAGTGACAGGGGATCAAGATCGGCATGGTTAAGCTCAATGATTGACTGGGCGATAAGCCAGGTTGGCGAACCGTTAAGCGCGACCATTGCCTGTTCATCAAAACGAAGACCATAGCGCCCCAAAACCTCACGCCACGCTTTGCGATGCGTGGGTTCGGTATCCAGGAGAGTACCGTCCATATCAAAAATCAAACCAGCATAACGTGCGTACATCGTGTTCTCGCAAACCGAATAACCAGACAGTACTTTATCGCAATTGGTTGATTTTGTCGCTAATAGAGATGAAGAGGTATATTCAGGATAAGGGGAAAAGCGATTGCAGGGCAGTGACGTATCCGGGAGGATTATTCGCCTTATGGGCCGTTGCTGACGCAACGTTATCCTTCCTGGTGCCAGCGGTGATTACCGCTATCTTATCTGCATCTTCATCGCTGAAAGTATGAAGAATATGGTGCATCCGGGAGGATTCGAACCTCCGACCGCTCGGTTCGTAGCCGAGTACTCTATCCAGCTGAGCTACGGATGCATTGGAAATGATGTTTACTACAAGATTTGATGTCGCATTTACTGCCACACTAAATAAGATGGTGCATCCGGGAGGATTACTCGCCTTACGGCTCGCCCTTCGGGCCGTTGCTGATGCAACGTTATCCTTCCTGGTGCCAGCGGTGATTACCGCTATCTTATCCGTATCTTCATCACTGAAAGTACGGAGAATATGGTGCATCCGGGAGGATTCGAACCTCCGACCGCTCGGTTCGTAGCCGAGTACTCTATCCAGCTGAGCTACGGATGCATCGGAAAACTTGCTTTACTGCCGATATTGATACCGCGGTGAAAGCCGTATCAAGTAAGAGATGGTGCATCCGGGAGGATTCGAACCTCCGACCGCTCGGTTCGTAGCCGAGTACTCTATCCAGCTGAGCTACGGATGCATCGGGAAACTTACTTTACTGCAGATTTTGATACCGCGGGAAAGCCGTATCAAGTAAGAGATGGTGCATCCGGGAGGATTCGAACCTCCGACCGCTCGGTTCGTAGCCGAGTACTCTATCCAGCTGAGCTACGGATGCAAATGGCGGTGAGGCGGGGATTCGAACCCCGGATGCAGCTTTTGACCGCATACTCCCTTAGCAGGGGAGCGCCTTCAGCCTCTCGGCCACCTCACCACACGCCTCTTACGAGTGCTTCGAAGAACTTGTTCTGCTCATCGTCGCTGCGTGGCGCACATATTACTTTCTGGGACTTATAAGTCAAACAATTTTTCCAGAGCTTTTATCGTTTGCACACTTCACGCTCAATTAGTCTGTAAAAAAGCCAAAAAGAGTGTTTTATCAACAGATAATTTGATGACACGCTGGCCGCCAAAAGCGCACCATATCAACAGTGGGGTTGAAAAAAGTCATGAAGGGACAACGCGGGCGAGCGAGAAGAGAGGCTGCGTCTCACCCGAAAAGTGAGACGCGAAAACCTTAGTAACTGGACTGCTGGGATTTTTCAGCCTGGATACGCTGGTAGATCTCTTCACGATGGACAGAAACTTCTTTCGGGGCGTTCACGCCAATACGCACCTGGTTGCCCTTCACCCCTAAAACTGTCACGGTGACCTCATCGCCAATCATGAGGGTCTCACCAACTCGACGAGTCAGAATCAGCATTCTTTGCTCCTTGAAAGATTAAAAGAGTCGGGTCTCTCTGTATCCCGGCATTATCCATCATATAACGCCAAAAAGTAAGCGATGACAAACACCTTAGGTGTAAGCAGTCATGGCATTACATTCTGTTAAACCTAAGTTTAGCCGATATACAAAACTTCAACCTGACTTTATCGTTGTCGATAGCGTTGACGTAAACGCCGCAGCACGAGCTGCGGCGCCAACGAACGCTTATAATTATTGCAATTTTGCGCTGACCCAGCCTTGTACACTGGCTAACGCTGCAGGCAGAGCTGCCGCATCCGTACCACCGGCTTGCGCCATGTCCGGACGACCGCCACCCTTACCGCCCACCTGCTGAGCGACCATACCAATCAATTCCCCTGCTTTAACCCGGTCGGTCACATCCTTCGACACGCCCGCAATCAGAGAAACCTTACCTTCAACAACCGTTGCCAGTACGATAACGGTAGACCCCAGTTGATTTTTCAGATCATCAACCATGGTTCGCAGCATTTTCGGCTCAATACCAGCAAGCTCGCTGACCAGGAGCTTCACGCCGTTGAGATCGACCGCTTTACTGGAAAGATTTGCACTCTCCTGCGCTGCGGCCTGGTCCTTCAACTGCTGCAACTCTTTTTCCAGCTGACGTGTACGTTCCAGCACGGCACGCACTTTGTCGCCCAGATTCTGGCTGTCGCCCTTCAGCAGATGCGCAATATCGTTTAAACGATCGCTTTGTGCGTGAACGGTGGCCATAGCGCCTTCACCGGTTACCGCCTCAATACGACGAATGCCCGCTGCGGTGCCGGACTCAGAGATAATACGGAATAGACCGATATCACCGGTACGACTAGCGTGAGTACCACCGCACAGTTCGGTAGAGAAATCGCCCATGCTCAGAACGCGTACACGTTCGTCATATTTCTCGCCAAACAGCGCCATGGCCCCTTTCGCCTTCGCCGCGTCGAGATCCATGATGTTCGTTTCAATCGGCAGGTTGCGGCGAATTTGCGCATTCACCAAATCTTCAACCTGACGAATCTCCGACGGCTTCATCGCTTCATTGTGCGAGAAGTCGAAGCGCAGCACTTTATCGCTAACCAGCGAACCTTTCTGCGCAACGTGTGTCCCAAGCACCTGGCGCAACGCCGCGTGCATCAGGTGCGTGGCGGAGTGGTTCAGACGGATACGTGCGCGGCGCGCTTCATCTACGTCAGCCTGTACCGCATCGCCCACTTTCAGAGCGCCCGCAGACAATTTGCCGATATGACCAATCGCCTGACCATATTTTTGCGTGTCGTCCACAGCGAAAGTAAATCCAGCGCCTTTCAGCTCGCCTTTATCGCCAACCTGACCGCCTGATTCCGCATAGAATGGGGTCTGATCCAGCACGACAACAGCTTCCTGTCCCGCGTTAATCGCTTCAACCGCTTTACCATCGACAAACAGCGCAGTCACTTTGCCGTTCAGTTCCAGATGGTCATAGCCTTTAAATTCAGAAGCGCTATCAACGCGGATCATCGCGTTGTAGTCCGCGCCAAAACCGCTAGCTTCGCGCGCGCGACGGCGTTGCTCTTCCATGGCTGCTTCAAAACCGGCTTCGTCGACTTTGATATTGCGCTCACGGCAGACGTCCGCCGTTAAATCGACCGGGAAACCATAAGTATCATACAGACGGAAAGCGGTTTCGCCGTCCAGGGTATCACCCTGCAATTTCGCCAGTTCTTCATCCAGCAGCGCCAGACCGCGCTCCAGCGTACGGGCGAACTGCTCTTCTTCCGTTTTCAGAACCTGCTCGACCTGCGCCTGCTGACGTTTCAACTCTTCGCCTGCGGAGCCCATTACCTCAATCAGCGGCCCAACCAGCTTGTAGAAGAAGGTCTCTTTCGCGCCCAGCATGTTGCCGTGACGCACCGCGCGACGAATAATGCGACGCAGCACATAGCCACGGTTTTCATTCGACGGCAGCACGCCATCGGCAACCAGGAATGCGCAGGAACGGATGTGGTCGGCGATAACGCGCAGCGATTTATTACCCAGATCGGTGGCGCCGGTGACTTTCGCTACCGCTTCAATCAACGTGCGGAACAGGTCGATGTCATAGTTAGAGTTAACGTGTTGCAGTACCGCGGCAATACGCTCCAGCCCCATACCGGTATCTACAGACGGTTTCGGCAATGGTTCCATCGTCCCGTCAGCCTGACGGTTGAACTGCATAAAGACGATGTTCCAGATCTCAATATAGCGATCGCCGTCTTCTTCCGGGCTTCCCGGAGGGCCGCCCCAGATGTGGTCGCCATGATCGTAGAAGATTTCGGTGCACGGACCGCAGGGACCGGTATCACCCATCTGCCAGAAGTTATCCGATGCGTATGGCGCGCCTTTATTGTCGCCGATACGGATGATACGCTCGCGCGGGATGCCGACTTCTTTTTCCCAGATCTCATAGGCTTCGTCGTCGGTTTCATAGACGGTGACCCATAAACGCTCTTTTGGCAGAGCAAACCAGTTTTCACCGGTCAGTAATTCCCATGCGAACTGAATGGCGTCGTGTTTGAAGTAATCGCCGAAGCTGAAGTTGCCCAGCATTTCGAAGAAAGTATGGTGACGTGCAGTGTATCCGACGTTTTCCAGATCGTTGTGTTTACCCCCCGCGCGTACGCAACGCTGGGAAGTGGTTGCACGGGAATAATTACGTTTATCGAGCCCAAGGAAAACATCCTTGAACTGGTTCATCCCGGCATTGGTAAACAACAGAGTGGGGTCATTGTTAGGCACCAGGGAACTGCTGGCAACTACCTGATGCCCTTTACTATGGAAAAAGTCGAGAAACGCCTGACGGATCTCAGCGGTGCTCTTGCTCATAATTATCCTGAAATCAAGCTACACTTCATCCTTCAGGCCGCCTCTGCGTTGGCTGCGAGTTTCCCGGTCACGCGTTCCCGAGGCTCACTTGCCGCTTTGATGCGGCTTGAATGATTTTGTGTATTTAAGGAATATTCGTCGCAGACGCTGTTCGCCGTTAAGCAACCCGCGTCCAGACGGAAAAAGTGGGAATAAGATAAGTTTTCTTTACCGGGAAGTAAAATCCCGTATGCGCTCAATCTGCAAAATTTCGCCATATTTGCTGGATATCGTCCATCAGATACCCGCGATAGAGCAAAAAGCGCTGTACCTTAACCTTTTCTGAAAAGTTTGAAGGGAGCGGCTCGCCATATTTGCGAATGGCCTGTTCACGTGCCATTTCACTCCAGTCAATTTCACATTCTCGCATTGCTTTTTCAGTCGATTCACGGGAAATGCCTTTCTGATTCAACTCCTGGCGAATACGCGCCGGGCCATAGCCTTTGCGGCTACGACTGGCGATAAAGCGCATCACGAAGCGCTCGTCATCAAGATAGTGATGTTCGTGGCACCAGGCGATCACGCGTTCATAATCGTCTGCCGTCGCATCAATCTCTTCCGGCCCATTTTTGCCCATCACCGGCGCGGAGAGTTTACGCCGTAATTCCTGCTCGCTGTGATCGCGGACAGCAAGAATACGTACCGCACGATCAAGGAGACGAGCATAAGCGGGACGGCGCGATGTGGGTTCACTCATAAAAAACCTTAACAGGGAGAAATGCCAAAAGGGCCGCATAAATGCAGCCCTTGATGGTAATTTAACGTTTTGCTGAATGGCGGCTTCGTTTTGTCCGACCCACCATCACCTGATGATTAAAAATCTTCGTTGGTTTCGGCAACGCCTTCGCTATCGTCAACGGCGAAATCGGGCGTGGCATTCTGATTACTCAACAGTAATTCACGAACCCTTTTCTCGATCTCTTTCGCTGTCGCCGGGTTCTCTTTCAGCCAGGTAGTCGCGTTCGCTTTGCCCTGGCCAATCTTCTCGCCGTTGTAGCTGTACCATGCGCCCGCTTTCTCGATCAGCTTCTCTTTCACGCCCAGGTCAACCAGTTCGCCATAGAAGTTGATACCTTCACCGTAGAGGATCTGGAACTCGGCCTGCTTAAACGGCGCGGCGATTTTGTTTTTCACCACTTTCACACGCGTTTCGCTACCCACGACATTATCGCCCTCTTTCACCGCGCCAATACGACGGATATCAAGACGAACAGAGGCGTAGAATTTCAGCGCGTTACCGCCGGTGGTGGTTTCCGGGTTACCGAACATCACGCCAATCTTCATACGGATCTGGTTGATGAAAATCAACAGCGTGTTGGACTGTTTCAGGTTCCCCGCCAGCTTACGCATCGCCTGGCTCATCATACGCGCCGCGAGGCCCATGTGAGAGTCGCCAATTTCGCCTTCGATTTCCGCTTTCGGCGTTAGCGCCGCTACGGAGTCGACCACAATGACGTCCACCGCGCCTGAACGCGCCAGCGCGTCACAGATTTCCAGCGCCTGCTCGCCGGTATCCGGCTGAGAACAGAGCAGGTTATCGATATCGACGCCCAGCTTGCGTGCGTAAACAGGGTCAAGCGCGTGTTCCGCATCGATAAACGCACAGGTTTTACCTTCACGCTGCGCAGCGGCAATCACCTGTAGCGTCAGGGTCGTTTTACCGGAAGATTCCGGCCCGTAAATTTCGACGATACGCCCCATCGGCAGACCGCCCGCACCGAGTGCGATGTCCAGTGAAAGCGAACCGGTGGAGATAGTTTCCACATCCATAGAACGGTCTTCACCCAGACGCATGATGGAGCCTTTACCAAATTGCTTTTCAATTTGGCCCAGTGCTGCCGCCAACGCTTTCTGTTTGTTTTCGTCGATAGCCATTATTACTCCTGTCATGCAACTTGGTATTGAACCGGATAGTGAATTCGTACTGTTGAAGCAATTATACTGTATGCTCATACAGTATCAAGTGTTTTGTAGAAATTGTTGCCACAGGGTTTGTAGCGCGTACGTCGTCGCCTGTCGACGCACCGATTCACGGTCGCCGCTGAAGCATTCCCGACGCGTAATCCCTTCTCCACTGACGCTGGCGAAAGCAAACCACACCGTACCAACCGGCTTTTCTTCACTGCCGCCATCCGGCCCGGCAATTCCGCTAATAGCGACAGCAAAATCGGCGCGAGCGGCCTTCAACGCCCCGATCGCCATTTCGACCACTACGGGTTCGCTGACCGCGCCATGCTGCGCCAGAGTCTCTTCACGCACGCCAATCATCTGCGCTTTGGCTTCATTACTATAGGTGACAAAGCCGCGTTCAAACCAGGCGGAGCTTCCGGCGATGTCGGTAATGGCTTTCGCCAGCCAGCCGCCGGTACAGGACTCTGCTGTCGTTACGGTCGCCCCGCGCGCTTTTAACGCCAGCCCGACCTGCTCGCTAAACCGCATCAGTTCACTGTCAGTCATCATGACCTCTGTCAGTTAGAAATCCTGCCGCACAAGATAGCACTTTCTCACCAGAGATGGGGACGAGCAGTCGATTTTACGAGTCGGATTCCGAAAAAATGCCAGCAGGTTATTTATGCAGAATGAAAGAGGTAACACATGACTAAATAGCAGTACCATGTCGCTAAATTTACACGCACGGAGAGAAAGCAAGGATGTCACTCAAAAAAACGGAAAGCACACAGCACAAACTAAAACAAACCACCCAACTACGGCTGTGGGCCACAATTGGCGGCGTCTGTTCACTTGTCATGGGAGTACTGAATATATTGTCGTCAGGCTATTTTGAACCGTATGATGGCGGTCAAATTATCTTAGGCCTGGGATGTCTGGGATATAGTCTAGCACTATCAAAGAAGATATCCCATTTGCAGGCAGAGAATCAGCCCCAAAAGCCATAATAATAGCGGAGGGGGTGCTCCCCTCCCTAAGCGTAAATTAGCGCACCCGCGCCAGCGCTACCGCCTGGCCCAGCTGCCAAACCGCCATCGCATAATGCGTGCTGTGGTTATATCGGGTAATGGTGTAGAAGTTCGGCAAGCCGTACCAGTACTGGTAGCCCGTACCGATATCCAGACGCAGCAGGCTGGCTTCCTGATGATTGCCCAACGATTGCTGCGGCGTTAAGCCTGCGGCGGCAAGCTGAGAGAGGCTATATTTTGTTTTGAAACCATTCGCCAGCCCAGGCGCCTGACCATTCGCCGGCACCGCAACCGTATCGCCTTTCACCCAACCATGCGCCTTGAAGTAGTTCGCCACGCTGCCGATGGCATCAACCGGGTCCCAAAGGTTGATGTGATTGTCGCCATTGAAATCGACCGCATATTCTTTATAGGAAGATGGCATAAACTGGCCGTAGCCCATCGCGCCCGCAAAGGAACCTTTCAGATTGAGCGGATCGTCTTGCTCATCGCGCGCCATGAGCAGGAAGGTTTCCAGCTCGCCGGAGAAATATTCCGCCCGACGCGGATAGTTAAATGACAGCGTCGCCAGCGCGTCCAGAATCCGCGTTTTCCCCATGATACGTCCCCAACGGGTTTCCACGCCGATAATCCCCACGATGATTTCCGGCGGTACGCCGTATACCTGCCAGGCGCGGTTCAGCGCGTCTTCATACTGATTCCAGAACGCGACGCCGTTTTGCACATTATCCGGCGTAATAAATTGTTTGCGGTAGCGAAGCCAGGCGCCATTTGGTCCGGCGGGCGGCTGAGTGGTCGGCGCTTGTCTGTCCATCAGACGCAGGACGTAATCCAGTCTTTTAGACTGCGAGAGGATCTCCTGCAGCTGCTGACGGTCGAAACCGTGTTTACTGACCATTTTATCAATGAACTGCTGCGCATTAGGGTTGTTGGCGAAGTCGCCGCCCATTTGCATGACGTTATGCTGCGGCTCAAGCAGGAAGCCGCCGGAAGACGTGCCCGTCGTCGCTTGAGTCTCGGAAGATTTTGGCGTGCTGCTACAGGCAGCAAGCAATACGCAAAGTGGAAGTAACGCTACATAACGACGCTTGAACATGAGACATCCATTAAACAAATTCAGCCAGGGAGAAGTATGGTAAAGCATCCCCCGCCGCACAAGGAAGCGGCACAAGAGAATAAATCACCTTTCTCCTCTTTTCAGTTTGTATCCTCTCCCTCGCCCCACAATCTTTCAACTTAAAATATTTTTCTTTTATTTTGCGATCACAATAACACTTTTGAATCTTTCAACATGATTACAATGAACAGGAAATTAGCAAGAAAACTAAAAACCCTACAGGAGAGAACAATGATCGAAACCATTACACATGGTGCGGAGTGGTTCATCGGGTTATTCCAGAAAGGCGGAGAGGTGTTTACCGGTATGGTGACAGGTATTCTTCCGCTACTGATAAGCCTGCTGGTTATCATGAATGCGCTCATCAATTTTATCGGCCAGCAGCGTATTGAGCGTTTTGCCCAACGTTGTGCCGGAAATCCGCTATCTCGTTACCTGCTTTTACCGTGTATCGGGACATTTGTTTTTTGTAATCCGATGACCCTGAGCCTGGGACGCTTTATGCCGGAGAAGTACAAGCCGAGCTATTACGCGGCGGCCTCCTATAGCTGTCACTCCATGAACGGTCTGTTTCCGCATATCAATCCCGGCGAACTGTTTGTTTATCTGGGTATCGCCAGCGGACTCACCACGTTAGGGCTTCCTCTCGGCCCGCTCGCGGTGAGCTATCTGCTGGTAGGTCTGGTGACGAACTTCTTCCGCGGTTGGGTAACCGATCTCACCACCGCTATTTTTGAGAAAAAAATGGGGATTCAACTTGAGCAGAAAGTTCATCTGACAGGAGCGGTATCATGACACGGGTTCGTATTGAGAAAGGCGCCGGCGGCTGGGGCGGCCCGCTTGAACTGGACGTTACGCCAGGCAAAAAGATCGTCTATATCACAGCCGGTACGCGCCCGGCGATCGTCGACAAACTGGCGCAACTAACAGGCTGGCAAGCGGTGGACGGCTTTAAAGAAGGCGAACCGCCGGAAGCGGAGATCGGCGCGGCCATTATCGACTGTGGCGGTACGCTGCGCTGCGGTATCTATCCGAAACGCCGGATTCCAACCATTAATATTCACTCGACGGGTAAGTCCGGCCCACTGGCGCAGTATATTGTTGAGGATATTTATGTCTCCGGCGTAAAAGAAGAAAACATTACTCTTGTCGGCGAAACGCCTGACAGTCCCCAGCCTGCCAAAACGACATTAGGACGTGACTACGACACCAGCAAAAAAATCACCGAGCAGAGCGACGGGCTGCTGGCAAAAGTTGGTATGGGAATGGGCTCCGCCGTGGCGGTACTGTTCCAGTCCGGTCGCGACACCATTGATACGGTCCTGAAAACAATCCTGCCGTTTATGGCGTTCGTTTCGGCGCTGATCGGCATCATTATGGCCTCAGGTCTTGGCGACTGGATCGCCCACGGTCTGGCGCCATTAGCCAGCCATCCACTGGGGCTGGTGACGCTGGCATTGATCTGCTCTTTCCCGCTGCTGTCGCCCTTTCTCGGCCCTGGCGCGGTTATCGCTCAGGTCATTGGCGTCCTGATCGGCGTTCAGATAGGCCTGGGCAATATCCCCCCGCATCTGGCGCTTCCCGCCCTGTTCGCGATTAACGCGCAGGCGGCCTGCGACTTTATCCCGGTCGGCCTGTCACTGGCGGAAGCGAAACAAGACACCGTTCGCGTCGGCGTACCTTCCGTGCTGGTCGGACGCTTCCTGACTGGCGCGCCCACGGTACTTATCGCCTGGTTTGTTTCCGGCTTTATCTATCAATAAGAGGTTTAGACATGAGCGTGATTTATCAAACCACTATCACCCGTATCGGCCAGAGCGCGATGGAGGCGCTCGGCGAACAGATGCTGATTACGTTTCGGGAAGGCGCGCCGGCGGATATCGAAGAATTTTGCTTCATCCATTGTCATGGCGAACTGACCGGCGCGCTGCAGCCTGGCGCGCGGTGTGAATTGGGCCAACATTGCTATCCGGTCACGGCGGTCGGCAGCGTAGCCGAGCAAAACCTGCGTGAACTGGGGCATATCACTTTGCGCTTCGATGGTCTGCGCGAAGCAGAATTTCCCGGCACCGTACACGTTGCGGGGCCTGTACCGGACGATATCGCGCCGGGCTGTATTTTGACGTTTGTCGCTTAAGGAGAAAAAACATGAATCAAGTTGCCGTTGTCATTGGCGGAGGCCAGACCCTGGGGGCATTCCTTTGCCGTGGGCTTGCAGAAGAAGGATACCGCGTGGCGGTCGTTGATATTCAAAGCGATAAAGCCGCGAATGTCGCCCAGGAAATTAACGCCGATTTTGGCGAAGGTATGGCGTACGGTTTTGGCGCCGACGCTACCAGCGAGCAGAGCGTGCTGGCGCTGTCCCGCGGCGTAGACGAGATTTTCGGGCGCGTCGATCTGCTGGTTTACAGCGCGGGTATCGCCAAAGCGGCGTTTATCAGCGATTTCCAGCTGGGCGATTTTGACCGCTCGCTACAGGTGAATCTGGTGGGCTATTTCCTCTGCGCCCGGGAGTTTTCCCGCCTGATGATCCGCGACGGCATTCAGGGGCGCATTATTCAGATTAACTCTAAATCCGGCAAAGTGGGCAGTAAACACAACTCCGGCTACAGCGCGGCGAAATTCGGCGGCGTGGGGTTAACCCAGTCTCTGGCGCTGGATCTGGCGGAATACGGCATTACCGTACACTCGTTGATGCTCGGCAACCTGTTGAAATCGCCAATGTTCCAGTCACTGCTGCCGCAATACGCTACTAAACTGGGCATTAAGCCCGACGAGGTGGAGCAGTATTACATTGATAAGGTACCGCTCAAACGCGGGTGTGATTATCAGGATGTGCTGAACATGCTGCTATTTTATGCCAGCCCGAAAGCGTCTTATTGCACCGGGCAGTCGATCAACGTAACCGGCGGTCAAGTGATGTTCTGACCGTGAATTGCCGGATGGCGCCGTAGGCCGGATAAGACGGTTACGCCGCCATCAGGCAAAACAACAGGAGCACATTATGGTTTCCACTCTGATTACCGTCGCCGTTATCGCCTGGTGTGCGCAACTGGCGCTGGGCGGCTGGCAGATTTCCCGCTTTAATCGGGCTTTCGATAAACTTAGCCAACAGGGGCGGGTCGGCGTCGGGCGCTCCGGCGGGCGTTTTAAGCCCCGGGTGGTGGTTGCCGTGGCGCTGGACGAACAGCAGCGGGTGACGGACACTTTATTGATGAAAGGCCTTACGGTATTCGCCAGACCAGTTAAAATTGCCGCAATGCAAGGAAAACATTTGCATGAATTACAGCCTGATGTGATCTTTCCCCATGATTCGCTCGCGCAGAATGCACTATCATTGGCGCTTAAACTGAAACATGGGTAATTTCGTTGTGAATGCGTATAGCTTGCGAAATTATCATTTTGCAACCAATACCCTAAATAATTCGAGTTGCAGGAAGGCGGCGACGCAGTGAATCCCAGGAGCGTACATCAGTACGTGACCGGGGTGAGCGAGGAAAGCCAACGCACATGCAGCGTGAAGTATGACGGGTAAATACATAAGTCAGGGTAATCACGCCTATGAAACCTCGTCAGCGTCAGGCCGCGATTCTGGAGCACCTGCAAAAACAGGGAAAATGCTCGGTTGAAGAACTGGCCCAGTACTTTGACACGACAGGCACCACTATCCGTAAAGATCTGGTCATTCTGGAAAATGCCGGAACCGTCATCCGCACCTATGGCGGCGTGGTGTTGAATAAAGAAGAGTCCGATCCGCCTATTGATCACAAAACGCTTATCAACACCCACAAAAAAGCGCTGATAGCCGCAGCCGCTGTGAAATATATCCATGATGGCGATTCCATTATTCTGGACGCCGGAAGTACCGTGTTACAGATGGTGCCGTTGCTTTCGCGTTTTAGCAACATCACGGTGATGACCAACAGCCTCCATATTGTTAACGCGCTATCGGAACTGGACAACGAACAAACTATCCTGATGCCCGGCGGCACCTTCCGTAAAAAATCGGCGTCGTTTCACGGTCAACTGGCGGAAAACGCCTTTGAGCAATTCAGCTTTGATAAACTTTTCATGGGAACTGACGGTATTGACCTGAACGTCGGTGTGACCACGTTCAATGAGGTTTACACCGTCAGTAACGCAATGTGCAATGCAGCACGCGAGGTGATTCTGATGGCGGACTCCTCAAAATTTGGTCGTAAAAGCCCCAATGTGGTGTGCAGTCTGGAAACCGTCGACAAACTGATCACGGACGCGGGGATCGATCCGGCATTTCGTCAGGCGCTGGAAGCAAAAGGGATTGAAGTAATCATAACCGGAGAAAGCAATGAGTGATGCACTACTAAACGCGGGCCGTCAGACCTTAATGCTGGAGCTACAGGAAGCCAGCCGTCTGCCGGAGCGTCTGGGCGATGATTTTGTCCGCGCCGCCAATATCATTATTCACTGTGAAGGCAAAGTGATCGTTTCCGGCATTGGTAAGTCAGGCCATATTGGTAAAAAAATCGCCGCGACGCTTGCCAGTACCGGTACTCCCGCTTTTTTTGTTCATCCGGCGGAAGCACTGCATGGCGATCTGGGGATGATTGAAAGCCGCGACGTGATGTTATTTATCTCCTATTCCGGCGGCGCAAAAGAACTCGACCTCATCATCCCGCGTCTGGAAGATAAATCCGTCGCGCTGCTGGCGATGACCGGTAAACCTCACTCTCCGCTGGGGCGAGCGGCAAAAGCCGTTCTGGATATTTCCGTCGAGCGTGAAGCCTGCCCGATGCATCTGGCGCCGACGTCCAGTACCGTCAATACGCTAATGATGGGCGATGCGCTGGCGATGGCGGTCATGCAGGCGCGCGGTTTTAACGAAGAAGATTTCGCCCGTTCGCATCCGGCTGGCGCACTGGGCGCGCGTTTGCTCAATAATGTGCATCACCTGATGCGCCAGGGCGATGCAATACCGCAGGTGATGCTCGCCACCAGCGTGATGGATGCCATGCTGGAACTTAGCCGTACCGGACTGGGGCTGGTGGCGGTTTGCGATGAGCAACATGTTGTGAAAGGCGTCTTTACCGACGGCGACCTGCGTCGCTGGCTGGTGGGCGGCGGCGCGCTCACCACGCCGGTAAGCGAAGCCATGACGCCCAACGGTATTACGCTCCAGGCGCAAAGCCGCGCCATTGACGCCAAAGAGATCCTGATGAAACGCAAAATTACCGCCGCGCCAGTGGTCGATGAAAACGGCAAACTCACCGGCGCCATTAACCTGCAGGATTTCTACCAGGCAGGGATTATCTAATCCTTCAGTCCCAGACGCTTCGCCAGCCGATGCAGGTTGGCGACGTCGGTTTCCAGCGCCCGCGCGCTGGCCGCCCAGTTATGATTATTTTGCGCCAGCGCCTGGCGAATCATCTCTCGCTGGAAGTTCTCCGTCGATTCGCGCAAATTGCGGCAGGTTGGCAGCGCCAGAAAGCTTTCCGCAGGCGGCGCGGGTAAAACGTCCTCTGACAAGGCAAAATGCTGCGCCTCCAGTATCACCTCATCCCCTGCCCGAGTCGCTCTCGCCAGCACAACCGCACGGTGAATGGCATGTTCCAGCTCCCGGACGTTGCCCGGCCAGCCATAGTTGAGCAAATGGCGGCGCGCGTCGGGACTCAGCACCACGCGGGACAGCCCCAGCCGCAGTCGGCACTGCTCGCAAAAATAGCCCGCCAGCAGCACCACATCATCGCCACGCTCGCGCAGCGGCGGCACAAAGAGCGGAAAAACGCTCAGGCGATGGAACAGATCGGCGCGAAAACGCCCCGCCAGCACCTCTTCACGCAGGTCACGGTTGGTCGCCGCCAACACCCGCACATCCACGCGCAGGCTACGATCGTCGCCGACGCGCTGAATATCGCCATACTGCAACACGCGAAGTAGCTTGGCCTGTAGCGCCAGCGACAGTTCGCCAATCTCATCCAGAAACAGCGTACCGTTATCTGCCATTTCGAACTTACCGCTACGATTACTGATAGCCCCGGTAAAAGCCCCTTTTACATGACCAAACAACTCGCTCTCCGCCACGCTTTCCGGCAGCGCGGCGCAGTTGAGATAGACCAGCGGATTGACCGCTCTGGGGGAGCCCTGGTGAATAGCTTTCGCCACCAGCTCTTTACCGGTCCCCGTTTCACCGCCGATCAGCACGTTAAGATCGGAGCCCGCCACAATCTCGATCTCTTTTTTCAACTGCGTCATCGCCGACGACAGGCCGATCATGTGCGTCTCTTTTATCGGTTCAAACACGCCTGACGACCCCGGCAGCATGTTCTGGCTTTCCAGTTGTTCAATTAACAGCGCATTACTCAATGCCCCGGCGGCCAGCGCGGCGACAAGCCGTAGTTCTTCATCGCTAAATACCTCGAACTGCTCCGGCGTCATAGCATCAAGGGTCAGCGCACCGATGAGGTTCTGTCCGGCAAACAGCGGCAGACCAACACAGGCGTGGACTTTCAGGCTTTCCTGTCCGGGAATTAACCCGTCATACGGATCGGGCAAATCGCTATCAGCCGGAAAACGCACCACGTCCCCCGCGCGGGCGATGGCTTCCAGGCGCGGATGCCCTTCCAGGGTAAAACGTCTGCCGAGAACGTCCTGCGCCAGGCCATCAATCGCCAGTGGAATAAATTGTCGTGATTCATAGCGCAGCAGCGCCGAGGCGTCGCACGCCAGCACCTGACGCAGCGTAGTAATCAGCCGCTGAAAACGATCCTGATGCCCAATGCCGCGTTGTAACTCAATGGCGATGCCCGCCAATACCTCCACGGAAAAACTCATGGTTACCTCATTGTCATTTTGACAATCTATAGTGTCATATTGACAGCATCATTTATAGTCTTTTTGACTACACCAAAAATAAAAAACCAATATAACTTCATACAAATCAATAAGATGAAAAGTTGGCACACTACCTGCAATAAGCAAAACAACTTTTTGTAAACGTTGATGAATTGAGGTGGTTATGTCTATTCTGGTTAAAAATAATATTCATTGGGTTGGCCAACGCGACTGGGAAGTACGTGATTTTCACGGCACTGAATACAAAACGCTGCGTGGCAGCAGCTATAACAGCTATCTCATTCGTGAAGAAAAGAATGTGCTGATCGATACCGTCGATCATAAGTTTAGCCGTGAGTTTGTGCAAAATCTGCGCAGTGAAATCGACCTCGCGGACATCGACTACATCATCATTAACCATGCCGAAGAAGACCATGCAGGCGCGCTGACCGAACTGATGGCGCAGATCCCGGACACGCCTATCTACTGTACCGCCAACGCCATTGACTCTATCAACGGCCATCACCATCACCCGGAATGGAATTTTAAGGTGGTGAAAACCGGCGATACGCTGGATATCGGCAACGGCAAGCAGTTGATCTTCGTGGAAACGCCGATGCTGCACTGGCCGGACAGCATGATGACCTATATGACCGGCGACGCGGTGTTATTCAGCAACGACGCCTTTGGTCAGCACTACTGCGACGAGCGCCTGTTCAATGATGAAGTGGACCAAACTGAACTGTTTGAACAATGCCAGCGCTACTACGCCAATATCCTGACGCCGTTCAGCCGTCTGGTAACGCCAAAAATTACCGAAATCCTCGGCTTCAACCTGCCGGTGGATATGATTGCCACCTCACACGGCGTGGTATGGCGCGACAACCCAACGCAAATCGTGGAACTGTATCTGAAATGGGCGGCAGATTATCAGGAAGATCGTATCACTATTTTCTACGATACCATGTCGAACAATACTCGCATGATGGCGGATGCCATCGCGCAGGGTATCAACGAAGTGGACCCCAACGTGGCGGTCAAAATCTTTAACGTCGCCCGCAGCGATAAAAATGAAATATTGACCAACGTCTTCCGTTCGAAAGGCGTTCTGGTCGGCACTTCTACCATGAACAACGTGATGATGCCGAAAATCGCTGGTCTGGTGGAAGAGATGACCGGCCTGCGCTTTCGCAACAAGCGCGCCAGCGCCTTCGGTTCTCATGGCTGGAGCGGCGGCGCGGTGGATCGACTGTCCACGCGCTTACAGGATGCCGGTTTTGAAATGTCCCTGAGCCTGAAAGCGAAATGGCGTCCGGATCTGGATGCGCTGGAGTTGTGCCGTCAGCACGGTCGCGACATCGCGCGTCAGTGGGCGCTTGCTCCGCTGCCGGAAATCACACAGAAAACCACGCCAGCCGAAGAAACCACAACCTGCGCCGCCGCAGACCTCGGCCCTAAAATGCAATGCAGCGTATGCCAGTGGATTTACGACCCTGCGCTGGGCGAGCCGTTGCAGGATGTCGCGCCGGGTACGCCGTGGAGCGACGTGCCAGATAACTTCCTGTGCCCGGAATGTTCATTAGGTAAAGACGTGTTCGACGTACTGGCGACGGAGGCAAAATGAGTCGGG
This sequence comes from Salmonella sp. 32031103-2018-00083-FB-01-SM-01, assembly GCF_017571995.1. Lineage (NCBI taxonomy): Bacteria > Pseudomonadati > Pseudomonadota > Gammaproteobacteria > Enterobacterales > Enterobacteriaceae > Salmonella > Salmonella sp. 32031103-2018-00083-FB-01-SM-01. Next base: position 117,102 of record NZ_JAGEQL010000004.1, read on the forward strand.
GGATCATCATTATTGGATCGGGCTTCGCCGCCCGCCAGCTCGTCAAAAATATCCGTAAACAAGATGCGCATGTGCCGTTAACCCTGATTGCGGCGGACAGTATGGATGAGTACAACAAGCCCGATCTCAGCCACGTTATCAGCCAGTCGCAGCGCGCCGATGATCTCACCCGCCAGTTAGCGGGGGAATTTGCTGAACAGTTTAATCTGCGACTGTTCCCGCATACCTGGGTTGCTGACATTGATGCCGATGCCCATGTGGTGAAAAGTCAGGATAAGCAGTGGCAGTACGACAAGCTGGTACTGGCGACCGGGGCGACAGCCTTTGTACCGCCGATTACAGGACGTGAGTTAATGCTTACTTTGAATAGCCAGCAGGAGTACCGCGCCTGTGAGACACAACTGCGCGACGCGCAGCGAGTGATGATTGTCGGCGGCGGTCTCATTGGCAGTGAATTAGCGATGGATTTCTGCCGCGCCGGGAAAACGGTAACGTTGATGGATAACGCCGCCAGCCTTCTCGCCTCACTGATGCCACCGGAAGTGAGCAGTCGCTTACAGCATCACCTGACCGATATGGGGGTGCATCTGCTGCTGAAATCGCAGTTGCAAAAACTGGAGAAAACCGAAGCCGGTATCCGCGCTACGCTGGTAAGCCAGCGTAGTATTGAGGTCGATGCGGTGATTGCCGCCACCGGCTTACGCCCGGAAACCGCTCTGGCGCGCCGCGCCGGGGTAGCCGTCAACCGCGGCGTCTGCGTGGATAGCTATCTACAGACCAGTCACCCGGATATTTATGCGATCGGCGATTGCGCGGAAATCAACGGTCAGGTGCTGCCCTTCCTGCAACCGATCCAGTTAAGCGCGATGTACCTGGCGAAAAATCTGTTTGGCGGCAACGCGCCGCTGAAGCTACCGGCGATGCTGGTCAAAGTCAAAACGCCGGAACTGCCGCTGCATCTGGCGGGAGAAACTCAGCGCCGCGATTTAAGCTGGCAGATTACCGCAGAATCTGACGGTATGATTGCCAAAGGCATGAGTGGAGAAGGCCAACTACGCGCCTTTGTGGTGAGTGAAGACCGCATGAAAGAGGCCTTTGCACTACTGAAAACGTTGTCCGTATAAGCCTGTGATGCCGGATGGCGCCGCTTCGCGTCTTATCCGGCCTACGAGTGAGCATCTGTTTACAGGCCAGATAAGGCGCAGCCGCCATCCGGTGCCCTACACTTCCCTTAATGCTCGCGCTGCGGCAATCACGCCCTGTCCAAACGACAGTCCGCCGTCGCCCGCCGGTAACCGCTGCGGAAATAACAATTTAAAATCAGAAAGATAAAAGGCAAGACGCGCGCGAAGTAAGCGGTTGTGTATCACCCCGCCGCTGAAGACCAGAGTGGTTATCCCCCGCGCCGTAGCCTGCTGGCGCATTAGCGTGGCAAACCCGCACGCCAGCGCATCATGAAAAGCCCAGGCGCGTTGCGCGGGCGTGGCCTGCCAGTTCAACCATTGCCGCCAGAAAACAGCGACGTCCAGTTGAGCGCCGTTAAGCGGCATCGTTACCGGATGCTCAACGTTAGCGCATTGAGAGGCCAGCGCCTCCAGCGCGCAGGCGGCCTCGCCCTCATAGCTAAGCGATGCTGGCGCGCAGCGAAGCGCGGCAGCCACCGCGTCGAACAACCTCCCGCAGGAAGAGGCCAACGGGGAATTGACGCCGCGCTCAATGGCGCGCGCCAGGACACTCCAGTTTTGCTGTTGCAGCCCCGCTGTCTCCGGGTAATCCTGCCAGTCCGGCACAAAGCGCAGGCACTGCGCTAACAGATTACGCCACGGCTGTTTGGCAGCCAGATCGCCTCCCGGCAGCGCCACGGCGGGTAAACCACCTAAATGTTCGCATTCGCGATAATTGACCCGCAAACATTCTCCGCCCCATAGCGCGCCATTCTCACCCATGCCGATACCGTCTACCGTCAGGGCAATCACCTCTCCGCCGTCCAGCGGCCAACCATGCTCGGCCAGGCAAGCCGCCGCATGGGCATGATGGTGTAACACCGTCTCTGTCGGCAGACGCATCTCACTGGCCCACTGACTGGAAACATAGCCCGGATGCGCATCACAGACGATACGCTCTGGGGTAAAATCGTAGATTGACTGGATCAAACGCAATGCCTCGCGCCACTGCGCCTGGATACCGTCATCGCTGAGATCGCCCAAATGTTGGCTGACAACCGCCTGTTCGCCGCGTACCAGACAGAACGTGTTTTTCAGATCCGCGCCCAGACAAAGTATCGGCGGCACATCGCGAAATCCGGGCGGCAACGCAATCGCGTCCGGCACGTATCCCCGCGAACGACGCAGCATTTCGCCGCTGTCGCGCACGACAGAGTCGTCCATGCGCTGAACAATGTCGCGATTGTGCAACAAAAAACCATCGGCAATATCGTGTAAATCGTCCAGCGCCTGTTCGTTGGTGATGGCGGGCGGTTTGCCGCTCAGGTTGCCGGATGTCATCACCAGCGGGTAATTGAGCGCCTGCAACAAGAGATGTTGCAACGGGTTGGCTGGCAGCATCACGCCCACCTCCGTAAGCCCTGGCGCGATGCCCTCACTCAGCGAAGGTACATACTGCTTATCCACCAGTACAATCGGGGCCGCTGGCGTGGTCAGCAGCGAACGCGCCGCGCTCGGCAGCGTTTGCGCCGTGGGCAACATCACCGCCAATGGTTTCGCCGGGCGATGTTTACGCGCCCGCAGCATCGCCACTGCGTTATCGTTGCGCGCATCGCAGGCCAGATGAAAACCACCCAGCCCTTTAACGGCAATAATGCCTCCAGCGTTCAGTTGGGCGACCGCCGCCTGCAAAGCCGCCTCTTTTTCCGCTCGTTCATGTTGGCTCCGCCACTCAAGATGCGGCCCGCATGACGGACAGGCAACGGGCTGGGCATGAAAACGGCGATCGTACGGATCGCGGTATTCGCTGTCGCATTCCGGACACAAGGGAAACGCCGCCATCACCGTAAATGGTCGGTCATAGGGCATAGCACGAATAATGGTGAAGCGTGGTCCGCAGTGGGTGCAATTGATGAAAGGATAACGGTAGCGCCGCTCGCCTGGGGTATTCATCTCGGCAAGACATGCCGGGCAGGTCGCCGCATCCGGCACGATTTGCGTGTTCATCGAACCGCCTGCGCTCTGACGAATGGTAAAATCCGTCGGTGCGCGCTCCCATATCAACGACGCGTGTTCAACGCTGTCAATCCGCGCCAGCGGCGGGCAATCCTGATAAAGCGCGGCAATAAATTGCGACGGCTCTTCCAGCAGCCGAACGACGACGCCGTCGCCGTCATTACACACGTCGCCGTGTAATCGCAACTGCTGCGCCAGCTGCCAGACAAAAGGACGAAAACCGACGCCCTGTACTTTGCCCCGAATGCGTAGCTGTACGCCGGAAGGTGTGTCTATCGCCATCTTATTTTCCCGCCATCATCGAACCCGGATGCCTGATGGCGCGACGCTTATCAGGCCTACAACCGCACGGACCGTAGACCGGATAAGGCATTGATGCCGCCATCCGGCAATGCTTTGTGGCGTATTCTACGCGCAATCGCAGAAATCAGAAAAGCAACGATGCCGTTGAATCCAGCGCCGCACGACGGCGTTTTTCCGCGCTCAGCTGTTCAAGCTTATTGCGGTCAACGCAGATTAGGGCGTGCGTTGGGCAAGCGGCCATACAGGCTGGACCAGCTTCACGGTGGTGACACAGATCGCACTTGTTGGCTTCGGCTTTTTCGGCACGCACGTTCAGCCCCGCGCCGCTATTGCGAACCACCGGACGTACCACCACGTCCATGGCGCCGTAAGGACATGCCACTACGCAAGTTTTACAGCCAATGCAGCGTTCCTGCATCACATGAACAAAGCCTTTGTCACGGCTGATGGCGCCATTCGGGCAAACGTTGGCGCACGGCGCGTCTTCACACTGGCGACACAGCGTTGCCGTGGAAACGTTCACGCCTTTGATGACATGGATACGAGGTAAAAAGGTTTCAGGGGTCAGCGATGCGCAATCCTGATTTTCCTGATGGGATACGACGCAAGCCACTTCACAGGTACGGCAACCAATGCACTTACTCGCGTCTGCAATGATGAAACGGTTCATCAAATTCTCCAGCAATAACAGATGATGTGCCGATATATACACGAATCGTGCCAATTTTTATTTCATTGTTATTTAAGAATATTATTTCTATTTTCGTGAGCATTTACGTGTCATCGTCACAAGTGTCGATGACACGTAATGTCGCCAGTGGTGGTCAAGATTTGCAGTGATAGCCAGCCAACTCTGCACCGAAACTGGCATCAATCCTGATTAACACCTGGCAATACGTTACCGCGTATTAAACAGCGCTGCGTAAGGGAAAGATCGTCCGTTTGTGGATTCCTTCCGGCAATAGGTTTGATAATTAATTTACGGCCAGGATAGTGATTAAAACGGGTCAGCGCCGGATAACTCAACCGGCCAAACCAGCCGTGTACGCGCTGCCAGCGGGCGTCCTTCACCTGATATAAATTGGTTATCCAGTAGCCTGAGTCAAACTGCATATCCAACAGTTGCGTGCGCCCATTGCCCTGTAAATCAAGCAAATCATCGACGCCATTATCGCTGGCGGTATAAAACCCCCACGGTTCAAAGACGCAGGGGCGGCCATTATTGAGAAAGGTGAAAATGATGTATTGCGCGCTCGGCGCCAGGCCCAACCCAGGATTGCCCAACCAGATAACCAGATCCTGAATGCCGTTACGATCGAGGTCAGCGCGATAAAATTGCGCATTACCCGCCAAATTAATCAGCATTCCCACCGGGACAACCCACGAATTACCGGCGCTGTCTTTTCCGCTAATCCGCCATTCGTTATCTTTTTTCGGCTCCGGCAGTAGCGTCACGCCACTGACTCCAACCTGGCGAAAATGCCATGTCTGGTCGGGCGATACAGAATAAGGCAGGGTCAACAGCGGCTTCAGCGCACGCTTTTGCGCATATTCACCGTCGCTCATCGGCAGGTAACCGACAAAATCGGTGGCCAGCGCGCGCACGGCGATGCAGAAAAATAACAGTCCGCTCCATACGATAATCTTCACGTCCTTCTTACAACCTTTGCCGGGTAACACAAATTATCCCTAAATATGTGCGCATTTTACGCCTCCGGCGCTTCCAGCGCGGCAAATCCGCCGTTTCCCTGCCACCCTTCCAGGCGCTGATAGACGATGTTTACCGCGTCCTTAATCGGTTGAGTCATCGGATAATAAAACCCGACGATATCCGGCTGGATACCAAGAAAAATCACCTCGCCGACATCCTCTTTGAGCTGATCGATAAGGTAGTTGAGCGGCATATTGTGGGTGGTCATCATAAACATTTCGGCGATATCATCCGGATCGATAATGCGGATCTCGCCCGGATTAAGCCCCATGTCGGTGGCGTCGACAATCAACAGACGCTGCGGGCGCAGTTCGCGAATCGCCACAATGTCGTTTTCCGGCGCGCTGCCGCCGTCGATGACAACCCAGTTGCCCTTCGGCTGCGCTGCGCACATTTCCGCCAGTAACGGGCCTGCGCCGTCGTCGCCCATCATGCTGTTGCCGACACAGAGTAAAACGTCAGTCACGAAGCCTCCTCACCATCAGGTAGATGGCGCTTTCCTGATGAATGTCATGCAGCATACTGAGCATCAGTTTGCTCCATTCTTGCTGCTGCGGGGTCTGCGCGGCGCGTGCATCATCAAACGCGCGCGCCAGCATTTGCACATGGTTGAAATCGATAACGATCTCGCCATACTTCGGCACGCCTTCCATTTTACGCCGGGCATCGCTACCGGCTTCCAGGGTGGCGATCCACGCCAGATACTCATCCCATGGGCAGGTGAGCGCGGCCTCCAGACAATCGATAACCCCCAGGTGGTGACCAATCGCCAGGCTGTAATAGACAACCTGCTGCGCCTCGGCAGGCGTCGCATCGTTCTCATCAATAAACTTACGGCTCAGTTGACTGAACACCACCTGTTCGCTCATCGGATACGCGCCTCTTCAACAACATGATTGAGATGGGTGACAATTTCGGTTAAACGCGGATCGTTTTCCGCTTCCAGCCAGCGCGCCACTTGCTGCTCGCCCTGCCCCAACTGTGTCAGGTAATCATCAGCGATCTGACGACCATAGCGATAACCCGCCAGCCGGCGCGCCGCGCGATCCACCTTCACGCGCAGCGGCTGCACCATATCCGGATGCAGGATCTCTGCGGGCTGATCGTCCAGCTCACCCGGCGCGCGGGCGTGGATTTTCTGCTCCAGCAGGCCAAGCGCCATCGCAAAGCCATACAGCGTCGCCGCAGGCGTTGGCGGGCAGCCTGGAATGTACACATCCACCGGGACGATTTTGTCGGTACCGCCCCATACGCAGTACAGATCATGGAAGATGCCGCCGCTGTTGCCGCAGGCGCCGTAAGAGATACAAATTTTCGGGTCCGGCGCCGACTGCCAGGCGCGCAGCGCCGGAGAGCGCATGGCGCGGGTCACCGCGCCGGTAAACAGCAGAATATCGGCATGACGCGGCGACGGTACCACTTTGATGCCGAAACGCTCGGCATCAAACAGCGGCGACAGCGTCGCAAAGATTTCGATTTCACAGCCGTTACAGCCGCCGCAGTCCACGCGGTAAACGTATGCCGAACGCTTAATATTTTTCAGTAGAGACGCCTTCATGCTGGCGATGGATTCATCCACCGTCATCGGTACCGGAATGCCGTTGGCGTCACGCGGGCCTAATAAATTGCTCATTAGCTGACCTCTTTCATATGGCGAGTCAGTTCAATACGGTCGGACGGCACCAGGCATTTCTGACGCTTACAGTCCGGGCAGGTCTCAAAGCTTTCGCGGTGGTTTTCCGCGCGGCTGTCGCCGTTGTGCGCAAGCAGCGCAATGGCGTAGTCAATCTCTTTCTGTACCGCGAAAGGACGATTGCACACGCGGCAGTTGCACAGCGCAAAGCGGGACTGTTGCAGGAAATCTTCTTTCTTCCACACCGCCAGTTCGTACTCTTGCGACAGTTTAATCGCCGCCGTCGGGCACACCTCTTCGCAGCGACCGCAGAAGATACAACGGCCAAGATTGAACTGCCACGCCAGCTCATTGGTTGCAAGATCGGTTTCCACCGTCAGCGCGTTCGACGGGCAGGCATTAACGCAGGCGGCGCAGCCGATGCACTGCTGCGGATTATGTTCCGGCTTGCCGCGGAAGTTTTTATCAACCGCAATCGGCTCCAGCGGATAAGACGAGGTCGCCGTGCCGGTTTTGATAACTTTTTTGATAAAGGTAAACATGGCGATTCCTTATTTCAGCGGCGAGTTTTTACGCTCAATGCTGTAGCGCTCAAGTTCTTTGTACGGCACGACTTTGCTCTTCTTCTTACGCACATCGACCACGGTCATCCGGTCGGTACAGGAGTAGCACGGGTCGAGGCTGCCGATAATCAGCGGCGCGTCGGAGACGGTGTTGCCGCGCAGCATATAGCGCAGCGTCGGCCAGTTGGCGTAGGTCGCCGCACGGCAGCGCCAGCGGTACAACTTCTGGTTGTCGCCGGTCATGCTCCAGTGGATATCGTCACCACGCGGCGCTTCAGCGAAGCCGAGCGCAAAACGGTGCGGAATATAGGTAAAGCCTTCCACCATCAGCGGGCCGCCCGGCAGATTATCCAGACCGAAATCGATCATATTCAGAGAGGTGTAGACTTCGTTGATACGGACTTTCAGACGAGAAATCACATCGCAGCCCTGCTCGCTATGTACTTCCATCGGCAGCAGACCGTAACCGACAAACGGGTGATCGGCGCGGGTGTCGCGGGCGTGGCCGCTGGCGCGCACCATCGGGCCGACATTACTGAAGTCGCGGGCAATTTCCGGGTCCAGACGGCCGATACCCACGGTACGCTGTTCCATATTCGGCGTGCTCAGCAGCATGTCCACCAGCTCCTGCACGTCACGACGCATCTGCTGCGCCAGTTGACGGGTCTGGATCATGTCTTCTTTCAGCAGATCGCGGCGAATCCCGCCGATCAGGTTCAGACCGTAAGTTTTGCGCGCGCCGGTCAGTATCTCCGCCATCTTCATGGAGGTTTCACGCACGCGGAAGAACTGCATAAAGCCGGAGTCAAAGCCGGTGAAGTGACAGGCCAGGCCGAGGTTGAGCAGATGCGAGTGCAGACGTTCCACTTCCAGCAGAATAGCGCGGATCATTTGCGCACGTTCCGGCACCTGAATGCCCATCGCGTTTTCCACGGAAGTGGTGTAGGCGGTGCTGTGCGCGAAGCCGCAGATACCACACACGCGATCCGACAGGAACGTCACTTCGTTATAGCCCATACGGGTTTCCGCCAGTTTTTCCATGCCGCGGTGGACATAGAACAGACGGTAGTCGGCGTCGATAATGTTTTCGCCATCGACGAACAGACGGAAGTGGCCCGGTTCATCGGAAGTGACATGCAGCGGGCCAATCGGCACCACGTTATTTTTCTTGTCACCCAGCTCGTTAATGAACTCGTAGGTTTCCGCATCGGTGGTCGGCGCCGGGCGCTGACGATAATCCATGCTGTCTTTACGCAGCGGATAGAGTTCATCCGGCCAGTCGTCCGGCAGCACCAGACGGCGCTCGTCCGGCAGACCGACCGGGATTAAACCGTACATGTCGCGTACTTCGCGCTCACCCCACACGGCAGCCGGCACGCGCGGCGTAACGGATGGGAATTCCAGCTTATTGGCATCCACTTCAACGCGGACGGTAATCCAGCACTTCGTGCCCTGCTCCATCGACAGCACGTAATAAACGGCATAGTGGCCGCACAACTGGCGTTCGTCATTACCGAACAGCACCGACAACCACCCACCCTGCTGGTAGTAAAGAAACTCCACCACTTCCAGCAGATAGTTCACTTTTACCGTAATAGTCAGCTGATCTTTGGTCTGCCAGGCTTCGTCCAGCACGACGCCCGGAAACGCCTGGTGCAGCGCCGCAAGGTATTGTTGACCTAATTTTTCTTCAGACATGCTCAAACTCTCTTAAATCACGCCGCCAGCAAGGAGACGAAGGCTAAAAACGCAAACCCAAAACCGGCCCAGGTCACGCGTGAAGTGGCGCAAAAACGCAGTCGCGCCATGCTGTTTTCAAACAGGGCGATCACCAGTACGCCGACAATCAGCTTGACGACGGCAATCACCAGCGCCAGCAACAGTCCGCCTGCGCTGAAGGTTTCCATCTGTCCCCACGGCAGAAACACGCCGACGAACATTTGCAGCACCACCAGTTGCTTAAGGCTGATGCCCCATTTCAGCACCGCAAAGCCGCTACCGCTGTATTCGGTCAACGGCCCTTCCTGCAACTCCTGCTCCGCTTCCGCCAGGTCGAACGGCAGCTTGCCCATTTCGATAAAGGTGGCGAAGGCGCAGGCGCACAGCGCCAGAATCAGCGGAATACTACGCGCGACAGGCCAGTGATAAATGGTATCGGCGATATTGCTGATATGAGTTGAACCCGCCACCTGCGCGGCGACCCACAGACCCAGCAGCAGAATCGGCTCCACCAGCACGCCGAGCATCGCTTCACGGCTGGCGCCGATCGCGGTGAACGGACTGCCGGTATCCAGGCCTGCAATAGAGAAGAAGAAGCGCGCAATCGCGAACAGATAAATCAGGGTGATTAAATCACCCAGTTGCGGCAACGGAGATCCAACGGTGACGACCGGCAGCGCGGTGGCGATAGTCAGCATCACGCCGACCATCACAAACGGCGTCAGGCGAAAAACCCAGCCGGAATCCGCGGGCGCAATACTCTGACGACCGAGCAGTTTGATAATGTCGCGGTACTCCTGCAACACGCCCGGCCCTCGGCGATTGTGTAGACGGGCGCGCGCCACGCGAGTAATACCGGACAGCAATGGCGCAACGGCAAATAGCACCAGCGCCTGAATTAACGGATAAAACACACTCATTTTCAGGCTCCTCGTGAAACCACAATCACCACCAGCACCGCCAGCTCAATCAGCGCCAGACGACGGAACAGCACCGCGGCCGCCGCGTTCTGCCAGCCCGGCACCAGCGATACCGGGTTCAGCCATTTACGCAGTTTAAGTACCGGGGCAAAGGCCTCTTTCACCGGCATGGCGAAACCGTGCGCGGTAATCACCATCGACTGCTCATGGTCGTAGCCGCACACCCAGGCCGCGCCGCGAGAACGCGACGGCAGACGGTTGCCTTTGAACATCGCCATAATGATGAACGGCAGTAGCGGACAGGCGACCAACAGCAGCGTGATCATCGGCTGCGATACGGTGGTGTGCGCGGTTTCCAGCGGCAACGGTACCGCAATGGAAATCATCGGCAGCAGCCACGGCGCGGCAACCCCGCCCAGTACGCAGCAAATCGCCAATGCCACCACGCTGACGCCCATCAGGATCGGCGCGCAGCTGGCGTTTTCAGCTTCCTTCGTGCGCGGCGCGCCAAGGAACGTCACGCCATACACTTTCGCCATACACATCACCGCCAGCGCGCCGGTAATCGCCAGGCCAACCGCCAGCAGCGGTCCTAACAGACGACCAACAAACGCGCCGCTGTTGCCCAGTTTGAAGAAGGACTGGTAAATCACCCACTCGCCGGCAAAGCCGTTCAGCGGCGGCAGCGCGGCCATCGCCATCAGACCGACCAGCATGGCGATAGAAATAACCGGCATCCGTTTACCAATACCGCCCAGTTTTTCGATATCGCGGTGACCGGTACGGAACCAGATGCTGCCCGCGCCCAGAAACAGCACGCTTTTAAACAGGCTATGGTTCAGCAGGTGATAGAGCCCGCCGGTCAGACCCAGCGCGATCAGTACCGGCTGATTGAGAGCAATCCCGGTAACGCCTGCGCCCAGACCGAGCAAAATGATGCCGATATTTTCCAGCGTGTGATAGGCCAGCAGGCGCTGAATGTTATGCTCCATCAGCGCGTACAGACCGCCGACAAAGGCGGTGATCATCCCAAGCACCAACAGCGCCACGCCCCACCACAGCGGCGCATTGCCGCCAAGCAGAGATAGCGTGAGAATGCCCAGCAGCCCGATTTTCATCACCACGGTCGAGAACAGCGCGGCGGCGGGAGCGCTGGCGTTGGCGTGCGCCTGCGGCACCCAACCGTGTAGCGGGATAATCCCGGCCAGCAGACCAAAGCCGATAACGCCGAGCAGCCAGATATCGGAGCCCAGCGGCAGTTGCTGAGCGCGTTGATCCAGCAGCCCCAGATCCAGCGTGCCGTAGCGCTGCCACACCAGCCAGCAGGCGATTGCCAGCAGCAGCGTACCGAGACGGCCCAGCGCAAACCACAGTTTGCCCTCTTTGCTACCGCCGGTGAGGAACACGGCGCAGAGCGCCATGATTTCCGCCATCACCACCATCGCCCCCAGATTACTGGCGACCACGGCGCAGACGGCTGCCGCCATCAGCAGGTTGATCAACAGTCCGTTGGCTTTTACCTGTGGATGGCGATGCCAGTCGATATTGAACAGGCTGACGAACAGACCGCACAGCCCCAGCGTAATCAGCCAGATAGCATTCAGCGGCGTAATTTGCAGCATGTGACCGGTAAACGGCATCACGCCGCTCACCGTAACGGCGCTGGCCAGCGCGGTGAACCCCGCGCCAGCCGTACACAGGCTGCCGACCGCGCCGCCGATACCGGCAATCCAGCCGCTCAGCGCTTTATGAAACGAAAACAGAAACGCCAGAACGGCGGCGGCGGCAAACCACGCGACGCCGCTAGTAATCAGTGAAAGTGAACTCATTATGCATCCCCACTCTGAGCCTGCTGAAACAAGGTGAGATCGCCAAAATCGGTATTAAACGTCAGCTCACGTTTACGTTTGCTGGCGCGGGCGATATCCGTGTTATCCACCAGGTGTAGCGCTTTAGTCGGGCACATCCGCACACAGGCCGGGCCTTGCTCGTCAAAGCTGCACAGGTCGCATTTCACCGCGATAGCGCGTACGCCCGGCACCCAGTCGAGCAACGTACTGACGCGCGCAGGCGCTGGCGGCGCGGGCGGCGCTTTCGGCGTATTGGCGTTCGCCGGAATATGCAGCGGACGGCTGCCGGAAAACTCAATAGCGCCAAACGGACAGGCAATACCGCACAGTTTGCAGCTCACGCACAGGCTTTCATTAAGCTGGACAGCGCCGTCAACGCGATTAATCGCGTTAACCGGGCATACCGTGGCGCATGGCGCATCTTCACAGTGGTGACAAAGCTGCGGCGCAGATTCTTTTTCATTCAGCATCACTTTCAGGCGCGGCATTGACTGCAGGCCATGCTGGCGATGCGTCTCTGAACAGGCGGCCTCACAGGTGTGGCAGCCGATACAGAGAGTGGAGTCAGCAATTACAAAACGATTCACCAGGCATTCCTCAGGTGATTGTCATTTTTGACGAAAACATGCCGTTGAAATGTCATTTTCGACACTTATCGACACGCCCATCCCCAAAACATTCATGACATGGCGCAACGCCACATCGCGAATCAAAGCGGGCAACGCCTCAGGCTTATACCGCCGGGCTGTGACCCTTTACCAATTGACGCAAATTAACCGGCGAGTTGGTTTCTACAGCGGTATAGAGGCTGTCGTAAACGCTGGCGATTTTTTCCAGATAGTGCTCCAGCACCTGCTCGCGATCGCGGTTGTTAACCCGTTCATCAACCTTGCCGTCGATATCGAGCTGCGCCTGTGCAATCAATTGCTTATCTTCGCCATCTTTGGTTTCAACGTAGTACTCAATGGTGTGGCTGTTAAAACCATCCGCCAACGCGACGTAAATACGAAAGTGCTCAAACAGGACAAAGCAAAGATCCCTTTCCGGCGCGCAGCTCATTGCGTGATGCAGGCGCGCTTTCGAGAGGGTGATCCCCTGAACCAGCGAGTTGCAGTAAATATGCCACTGGTCCTGTAGGCGACGATGCCGTTGCGCGATGTAATCGGCCTTTTCGCTTATTTCCCAAATAGTCATGTCAGGTTACCCGTTTAACAGAGATGCCTGCGTTAAGCATTTTCCATGCCAATTTTTAACTTGTTGTTTTTAATGGCAGACGAGCGCAGTTACTGCCGTTTCGACGCGGTGACGACATGTCATTTCGTCATCGTCGACATTAACCTGCCAGGGGATAAAAATATTGGCATAAATATTGCTTTACAGGGGCAACCACTACGGGAGGCGATATGCACGAAATCACCCTCTGCCAACGGGCACTGGAATTGATTGAACAACAGGCTTCAGCATACGGTGCAAAACGTGTGACAGCCGTCTGGATCAAAATTGGCGCATTTTCTTGCGTGGAAACCAGCGCTCTTTCCTTTTGTTTTGATCTGGTATGCCGCGGCACGATAGCAGAAGGTTGTAAACTGCACCTCGAAGAACAGGAAGCCGAATGCTGGTGTGAGCATTGTCAACAATATGTCACGTTGTTAACCCACCGTGTACGTCGTTGTCCGCAATGTCATAGCGATACGCTGCGAATTGTGGCCGATGACGGCTTACAAATTCGGCGCATAGAGATTGATGAAACTGAAGATTAATGCCGGATAGGCGCTCGCGTCGCCATCCGGCAGAAAGCCTGTAACAAGAAAAAGATCAGGAGTAAGCGATGTGTACGACTTGCGGTTGCGCTGAAGGCAACCTTTATATAGAAGGCGATGAACATAATCCGCACTCAGCGTTTCGTAGCGCGCCCTTTGCCCCAGCGGCCCGCCCGGCGCTGAATATTACCGGCATTAAAACGCCTGACTTTGCCCCAAGTCAGACCGCAGAAGGCGATCTGCATTACGGCCACGGCGAAGCCGGAACCCACGCGCCTGGTATGAGTCAGCGGCGGATGCTTGAGGTTGAAATCGACGTGCTGGACAAAAATAATCGTCTGGCTGAGCGCAACCGCGCCCGTTTTGCCGCCCGCCAGCAACTGGTGCTCAACCTGGTGTCCAGCCCCGGGTCCGGTAAAACCACCCTGCTGACCGAAACGCTGATGAAATTGAAAGACCGTGTACCGTGCGCGGTGATTGAAGGCGACCAGCAGACAGTGAACGACGCCGCCCGCATCCGCGCTACCGGCACGCCCGCCATTCAGGTCAACACCGGTAAAGGCTGCCATCTTGACGCGCAAATGATCGCCGACGCCGCGCCGCGCCTGCCGCTGGATGACCACGGTATTCTGTTTATCGAAAACGTCGGTAATCTCGTCTGCCCGGCCAGCTTCGATCTGGGCGAAAAGCATAAAGTCGCAGTGCTTTCCGTGACCGAAGGTGAAGATAAGCCGCTGAAGTATCCCCATATGTTTGCCGCTGCGTCGCTCATGCTGCTCAATAAAGTCGATCTGCTGCCCTACCTCAATTTTGACGTTGAGAAGTGCATCGCCAGCGCGCGTGAAGTGAACCCGGAGATTGAAATTATCCTGATTTCCGCCACCAGCGGCGAAGGCATGGATCAGTGGCTGGCCTGGCTGGAGGCGCAGCGATGTGCATAGGCGTGCCGGGTCAAATCCGCGCCATTGACGGCAATCAGGCAAAAGTTGACGTCTGCGGCATTCAGCGCGACGTCGATCTCACATTAGTTGGCAGTTGTGATGAAAACGGTCAGCCGCGTCTGGGTCAGTGGGTGCTGGTTCATGTCGGATTCGCCATGAGCGTCATTAACGAAGCGGAAGCGCGCGACACGCTCGACGCGCTACAAAATATGTTTGATGTTGAGCCGGACGTCGGCGCACTGCTGTATGGTGAGGAGAGATAATGCGTTTTGTTGACGAGTACCGTGCGCCGGAACAGGTAATGCAGCTCATTGAACACCTGCGTGAACGCGCCGCCCTTCTTCCTTACACTGCCGAACGTCCGTTGCGCATTATGGAAGTCTGCGGGGGTCATACCCACGCGATTTTTAAATTTGGTCTCGATCAGTTACTGCCCGAAAACGTGGAGTTTATTCATGGCCCCGGTTGTCCGGTCTGCGTGCTGCCGATGGGACGCATCGACAGTTGCGTGGAAATCTCCAGCCATCCGGAGGTGATTTTCTGCACCTTTGGCGATGCCATGCGCGTGCCGGGGAAACAGGGGTCTCTGTTGCAGGCTAAAGCGCGCGGCGCGGATGTCCGTATTGTTTACTCTCCGATGGACGCGCTGAAGCTGGCGCAGGATAACCCGACCCGCAAAGTGGTATTTTTCGGGCTGGGCTTTGAAACCACCATGCCGACCACCGCCATCACGCTGCAGCAGGCAAAACAGCGTGACGTGCGAAACTTCTACTTTTTCTGCCAGCACATTACGCTGATCCCGACGCTGCGTAGCCTACTGGAGCAGCCGGACAACGGCATTGACGCCTTTCTTGCGCCAGGCCACGTCAGCATGGTCATCGGCACCGAGGCGTACCAGTTTATCGCCGCCGATTTTAATCGCCCGCTGGTGGTGGCTGGATTCGAACCGCTTGATCTACTGCAAGGCGTGGTCATGCTGGTTGAGCAGAAAATAGCGGCCCTAAGCCAGGTTGAAAACCAATACCGTCGCGTGGTGCCGGATGCCGGAAACATGCTGGCGCAGCAGGCCATCGCCGATGTGTTCTGCGTTAATGGCGATAGCGAGTGGCGCGGTCTGGGCGTGATTGAATCCTCCGGCGTCCACCTGACGCCAGAGTATCAGCGCTTTGACGCCGAAGCGCATTTCCGCCCAGCGCCGCAGCAGGTCTATGACGATCCGCGCGCCCGCTGCGGCGAAGTGCTGACCGGCAGATGCAAGCCGCATCAGTGCCCGCTATTTGGTAAAACATGTAATCCAGAGACCGCGTTTGGCGCGCTGATGGTCTCTTCCGAAGGCGCATGCGCCGCCTGGTATCAGTATCGTCAGCAGGAGTGTGAAGTTTGAACAATATACAACTCGCCCACGGCAGCGGCGGCCAGGCTATGCAACAGTTGATTAATAGCCTGTTTATGGAGGCCTTTGCCAACCCGTGGCTGGCGGAACAAGAAGATCAGGCGCGTCTGGAGCTGGCGCAACTGACGGCGGAGGGCGACCGTCTGGCGTTTTCTACCGATAGCTATGTGATCGATCCGCTCTTTTTCCCCGGCGGCAATATCGGCAAACTGGCGATTTGCGGTACGGCGAACGACGTAGCGGTGAGCGGCGCGATCCCCCGCTATCTCTCCTGCGGCTTTATCCTTGAAGAAGGGCTGCCGATGGAGACATTAAAAAGCGTGGTCAATAGCATGGCGGCGACCGCGCGGGAAGCGGGTATCGCCATTGTAACCGGCGACACCAAAGTTGTGCAGCGCGGCGCGGCGGATAAATTGTTTATCAACACTGCCGGCATGGGGGCGATTCCCGCCGATATTCACTGGGGCGCGCAAACGCTGAGCGTTGGCGATGTGCTGTTAGTCAGCGGTACGCTTGGCGATCACGGCGCCACTATCCTCAACCTGCGTGAGCAACTGGGGCTGGATGGCGAGCTGGCGAGCGACTGCGCAGTATTAACGCCGCTTATTCAGACGCTGCGTCATATTGACGGAGTGAAGGCATTGCGTGACGCCACGCGCGGCGGCGTGAATGCGGTCGCCCATGAGTTTGCGGCGTCCTGCGGTTACGGTATTGAATTGTCCGAATCCGCACTGCCGCTCAAACCTGCCGTGCGCGGCGTCTGCGAGCTGTTGGGGCTGGATGCCCTGAACTTTGCCAACGAAGGAAAACTGGTGATTGCCGTTGAACGGCAGGCCGCAGATCGGGCATTGGCGGCATTACGCGCGCATCCGCTGGGACGTGATGCAGCGCTGATTGGCGAAGTCGTGGAACGCAAAGGCGTTCGCTTAGCCGGACTCTATGGCGTGAAGCGAACCCTTGATTTGCCACACGCCGAACCATTACCTCGTATATGCTAGCAGCCTGTTGGCAGCATACTGTAGGCCGGATAAGACGCATTTGCGTCGACATCCGGCATTAACGCTGCATTAACGCCTGATGGCGCTTTGCTTATCAGGCCTACGGAGTGTGTGACCAGCGAGTTTGCGGTCAGCCATCCGGCAATAACTTACGACTTATACCTATAATTCATTTACCGTTTTCGCACCGTTTTGCGGTATTTTCCTGGAAAAGCAACATGTCGTATACACCCATGAGCGATCTTGGACAGCAAGGCTTGTTCGATATCACTCGTACCTTATTGCAGCAGCCCGATTTGGCGTCGCTCAGTGAAGCGCTTTCACAACTGGTAAAGCGTTCAGCGCTCGCCGACAGCGCCGGCATTGTGCTATGGCAGGCGCAGTCGCAACGCGCACAATATTATGCGACGCGAGAAAATGGCCGTCCTGTTGAATATGAAGATGAAACCGTACTGGCGCACGGCCCGGTACGTCGCATCCTTTCTCGCCCCGATGCATTGCACTGTAATTTCCATGAGTTTACCGAAACCTGGCCGCAGCTTGCCGCGAGCGGCCTCTACCCTGAATTTGGTCATTACTGTCTGCTTCCTTTAGCCGCGGAGGGCCGTATTTTCGGCGGCTGCGAATTCATCCGTCAGGAAGATCGCCCCTGGAGTGAAAAGGAATATGACCGTCTGCATACGTTTACCCAAATTGTCGGCGTGGTCGCCGAGCAAATTCAAAACCGGGTAAACAATAATGTCGATTATGATCTGTTGTGCCGCGAACGCGATAACTTCCGTATTCTGGTTGCGATTACCAACGCCGTCCTGTCGCGTCTGGATATTGATGAGCTGGTAAGCGAAGTCGCAAAAGAGATCCACCACTATTTCAATATCGACGCAATCAGCATCGTGTTGCGCAGCCATCGCAAAAATAAGCTGAATATCTACTCCACCCACTACCTTGATGAGCATCATCCGGCGCACGAACAGAGCGAAGTCGACGAAGCCGGCACGCTCACGGAGCGCGTCTTTAAAAGTAAAGAGATGCTGCTTATCAACCTCAACGAACGCGATCCGCTTGCCCCCTACGAACGCATGCTGTTCGATACCTGGGGCAATCAGATCCAGACGCTTTGCCTGCTGCCGTTGATGTCCGGCAAGACGATGCTTGGCGTGCTCAAACTGGCCCAGTGCGAAGAAAAAGTGTTTACCACCGCCAACCTCAAGCTGCTGCGTCAGATTGCCGAACGGGTAGCCATTGCCGTGGATAATGCGCTGGCCTATCAGGAAATCCACCGCCTGAAGGAACGCCTGGTCGACGAAAACCTGGCGCTCACGGAGCAGCTTAATAACGTCGACAGCGAGTTTGGCGAGATCATCGGACGCAGCGAAGCGATGTACAACGTGCTAAAGCAGGTTGAGATGGTGGCGCAGAGCGACAGTACCGTGCTGATTCTGGGCGAAACGGGAACCGGTAAAGAGTTGATTGCCCGCGCCATTCACAACCTGAGCGGACGTAGCGGACGCAGGATGGTAAAGATGAACTGCGCCGCGATGCCGGCGGGGCTGCTGGAAAGCGATCTGTTTGGTCATGAGCGCGGCGCGTTTACCGGCGCCAGCGCGCAGCGGATTGGCCGTTTCGAGCTGGCGGATAAAAGCTCGCTGTTTCTGGATGAAGTGGGCGACATGCCGCTGGAGCTACAGCCTAAGCTGCTGCGCGTCCTTCAGGAGCAAGAGTTTGAACGTCTTGGCAGCAATAAACTGATCCAGACCGACGTGCGGCTGATCGCCGCGACTAACCGCGATCTGAAAAAAATGGTCGCCGATCGCGAATTCCGTAACGATCTCTACTATCGGCTGAATGTTTTTCCGATCCAGCTTCCTCCGTTACGCGAACGTCCGGAAGATATTCCACTACTGGTCAAAGCGTTCACCTTCAAAATCGCCCGCCGAATGGGGCGTAATATCGACAGCATTCCCGCCGAAACGCTGCGCACGCTCAGCGGCATGGAATGGCCGGGGAACGTTCGCGAGCTGGAGAATGTCGTCGAGCGCGCCGTGCTGCTGACGCGCGGCAATGTGCTACAACTGTCGCTGCCGGATATTACCGCCGTAACGCCCGATACCTCGCCTGTTGCGACTGAAAGCGCCAAAGAAGGCGAAGATGAATATCAGCTTATTATACGCGTGCTGAAAGAGACCAATGGCGTAGTGGCTGGACCAAAAGGCGCGGCGCAGCGTCTGGGGCTTAAACGAACCACCCTGCTGTCGCGTATGAAGCGATTGGGTATTGATAAAGACGCGTTAGCGTAACGGGTTGCCGGATCTGATCCGGCCTGGAGATGATGCGCGCCGTAGGCCTGGCGCTTCCCCTTCACTTCTTGCGCTGATATTTTTCCGGCAATTCCGGAACGGGGCGCTTATCGTCGATAAGGTGCCGCACGGTCAGGACAGGGTGTCGCCAAAGCATTCGCGGACCTGCCCAACGCATAATCTGCTTCATCTCCTCGCGTTTAGCCGGCTGATAGCAGTGCACCGGGCACTGCTTACAGGCGGGTTTTTCCTCGCCAAATACGCATTTATCAAGACGTTTTTGCGCGTAGGCGAACAGCGCGTCGTAATGCCCCTGCACCGCTGACGCCTGTGGGCACTGGCTTTCATACAGCGCGATCATTTTTTTGATCGTCAGTTTTTCACGAGCGATACGTTTACCAGGCATCGTGTTCTCTCCGAACATTAAGGTGTATTTATTTTACACCTTATCCCTCTTTAGCACTATCACTGCATATCGTCGCCATTACGCAAATAAGAATTATTTTCATTTATTCATGCCTTGTGCTATATAACATAGCAAAGGCTATATTCGATGATTAATTAACCACATTGTTGCGAGGGATACTATGACGAATCTACATCGTCTGAAAACACTCCTGATTGCCGGTATTGTTGCGATACTCGCGCTATCGCCAGCCTATGCAAAAGAGAAATTTAAAGTCATCACCACGTTTACCGTTATTGCCGACATGGCGAAAAACGTGGCGGGCGACGCAGCGGAAGTCAGCTCGATTACCAAGCCCGGCGCTGAAATCCATGAGTATCAGCCAACGCCCGGCGATATTAAACGAGCGCAGGGGGCACAGCTTATCCTCGCGAATGGTCTGAACCTGGAGCGATGGTTCGCCCGCTTTTATCAGCACCTTTCCGGCGTGCCGGAAGTCGTCGTCTCCACCGGTGTCAAACCGATGGGCATTACCGAAGGCCCGTATAACGGTAAACCGAACCCGCACGCCTGGATGTCGGCAGAAAACGCGCTGATTTATGTCGATAACATTCGCGACGCCCTGGTGAAGTACGATCCGGATAATGCGCAGATCTATAAGCAAAACGCCGAACGCTATAAAGCGAAAATTCGCCAGATGGCCGATCCGTTGCGTGCCGAACTGGAAAAAATTCCCGCCGATCAGCGCTGGCTGGTCACCAGTGAAGGCGCGTTCTCTTACCTGGCGCGCGATAACGACATGAAAGAGCTTTATCTCTGGCCAATTAACGCCGATCAACAGGGGACGCCAAAACAGGTGCGTAAAGTGATTGATACCATTAAAAAGCACCATATTCCCGCCATCTTTAGCGAGAGTACGGTTTCCGATAAACCGGCCCGTCAGGTCGCGCGTGAATCCGGCGCGCATTATGGCGGCGTACTGTATGTCGATTCTCTGAGCGCCGCTGACGGCCCTGTGCCAACCTATCTGGATCTGCTGCGCGTCACGACCGAAACCATCGTCAACGGCATTAACGACGGACTGAGGAGTCAACAATGAGTCAATCTGCGATTACCGTTGATCAGGTCACGGTGACGTATCGCAACGGTCATACCGCCCTACGGGACGCCACTTTTCAGGTGCCTGGCGGTTCAATCGCCGCGCTGGTAGGCGTAAATGGTTCCGGTAAGTCTACGTTATTTAAAGCGTTAATGGGCTTTGTGCATCTTGCGCAGGGCGATATCACTATCCTGCAACAGTCAGTCAACAAGGCGCTGAAAAAAAACCTCATTGCTTATGTTCCACAATCGGAAGAAGTGGACTGGTCATTTCCGGTGCTGGTAGAAGATGTGGTGATGATGGGACGCTACGGCCATATGGGCTGGCTACGCCGCCCCACTGCGCATGATCACGCCTGTGTTGACGCCGCGCTGGCGCGGGTGGATATGCAGGAGTATCGTCACAGGCAGATTGGCGAGCTGTCCGGCGGGCAGAAAAAACGTGTGTTTCTTGCCAGGGCCATCGCTCAGGATGGACAGGTAATCCTGCTGGATGAACCTTTTACCGGCGTGGATGTAAAAACCGAAGCGCGAATCATCGATCTACTGCGGGAACTGCGCGATGAAGGCCGCACGATGCTGGTCTCAACGCATAATCTCGGCTCCGTCACCGAGTTTTGCGACTATACGGTAATGATTAAAGGAACCGTACTGGCCAGCGGCCCTACCGAAACCACGTTTACCGCCGCGAATCTGGAACAGGCGTTTAGCGGCGTTCTACGTCATATCGCGCTAAGCGGAGGTGAAGAGCACATCATCACCGATGACGAGCGCCCCTTTATTTCCCGGCGCGTGGCCAGCGGAGGAAAATCGTCATGAACTGGCTTGTTGAGCCGTTTGGCTACCAGTATATGCTCAACGCGATGTGGGTCTCCGCGATGGTGGGCGGTCTGTGCGCGTTTCTCTCCTGCTATTTGATGCTCAAAGGCTGGTCGCTCATTGGCGATGCGCTATCTCACTCTATTGTGCCTGGCGTCGCTGGCGCCTGGATGTTAGGGCTGCCCTTCTCGCTCGGCGCGTTTCTTTCCGGCGGACTGGCGGCAGGCAGTATGCTCTTTCTTAACCAACGCTCACGCCTGAAAGAAGACGCGATTATCGGGCTTATCTTCTCCTCTTTTTTTGGCGTCGGCCTTTTTATGGTGTCGCTCAATCCGATGTCGGTGAATATCCAGACGATTATTCTCGGCAACGTGCTGGCTATCGCGCCAGCGGATATTGCGCAACTGGCGATTATCGGCGCGGTCTCGCTGACTATTCTGCTGTTAAAGTGGAAAGATTTAATGGTCGTCTTTTTCGATGAAACCCATGCGCGTTCTATCGGGCTTAATCCGGGTCGACTAAAGCTGTTGTTTTTCACTCTGTTGTCCGTCTCCACCGTGGCGGCCCTGCAAACCGTTGGGGCGTTCCTGGTGATCTGTCTCGTCGTCACGCCGGGCGCGACGGCCTGGTTACTCACCGACCGTTTTCCACGTCTGCTCATGATTGCCGTCGTGATTGGCAGCCTGACCAGTTTTCTGGGCGCATGGCTTAGCTACTGGCTGGATGGCGCCACGGGTGGAATTATTGTCGTCATGCAAACCTTACTGTTCATCACAGCCTTTATTTTCGCCCCGAAACACGGTCTGTTAGCCAACCGTCGACGCGCCCGCCTGCAGAAGGAGCCGACATGTTCTTAACAACGTTACTGGAACCCTTTCAGTTTGATTTTATGGTGAACGCCCTTATGGTTTCGGTCATTGTGGCGATTCCCTGCGCCTTGCTGTCCGTGTTTTTAGTGTTAAAAGGCTGGGCGTTAATGGGCGACGCAATGAGTCATGCGGTATTCCCCGGGGTCGTGCTGGCATATATTGTGGGGATCCCCCTGGCGATTGGCGCTTTCATTGCCGGATTATTTTGCGCTATCGCGACCGGCTATCTGGACGATAACAGCCGCATCAAACGTGATACGGTGATGGGCATCGTCTTTTCCGGGATGTTTGGCGCAGGTCTGGTGCTCTATGTTTCTATTCAATCGGAAGTGCATCTGGATCACATCCTGTTTGGGGATATGCTGGGCGTATCGCTGGGGGATATCGTACAAACGTCGGTTATTGCACTGGGTATTGCGTTAATCATAGGGCTGAAATGGAAAGATCTCCTGCTACACGCTTTTGACCCGCACCAGGCGAAAGCCAGCGGGCTGAATACGACGCTACTGCATTATGGCCTGCTATGTATGATTGCGCTGACTATCGTCGCCACGCTGAAATCGGTGGGCATTATTCTGTCGATTTCATTGCTTATCGCCCCCGGCGCAATTGCCATTTTGCTGACGCGACGCTTTGCGCGCGCGCTGGGATTAGCGGTGAGTCTGTCAGTTATTACCGCTTTTGCGGGCGTCTATCTGTCTTTTTATCTTGATAGCGCGCCAGCGCCGACCATCGTGGTATTATTTGCCATCGTGTTTATTGCGGTATTTATTTACGCAACATGGCGCGACAGGCGTAATGAAATCGTACCAGAGGCGCAAGGTTAACACTTTTTTGCCTGCTATTCAGGAAACATACGGTCATAATATAGAGTAGTCTTATGGCGCTGGAAGGATTTCCTCTGGCAGGCAACCTTATAATTTCATTACGGTTTAAGTAAAGACTTATATTCAGCTATCCTTTTTTTATGAGCGGATATAGAGAGTTTTTTATCGTTTAGCATAACGGCATTGTTATCGAATCGCTCATAAAGCGTTTCATTCTTTTTGTTTACTATACTGCTTCCCGCCGCCGGATTGGCCTCCACATATTCATTTAATCGTTGTACGCCTTGAGTATGTTTGTAAAAACTCACCGGCAGATAGCGGTCTGCTTTATCGGACGGGAGAAAAGGTTCTTCACCACACAGACGTTCACAAATATTATCTTCATGAATTTTTACTAAGTTCATAAATTCAAGCTGAAGTTTTTTGGCGAGCGCCAGGCTAAAAATACCGCATTCAGAAGAGCTTCGTTGAATGTCCAGCTCGACCATAGCAAAATAACAATCAGGCAGTTGTTCACGTTCAAGAGCTGCTTTGGTCCTCAACGCCAGTAAAGCAGGTCCAAAAGCGCTACACGCTGCAGGTTCGAACAAAATCACCGATGTCTTTCCGTCCATAACTCTAAAATCGACGACTGAAATATGGATACCTGAACTTCCCATATTTACGAGAAATCGGGCAGATTCAACGCCTTCCATTCTGGTCTCCTTTATAGAGGAAACAAGCTCATGGACTGACATAACAAATTTAAGATTTAACTCTGGATACTTCTTATTGGCCTGTGCAACAAGAAAAGGCATCATTTCGAGATCGGTTTCCTCGTAACTGATATGAATCCAGCTGCCATCTATAATTTCACTTTCCAGACGCTCAACAATACAGGTCAATGCTTCGGTGTTTAGCTCCCCGCTGACGTCAGGCTGAGGCGATAAACTCGCCCCCATATTACGAGTCGTAGGACTTAGCATACTTTTCCCTCCACATGATAGCTCCTGCACCGAAAATATCATCTTTAACTTTTCAGATTCAATATATTGCCTGCAAAAATATGCCTCAATGATTGAACCAGGTTACCAACCACCTCCGGATGATTATATATAAGAATTACTACTCAAAAAATCTTTTTTATAATAAAAGCTCAACACATGGTCATAAATGATAAAAAATATTTTAATTCATTCCTACCGCAATCGGTAACGCGCAATTATCGTCAGGTACAGCAGGGTTATGTGCAAAAGCAGTGCGCTGTAAATGCGCGTCTAGTTTCAGTCCCCGGAACAGCGATAGCGGTGAAGAGTCCATCCCCAAACGATACATAACCTTCTTACGATAAATACTAACGGTTTTTGTTCCCAGACCAAATTTTTTCGCCAGTTCAATTGCTGGATGTCCGGAGGATAATAATATCAGCAGCGCATATTTCGCCTGAGTGACGCCGGGAGGTAGATTCCACCAGGCGTATTGATTGATATTAAACAATACCTCTTCCGGCGTCTCGCCGGCATTAAAAGCATACGTAGCAGCCACGGTTTTCTTTTGTGGCCTGTGGCAGAAACGCAGCCAGGCTTCCGGAAGACGGAGCTTCTCTCGATCCGAGCGGATAGCGCAGGATAGTTCGTCTTTTAAAACATAATCCATAACGCCAAAATATTGCAGCACACAGCGATCGATATAATACAAGCGATCTGCCACTACCAAAACTTTACGGTTCTGCAACCGCGCCTGCAACGCATGAAAAAGATAAACATGCTCATGCGGGTTCAAAGCTAAAATCAGCCCGGCGTCCGGCATATCGGATAGAGAATGCAAAAGTGCAGTTAATGAGTTACACGTTTTAACGCACTTTTCCGGATATTTTTGCTTAAAAATAGACTGAAGGGCATAACAATTAGTCCAGTTAATACCGTATATAATTACATTTCTCATTTATTTATCCTTTTTTGAAAACTGACCACAGCTTCGGTAATGATTTTTCTTCCTGGGCGACTACTGCGCAAGTAGATAACGCCTTCTTACTACAAAGGTAATAAGACCAGATACGTTATTACATGCGCAATGTCGTTACCGAAATGAATTCCTTTTACAAATCTGATAATGATTAAATTTGCTGTTTTACTTTACAGTAATCTCTTAGAGTACAACGATTGCCCGGCGCCTGGTGGCCATGTATGTCTGACAATGAACGCTTTCGATTCCCTTTCATTAACTACATATCACTGGTGTAGCGATACTGAAATATACACTACGATTAAAAAAATATTTGGTATCTGTAACGCAAACAGATAGTAACGTTTAAAATAATTTCACAAATCAATGGTTCATTGTACGCATAAAGCTAAGCGGTGTAATCTTAAAATGCCGTTTAAAAATAGCGATAAAATAAGAAGGCGTATCATAGCCACACATCGTCGCGACTTGTGAAATATTTCCAGCCCCCATACGTAATAATTTTATAGCCTGATTCATACGAGCATCCAGGTATATTTTGCTAAAACTCACCTCTTCAGCGGCCAGTTTTCGCTTCAGACTTGATACGCTCATAAACAGCTTTCCTGCCACCTCAGCCTGTGACCATTTGCGGGTGAGATCGCTGATAATAATGTTATAAACTTTCTCTTTTGTCGTAATTTTTATTGCTCGCTCAAGGAAATCAAACCCACCGGGCTTACGTACAAATGCCGATATAAGATACATCAATGAGAAATATGAATAATCATGATCATCAATACTCACGTTACTACAAACCCGTGGACATGCCACACCATGCAAAATAGAGTCAAAAGTATCACTCATCCCTGGCAACAAGTCCGCATGAAAAAAATACTTTGGTTTCGTTTTTAATGATAGCTCTCGATCATTATAGTTTCTTGTACTGTAAAAAACTTTGTAGAATTTTTGCATTAAGTCATAGGAAACTTCCAGTGAAGAAAAATCAATATGCCCTTCTATTTCGCTCATACTAAGCGTGATTGTTTGATCTTTTTCCAATAAAAATAAACACGGCGCAGATTGTTCGATGAACTCCCCAAATTCGTTTTCAATTCGCAAACTACCTTTATTAAGTTTAAACAATAAGCAGTTTGCGACATAATAGTCTCTTACGTCAGCTAATCCATTTGTTAATGGAAATTTGTTCGGCTGTTGAAGGTGATTATTGCTAATGGCCTCAACTGATTTATTCATTGAAGGCAATACCATATTTTATCCTGTGTGCTATAAGGAACTCAAAATCGTTATATTCTTATAAACAAATAATTAAAACTCACAGAGATGATTTAAATCCGATTTTTTTATTATTATAGCCAATAATTACATTCCAACGCGCGTTCATTTCGTCACAAAAAGATACTCTTACAAACTTTATGCACAATTTTGTAATGGAAGCTTACAATATTAATATAATCATTTCAGAATAAAACGCCTGGCAGATACCTTAATAATCCATATACATCAATAAGATAGACACACTGACATGGTGCATTTTCTGCATTATTTGCTGATATATACACCATACCTTATCACAAATCGCCAGCAATGGGGGGTTCACCAGTCAATTGCCTCTTTGTTTTCCCCGCCCGATAAAATAATCTCCTGCATCCAGGAGGTCATTTGTGACTGTGCATTCATTGTACCAACTAATACCCCGTTTAAAGCCTCATATAAATGGGTGCCCGGTTCAACTTTTGCTAACATGTTTTGTAGCATGGCTGTTTGCTGCTCAAAAGAAACAAAAGCCGAATCACCACTTTTAGGATCTTTGAAGGCATTCATCTCTTGATAAATGCTATCTTTAAGCGTTTCAGAAGAGGCTGACTCAGGAAGCGCCAAAAGTCGTTGGTAGAATGCATCATAAAGATCAACGTCGCCGCCATTGCTTAAAGGCGCGCTATCCACATTATTCAGCATAGCGGCCCTGGCACTCAACGAAACCACACCCGTCGCTTCAGTATCCGCTGTCGGGACCAAATAAGAAGTCGGAATCGTACCCGGTATCACCTTATAACCTCCATTTTACAATGCTTGCGTTTTTGTCTTCCATTCATCAATAAGTGCGTTAATGGCGTTATCAGAAATTGTCCGGCAGTCTTGTGGAAGTTCATCAAGATGATGCTTAATGACGCCTACTGCCGTTTCAACAAATTGTTCAGGTGAAAATTCTGCGATCTGATCGCCGCAACTCATGATAAAGCGCTGTTCCTGATGATATTTAAGATTAAAAGTGCCTGGCCAGTTCTCCATAAGCAACACCATCAGTTTTTGGTGATCTTTTTTCGCATTAACTGGCAGTGTTAAAAAAAGTTGCCCCTCCGGCTTATCGAAATCCCTCAGCCACTCATCCAGGACGGTTAAAAGCGTTTCGGGATGATCGACCGCAGCTGAAAATAACTCGCGGGCATAAATCTGTATTTTTTCCATCCACTTCCAGGCCATTGTCTGATTATCAGTAAGATAAGCGGCGACCTGCTGTAACGCGTCTATCATTCCCTGCTCGTAACCTTCCTGATAGGCGTACATCCGCAAGGTCTTTGCCTCTTCTTCCGCCTCTCGCAAAATACGCTTAGCCCGTTGATGCGCCTGCTGTTCTAATCTTTCAATAGAGAAATAACGTTCCAGCGTTTTACGCTTTATCAGTATCCCCTCAACAGGCGAAAGCGGGGACGGAATTGGGATATTTTTGAGCATATTGTAAGGCCAGTAGCAAAATTGACATTTCTACAGCATCCTGCTTCGATGCCTCCTCAATAAATGGAGGAAAAAGCAAAGGAAAACGCTGTGCTAAAGATTCAGGTAAAAATTCATTCAGGGCATTTAACTGTGCATACCCGACGCTAAGTAAAAATCGGTGATTCGGCGCCTTATTGCAGACAGATAAACTTGTTCCCTGATGCATTGCCAAAAATGCTTGCGCCCAATCCGGCAGGCCAAGCAAGGCTCCCTGCCTTGCCAGATCGGCTCTCAGTTTATGGCAACCGAGTAAATACGCTACTTGTGGCAGTCGGCGCCACTGACGCAGCCACAGCTGCGTCAGTGAGTTTTGAATACACTCCTTTTCTCCGTTCTTAAGCCGCCATGCCGCCAGTATTAACTCATTTGCCGCCGCCCTGGCGGCGGGTCTGACAATCATTTCCGGCGCTATCTGCAACCGCTGAGGATGGATATACGATAACGGATCAAAAATGATTCTTTGCCAGATAATGGGTAATGGCTGCCTATTCATTTGACGATTTCGCCTTATCATCAGCCGTTATGCCTTTCTTATTGCGGGCATAATGGTTTTTGTAATACCAGACGCCAAAGCCTGCTGACATCACGGATAACAAAATAATCAACACAATCCAACTGGTTGCAAAAGAATTACGTTTTACTGGTGTGCCGGGAGCCTGTAATTGGGCATCAGAACGTTCTGACAACACAACAGAAATGTTGTCATAATCCACATCGGCAAAACTATTCTTTAAGAAACGCTTGATATCGCTGATCTGATGCGCAAGCGGCGAACCTCGTTCATATACGGCTAATGCCGACAGATGAACAGGTTTTGGCGGACGGCCATTTTCACCAGCATCAATATCATAACTAATATGGACCCTGGCGGAGAGCACGCCCTCCATCGTCTGTAATGACTGTTCCAGTCGCTGTTCAATAGCCGAATATAACCTGGCCTTTTCAGCTCGCGGAGAGGATACCAGCGAATCCGCCGGGAACATCTGCGCTATTTCCACCCGTGGCCGGGGAGGAAGCTGATAAGTTTTAATCCAGTACACCGCAGCGGTAAAATCAGGCTCAGCAACGGTAATGCTATAGCCCAATTTTCCGCTATCAATTTTATTCGCCTCTATATTGTGCATTTGCAGAACGGCAATGACCTCATTAGCCTGTTCCTGGTCCAGTCCTTTTAAAAGATCCTTATCCTTACAGCCGGCAAGGGTCATTACCAGCAGAAAGGTATATAGATATCGACGAATCATGAGCGTAATAGCGTTTCAACAGCCCCGACTCCTTTACGAGTAAGGGTACTTACCATAGAAACATACAGGTTATAATCTGAAATCATCTCTTGCGAAATAGCCAGCTCTTTAGGATCCGTCACCAGATTAGGGTTCTCAATCCTGTTGGTAATCGTCTGTTTATCCACAGCCGTGGCAATCGCCGAACCAGAAAAAGCCTGGAGTAGCCGGTCATCCAGCGAGACAATGTCCGTCTCCATAGACCTGATATTGACCGCCTGCCCTATAACGGCATTCTCAGGGACAATAGTTGCAATCGACATAATCCACCTTATAACTGATTAACGGAAGTTCTGAATAATGGCAGCATCAATATCCTTAAAGACTTTTACCGTGTTCGATTGCGCGTTACGGTACAAGTTATATTCCGAGAGCTTACTCTGATACGCCGCCAGTAGCGCCGGATCGGAGGGTTTTGCTGCTAATTTATCCAGCGCCTCTGTTACCTGCGTTTGTAGATTATCAACGCCCGTATCAAATTTTGCTGAAACTTCATCCAGATAGCCTGACCAAGGTGTTGGCATAATGACTTCCTTATTTGCGTTAAATTAAAGTGGGCTTGGGAAATACCAATGGCCTGGGCTCATTTTGATATAACCTTCCGCCCCGTACTGAAATGAGCGCCCCTTGAGCCAGTCATCTTTTAATTCGATCGCAAACTGCACATAGCGTCCTCCCCATGTGCGGTAATAGCTATCGACAAATTGACGAGCTCTGAGTATTTCTACATCATCGAGCGCCCCCTGAATAACAAACGTTACGCCCCCCTTATGATTCCTGCGGGAATAAGGTAACGCCTGCTGTTTTAGCCCCGCTTCCGCCTGGCCTGCGGCGGTAACATCGTCCATCAACGTGATGTTAACCGAATCCGCGTAAGGCATTAGCGCTCTCAGCTTTTGACTTAACACCTCGAGCTCTTTCTTGCTCATCGTGTTTCGCTGGCGGCTTAGCCAGAAAACGGGTTTACGCGGCTCATCGAAATGAAGCCGATAATAAGCCAGCTGCGGATAATAGGTATCCAGCCAGGTAGAGATACGCTTATTTTCTTCGTTTTCGTTAATCACTCGCGCATTTTTATCATAATCGCCCCTCGCTAAAACCTGACGAGCCCACAGCGTATCTCTTTCATTTTGCGCAGCGACATAGAGCATTTTGTCCCGTCCTGGCAACACCTGAAAGCGCTCCTTCTCCTGCCCCAATAACGAATCGAGCTCTGCGGCCTGCCGCTGCGGCGAGTTAAGTATCCATAACGTCCCCACCGTCCCAATTCCCAATATAAAAAACCCGGCCAGTGCTGCTACAATTCCGTTTTTAAAACGCGGCTCGTTCTTTTTTGCAGACGTTTCTAACTTCTCAGGCTGCTCGGGCACCCACGGCTCGCTTTCCGGGCGAATCAGGATAAGCAATTCACCGACCTGTATTGGCGTATTTAATTGCACCGAACGAGATTCAGAATTTCCTTCTTTCAGCTCATGGAGTATAATTTCGGTCGCATCCGTATCTACCTGGATTTCAAAATTTACTCCGCCATGGTCCAGCGGGATAAAAAAGCTATCGGCAGGTATATCAGGGAGTTGGCCTGAAGCAGTGAGCGCATCACTCTGACCTACCACAAAGAGTGTTCGGCCTGTCAGCAATGGAAACTCACAGCCGTTCAGTGAGCTGTTAAGTAATCGAACTATGTATGGCCCTGGGCTTGTTATCGTCTTCTCTTTTGATGTTTCCATATATACTGTTAGCGATGTCTGTCGTTCTCGATAGCAGCAGATTACCGCACAGGACACAGGGATTCCTGATGAAAATAGAATGAAAAGTGAGAAATAAAATCAATTTATTCTGTATAATGCGTCTCAACACATATTAAAAGAACCATCATCCCCATTGGGGCTTAAACTACTGTAGATAAATTACCCAAATTTGGGTTCTTTTGGTGTAACAATCAGACCATTGCCAACACACGCTAATAAAGAGCATTTACAACTCAGATTTTTTCAGTAGGATACCAGTAAGGAACATTAAAATAACATCAACAAAGGGATAATATGGAAAATGTAACCTTTGTAAGTAATAGTCATCAGCGTCCTGCCGCAGATAACTTACAGAAATTAAAATCACTTTTGACAAATACCCGGCAGCAAATTAAAAGTCAGACTCAGCAGGTTACCATCAAAAATCTTTATGTAAGCAGTTTCACTTTAGTTTGCTTTCGGAGCGGTAAACTGACGATTAGCAATAATCACGATACGATTTACTGTGACGAACCTGGGATGTTGGTGCTCAAAAAAGAGCAGGTAGTTAGCGTGACGCTTGAAGAAGTCAATGGCCATATGGATTTCGATATACTCGAGATACCGACGCAACGACTTGGCGCTCTCTATGCACTTATCCCAAACGAGCAGCAAACCAAAATGGCGGTACCCACAGAGAAAGCGCAGAAAATCTTCTATACGCCTGACTTTCCTGCCAGAAGAGAGGTATTTGAACATCTGAAAACGGCGTTCTCCTGTACGAAGGATACAAGCAAAGGTTGCAGTAACTGTAACAACAAAAGTTGTATTGAAAATGAAGAGTTAATTCCTTATTTTCTGCTGTTCCTGCTTACTGCTTTTCTCCGACTCCCGGAGAGTTATGAGATCATCCTTAGCTCGGCTCAGATAACGTTAAAGGAGCGCGTTTACAACATTATATCTTCGTCACCCAGTAGACAGTGGAAGCTTACGGATGTTGCCGATCATATATTTATGAGTACGTCAACGCTCAAACGGAAACTTGCAGAAGAAGGTACCAGCTTTAGCGACATCTACTTATCGGCAAGAATGAATCAGGCAGCAAAACTTTTACGCATAGGCAACCATAATGTTAATGCTGTAGCATTAAAATGTGGTTATGACAGCACGTCCTATTTCATTCAATGTTTCAAAAAATATTTTAAAACTACGCCATCGACATTCATAAAAATGGCGAACCATTAACATTTTTTGTATCTGTCACTCAAGTAAAGATTTTTATTAAAATTGTAATAATTTAAAATTCAGACTGCGCATTAACACGCTATATCAGGATGGGAGGCTATTCAATATCATTGTTCTGTCAGGAAGACAGCTTATACTGATATCTCTGGTAATTTAAAGTAAGGCTGATTATATAACACGATTTTTGTGAACTTGTCATCGCTATGATGACTGGTAAATCGATATTGCCTTATTCACAGCGTAACAATCCATCCAGATGACACTATCTCCTTCCGGCTTTAACCCTGTGGATTAAGGCCGGCATTTTATTCATATTTATACATCATCCGTTCCCTCTGGGAACTATTTGCCTGAACGGTCTACACCGAAACAGTCACGCTTGTTAGCTTCTGCCTGGCATACCTCTTCTCTTCCTCCTGATATCGATATAATGCCTGGGGGCCAGCCTGAGGATGATACTGCTCATAACCCCCTGCCTTTTTGACGCTATAGCTGAAGGGTGTAAAGAAAAGACGATATCATTATTTTGCAAAAAAATATAAAAATAAGCGCACCATTAAAAACAGTCTTTCATTTATATTTTGGAACCTAAGACAAATTACACTCTTAAACTTTCAACGAATGGTCATTTAGTGGAAATCTTCGAGAAAAATGGTTCTGATGGTGTAATTATCAGACCATTAACCATGAAGATATAATAAGCAGCATTTACACCCCCAAAAAATGCAGTAAGATAGCTACAAAACTAATCTCTATTGCAATGAGGCCAAGTTAAATATGTAAATATTTAGATGCCCGGCGCTGACTCTCTGCACCAGGATATACGACAGCGTCCATTCGATAATCACGGTTAGTTATAACAATATTATTACCAACATGTCAGTTATTTAAAGCACAGGCATAAGCTAAATAATCAAATGTTAAAAACATATAAACCCGAGCCCGTAGAATATGACATTAAGCTCATAATAAAAGCTCAACCTGACCGTTAGTACTAACAGCAGAATTACTGAAACAGTAGATTCTATCCTAACGACTTGTATTAGCTATTATAACTTTTCACCCTGTAAGAGAATACACTATTATCATGCCACATTTTAATCCTGTTCCTGTATCGAATAAAAAATTCGTCTTTGATGATTTCATACTCAACATGGACGGCTCCCTGCTACGCTCAGAAAAGAAAGTCAATATTCCGCCAAAAGAATATGCCGTTCTGGTCATCCTGCTCGAAGCCGCCGGCGAGATTGTGAGTAAAAACACCTTACTGGACCAGGTATGGGGCGACGCGGAAGTTAACGAAGAATCTCTTACCCGCTGTATTTATGCCTTACGACGTATTCTGTCGGAAGATAAAGAGCATCGTTACATTGAAACACTGTACGGACAGGGCTATCGGTTTAATCGTCCGGTCGTAGTGGTGTCTCCGCCAGCGCCGCAACCTACGACTCATACATTGGCGATACTTCCTTTTCAGATGCAGGATCAGGTTCAATCCGAGAGTCTGCATTACTCTATCGTGAAGGGATTATCGCAGTATGCGCCCTTTGGCCTGAGCGTGCTACCGGTGACCATTACGAAGAACTGTCGCAGTGTTAAAGATATTCTTGAGCTCATGGATCAATTACGCCCCGATTATTATATCTCCGGGCAGATGATACCCGATGGCAATGATAATATTGTACAGATCGAGATAGTTCGGGTTAAAGGTTATCACCTGCTGCACCAGGAAAGCATTAAGTTGATAGAACACCAACCCGCTTCTCTCTTGCAAAACAAAATTGCTAATCTTTTGCTCAGATGTATTCCCGGGCTTCGCTGGGACACAAAGCAGGTTAGCGAGCTAAATTCGATTGACAGTACTATGGTTTACTTACGCGGTAAGCATGAGTTAAATCAATATACCCCCTATAGCTTACAGCAAGCGCTTAAATTGCTGACTCAATGCGTTAACATGTCGCCAAACAGCATTGCGCCTTACTGTGCGCTGGCAGAATGCTACCTCAGCATGGCGCAAATGGGGATTTTTGATAAACAAAACGCCATGATCAAAGCTAAAGAACATGCGATTAAGGCGACAGAGCTGGACCACAATAATCCACAAGCTTTAGGATTACTGGGGCTAATTAATACGATTCATTCAGAATACATCGTCGGGAGTTTGCTATTCAAACAAGCTAACTTACTTTCGCCCATTTCTGCAGATATTAAATATTATTATGGCTGGAATCTTTTCATGGCTGGTCAGTTGGAGGAGGCCTTACAAACGATTAATGAGTGTTTAAAATTGGATCCAACGCGCGCAGCCGCAGGGATCACTAAGCTGTGGATTACCTATTATCATACTGGTATTGATGATGCTATACGTTTAGGCGATGAATTACGCTCACAACACCTGCAGGATAATCCAATATTATTAAGTATGCAGGTTATGTTTCTTTCGCTTAAAGGTAAACATGAACTGGCACGAAAATTAACTAAAGAAATATCCACGCAGGAAATAACAGGGCTTATTGCTGTTAATCTTCTTTATGCTGAATACTGTCAGAATAGTGAGCGAGCCTTACCGACGATAAGAGAATTTCTGGAAAGTGAACAGCGTATAGATAATAATCCGGGATTATTACCGTTAGTGCTGGTTGCCCACGGCGAAGCTATTGCCGAGAAAATGTGGAATAAATTTAAAAACGAAGACAATATTTGGTTCAAAAGATGGAAACAGGATCCCCGCTTGATTAAATTACGGTAAAATCTGAGAGAGGAGATATGCATTATTTTTTTATCATCGTAATCTGGTTGCTTAGCATAAATACTGCATGGGCTGATTGCTGGCTTCAGGCTGAAAAAATGTTCAATATTGAATCCGAACTACTTTACGCTATCGCCCAGCAGGAATCGGCGATGAAACCAGGCGCCATTGGTTATAACCGAGATGGTTCAACCGATCTTGGCCTGATGCAAATTAACAGCTTCCATATGAAAAGGCTGAAAAAAATGGGGATTAGTGAAAAACAGTTGTTACAGGACCCCTGCATTTCTGTCATTGTGGGCGCATCCATTTTATCAGATATGATGAAAATCTACGGTTATAGCTGGGAGGCCGTTGGCGCTTATAATGCCGGGACGTCACCGAAACGATCGGATATAAGGAGGCGTTATGCTAAAAAAATTTGGGAGAATTACAGAAAATTAAAAGGGATGTCAGCAGAAGAGAAAAACAAAAGACTTTCTATCGCGGTAAACAAATAATTATACAGAAATAGCTTACTTTCAGATAGTTCTAAAAGTAAGCTATGTTTTTATCAGCTTGCTGTCGTCATAAGCAACTGGGCTTGCATTGCTTTTAGTTGTACAAACTGTGAGGCGTCTTCCAGCATTCTATTGTTCCGTGAATCCCGGAAATCTGCACGTACCTGCTCCAGATTACTATGAGGATTATCCTTAAGTACAAGAGCCGCCGCCATCGTTCCGGTTCTCCCCACTCCGTCCAGACAATGAATCATCGGTAAATACTTATCTGATGAACTACGCCCCGGCGCGCCATTTTGGTTACTATTTTTCACCCTATCTGCCAGGTATTCTAACTGATCAGTAGACGGTAACGGCTGGTGATCTGGCCAATTTTTCACATGCAATACCGGGATTGTATACTGCTTTTCCCCGCAGGACAGGTGCATATTGTATTGGTCTATCGCTCCTCCCTGACTGGCTGAGCTCACTTTTTGGCTGTTGGTATGCACCTCGCCAAAAGTGTAGCTCCCTCTGAAATAGGGTGGTAATTGTTTTGCCTGCATCTGATCTTCCGACGTTAACACCACCAGGCACGAGCATTCTTTTTCAAGAAGCATTTTCATATGCGCTTCCAGCGCGTCCGGCGTATTTTTTGGGTACGAACCGGCTAATGCCACAGGCTTACCGTCAAAAGTTAACGTATTCACTGGCACAGGCATTCCATCGCTCAGTTTCACTTGGGTTTGCTGATTAATTGGAATGCTGCTGACCGCAAACCGTGCCAGGCCCAGTGTCGGTCCGCTCATCGTCTGTGGCATTGGCGCGCCGGCTTCTATTTTCTCAAGTTCAGCTGTAACGTTTTTCAGTTCTTTAGCAATAACGTGAATTTTTTTTACAGCCTGGGTTAATTCATGAGTAGAGGCTTTATCAATCCACCTCTCAACCACTCCCCCACAGGTTCCCCATTGTGAGAACCTGTCTGCTCCTATCTGAATATTTTTTAACGTTGTAACATAATCATTAAATTGTTTAGCCTCTGGAATTTTATTTAAATTCTGTAAATTCGTCATTAATGAACGTAGCGGGCCGTTACCTGAAGCCATCTCCTGGAAGTTTTCTCGCAGGCTATTTCCATCCATTTGTTCCAGTTGCGGTATTGTTCTCTTAAGTCCTTTTAGCGCGATATCGAGTAAAGGTTGCTTACTTTCTGCTCCAACATCGTTATTTTTTTCTGCCACTTTTGTATCGCCGCCTTTTATGACTAAAGCGGCATTCATGACACCAACATTATCCTTGCTCTTAATAAGGTTTATAAACCCTTCGTCAGCAGCTTTTACACACTCCGTGATCTGCACTGCTAAACGTTGGGTAAGGGGTTTGTTCATATTTATACGGGACATTAACAGTGCGTTATTGACCGCTGTTTCCCCATATTTTTCCGTTAGTGCCTGGAGAAATGTTTGTAAAATTTTCTGATCCTGTCCCTTGATGTTTTCCGTATGTTTTTGCACCACTTCAGTGTTTTTAAATAACGGCATTTTTCCAAGCCAGGTTAATACTTTTGACGAAAATTTTTCAGGCGCAACATATGCCTTATCAGTATTTTCCTTAGCAATATAAAGTCGGGCATCATTCGACACACCAACTTTTGAAAACGAAGACAACGTTAAATTATTCAATTTTCTCTCCTCATACTTTAGCATATTCCTGCAGTATGTTTTTGAGCGCTTCCTGCTGATTCACAAATGACTCAAGCTGCGATATAATATGGTAAGTATTTGTCAGATCGGTAATTGCATGTATAAACAACAACGTCTCTGCGGCCTCAATATACGCTAACGTACCTTCATTATTCGCAGCCAGTTCACCATTAATCACCATAATCTGCCGCCAGATAGAATCGCCACAAACAGGCGATAACGGTATAATCATACCGTTCAATAACCAGATATCATCTTTAGCTTCAATAGACGTAAAAATATCGCTATCGAGTAGTAATAAGCACTGATTGTTGTCGTCAAAAGTGAGCGGTAAACCCAATTTCTCACCAATATTAGCGATAATATCCTGGTGTGCTTGCAATTTACTTTCCTCTTGAATTATATCTTTTATAAGATTGCTTCTTCAAATTTAATC
The DNA here is from genome assembly GCF_017571995.1 of Salmonella sp. 32031103-2018-00083-FB-01-SM-01. Lineage (NCBI taxonomy): Bacteria > Pseudomonadati > Pseudomonadota > Gammaproteobacteria > Enterobacterales > Enterobacteriaceae > Salmonella > Salmonella sp. 32031103-2018-00083-FB-01-SM-01. Next base: position 154,732 of record NZ_JAGEQL010000004.1, read on the forward strand.
TGGTTACACAATGTCTTGATACTTTTTCGCGCCCATCGCCGGGCGCAATATTTCTCTCCTTTAATCCAGTAGAATAGCCATTCACTACGCATCGGAACACATATCAGCAGCTCCTTCGGATCATTTTCAACATGACGTAACTTGCCTTTAATAACAAAACGCGGACTGTCAGCAATATCATCATATATTGCAGCCATACCTGAACCGGGTACTACGTGTGTGATGATTTTCATAACAATTAATCTTGTTCAATTGTTGTCGAGCGAGAGAAAAATACTACACCCTGGACTCAAGACTTTTTTTAACAACACGGCATATATCCGCAAAGGTCGTCATATCAGGAAGATCGTTTTCATTGCAACTAATGTCAAACTCCTCACTAAGACCAAATACAATATCAATTAAATCCAATGAGTCAGCATAAAGATCCTCAACCAGATGGGTCTGACCATTGATACTATCAACATCAACGGCAATACAGGAGGTGATCACTTTTTTGACTCTTGCTTCAATATCCATATTCATCGCATCTTTCCCGGTTAATTAACGCTGCATGTGCAAGCCATCAACGGTAGTAATAACCCGATCTACGCCAGGTTTATTCAGGTATGACTCGTAAGCCGGGCCAGCTCGCCAGCTACCGTCTCCGATAAGGCCGTCCAGCACATTACTTAACACATAGTCAGTTTCCCCTTTTTGCCTGGTCAACCCCGCCTCTCTGGCAAACTGCAGTGCAATCTCAGCCAGTTTTTCTTTTTGTGGATGATGAGTAATGACCTCTTTAAGCGTATCCATTTTCGCTTTCAATTCTGGGTGCTTGTCAATATCGCTACATTGCGCTTTCAACGCTGCACTCTTTATCGTGTCATTGGGTAATATTTCCGCACGCAAGCCGTCAAACGCTCTGCGTACAGGGAACGGTGTCGAGGTATCCGGCTCCAGGGCTTTACGTATCACACCCAAAAACGCCTCACGGGCGTTGAAATGCATTGAATGCATATTCGTAACGCTCGGTACTGTTGAGAGGAAACTATTTTGCTTAAACTTCAAACCAGAAAATGGGCCAGTCTTATCTGTCTGGCTATTATCATTATCGGTCGTACCGGCTTTATTACCTGTAATTACCGTCGAGTCTGATTGTAAGGTATCGATATTAACATTCTCGACGCCAGCCAGTTGACTGGCAAGCGGCTTCACATTCACAATCTCTGCCGTCTGGCTTTGCTGTTTATTATCATCAACGCCGTGCACCGTGGCCTGTACCGGCTTGCCGATAATGCTCTTGCTGGTTACGCCATCAACTTCATCAAAAGAGGTTGTTTCACCCGTAGTGCCCTTTTCTGACGTGACCACCTTTCCATCTTTACTTTCGGATGAAGAGTTGGTCACAGCCTCTGCCGTCGCATGAGCCGTGATGTCAATTTTACCTGCGATGCCATGGTCAATTGCCCCTGTGTTGGCGCTGTGTGCCGTCTCCGTTTGATGCGTAGTCGAATCCACACGCGAATGACTATGACTTACGTTGCTGCTGTTAGTCGAATGGTGTGACTCGCCATGGCGTTGGCTGTTATCAATAAATGTTCGGCTATTATCAATCGTCTTCCGGCTATTATCATGGTTGCTATTATCGATATGGCGCTGGCTATTATCGACATGGCTTCGGCTATTGTTAATATGCTTACTGTTATCCACGCTATGGTTACTGCTATCAATATTAATATTGATATTAATACCCGTAGGTTCTGCTTTTTTCCCACCATCAGGTACTGGTCCAGCCGCAGGTTCCGGAATTTTAGGGTCAGGCAGTTTATCTGCAGGAATTTGTGCAAAAACATTACGTAGCAGCAGGGGTATCAACGTTTGCATTTCAAGGTGCCGGGCTTCCCGTCCTACGCTGGTACCCTGCTCTTGCGTTAATTTTTGGTGGCACATATCAAGCGCCTCAACCGCCTTCGCCGCCGCTTTGTCAACAAGGTGCGTAAGATTGCTGCGGGTTAACGGATCTAACGTACAGCCAAAGTTATGTTCAATGCAGCTGGCAATATAGGGCATCACCTCCTGCATAACAAGATTCGTCGATAATTTACTTAATTCACCGCCAGTGTTATTTTTGATAATATCTAACAGCTGCTTTTCCAGGTTTTCCAGCTTCGCTTCCGCTTTCTTTGTTTCTGGCAGCCATGGCCCAAAAGCTGACTTTTCTTTCAGGCCATCTTTTATGATTTGCGCGGTATACTCTGCCCCCACCTTCATCAGTAGCGTCTTCGCCTCAGGAGAATCACTGGTGGCGTTGAGCGCTGAACGAAAGAGCCCGGCAAACTCCATTATCGCTTTCTTACCGGCGACATTATTTGAATTGGTAAAAACTTCTTTTAACGCCTCAGCGTCTTTCCCGCATTTAAACAATGCATCCAGACTCGCCTGTTTGATCAGCGCGGGAAAATCTTCCAGTTGCGGGCCTTTAATTTCCCCTGACAGCGTCGCTGTGGCACTTTCTCTGACTGCGGAAAGATTCGCCGCAAGATTCGTGGCCTGCGTTTTGATCTCGGTCTGCATACCTGGCATCATGACGGGGGGCTGAGTTCTTACACTTGTAACCATTATTAATATCCTCTTCTATTATCCTTGCAGGAAGCTTTTGGCGGTTTCCAGGCTGCTACTTATCGTACTGCTCAGCACTTTTACCAGGTTGTCGTACAATGAATTGGCATTGCTGTATTTTTGCGTCAGCGTCTGTAATGTGGTTTTCAGATTTTCTTCCTGTGCTTTAAAACCCGACTGCCAGGCTTGATATTTGGCGTTATCCAGTTCAAGGGCTGAACCCGATCCTATTCCATTAAGATCGCTAACCATTTTGCTCAGTGGCCCCGTATCCACCAGTACGACATAACCAGAACCAGACGCCTTTAGACAGCTGTCCGGTAAATTCAATTCTTTAATCCACTGCTCAGCTTCCGCTTTCGTTGCTGTTGTCACTCCGCTGCCAGTTTGCGAGGGAAATAAAATCGTATTTTTATTTATTTGAGTGTATTTATTAATTAAACTACTTATTTCACTTTTAAGTGAGTCAACATTTAGCTTAATGGTATTTCCATCCTTACCAGGCGATAACCAGCCTCCCATTTTGGAAAGAATATCACTGAAGGCCTGATAAAAATCGGTATAGACTGCGACAACGTTTTCATAAACGCCCAGATAGCTGTCACCTATCGCCGATATATTTTGGGAAACCATATCCCAAATCTCAGCATCAGAAATGGTTGTTCTCGGCTGCGCCATAGGCGAAGCGCTAAATAAGGCCGACGTCGGCGCAGAAAACGCGCTCCGCAGGTTCTCATTTTGTTCTGCGGATAATGACACGCCAGACTTCGCCAGCGCATTCAGGCTGCTGGTCAACTGCTGGCGCGCCAGCGTGCGCTCGTCATTATTCTCTTCAGAGATCGGTGGCGTTGACTGCAGCGTCTGCTGTGCCTGCTGGATTTTAGTAGCCGCCTGCGATAATGAAATGATATCTGTGCCGCGATGTTCTGTGGTAGACGGTACCACGGTAGTCTCGACGTGCTCGCTCGCCGAGGGAGTCTGCGGCCGTTCGGCAACGATCCCCGGATGAGGAGAAGCGGAATAATTTTGAATATTAAGCATAATATCCCCAGTTCGCCATCAGGAGCGCGATTAAATCACACCCATGATGGCGTATAGATGACCTTTCAGATTAAGCGCGAATATTGCCTGCGATAGCAGCAAGTGCGGATGCTTTCGACTGGTTAATGCTCTCCATTGTTTTCAGCATTTCCTGAATCAGGCTGGTCGATTTACGTGAACTTTCACGGGCTTCGTCCGATGCGGTGCTGGCAACACGGTTATTCACCTGGCTAATTTGCTGCTCGGAACGTTCCTGAGTAGCGGCGTACTGCCCGGACGCCCCTGCAATACCACCGACCGTGACCGAGTTCTTCATAATCAGATCGCCCGTCATCTGCATCTTGCGCGCATCAATTCGGGTCATATCCATGGTATTCTGCTCAAGACGAATATCGGATTCGACAGACTCAAGACGTTTCGACAGAATAGCCTGATGTTCAGGGGAGATTTGTTTATTACTGTCTTTAATACCCAGACTTTCCGTGGCGCTGGTTCCGGCATTAGATTTAAGCGTCGCATCATTAAGATTTTTCGTCGCATCGGTACCGGTTTTCTTCATATTTAACGATTTCAGAGAATCGACGCCTTCAGCACCGAGTTTGACGCTATTCTGCCCGTTCAGCACGTTTTTAATACTGTGGCTTTCAGTGGTCAGTTTATCGATCTTCGCGGCATTATGTTTAAGCGCGCCTCTTTCATTCTGCAGCCCCTTATATTCCAGTTTGGCGCCCACGCCAGTGATCCCCAACTGAAGCGCGCTCTGGGAAATACTACCGGACAACGCATTCATCCCTTCGCGCATCATGGAGCTTGCCGTCGTTTTAGCTGCATCAAAGCTGACTAATGACAACTTACCAGACAGTTTGCTATCAGCCTGGTTCAACGTCAGCATTAACGTATTCGCGGCAGCCAACAGCGCAACGGCACTGGAAGACATTCCGCTAATATCAAAAAACTTTCCGACTTCTGCCTGCTGCTCGCGTAACTGGGTTTGCACAACCTCATTCGCTTTAGTCGTGACATTATTTGCCAGGGCATTCAAATCCTGATTCATGTCGGTATTTTGAATACTGGCTTTTAAAAAGGACGTGATCGTTCCGGGGGTTTGCGTTAATACCCCTGGCGCAGGCGCGCTCAGTGTAGGACTCAACCCCAGGTCACTGACTTTACTGCTGCTAATACCAATACTATTCAGAATATCTTTAGCGCTAACGGATTGCGAAGCTGTCTGTGAACTATTCTCAACAGAATGATTATTTAAATAAGCGGCGGGATTTACTCCCACATTACTAATTAACATATTTTTCTCCCTTTATTTTGGCAGTTTTTATGCGCGACTCTGGCGCAGAATAAAACGCGAAGCATCCGCATTTTGCTGTACCGCAGAAGACATGGCTTTTTGCAGTTCCGCCGTTACCTTCTGGTTTTCACCAAATATTTCTACGGATTGTTTAAGCCACTGCTGAATCTGATCCATGGCAAAACGGGCGAGCATAAAATCAGCAAGCGCCTCGCTGGCATTTTTAATAAATACGCCCTCGGCAACACCACCGGCTGACTGGGCTGCGGTATTCGTGACTTCCATGCCCAACGCCACTTTATTTAGGGTATTACCTACCAGCTCTTTACTTAAGGCATTCGTTTGCAGGCCCATCTTGCTACCCACATTACCCAGACCGCTAGTAATACGTTGCATCCCCTGGGTAAAGAGTTTGCTGCCGTTTTGTGCCAACTGTTTCAGCACGTTAGGCACCAACTTCTTAATCGTTTCGCCCATCATTTTGCTCAGCGCGTTACCCAGTTTCGCCGCCGCGCCTTTCCCGACAACTGCGACCACCACAATGACCGCTACCATGGCAATAGCGGCGACAATCGCACCAACAATGCTGCCGGCCATCTCTGCCGTTTTCTTATCGACGCCTAATCCTTCCAGCGCTTTGGTAATCGCCTTGCCAATCAGCTCCATTAACGGCTTCAGCACATGCTCCATAATCGGGTTCAGCGCCTGCTGAATAAACGACACCCCCGTCGCCGCCTTCACAATTTCATCGGCAACCATTACCGCAAGTCCCACCGCAGCCAGCGCCAGACTCGCCCCACCGGTAAAAACAGCGGCCACAACGCTGACAATGGTTAGCAGCGCGCCGAGGACTTTCCCGATACATCCCATAATGCGGTTCGTTTCCTCGGCTTTGCGCGTCTCTTCCTGGAATTCAGCCGATTTCTTTTCCATCTCCGCCTGACGCCCTTCCTGCAAGGCGTTGAAAAGCGCAAGATCGTTTTGCAGGCTTTCTTCCGTATTTTTGCCCACAATCTCAATAAACATGGCCATGAGCATAGTGAGGCGGGCGACATTAGACAGATTATCCTGCTCACCCTGGGAAACCTGATTCTGAGAGGCGGCATTAGCCGTTCCCTGGAATTTGGTCAGAATGTTATCCGCTTTCTCGGCTTTCGCTTTGGCGTCTGTGCCTGCTTTAACCGTCGCATCCGTGGCCTTATCTAATGCCTCTTTCGCCTCTGTCGCTTCTTTTCCGGCCTGTTCTACCGCGGCTTCAGCTTGTGCATAGCCGGGGTCAGCCGGGTCCAGCGATTGCAATTTATTTTGCGCCTGCGTCAGTTTTTTGGCCGCTGCGTCATAAACACTCTTGGCGGTATCCGTCTTTTTGATGCTGGCTTCATAGAGATCCGTCGCCTCCTGAGCCTCTCCCAGAGCTGTCTGGAATTCTTTCGATACCTGAATCCCCATCTCTTTTTGTGACTCAATCATCGCCTGCCATACCGCCAGACGAGACTCCAGTTGAGACAGCGAAACATCGCCCAGTAGGGTCATTAACTTGCCAAGCAGTAATGTCAATTGCCCTTCGCTGGAGAGTTTTTCCCGGGCGGCGTCCGTAGGCGGCTTTAGACCCACCGTATTAATAGCGCTCTCGCCGGACTTTGTTCCAGCTTTAAGGTCGCCCGCTTTCGTTGCCACCACATCTTTAAAAGCTTTATCCGCCGCTTTTAAAAAGTCCGTGTTCTTACGAACGCCTTCAAAAGCCGCCTCAGCGAGGCGCGGATTTTGGGTATATCCGCTACGGCTAATGCTACTTGCGTCATTTACCATAATTATTCCTTTTCTTGTTCACTGTGCTGCTCTGTCTCCGCCGTTTTTAGCGCCTCCAGATAGACCAACGCTTTTGCCCGCAGAGACTCATCTTCAGTACGTTCATTGACAAGTTCAAAACACTGTCTGGCTTTTGCCGCCTTACGCATTAATAATTGACACTGCCCGGTAAAAAAAACGGGGCGATAATCATTTTTAAGTAACGTAAACGCTACTGCATAAAGGTCACATGCTTTCTGAAATTGTTTTTTCAGTTGGCATACCGCCGCCAGTCCCATGGTGTAATCGGGATTGTAAAAATCATAAATGCATAAGAAACGAAAGAACGTCTCAGCTTCATCCAGTCGTCCCTGGTTATAAAACTCATAAGCATGAGCATATAAACCGTCCATCATATCTTGAGGGATCCCATGAACGTCTTTTAGCGTGGCGCCTTCACTAACGGCATCCCAAATCATTTCCGCAACACGTTCTTCGCTGACATTATTTTGATAATCCATTACTTACTCCTGTTATCTGTCACCGACTTTGTAGAACTTAACGACTGCGTTTATCTGATGCAGTTATTAAACCCCGACGGTGGTTAGTGAACATTCAAAAAATGCCCAATGAATACATCGCTACTGCTTTACGCGGCTCAATGCCGTACCTCGTTTTCTTGTGGCTGAATAACGTCTTTGCCCGCGTTTTCTACCTCTTCCAGCCAAACCAGAAGACGTAAAACTTCATCAATTTCTTCCAGACTCACCAGATCATAACGGCGATGGGTTTTGAAAAGACTGCGCGCCAATTTGATATCGACGATCACAGGTACGCCAACCTTCTCCGCATAGGCGCGGACGGCCAGGGCGCGCTGATTCGTTTCATACACCGAGATCATCGGAATCGGCATCAGTTCGGGTTTAAAATAAATCCCGATCGTAATATGCGTGGGGTTGGCAACAATCAGGCGTGAGTTTTCAATATCGGATTTCACCTGTTCAGACAGAATTTCCATATGAACTTCACGTCTTTTAGATTTAACCTCTGGGTTCCCTTCCTGCTCCTTCATTTCACGCTTCACTTCTTCCTTATCCATTTTCATATCTTTCATGGTCAGGAAATATTCCGCAATAGCATCCAATAATAAGACAATCAATGCGCAAGCAAGGCAAGTTAATACCAACGCGAGAAGAAGCTCACGCCAAATGACGGCAATACCTACAATATTGCCATTTAGCTGAGAAAAGATTTCAACCTTATATTTCTTCCAGCAAATGATGGCGGCCACCACAAAGGATGAGAGATACAGTAGGGTTTTGACCGTATCTTTAACCGTTCGCATACTAAAAAGTTTTTTCGCCCCTTCTACCGGGTTTAACGCCGATAAATTAGGTTTTAATGCTTCTGTCGCCAGCACAAAACCGGCCTGTAATAACGCCGGTAATGCGGAACACACTAAGCAGAGCAGCATAAATGGAATCAGATATTTTAACCCTATCCCAAAAACGGCCAAACTGTAGTCAGCCATGCTCTGATCAAAATTATCCGCAATAATGATCTTAATTATCCCCATAAACTCATTAAATGAGCCATACGACACCAGATAGGCAATTCCTCCCAGCGTCAGGCAGGCGATAATGAGATCTTTACTTTTAAATGACTGGCCTTTTTTAGCGGAGTCTTCCAGCCGTTTTTTAGTCGGTTTTTCTGTTTTATTCGAGGACATGCGTCGCCCCTCGCTCGTAAAACCAACTGCTTAATCCTGTGGCCTGGAAAGAGAGTCGCAGTACATTGTCCGGTAGTACCGGGGAGAAATAAAGCAGCATAATTAAAACAGCAATACCGCTTTTTACCGTCAGTGAAATCGCAAAGGCGTTCATTTGCGGAGCAAAGCGCGACAATAAACCCAGGAATACTTCTGACAGCAACAGCACTAATACCACCGGACTGGCCAGAACCAACGCGTTTTGAGCCACCTGATTAATAAACGTTAATAGCGGCGGTAATGAAGGCGTGCACTCGTTCATCGGATCGCATAGCTGATAGCTTTTATTTAACACGTCAACCATCGTGACCAGACCGCCGTTTTGTAAATAAACGACAGCGGCAAACATATTCAGGAAATTAGCCATTTCCGAGGTATCAATGCCGTTTGCCGGATCGATACTGCTACTTAGCGTTGCCCCTCGCTGGTTATCGATAATACAACCCAGCGCATGCATAACCCAAAAAGGCCATGACAGCAGACAGCCCAGCATGACGCCTACCGCCGCTTCTTGCAGAACTAACGGGATCATCGCCACCGATAAAAACGGCGGCGCCTCGTTCAATGCATGCGGCCATACTCCCAATGCCACCAGGATGATAATGGCGTTTCTCGGCGCGCCGCTTAATACCCCGCTATTCAAAAACGGCAGGAAGAAAAAAATCGGCGCCACGCGAGCAAACCCTAGTGCCGCAGACGCAACCAGGTGATGAATTTCAAAGTACAACGCGTAAAACATTTTTTACCCCTTAGCCAACGCCAGGAATATCACCTGACGCCCGTAAGAGAGTAAAACTTCGCCATACCAGCCAGACAGTAAAAACAAGCACAAACACACGCCAAGTAATTTAATGCCAAAAGGCAGAGTCTGTTCCTGTAATTGCGTTACCGTCTGGAATAACCCTACCAGGAGGCCGATAATCGTTGCGACAATCGTCGGCCACCCTGACAGGATCAAAACAAGATAGAGCGCCTTATTACCTGCAAACACTAAATCATCCATTTAACTATCCCGTCTCGTAATGATGTCATGTTGCAATGTCCATATACTGTAAAATCAATCCCTTAGACAGTAATGTCCAGCCATCAAGCGCGACAAAAAGCACCAGCTTAATAGGTGTAGATATCGTCACCGGACTCATCATCATCATCCCCAGCGCCAGTAGCACGCTGGATACCACCAGGTCGACGACAACAAAGGGCAAATAGAGATAAAAACCAATTTTAAACGCGCTTTTTATTTCGCTCAGCGCATAAGCAGGTAATAACGCAAATATTGATGGCTTTTCAATTTCATCTTTGTCACGCTTTACCGTCTCGGTCTCTTCTCCATACTGACGCTTCAGTTGCGCGTTTTCAAAAAACTGAACTAACTCGCGATCTGAATATTTGATCAGATAATCGCGATAACCATCCAGACCTTCATCAACGTGTTTACTTAATGACGAAATATCATTAAAGGTGACATCTTCGTCCTCAAAATAGACGTAGGCATCATGCATTATGGGCCACATAACAAACATAGAAAGCAGCAATGCGACGCCGTTAAGCGTCATATTTGAAGGTATCTGCTGCAATCCCAGGGCGTTACGCACCATGACAAATACAATAGAAAATTTAACGAAACAGGTTCCTGACGCAATAATAAATGGCAACAGGGTGGAAAATGCCAGTAAGGCAATTAATGAGATATCATTCCCCATTACCAGACTCGCTCAGCCATTCATGGATCTCAACGCCTAAGGTGTCATTCATCTGTACCAGTTCGCCATTACCCAGCAAAACACCATTCGCCATAATTTCAACGTTAAGTTCAGCATTGGTCGGCAGTGATAATAGCTGCTGCTGCCCCATGGTTTCGAGTTCGGCGAGGGTAACGTTCTTACGATACAAAACAAATTCCAGTTTGACGGGCAATTGGTTCAAGCCAGGCAGAGTTTCTGCAGTTTCAGTTGTATTATTTTCTTCTTCGATATGTTGAATATCTAACGTTTCCACAATAATTCCCCCTTCAACACGGTTGAAATGACCTAACTTTTTCGCGTAGCAATAAACTTCCGCACGGGAAGTACGAATCAGGAGTACATCTCCGATCCCGATTCGGCCCAGCAACGAACGCTGCGTATCACTGCTACCGATTACAAAGCGCAACGGCCAACGCAGCATTTTCGGCCTGCCGCCCCCGACTGCAGGCAGTTCAGGAAGATATTCAAACCACAGGCCGCCCCGATCGCTCATAATGTGCAACAATTTCCCTTCCGGCAGCGCGCTTCCCGGCACGGGGTTCTCTACGCATAAACGCCGACAGGACAAATGCGGCACGGGCAACTCAAACGGTCGCTCTGTTGCAGCAAGCCAGGGAACGACCAGGTGCTCAGCGCCAGCAGAAACCGCCGCCCCCGCCAGAGCGGGAGAGACATGCTCAAGCCAGTCCCCAGGTTGAATCCACGCCGACCACCGTTTTTCTGCATCGCTCAACCGAACCCACATTCCCTGTCGCGTCGGATATTCCAGCGTAGCTTCCTGGCCATGGCGCTGGCATTCTGTCGCGGTTTGCGCCAATAGCCATTCGCGACGATCAATCTGTCTCACACGCAATGACATCAGGCGTCATCCTCCTCGCCAGATTGCTGTCTGTGCTGTTGCTGCTGCGGATTTTGTTGATCGTCTCGCGTCAGGTGCCAGCGCTGGGGATTACCGTTTTGCCATTGATCATGCAAACGATGTTCAACCTGCGTATTTGACGGTATTAACGAAAACTCCCCTGCTTGCCGCGCCTGAATATTGACGGAATAGTCATTTCCCCAGCGCTGAAAACGGTAAGTCAGCGAGCTATCCTCCCCTTTCACGCCATCGGCAGTGGGAAAAATAGTCATCATCGGCTTTGATTGCGCCGCTAAAGGCATTTTTTCATCGCCGCCGGTTAATTGGCTAAGATCGGCGATAGTGGTTGGTTGCAGCGGAAGCTGAGAAACATCTTTAACCTTTTTATGATCTTTATCGTCAGGCTTACCGGTATTGGCTGCGGCCATTCGGGCAGGTGCGACATCCCGCGCCAGCGGCGCGCCCTCTTTACGAACGCCTTCACCCGCGATGGCTTTATTATCCCCAGGCAATGCCTTGATATTATCGTCAGAGATTCCCGTGGCGTTATCGGTTACTTCACTAACGGATTCCACAGCTTTTAAATCAGCAGATAATTTTTTACCACTTACGCTTTCTAACGGCCTATTTTTAGACGATAGCAACGCTGCGGATTTATCTACTTTGGCCTCCGCAGAAATTAAACCGACAGATTTTTCAGCAGTGGCTTTCAACAGTTTTTCAGCAATCCTGAGTTCGCCTTTTCCGTTATGATGCAGACCAGAAACGTTGCCATTGTGATGTTCTGATTTCGCTGGCGCGCCATGTCGCCATGCCGCCAGCAATACCGGTAAAGCCGTTTCTTTATGCATTACGAAAGCATCGCCATAGTCGCGATCTTTTTTATGATCGGAATATTCTGTCTTATGTTTTTCCACCGCTTTTTTTAATGCTTCTGATAAACCGCCAACCTCATCCTGCTGCGGCAGTAAAATGTTCCCGGATGAACTGACAGCTGACACATCGCCCATTAAATTATCTCCTCTGACTCGGCCTCTTCCTGCTGTATCTCTCGCTGGATATAGTGTCTTTTCTGACGGATTATCCAGCGTTGATAGTTCCCTTCTTTGCGCAACCAATATTTACTTTTTTTCTGAAACTCTTCCCTTTTCTTTTCCAGCTCGCTCCGTTTTTCCTGAATTTGTATAATCTGGAGTTCTAAATCTTTTATCTGCCGGCGAACAATAGACTGCTTACGTAATAACGTATAAATTTCCTCACGACTGAGCTGTCTGTTTTCTGCACGCAGCGTATCTAATAACAATTTCAGACCCGCTATTTGTTCAAGGATCGCCTCCTCCTCGGCCTGCAGCCCGCGGTCCTCATCCTGATAGCGAAGTAATATCGACTCACACTGTGAATGAAATACCGTACAGCGCCGCTGCAATACTTTAATTCTGGTCAGCGAATGCATTCATACCGCTCAACGTGTCATCAAAGGATGAATACTGCGCTACCGGCTGGCATAACCAGGCTTTCAGGCTATCCCGCATCTGCATCGCCCGATCGTTATCGATATTTTCGCCAGGACGATATTCTCCCAAGTCAATGAAAAGCTGGAGCTCTTCCAGACGCGTCATTAATTTACGCACGGCAGATGCCTGTTCAGCATGTGTCGGCGTCGTGACTTGTCCAAAAACGCGGCTTACGCTTTTCAGTACATCGATTGCCGGGTAATGTCCCTGCCCGGCCAGCTTTCTGCTCAGATACAGGTGACCGTCAAGGATAGAGCGAATTTCATCCGCCATCGGGTCCGCCTCTTCCTCGCTTTCCAGCAGTACCGTATAAAAGGCAGTAATGCTTCCCTCGCTGGTCGCCCCGGGGCGTTCCAGCAAGCGGGGCAAATTATCGAATACGGAGGCTGGATAACCTCGACGGGCCGGACGCTCTCCCGACGCCAGTGCCACGTCTCGCAAAGCACGCGCATAACGGGTCATGGAATCGATAAAAAGCACAACCCGTTTTCCCTGGTCACGAAAATATTCCGCTACGGTTGTCGCCAGTTGCGCCGCATTGCAGCGATCGACCGAGGGGAAATCGGAAGTGGCAAAAACCAGCACGCATTTTTCTTTCTTATGCGAAGCGCGCAACATATCCACGAATTCAGTGACCTCGCGGCCTCGTTCACCGATAAGACCGATAACAAAGACATCCGCCTCCGTTTGCTCGATCAGCATATGCATCAGCATGGTCTTACCGCATCCTGCGGAGGCAAAAATGCCCATTCGCTGGCCTACGCCACAGGTCAATAACCCGTCAATCGCGCGCACACCGGTAATCAGCGGTTCACGGACGCCAACGCGCGAAGCGTAAGAAGGCGGTGCGACATCAATAACGCGTTCTTCGCTAATCGGCGCCACTTCAGGGGTAAAACGCTCAACGATTTTCCCCGTCGGATCCAACACCGCGCCTAATACCGAGTATCCCACCCACGCCGATAACGCACGTCCAGTGGGATAAAGCACGACATCGCGGCTCAGCCCCTGGGCATTGCCGATAAGACTTAGCACGGTGCGTTCCCGCTGTAAGCCAACCACCTGCGCACGTGCAACAACCTGTTTTTGGTGCCAGCCACGGCGTATTTCACACAGTTCGCCAATGGCTACATCGCGCAATTCCGCCTCAATAATTGGGCCGGTTATTTTTTGTGGGTAGGCCAGATATTGCAGTAAACGAGGTGTTTTCATCTCATTAGCGACCGACTAAAAACTTCCAGATAGTTGTAAAACCCATTCAAGGCAGTAGAGAACTTTTCACCGTCAGATAAAAAATCCGGATGCACTAAGGCTTTAAGCGTTAGCTCCCCATTCTGCTCCCCCAGTAGTAATTGCCCGCCGCGGGCAAAATGGCATCCTTCCATTATGGTCATTAAGATTTCATAAGCCCGCTGTTGTAATACCACCATGCTGTCAGCACCCAATTGCGCCCAGATCCATACATCATCGTCCTTGACGCTGATACAGATACTTGGCAATGCAAATAAATCCAGAACAATTGTTGAATGGCTATCTATTCCTCCAATTAATGAAGGATCGCAACCACTTACTTCCAGTGCGGAACGAACTAATTCAGCGATATCCAAATGTTGCATAGATCTTTTCCTTAATTAAGCCCTTATATTGTTTTTATAACATTCACTGACTTGCTATCTGCTATCTCACCGAAAGATAAAACCTCCAGATCCGGAAAACGACCTTCAATCATTTTCTTAATAAATCGACGGACATCGACAGACGTAAGGAGGACAAGATCTTTATGTGCAATCAATAAATCATCCAACTTAAGTGTAATGAGATCCATCAAATTAGCGGAGGCTTCCGGGTCAAGGCTGAGGAAGGTACTGCCAGAGGTCTGACGGATCCCTTTGCGAATAACATCCTCAACTTCAGCAGATACCATTACTGCTCGTAATTCGCCGCCATTGGCGAATTTATGACAAATATAACGCGCCATTGCTCCACGAATATGCTCCACAAGGTTAATGACATCTTTTTCTCTTGGCGCCCACAATGCGAGCGCTTCCATAATTAATTTCATATTACGCACGGAAACACGTTCGCTTAACAAACGCTGCAAAACTTCAGATATACGTTGTACCGTGGCATGTCTGAGCACTTCTTTAAGTAAATCAGGAAATTTCGCTTCCAGTTGGTCCAGCATATGTTTTGTTTCCTGAATACCGAAATATTCATTGACGTTGCGCGCCAGCGTCACCGCCAGACAGTGGTAAAGCTCATCAAGCGCGTTCCGCAACACATAGCCAAGCTCCCGGAGTTTCTCCCCCTCTTCATGCGTTACCCAGAAATACTGACTGCTACCTTGCTGATGGATTGTTGGATTAATACCAAAGGACACGACTTCATCGGAATAATTTACCACTCGCATCAAATCAAAATAGACCGTAAATTGTTCAACACGGATCTCATTAATCAACAATACGATGCTGTTATCGTCCAGGCCCTCGCCATCGCGTAACAATACTTCCGGCAGGCGCACGCCATAATCAATAAAGAACTGACTACGTAGACGCTCCGCAAGTTGAGCTTTTTCCAGATCTTCACGCCGGCTCTTCGGCACAAGTAATATCAACGGTACGGTCTCTGTAGAGACTTTATCGAGATCGCCAATCAGTCCCAACGACGACCCTTCTTTTTCCTCAATACTGAGCGGCTGCTCGCCTTTACTGGTTTTAGGTTTGGCGGCGCTACGTTTTGCTTCACGGAATTTAAAATAGAAGAGTACGCTTAAAACCACCGATAAAATAACAAATACCGGCAGCGGGAATCCCGGCAGAGTTCCCATTGAAATGGTCAAAATAGCCGTAACAACCAATACAAATGGGTTGTTCAACAGCTGCGTCATGATATTCCGCCCCATATTATCGCTATCGCCATTTACGCGAGTCACGATAAAACCGGCACTAATCGCAATCAACAATGCGGGGATCTGGGCGACAAGACCATCACCAATGGTCAGCATGGTATAAGTAGACAGGGCGGAGGACAAATCCATACCATGGCGGGTCATCCCCACCGAAATACCGCCAATAAAGTTCACAAAGATAATAATGATGCCGGCAATAGCGTCACCTTTGATAAACTTCATCGCACCGTCAAAAGAACCGTAAAGCTGGCTTTCCCTTTCCAGTACACTTCGCCGTTCGCGCGCAGCATCCGCATCAATAATACCGGCCTTCAAATCGGCATCAATACTCATCTGTTTACCGGGCATACCATCCAGAGAAAATCGGGCCGCGACTTCCGCGACGCGTTCTGAACCTTTGGTAATAACGATAAACTGGACCACGGTGACAATAGAGAAGACAACAAAACCCACCGCCAGGCTATCGCCAATAACGAATTGCCCGAACGTGGCGATAATTTCACCGGCATCGGCTTCAATCAAGATAAGACGGCTGGTACTGATCGATAATGCCAGACGAAAGAGCGTGGTAATTAACAGTACCGCAGGAAACGTTGAAAAACTGAGGATTCTGTCAATATAGAACGACCCCATAAACACCAATATCGCCAGTACGATATTCAGTGCGATCAGGAAATCAACCAGATAGGTAGGCAATGGAATGACGAACATAGAAATGATCATCACCATTAGTACCAGAATCAGTAATTCAGGTCGTAAACGAGCACTGTTAAGTAGAGAAAGCAGCACTATAGGTATCCTGTTAATATTAAATTAAGACAGCTTTTCAATAGTACGACGCTGTTCTGCCATTTCATGCTTGTAGGCAATATCGGTCATACTACGTAACGCCATTAACAATTCTTCCTGCCAATATTCTTCATAAAAGAGTGAAGAGGGTATGGCTTTACATACTTGATAAAATATCTGCAAAAAGGATGCATGTTCTTTATGACTAAGCAATAACGCATTCAAACCTATAATATCGGCTAACAGCGAATCCACTTCATGTGGCTGTTGCAATAGCGAAAGCATCAGTAGTAGCCACGACGACTCCTCCGCATTAAACGCTTTGGTAAACGAATACGACAACAATGTACTCACAAACAGTAGATCAGCGGAGCGCAACATTTTGAGTTGCGTCAGGCGTCGTAAAAGCTGACCAAACTCCAGACGCGAACAGCTGGCGTCATTCGCGTCAATATCGGTTAATAGCGAACCCTCAATAAAATCCAGTACCACCAGTCGACGTTGATAGCCATAACTGGCTATCCAGTCAGAGTAAATCTCCACTTCATGTGATTCACTCTGGATAAATTGCCGATAGCTGGCGCGCAATAAGCCTGGTTTTAACGATAATGTTTTTCCAAAAAGCCGGGCCTTCAACGCACAATTGATCCCTGCCTTGAGGGTCTTCGGATCGGTTTGCTCTTCAACGTGCTTAAGTAACGACTCCAGCTTTTTCCGCACGATCTCTTCCAGGTCTTTACGACGAAGCAATTCGCGTAACACAAGGACTAAATCACTGGGGTCAGGAAATAAGCTACGCGCCTGACGTAAAAAATCTTCTAACGCGCCGCCATGTACGCTAATTAGCTTTAATATTTGCTTCGCCTTCGGTAAAGCCTCATCCTCCAGCACGCGTTCAAAACTGTTAGATAAATTACTGGATTTTTTTTCATAATCGCGACGGTTACGAAATTGCGCCAGCGCCGCTGACATTTCGTCCGTCGACTGGACAAATTTTTGTACTTCCGCCCCTGGAGACGAATCCTCTGCGGCCTGTTGTATTTCCGCCTGTTGCGCATCAGTATGCTGGGTCGCATCCTGATGAGATGTCTGCCGGGACAATATTCTGGAAAATGAAATACCGGAGGTTGAGCCAGGAATCATTTAATTGCCTCCTGACCTCTATCCAGATAAACACGAACCCATTTCTGTAACTTATCGTCCCCACTCCAGGCACCGCTTTGCTTCAGAATATTGTTTACCGATTCGCTGGCATCCGGCGTTAACGGGTCGACAATTTCTTTTGGTTCAATCATGAACACACGAACAACATTACTTTTATTCTTACTGGAATAACGGAACAGGCTACCAATAAGCGGTAATTTGCCTAAAAACGGAATACTTTGGACAGTATCGGTATTTGCATCCCGTGTATAACCACCGACCAGCAAACTTTTTCCGTGCGGAACTCTCGCAATAGTGCTAATTAACGTTCGCCCGACTTCGGGTAACGCATCTACGGAGGTGGTAGTATCAGATTGCGGCGTCTTATCGTTGCCATCTTCAATGTCCAGCGACATTTCTATCTGACCATCTGCGGAAAAACGGGGCAGCACTCGGATCATTGTTCCGTATGTTACATGCTCAAGCGCCACATTACGTTCCCCAATCAGCTTGGTGTAAAACGTTCTGTTGTTATCAAAAATAGCGGGAACATTTTCCTGAGTCAGTAATACCGGGCGCGAAACCACCGTCGCCTGTTTCTTCTCTTCTAACGCATTTACCGCGGCGATGAATCGACTGCCATCGAGGGTACTTATTGAAGACTGGTTTAATGACACGCCAAGTTTGTCCCCAATAGTTATGCTGCCGCTCCATGAAGTGCCCAAACGCTCCAGATCGCTTTTATTAAGATCGACAATCCACAGGGATAATTCTACGTGACGTTTGGCGACATCCAGCGCTTTAACCAGCATTTCGATAAAATGCACCTGCTCAGCCGTTCCCTTTACTAACAAACTGTTGGTATCCGGATAGGCCACGATTTTAATATTGCCCGCCGCGGCATTTTGCTTTAAAGCTTCCTGCAGACTCATGCCACCGGCATAATTTGCTGCTTTACCTTTTTCTCCATTCGCTGAAAACGCTGGCATCGCCGGGGGTTCGCTACTGACAATATTACCTAAGGGTTGCTCTTCTCCCTGCAATAACCTTTCAATGGCCGTGGCAATACCGGGGATAACCATTTTCTGATCGCGCAGATTGTAGGTACGATCGCCCACGAAGGTATTGTTCAGACGCATCACCCCTATTTTCTGGCGTCCCAGCTCAATACCATCGTTTTGCTTGTCCATCATGGTGGCAGCGTTGACCACCATATCAACATAGACGGGTGGCCCTGAAACATAGAATGTTCCTTTACGGTTATCGCCACGTAGCGGGTAATTTTTGTTATATAAACCTGAGCGTTTTAGAAAATTGTTGAACTCATTGAGTGAGACGTTGCGTAAAGAAACCACGGCATTGCGCATTTCACTGGCGTCATAAATATAGATAGCCTGCCCATCGAAATACCAAATCAGCCCCAGTTGTAGGGAAAGCTTCTCCAGTAATGCGTTAGGATCGTGAAACTCAAAGTTGCCCGTAATTTTTTTTCGTGCCGCCATTTTGCTAACAATGACAGGCTCCTTTAGCTGTAGCGCCATGGCATCGAAAAATGTCCGCAGGCTATCGTCTTTCGCAACAAACCCACTTCCCGTTACAGGTATTTTTTCACTAGAATAACCAGGTGCAACCAGAACAAGCGCGGCACATGCCAGCACTCTGGCCAAAAGAATATGTGTCTTCATTTGTCTGCCAATTGAATAATATTTGATAATTTCCGCGGCGAAACGCCGATCAGCTCTTTGATCTCACTAGAAAAATGTGAAGGCGATGAGTAACCATGATTAACGGCTAATTGGGTGATGTTCTCGTGGCCTTCTACACTATTCAGCAGCGATTGCGCCATACGCCAGTTTCGTAATTCACTCTTCGCTTTTCCGCCCAACGCTCTGCTGCACAAACGACGAAAATGGGTATAAGAAACGCCATAGTCTTCTCCCAGCATTCTCATCGTGTTGCCGCTGGTTGACTGAGCGAGTAAATAGCCAACCAACCAGTAACTCTCGCTTTTTCGTAACAGCGCCAGTACCTTATTGAAGGCCGGAGAAGGCGTAATAATTTGCTGCAAAAACCAGTACTCGCAGCGTTTACGATCTTGCCAAATAGCGCGAAACTCAGGACTCAGCAAAACCCATTTATCGGATTCAGCATATGTCGTGTCCACTAATCCTGCGCCATCGATAAATGCCAGTAATTTGCTGAGTACTTCAATTTTTAACGGTCGAAAAACCAGGTCTCCTGATACTGGTGCGACAACAGCCTGCTCGCAAAAAAGCAGCGCGCCTTCCTGAATCAGGCAGTTTTCATTGTGTCGGCTTTCAGAAAATGACATATGCAGCTTTTGCGCGGAACACGTCTGTATAAACCATGCTTCCGGGCTGCGGATTTTCCGCTTCTCTCCTTCTTTAAGTACTTCCTGCGTATTTAGCATAGTTGTCAGCACCAGTTAAAAATCATTTTAATATGTAAACAATACCGGGAGCGAGTGGCAAAATCCTGATGCAATCATTATGAAACTGATGCCACCCGCTAATTAAATTGGCCCACTTGCACAGCGCTTGATAATTTAAAATAGAAAATCAGCTCATAGTGTATAAATTCTGGCTTATTATTCTGCAGCAGCAAAAAATCAAATATTGTCATCGGGATGAAGAATTAATTATTTATATCAGAAGTTTTTTTTGCTAGCATTCCTGAAACGCATTCGCCCCCTTATCACTATTGTCAGATAACGTTCTGACGGTTGTGTAAAAACATTGTGCCTCATTCTTCTGTAGTTGGAGTTAATATGAAAAAATTTTATAGCTGTCTTCCTGTCTTTTTACTGATTGGCTGTGCCCAGGTGCCCCTCCCTTCCTCCGTGAGCAAACCGGTACAGCAACCTGGCGCTCAGAAAGAGCAACTGGCCAACGCAAATAGTATTGATGAGTGTCAGTCTCTTCCGTATGTGCCGTCAGACCTTGCGAAGAATAAATCATTATCAAACCAGAACGCTGATAATTCCGCATCAAAAAATAGCGCAATCAGCTCAAGCATTTTTTGCGAAAAATATAAACAAACCAAAGAACAGGCGCTCACCTTCTTCCAGGAACATCCACAATACATGCGTTCGAAAGAAGATGAAGAGCAACTCATGACCGAATTTAAAAAAGTTTTACTTGAACCCGGAAGTAAGAATTTAAGCATATATCAGACGTTACTTACTGCCCATGAAAGACTGCAAGCCTTATAAGGCCATATCACAGTTGGCTGAACTCATCATGATATAATTAAGACCATATTTTGCATTGCCACTTAATATCAATATAATTATTATAGCTATGGTCACTTTTACGGTTGGCCATTTGTCTCTTACGTTGCATTTATCAATCTGCTTTTTGATACAGCAGCACCTCGCTGCTGCTTTTTTTATTTGCGATAAAGAACTGCCTCCCAGACTCGGGAAAATAGCCGAAACTTATACTGACAAACTATCGTCTCGTATATCGCGGTAAACTGACATCCCCCTCTTTCTCCACATGTTGGCATTCTTACGATATCCCATCCACTTTTCGCGGATAACGTTCTTTTTACCTGTGACAGCGTATTGACTACCAGGCTAGTATAGCGGCAGAAACGTCCCGATGTCTGGAATGAATGGCAAACAGTCTATAAGGTGATTGAATGGATACGACAGAAGAACTAAACGGAACCTACTTCTACCACGGACAATCGAACCTGTCAGCAGGTGAACTATTTGATGTAATTTTCCTTGAGCAATTTTGTGATGAACCTGGGATTGGCATTGAGTCAGGTGCTGCTATCCTCGCCGGGCAACCGTGGTTAAAAACCAGAACGAAACCGGGAGAGGCAATCAAAGGGACAAGTGTTATCTCCAGGTATGGGAGAATGCTTTTACGAAATGCACAAACTCCTTTCGGTATTAGAGTTCCTACACCCGTTGGTATAAGAATGCGAAAAACAAATAATCTTGCCGCAGTCATAGCACGATATGTTCCATGGTTAGGTTGGGTTGGTCTTGTGAATTCAATTTACCAGGTATCAAGGAGAACTCAGGCAAAATACAACCTAATAGCACGCCCTAAAGATCGTATACAATGGACATCCTTTTGATGGACACAATTCAGCAAGAGGTGTTAACACTCTTCCGTGAAGAGATTCCCGGATATTTAGACAGCAATTGGAAAGAAATCCCTTTAGAACTTGATTCTGATTTATTTGAAGCTCCAGGCGATGACCTACATGAAGCTTTGGATAAATTTGAAAAAAAATTTAATGTAGATTTATCACAAGTTAAATGGTCGTGTTATTTTCCTTGGGAGAATACTCCACTGCTTACACGATGGTTTAAATTAAAACGGGAAGATGTAGAACGAACTCGTAAGCCTTTAACAATCAGAATGTTTTCTGAATCAGCGAAAGCTGGGAAATGGCTTTATGATTAATGAAAAATATGTCGAATTAATCAGGAGTTAATTACTATGAATTTTGTTATTTGGCGCAGTATCATTAAACGATCAACCCCTTTCCTTGTTGCTGTCGTTTAAAACGCTTTATGCTACTTTATCTACATCTGGTAGGTTATGACAACATGAGGCTTTGTTGAATAATTCAGAATCGGCCAACGATAAGGATACAGGACTCCCACCGGAGCACTCGTTATACGAGCCTGACGCTGGTCGGCATTGCCAACAACGTCATCCAGGTCAGCGCTTTGACCATCGCCATCGCTTCACCCACCTGCGCGTCATAGTTCCGCTGGCTCAGATGACCGCCCAGCAAGGTTTTGATACGGAACATCGCTGTTTCCACTACTGAACGACGGTGATAGCCCACTTTCTTTTCCAGGCCTCATTGCTGCCGCTCCGATGTTGATTCGCCACCGCGTGGTTACGCTCATGGTACTACTTGTCCGGCCAGTATCGCGCACCGCTTCGTGGCGGGATTAGCGGCCTGATTTTTTTCCTCAATAACACATCATGGCAATAGCGCGTGTCATAAGCGCCGTCAGCCGAGGCTTCCCTGATTTTACAGTGAGTCTGGCTAATCAGCCCCGGCAGTGCCTGCGTATCCGTCGTGCCGCTGAGCGAGAAAGTATGCCTTTGCAATTAATCAGTAAAGTGTTGCGCGAGAAATCGTGCATCTTTCAAGCACATCGTCTACTTTAATTAACCGATTCATAAAATATATATTATCTATTCATTTCTAGCTTGTAGGCTATTTTAATAACTGTGTATTTTAAAGAATAAAAATTAATATCACCCTACTTCTTTGTTATAATACCAGCCTCCAAAATTGTGCTATAGGAACATCATGGAATTAATTCGTTATGCTGACATCAACAGCGATCTCTATCGCCACATTTGGGTCGTTGGTGATATTCATGGATGTTACTCCTTATTGTTAACCAGACTGGCTCAATTAAATTTCTCTCCTGATACCGATCTCTTGATCTCCACTGGAGATAACATTGATCGAGGAAAAGAAAACCTTGAAACACTGAGACTGTTAAATACCTCATGGTTTATTTCTGTAGTGGGTAATCATGAAGCTATGGCGCTTGACGCTTTTGAAACACAGGATGGCAATTTCTGGTATGTAAACGGTGGTTACTGGTACGACTCGGTCACCGAAAAAGACAGGCAAGAAGCCACTGAGCTATTACTAACTTTTAAGCAGCGTCCTCACATCATAGAGGTTGAAACGTCCTCAAAGAAGTACGTGATTGCCCATGCCGATTATCCAGATGACAGCTACGATTATGGGAAGCAAGTTGATATTGATGGCGTTCTATGGTCACGCGATCGTCTGCTTGGTTCGTTACAGGGGAATATCCATCCAATACGCGGTGCGGATACTTTCATCTTCGGCCATATGATTGTTGACTACACAACAACATTCGCCAATCAAATCTACATTGACACAGGTTCTTTCTGTTCAGGCAATCTGTCTTTTTTTAAAATAAAGTAATCTGGAAATAGAATTATATAATATCAACCCTCCCTGCATTATGGGCAATGATATAGCCTTCAATAAGTACCATTGCCCATTCGTAATAGCGTCTAAATTTCGCGTTTTTCTGCCCATTTCAGCATTAAGATCGCAGGCCAAAAAAACGAAGCCGTAATCCGACGCAGGTAGTTACTCGATCGCCTGAGACGAGTAAAGATCGCACAGCTCCAGATACCTAACGGAAGAAAGCGCAATAACCGTGGTGGCGAAATGGAGCGGCTTGCCTTCATGCAACACAATCTTGATTACAGTCTCGAGTTTGGAAGCATCCGCTCCCCTCTTAATTTTGTTGGGATTTCTCTTTGTTGCGAGCATGGTCTGAACTAATTGCCTGGCTACTTGCCTTGTTTCACCAATATTTGGAAAATCGAACACATTTCCAACTTTTACTTTCAAGACAGAACTTGGCTTCCTACCCTCACTGACATTACGATCTGACGAGGCTACTCTTCGCTGGATTACGTAGGTTTTTTTCGTCAAACTGGCTTTTACCCCGAAACCAGCAGGAGCTTCTCTGTGGTCATCGAAAACAATGTAGAGTTTTTGAGCTGGGTTAGCTTCGAAAACGATTTTTCCAGAGCGACTGAGTGCAGGCTTAACATTGATACTTAACTTGTTGATAATGAAAGGCTGGCTGAGAGTTGTTTTCAAAGTATCACCCCTGTTGTAGTCCAGGAATGATGAGAATGTAACCTGTCACATTTTAGGCTACAGGTGAGCTACAAATTTATGGGTTTATGTGAGTTTATAAGGGTTTTCCCCGGGGCCACATGAGCACTTGAAAGAATAAAAAACGAGTAAAATCAATATGAATGAGTCATTTGATAAGGACTTCTCCAACCACACACCGATGATGCAGCAGTATCTCAAGCTGAAAGCCCAGCATCCGGAGATCCTGCTCTTTTATCGTATGGGAGACTTTTACGAGCTGTTTTATGACGACGCAAAGCGTGCGTCGCAGTTGCTTGATATTTCGCTGACCAAACGCGGCGCATCGGCTGGCGAACCTATCCCTATGGCGGGTATCCCGCACCATGCCGTAGAAAACTACCTCGCGAAACTGGTCAATCAGGGCGAATCCGTCGCTATTTGCGAACAGATTGGCGATCCGGCCACCAGCAAAGGTCCCGTTGAACGTAAGGTCGTGCGTATCGTTACGCCTGGCACCATCAGCGATGAAGCCCTGTTACAGGAGCGTCAGGATAACCTGCTGGCGGCTATCTGGCAGGATGGTAAAGGCTACGGTTACGCCACGCTGGATATCAGCTCCGGGCGCTTTCGTCTGAGCGAACCCGCCGACCGTGAAACGATGGCCGCAGAGCTGCAGCGCACCAATCCCGCTGAACTGTTGTATGCCGAAGATTTTGCTGAAATGGCGTTAATAGAGGGACGCCGGGGTCTGCGCCGTCGCCCGTTGTGGGAGTTTGAGATTGATACCGCCCGCCAGCAGTTAAATCTGCAATTCGGTACGCGGGATCTGGTCGGTTTCGGCGTCGAAAATGCCTCGCGTGGATTATGTGCGGCAGGCTGCCTGTTACAGTACGTAAAAGATACCCAGCGCACCTCCCTGCCGCATATTCGTTCCATTACGATGGAACGCCAGCAGGACAGCATCATTATGGATGCCGCCACCCGCCGCAATCTGGAAATTACCCAGAACCTGGCCGGTGGTGTCGAAAATACCCTCGCCGCGGTGCTTGACTGTACCGTGACGCCAATGGGTAGCCGAATGCTTAAACGCTGGCTGCATATGCCGGTACGAAATACCGACATATTGCGTGAACGCCAGCAGACAATCGGCGCCTTGCAGGACACCGTCAGTGAACTGCAACCGGTGCTGCGTCAGGTCGGCGATCTGGAGCGTATCCTTGCGCGTCTGGCGCTGCGCACCGCGCGTCCGCGCGATCTCGCCCGAATGCGTCACGCCTTCCAGCAACTGCCAGAATTGCACGCTCAGCTTGAAACCGTTGACAGCGCGCCGGTACAGGCGTTGCGTAAAAAAATGGGCGATTTCGCCGAGCTGCGCGACCTCCTGGAACGCGCCATTATTGACGCGCCGCCGGTACTGGTCCGCGACGGCGGCGTTATTGCGCCCGGCTACCATGAAGAGCTGGACGAATGGCGCGCGCTGGCGGACGGCGCCACCGATTATCTCGATCGTCTGGAAATTCGCGAGCGCGAGCGTACCGGGCTGGATACGCTGAAAGTCGGCTATAACGCGGTACATGGTTATTACATTCAGATTAGCCGTGGTCAAAGCCATCTGGCGCCCATCAATTATGTGCGTCGCCAGACGCTGAAAAATGCCGAACGCTACATTATTCCTGAGCTAAAAGAGTACGAAGATAAAGTTCTGACCTCGAAAGGCAAAGCGCTGGCGCTGGAAAAACAGCTATATGACGAATTGTTTGATCTGCTGTTGCCGCATCTGGCCGATTTACAGCAGAGCGCCAACGCGCTGGCGGAGCTGGATGTGCTGGTTAACCTGGCCGAACGCGCCTGGACGCTGAATTACACCTGCCCGACATTTACCGATAAACCCGGTATCCGTATTACCGAAGGTCGCCATCCGGTGGTTGAACAGGTACTGAATGAGCCGTTTATTGCTAACCCTCTCAATCTGTCGCCGCAGCGCCGGATGTTGATCATTACTGGCCCCAATATGGGCGGTAAAAGTACCTATATGCGACAAACGGCATTGATCGCCCTGCTGGCCTATATCGGCAGTTACGTTCCGGCGCAAAACGTGGAAATCGGCCCCATCGACCGTATTTTTACCCGCGTCGGCGCAGCGGACGACCTGGCTTCCGGGCGTTCGACCTTTATGGTGGAGATGACCGAAACCGCGAACATTCTGCATAATGCCACAGAAAACAGTCTGGTATTGATGGATGAAATCGGGCGCGGTACCTCCACGTATGACGGGCTGTCGTTGGCCTGGGCCTGCGCGGAGAATCTCGCGAATAAGATTAAAGCGTTAACGCTGTTCGCTACCCACTACTTCGAGCTAACCCAATTACCGGAGAAAATGGAAGGCGTGGCGAACGTCCACCTGGATGC
The DNA here is from genome assembly GCF_017571995.1 of Salmonella sp. 32031103-2018-00083-FB-01-SM-01. Classification (NCBI taxonomy): domain Bacteria; kingdom Pseudomonadati; phylum Pseudomonadota; class Gammaproteobacteria; order Enterobacterales; family Enterobacteriaceae; genus Salmonella; species Salmonella sp. 32031103-2018-00083-FB-01-SM-01. Next base: position 181,260 of record NZ_JAGEQL010000004.1, read on the forward strand.
GCTGGAACACGGCGATACTATCGCGTTTATGCACAGCGTGCAGGACGGCGCGGCAAGTAAGAGCTATGGCCTGGCGGTCGCGGCGCTTGCGGGCGTCCCTAAAGAAGTCATCAAACGCGCGCGCCAAAAACTCCGCGAGCTGGAAAGCATCTCGCCCAATGCGGCGGCAACGCAGGTGGACGGCACGCAAATGTCGTTGCTTGCGGCCCCGGAGGAGACATCGCCTGCCGTTGAAGCGCTGGAGAATCTCGATCCGGACTCCCTGACGCCACGCCAGGCGCTGGAGTGGATCTATCGGCTGAAAAGTCTGGTGTAAACGTGTCGGGCCCGATAGCGCCGCGTTATCGGGCCCACGCGCCAGCACAGGCTTTTCAGGCTGTGACTGTCGTTTCGTGTAAATGACGCCAGACTATCCGTCCTCTTTCCCTTTTTAAAATGACCGTCGACCAGCGTACCGTCTCGGCCTGGCCCGGTAGTTGCTGGCGCTCACGATAACGCAGCGCGGCGCCTTCCGGCCACTCCGCCACAAGGTCAATGTGCTCAACCACGATAACCAGACCCGGGCGACACGCGCGCTGCGCCTGGAAAAAAGCGCCCAGCGCCGGATAATCCAGACAAACACCGCCTGGCGTTATCATCGTAAAATCAGCAGCGAAACGCGCTATCAACGCCTCCAGGCTACCCATCCCCTTACTAAGCCAGTTCTCAATCGCCGCATGGGCGTGAATAATTTCATCTTTATATGGATTCATGATCTTTCCTTTTTCAGGCACAGAAGCGCCTGTCTATTGTTTAGACAGACAGCGTAAATAAGGGGCAGCAGGGTGATACCGGCGGCGGCAATAAAGGTCCAGCGATAAGCAACCTCAAGCGACATAACGCGCTGGAGCGCGTTTAACAGCAGCGTCAACAGCGTCGCGCCAAGGAAAAAGCTGAGCTGACGATTAAGATTCCATAGCGCGCTGGCGTCAGGCATGTCCCGGCAAGCAATAGTCAGGAAAGCGCCACTCTGCGCGGTACTGCTGCACAAACTGCCGCCAGCGCCCATTAAGGCGAATATCATCATCAGTACACGGTGCGATGTCGCAGGCGTAACGTTAGTTAAAAGCAGTATCCCTGCGGCCTGAAGAAGACAGCCGACGATAATCAGCGGACGCGGCCCAAGCCGATTGAAGTAACGTCCGGTAAGCATAATGGCGACAAATGAAGCGATCGACCAGGGGAGCATCAGCGACCCCGCCGCCGCAGGCGATAACTGCGCGACGTTCTGTAGATAAAACATCCCGACCACGCTGATACCAATGAACATACCCGGCACACACAGATAGACGATCATGGCAAAACGCAGCAGCTTGTCCATCAACAACGGCAGATGGAGCAATCTTGCTGACGCCATTGTTGTCGAAGCGGCGTTCAGCCAACGATAAGCGAGCAATAAGGTAAGAACGGCCACCGGCAGCGTGGCAAAGAATATCCAGCGCCAGCCGTACGTTTCCACCAGCAGCCCGCCAATCGCAGGCGAACATGCCGGCGCCAGTAGCGCCACCATCATGACAACCGATGACACGCCAGCGCGTTCATGCGGTTTAAACTGTTGCCAGGTTAACGCCTGACCAACCGGGATCAATAAGCCACCGCCCACCCCCTGCACAATACGCCAGAAAACAAGGCTGTGTAAGGAATCGGCAAAACCTGCGGCAGCGGCGGCAACGCTAAACAGAATGAGCGAAAATATGATCAGCCGTCGTGCGCCGAGATAACGCGAAAGAAACGCGCTAAACGGAACGATCAGCGTTAATCCTGCGATATAACCATTACTCACCCATGCCAGCGCCGATATGGACGTATGCAGATCCACGGACATCGCAGGAAAAGCCACGCTGGCAATAAACAGATTAATCAGATCAAGAAAGAAGCCGAGCAGGTAAACCACTGCCACTTTACTGCGATACGTCATTATGCATCCTCCGTCAGAGGCGCTAATGTAGCCGTCCGGAGAAAGCCAGATAAGTCCGCGCTTCAACGATATACTGTCAAAATAATTTTGACAGTAAAGGAGCTCGCCATGCTCAATTTGCAGCGTATGTCGCTGTTTATCGCCGTGGTAGATAGCGGCAGCTTCACGGCCGCCGCCGCCGCATCGGGCCAAACAAAAGCGGTAGTGAGTTTTAATATTCGGCAGCTTGAAAAAGAGCTTGGCGTAACGTTACTGCTACGTTCCACCCGACGATTGACGCTCACAGACGCCGGCGTCCTCTTTTACCAAAAAGGCGTGAATTTACTCAATGCCGCGAAAAATTTGCAGGATGAAGTGCGTGCCAGCCATAGTGGGCTGGGCGGCGAGTTACGTATTACCACTACGCCCGAGTTTGGCGAACAGGTGGTCATTCCGGTACTGGCGCAGTTTAGTCAGCGCCATCCCGATCTCCGTATTCGGCATATGTCCTCATCACATCATGCCGATTTAATTGCCGAGCGCTTTGATGTGGCGATTCGGCTTGGCTCGCTGGCGGACTCCCGCTATCGCGCCGCGCTGATATCCCGCTTTACCATTCTGCCGGTCGCCGCGCCGCAGTGGCTCGCCCGCCACCCCGTGTCGTCGCTGGAGTCGTTGGCTCAGGCGGAATGGATTATTCATGAGCGATTACCTACGCCGCTACGGTGGACAGTAACGAATAATCATGGCCAACACTCACGCCTGGAGATAAGCAAAGCCGGCAAAATTTCTGTCGACAGCGCGCGCTCGCTGATGGCCTTCGCTCTCGCGGGAAGCGGCGTCGCATTACTGCCGCAATGGTTAGTCAACACCGCACTGGAGGATGGAACGTTAATTCACGTGTTACCCGACTATCATTTTCCCCGTCAGGGCATTTATGCCGTTTATCCGGACGCCCGCCATGTATCGACAAAAGTACGCGCATTTATTGATTTTTTACGTTCGCAATGGGATTGCGGGGAGCACGCCCCATCATTGTAGCCAGCCCGGGAGCATTGCGCTCCCGGACGGATAATACCGTCTTAATCCTTAACTACCAGCTTGTCTTTGATCCCCTGCGCCTGCCAACGCACCCACAGCATAATTGCCGCCAGAACGACAATCGGCAGTAACGGATCGAGCCAACTGCCGCCGGAACCGAACAGCAGGTTAATCAGCGCCACGCCGGTGCCGCCAATCGCCCAGGCAATGGTCGTCGGTACAGACCAAACCACCATCTGCTGTTTGACATCAGAGACGCCCATCATGCGGTTAACCACCCAGAACAGGCTATCGTTGAAGTAGCCGAAGAACAGCGACCCCATCGTTGCGGCCTGAGCGGCAAGCAACATATTGATGCCGGGGATCTGCGCCAGGATCGGCGCGGAAATCGAGGCGGCAGTGATCATCGCCACCGTCCCCGATCCCTGAATCAGGCGTACCAACGTCGCCACGATAAACGGGATCAGGATCGGCGAGATCGGCAGGTTGGCAACCTGCTCCGCCAGCTGTTGCCCCGCGCCGCTGTCGCGCAGGATCGCGCCCAATGCGCCGCCAGCGCCCGTGACCAGTAAGATAATCCCGGCGCTTTGCAAGCCCTCTTCCAGACGCTCTGCGGTGGTATGTTTATCCATGCGCGGCACCAGCGTATACACCGCCAGCAGAACGCTGATGGCCAACGCGATCACCGGACTTCCCACAAAGTTGATTGCCTGTACCACCGGATGCGTCGCCAGGCCGGACCATCCTTCTACAGTGGCGAGGGTGGAACAGATAGCCTTCAGGAAGATCAGCACGATCGGCACCACAATAGGCAGCAGAGAGAGCGTCAGGCTCGGCAGATCCTTTTGCTCTTTCTCTTTATTGTACTGCTCCAGCGCGGCATTGACTTCATCGGCGTTCAGCGTGCGCGGCACGAAATCAGGGTAGCGTTTATCCAGCCACTGCGCATAGAACACAATGCCGATCACACAGGGCACCGCCAGCGCCATCCCGGTCAATAACATTGCGCCGATGTCGACGTTAAAAATCCCGGCTACCCCCAGCGGGCCTGGCGTCGGAGGTACCGTATGGTGAGTGACCACCAGCCCGCCCGCCAGCGCGACGCCCAGCGTCAGTAGCGAACGTTTACCGCTTTTCGCCAGCGCTTTCGCCACCGGATAAAGAATGACAAAAGCGGAATCGACGAAAATGGGAATGCTGACAATATAACCCGTGATCGCCAGCGCCCACTCTTCACGGCGTTTCCCCAGCCATTTGATAAAGCTCCAGGCGATACGCTCCGCCGCGCCGGAAACCTCCAGCAAGCGCCCCATCATTACGCCGAGACCAATCACCAGGCCAATGCTGCCCAGCGTCGTACCGAATCCGCTGGTGATGACAGAGAGCGTTTTATCAATGCCCATTCCCCCCAACAGACCGGCGATACAGGCCGCCGCCAGCATCGCGATCAGCGCATGAACACGGGTGCGTAACACCAGCCATACCAGAACGAAAACGGCAACGATCAGGCCGATAATTGGGGTCGGTAAACTTGTCATGACCTCCCCTCCATATCATCTTGTCGAAAGCGTTCGATAATGTCATCGAAGCGTTTATCGGCGACAAAACCTAACGCCAGCGCACGCTGGTTATCGATACGTCCCGGCCAGGAGGCGACAATTTTCTCGACGCCTTCGTCGCGCTGATGCGTAACCCGATCGCGCGCCGCCTGACCGCCCGCCTGACGCAACGTTTCCAGCATCTCGCCCACGGTTACGCTGATCCCCGGTAAGTTGATGCTGCTCGCCTCGCCAGGCGCGGGTAACGTTGCGGCCAGCGACAGGTTATGGATCACCGTCGCCGGGCTGGAAATCCACAGCCGCAAACTTTCCGATACCGGGCAGATGGTCGTCTCGCCCTGCAACGGTTCACGAATAATCGCGCTGACAAAAGAAGAAGCGGCGCGGTTTGGTTTACCCGGGCGAACACAGATCGTCGGCAAACGCAGCGCCAGCCCATCCACATAGCCTTTGCGGGTATAGTCGTTGACCAACAGTTCACAGGCGGCCTTCTGCGCGCCATAAGACGAGCGCGGCGTGAGCGCGGTGGTATCGGTGACGCATTCCGGCAGCGTACCGCCATAAACGGCAAGCGAGCTGGAGAAGACAAAACGAATTTTCTGCGGTTGTCGACGACACGCCTCAAGTAACTGGCGGGTAAGATCCAGGTTAACTTTCCATCCCAGATCGAAATCGTCTTCCGCATGACTGCTGACAATCGCAGCGAGATGATAAACAACAGAGGTATTAGCGGTAATCACATTCTCCAGCACGCCCGACTGGGTTAAGTCAGCCTCCAGGCAGCGTAAACGAGGAGAATCTGATAACCGTGCAGGCATTTTTAAATCAACAAGAAGCAGTTCGTTAAACGCCAGCGATGAGTTTAATAAGGCGCTTGCGAGTTTCTGGCCTAAAAAGCCGCCCCCGCCGGTAATGATAATCTGCATCCGGATGTCCTCTTTATTGTTGTGTAGGGTAGTTCAGGGTTAGCGCCAGGCGTTAAACCAGCCAAGCCCGTCCTGAGTGGTATTCCGTGGTTGGTATTCGCAGCCTATCCAGCCGCGATAACCGACGTCATCGAACAGCCGGAACAGCCACGGGTAGTTGATCTCGCCATCATCCGGTTCATGTCTGTCCGGTAGCGAAGCGATTTGTACATGGGCATAGCGGCCCGCGTACTCGCGAATCAGGTGACTCAAATTGCCATCCACTTTTTGCGCGTGGAAAGTGTCGAGCTGGATGAATACATTCGGGCGGTTAACCTCTTCTGCGATGCCCAGCGCCTGATATTGGCTGGAAAAGAGGTAGCCGGGTTTAACGCCGGGACTCAGCGCTTCGATCAAAATACGTTTATCGTGGGCGGCAAACCGGTCGGCGGCATAACGCAAATTATCGATAAACGTGGCGCGATAACGTGCGCCATCAGCGCCATCCGGCACTACGCCCGCCATGATGTGAACCTGCTCACATTCCAGCGCCAGAGCGTATTCCAGAGCCAGATCGATATCGGCGCGCGCGTCGTGTTCGCGCCCCGGTAGCGCGGCGCGTCCCCACTCGCCCGCCGCGGTATCGCCCGCCGAAGTATTAAACAGCGCCAGCGTCAGATCATGACGCGATAGCTGGGCTTTAATCTCGCTGGCGGCAAAGTCGTAGGGGAACAGAAACTCAACGGCCTGAAAACCGGCTTCGGCAGCGGCGGCAAAACGCTCGATAAACGGCACTTCGGTAAACATCATCGACAAATTGGCGGCAAAACGCGGCATCGGGTTATCTCCTTAACTGCGCAATTTCTTCGGTGGTTAAATAACGAATCGGGCGTTCGCCAAGGATAAAAATCAGCTTTGCCGTCTCTTCCAGCTCCTCGGTATTATTAGCGGCTTCCTGCAAATTCTCCCCGCACACGACCGGCCCATGATTAGCCAGTAAAAAGGCCTGATGCCGGGCCGCCAGCGCAGCCAAATCGCGGGCAATTCGGTCATCCCCCGGGCGATAGTAGGGAACCAGCGGAATGTCTCCCATCCGCATCACCACATAGGGGGTAAACGGGCGAATCACATTTTGCGGGTCCAGCCCTTCGAGACAGGAAAGCGCCGTTGACCAGGTGCTGTGCAGATGTACCACGGCCTTGCAGCAAGGGTTATTGCGATACAATGCCAGATGAAAACGCACCTCTTTAGACGGTTTATCGCCGCTGAGCCATTCGCCCTGCGGGTCCACTTTGGATAGCCGCTGCGGGTCGAGATTACCCAGACACGAACCGGTGGGCGTCGCCAGAATATTGCCGTCCGGCAGTAACAGCGAGAGGTTGCCTGCCGAGCCGGTGGCATAGCCGCGCTGGAAAAACGAGGCGGCTATCCTGACCATCTCTTCTCGCAAAGCGTGCTCTTCTTTTGCCAGTGTCGTCATATCTGAAACTCCCTTTGAGCGCGGATGAAAAAGGATTCATCGCCAAAATTGCCTGACTTTAGCGCCAGTGAGACTGGCGCATGGAGCGCGTTGACCCACGGCACGCCGGGTGAAATGCACGGTCCAATGTGAAAACCGGTAATACCGAGGCTTTGCGTCACCACGCCCGAGGTTTCGCCGCCCGCCACGATAAACCGGGTGATACCGCCTTCCGCTAAGCGAGCGGCCAGCAGGGAAAAGAGCGCCTCTACCGCATGGCTGGCTTCGGTAGCGCCATATTGCTGCTGGATGGCGGCCAGCGCCTGCGTGGAGGCGGTGGCGCTAATCATTGGCGCCAGTTCGCTGTCCTGACTGAGCACCCACTGCGCCAGCGCTTCAGCGTAGGCCTCGCGCGTCTCGGATGACAGGCAGCGCGCCACGTCAACGTCGCGTGTGGGAGAATGTTGTCGATAGAAGGCCACCTGCTGATTCGTCATTTGCGAACAGGAACCGGAAAGCACCACCGCACGACCGCTCAGCGGATAGCCTGCGGAACGGGCCTGAGACGCGCCGCGCTTCGCCCACTGACGCGCCAACCCCATTGCCAGCCCGGAACCGCCAGTCACCAGCGGGGCATCACGCAAAACCTCGCCCTGGATTTCCAGGTGTCGCTCATTGAGCGCGTCAAGTACCGCGTAGCGATATCCTTCCTGCTGTAAACGCGACAGCGCCGCACGGGTCGCGGCAACGCCTTCATCAAGCGTCTGAGCCGGAATAACGCCGCAGCGCCCTTGCGCCTGCGCTTCCATCAGACGCGGCAGGTAGCTGTCGGTCATCGGATTGATAGGGTGGTGGCGCATACCGGACTCCGCCAGCAAGTGGTTCATGACAAACAGATAGCCCTGATAAACCGTGCGTCCGTTAACCGGCAGCGCGGGAGAAATCACGGTAAATGAGGTATCCAGCGCCACCATCAGCGCATCGGTGACCGGGCCGATATTGCCTTCGGCGGTACTATCGAAAGTCGAGCAATATTTGAAATAGACTTGCTGGCAGCCCTGTTTTTTCAGCCATACCAGCGCCGCCAGCGATTGTTTTATCGCCTCTTGCGCCGGGCATGAGCGGGTTTTCAGGCTGATAACCACCGCGTCGCACCCTTCCGGTTGCGTCCCGGTTGGGACATCATTGATCTGCACTGTCGGCATCCCGTTTTCGACCAGAAAACTGGCGATGTCGGTCGCGCCGGTAAAATCGTCGGCAATGACGCCAATTTTTAACATGACGGCTCCTCAGGCGTGACGCCAGGCAGAGTAATCCCTGAGAAAATTTTGATCACAGCGCTGTCATCCTCTTTGCCATAACCGGCGTTACTGGCGCTGGTGAACATATTTAACGCCGTAGAGGCCAGCGGTAAGGGGAAGCGCAGCGCTTTCGCCGTGTCGGCAACCAGCCCCAAATCTTTGACAAAAATGTCGACGGCCGAACGCGGGGTATAGTCGCCATCAACGACATGCTGCATACGGTTTTCGAACATCCAGGAGTTTCCGGCGGCATGGGTCACGACGTCATACATCACGTCCAGAGGAATACCGGCCCGCGCGGCCAGCGCCATCGCTTCGGCCGCCGCCGCAATATGCACGCCAGCCAGCAGTTGATGAATAATTTTGACGGTTGAGCCTGCGCCCGGCGTATCGCTGATGCGATAAACGTTGCTGGCAACGGCGTCCAGCACGGGCTTCAGGCGGGTAAACGCCGCCTCGCTCCCGGAGGCCATCACCGTCATTTCGCCCTGCGCCGCTTTTACCGCGCCGCCGGAAACCGGCGCATCCAGCATATTAAGATTCAATGCCGTCAACGCCGCGGCGATCTCTTGCGCGTCGGCGCTTGAGATCGTAGACGAAACCATCACCGCGCTTCCGGGTTTCATCAGATGGGCGACGCCATCCTCACCGAATAACACCTGTCTGACCTGGGCGGCATTGACGACCAGAATGACTAACGCATCCACGACGCCGGCGAACTCCCTGGCGCTGGCGGCAGCCCCACAAGCCCCTTCAGCGAGAAGATTCGCGCACGCTTGCGGGTTAAGATCGGCCCCCCATGTGGAAAGCCCGGCGCGCAGGCATGAACGCGCAGCGCCCATTCCCATTGAGCCAAGCCCCACAATGCCGACATGAAAATCAGTTCCTGTTGTCATTATCACTCCATGTTAATTTACGTGATATTATGTTTTGTTATGTGAATATAGGCGTTTTTGTAAACAATTGCGGTGAGTTGTTTCACAAAAAATAACAAAATGTGTTATTTTTTGTGAAGGCAATCCTCATAGAACTTCACACGCTGTGACGAGAAATCGCGTAAAATCGCGACAGGACTAAAGAAAGGAGCAGACGTTGATACCTACTGAGCGTCGACAAATCATTCTTGATATGGTGGCGGAGAAAGGCATCGTCAGTATCGCTGAACTGACCGAGCGCATGCATGTATCCCACATGACTATCCGCCGTGATTTACAAAAACTGGAGCAGCAAGGCGCGGTAATCCAGGTCTCTGGCGGCGTGCAATCATCGACTCGCGTGGCGCACGAACCCTCGCATCAGATCAAAACCGAACTGGCGACGCCGCAGAAAGCGGCGATTGGCAAACTGGCCGCCAGCCTGGTACAGCCAGAAAGCTGTATCTACCTTGATGCAGGTACTACCACGCTGGCGATCGCCAGGCAGCTGGTTACGATGAATAAACTTACGGTGGTGACCAATGATTTCGTTATCGCCGATTACCTGATGGACAATAGCGATTGCACAATTATTCACACTGGCGGGGCGGTATGCCGGGAAAACCGGTCGTGCGTCGGTGAAGCCGCGGCGACGCTTTTGCGCGGGCTGATGATTGACCAGGCCTTTATTTCCGCCTCTTCCTGGAGCGTGCGCGGTATTTCAACGCCGGCAGAAGATAAAGTCACGGTGAAACGGGCCGTCGCCAGCGCCAGCCGCCAAAAAATTCTGGTGTGCGACGCGACCAAATACGGCCAGGTCGCTACATGGCTGGCGTTACCGCTGGCGGAATTCAACCAAATCGTCACCGATGACGGCCTGCCGGAAAGCGCAATTCGGGCGCTGGCTAAAGTGGATATCTCACTGCTGATGGCCAAAAAATAGCGAAGCGGCGCAAGCCGCTTACGTCATCATCTTGCGTACCAGTTGCGTAAACTGTTCGCGTTCTTCAGCGCTCAGTCGCCCCAAAAACTCATCGTCAACGCGATCCCCCAGTGGTATCGCGGCGGCGAGCAACGTCTGGCCCTGAACGGTGAGATAGACAAAACGCCGACGTTTATCCAGCGGATCGTTTTCTCGCTTTACCAGCCCACGATTTTCCATCCGGCTTAACATCTCCGCCAGCGTCGCTTTAGTGCTAACCGCCGCTTCGGTCAGATCGACCTGTTCAATACCCGGATGTTCAGCAATAACGCGCATCACCGCATATTGAGGTTTGGTGAGTTCCGGTAGTTCATGCTGCCAGCGTGCGGTATGTTGCTGAAAAAGTTGGCGTAACAGATGAAACGCGGTGTTTCGTAACTCCATGAGCGCTCCGGATAAATTAACTTTTTCTATCATAACGACTTATGCACGGTTTTTTAATGACGAATGCTTTAGCTAAACGTGCGCAGGCGTCGGGAGCGATCTTGTCGCAAAGGCCGTGTGGGCGTATTTTGATTAAAATGTTCGTATACGAACGATATTTGAGGTAAGAAATGAGATTGATTGTGGGGATGACCGGTGCGACCGGCGCGCCGCTTGGCGTCGAGCTACTCCAGGCATTGCGGGCGATACCTGATGTTGAAACGCATCTGGTAATGTCAAAGTGGGCGAAAACCACTATTGAACTGGAGACGCCCTACACGCCCGCTGAGGTAGCCGCCCTGGCAGATTATTGTCATAGCCCGGCCGATCAGGCGGCGACCATTTCCTCCGGCTCATTTCGTACCGACGGCATGATTATTATCCCCTGCAGTATGAAAACACTGGCGGGGGTTCGCGCCGGCTATGCCGAGGGGCTGGTGGGACGCGCTGCCGATGTCGTGTTGAAAGAGGGTCGCAAGCTGGTGCTTGTACCGCGGGAAATGCCGCTCAGCACGATTCATCTGGAAAACATGCTTGCGCTTTCTCGTATGGGGGTGGCGATAGTGCCGCCCATGCCCGCGTTCTACAACCTGCCGCAAACCGTTGACGATATTATCCAGCACATCGTAGCGCGCGTTCTCGACCAGTTTGGTCTGGAGCATACGCGCGCGCGTCGCTGGCAAGGACTGCGACAGGCAGCAAATTTTTCACAGGAGAATGGATAATGGCATTTGATGATTTGCGCAGTTTTTTACATGCGCTGGATCAGCAGGGACAACTGCTGAAAATCAGCGAGGAAGTGAATGCGGAGCCGGATCTCGCCGCCGCTGCCAACGCAACGGGACGAATCGGCGATGGCGCGCCCGCGCTGTGGTTTGACAATATTCGTGGTTTTACCGACGCCCGCGTGGCGATGAATACCATCGGTTCCTGGCAGAACCATGCCATCTCACTGGGTTTGCCGCCTAACACGCCGGTTAAAAAACAGATCGATGAATTTATTCGCCGCTGGGACAATTTTCCGGTAGCGCCGGAACGACGGGCGAATCCGGGCTGGGCGGAAAATACCGTCGACGGCGACGCGATCAACCTGTTTGATATCCTGCCGCTGTTTCGTCTGAACGACGGCGACGGCGGATTCTATCTGGATAAAGCCTGTGTGGTATCACGCGATCCGCTCGATCCCGATAACTTCGGCAAGCAGAATGTCGGCATCTACCGTATGGAAGTTAAAGGCAAGCGTAAGCTGGGTCTGCAACCAGTGCCGATGCATGATATCGCATTGCACCTGCACAAAGCTGAAGAGCGTGGCGAAGATCTGCCGATTGCGATCACGTTGGGTAACGATCCGATCATTACCCTGATGGGCGCAACGCCGCTGAAATACGATCAGTCAGAGTATGAAATGGCAGGCGCGCTGCGTGAAAGCCCCTATCCTATCGCCACCGCGCCGCTGACCGGTTTTGATGTGCCGTGGGGATCTGAAGTCATTCTTGAAGGGGTCATCGAAAGCCGTAAACGTGAAATTGAAGGACCGTTCGGCGAATTTACCGGCCACTATTCCGGCGGTCGCAACATGACCGTGGTGCGTATCGATAAGGTCTCTTACCGCAGCAAACCCATTTTTGAATCGCTCTATTTAGGTATGCCGTGGACGGAAATCGACTACCTGATGGGGCCGGCGACCTGCGTGCCACTGTATCAACAGCTGAAAGCCGAATTTCCGGAAGTGCAGGCGGTAAACGCCATGTACACCCACGGCCTGCTGGCCATCATCTCAACCAAAAAACGCTACGGCGGCTTTGCCCGTGCGGTGGGCCTGCGAGCGATGACGACGCCGCACGGTCTGGGATATGTGAAGATGGTGATCATGGTCGATGAAGATGTCGATCCATTCAATCTGCCACAGGTGATGTGGGCGTTGTCGTCGAAAGTGAATCCGGCAGGCGATCTGGTACAGCTACCGAATATGTCCGTCCTGGAACTGGATCCGGGCTCAAGCCCGGCGGGGATTACCGACAAGCTGATCATTGACGCCACCACGCCGGTTGCGCCAGATAACCGTGGTCACTATAGCCAGCCGGTTTTTGATTTACCGGAAACTAAAGCCTGGGCTGAAAAGCTGACCGCCATGCTGGCCAACCGTAAATAAGGAGTAACCGATGATTTGTCCACGCTGTGCCGATGCACATATTGAACTCATGGCGACTTCGCCGGTAAAAGGAGTCTGGACGGTATATCAGTGTCAGCATTGTCTGTATACCTGGCGCGATACCGAACCGTTACGTCGTACCAGCCGCGAACACTATCCACAAGCGTTTCGCATGACGCAAAAAGATATTGATAACGCGCCAATGGTGCCGAGTATCCCGCCGTTGCTGGCAGAAGACAAACGGTAAAAAAAAAGGCCAGTCTGTCGACTGGCCTTTTTTTGACAAGGGTACTTACTCGCGGAACAGCGCTTCGATATTCAGCCCCTGCGTCTGCAGAATTTCGCGCAGACGGCGCAGGCCTTCAACCTGAATCTGACGAACACGTTCACGCGTAAGACCGATTTCACGGCCTACATCTTCCAGTGTCGCAGCTTCATATCCCAGCAGACCGAAACGGCGCGCCAGCACTTCACGCTGTTTGGCGTTCAGTTCGAACAACCATTTGACGATGCTCTGTTTCATATCGTCATCTTGCGTGGTGTCTTCCGGACCGTTCTCTTTTTCATCGGCCAGGATGTCCAGCAACGCTTTTTCGGAATCACCGCCCAGCGGGGTGTCTACCGAGGTAATGCGCTCGTTGAGACGAAGCATACGGCTGACGTCATCAACCGGTTTATCCAGTTGCTCTGCAATTTCTTCCGCACTCGGTTCGTGGTCCAGTTTATGCGACAACTCACGTGCGGTGCGCAGGTATACGTTCAGCTCTTTAACAATGTGAATCGGCAAGCGAATCGTACGGGTTTGGTTCATAATCGCCCGTTCGATTGTCTGGCGAATCCACCAGGTTGCGTATGTTGAGAAGCGGAACCCGCGTTCCGGGTCAAACTTCTCGACTGCACGGATAAGCCCCAGGTTGCCCTCTTCAATCAGGTCCAGCAACGCCAGTCCACGATTGCCATAACGGCGGGCAATTTTTACCACCAGACGCAGGTTACTCTCAATCATGCGACGGCGAGAAGCGACATCTCCACGCAGTGCGCGACGCGCAAAATAGACTTCTTCTTCGGCTGTTAACAGTGGTGAATACCCAATCTCACCAAGGTAAAGCTGAGTCGCGTCCAACACACGCTGTGTGGCCCCTTGCGATAACAGCTCTTCTTCAGCCAGGTCGTTATCACTGGGTTCCTCTTCACTCAAGGCTTTTTCGTCAAAAGCCTCTACTCCGTTCTCATCAAATTCCGCGTCTTCATTTAAATCATGAACTTTCAGCGTATTCTGACTCATAAGGTGGCTCCTACCCGTGATCCCTTGACGGAACTAGCAAGTCAAAGCCTGGTTCCGCCGCTTTATCGCTGCGGTAAATAACGCAGCGGGTTTACGGATTTCCCCTTGTAACGAATTTCAAAATGCAAGCGTGTAGAGCTGGTGCCGGTGCTACCCATAGTAGCGATTTTTTGCCCCGCCTTAACTTCCTGTTGTTCCCGGACCAGCATCGTATCATTATGGGCGTAGGCACTCAGGTAATCATCGTTATGTTTGATGATAATAAGATTACCGTAACCACGCAGCGCGTTACCGGCATATACGACGCGCCCATCAGCGGTTGCGACGATAGCCTGTCCCTTACTGCCTGCAATGTCGATCCCTTTATTGCCCCCTTCGGAAGCGCCAAAGTTTTCGATCACTTTGCCATCCGTCGGCCAGCGCCATGCGGAAATCGGCGCGCTGGTTGACGTACTGCTTGCATTTGGTTCGGTCGTGCTTACCGTTGGTGCCGTTACAGGCGCTGTGACAACCGTCCCAGCAGGCTTGTTGTTTGGCAACATTTTGTTAGCACTTTGTTCACCTGAGCCCTCAGAATACGTAATTGTTGGTTGAGACGCAACTGCAACGGTGGAATTTTGTGCAGACCTGGTCACAACTCCTTGCTGTGCTGCATCCGCCTGGGTGATCGCATTTCCGCCAGTAATTGGCGTACCGGATGCGTTACCAACTTGCAAAGTTTGCCCTACATTCAGGCTATACGGGGCAGGAATACTGTTTCTCTGGGCCAGATCGCGGAAATCGTTCCCGGTAATCCAGGCGATGTAAAAAAGCGTATCACCCTTTTTCACGGTGTAAGTACTGCCACCCGTATAGCTACCTTTCGGAATATTCCCATACTGGCGATTGTATACGATTCGCCCATTTTCCATCTGCACGGGCTGTTCCGCGACCGGTTGAGTTTGCATGGGCTGCGTTACAGGACGCTGAACGGGTTGAATTTGCGGCGCTTGTTGCGGCGTTTGTTGCGTCGTCGCGCCCATTTTTGGCGGCGGTGTGATCAACATCCCGGAATTGGTATTTGATGACGAACCACTGTCCACAGACGTAACCGGCGCCGGAGGGTTTGACGAACTGGTACAACCTGCCAGCCATAGTGAAACCAGTGATAGTGCCGCAATGCGACTAACGGTGAATTTTGGGCTTCCCGCGCTCATTTATCCCCCAGGAAAAAATTTGGTTAACAACCAGTGACGTAAGAACCGTGCAACACATTAAGTGAACACGGGAAAATGTGTTCACGATACGCTTAACCCACCGGGAATAACCAGGAAAACTCCAGGTATTCGTTTCGGCTTCATCAGGCGTAATAGTGGGTGTTTGCAGGGCAAACTAGGCCAGCTCTCCCTTGACTAACGGGACGAAGCGAACGGCCTCCACGGTATCGATAATAAATTCGCCGCCCCGGCGACGCACGCGTTTCAAAAACTGCTGCTCATCGCCCACGGGCAGAACAAGAATGCCGCCTTCATCCAACTGTGCCATGAGCGCGGTAGGAATTTCCGGCGGCGCGGCCGTCACAATGATAGCGTCAAACGGCGCACGCGCCTGCCAGCCTTGCCAGCCATCGCCATGACGGGTAGAAACATTATGTAAATCGAGCTGCTTCAGGCGGCGGCGCGCCTGCCATTGCAGCCCCTTAATCCGCTCAACGGAGCAAACGTGATGCACCAGATGCGCCAGAATCGCCGTCTGATAGCCGGAACCGGTGCCAATTTCCAGCACCCTGGACTGCGGCGTCAGTTCGAGCAGTTCCGTCATTCGCGCCACCATATAGGGCTGCGAAATCGTCTGACCCTGGCCTATCGGCAAAGCGATATTTTCCCAGGCCTTATGTTCAAACGCTTCATCAATAAATTTCTCGCGCGGCACTGCGGCAAGCGCATTAAGCACCAGCTCATCTCTGATGCCCTGCGCGCGCAATTGTTCAAGAAGAGCCTGTACACGTCCACTTACCATTGCGTGCCAACTCCCACGCTGTCTAACCAGTCTGAAACCACATCATGCGCGCTGTGCGCGGTTAAATCCACATGCAACGGCGTGACGGAGACGTAGCCTTCATCCACCGCCGCGAAATCGGTATCCGGCCCGGCATCGTATTTATCGCCCGGCGGGCCAATCCAGTACAATGTATTACCGCGCGGATCTTCCTGCGGGATTACTTTATCCGCTGGATGGCGGCTACCGCAGCGAGTCACGCGGATACCTTTAACCTGCGCTAACGGTAGATCCGGGACATTCACGTTGAGAATACGCCCGGTACGCAACGGCTCCCGGCTTAACCCTCGCAAAAGCGCGCAAGTCACGGCCGCAGCCGTATCATAATGCTGATAGCCGTTAAGGGAGACCGCTAATGCCGGAAAGCCGAGATGACGACCTTCCATCGCCGCGGCGACAGTACCGGAATAGATCACATCATCGCCCAGATTCGGACCCGCGTTAATACCGGAAACGACAATATCCGGACGCGGACGCATTAAGGCATTAACGCCCAGATAGACGCAATCGGTCGGCGTCCCCATCTGTACAGCGATATCGCCATTATCAAAGGTAAAAGTACGAAGCGAAGATTCCAGCGTGAGGGAATTAGACGCGCCGCTGCGGTTACGATCCGGGGCTACGACCTGTACATCAGCAAACTCACGCAGCGCTTTCGCCAGCGTTTGTATACCGGGCGCGTGAACCCCGTCATCGTTACTCAGCAATATGCGCATAATCACCCATTGTGTTGATCAGTTCCCTTACTACGCTGGTGGCAAAACTGCCTGCGGGCAGCCAGAAACGTAACTCGACGGTAACGTCATCCCACCAGTTCCAGCTTAATTGTTGCGGATAAAGCAGCATCGCTCTGCGCGACGCCTCTACTTTTTCGCGCAGCAACAGCAATTGCAACACCGTTTCCTGGGCAATGGCATCTTGCTCAAACGCCAGCGCCGCACGCTGTGTTCCCCACTCTCCGCTGCCCGGCAACGACGCTGTAATCATCAGCTCTTTTTCGTCTACCCGGCGCTGCAATTCAGGCAGTTCTTCAGATGTCGCGACGAACCAGCTTCCACGCCCCGCTAATTGTAGCGCATCGCCGTCAACAACTTGATTAAAGTCTGGTTTCTTCAGCCGCTGGTGAACAATTTGATTAAACAACGCGCTACGTGCCGCCGACAACCAAAAACTGCGTTTATTGCGATCGCGCACCGGCGCGTTACTTTGCGCCCAGCGCAGCGCGCCCTGCAAGTTGCTGCCGCCAATGCCGAATCGCTGTGCGCCAAAATAGTTCGGCACGCCGCTATCGCGAATCGCCTGCAATCGTGTTTCGACATCGCGGCGATCGCTTATTTCACGCAACACCAGCGTAAAAGCATTGCCTTTCAGCGCGCCTAAACGCAGCTTACGCTTGTGACGCGCGTATTCCAGCACTTTACAACCTTCCAGCTGAAAGGCGCTGAAATCGGGCATCTCTTTCCCCGGCACGCGCGCGCACAGCCACTGCTCGGTAACGGCGTGTTTATCTTTTTGCCCGGCAAAGCTCACTTCGCGAGCGTGAATTTTCAGGAATTTCGCCAGCGCGTCAGCGACAAAACGGGTATTGCAACCGTTTTTCAAAATACGCAGCAGAATGTGCTCGCCTTCACCATCCGGCGTAAAGCCTAAATCTTCAACCACCACAAAATCTTCCGGATTCGCTTTCAGCAATCCGCTACCTTGTGGCTTTCCGTGCAGCCAGGTGAGATTGTCAAACTCTGTCATTTCGCCGCCTTCATCAGCAGCGCGACCGCTTCGCAGGCAATGCCTTCTCCGCGTCCGGTAAATCCGAGCTTTTCCGTCGTCGTCGCCTTCACGTTAACGTCATCCATATGGCAGCCGAGATCTTCGGCGATAAAGACACGCATTTGCGGAATATGCGGCAGCATTTTCGGCGCCTGCGCAATAATGGTGACATCCACGTTGCCGAGGGTGTACCCCTTCGCCTGAATACGACGCCAGGCTTCGCGCAGCAGTTCGCGGCTATCCGCTCCCTTAAATGCCGGATCGGTATCCGGGAAGAGCTTGCCGATATCGCCAAGCGCCGCCGCGCCCAGCAGCGCATCGGTCAGCGCATGTAACGCCACATCGCCATCGGAATGCGCCAATAGCCCTTTTTCATAAGGGATACGCACGCCGCCAATGATAATCGGCCCTTCTCCGCCAAACGCGTGTACGTCAAAACCGTGTCCAATTCGCATTATGCTTTCTCCTGGTGGATGGTTCGGGTCAGATAAAATTCCGCCAGCGCCAGATCTTCCGGACGGGTGACCTTGATGTTATCCGCGCGACCTTCTACCAGCGCCGGATGAAAACCACAATACTCCAGCGCTGACGCTTCGTCGGTGATGGTCGCGCCTTCATTCAGCGCACGCGTCAGACAATCGTGCAAGAGTTCGCGGGGGAAAAACTGCGGGGTGAGCGCGTGCCATAAATCGGCGCGCTCTACGGTATGGGCAATAGCGTTTTTCCCCGGTTCGCCGCGTTTCATGGTGTCGCGCACCGGACTGGCGAGGATACCGCCGACCCGGCTGTTTTCGCTGATAGCCAGCAACCGCGCAAGGTCATCCTGATGCAAACAGGGTCTTGCCGCATCGTGCACCAGCACCCACTGCGCCTTTGCAACGGCCTGCAACCCGGCCAAAACGGAATCAGCGCGTTCGTTGCCACCATCCACAACGGTGATTTGCGGGTGATTCGCCAACGGAAGTTGGGCAAAGCGATGATCGCCAGGGCTGATAGCAATAACAACGCGTGTCACCCGAGGATGCGCCAGCAGCGCATGAACTGAGTGCTCCAGAATGGTTTTATTACCGATTGAGAGATACTGCTTAGGACATTCTGTTTGCATTCGGCGGCCAAATCCGGCAGCCGGCACCACGGCGCAAACGTCCAATAAAGTGGCTGCCATGTTAAATCCCTGGATGGTTTATCGATGAGTTTGCCCCGCCGTTGCCGCGCGTTTTGAGGCGTCAGGCACCAGACGATAGAAGGTTTCGCCCGGTTTGGTCATGCTAAGTTCGTTGCGCGCGCGCTCCTCAATCGCTTCCTGGCCGCCATTGAGATCGTCAATTTCGGCAAAAAGCTGATCGTTACGCGCTTTAAGTTTGGCGTTTGTCGCCTGCTGCGCGACCACATCATCGTTGACGCGGCTATAGTCATGTATGCCGTTCTTACCGAACCACAGCGAGTACTGTAGCCAGACCAGTAAAGCCAGCAACAGCAGCGTTAGTTTACCCATCCTGCCCCCTGAAAAACGGCATCATCATCCCATAACGTCCTCTGTGACTCCACATTCAGGACGGGATTGCCGCGACAACGCCGGCAAATGTACCACATTTGCCGGATGTTACGTATACCCGAGTAAGGAGAACATAATCTCATTGTTGGTTACGGTTTGAATTATGACCGGAGGCGCAGTGATAACCCGTCTACCCTAATAGCCATATAAATAACGCGCCGAACAGCGCGCCTACCGCCAGTAGAGTAAACATGATGCTAAAAAGTATTTTGCCCTTTACCAGCAGATGCAACGCAATGCCGATAATCACCGATACCGGCATTAACGCGAGGAAAAAGGGCCAGGTATAGAGGAAAAAAAACAGCGTGTTAGGGCCATAAAGCAGAAAAGGGATCCCCAACGCCAGCAGCCATGACACAAAGCCGACCACCGCCCCCGGAAATGCACCGGTGGCGTCATCGTCGACCATGAAGGCGTCTGACCTTGTGAAAGTAATGTTATGGCTATTACGCATATTAAATCCTGTAACCTTGACCATACCGGGCATACAAGCCCGGTGGTGTCTCAGGATCTGATAATATCGCGCCGTCTCAGTAGATCTAATAATTGGGAAACCAAATTTGTTACTAATTGTTCACCATTTAGATGAACCAGGGGCGAGTCAGGCGCTTCGTAAATGGCGTCGATACCGGTAAAGTTACGCAACTCGCCCGCGCGCGCTTTTTTATACAACCCTTTAGGATCGCGCTGTTCACAGATAGCCAGCGGCGTATTGACATAAATCTCGATAAAACGATCGTGGCCGACGCACTCTTTTACCAGTTGCCGCTCGGCGCGGTGCGGAGAAATAAATGCCGTCAAAACAATCAGACCGGCGTCCGCCATCAGACCGGCCACTTCGCCTACCCGCCGGATATTCTCCTGGCGATCGGCATCGCTAAAGCCTAAATCACGGCACAAACCGTGGCGCACATTATCGCCATCCAACAGGTAGGTACTGACGCCACGCTGATGTAACGCCTCTTCCAGCGCGCCGGCCACCGTTGATTTTCCCGAACCGGAGAGTCCGGTAAACCACAGCACCACGCCACGGTGGCCGTGGAGCTGTTCACGGGCGGCGACAGTAACGGGATGAGAGTGCCAGACCACGTTCTCATCATGCAGCGCCATGTTTATCTCCCAGCAAATCGCGGGCGTCCCAGTGCGGAAAATGACGGCGTACCAGCGCATTCAGCTCCAGCTCAAACGCACTGTATTCCACGGGCGGCGTCGCTCCGCGTTCGTTCAGTTCCCGCACCATGCCAGCGCCCACGGTGACGTTAGAAAGCCGGTCGATAAAAATCAGTCCGCCCGTCACCGGATTTTGCTGATAAATATCCAGCGCGAGCGGCTCATCGAATGTCATCTCTACCAGACCAATACCGTTTAACGGCAGGCTCTCGACGTCTCGTTGGGTCAGATTGTTGATATCAATCTGATAGCGAATAGCTTCGATACGCGCGCGGGTTTTCTTACCCGCGAGTTTAACGTCGTAGCTTTGGCCCGGCGCCAGCGGCTGTTCCGCCATCCATACCACGTCGATCGCGGCATGACGCGCAGGTGCCAGCGTCTCGTTTGCCGCCAGCAGCAGATCGCCGCGGCTAATATCAATGTCGTCGTTGAGTACCAGGGTAATGGCTTCGCCCGCACAGGCTTCTTCTTTATCGCCATCAAAAGTGACGATACGCGCCACGCTGGATTCCACGCCGGACGGCAGCACTTTAATGCGCTCTCCGACTTTGACGCTACCAGACGCCAGAGTGCCGGCATACCCCCGAAAATCAAGATTCGGGCGATTGACGTATTGTACCGGAAAGCGCATCGGCTGACGGTCTACCGCACGCTGTATGTCTACCGTTTCCAGGACTTCCAGCAGCGTCGGACCGCTGTACCAGCGCATATTCGCGCTCTGCGCGGCGACATTATCCCCTTCCAGCGCCGAAAGCGGGACAAAGCGAATGTCCAGATCGCCTGGCAACTGTTCAGCAAAGGTCAGGTAATCTTCGCGAATACGGGCGAAGGTCTCTTCGCGGTAGTCAACGAGATCCATTTTGTTGATTGCCACCACCAGGTGTTTGATCCCCAACAGAGTGGAGATAAAGCTATGGCGACGCGTCTGATCCAGCACGCCTTTACGCGCGTCGATCAATAGGATCGCCAGATCGCAGGTGGACGCCCCGGTCGCCATATTACGGGTATATTGTTCATGGCCCGGCGTGTCGGCGATAATAAATTTTCGTTTTTCCGTGGAGAAATAGCGGTACGCGACGTCAATAGTAATGCCCTGCTCACGCTCAGCCTGCAGCCCATCTACCAGCAGCGCCAGATCGAGTTTTTCTCCCTGCGTGCCATGACGTTTACTGTCATTATGCAGAGAAGAGAGCTGATCTTCATAAATTTGCAGGGTATCGTGCAGCAAACGACCTATCAGCGTACTTTTACCGTCATCAACGCTGCCACAGGTTAAAAAACGCAACAGGCTTTTGTGCTGTTGGGCAATCATCCAGGCTTCGACGCCGCCTTCATTGGCGATTTGTTGGGCAAGTATGGTGTTCATGGCGGCTCCTTAGAAATACCCCTGACGTTTTTTAAGCTCCATCGACCCCGCCTGATCGCGGTCAATCATCCTTCCCTGGCGCTCGCTGGTGGTAGAAACCAGCATCTCTTCGATAATTTCCGGCAGCGTTTGCGCGTGGGATTCCACCGCCCCGGTGAGCGGCCAACAGCCAAGTGTACGGAAGCGCACCATCCTTTTTTTGATGACTTCGCCAGGCTGGAGATCGATACGATCGTCATCCACCATCATCAACATGCCGTCACGTTCCAGAACCGGGCGTTCAGCAGCCAGGTACAGCGGCACGATGTCGATGTTTTCCAGCCAGATGTATTGCCAGATATCCTGCTCTGTCCAGTTGGAGAGAGGGAAGACGCGTATACTTTCGCCTTTATTAATCTGACCGTTATAGTTACGCCACAACTCTGGCCGCTGATTTTTCGGGTCCCAGCGATGGAAACGGTCACGAAAGGAGTAAATACGTTCTTTCGCGCGGGATTTTTCCTCATCGCGCCGTGCGCCGCCGAACGCGGCATCAAAACCGTACTTATTCAGCGCCTGCTTTAACCCTTCGGTTTTCATAATGTCGGTGTGTTTAGCGCTACCGTGAACGAACGGATTGATGCCCATCGCCACGCCTTCCGGATTTTTATGTACCAGCAATTCGCAGCCATATGCGTTGGCGGTACGATCGCGAAAGGCGTACATCTCACGGAATTTCCAACCGGTATCAACGTGCAATAGCGGGAACGGCAACGTACCCGGATAAAACGCCTTACGCGCCAGATGCAGCATGACGCTGGAGTCTTTACCAATGGAGTACAGCATGACCGGATTAGCGAATTCCGCTGCCACTTCACGGATAATGTGGATACTTTCCGCCTCCAGTTGCCGCAGGTGGGTGAGTCGTTTTTGATCCATAACCGTTCCTTTGCAATACCGTTTTTTGCTAAACATTTCGATTACACGACTATAGGGAGCGCAGGAGAGTGAATGAAATGACGAATTGGAATGAGTAGTTCCTCAAAGGAATAACGCGGCCCAAAAACCAATATCAAAAAATGCTTAACGTACCGGATTGCCAGCATTTAGGAGCAAATGAAATTGTATTAACACGATCGCGGTTTCATACTAGCCACGTAAAATTTTGTTCTGTATTTAAGGACTCATTATGTTTTCCGCAACGCGCCGCTTTGCCGTCATTCTGGCGCTCGGCGTAGGCTTTATCCTTCCTGCACAAGCAGCATCACCAGAGCCTGGTGAAATAGCGAATACTCAGGCACGACATATCGCCACCTTTTTTCCCGGGAGAATGACTGGCTCCCCCGCCGAGATGTTATCTGCCGATTATTTACGCCAACAATTTACCCAGATGGGATACCAAAGCGATATTCGAACGTTTAATAGCCGATTTATTTATACTACGAAGGATAATCGCAAAAACTGGCATAACGTGACGGGCAGTACGGTCATCGCCGCCCATGAAGGGCGCGTGCCGCAACAGATCATTATTATGGCGCATCTGGATACCTACGCTCCGCAGAGCGACGCTGATGTCGATGCCAATCTGGGCGGTTTAACGTTACAAGGAATGGATGATAATGCCGCGGGATTAGGCGTTATGCTGGAACTGGCGACGCGCCTGAAAGATATACCGACCCATTATGGGATTCGTTTTATCGCCACCAGCGGGGAAGAAGAGGGAAAGCTAGGCGCGGAAAATTTACTCAAACGAATGAGTGACGCTGAGAAGAAAAATACGCTGCTGGTCATTAATCTCGATAACCTGATTGTTGGCGACAAGCTCTATTTTAATAGCGGGAAAAATACGCCGGAAGCGGTGCGTACACTGACCCGCGATCGGGCATTAGCGATTGCGCGCCGTTATGGTATCGCCGCCAACACCAATCCGGGACGCAATCCATCCTACCCCAAAGGAACGGGTTGCTGTAATGATGCGGAGGTTTTCGATAAAGCGGGAATATCGGTGCTTTCTGTTGAGGCGACGAACTGGAATCTGGGTAAAAAAGACGGATACCAGCAACGCGTGAAAAATGCATCCTTCCCGAACGGCAATAGCTGGCACGACGTACGGCTTGATAATCAACAGCATATAGACAAGGCGCTGCCTGGGCGAATTGAGCGCCGTAGCCGCGATGTAGTGCGGATAATGCTGCCGTTGGTAAAAGAGCTGGCGAAAGCGGAAAAAACGTCTTGATATGCTGGTGAAACGTGTTTATCCCCGCTGACGCGGGGAACACTTTTTAGAGATGTACACACCGTCGGCCTTTTGCGGTTTATCCCCGCTGGCGCGGGGAACACTGTTCGATGTAGGTTTCTTCCTGAAGGCGAAGCGGTTTATCCCCGCTGGCGCGGGGAACACTTTTCCGCGACGCTTGCAAATGGGGCATTCCCCGGTTTATCCCCGCTGGCGCGGGGAACACAATGCAAACTCAACTGGAAAGGCTACAACATACGGTTTATCCCCGCTGGCGCGGGGAACACACCAAAACTATATATTTGTTCTAAAAGCCCTTTTTTACTACCTAACAAACTACCAACGGTAAGATAACAATTCCTTATTATTAAAGAACATTCAACTTATTGATTTTCAACAGGAAGGAAAGAAACCAAACGCAGTCCATCCAAATCTACCGGAATACGTCGGTTTTCACCCCATGTCTGAAACTCAAATCCCGATTCCGTGTTAGTCGCCCAGGCCATGACGGCATTCCCGCAACCGCCAAGCTGTGTGATCTGTTGCCAAATCATTTCCCGAATACGCTTCGAGGTATCACCAACATAAACACCTGCACGAACCTCGAGTAACCAGACGGCAAGACGTCCCCGCAGGCGCGGCGGTACGTTTTCCGTGACCACAACCACCATACTCATCAACCATGCCCCCGATGGCCGCTATCCCCCAAGGATTCAGGTTCCGGTATTGCTGGCGGCAGCATATCCGGCGCAGGCTGAGGCGGTTCAATTTCACCGGCAGCGAGCACCTCTTCGATCAGTGGGATCAACTTTCCGGTCAGCTTCGAACTGCGAAAAATATCACGGCAGGCCAGGCGCACTTCTTTATCTGGTTCCGCCGGGTGACGAGCGGCGATCTCAAATGCTTTGGGCACCACCGATTCAAATTTGATGATATCGGCAATGTCATAAACAAAAGAAAGCGGCTTACCGCTATGGATAAAACCGATAGCCGGCGCATATCCCGCCGCCAGGATAGCCGCTTCTGAAATCCCGTACAGGCACGATGTTGCCGCGCTAATACATCGGTTGACGACATCCCCCTTCTCCCAGTCTTTCGGATCATAGTTACGACCATGCCATTTCACGCCATACTGCTTCGCCAGTAATGCATAGGTCGCCCGCACACGGGATCCTTCAATACCGCGCAGTTGCTCAACGGAGCGACGGGCGGGCGGCGGTTCGCGAAAACGCAGTTCATACATTTTGCGCACCACCTTCAGCCGCAGATCGTCATCTAACGCCAGCTTTGCCTGATAAAGCAACTTATCGGCTCGTGCGCCGCCGGGTTGTCCGGAGGAATAGACCCGCACTCCCGCCTCGCCCACCCATACCAGCAGCGTTCCTACCGTCGATGCCAGACGC
The DNA here is from genome assembly GCF_017571995.1 of Salmonella sp. 32031103-2018-00083-FB-01-SM-01. NCBI lineage: Bacteria > Pseudomonadati > Pseudomonadota > Gammaproteobacteria > Enterobacterales > Enterobacteriaceae > Salmonella > Salmonella sp. 32031103-2018-00083-FB-01-SM-01. The sequence continues at coordinate 206,730 of NZ_JAGEQL010000004.1, forward strand.
ACAGCCGCATGGGAAACCCGCGTTCCCGGTTCCAGCATGATGCAGGCAACCGAACCAACAGGAATATGCGTGCGGATTCCTGTTTTATCGATCAGCACGAATGCCCCATCCAGCACGTCGATCTGACCGTACTGGAGGAAGATCATCGAGGTTCGATCTTTTAACGGGATCGGGTTGAGCGGTACGAACGTCACGCGTCCTCTCCGGGTTTGATCATCATCATTCCGCAGCCAAACGCCCGGCTTTTACCGTACCCCTGCGCCAGACGTTGCAGGAAAAGCGCGGGATCGTTAATCACCAGCACGCCGGTATAGTCCACGCTGCTAAACTGAATCATCTGCCGGGATTTCTCGCGACGTATCTGCTGCTGCCGGTAAGCATCAACGCTCGCCTCGCGTAGGGTAAAGCCATTTTGTTCCCCCTGGCGCACCAGCCATTCCAACGCCGCCTGCTGCTGATAAGACCAAATATCCTGGCTATCGCCCTGCGTTTTACGCTGGCGTTTCGCCTCCATCAGCAAATCGTGACGCTTACCGTTTTTGCAAATTGTCGGATTGGCGCGCAGGTTAAACCGCAGCGTCTGCCCCGCGCTCAGCGTTGGCGCAAACGGGCGAGTCTGCACGTCAAAAATCGCGCTGGCGGCAGGCTGTTCCTGCGAGAGGACAAAAAAGCGAAACGCGCCCTGTAACTCTTCGCGGCGATACAGAAACTGCCGTTCCTTGCCGCCGGGAAAGAGATCCCATAACCACTGGTGCATCACGTACTCACCGCGCTCCACCAGATGCAAGAGTTGTGCTGGCGAAAGCTCGCTGGTGTGCAGCGTTATTCTTGAGAGATACACGCGTCCTCCTTGCTGAGCCACGGCCCCTGATTCACGCTACGTTCACCGAACAGCCATTGCTGGCGGCTCAATGGCATGTCGCGACGACGTAAAATTTTGTTCGCCGTTAAGCCATCGTGTTCACCTTCCCACCAGCATTCGTTCTGTAGCCTGGGAAGAGGTAGTCTCAGCGCATTAAATTTATCCTGGTACTGACGATACGCTTCGCGCAGGGCATCCGGCGCGCGTCCTTCCAGCAGTTGCGGCGCAAGCGGCAACGCCAGAGGGTGACTTTTGCGCCCCAGATACAGCGGGAACACAGGATGTTGTAACGCCGCCTGAAGCTGCGCCAACGTGTAAGGCGCGTCCGGCGTCGCGCTGACAGCAATCATCCACCAAGCGTCGGTGTAGTAGTCGCGTCGGGAAATCAGCGCGCTCAGTAATTCAGGATCCTGCAACTCTTCACGGCGGCTGAAGTAACGTGCCTTACGTACCTCTTTCGGCATCTGCACCGTGTGATAATCCCGCGCCCAGCGCGGGTTGCCACTGGCGCACAGCAAAAATTGGTAATGACGATTGAAGGCGTTTAGCCGTTCCTCCTCATCGCGGCGAATTCCCAGCGCCGCAGCTAATAACCCCAACAGCGCCGAGCGCGAGGGTAGCTCATGGCTGTGGCGCACTTCGCCTGGCGCATCCACGCCCCAGGAGGCCATCGGCCCGTGAAGCTGAAAAACCAGATATTGGCTCATAAGCCGCCCCTTACGCGCAGATGAAGTCAAGCACGTCTTTCATGCTTCCCTGCTGATTCATCACGTCGAAACTGGCGGTATCAGTCCGCTGGCCATAAACCTTATTCATATTCTTATGCAGCGATGTAATACGCTTAACCGCAACGTTCAATTGGTCTGTACCGTTGATCGGTTCATAAAACGCAGCCGCCAGTGAACGTGGTTGGTCGGTGCCTTTTTCGGCCAGCGCCCACGAGGCATAGGCACGGCTGGCAAAGCTGTTCTGTTTGCCGGTCGGCGACACTTTCAGCGCCGCTTCAGTAAAGGCGCGCAGCGTTTTGTTTGCCAGTTCTTCATTGTCGTTCAGGTTTTTCACCAGCAGATCTTTGTTGATGCAGATATAGGTGTAAAACAGCGCGGAGCCAAAGCCGGTTTCGCCGAGATGGCCTGCGCCTGCATCTTCTGCCGATGCCTGGCGTAGGTCATCCACAGCAGTAAAGAAATCGTCTTCGATGATCGTTTCGCTGACGCCGAAGGCGTGGGCGACCTGGCAGGCGGCTTCAACGTTAAAATCAGTTTTCTCCGCTAACATCCGGCCAAACATGGCAATATCGACGGCCATGCGATCTTTACGTAGCAGTGCAAGCTCTTCCTCTTTTGGCGCGCGTTTTTCTTCTGCCAGACGGTGCGCCAGCGCTTTCACAGCCTCAAACTCAGCTGGGCTGATATGCACCAGTTGCCCGGTTTCAGCATTCGTCAACTCATCTTTGGGTTTCTTTTCCGCCTTTACCTTGCCAAAATAGTTAGCGATGTTCTTGACGTACTCAACCGCTTTTTTGGCGTCAATGCCGCTTTCAACGAGGATCTGCGCCGCTTCGCGCGCAATACGTCCGCTACGAATACCGATATTCCCGGCAAGCGCCTGCTCAAACAGTTCCGAGGTACGCCAGGCACGTTTCAGGCTCTGAGAGGAGATACGCAGACGCGTCGCGCCGCCAAGCACCACGGTTTTTGGCGCGCCGGTATCGTCACGGTTGAGGTTGGCGGCAGGATAAGCGGTTAATAAATGGAGTTGAATAAACGTTGTCATAAAGATATCCCTGTTAATCTTGTTCGTTATCGCCAGCCTGGTAGTATTCCAGCGCCCAGCGGATACGGAGAAATTCGGTTGGCCGCTGCTGGCGGCAATGGTGGTTCAGCAAGTCATTCTGCTCCTGGCACCAGCAGAAAATATCGTCTGCAAGAGAAAACAGGTTGACCGAACCATCTAACAGCTTCACCGCACGCCGTAACTGGCGCAGCAGTTCATCCGGCGTTTTTACCGCTAATAGGTGGGAGAAGCGTAATTTTGACATCACCGGAGTGTCGCCACCTTTCTTCTGTCCAAGCTGCGCAGCAAAACTCTTTTGCTCATCAATAAATTTGATATGTGCAGCCAGTGCCGCTGTGATTGCCAATGCAGTAACATTCCAGGGTGCTTTGTTTTTCCATAAAGAATGTGTTTGCATTAACAATGAATGAAGCCCCTCAGCCAAACAGGCATCATTCACCGTTTTACTACGTCGTAAGCTGGCACGTAATCCACGTTTTTCTTGTAGTTCCTCATGCCACTGACGCAAAGTGGCTTTATCATCTTTCGTCACAACACTCATTCAGCAGCCTCCTGTTTCTTTGCTTTGGCGGCTTTTGCGCTTTGTTTTTCCGCCGATGTCGTAAAATATTTCTTGCGCGCGGTCATGATGCGTTCCAGATCGCTGCTCTCGTAGGGGTTGGTAAAGACGTGATCATCGAAGTAATGACGGGTAAACAGCCAAAGTTCTCTTTGCCATTTATTCAGCCTTTCGTCCGGCTTGTGGCCGTTTTCCAGATCGTGAATCAGATTGAGAAAGCGCCCCTGCGTCAGGTTCCAGAAATCAATGTCGATAAAACTGAAATCACCGCGGGCGCCCTTCGCATTGGCGAACCACGCTTCTTTTAGCGCACTGCGCAGCAGGCTGAGGAGTCGGGTAGCAGTTTGTATTGCTTTACGTAAATCAGGGATCAGACCTTCCGTCATCAGCAACGGAAAGTGGTGCTCATACCAACAGCGGATTTTCATTTTTTTGAAATCGGCACCAAATCCCCACAAGCCTACTTTGATATTCCTGAGCTCTCGGGCATTAAACACTTTGATCACCTGTGCCGGATATTCGGTATTCTTTTCCGTCGGGTTTTCTTGACTTAGTCCCAGCCAATCTCGCCAAAGAAGTCCACCAGGTTGGGTTATAACAGGTTCAAATCCCTTACTATTCTTTATTTGCAGGCGATGTGGTGTTAATGGGTGCCGCCAGCGGTCATAATTAACGCCATAATTCTTGACCAACATCTGGATTAGCAGCTCATCGCTATTATTACCGCAGATATTGCACACTCCCTGACGTATTGTCGCGAAATCCAGACGGATACGGCGTGGCATCCCCCAGTATGCTTGTAATTTATTTACCTGCTCATCTGTTGTAATAGTATGAGCTGGTGGCTCGCTGGTACGTGTTGCGGCAAGCCAGGGAAATACAGCCGCATCATAGACGACAGGCAAAGGCAGATCCGCAGCATCCTGCGGCATCACGTTGAGCCACAGCTTGCGCCAGAGCGGCGTTTGCCGCTCTCCCTGATATTCCTGCAATTCAATCAATGTAGTCAGCGGCCCGCCGCCGCGCAGCCCAGTGCGGTAGCCTTGTCCGCCGGAAGGAGCGTTAAGCTGCATAGAAAACAACGCCAACGCGGCACAATGCGGGCAAAAACATTCCATTACGCCACGTTTGATAAAATGATCTGTATTTAACTCAGTAGTTTGAATACCTGGTGTTTCCGGTAATAGCGAAGCTATAGTTATTTTATTGTCGGGTAATTCTTCAAAATCCTGCATAAAAGACGGCGTTTCCGCGCCAAACTGAAAAGCGTGTTCTAACGGTGCTAATGCCTTATGGAGCGCATCGGCATGCAATCCATCAAACCAGATATCCTCCCAGTTTTTGTATCTTTTCGGCGCGATACTGCATTGCAGCAATCCCAACAGAAACTGCCAGGCCGCTCCCTGCAAATCTGCTCGCGTTGCGGCGATATCCACCACGTTTTCATCTGCCAGATTGACAGGAGCCAGTTTGCCCGTGGAACCGTCTTTGAAACGGACGGGGAGCCAGGGCGTTGTTAAAAGCGAAAAATTGTCCATATCTATATTCGTTATTCCCCCATCATGCCAATCAATCCCTCATTCGCCGAATAACCACAAGCGGCACAATCCGTCACCACAATCACCGTGGCAAAATCCTTATCCTGATGCTGTTGCGCACACCACTTACGCAGGGGTTCGCCATCTAATTTTTCAAACTCGCCTTTATGTTTATCCCACCAGCTCTGACGTACCCGCAGCACGCTCATCTCCCAGGCATGTTCACCGCTGGCATAAGGGGTTACGACGCCATCCACGATTTTCGCCAGCCACAGCGTGACAGACTCTTCCGCCAACCGCGTTGACATTTTCTCCGGTAGAGAATCGCTAATTTCAGCACAATAGCCCGGCGCAAAGTTAAGCAGCATCTGTCTGGCAAATGCCCGGTCGCAATAAAATTTGCCTTTCTGCAATTGCTCGGTTTTTGCAAATCCAACCGGCATGTTGACGTCCTCGCCGTAGACCGACTCAATCAACAATCGGGCAGATTGCGGCATCCGAATCGTCCCCTGCTCACGTAATATGCGCTGCGTCAGCCACATGCGCCCATGATCGGGATAGACATAGGCGCTGTTACGCATGGCGCTGGATAACCAGTTCTCTCGCGGCGCGTCATCCCACTCCGGAGCAAGAATGCGCAGCACTGGCGTCTCTCGCTCATCCTGCCCACTCTTTTTCACCAGACCGTTACGATCGCGAATATGACGCTGTAGTCGACCGGCCCGCTGAATTAATAAATCCACCGGCGCTAAATCAGAGATCATCTCATCGCAGTCAATATCCAGACTTTGTTCGATTACCTGCGTGGCGATAATGACCTTACCGGCACGTTGCGCGCCGCTCTGTTTGCCAAAGAGATTCAGCGTCTGCGACTCAATCCGCTGACGATCGTGAAAAGCAAAGCGACTATGGAAGAGTAAAAGGTTTTCCGTGGCGACGACCTTACTCAGTTGAAGCTGGCGATAGATACGAATCGCATCATCAACGGAGTTACGTATCCAGGCGATACAGTTTCCTTTTTCCACTGCTTCACCTATACGTTCAAGACACGCCTCTTCACTATGTAGCCAGCCAATATCTACGCTGCGCTCAACCTCTTTGCGTGTATCAACCCGCTGAGAAATCAGCTCTGTTTGTGTGACCTGAGTCAGCCAGGGATAATCGTCATGGCCTAGCAACGGCGCCTGCACACTACGCCTCACCCCACGGGAAAATGCCGCCACCAGCTTATCTCGCTGCTGCTGCGATAGCGTCGCGGATAAGAGAATAGTGGCGTTGCCATTACTGGCCTGCCGTTCGATCAAACCTTCAAGTATTCGGGACATCCATGCATCACAGGCATGGATCTCATCAGCCAGTAAAATCTTGTTGCTAAGACCCAATAACCGCAGGTTGTTATGTTTAAATGGCATTACCGCCATCATCGCCTGATCCAACGTGCCTACACCAACCTCCGCCAACAACGCTTTTTTATTGCTGTCGGCAAACCAGGCGGCGCATCCCTGACTATCAGGCTGCGCTTCATCGGGTTCTTCCGTACCGGAAAGAGTGACCGACCATATTGACTGATTGAAACGATCCATTAAGCGACGCGCGCTATGCGCCAGAATCAGGCTGGGACGGGAGTCCGGCTGATACAGCGCCAGCCAGGTGTTCGCCATACGTTCAAACATCGCGTTGGCTGTCGCCATTGTCGGCAGTCCAAAATAGAGTCCCTGCGCTTTACCTGCCGCCATCAGTCGATGAGCTAATATGAGCGCCGCCTCTGTTTTTCCGGCCCCGGTGACATCTTCAAGAATAAAGAGTTGGGCGCCATCCACGTTGATATCCAGCTCTAGCGCCTTTTGTTGTAACGGTGTGGGATGCTGAATAAAAGGGAAAAGCGTTTCTATGCCCGTAAAGGCAGACACATTCGCCGCTGAGGGAAATAGCGTGATGGCAGTTTGTGCTTTAGCGAGAGCTTGCTGCCAGTAGGTATCAACAGGCATTTTTTCCGCAGTACGCGGAAAATAACGGCTGGCAGAACCAGTCCAGTCAGCCAGTACAACCGCAGCGGAAATAAACCAGGAAAGTTGCTGAAATTGGTCGATACCCTCATCTTCATCCCAGGATTCAGGCAAAGTAATTAAAGGAAAGAGCGCTTTTATTCTCAGAAGAAAATCTCTTGCCGCGTCTTTATCCTGCTGGCGAAAATGGTCCAGCTCCTGGATTGCCTCTGGAGGGCGTCCATGATGACCTGTAGTGACTGGCATCCAAAGCGCCATAACGCGCTTACTTTTACGAACTGAAAGCGAAGAAGGAGGAAACAATTCAGGGCATTCACTTAGCCAGGAGTTCCACAACACGTATCCCAGCGTGGTATGCGCGATTTTTTCATAATGCCGTGTAGGCTCATTAAAGACATTTAAAGCCTCATGACGGTATAGCTGCTGGAAGGAATGAGCAAACTTTCCAATATCATGCCAGCATAAAATCCAGGCAAAAAATTGCGCCGCCTGCTCCTTATCCTGAATGCCTAATTTTTTTAGATAGTGGTCAATAAAATAAATATTATTTATCACCATCCAGTAACCCACAGCCGCAACATCTAAAGAATGCCAGCAAAGCAAATGGTAATCATCACCGCCGTCAATTTCTCCTCGTCGAGACTTTCCCCAATAGTGATATATCGACACGTAAACTCCAGCATGTGGATAATAAAAGCACTCTACGCCTTTTTAATGGTCTTTTTTGTTGATATATCTCACAAAAATCGCATACTATGAGATTATATTTAAATATACTCACTCAAGTTTATATATTCTTCGGAAATATTTATTTCACGAATAATTATTATAAATTTTTCCGCCCTTTTCTTCTGGAAGAAGCGTTCAAAGAGGCTTCGTCCAATGCCCCCTGCATGAGACAAAATTTAAAAAAACGACCATTTGCGGCGAATCATCTACCTTTTGTCTGAATTATCGTCACCACAAAGGATTACCAACCATAAATGTGCTGTATTGATAATGCCGTTCAAATTCTCTCCTGTAGTAAACCTTGTCTGTTTAATAAAAAAGAGGGAGTTGAACGATATATTTTACTCCGGATATTAAATAATATAAATTTGAAGGAAAATATTATGCCAGTCACTTTAAGCTTCGGTAATCATCAAAATTATACGCTTAATGAAAGTCGGCTTGCTCATCTGTTAAGCGCAGATAAAGAAAAAGCAATCCATATGGGGAGCTGGGATAAAGTCCAGGATCATTTTAGAGCGGAAAAAAAGGACCATGCGCTGGAAGTGTTACACTCCATCATTCACGGGCAGGGCCGTGGTGAACCTGGAGAGATGGAAGCTAACGTAGAGGATATAAATAAAATTTACGCCTTTAAACGGCTACAACATCTGGCCTGCCCGGCTCATCAGGATCTGTTTACTATCAAGATGGACGCCTCTCAGACACAATTTTTACTTATGGTCGGCGACACGGTGATCAGCCAAAGCAATATTAAGGACATCCTCAATATATCAGATGATGCAGTGATAGAATCTATGAGTAGGGAGGAGAGACAGTTATTTTTACAAATATGCGAGGTGATTGGTGCGAAGATGACCTGGCACCCGGAATTACTTCAGGAGTCGATTTCAACTCTACGAAAAGAAGTGACGGGCAATGCACAAATCAAAGCGGCGGTTTATGAGATGATGCGTCCCGCAGAGGCTCCAGACCACCCGCTTGTCGAATGGCAGGACTCACTTACTGCAGATGAAAAATCGATGCTGGCCTGTATTAATGCCGGTAACTTTGAGCCTACAACTCAGTTTTGCAAAATAGGTTATCAGGAGGTACAAGGTGAAGTCGCTTTTAGCATGATGCATCCGTGCATCTCCTATTTACTACACAGCTATTCACCGTTTGCAGAGTTTAAACCAACAAATTCTGGTTTTTTAAAAAAACTTAATCAGGATTATAACGACTATCATGCAAAAAAAATGTTTATTGATGTAATTCTTGAAAAACTATATCTAACCCATGAACGTTCTTTGCACATTGGTAAAGATGGGTGCAGTCGTAATATATTACTGACATAAAGATAGTCAGTAATATAACCAATTTAAAATCCGGCTGCCTGCCGGATTTTTCATAGCAGCAAGTATAATCATACCGCGTAAGGACAATTACCCTTCATGCAGCCCGCACTCACGTTTCAGTCCGAAGAAGCGTGTCTCTTCTTCCGCCATGCCCGGCTCCCACTTGCGGGTAGTATGTGTATCGCCCACCGACAGATAGCCCTGATCCCACAGCGGATGGTATTTCAGACCATGCTTTTGCAGATACTGGTAAACCGTGCGGTTATCCCAGTCGATAATCGGTAGCACTTTAAACACGCCGCGCTGGATAGCGAGAACGGGTAAATGCGCGCGGCTACCGGACTGCTCGCGACGCAGACCGGCAAACCAGGTCTGCGCGTTTAACTCTTTGAGCGCCCGGTTCATCGGCTCGACTTTGTTGATCTCATTGTATTTCTCAATACCTTCTACGCCCTGCTCCCACAGTTTGCCGTAGCGCGCTTCCTGCCAGGCCGGACTTTCGCCCGCGCGGTAAACTTTCAGGTTGAGTTTGAGTTTGTCCGTTAACTCATCAATAAACTGGTAGGTTTCCGGGAACAAATAGCCGGTATCGGTGAGGATCACCGGGATATCCGGGCGAATCTGGTTCACCAGGTGCAGGCTCACCGCCGCCTGGATGCCAAAGCTTGAAGAAAGCACGTATTCGCCGGGCAGATTTTCCAGCGCCCAGACCACGCGTTCTTCGGCAGTTAGCGTTTCCAGTTGGGCGTTGGTTTCCGCCAACGCCAGTACGCGATCGACTTTTGGCAGTTCATTCAATGCGTTGAGATCGAGTTGGGACATAAGTTCCTCACTGTTTGCCTTGCCTGATGGCGCTGCGCTTATCAGGCCTACACAGACGCCATCCGGCAATTCAGGTTATTCCCAGAAATCACGCGCGGGATCGAGCACCGGGCGAATGATGCCCGCACGCACCGTAAAGTCGCCGAAGCCTTCACCCGCTTCGCGCTCTTTCGCCCAGCGCCCAATCAGTTGATCCAGCGAGGCCAGAATATCCGGCTCGGTGATATTTTCTTTATACATCCGAGGGATACGACTCCCGATGCGGTTGCCGCCAAGATGCAGGTTATAACGACCAGGCGCTTTCCCTACTAAGCCAATTTCCGCCAGCATCGCGCGACCACAGCCGTTCGGGCAGCCGGTCACGCGCATCACGATATGCTCATCAGGAATGCCGTGTTTTTCCAGAATCGCTTCCACTTTGTCAGTAAACGACGGCAGGAAACGCTCGGCTTCCGCCATCGCCAGTGGGCAGGTCGGGAACGACACGCAGGCCATTGAGTTTTCACGCTGCGCGCTCACGGCATTCATCAGCCCATGATCGCGCGCCAGTTTCTCGATCTTCGCTTTCTGGCTTTCCGGCACGCTGGCAATAATCAGGTTCTGGTTAGCGGTAATACGGAACTCGCCCTGATGAATCTTCGCGATCTCCAGCAGGCCGGTTTTCAGCGGACGCCCCGGATAGTCCAGAATGCGGCCATTTTCGATAAACAGCGTCAGGTGCCAGTTGTTGTCGATCCCTTTCACCCAACCGATACGATCGCCGCGACCGGTAAATTCATACGGACGAATGGGTTCAAATGTGATCCCCGCGCGACGCTCGACTTCCGCTTTAAACGTCTCCAGTCCCACGCGCTCAAGGGTATATTTGGTTTTGGCGTTTTTCCTGTCGGTACGGTTGCCCCAGTCGCGCTGCGTAGTCACTACCGCTTCGGCCACCGCCAGGGTGTGCTCCAGCGGCAGGAAGCCAAACTCGCTCGCGGTACGGGCATACGTTTTCTTATTACCATGCTCAATAGACAGACCGCCGCCCACCAGCAGGTTAAAGCCGACCAGCTTGCCGTTCTCGGCAATCGCCACAAAGTTCATGTCGTTGGCGTGCAGATCGATATCGTTTTGCGGCGGGATCACTACCGTGGTTTTGAACTTACGCGGCAGATAGGTCTGACCGAGGATCGGCTCTTCATCGGTGGTCGCCACCTTCTCCTGATCGAGCCAGATCTCCGCATAGGCGCGAGTACGCGGCAGCAGATGTTCGGAGATCTTCTTCGCCCACTCGTAGGCTTCAGCATGCAGCTGAGACTCGTACGGGTTAGAGGTACACAGCACGTTACGGTTCATGTCGTTGGCGGTTGCCAGCGCATCCAGCCCCACCGAGTGCAGCATCTGGTGCACCGGCTTAACGTTCTTCTTCAGAATGCCGTGGAACTGGAAGGTCTGGCGGTTGGTCAGACGGATACTGCCATAAATCGTGTTATCCGCCGCGAATTTATCGATCGCCTGCCATTGCGTCGTAGTAATCACCCCGCCCGGCAGGCGGCAGCGCAGCAGCATCGCGTGGCGCGGCTCCAGCTTCTGCGCCGCACGCTCGGCGCGAATATCGCGGTCATCCTGCTGATACATGCCATGAAAGCGTATTAGCAGGAAGTTGTCGCCTTTAAAACCGCCGGTGAGACCGTCGTTCAGATCTTCCGCAATGGTACCGCGCAGGTAGTTGCTTTCCAGCTTCATGCGCTCGGCATCGGACAGTTTACCTTCGACCACCAGTGGGCCTGGATGTTTTTCGCTCATTAGTAGACATCTCGCTGATAACGGCGCTCGACGCGCAGCTCACTTAAAAATTCATCCGCCGCTTCGATGTCCATTGCACCGAATTCAGCAATCACTTCCAGCAATGCTTTTTCGACATCTGCGGCCATACGCCTGGCGTCGCCGCAGACATAAATATGCGCGCCATCATTGATCCAGCGCCACAGCTCGGCGCCCTGTTCACGCAACTTGTCTTGTACGTAAATTTTTTCTTTTTGATCGCGTGACCAGGCGAGATCGATACGGCTTAACAACCCCTCTTTCACGTAGCGCTGCCACTCCACCTGATAGAGGAAATCTTCGGTAAAGTGCGGGTTGCCGAAGAATAACCAGTTCTTGCCTTCCGCCCCTTCCGCCGCACGCTGTTGCATAAAGGCGCGGAACGGCGCGATGCCGGTGCCAGGGCCAATCATAATGACCGGCGTCTGTGGGTTAGCAGGCAGGCGGAAGTTATCGTTATGCTCAATAAAGACGCGAACTTCGCCCTCTTCTTCCACGCGGTCAGCGAGGAAGCTGGAAGCGCCACCGGCGCGGGCGCGGCCTTCAATGTCATAACGAACCACGCCAACGGTGATATGCACTTCGCTCTCCACTTCAGCCTGTGCGGAGGCGATGGAGTACAGACGCGGCGTTAGCGGACGTAGCAGGTCGATTAGCGCCTGAGCATCCAGCTGCGCCGGAGAGAAACGCACCATATCAACGATCGGCGTGGTGGCGGCATACTGTTGAAGCTGGGCTTTATCGCCCACCAGCGGCAACAGCGACTCACTGCGCGTCAGGGTCGCGTAGTTCTCAACAATGTTGGCGGTATTCACCGTCAGCTCGAAGTGCCACTCCAGCGCTTCGGCGAGCGGCAGGCTTTTACCGTCAACCGTCACCGGCTCATCGCCTTTCAGCCACAGCAATTCCACGATCTCTTTGACCAGCGCGGGATCGTTCTGATACCAGACGCCCAGCGCATCGCCCGGCTGATAGCGCAGGCCGGAGTCGCCTAAATCAATCTCAATATGGCGCACATCTTTTTCTGAATCGCGACCGGTGATTTTCTGATTCACGGCGAGGGTCGCGGTCAGCGGCGCGTCTTTGGTATAGGGGCTGGTGTGGATGTCGTTTACCGCGCCAGTAGCGACGGATTGCGAAGGTGCCGCGACAGGTGCGCGGGACTTCAGAACATCAACCACGCGGGCGCGCCATTCGCTGGCAGCTGCCTGATATTCAACGTCAGCATCGACACGGTCGAGCAGACGTTCACCACCCAGTTCCGCCAGCTTATTGTCAAAATCTTTACCGGCCTGGCAGAAAAATTCATAAGAGGTGTCGCCGAGGCTAAACACGGCAAAAGCGGTGTTTTCCAGTTTCGGCGCTTTTTTCGAGAACAGGAACTTATGCAGCGCGACGGCCTCTTCCGGCGGCTCGCCTTCTCCCTGGGTGGACGTCACTATCACCAGCAGTTTTTCACTGGCAATCTGTTTGAATTTATAGTCGCCGGCGTTCACCAGTGTCACATTAAGGTTGGCCACCAGCAGATCATCACGCAGCGCTTCCGCCACACGACGCGCATTGCCGGTTTGCGAAGCGGAGATAAGCGTAACCCCCGGCATCTTCCCCTCAGGAGCAGGCGTGACGGCAACAGCGCCTGAGCGCGGGTTCAGTACGCCCCAAAAATAGCCGGAGACCCAGGCAAGCTGTTCGGGAGTAAGGTCGGTTGTCGCGGCCTGAAGGCGCGCCAGTTGCTCCGGATTAAGCGGAAGCAACCCAGTCAGTGGAGCCGGTGTCGTCATGCGTCGTTATGTTCCAGTAAGCAAAGCGGATCTATACACAAAATCATTCAAGTTCGCTGTAGCCCAGACTGTAAGCTGATCGCGCCCCAGGAGCGTACATAAATACGTGACTGGGGTGAGTAAACGCAGTCAACACAGATGCGGCTTGAAGGATGAAGTGTATAAGCGATAAATCCCAAACTGAGGATAAGGTTAACGGTGAGAGGAATAACAATTAAAGAAGGGTTGGAAATAACAAATAACCAAATGAACTAACCTGTTTTAGTTATCGTGATTAACGCCAAAATCGATTTTATAATTGATTGATAATTATTGAATTTTCTGGAAATTCTTAAATTAATTGCCCGTCACAAGGCGGAGAATGGTTTTAGTTAATGATAAAAAATGCGCTTTCCGGTACCCTACGGCGGTTTTTTTATTGCCTGAGAGTTCATCATGTCCACCACGTTGTATAAAGATTTCACCTTTGAAGCCGCTCACCGCCTGCCTCACGTGCCTGAAGGGCATAAGTGCGGCCGCCTGCACGGACACTCGTTTATGGTGCGTCTCGAAATTACCGGTGAAGTCGATCCGCATACCGGTTGGATTATGGATTTCGCGGATCTCAAAGCGGCGTTTAAACCTACTTACGATCGTCTTGATCACTACTATCTGAATGATATTCCAGGGCTGTCCAATCCCACCAGCGAAGTGCTGGCAAAATGGATTTGGGATCAGGTTAAGCCCGTCGTGCCGCTACTGAGCGCCGTGATGGTGAAAGAGACCTGTACAGCCGGCTGCATCTATCGCGGCGAATAAGGTTTATTAACGCGTGGGCTGGATGGCAAATTGATTCCAGCCTATTCACACGACGTTTTATCAGTGAAAACATTGTCCAGCGCGGTGTTAAAAGCGCAGCACATCACCGGTTGCAGGTGCGGTTATTTCCGGTAGCCACAACCGCCCCCAAGCCCCTGTACAGTGACAACCGCATAGTTTTTCAGGTTTTTGTTCTTGCAGAAAGCGCCTGACTCGCCACAGCGTGAACGGTGATGCGCAACGGAGATGAAATCCGCCGACAAGCGCGTAAATCCGCTTTATACCGGTAATGTTCTGACAGTGCCGGACAATATTTGCGATCCCCCGATGCCCGCATCCCGTAATGATGACTAATCCTTTTGTCGATTGGTAAATCAGTACGCCCTCATCCAAAATAGAGTCCGGCTCCGCATCGTGGCCGCCAAAAATGCCGTAGGCTTCAGGCGCGACCACCGGTATTTCCCCTGACCAGATAAAGTTTTCGCCAATCGGCAGGGGGTCACGCGTGTACATCATTCGGTAGCGTGAATAGTCCACCTCACGCGACAATTTTTTTATTTTGCGGGTAATACCGAGAAAAGTCATTGCCGCATAACGTTCGCGCGCAATATCGGGATGGCAGATGATTCGACTGTTATCAGGAAGCCATGGCACGCCACCGCAATGATCGTAATGACCATGCGAAAGCACCACAGCAGACACATCGGACAGGTCGATCCCCATCGCCAACGCGTTTTGCATAAAACTGCCATCAGGGCCGGTATCGAACAAGATCGACGTAGACTCATCCTCAACCAACAGGCTTAACCCTGGCCGGGCCTTCAACGATTTATCCGCTCCAGCTCCCTTATGATTTTCGAGCAATACCCTGATCCTTAACGCCATGGCCTTCTCCTGTATAAAAGCCTCCCCGGGAAAACGCGGCCTTTTTACTTTACAGGTGTGTAGCAGCCATTACTGGTACACAGATTATGATTATGCAACGGTTATCCTTGTTGGCGCGGGGAACACGTTACCGTTGGCGTAACGCTGAATTGTTGGTACGGTTTATCCCCGCTGACGCGGGGAACACACGGCAACGGATGCGACCGCCAGCGCGATCCCCGGTTTATCCCCGCTGGCGCGGGGAACACCTCAGAACTCGGCCGGAACGGCGAGCAAATGGCGGTTTATCCCCGCTGGCGCGGGGAACACCTGAACTTGATGCCTCAATTACACACCTTGACCGGTTTATCCCCGCTGGCGCGGGGAACACGCGTAATCCAGATCCGCTTTTTCTCGGGCGGCCGGTTTATCCCCGCTGGCGCGGGGAACACCCCAGTCAATGACGCGTGAAGACTACCTCATTCGGTTTATCCCCGCTGGCGCGGGGAACACTACAGGAGTACGGCCGCCGCCGGGCATCTGCGCGGTTTATCCCCGCTGGCGCGGGGAACACCTATGTCATGGTGCTGGTATATGCCAGCGTCCCGGTTTATCCCCGCTGGCGCGGGGAACACGTTCGTCGCCCTGATGCTCACGCCCTGCATGACGGTTTATCCCCGCTGGCGCGGGGAACACTAGTGAAAGATCGCCAGCGTGTGATTGATGGACGGTTTATCCCCGCTGGCGCGGGGAACACTCGCCGCGGTCACACCAGGAGTGTGTAAAACGCGGTTTATCCCCGCTGGCGCGGGGAACACCCAACGACAACTAACTCTATATCGTTGCGTTCCGGTTTATCCCCGCTGGCGCGGGGAACACGCGAACACGCCTGACGCTGAGTCTGTTCTGTGCGGTTTATCCCCGCTGGCGCGGGGAACACCAGTAGTTCGACGATTTCATCAAGTGCGATTTCGGTTTATCCCCGCTGGCGCGGGGAACACAGAACCAGCGTCTGAATAAAACTCCCTACTACCGGTTTATCCCCGCTGGCGCGGGGAACACCCCAGTAGACTGATGATTCAGCATATCCGGCGCGGTTTATCCCCGCTGGCGCGGGGAACACAATGAAATTCCGGTCACTCTCAATTATTACGGCGGTTTATCCCCGCTGGCGCGGGGAACACGATAAGCAGGTCGCGGAATTCATTGGCGATCGCGGTTTATCCCCGCTGGCGCGGGGAACACACTAAACGTATATCATTGTTTATAAACTACTTTTTGTCAGCACCACATTCTACCAACATAATCGCAATAATTTAAATTATTAAAGAACAGCTAATTTGCTGATTTTGATCCAAAAAAGTTCATAGAATGATTTTTTCTTTAAATTTACCAAAATAGCGTGATCCGTGCATCGCTATGGAAAAATTTATCAGCGCTTTTATACACTCATCGAAATTCACATAGAGAAAATAAACAAGGCGAGGTAATGGATGACTCACAGACGGCATCGGCAGGCCGTCCGTAAAATTAGTAATGCATCAGGCAATATTTAAATATTTATGTGTTTGCATCGACAAACGCCAGTTACGCGCAATACAAGTTTCAATACACAGACGCGTCGCGTCTTCTTTCTGGCTAATGGGCTGCAAAGCAATCACGCGCGGTTTATCATCGCTCAGCGTGGCTAACAGTTCATCCAGCGCCTCAATATCACGAACTCGCCCAACGGGATGCTTGATTTCATTGGCGCGCTCCAGCGCCTGGGAAAGCACGTCATATCCCCCGCGCATATTCACTTTTGGTGAAACCGTGACCCAGGTGTTAGGCGTACAGCGCACTTCGTGCGTCCCGCTGGTTTCAATCTGACAACTAAAACCACTCTTTTCAAGCAGATCGGTGAGCGGCATGAGGTCGTGAATACAGGGTTCGCCACCGGTGATGACAACGTGACGCGCGGTATAGTCCTGACGATTAATCACCGCCAGCAGATCTTCACTGCTCGCAGCACCCCATTTGTCGCTCTCTTTGGTTTTTGCCAGAATGCTGAACAGAGACACTTCCCGATCGCTCAGTTTATCCCAGGTATGCTTAGTATCACACCAGGCACAGCCGACCGGACATCCCTGTAAACGAATAAAAATAGCGGGGACGCCGGTAAAATAACCCTCGCCTTGTAGGGTCTGGAACATCTCGTTAATCGGGTACTGCATAGCGTTCTCTGTTAAGGGGATAATCGTTAATTATTGCAGATTTCGTCTGCCCGGTCATGCACAGCGGCTGCGCTATTGAACAGATACAAAAAAACCCGCCGAAGCGGGTTTATACGTTAAGAGGTAAAAGCAGGATTACGCCTGGCCTTTGATCTCTTTACGACCGTTGTACGGTGCTTTTTCGCCCAGAGCTTCTTCGATACGAATCAGCTGGTTGTATTTAGCAACACGGTCAGAACGGCTCATAGAACCGGTTTTGATCTGGCCTGCAGCGGTACCAACAGCCAGGTCAGCAATGGTAGCGTCTTCAGTTTCGCCAGAACGGTGAGAGATGACAGCAGTGTAGCCAGCGTCTTTCGCCATCTTGATTGCAGCCAGAGTTTCGGTCAGAGAACCGATCTGGTTGAATTTGATCAGGATGGAGTTAGCGATGCCTTTCTCGATGCCTTCTTTCAGGATTTTGGTGTTGGTTACGAACAGGTCGTCACCAACCAGCTGGATTTTGTCGCCCAGTACTTTGGTCTGGTATGCAAAACCGTCCCAGTCAGACTCGTCCAGACCATCTTCGATGGAAACGATCGGGTACTGTTTGGTCAGTTCTTCCAGGAAGTGGGTGAATTCTTCGGAGGTGAACGCTTTGTTGCCTTCGCCAGCCAGAACGTATTTACCATCTTTGTAGAATTCAGATGCTGCGCAGTCCATCGCCAGGGTGATGTCTTTACCCAGCTCGTAACCAGCCGCTTTAACCGCTTCAGCGATAACAGCCAGTGCTTCCGCGTTGGAGCCCAGGTTCGGCGCATAGCCGCCTTCGTCACCCACAGCGGTGTTCATGCCTTTGCCTTTCAGCACTTTTGCCAGGTGATGGAAAACTTCAGAACCCATACGGATGGCTTCTTTAACCGTTTTCGCGCCAACCGGCTGGATCATGAATTCCTGGATGTCGACGTTGTTGTCAGCGTGCTCGCCACCGTTGATGATGTTCATCATCGGAACCGGCATGGAGTATTTGCCCGGAGTGCCGTTCAGTTCAGCAATGTGCTCGTACAGCGGCATACCTTTAGCGGCAGCAGCAGCTTTGGCGTTAGCCAGAGAGACAGCCAGAATGGCGTTTGCACCGAAGTTAGATTTGTTTTCAGTACCGTCCAGGTCGATCATGATTTTGTCGATGCCAGCCTGGTCTTTAGCGTCTTTGCCAAGAATAGCCTGAGCGATCGGGCCGTTAACCGCGCCAACAGCTTTGGTTACGCCTTTACCCAGGAAACGGGATTTGTCGCCATCGCGCAGCTCCAGCGCTTCGCGGGAACCAGTAGAAGCACCTGACGGAGCCGCCGCCATACCTACGAAACCACCTTCCAGGTGTACTTCAGCTTCAACAGTCGGGTTACCACGGGAGTCGATGATTTCACGACCGATGACTTTAACGATTTTGGACATTAGGTTTTCCTCAAGTCACTAGTTAAACTAAAACTTCAGACAAACGGTGCACCGCTTAGGGTGCACCGCTGTTCTAACTTTTTTACTTCGCCTGACGTTTCTGATGCTCGCTGGCGGCTTTAACAAAGCCGGCGAACAACGGATGTCCATCACGCGGCGTGGAAGTAAATTCCGGATGGAACTGACAGGCCACGAACCACGGATGATTCGGTACCTCAATGATCTCGACTAACTGATCATCACCGGAACGGCCTGCGACACGCAGACCCGCTGCTTCAATTTGTTTCAACAACATATTGTTGACTTCGTAACGATGGCGATGACGTTCAACAATCGTCGACGCGCCGTACAACTGACGTACCAGACTGTCATCGCTAAGCTGGCACTGCTGCGCGCCCAGGCGCATGGTGCCACCCAAATCGCTCTTCTCGCTACGGACTTCAACGTTACCGTCTTCATCGCGCCACTCGGTAATTAACGCCACAACCGGGTACTTACAGTCTGGCACAAATTCCGTTGAGTTGGCGTTGTCCATGCCGGCCACGTTACGAGCGAACTCAATCAACGCAACCTGCATCCCCAGGCAAATGCCCAGATAAGGAATATTGTTTTCACGCGCATAGCGCGCAGTGGCGATTTTACCTTCAACGCCACGATAGCCGAAGCCGCCGGGGATCAGGATAGCGTCCAAATCTTTCAGAATTTCGACGCCGCGCGTTTCAACATCTTGCGAATCGATCAATTTGATGTTGACGGTAACGCGGTTTTTCAGACCACCGTGTTTCAGCGCTTCGATCACCGACTTATAGGCATCCGGCAGTTCAATATATTTGCCGACCATGCCGATAGTCACTTCGCCTGCCGGGTTCGCTTCTTCGTAAATGACCTGTTCCCATTCAGACAGGTTAGCTTCCGGACAGTTCAAGCTGAATCGTTTACAAATATAATCATCAAGCCCCTGAGATTTCAACAGGCCTGGAATTTTATAAATGGAATCGACATCTTTCATTGAAATAACGGCTTTTTCCGGCACATTACAGAACAATGCAATTTTTGCACGCTCGTTGGCAGGAACTGCGCGATCGGAACGACAAATCAGAATATCGGGCTGAATACCGATAGACAGCAGCTCTTTCACGGAGTGCTGAGTCGGTTTAGTTTTCACTTCGCCCGCAGCCGCCAGGTAAGGTACCAGCGTCAGGTGCATAAACAGCGCGTGTTCACGACCGATATCTACCGCCAATTGACGAATCGCCTCAAGAAACGGCAGCGATTCGATATCACCAACGGTACCACCGATTTCCACCAGTACCACATCGTGGCCTTCGCCGCCTTCCAGAACGCGCTCTTTAATCGCGTTAGTGATGTGAGGGATTACCTGTACGGTTGCGCCCAGATAGTCGCCACGGCGTTCTTTACGCAGAACGTCGGAGTAGATACGGCCAGTCGTGAAGTTGTTGCGGCGAGACATCTTGGTGCGGATGAAACGCTCGTAGTGCCCCAGGTCCAGGTCGGTTTCAGCGCCGTCTTCAGTAACGAACACTTCCCCGTGTTGGATTGGGCTCATAGTACCCGGATCAACGTTGATGTACGGATCCAGTTTCATGATGGTCACGTTGAGACCACGGGCTTCCAGAATGGCTGCGAGGGAGGCTGCGGCAATGCCTTTACCCAGAGAGGATACGACCCCGCCGGTCACAAAAATATAGTTCGTTGTCATGCGGAACCTGAGAAGTTAGGTTTAAAAGACGATGGAATAACCAGGACGGGAAAGCAGTATACCCGAACATGACCTACGCCACAAACTTTCATTATTCCTCCTCTTCGTCAGGCTGACATTCACACAGGGAGGGAGAAAATAGCCCCTTTGAGGTAAATGTTTTTGACGTAAATCAAGCGCTTGTTATTTAAAAAATCACACAAATCGCTCTTGACCGCCTAAAACCTTTAGAGATCAATTTCCTGGCGTTTTACTTCCTGCCAAACTTCTTCCATTGTTTCCAGGTCCACCCCGGTCATTTCCAGGCCTCTGGCTGCGACAATACGTTCAACTTCGCGAAAACGACGTTCAAATTTATCGTTCGCTTTTTGCAAAGCGAGCTCCGCTTTCGTACCTAAATGACGCGCCATGTTGACCGTGGCAAAGAGCAAATCGCCCATTTCCTCTTCCAGTTTAGCCTGATCAACAACCGCCTGCCGCGCCTCGAACATCACCTCATCGATCTCTTCATAGACCTTATCGACGACCGGTCCCAGCGTCGTCCAGTCAAAGCCCACGTTTGAACACCGTTTCTGGATTTTTTGCGCGCGCATTAAGGCCGGTAAGCTGCGCGGAATATCGTCCAGCGCGGAATGCTGCGCTTTTTGCGCGCGCTCTTCCGTTTTGATTTGCTCCCAGCGAACTAATGCTTCTTCGCTATTATCCGCGGAAAGCTCGCCAAAAACATGCGGATGGCGGCGCTCCAGCTTGTCGCTGATGGCAGCGCAGATATCATTAAAATCGAAGCGGCCTTCTTCCTGCGCCATCTGCGCGTAAAACACCACCTGGAACAACAGGTCGCCCAGTTCGCCGCGCAAATCGTCAAAATCCTCACGCGCAATAGCATCCAGTACTTCATAGGTTTCTTCCAGCGTATAAGGCGCGATGCTGGCGAAGGTCTGCTCTTTATCCCACGGGCAGCCGTTTTCCGGGTCACGCAGGCGCTGCATGAGGGTGAGAAGACGGTCAATTTGATGGTTAGTTGTCATGGTTTTTAATCGGTTGTAAATACTAGCGACAATTGTAACGTATTATTCTTAACCATTCACGCACAGAGACACTACGGCAACGCCTATATAATAAAATATATTGTTAACAGGTGTTGAACGCTACCTCTCCCGTATAATTTTAAAATTATTAATCGATACACAACAATATAATAATCATATAACTAACTTATTAAAAAAACAGATATTTGTACCAGGCATTATAAATAACATCAATTAAGCAAAAAAAATTATGCAAACGCTATAAGTACCCCACCCAAAGAGCCTTCCCTTTCAAAAAAATAAATTATTTCACTTTTACGGAAAAACGAGTAGCATGCACGCCAGTTTAATATCCAAAAAAGACCACTTTTTTGTTTTTTCTGGAATATACATGAAATAAACATATTGAAAGTATTACATATAATATTTTATGAGCCTGTACGATCATTCAGCCCTTAAGAATACACTCATAAAAATGTAGAAATATAATATTTTTATTATGACCTATTTTTTACCCAAAGCCCGCAGCATGGCTCTATGCCGCATATCCCTTGGTATACGCGTACAAAATGCTGCCATAAAATACGTTAATTAAGGATAACACGATGAAGTCATCTCATTTTTGTAAACTGGCAGTAACTGCATCTTTAGTTATGGGAATTGTCTCCGGCGCTCAAGCCGCGGGTAGCAACACAGCAAAGGTCACTTTCCTTGGTAATATTGTTGATTCCCCCTGCTCAATCACACTTGTTTTTTAGATAAAAAGGCTATAACCAATTTACATGCTTACCAGCATCCTGATTCTGGCTCAGAATACGTATCACGATAACTTCCGTAACTGATTGTATAAAATAGATAATATGCCTTTCAAACGGTAAGGCATAAATGTATTCACCCAGTTCAGGTCGAGGCGTGCCAATGTTATTGGCACTCATGATGCTGAATATTTCTGATAGATGATTAATATATCGATCGGCCTGTATTTCGCCAAAATACAGCCAGCCGTAATGCCAGATATTTTCCAGATCTTCACTGGCCTTTGGCGTTAATTTTACCGTTCTCATCGGGTTTGATCATCCCTGTTTTGACCTTCCGTAAAAAGGCGTCCTTTTCCCAAGCCTGGGGCTCTCCGCTGTTCAGACCTTCAGCCAGAAGTTCACGTAACGCCTGAAGTCGTGACTCGGCCTGTTTTTCCCTCAGCAGACGAAGAGACTCTCTGATCACTTCACTTTGTGTTCTGTAATCACCTGATTCTATGAGCGATTCAATAAACTCGCGCAGTTCATCGCCAAGATCAACGGTCATTGTTCTGGCCATAACAGCCTCCACTGTAAGTATAAATCTTACATAAGAGTACACCGGAAATGAAATGTACGTCAAAAACATACCCCATGTCTCATGCTTATGGGGTTGGCTAATGCGGCTTTGCTGAACGAGTAGCAAAGCCGCTACATTATTACTGTCTGGGGTTTACCCCCCGTGCAAACGACGGGCATCAATCACATCCGGCACCTGGTTCAGCTTACCGAGCACCCGGCCCAGCACCTGCAGGTTGTAGATCTCGATGGTCATATCAATGGTGGCGATCTGCTGCTTAATGTCGCTGCGGCTGGCGACGCCCAGCACGTTGACTTTTTCGTTAGCCAGAATGGTGGTGATATCGCGTAGCAAGCCGCTGCGATCGTTGGCCTGGACGCGCACCACCAGCGAATATCCCGCCGAATAGCTTTCACCCCATACCGCCTCTACGATCCGCTCCGGCGCATGGGAGCGCAGTTCCGCCAGCTGTTCGCAGTCGGCCCGGTGCACGGAAATACCCCGCCCCTGAGTAATGAAGCCGACAATTTCATCCCCCGGAATCGGCTGGCAGCAGCGGGCAATGTGGTGCATCAAATTACCCACGCCTTCTACCACCACGCGCCCGTCGTCTTTACGACGATTTTGCGGCGCGTATGTTTTTTGCTGAAGCTGTTTCAGCGCCGCTGCATCCTGCTCCTCCGCACTCGGCTTATTGAACTGCGATTGCAGGAAATTCACCATCTGATTAAGACGGATATCGCCGCCGCCTATCGCCGCCAGCAACTCTTCCAGCTCATTAAAGTTGTAGCGCGGCAGCAGATGTTTCTCGGCCTCTTTCAGGCTAATCCCCAAATGCGCCAGCTCATCGTCGAGGATCTGCCGTCCAGCCAGGATATTTTTGTCACGGTCCTGTTTACGGAACCAGGCGTGAATTTTCGAGCGCCCGCGGCTGGTCGTCACATAGCCCAGGTTTGGATTCAGCCAGTCGCGGCTGGGATTCGGCTGCTTCTGCGTGATAATTTCAACCTGATCGCCCATCTGCAACTGATAGGTGAATGGCACAATACGGCCGCCGATTTTAGCGCCAATGCAGCGGTGCCCGACATCGCTGTGGATGTGGTAAGCAAAATCGAGCGGCGTAGAACCGGCAGGCAAGTCAACCACGTCGCCTTTTGGCGTAAAAACGTAGACCCGATCGTCAAACACCTGGCTGCGCACTTCATCCAGCATTTCGCCGGAATCGGCCATCTCTTCCTGCCAGGCGATCAGCTTACGCAGCCACGCAATTCTGTCTTCATGACCGGAACGCACGCCGCCGGACGCGGCGCCTTCTTTATACTTCCAGTGCGCCGCCACGCCCAGTTCGGCGTCTTCATGCATCTGTTTGGTACGAATCTGGATCTCAACGGTTTTACCGCCCGGCCCCAGGACCACGGTGTGGATAGACTGGTAACCGTTCGGTTTCGGGTTAGCGACATAATCATCGAATTCATCCGGCAGGTGGCGATAGTGCGTATGCACTATCCCCAACGCGGCGTAGCAGTCTTGCAGACGTTCAGCGACGATACGCACGGCGCGCACGTCAAAGAGTTCATCAAACGCCAGATGCTTTTTCTGCATTTTGCGCCAGATGCTATAAATATGTTTTGGTCGTCCGTAGACTTCCGCCTGCACGCCTTCGTTTTTCATTTCGGCGCGCAGATGTCCAACAAACTCTTCGATGTAATGTTCGCGATCGAGACGGCGCTCATGCAGCAGTTTGGCGATGCGTTTGTATTCCGCCGGATGCAGGTAGCGGAAACAGTAGTCTTCCAGTTCCCACTTCAGTTGCCCGATGCCCAGACGATTAGCGAGCGGCGCATAGATGTTGGTACATTCTTTCGCCGCCAGCACGCGCTCATCTTCCGGCGCCTCTTTCACTTCGCGCAAATGAGCGATTCGCTCGGCCAGTTTGATGACCACGCAGCGGAAATCATCCACCATCGCCAATAACATTCGACGGACGTTATCAACCTGCTCCGAAGAAACAGAGTCGTTATGAGTGGCGTTTAGCTGACGGATCGCCGCCATATCTCGCACGCCATGAATCAGGGTCACGATAGATTTGCCGACGCTTTCGCGCAGTACATCTTCGCTGACTACGTTGGCGTCGGCCAGAGGGAACAGTAGCGCCGCCCGCAGCGTGTCGATATCCATACTCAGAGTGGAAAGAATTTCTACCATCTCCACGCCACGCCACAGCAACAGATCCGCATCCGGATGTCCTTGTGTCTGTTGCAGGCAATACGCCCAGGTTTCGGCTAAGCGCTCACACGACTGCTGGCTGGAAATTCCCAGGCTTGCGATCCACTTCTTCGGATCAAATTCACCAGCTTTATTAATATGTGCACTTCTTACCGCGACCATCGTCCTCTCCTTAAGGGACCAGGCCTACCGAAGTCGGTAAGCCGGTAATCATTACATGCGCTCGAACAGAACCATTGATTCCAGATGTCCTGTGTGCGGGAACATGTCGAGCATCGCTAAACGCGTAACCTCATATCCCGCATTGACCAGCGCTTCACTATCGCGCGCCAGCGTCGCCGGGTTACAGGATACATAAACAATGCGAATAGGTTTTAATTTTATAATATGTCGCATCACTCCTGTAGCCCCCGCACGCGCAGGATCGAGTAAGACTTTGTCAAAGCCGTTTTTCGCCCACGGCTGCTTCGTGACATCTTCCTCCAGGTTCTCATGGAAGAATGTCACATTATGTAAACCATTGCGGATGGCGTTTTCACGGCCTTTTTCTACCAGCGCCGGAACGCCCTCAACCCCTACCACGCTTGCCGCGCGCGTTGCCAGCGGCAGCGTAAAATTCCCCATTCCGCAGAACAGATCCAGGACACGATCCTCGGCGCGCACATCAAGCCACTCCAGCGCGCGTGCGACCATTTGCTGGTTTACCGCCTCATTAACCTGAATAAAATCTCGCGGACTGAAGGCTAAACGTAAGCCGTGCGAATCATACCAGGGCGCCTCGCCAGATACCGTTTCCAGTATCTCGCTAAACGGCGCCAGAAACAGAGACAATCCCTCAGAATGCGAAAAGCGTTCCAGTTTTTCTTTATCCGCCGCACTTAATGGCGCGGTATGGCGCAGAATCATCAGCGTACCGCTTCCCGCCTGTACCAGCTCAACATGCCCAAGATGTCGGGTGCCGTGTAAACTCGCCAGACACGCCCTGATTCGGGGCAGCAATGCTTCAAGCCGGGGCGCCAAAACGGGGCACTGTTCGACATTGACGATATCGCTGGAACCCGCTTTGCGAAATCCCATTTGCAGCGGTTTATCCGGCGGGCAATTCAGACTTAACCGCGCACGACGCCGATAACCCCAGGGCGCGCCGGCGATGATGTCATTCACCTCGTGTTTCATCAAACGCGCCAGCGCCGCGCTTTTGCTGCGTTGTTGCAGGGCGATGCTGACATGCTGTTGCTGACAACCGCCGCAGACGCCAAAATGCGGGCAGCGCGGCGTTTCTCGTTCCGGGCTATCATTCAAACGACGCGAAACGCGTGCGCGGGCAAATTGCTTTTTATCTTCTGTAATAATGACTTCTGCGCTTTCCTCAGGCAATAAACCGGGGATAAACAGCGCCTTCCCGTTATGACGGGCTACGCCCTGACCAAATGAATCGAGGTCATTGACTTTAACGGTTATGATCTGACGCGTCGTCACGCGCCGTTTTGCAGAGTAGAATTGCGCCATCGACCAGCTTTTTCTCAATTTAACAGTGTGACCCTAATTGTCCCATAACGGAACTCCATGACCAACTACAGCCTGCGCGCACGCATGATGATTCTGATCCTGGCCCCGACCGTCCTGATAGGTTTGCTGCTCAGTATCTTTTTTGTAGTGCACCGCTATAACGACCTGCAGCGTCAACTGGAAGATGCCGGCGCCAGTATTATTGAACCGCTCGCCGTCTCCAGCGAATATGGTATGAACTTACAAAACCGGGAGTCTATCGGCCAACTTATCAGCGTCCTGCACCGCAGACACTCTGATATTGTGCGGGCGATTTCCGTTTATGACGATCATAACCGCCTGTTTGTAACGTCTAATTTCCATCTGGACCCCTCACAGATGCAGCTTCCCGCCGGAGCGCCGTTTCCACGTCGTCTGAGCGTCGATCGCCACGGCGATATTATGATTCTGCGCACTCCGATTATCTCGGAGAGCTATTCGCCGGACGAGTCAGCCATTGCCGACGCGAAAAATACCAAAAATATGCTGGGGTATGTGGCGCTTGAACTGGATCTCAAGTCGGTAAGGCTACAGCAATACAAAGAGATTTTTATCTCCAGCGTGATGATGCTTTTTTGTATTGGCATTGCGCTGATCTTTGGCTGGCGGCTTATGCGCGATGTCACCGGGCCTATCCGTAATATGGTGAATACCGTTGACCGCATTCGCCGCGGACAACTGGATAGCCGTGTGGAAGGATTTATGCTGGGCGAACTGGATATGCTGAAAAACGGCATTAATTCCATGGCGATGTCGCTTGCCGCCTATCACGAAGAGATGCAGCATAATATCGATCAGGCCACTTCAGACCTGCGTGAAACCCTTGAGCAGATGGAAATCCAAAACGTTGAGCTGGATCTGGCGAAAAAGCGTGCCCAGGAAGCGGCGCGTATTAAGTCGGAGTTCCTGGCGAACATGTCGCACGAACTGCGAACGCCGCTGAACGGCGTCATTGGCTTTACCCGCCTGACATTAAAAACGGAGCTGAACCCCACCCAGCGCGACCATCTGAACACCATTGAGCGTTCCGCGAATAATCTGCTGGCAATCATTAATGACGTGCTCGATTTCTCCAAGCTGGAAGCCGGTAAGCTCATTCTGGAAAGTATCCCTTTTCCACTGCGCAACACGCTGGATGAAGTGGTTACGCTGCTGGCCCACTCGTCGCATGATAAAGGGCTGGAGTTGACGTTAAATATTAAAAACGACGTCCCGGATAATGTGATTGGCGACCCGCTGCGCCTGCAACAGGTCATTACTAATCTGGTGGGTAATGCCATTAAGTTCACCGAGAGTGGCAATATCGACATTCTGGTAGAAAAGCGGGCGCTCAGTAACACCAAAGTACAGATTGAAGTGCAGATCCGCGATACGGGGATCGGCATTCCAGAACGCGACCAGTCGCGACTGTTTCAGGCGTTTCGCCAGGCCGATGCCAGTATTTCTCGCCGTCACGGCGGCACCGGGCTTGGGCTGGTGATTACGCAAAAGCTGGTCAACGAAATGGGCGGGGATATCTCTTTCCACAGCCAGCCTAATCGCGGCTCGACCTTCTGGTTTCATATTAATCTTGATCTTAACCCAAATGTCATTATTGACGGGCCGTCGACCGCATGTCTGGCCGGAAAACGGCTGGCTTATGTCGAACCGAATGCTACCGCCGCGCAATGTACCCTGGATCTGCTGAGCGACACGCCGGTGGAGGTGGTTTACAGCCCGACCTTCTCCGCGCTGCCGTTAGCGCACTACGATATTATGATTTTGAGCGTTCCGGTGACCTTCCGCGAGCCGCTCACCATGCAGCATGAACGTCTGGCGAAAGCGGCGTCAATGACGGACTTTCTACTGCTGGCGCTACCTTGCCATGCGCAAATTAACGCCGAAAAGCTGAAACAAGGAGGCGCGGCGGCCTGTCTGTTAAAACCATTGACGTCAACGCGCCTGTTGCCAGCACTGACGGAATATTGCCAGTTGAATCACCATCCTGAACCGCTGCTAATGGATACCAGTAAAATCACCATGACGGTTATGGCGGTTGATGATAATCCCGCCAATCTGAAGCTTATCGGCGCGTTACTGGAAGATAAAGTCCAGCACGTAGAGCTTTGTGATAGCGGACATCAGGCGGTGGATCGGGCGAAACAAATGCAGTTTGATCTGATTTTGATGGATATTCAGATGCCGGATATGGACGGCATACGCGCCTGCGAATTGATTCACCAGCTTCCTCATCAGCAGCAAACACCGGTTATTGCCGTTACGGCACATGCGATGGCCGGGCAAAAAGAGAAGTTGCTCAGCGCGGGCATGAACGACTATCTGGCTAAACCGATAGAAGAAGAGAAGTTGCATAATCTGTTGCTGCGCTATAAACCCGGCGCCAACGTAGCAGCGCGCCTGATGGCGCCGGAACCGGCTGAATTTATCTTCAATCCGAATGCGACGCTCGACTGGCAGCTTGCGCTCCGCCAGGCTGCCGGTAAGCCCGATCTGGCGCGGGATATGCTGCAAATGCTGATTGATTTTCTGCCGGAAGTGCGCAACAAAATTGAAGAACAACTGGTGGGAGAAAATCCCAACGGTCTGGTCGATCTGGTCCATAAGCTACACGGGAGCTGCGGCTATAGCGGCGTACCGCGGATGAAGAACCTTTGCCAGCTTATTGAGCAACAGCTTCGCAGCGGCGTCCACGAAGAGGAGCTGGAGCCTGAGTTTCTGGAGCTGCTGGATGAGATGGATAATGTCGCGCGTGAAGCGAAGAAGATATTGGGCTGATATTCGCCGGATGGCGGCGTGACCGCCTTATCCGGCCTACAACTCAGCGTAACTGTTGCCCCGCTTTCAGCGTTGCAGCCACGTTGCGCGCGGTCATTCGTACGTTTTCACTCGCATTCTTCAGCGCGTCCTCCAGCGTGCAGATGGTATAAATCACGCTGAAAACGGCATCAAGCCCATGTTCATGAACCACGCCAACGTCCGCCGTCAGGCTACCCGCAATACCAATTACCGGCTTGTTATACCGTTTGGCGATGTTTGCCACGCCAATAGGGACTTTACCGTGAATGGTCTGACTGTCGATGCGTCCCTCGCCGGTGATGACTAAATCAGCATCCGCAAGACACGCTTCCAGATGAAGCGCATCGGTGACAATCTCAATACCACGCCGTAGCTGCGCGCCGCAAAACGCGTATAACGCCGCCCCCATGCCGCCTGCCGCGCCGCCGCCTGCCAGATCCAACACATCGACATGCAGATCGCAAGCAATCAAATGCGCATAGCGAGTCAATGCCGTATCCAGGCGTTCAATCATTTCCGGCGTCGCCCCTTTTTGCGGACCAAAAACCGCAGACGCGCCCTCTTTGCCGGTAAGGGGATTCGTGACATCGCAGGCGACCTCTATATGGCACGCCGACAAACGCTTATCCAGGCCGCTGATATCAATGCTGGCGAGTGTTTCCAGCCCAATGCCGCCTTGCGCAATATCATTGCCCTGCGCATCCCGTAGCCTGGCCCCCAGCGCCTGCACCATCCCCGCGCCGCCATCGTTGGTGGCGCTACCGCCGATACCAATAATGATATGCTCAACGCCCGCATCCAGCGCATGACGGATCAGCTCGCCGGTTCCCCATGATGTGGTCTTCAACGGATCGCGTTGCGCGGGCGGTACCTGCTCCAGCCCACTGGCGGCCGCCATTTCAATGAACGCGGAACGCGCATCGCCGGAAAGCCCATAAAACGCATTGACGCGATGCCCCAACGGCCCGGTGACCTCAACATGCACGATTCGACCCGCCGTCGCTTCAACCATCGCTTCGACAGTACCTTCTCCGCCATCAGCCAGCGGTAATTTCAGGTAATCGGCGTCAGGCCAGATCTCGCGAAATCCTTGTTCAATGGCGGTCGCTACCTCAAGAGCACTCAAACTTTCCTTATACGAGTCTGGTGCGATCACTATTTTCATAAGTCGTCCTTACGCATGTTGATCCTGTTAAGCATACACCCAGAGAAGGACCGGTTCCTTACGGAACCGGCTCTGACTTAACGCACCATGCAAGGACGCTTATTATCAAACGTCCAGCCAGGAATTAAGTACTGCATTCCCATCGCGTCGTCACGCGCGCCTAAGCCATGCTTTTGATAAAGCTCATGCGCTTTCATCACCTGATCCATATCGAGCTCAACGCCCAGCCCCGGTTTGGTCGGTACTTGCACCATGCCGCCTTTAATTTCAAACGGTTCTTTAGTCAGACGTTGGTTGCCTTCCTGCCAGATCCAGTGGGTATCGATCGCGGTGATCTTGCCCGGCGCCGCCGCGGCAACATGGGTAAACATCGCCAACGAAATATCAAAGTGGTTGTTAGAGTGCGAGCCCCAGGTCAGACCGAACTCATGACACATTTGCGCCACGCGTACAGAGCCTTGCATAGTCCAGAAGTGCGGGTCCGCCAGCGGGATATCGACGGATTGCAGCGACAGCGTATGCCCCATTTGACGCCAGTCGGTCGCTATCATATTGGTGGCCGTCGGTAATCCGGTCGCGCGACGGAATTCCGCCATCACTTCACGTCCGGAAAAACCCTGCTCCGCGCCGCACGGATCTTCTGCATAGGCCAGAGAACCTTTCAGGTATTTACCAATGCTGATCGCTTCGTTCAGCGACCAGGCACCGTTTGGATCGAGCGTGACGCGCGCTTGTGGGAAACGTTTCGCCAGCGCTACGATTGACTCGGCCTCTTCTTCGCCCGCCAGCACGCCGCCTTTCAGTTTGAAGTCGTTGAAGCCGTATTTTTCATAGGCGGCTTCCGCCAGACGCACTACCGTTTCCGGCGTCATCGCCTCTTCATGGCGCAGACGATACCAGTCGCATGGCTCATCCGGCTGGCTCTGATACGGCAGTGGCGTGGCCTTGCGATTGCCGACAAAGAACAGATAACCCAGCATTTCGACTTCGCTGCGCTGCTGACCGTCGCCTAACAGCGAAGCGACGTTGACGCCCAGGTGTTGGCCTAAAAGGTCAAGCATTGCCGCTTCAATACCAGTCACCACATGGATAGTGGTACGGAGATCGAACGTTTGTAAACCGCGTCCGCCCGCATCGCGATCGGCAAACTGGTTGCGAACGGCGGTCAGGACATTTTTATATTCACCCAGCGTTTTTCCCACCACCAGTGGGATCGCATCTTCCAGCGTTTTGCGGATTTTTTCGCCGCCCGGAATCTCGCCGACCCCGGTATGACCGGAGTTATCTTTAATAATGACGATGTTGCGCGTGAAGAACGGGGCATGCGCGCCGCTCAGGTTCATCAGCATACTGTCATGGCCCGCAACCGGGATAACCTGCATTTCAGTCACTACAGGCGTCGTAAATTGAGTACTCATAACTGTGTCCTTATTCAGAATTAGTGACGACCAAAAACAGGGCGTTTGCGGTCAAAAGTCCAGCCGGGGATCAGGTATTGCATCGGGCCTGCATCATTACGCGCGCCGCCTGGCAGCGTTTTATACGCGTCATGCGCTTTTCGCACCTGTTCCCAGTCAAGCTCCACGCCCAGTCCTGGCGCATCCGGAACGGCAATTTTGCCGTTTTTAATTTCCAGCGGATTTTTAGTCAGGCGGCAATCGCCCTCCTGCCAGATCCAGTGCGTATCAATAGCGGTGGGTTTGCCTGGCGCCGCCGCGCCGACATGGGTAAACATCGCCAGTGAAATATCAAAATGGTTATTCGAATGGCAGCCCCAGGTTAGCCCCCAGTCATCGCACAGTTGCGCCACGCGAACGGCGCCGGTGAGAGTCCAGAAATGCGGGTCGGCAAGAGGAATGTCTACCGCATTGAGCATCGCCGCGTGTCCCATTTCACGCCAGTTGGTGGCAATCATATTGGTCGCTACCGGCAGTCCTGTAGCACGGCGGAACTCCGCCATGACTTCACGACCAGAGAATCCTTGCTCCGCGCCGCACGGATCTTCCGCGTAGGTCAGTACATCATTCAGCCCTTTGCACAACGCAATGGCTTCATCCAGTAGCCAGGCGCCGTTCGGATCCACGGTAATACGCGCGTCCGGGAAGCGTTTTTTTAGCGCGCGAACGGTATCAATCTCTTGTTCGCCCGGCAGCACGCCACCCTTGAGTTTAAAATCTTTAAAACCGTAGCGATCCTGAGACGCTTCCGCCAGCCGCACGACCGCGTCGCTGTTCAGCGCTTCCTGATGGCGCAGACGGTACCATTCATGACTGCCCGGCGTGCTTTCCAGATACGGCAGATCGGTTTTAGTACGATCGCCAATATAGAAGAGATAGCCTAACACGGTGACGGCATCGCGCTGTTTACCGGGTCCTAACAGTTCACAGACCGGCACATTAAGCGCCTGTCCCAGTAGATCAAGCAGCGCCGCTTCCAAAGCCGCCACCGCGTTAACCCGCAGTTCAAACGTCCATGCGCCTTTACCAAAGGTGTCAAAATCAGCGGCCTGGTTGCCTTTATGCACCTGCTGCACCACTTTGTTCAGGCGGGCGACTTCCTGGCCTAATACCATCGGAATAGCATCGACCAGCGTCTGATAAATCACTTCTCCGCCCGGCGCCTCACCGACGCCAGTATGCCCGGCGTTATCGGTGAGGACGACGATGTTACGGGTGAAGTACGCGTTATGCGCGCCGCCGATGTTGAGTAGCATACTGTCATGTCCGGCAACCGGAATGACCTTCATGTCCGTAATAACGGGACTGGATTGCGTTGTCATGATAATTGTCCTGCGACAGGTTTCAGTTCAATACGCTTAATATCGCCTACCAGCACCAGATAGCTGATGATGGCCACCAGGGCATGTACGCCGACATAGATCAACGCGCCGTTGAAGGAACCGGTGGTGCCAACGATGTAACCAATCGCGATTGGCGTCACAATACCGGAGATATTGCCGAACATATTAAACAAGCCGCCGGAAAGACCGCTGATCTCTTTCGGCGCGGTATCCGCCATTACTGCCCAGCCCAACGCGCCGATACCTTTACCGAAGAAAGCCAACGCCATAAAGCCGATGATCATCCATTCCACGTTCACATAGTTACAGAACACCATAACCATTGACAGCAACATCCCCAGCACAATCGGCGTCTTGCGCGCGATATTCAGGGAGCCAGTACGACGCATCAGCCAGTCGGAAATGATGCCGCCCAACACGCCGCCGATAAAGCCGCAGACCGCAGGAACCGAGGCGACAAAGCCCGCTTTGAGAATCGACATGCCGCGCGCCTGGACCAAATAGACCGGGAACCAGGTAATAAAGAAATAGGTCAATGCGTTAATACAGTACTGACCGATGTAAACGCCAATCATCATACGAGAGCCCAGCAGCTGTTTGATCTGGCCCCATTTGACGCTAAACGGTACTTTCGCTTTGGTGTCTTTCTGATCCATATTGATCAGCGCGCCGCCTTCTGCGATGTACTCCAACTCTTTCTTATTTACGCCCGGATGGTTATTTGGTTCATGGATAACTTTCAACCAGATAAAGCTGATGATGATCCCTAACCCGCCCATAAAGAAGAAGACATGCGACCAGCCCACTTCGTGCGTCAGCCAACCCATAATCGGCGCGAAAATAACCGTGGCAAAGTATTGCGCGGAGTTAAAGATGGCCACTGCCGTTCCCCTCTCCTGCGCCGGGAACCAGGCTGCAACGATGCGACTGTTGCCCGGGAAAGAAGGCGATTCCGCCAGACCAACCAGGAAACGAAGCGTAAAGAGGGCGACAATAATGCCGAAACCACTAAAGATATCGACAAAACCCTGCAACAGGGTGAAGACTGACCAAATGAAAATAGACCAGAAATAGACGCGTTTGGAACCAAAGCGGTCCAGCAGCCAGCCGCCCGGGATCTGCCCGATAACATAGGCCCATGAAAAAGCAGAAAAAACATAGCCCATGCCTACCGGATCAAGGCCGATATCTTTGGCCATTTCTGAGCCGGCAATGGACAATGTGGCGCGGTCGCCGTAGTTGAAGGATGTGACGATAAACAGCATCACCACTATCCAGTAGCGGGCGTTCGTGCGTTTCTCCACACTACTCGCCGCGTGACTTAATGAACTCATTGTTGCACTCCTGAAATTTCGCGTTAGCTACGCTCACTCTGAACTGCACAACCGGTAGGGAATCAGAGATAACGTTTCCTTGTTGCAGCTTTTATTAGGTCGTTTGCTTTGCACGCTGCATGCTTTTATTCACTGGCAGGAGAAGTATAAAAAGCGCGCCACACACACTCACCGTGCAACAACACAGTATTTTGGCGATGAATTACGCCTGTTTATGGCAAAAGCCCAGGACAGTGGAAGCCACTTCACGGAAATGAAATCAGAAGGCGTCAGGCGTCGACGCAGGAGGAATAAAAAGAGAAGAATGTGAAACAGGTCGCTTGATTACATGAAAACGCCCGTAAAAAACTGCCGCTTTTGCGGGCATATGCCCAAAGCTAACACGATTCAGTTACTTTACACTGTGTACAGGTCGTGATTTTGCTTACTGGCAACGCAAGCAAACGAAAAGGTACCCTCCCGTAGGGGGGAGGGATTTACCTCAGGAAAGTAAAGTTCCCCAGTTTTCAACCCAGGGATTGGATTGGCTCTCCGGCTCCGGATGTTCGCTGGCGTCAATGAATAACATCTCCCCCACCCGCTGCGCGCTTTGCTCCTGCAACAGGGCATCAAACTGTTTGCCGCCATTACAGAAATTGGGGTAGCTGCTATCACCTAGCGCAATCACCCCGTAACGCAGGTTTGGTTGAAAACCGACTGTATCTTTAATGCCGTGAAAGAGCGGCGCAATGCTATCCGGTAGATCGCCCTGCCCGGTCGTCGAGGTAACGACCAGCGCAACCTTATCCTGATATTGCTGCCAGTCGGACAGTTCAGGATCTTCAAACACGGTCGCGCTGTGGCCCTGTCTGGCGAGGATCGCTTCCGCTTCTTCCGCCACCAGCAGTGAGTTGCCATACATGGTCCCGACAAAAATACCAATTTCCGCCATTATGCGTATCTCCCTGAATTATGCCTGATGAGTCTCATCCTGCCGGGACGCCGCCGTAAACTCAACCCTTTCATTGTCAGGGAGAAGTCCACGCCAGCCAAACTGTGTCAGCGCCTGCATCCAGGTTTCATCCAACCCGGCCTGAATCATCAACGGCTGTCCGGTGAAGGGGTGCGTCAGTTCAAGCCGACTGGCATGAAGCATCAGGCGACGACAGGCAAAATGCTCTGCGGCGCTGCGGTTTTGTCGCAAATCGCCATGCTTGCTGTCGCCGATGATAGGATGACGCAGATGCGCCAGATGACGACGAAGCTGGTGCTTGCGTCCCGTTTTTGGTTCCAGCTCAACCAGACCATAACGCGTGGTGGGATAACGTCCGGTCGGCACCGCCATTTCGACCGTCGCCAGTCCGCGATACTGCGTTACAGCCGGCTGGGGCGCTTTATCCTCGCGGGCGAATTTATCAGCAATTTTATCGCGCTCTTCCACCAGTGGATAATCCAGTACTGCGTCATCCATCAGCCAGCCGCGCACAATGGCATGGTAGCGTTTACGGATGTGGTGCTGCTCGAACTGCTGCGCCAGACGGCGTCCCGCTTCGCTGGACAGCCCCATTAACAGTACGCCCGACGTGGGTCTGTCGAGACGGTGGGCGGTAAAAACATGCTGGCCGATTTGGTCGCGCACCGTTTGCATGACCACGACTTTTTCGTCGCGATCCAGCCAGCTCCGGTGAACAAGCCAGCCTGCGGGTTTATTCACGGCAACCAGCCACTGGTCTTGATAGAGGATCTCCAGCATCAGGATTTATCGCGGACGAATAGCGCATCCAGATCCTGCAAAACCGCCAGGATCGCCTCCCTCTGCGGATGATCCGCCGCCAGCGCCATTTCATAATAAGGGGCGACGGCAAACGCCTCGGGCAGTGGCTGCGCATTATCAAGTAGGGTATGCATACGTGGGATCAATACCCATTGCAGCCATTCCAGCGGTTCCATGGTATCCATAAAAAATGGTTGGGTGCTGGTAAACAGGTGCGCCTGCGGCGCATCCAGCCGCCAGTGGCGATGCTCGCGCAGCAGCGTTTCAAGCGCATGTAACTGCTGACGCACACGGTCATGAGTCGTCATGTTAAAAACCTCAATGATGAAAATCTGGCGCGAAGAATAACAAAAAAAAAGGGAGCACTGTATAAACAGTGCTCCCGGTTCGTTTCGCAGCATTCCAGCTACTTTTCGTGCTCCCTGCTCATCCGTGACAACTTTTCCTGTGACCTTACGGCCTGTTCATCCTGAACGTTTGCATCCTGCGCACATCGCCCGATGTGATAGCTTCTTCCTGAAGCGTCCCTGGTCATCCAGACCCGCCGAACATCCTGATCGGCTCTCGTTCTCCGTCCTGGAGGTGTCCTTTAACGCATCCTGCGCTTTCCACTTTGCTTCATCCTGAAGCCTTTCCTTGTAACACCATCCTGGCGTGTCCTGCTGAAGCGTCATCATCCTGACGTTCGCTTCGTTGTACGACTCCCTGTCGACGAAGATAGAATCGCCTGTTTCACCTTGTCTTACAAGACACCTACAGACAATACCTTAAGTAAATTTTCATATGAAAGTGCGCAAAAACATTTTAACAGGTTGTTTTATATAGACTTACATAAGAAAACGGGACTCAGTATCCGCTGATATCCTGGCGATCTCCTACAGACTTTGTAAGAGATCTCTCACACCTGTTAGGGCAAACGATTACAGAAGAGGATTAAGTTGCGTAAGGAATTCCGCAAGCGTTGCGGCAAGAACGGTACGATTGCGGGTGCCCAGCGTTTCTTTAATCACCTCGCCGGACAGATTACAGACCGAAATGACCTCAAGCTCATTTTCCTGCGTCGCAATAAAAAGCGTGGGAGGAAGCTTGAGCCGCTTTTGCGTGACCAGGTGGCCTATCAGATTTTCCTGCACGCGCCGAAAGTCATCCTGACTCCAGGTTTGCAGTAGCGTAAGCTTTTCATCCGCGAACTGCGCGGGCATGTCGCCAGCAAACTGCGTGGTGTAAAACGCGTGGAGCGCAGGTTGTACCATAATATCGAAGGCGCGTTCAACCGCGTTTACATTTTCTTCGCCTTCAAAAGGTTGCGGCTGCCAGTAAACGGCATCGCGGGTTGAAGAAATAATGCACGGAGAAGGTACGCCATACAGTTCTTCGCTCAACGGCCAGCTACCGTGTTTTTCTTGCCACGCGTCGCAGTAACGCGTCGTAAAGGCTTTCAATGCCTGCGCTGTCAGTTCGTCCACCAGTTTCTCTCTTCATAAAAGCCAGGATACACTTGGCGCATAGTGTATCTGGTTTATGACGGTGAAACATGTCTTCTTATGAAAACCATCAGGCTCTCGATGGCCTGACTCTCGGAAAATCAACGGATTACCGGGACAATTATGACGCCAGCCTGCTGCAGGGCGTACCGCGCAGTTTGAATCGCGACCCGCTCGGATTAACAGCCGATAATTTGCCGTTCCACGGCGCGGATATCTGGACGTTGTATGAACTTTCCTGGCTTAACAGCCGTGGTCTTCCGCAGGTCGCCGTCGGGCATGTCGAACTGGATTACACCAGCGTTAATTTAATCGAATCCAAAAGCTTTAAACTGTATCTGAACAGCTTTAACCAGACGCGCTTTGACACCTGGGAGACGGTGCGCCAGACGCTGGAGCGCGATCTGCGCGCCTGCGCGCAGGGCAACGTTAGCGTGAGGCTTCATCGTCTTGATGAGCTGGAAGGACAGCCTGTCGCCCATTTCCACGGCACCTGTATTGACGATCAGGATATCAGTATCGACAACTACCAGTTTACTACCGACTATCTGCAACATGCGGTCAGCGGCGAGAAGCAAGTAGAGGAGACGCTGGTCAGTCATCTGCTGAAATCCAACTGCCTGATCACCCACCAACCGGACTGGGGCTCAATACAAATTCAGTATCGCGGGCGCAAAATCGACAGGGAAAAACTGCTGCGTTATCTGGTCTCCTTCCGTCACCATAATGAATTTCACGAGCAGTGCGTAGAGCGTATTTTTAATGACATTCTGCGCTTCTGTCAGCCGGAAACGTTAAGCGTTTATGCGCGCTATACCCGCCGCGGCGGGCTGGACATTAATCCCTGGCGCAGCAATGCCGATTTTGTGCCCGCCACGGGCAGGCTGGCGCGTCAGTAATCTTTTTTGTCAATTTTGCGTGCCGGATTGCGCATGTAAGGTTGTGAAAGGTCATCAGCCAGGGCTATTGTAATCAACAGGGAATGGCGTGTTGCGTCCCATAAGGAGTTTACTTGATTACACATATTAGCCCGCTTGGCTCAATGGATATGTTGTCGCAACTGGAAGTGGACATGCTGAAACGCACGGCCAGTAGCGACCTGTATCAACTGTTTCGTAACTGTTCACTTGCCGTTCTTAACTCCGGCAGCCTGACCGACAACAGCAAAGAGCTGCTGTCCCGCTTTGAAAATTTCGATATTAACGTGCTGCGCCGCG
The DNA here is from genome assembly GCF_017571995.1 of Salmonella sp. 32031103-2018-00083-FB-01-SM-01. Lineage (NCBI taxonomy): Bacteria > Pseudomonadati > Pseudomonadota > Gammaproteobacteria > Enterobacterales > Enterobacteriaceae > Salmonella > Salmonella sp. 32031103-2018-00083-FB-01-SM-01. The sequence goes on from NZ_JAGEQL010000004.1 coordinate 245,664, forward strand.
AGCGCGGCGTGAAGCTGGAATTGATTAATCCGCCTGAAGACGCCTTTGTTGACGGGCGGATTATTCGTGCGCTACAGGCTAACCTGTTCGCGGTGCTGCGCGACATTCTCTTTGTGAATGGGCAGATCCATAATGCCGGTCGTTTCCAGCATCTGGATCTTGAAAGCTCAACACATATCACCAATCTGGTGTTCTCCATTTTGCGCAACGCCCGGGCGCTGCACGTCGGCGAAGCGCCAAACATGGTGGTATGCTGGGGCGGCCACTCAATTAACGAAAACGAGTACCTGTATGCCCGTCGCGTCGGCACACAGTTGGGATTACGCGAGCTGAACATCTGCACCGGCTGCGGCCCTGGGGCGATGGAAGCCCCCATGAAGGGCGCGGCGGTCGGTCACGCGCAGCAGCGTTATAAAGACAGCCGCTTTATCGGCATGACTGAACCTTCCATTATTGCGGCTGAACCGCCTAACCCGCTGGTGAACGAACTGATCATCATGCCGGATATCGAAAAACGCCTGGAAGCGTTCGTCCGTATCGCACACGGTATCATCATCTTCCCGGGCGGCGTGGGTACGGCGGAAGAGCTGCTTTATTTGCTGGGGATTCTGATGAATCCAGCCAATAAAAATCAGGTGCTGCCGCTGATCCTGACCGGACCAAAAGAGAGCGCCGATTACTTCCGCGTGCTGGATGAGTTTATTACCCATACGCTGGGCGAAGCGGCCCGCCGTCATTACCGCATCATCATTGACGATGCGGCGGAGGTAGCGCGGCTGATGAAGAAAGCGATGCCGCAAGTGAAAGAGAATCGCCGCGATACCGGCGACGCCTATAGTTTTAACTGGTCGATGCGTATTGCACCGGATCTGCAGGTGCCGTTTGAGCCGTCGCATGAGAATATGGCCAACCTGAAACTGTACCCGGATCAGCCGGTTGAGATTCTGGCGGCGGATCTGCGACGCGCCTTCTCCGGTATTGTCGCGGGGAACGTGAAGGAGGTCGGGATACGCGCCATTGAAGCTAATGGTCCGTATAAAATCCACGGCGATCGAGAGATGATGCGTCGCATGGACGATCTGCTGCAGGGATTCGTCGCGCAGCATCGTATGAAATTGCCAGGTTCCGCCTACATCCCCTGTTACGAGATCTGCGCTTAGCGCTTATGCCCGGTTGCCGCCAGCAGCCGGGCGCTTCCCCCATTCCTTTCATTGCGGTATGGCGATTAACGTATGCCTTCATTTTTTATGATGATCATCAGAGGCATAGCCCGCATTGTTTTATAAACACCATTTATAATTCACCATAAATAGATTGCCAGGCAAACGTTTACCTCACTCCTCTTACCGTGATTTATCGGTTCAAACTCTTATTCTTCGCCAGAATTCACTAAAAACCTTGATTTTTATAGTCAAACCTCCGTATCTTGCGCCCCAATCTTTCCGGCCTTATATCGTTAATGGTAGCCTTCGCGCCCGGAAATTCGTTATGACGTTTTTTTAATAGATTAATGGTCCAAATTTATCCATGTAAGAAGCGGATTATTGCATTTGAGATCGGGATCACTGATAGATTCATCACTTAAATGTATCTTTCCGCCCGAAAATTATTACGGCGAAAAATTATATAAAAAGCGTCCCTAAGCAGATTTCATTTTACGATCAGGTCTTTTTTCATTGGATTAGACCAGCAACCTGATTTTTAGCATCCTCCAGGAGAAATAGATGGAAACCACTCAGACCAGCACGATTGCTTCGATTGACTCTCGAAGCGCATGGCGCAAAACGGATACCATGTGGATGCTGGGCCTTTACGGCACGGCTATCGGCGCGGGCGTTCTGTTCCTGCCGATCAACGCAGGCGTCGGCGGCATGATTCCGCTTATCATCATGGCGATTCTCGCTTTCCCGATGACCTTTTTCGCACACCGTGGTTTAACCCGCTTCGTGCTGTCCGGTAAAAACCCGGGTGAAGACATCACTGAAGTCGTTGAGGAACACTTCGGTATCGGCGCAGGTAAACTGATTACCCTGCTCTACTTCTTCGCGATTTACCCCATCCTGCTGGTTTACAGCGTGGCGATTACTAATACCGTGGAAAGCTTCCTGACCCACCAGTTAGCGATTAATCCGCCGCCGCGGGCGATTCTTTCCCTGATCCTGATTGTTGGCATGATGACCATCGTGCGCTTCGGCGAGCAAATGATCGTTAAGGCGATGAGTATCCTGGTATTCCCGTTCGTCGCTGCGCTGATGCTGCTGGCCTTGTACCTGATCCCGCAGTGGAACGGCGCGGCGCTGGAAACGCTGTCCTTTGATTCCGCCGCGTCTACCGGTAACGGTCTGTGGATGACGCTGTGGCTGGCGATTCCGGTGATGGTTTTCTCTTTCAACCACTCCCCGATCATCTCCTCCTTCGCGGTTGCGAAGCGTGAAGAGTACGGTGAAGGCGCTGAGAAGAAATGTTCTAAAATTCTGGCCTTCGCCCACATCATGATGGTGCTAACCGTGATGTTCTTCGTCTTCAGTTGCGTGCTGAGCCTGACGCCGGCAGATCTGGCGGCAGCAAAAGAGCAGAACATCTCTATTCTGTCTTACCTGGCGAACCACTTTAACGCGCCGATCATCGCCTGGATGGCGCCGATCATTGCGATGATTGCTATCACCAAATCCTTCCTCGGCCACTACCTGGGCGCGCGTGAAGGCTTTAACGGTATGGTGATTAAATCGCTGCGTGGTAAAGGTAAATCCATCGAAATCAACAAACTGAATAAAATTACCGCGCTGTTCATGCTGGTCACCACCTGGATTGTGGCGACGCTGAACCCCAGCATCCTGGGCATGATTGAAACCCTGGGCGGCCCGATCATCGCGATGATTCTGTTCCTGATGCCGATGTATGCCATCCAGAAAGTACCGGCAATGCGTAAGTACAGCGGTCATATCAGCAACGTATTCGTTGTGATTATGGGCCTGATTGCCATCTCCGCTATTTTCTACTCACTGTTCAGCTAAGTCCTTTAGCGCCGCTTACCGCGGCGCTTCTCTATGATACAACCGCAATGGATGCCCTATGATTAGCGTATTCGATATTTTTAAAATCGGCATTGGCCCTTCCAGTTCTCACACCGTCGGACCAATGAAAGCAGGCAAGCAGTTCACGGACGATCTGATTGCCCGCCATATCCTTACAGATGTCACCCGCGTCGTGGTGGATGTCTACGGCTCTCTGTCATTGACGGGTAAAGGCCACCACACTGATATCGCCATTATTATGGGCCTGGCGGGGAATCTGCCGGACACCGTCGATATCGACGCCATTCCGTCCTTTATCCAGGATGTGAACACCCATGGGCGTTTACTACTGGCCAATGGGCAGCATGAAGTCGAATTTCCGGTCGATAAGTGCATGAATTTCCACGCCGACAACCTGTCTCTGCATGAAAACGGGATGCGTATTACCGCGCTGGCGGGCGATAAGGTGCTCTACAGCCAAACCTACTACTCCATTGGCGGCGGCTTTATCGTCGATGAAGAGCACTTTGGTTTGACGAATAGCGAACCTGTTAACGTGCCGTACCCTTACAAAACCGCCGCGGATTTACAGCGCCACTGCCAGGAGACGGGTCTGTCGCTCTCCGGTCTGATGATGCAAAACGAACTGGCCCTGCACAGTAAAGAAGCGCTGGAGCAGCACTTCGCCAGGGTCTGGGAGGTAATGCGCAGCGGTATCGAGCGCGGTATCACCACCGAGGGCGTATTGCCGGGCAAACTGCGCGTTCCGCGTCGCGCGGCGGCGCTGCGTCGGGTGCTGGTCAGTCAGGATAAGACCACCACCGATCCGATGGCGGTCGTCGACTGGATCAATATGTTCGCGCTGGCGGTGAACGAAGAGAATGCCGCAGGCGGACGAGTAGTCACTGCGCCGACTAACGGCGCATGTGGTATTGTTCCGGCGGTGCTGGCGTACTATGACAAGTTTATCCGCGAAGTAAATGCTAACTCACTTGCTCGCTATATGCTGGTCGCCAGCGCGATTGGCTCGCTGTATAAGATGAACGCCTCTATTTCCGGCGCCGAAGTGGGTTGTCAGGGAGAGGTCGGCGTGGCCTGTTCCATGGCGGCAGCGGGTCTGGCCGAGCTGCTGGGCGGTAGTCCGGCGCAGGTGTGTATCGCCGCAGAAATCGCCATGGAGCATAATCTGGGGTTAACTTGCGATCCGGTTGCCGGTCAGGTACAGGTTCCCTGCATTGAGCGTAACGCGATTGCTTCAGTCAAAGCAGTCAACGCCGCGCGTATGGCGCTGCGCCGTACCAGCGAACCGCGTGTATGCCTCGATAAAGTGATTGAGACCATGTACGAAACCGGTAAAGACATGAACGCTAAGTACCGCGAAACTTCGCGCGGCGGCCTGGCGATGAAGATCGTTACCTGCGATTAATTCTCAGCACATTTTAGGATCTGTAGGCCGGATAAGGCGCTCGTCGCCATCCGGCTTTGTTGCCTGATGTCGCTTCGCTTATCAGGCCTACGGATAGCGCTATTTCGCAATGCTCGCCTCCCCCCGCCGTGAATGTTACCCTACGCGCAGGTTTGTAAGGGAGAACACCGTGGCTGCTCATCTGCTTATCGTCGACGCGCTCAATTTGATTCGCCGTATTCACGCCGTTCAGGGATCGCCCTGTGTGGAAACCTGCCAACACGCGCTCGATCAATTGATTATCCACAGCCAGCCAACCCATGCCGTAGCGGTATTTGATGACGACGCGCGCAGCAGCGGCTGGCGTCACCAGCGTTTGCCGGACTACAAAGCAGGACGTCCGCCGATGCCTGACGATTTACATAATGAAATGCCCGCCCTACGCGCCGCGTTTGAACAGCGCGGCGTACGCTGTTGGGCATCAGATGGTAATGAAGCGGACGATCTGGCGGCGACGCTGGCGCTAAAAGTTACCGAAGCCGGACACCAGGCAACCATTGTGTCAACCGATAAAGGCTATTGCCAGTTGCTCTCTCCGGGATTGCGCATTCGCGACTACTTCCAGAAACGCTGGCTGGACGCGCCGTTTATTGAAAAAGAGTTTGGCGTACTTCCCCGACAGTTGCCGGATTACTGGGGTCTGGCAGGAATCAGCAGTTCGAAAGTCCCCGGCGTTGCCGGTATCGGCCCCAAAAGCGCGACCCAGCTATTGATTCAGTTTCAAAATCTGGAGGGAATTTACGCCCATCTGGACGAGGTGCCGGAAAAGTGGCGCAAAAAGCTTGAGATGCATAAAGAAATGGCATTTCTCTGCCGCGATATTGCACGTCTGCAAACCGATTTACATATCGACGGAAACTTACAGCAGCTACGGCTGGCGCGGTAGTTTTGTTGCCGGATGGCGGCGTGAACGCCTTATCCTGCCTACAGGACTGCACGAAATGTAGAGCGGATAAGCGCAGCGCCATCCGGCAAAATTACCAGGCGATATGATACAGTTCGACAATGTCCGCCAGACTCGCTTCACGCGGATTGCCGCCCGTACAGACATCATCGAACGCCGCCTGCGCCAGCGCCGGGATATCCTCTTTTCGAACGCCGACATCACGCAAATGCAGCGGAATTCCCACATCGCGATTTAACGCAAATACGGCTTCCACTGCGGCATTACGCGCCTCTTCAAGGCTCAATCCTTCTACCTTCACCCCCATCGCCCGGGCGATATCACGGAATTTCTCGTTGGTAGACCCGGCATTGAAACGCATCACATGCGGAAGCAAAATAGCATTCGCGACGCCGTGCGGCGTGTTGTAAAACGCGCCCAGCGGATGCGCCATCCCATGCACCAGTCCCAGCCCCACATTGGAAAACCCCATCCCGGCAACGTATTGCCCCAGCGCCATCGCCTCACCGGCCTCTTTTTCTCCGGCTACGGCGCCGCGCAGCGCGCCAGCAATAATCTCAATGGCTTTGATATGTAATGCATCCGTCAGCGCCCATGCGGCCCGGGTAATATAGCCTTCAATAGCATGGGTTAGCGCATCCACGCCCGTTGCCGCTTTCAGCGCGGGCGGCATACCGTCCATCATATCGGCATCGATAAATGCCGCCTGCGGAATATCATGTGGATCGACACAAACGAATTTGCGCCGTTTCTCTTCATCGGTAATCACATAATTGATAGTGACTTCCGCCGCGGTTCCCGCCGTTGTCGGGATCGCCATAATCGGCACGCTGGGTTTACGGGTCGGCGATAGCCCTTCCAGACTGCGCACATCGGCAAATTCCGGATTGTTACTGATAATACCGATCGCTTTGCAGGTATCCTGCGGAGAACCGCCGCCAATGGCGATGAGATAGTCCGCGCCGCTTTGGGTAAAGACCTTAAGCCCTTCCTGGACAACGGAAATCGTAGGATTAGGGATCACGCCCGCATAGATTTCCCACGCCAGCCCTGCGGCATCCATTCTGCTTGTCACTTTATCGACCACACCGCATTGCACCAGCGTTTTATCCGTAACAATCAGCGCTTTATGATAACCGCGGCGCGTCACCTCATCGGTTAATGCGTCCACCGCTCCCCGGCCAAACCATGCCGTTTCATTCAGAATCATTCTGTTCGCCATCGCCTGTCTCCTGACATCACTCTTCAATACGTAATCCGTAAGTTTTAAATTTCTCCAGTACGATAGCGATCGCCTCGTCATCCAGTACCGGTACCGGATCGACAATGGCCAGCGTACTTAAATAGAGCTGCGCCAGCACTTCCACTTCATGCGCCAGCCACAACGCTTTGTCTAAATTTTCTTCACAAGCGATAAGCCCGTGATGCTGTAACAGTGTCGCTTTACGATTTTTAAGCGCCACGGCAACATAGTCAGAAAGTTCGCGGGTGCCAAAAGTGGCGTAGGGCGCGCAGGGAATAGAGTTTCCCCCTGCGGCGGCAATCATGTAGTGAATTGCCGGAATCGGGCGATTCAGGATCGAGACTGCCGTACAATGGACAGCGTGGTTATGTACCACAGCATTGGCGTCAGGGCGCGTCTGGTATGCCGCCATATGAAAACGCCACTCGCTGGAAGGCAGCTTGCCCTGCTCATGCTGACCGTCAGCATCAATAAAAACAATGTGCGACTCTGTCAGCTTCTCGTAGGGGATCCCCGTCGGCGTAATCAGCATTCCGCCCTGATAACGTACGCTCACGTTACCTGCCGTCCCCTGATTTAACCCTAACCGCGTCATTTCCAGACAGGTATCAATAATCTGCCGCGCCAGTCTATTTCGTTCCATTATTTACCTCTCTCTGTGATTCAAAATGAGACAACAAAACCGCCTTTCGCATCGCGCTGCTGTCCTGTTGAAATAATCGAATAGTTAGCAACTATCATCATACTGAATAAAGAGAAGGGAATTTAAATAACGATATTTTGTGATTCACATCAATTAATTCGCCACGATAAACCAGACGACTACCGTTTCTCTCGCCGATAAATGCCCGCTCTTAATAATATTTTTTAAAACGGGCAAAGATGAAGAATAAGTTACTACTGCCCGTTTTCGTGGCAATAATTTAATTCGGGCATTCAGTCTGTGGTTTTTTAAATTAAACATCTCAAACGGTCATTTTTTTATGAAAATTAAAGTGATGATAATCACAGAACGCTCTGCTCTCAGGTATAAATGTGACCGCCATCATATTAAAAGGCCTTTTTTATTTGAAAATGAATCCATGAGTTCATTCCGGACGCCAATTTATTACCGGTAAGAAAAGCGAACTCACCTAATTTTACGGTCTGGTGACCAGAACCGACCGCACGCAAAAGCTTCTGAACCGATGAGGATGCTATGGGAAACACAACAATACAAACGCAGAGTTTTCGTGCTGTGGATGCAGAGCAAAGCAAGAGCAAGCGCTACATTATTCCATTCGCCTTACTTTGCTCGCTATTTTTTCTGTGGGCCGTCGCCAATAATCTGAATGACATTTTATTACCGCAGTTTCAACAAGCTTTTACGCTAACTAACTTTCAGGCTGGGCTTATTCAGTCAGCGTTTTATTTCGGTTATTTCGTCATTCCAATCCCCGCTGGGATTTTGATGAAAAAACTCAGTTATAAAGCAGGGATTATCACCGGGCTTTTTTTGTATGCTGTTGGCGCCGCATTATTCTGGCCTGCCGCCGAGATAATGAATTACACATTATTTTTAATTGGCCTGTTTATCATCGCCGCCGGTTTAGGCTGCCTTGAAACTGCAGCCAACCCTTTTGTTACGGTATTAGGTCCAGAAAGCGGCGGACATTTCCGGCTTAATCTGGCGCAAACTTTTAACTCCTTTGGCGCTATTATCGCCGTTGTGTTTGGGCAAAGCCTTATTTTGTCTAACGTGCCGCATCAATCGCAAGAAGCGCTTGATAAAATGACGCCGGATCAGCTTAGCGCCTATAAACACAGCCTGGTGTTATCGGTACAAACGCCATACATGATTATCGTCGCCATCGTATTAGTAGTTGCGCTGCTGATTATGCTGACCAAATTTCCGGCCCTGCAAAGTGACGATCATAGCGATGCTAAACAAAGCTCTTTCTTATCTTCTCTCTCCCGACTCATCCGTATCCGCCACTGGCGCTGGGCGGTGCTGGCGCAGTTCTGCTACGTGGGGGCGCAAACCGCCTGCTGGAGCTATCTGATCCGCTACGCCATTGAGGAGATCCCTGGAATGACGCCCGGTTTCGCCGCCAATTACCTGACCGGCACGATGGTGTGCTTCTTTATCGGCCGTTTCACCGGGACCTGGCTTATCAGCCGCTTCGCTCCGCATAAAGTGCTGGCCGCCTACGCCCTGTTTGCCATGCTCCTGTGTCTGATTTCCGCCTTTAGCGGCGGACATATCGGCCTGCTGGCGCTGACGTTGTGTAGCGCATTTATGTCAATCCAGTACCCAACCATCTTCTCGCTGGGTATCAAAAATCTGGGACAGGACACTAAGTACGGCTCGTCTTTTATCGTCATGACCATTATTGGCGGCGGTATTGTCACGCCAGTAATGGGCTTCGTTAGCGACGCCGCAGGCAAAATCCCGACCGCCGAACTGGTTCCGGCATTGTGCTTTGCCGTCATCTTCATTTTTGCCCGTTTCCGTTCACAAGCGGCGACAAACTGAACATTTATCCGAATAACGTGAGGAATCTGTCATGAAAAAAATCAGCTTACCGAAAATCGGTATCCGCCCGGTGATTGATGGACGTCGTATGGGCGTACGCGAGTCGCTCGAAGAGCAAACCATGAACATGGCGAAAGCGACGGCGGCGCTCATTACCGAGAAAATCCGCCACGCCTGTGGGACACAGGTGGAGTGCGTCATTGCGGATACCTGTATTGCCGGAATGGCGGAATCCGCCGCCTGTGAAGAAAAATTCAGTAGCCAGAACGTGGGCGTGACCATTACCGTTACGCCGTGCTGGTGCTATGGCAGTGAAACCATTGATATGGACCCGATGCGTCCAAAAGCCATCTGGGGCTTTAACGGCACAGAGCGTCCCGGGGCGGTTTACCTTGCCGCAGCGCTGGCGGCGCACAGCCAGAAAGGCATTCCGGCGTTCTCCATTTATGGCCATGACGTGCAGGATGCCGACGATACCTCCATTCCCGCCGACGTCGAAGAAAAACTGCTGCGTTTTGCGCGGGCAGGGTTAGCGGTTGCCAGTATGAAAGGCAAAAGCTACCTCTCCGTCGGCGGCGTGTCGATGGGGATCGCGGGTTCCATTGTCGATCATAATTTCTTTGAATCCTGGCTGGGCATGAAGGTGCAAGCGGTAGATATGACCGAACTGCGCCGCCGTATCGATCAAAAAATTTATGATGAGGCCGAACTGGAGATGGCGCTGGCGTGGGCGGATAAAAACTTCCGCTACGGCGAAGATCAAAACGCCTCGCAGTATAAGCGCAATGAAGCCCAGAACCGCGCGGTGTTAAAAGAGAGCCTGCTGATGGCGATGTGTATTCGCGACATGATGCAGGGCAACAAGACGCTGGCGGACAAAGGGTTAGTTGAAGAATCGCTGGGCTACAACGCCATTGCCGCCGGCTTCCAGGGCCAGCGCCACTGGACCGATCAATACCCGAACGGCGATACCGCCGAAGCGCTGCTCAATAGTTCTTTTGACTGGAACGGCGTACGCGAACCGTTTGTCGTCGCCACCGAAAATGACAGTCTGAACGGCGTAGCGATGCTGTTCGGCCATCAACTCACTGGTACCGCGCAGATCTTCGCCGACGTGCGAACCTACTGGTCGCCGGAAGCCGTAGAACGCGTCACCGGCCAGGCGCTTAGCGGACTGGCGGAGCATGGCATTATTCACCTGATTAACTCCGGTTCTGCCGCTCTGGACGGTGCCTGTAAACAGCGCGACAGCGAAGGCAAGCCGACTATGAAACCGCACTGGGAAATCAGCCAACAAGAGGCGGATGCGTGTCTGGCGGCCACCGAATGGTGCCCGGCGATTCACGAATACTTCCGCGGCGGCGGCTACTCATCCCGTTTCCTGACCGAAGGCGGCGTGCCATTCACCATGACCCGCGTGAATATCATCAAAGGCCTGGGGCCAGTACTGCAAATCGCCGAGGGCTGGAGCGTCGAACTGCCGAAAGCGATGCACGATCAGCTCGATGCCCGCACCAACTCTACCTGGCCTACCACCTGGTTTGCGCCGCGTCTTACCGGCAAAGGCCCGTTTACCGATGTCTATTCGGTGATGGCGAACTGGGGCGCTAACCACGGCGTACTCACCATCGGCCATGTAGGGGCGGACTTTATTACTCTCGCCGCGATGCTGCGTATCCCGGTATGTATGCACAACGTGGAGGAGGCGAAGATCTACCGTCCTTCCGCCTGGGCGGCTCACGGTATGGATATCGAAGGCCAGGATTATCGTGCCTGCCAGAATTATGGCCCGCTGTATAAACGTTAATGCGGCTTAGCCCGGTGGCGCAGGCTTACCGGGCCTACGGGCGCGTGAACCGTAGGCCGGATAAGCGTAGCGCCATCGGGCGGCGTTTATGGAGTTATCTATGAAACAAGACGTTATCCTGGTTCTCGACTGCGGTGCGACTAACGTTCGGGCGATCGCCGTTGATCGCCTGGGGAAAATTGTCGCCCGCGCCTCAACCGCTAACGCCAGCGACATTGCCGCAGAAAATAGCACCTGGCATCAGTGGTCGCTGGACGCCATCCTGCAACGTTTCGCCGACTGCTGCAGGTCACTCTCCAGCGCCCTGTCGGAGTGTGTTGTTCGCGGTATTACGGTGACTACGTTCGGCGTCGATGGCGCGCTGGTCGATGCGCAGGGTAAGCTGCTCTACCCGGTCATCAGTTGGAAATGCCCGCGAACCGCTGCCGTGATGGAAACGATTGAGCGCTCTATCTCGCCCCGGCAATTGCAGACGCTCTCCGGCGTCGGCGCGTTCAGCTTTAACACGCTGTATAAACTGGTCTGGCTTAAAGAGAATCATCCGCGCCTGCTGGAACAAGCTCACTGCTGGCTGTTTATCTCGTCGCTGATTAACCACCGTCTGACCGGCGAGTTTACGACCGATATCACTATGGCAGGCACCAGCCAGCTCCTGGATATCCATCAGCGCGACTTTAGTCCGGAAATCCTGCAGGCGACGGGCCTGGCGCGCCGCCTGTTCCCGCGTATCGTGGAAGCGGGCGCCCAGATAGGCACGCTACAGACAGACGCGGCCAGGCTACTCGGTCTCCCGGCGGGTGTGCCGGTGATCTCTGCCGGACACGATACTCAGTTCGCGTTATTCGGCGCTGGCGCGCAGCAAGGTGAACCGGTGCTCTCCTCAGGAACATGGGAGATTCTGATGGTGCGCAGCGGTCAGGTGGATACCTCGCTGCTCAGCCAGTATCCAGGCTCGACCTGTGAACTGGACAGTCAGTCGGGGCTTTATAACCCCGGAATGCAGTGGCTGGCCTCCGGCGTACTCGAATGGGTACGAAAACTGCTGTGGACGCCGGAAACGCCATGGCAAACGCTGATCGACGAAGCGCGCGCTATTCCCGCTGGCGCGGAAGGCGTGCGGATGCAGTGCGATCTGCTTGCCTGCCAAAATGCAGGCTGGCAGGGCGTGACGCTCAATACCACCCGCGGCCATTTCTATCGCGCCGCGCTGGAAGGCCTGACGGCGCAACTGCAACGTAATCTGCGCACGCTGGAGAAAATCGGCCATTTTAACACCACAGAACTGTTACTGGTTGGCGGCGGCAGTCGCAACGCTTTATGGAATCAAATTAAAGCGAATCAGCTTGCTCTCCCTATCAAGGTGCTGGACGACGCGGAAACCACCGTGGCCGGCGCTGCCATGTTTGGCTGGTACGGCGTAGGCGAATTTAATAGCCCGGAACAGGCGCGTGCGCAGGTCAATTATCAGTATCGCTATTTCTGGCCGCAAACCGAACCTGAAATTATTGAGGGAGTATGAAATGCTAAAAACCATTTCACCGTTAATTTCCCCGACACTGCTCAAAGTGCTGGCCGAGATGGGCCACGGGGACGAAATCATTTTTTCCGACGCTCACTTTCCCGCGCATAGCCTGGGCCCGCAGGTGATTCGCGCCGATGGTCTTAGCGTCAGCGATCTACTGCGGGCAATTATTCCGCTCTTTGAGCTGGATAGCTACGCCCCTCCGCTGGTGATGATGGCCGCCGTGGAAGGCGACACGCTCGATCCCAGCGTTGAAGCGCGCTATCGCGATGCCTTGTCATTAGAAGCGCCGTGCCCGGATATCGTTCGTATCGACCGCTATGCGTTTTATGAGCGGGCGCAAAAAGCGTTTGCGATCGTTATCACAGGTGAGTGCGCGAAGTACGGAAATATTCTTTTAAAAAAAGGGGTAACGCCGTAATCTCTTGCCGGTGCGCCCGCATGACGCGGGCGTTCATCGAATGATGGGGTGAGAAAAATGAAAGCGGCACGCCAACAAGCGATAGTCGATCTGCTGATCAATCATAAAAGTCTGACCACCGAAGCGCTGGCCACCCGGCTTAACGTCAGTAAAGAGACCATCCGCCGCGATCTCAGTGAACTACAGACGCAGGGAAAAGTGCTGCGTAATCACGGACGAGCTAAATATATTCATCGTGAAAATCAGGACAGCGGCGATCCATTCCATATCCGCCTGAAAAGCCATTATGCGCACAAAGCCGATATTGCCCGTGAAGCGTTAGCGTGGATAGAAGAAGGAACGACGATTGCGCTGGATGCCAGTTCAACTTGCTGGTATCTGGCCCGCCAGTTGCCGGATATTCCCATTCAGGTTTTTACCAATAGCCATCCTATCTGTCAGGAGCTGGGAAAACGCGAACGCATTGCGCTGATAAGTTCCGGCGGCCAGCTTGAACGTAAATATGGCTGTTACGTTAACCCGTCGCTTATCTCACAGCTAAAATCGCTTGATATCGATCTGTTCATCTTTTCCTGCGAGGGAATCGACGGCGGCGGCGATCTGTGGGACTCCAATGCGATCAACGCCGATTTTAAATCTATCCTGCTCAGGCGCGCCTCGCAGTCTTTATTATTGATTGATAAAAGTAAATTTAATCGTTCAGGAGAGGCGCGCATCGGCCATCTGGATGACGTGACGCATATTGTTTCAGATGCGCCGCAGTCATAGGCCGGACAAGCGTGCGCCATCCGGCGCTGATGACGCGCCGGATGACGGCAGCGCGTTTTTATCGCTCGTCGCGACGTCCGCCAACAGCCGCCCACAACCGACGCACGTGCACCGTCACTTCTTCGCGATCGTGATAAAGCTGACGTGCCTGGATCTGCGCATTAACGCCATGCTCATCCAACTGCGCCTGAAGATACGCCAGGTTATGCGATACCTCTTCATAGCGTTTTTTCATCGGCAGTTTAAGGTTAAAAATCGTCTCCCGACACCAGCCGTTCACCAGCCACTGCGCCATTAACGCGGTGACTTTGGCCGGCTTCTCCACCATATCGCAGACCATCCATGAAATATTATTCCGGTTCGGACGGTACCTGAAGCCATCCTCACGCAACCAGGTCACCTGTCCGGTGTCCATCAGGCTTTGCGCCATCGGGCCGTTATCTACGGAGTAGACCCACATATTGCGCTTCACTAACTGGTACGTCCATCCGCCGGGACAGGCGCCCAAATCCACCGCATACATGCCGTTCGCCAGACGTTCATCCCACTCATCTTCCGGGATGAAAACGTGGAGCGCCTCTTCCAGTTTCAGCGTTGAGCGGCTCGGCGCATCAGACGGAAACTTCAAACGCGGGATGCCCATATAAAACGGTGAATTGTTATGCGCGAACGAATAACCAGTATAGCAGCATCCTGGCGCGATAAAAAAGACATGAACGACCGGACGCTTCGGCGTTTCATAATTCGTCAATACGCCCGCATCACGCAAAGCCGCGCGCAGCGGCACCGTAAATTTGCGGCAGAACTTCATCAGTTCTTTACTTTCATTGGTGTCGGCGACTTCAACCCGCAGCTCGCCACCCTTTTCCACTACGCCCTGCAACATGCCGACAATCGGCGTAATTCTGTCTTCCGGCGGTAAATGTTGCAGCAGTTCACCCACCACAAACCACTGGCGGGCGAAAATCAGCGAACTGAACGGCAGTTCTGAAATCAGCTTTTCGCCATCTTCCGGCTGGTAGCATTCATAAATGACATAGCCTGCGTTCTCTTTTACGCGTGCAAAACCAAATATTTCCCGTTTTCCCGCTTTATCGGTAATTTCTGCAGCGCACTCTTTTTCAAACCCCGGACGGCAGAGCAATACAACTTTATTCATGGCTCGCGCCCTTACGTTTCATACGAATGGCGCCAATCAGCAATAGCGCCCAGCCCACCAGGAAACTGACGCCGCCGACAGGCGTGATATACGCCCACAGGCGCAGATGCGAAAGCGCAAGGCAGTACAGGCTGCCGCTAAACAGCACCGTGCCCAGCGCCAGAAAAACGCTGCTCCAGTAAAACCAGATGCTGATACGGCGCTGCATCGCCACCGCCAGGCCAAAGATCGCCAGCGTATGGAACGCCTGATATTGCAGGCCGGTCTGAATCCAGCCCATTTCAACCACGCCCAGGGTTTTACTCAAAACATGCGCCCCGAACGCGCCCAGAGCAACGTAAATAAAACCGCTGATAGCGGCGACAATCAGCATAAAACGGCTGGTCATGGTCATACCCTAAGTTAATTATTGTTCGTAACGAAAACGGAATTTTTCTTGCTCCGTCGCCGCCTTCGCCAAAATCCACTGACGGAAGGCGGCTATTTTACCCAGTTCTGCCTGGCTGTCATGACAAACCAGATAAAAAGCATTCTTACTCACCAGAACATCGTTAAATGGACACACCAGTCGCCCGGCTTCAATTTCCGACTGCGCCATAACATTATTCGCCAGCGCGATCCCCTGTCCGTGAATAGCGGCCTGTAACACCATCGCGCTGTGGCTAAATATCGGCCCTTGCTGAACGTTAATATGGTTGAGCCCTAACTGACGAGTATAGGCCTGCCAGTCACGCCGGGAAGCATCGTGCAATAACGTGTGTTTCGCCAGATCTTCCGGCGTTTTTAACGGTTTTTCGCCTGTGAGCAATAAAGGAGAACAGACGGGCAGTAAATATTCTGCGTATAATTTTTCGACGCGCAAGCCCGGCCAGTTTCCCCGGCCATAAAAAATCGCGACATCGACATCGTCTGCCAGTTTATCTTCCTGACGGTCAACGGCTTGTATCCGAACGTCAATTCCCGGATAAGCTGAGTTAAAGCTGGAGAGTCTGGGCACCAGCCACTGGATGGCAAAACTGGGCGGTAAACTCACCGTCAGCGCCCCTTTGGCACTGCGCGCCTGGAGCTTACGCGTTGCTTCCGTGAGCTGGGAAAATATCTCTTTAATGTCGAGAAAATAGCTTTGGCCTTCTTCCGTCAGCAGCAGCGAACGATTGCGGCGGCGGAACAGTTTTAGCCCCAAAAAATCCTCAAGTGACTTAATTTGGTGGCTTACTGCGGCCTGCGTCACAAAAAGTTCTTCCGCTGCTCGCGTAAAGCTCAAATGGCGCGCGGCAGCATCAAAAACGCGTAACGCATTTAAAGGAGGTAATCGTTTTGACATGGCCTCTGGACTTAATGTCGAATGAATTTAACAAATAGGTAACAATATGTAACCTATTAGTTTTTTTAATCTGAGACATTATAAATTGTCCGTTGAGGTTCTACCAGCAAATACCTATAGTGGCGGCACTTCCTGAGCCGGAACGAAAAGTTTTATCGGAATGCGTGTTCTGATGGGCTTTTGGCTTACGGTTGTGATGTTGTGTTGTTGTGTTTGCAATTGGTCTGCGATTCAGACCACGGTAGCGAGACTACCCTTTTTCACTTCCTGTACATTTACCCTGTCTGTCCATAGTGATTAATGTAGCACCGCCATATTGCGGTGCTTTTTTTTGTATAACAAACGGTTAGTTTTCCAGAGCCACCATCTCTTTCACGTCAGTACGATTGATCTGCTGTTTGTTGCCATTAGCGTCTTTATACGAAATCATACCGGTATCGTTATCGGTCTGGGGTTTACCGTCGGTCACAATGCTACGTCCATCATTGGTGTGCATAACGTAATTAGGACCGGAACAGGCGCTCAGGGCAAAAGTCAGCATACATGCAGAGATAATTGCGGCAGTCTTTTTCATCTTCTTCTCCTTAAAGCTGTTTGTGCTATTTAAAGCGGACTCCGTAACAGGCTTAAACATTCGCCTAACATTATTCAGCATAACCTCCTTTACATAATTCGCCAGGATATACAGACGATTCCGATGGTTAGGACAAACCTTGTATCAGCCGCGCTTTTACGCCACGATCGGTAAACTGAACCGAGGAATATCATGAACGCTTTTAATCCCACGCAGTTTCGCGCGCAGTTTCCCGCGCTAGCCGATGCGGGTGTTTATCTCGATAGCGCCGCCACGGCATTAAAGCCACAGGCAGTCATTGACGCCACGCACCAGTTTTATTGTTTGAGCGCCGGTAACGTTCATCGTAGCCAGTTTGCACAGGCGCAGCGCCTGACGGCGCAATATGAAGCGGCCAGAGCAAAAGCAGCGCGACTGTTAAACGCGCCCGATGAAAAAAGTATCGTCTGGACTCGCGGCACCACCGAAGCGATCAACATGGTGGCGCAGTGTTACGCCCGTCCTCGTCTGCGCCCCGGCGATGAAATTATCGTTAGCGTCGCCGAGCATCACGCCAACCTTGTGCCCTGGCTGATGGTGGCGCAACAAACCGGCGCGCAGGTCATAAAACTGCCGCTTAATGACCGACGTCTTCCTGATGTTGAGCGTCTGCCGGAACTGATCACGTCGCGCAGCCGGATTCTGGCGCTGGGGCAAATGTCGAACGTAACGGGCGGCTGCCCGGATCTCGCAAGCGCTATCAGCGCCGCTCACGCGGCGGGAATGGTAGTGATGGTAGATGGCGCGCAAGGAGCGGTACACTTCCCGGCGGATGTCCAGCAGCTTGATATCGATTTTTATGCTTTTTCCGCTCACAAACTGTATGGCCCGACCGGTATCGGCGTGCTGTACGGTAAGCCGGAGCTTCTTGAGGCGATGTCGCCCTGGCTCGGCGGCGGCAAGATGATCCGTGACGTTAGCTTTGAAGGCTTCACCACTCAAAGCGCTCCCTGGAAACTGGAAGCGGGGACGCCGAACGTCGCCGGGGTCATCGGCCTGAGCGCTGCGCTGGAATGGCTGTCCGATATCGATATTGAACAGGCCGAAAACTGGAGCCGCGGGCTGGCGACGCTGGCGGAAGACGCACTGGCGAAACGTCCGGGCTTTCGTTCGTTCCGCTGCCAGGACTCCAGCCTGCTGGCCTTTGATTTTGTCGGCGTGCACCACGGCGATATGGTGACGCTGCTGGCGGAATACGGTATTGCGCTCCGGGCCGGGCAACATTGCGCCCAGCCATTGCTGGCGGAACTTGGCGTCACAGGGACTCTGCGCGCCTCTTTTGCGCCGTATAATACCCAACATGATGTGGATGCGTTGGTTAACGCCGTTGACCGCGCGCTGGAACTGCTGGTGGATTAATGACAAACCCTCTTTATACCGGACACCCGTTCGGCACAACGGTAACGGAAGAGACGTTACGCGCTATCTTTCTCCCGCTGACCCAGTGGGAGGATAAATATCGTCAGTTGATTCTGTTAGGAAAACAGCTCCCCGCTCTGCCGGATGAATGCAAAGCGCAGGCGAAAGAGATAGCCGGCTGCGAGAACCGCGTCTGGCTGGGCTTTACCCGATCAGATAACGGAACGATGCACTTTTTCGGCGACAGTGAGGGGCGGATTGTCCGCGGCCTGCTGGCGGTATTGCTCACCGCAGTGGAAGGAAAAAACGCCGCCGAATTACAGGCTCGTTCACCGCTGGCGCTGTTTGATGAGCTGGGTTTACGCGCCCAGCTTAGCGCCTCACGCAGTCAGGGGCTGAACGCGCTGAGCGAAGCGATTGTTGCCGCAACGCATAAGGGTTGAAATAGCGTAAATATTCTGTCGCCTGACAGCGCCGTCCGCGGCGGTCAGGCGATGCAGATAAAATAATCCAGTCACTTTATTAGTTTCGGCGTCAGATTTCCCTGATAAACATTCTTTTGATTTTTATCAGCTATCACAATGAAATTACAATGTTAGAATCCATGTTAAAATGGCGTGAAGATTTTAGAGTAAATAAAGCCACTCGATGTAGCGTAGCAGGAGAACTGGAAAATTCATACGTATCGGGTGAAGTTATAACAGGATATGGATAAGTGGAAAAATATCTGCGTAGCGGTACCATGTTTGTGGTACTGGCATTTATATTATGGGGGTTAACACCTTTATATTATCAATATTTATCAGGGGGGAACCTCGCACAAATATTGATATACCGGGTGTTCTGGTCAATTCCATTATTACTGGCAGTAAGATTGTTATTTCGGCAGCGAACGCGATTTCATGATGCCTGGAAAGATAAAAAATCTTTTTTCTTCTGCATGATCGCCGGACTTTTGATGATTGTCTCATGGTCATCTTTTATTTATGCGCTAACCCATCATCTGGTACTTGATGCCAGCCTCGGCTATTTTATCAACCCGCTATTTGTTATTGCGCTGGGATGCATTTTTCTTAAAGAAAAACTGTCGTTGTTTCAGGCCATCGCCGTTTTTTCTGGTGTCTGTGGCCTGACTTTTCAAATTATCATGCTACGGCATTTCCCGGCGCTGGCGCTAACCATGGGATTATCATTTGCGCTATATGGCCTGGCGCGAAAGTTTATACATTATGATGTGATGACATCGATAACTATTGAAACATTATGGGCATTGCCTGTCTCACTATTAATTTTTCTCTTTAGCGATAGCGGACCAATTATATCCGCTAATACTCCTTTCTTTTTGTATGTTATGACGGCGCCAGTGACGATCATTCCACTGGTATTATTTGCCATCGCGTTAAATCACACCTCGTTGATTGTCACCGGACTGGCGCAATATATAGAGCCGTCTTTACAGTTCTTACTTGCCATTATGATATTTGGCGAGCACATTAATTACGCGGAACTGCTCTGCTTTTGTGCGGTATGGTTCGGGTTGTTTCTATGCATATCTGAAAATTTATATTCCCATTATCTCCGCGCCCGTCTGAAACCGGTGTTCGGCAGGGTACAGCGCTTCTTTCGCTAACGAAGGGCGCAGGGCCGGATACGCGTCTGCGTGACACTCCGCCCCGTCCTTTTATTCTTGTCGCGCCGCTTTAGCCATGATCTTCTTCAGCGCATGGGAAACGGCGACAAAACCGAACGTTGCCGTCACCATCGTCGCCGCGCCGAAGCCAGAGGCGCAATCCATCCGTTTTGGCCCTTCTGCGGTAGCTTTCATCGCGCATACGGAACCGTCCGCCTGTGGGTAAACCAGCGCTTCAGTGGAAAAAACGCAGTCCACGCCCAGTTTACCTTTACTGTTCTTCACTACGCCAAAATTATGTTTCAATCTCTCACGCAGTTTTGCCGCCAGCGGATCCTGGATGGTTTTCGCCAAATCAGCGACCTGGATTTGCGTCGGATCGATCTGCCCGCCTGCGCCGCCAGTGGTCACTAAAGGAACCTTATATCGGCGACAGTACGCAATCAGCGCGGCTTTTGGACGAACGCTGTCAATGGCGTCAATGACATAGGTAAAACCCGCGTCCATATAATCCGCCACATTATCCGGCGTGATGAAATCATCGATAACCGTTACCCGGCACTCCGGGTTAATTTGACGAATCCGTTCGGCCATCACTTCCGCTTTCGCCAACCCGACGTTATCACGCAACGCATGGATCTGACGGTTCGTATTGGTCACGCAGACATCGTCCATATCAATCAGCGTAATCGCGCCGATGCCCGTACGCGCCAGCGCCTCTGCCGCCCATGATCCCACCCCGCCGATTCCCACGACGCAGATATGCGCCTCAGCAAACCGCTGCAGCGCTTTTTCACCGTACAGACGCGCGGTGCCGCCAAAGCGTTGGCGCCAGGCATCACTTATCACCACTGACATATGACCTCAGAATAAAAAAAGGTGAGGTTATTCCTCACCCCTGCTCACTATTTTCAGGCCCGATAGCGATCGCGTTATCGGGCAATCCGGTTGTCGCAGAATACCACAATCAGCCGCTAAACACGTTACCGGCGCCCGGCGCGCTTTTTAACACCCAGACGCGACCATAGTGATTATACCATCCGGCACGATGCCCGGCATCCGGGCCAATCCCCTGGTAAATATCAAAGTGCTGGCCTTTAATCGCTCCGCCGACATCCAGTGCGACCATCAAACGTAGCTCATACTGACCGCTAAATTTACCGTTGTTATCCAGCAACGGTACTTCCGCCAACAAGGTCGTGCCAGGCGGAATGATGCTGCGGTCGGAGGCGACGGATGCTCGCCCAATCAGCGGTACAGCGCTGGCACCTTTGACCGGCGCAAAAGATTGCGGCTTAAAGAAGACGAACGACGGGTTCTGCTCCAGTAATTCACGCACTTCCGCTTCGCTGTGCTTCTCTCCCCATTCGCGTATAGCCTGCATCGACATATCTTCTTTTTTCACTTCACCGCGATCGATAAGCACTTTACCAATACTGCGATAAGGCCAGCCGTTTTTACCGGCATAACTAAAGAAGTTCAGTGGACTACCGTCACCAAAATCAATATAGCCGCTGCCCTGGACATCCATAATAAAGTTATCCATCAGCGAATTACTCCAGGCCAGGATGTACTTATCGCTCAGCGCGCCTGCGTAGATCTGAGCGCGGGACGGTAAGCGTCCGCGTTTTGGCGGCATACTATAGATAGGATACTGGAACGCGCCCTGGCGCGTATGGCGAGCCTGAACGACGGGCGTATAGTAGCCCGTGAACTGGACGTTACCGTAGTTGTCGGTGCCTTCCATCTGCCAGGCATCAATACCAAACTGGCGCATAGTGCGCGTATCGCCTCCGGAACGTAACCAGTTCTGGACAGCGTTATAGACGTTGCTTTGATTGGTGTATAAACGCGGCGACGCGGAACGGATCTGGTTGACCTGCTCGGCAAAGTCACCAGCATTAATCGGCGCGCCCACCGCGTCCGGCTGGTTTACCAGGGAGAAGGGCTGGGTAAATTTCCCGTCCTTATATTGCTGACCGCGATCGGTCGGTTTTGATGAACAGGCAGCCAGCATTGCCAGCATTACGCCTGTCGCCACATATTTTGCCCAACGTCCTTTCATGGTGTCTCGTCTTCTGCGTAATCGAAAGTGCCCGGTGAAGATAACAAACCGTCCGAAGTAATGAAATGCGATCGCGATCTCATTATGTAAATTCGTTTAAAAATCGCGCTATCTGCGGTGTATTTGCGCAATTCATGAGAAATTAGCGATTTATATGAAAAAAGGGTTGCAACAAAAGCTCAGCGGAGTATAGTGCGCATCCACGGACGCGGGGTGGAGCAGCCTGGTAGCTCGTCGGGCTCATAACCCGAAGGTCGTCGGTTCAAATCCGGCCCCCGCAACCAATTACAATGAGAATGCAAGTTTAGACGGACGCGGGGTGGAGCAGCCTGGTAGCTCGTCGGGCTCATAACCCGAAGGTCGTCGGTTCAAATCCGGCCCCCGCAACCAACTTAATGAACACCCTTACGGGTGTTTTTTTGTATCTGTCGTCTGGTCCGCAACGACAGTGCGGGCAGCATCCTACTTACCCGCGCAATAAACTCGCCGTCATCTCAGGTTAACTTCTTCTCGCCAGCGTCGCCCCATCGGCAAAATACGCTTTAATGCCCGCCAGAATCGACTCTGCGACCTGTTGCTGGAACGTCGCGGTCTTGAGCTTGCGTTCTTCTTCAATGTTACTGATAAACGCCGTCTCGACCAGAATAGACGGAATATCGGGCGCCTTTAACACCGCAAACCCCGCCTGCTCGACCTTGTTTTTATGCAGGTCATTAATTTTACCAAGCTGCTTCAACACCGCTTTACCGAATTTCAAACTATCGGCAATGGTCAGCGATTGCACCATATCGAACATCGTATGGTCGACATAACGGTCACCGCTTTTGCTCACGCCGCCAATTAAGTCCGAGGCGTTCTGCGTTTGCGCCAGATATTTCGCTGCGGTACTGGTGGCGCCTTTGGTCGATAGCGCGAATACGGATGAACCGCTAGGCTGCCGGCTGGTGAAGGCATCCGCATGAATAGAGACAAACAGGTCGGCGCGCTGTTTCTGCGCTTTCGCCACCCGGACTTTTAACGGAATGAAGATGTCTTCATTGCGCGTCATATAGACCTTCATGTTGCCTTCTTTTTCGATTAACGCGCGCAGGCGGCGGGCTATCTGGAGCACCACGTCTTTTTCACGCGTTTTGTATTTGCCTATCGCGCCGGGGTCTTCGCCGCCGTGTCCCGGATCAAGCATAATAACAATGGGGCGGTCGCGCCCCGCTTTACCGGGCTGCGGCCCGCTTTGCGAAGGCGGCACCTGTTTATCCAGATCGCCTTTATTGTAGTCTTCCAGCAGCGCCAGCAGCGGATCCTGCATATCCTGCGCATTGGCAGGATAAAGATCCATCACCAGACGTTCTTTAAAGCCTGCCACAGGCGCCAGCGCAAATAGCTGCGGCTTCACGTTTTGTTTTAGCTCAAAGACCATACGCACAGTCTTAGGATCAAACTGCCCTACCCTTGCGGATTTGATATACGGATCGTCGCTGCGAATCTGCGCGCCAATGCCTTTAAGCACCGAGTTCAGATTCACATCCTCAATATCTACCACCACGCGGTCCGGGTTACTTAAGGCAAATTGTTTATATTTCAGCAGACGATTCGACTCTACCGTGACGCGGGTATAGCTGGACGCAGGCCAGATACGCACCGCAACGACCTGGCTTACGGCAGCCAGCCCGACCTGGCTCACGCTTAATAGCCACATGGCGCCCGCGCCTTGTAGTAAACGGCGACGGCTGATTGCTGAATTGGCTCCCGACATGCTTCTCCCGAGCAAAAACTAAATAGAGATCATACAAAGTTCATCCAAATTGACCGGAAACTTTAGCGAATGACGCATAATCTGTCATCTATAAAAGGGTAAACATTCTTTTTATATTCACGGCATTACTAAGAAAAGCGATCGGACCGCATAAAATTTACGCTTGCACAGAGGGCAAAAACAGAATAAAAATACACTAATTTCGAATAATAATTCACTAGTGGGGCGCGCAATGATAAAGGAACGTAAAACCGAACTGGTAGAAGGGTTTCGCCATTCAGTTCCCTATATCAACACCCATCGCGGAAAAACCTTTGTCATTATGCTCGGCGGCGAAGCCATTGAGCATGACAATTTTTCCAGCATCGTTAGCGATATCGGGCTACTGCATAGCCTCGGTATTCGCCTTGTCGTGGTGTATGGCGCGCGACCGCAAATCGACGCCAATCTGGCCGCGCATCATCATGAACCGATTTACCACAAAAACACGCGGGTGACGGACGCCAAAGCACTGGAGCTGGTGAAACAGGCCGCCGGTTTACTCCAGCTCGATATTACCGCCCGTCTGTCGATGAGTCTGAACAATACGCCGTTGCAGGGCGCGCACATTAATGTCGTCAGCGGCAATTTCACCATTGCGCAGCCGCTGGGCGTTGATGATGGCGTGGACTACTGTCATAGCGGCCGTATCCGGCGCATTGATGAAGATGCGATCAACCGCCAGTTGGATAACGGCGCGATCGTTCTGATGGGGCCGGTCGCCGTCTCAGTGACCGGCGAAAGTTTTAATCTGACCTCAGAAGAGATTGCCACTCAACTCGCCGTTAAACTGAAAGCGGAAAAAATGATCGGTTTCTGTTCTTCTCAGGGCGTTACCAATAGCGAGGGCGGCATCATTTCTGAACTCTTCCCGAATGAAGCGCAGGCGCGGGTGGAAGAGTTGGAAGCGCTGGGCGATTACAACTCCGGAACCGTACGTTTTTTGCGCGGCGCGGTAAAAGCCTGTCGTAGCGGCGTCCGTCGTTGCCATCTGATCAGCTATCAGGAAGATGGCTCGCTATTACAGGAATTGTTCTCGCGTGATGGTATCGGTACGCAGATCGTCATGGAGAGCGCCGAGCAGATCCGCCGCGCCACCATCAACGATATTGGCGGTATTCTGGAGCTTATCCGCCCACTGGAACAGCAGGGCATTCTGGTACGCCGTTCCCGTGAACAACTGGAGATGGAGATCGATAAATTTACCATTATTCAGCGCGATAATATGACTATCGCCTGCGCGGCGCTGTATCCTTTTGTGGAAGAGAAAATAGGCGAAATGGCCTGCGTTGCGGTGCATCCGGATTATCGCAGCTCATCGCGTGGAGAAGTGCTTCTGGAGCGGGTTGCCGCCCAGGCGCGGCAAATGGGGCTGAGTAAATTGTTTGTGCTGACGACGCGCAGTATTCACTGGTTCCAGGAACGCGGTTTCACGCCTGTCGATATTGAGTTACTGCCTGAGAGCAAGAAAAAAATGTATAACTATCAGCGACGTTCAAAGGTGCTGATGGCGGATTTAGGATAACAAGAGGGGACTGATGGCGCTGCGCTTATCAGGCCTACGCTCGAAAGCATCATTTGGAGGCCGGATAAGACGCTACGCGTCACCATCCGGCGAGAACTCGTCTTATCCGGTACGACTGACTTCATCAAATAAGGTGGCTAATCCGCTGCGCCGCTCCGTACGCGTCACAATCGCGCTTGCCAGGATCCGTTCATCGGCATACAGCGATAACCGCCGCCGCGCCCGCGTAACAGCGGTATACACCAGCTCCCGCGTCACGACCGGCGAACGCTGGCTGGGTAAAATCAGCGCGGCGTGATCAAATTCAGACCCCTGTGATTTATGTACCGTCATCGCCCAGGTTGTATCATGTTCCGGCAGACGGCTGGGCTGAACGGACTTGATCGTGCCGTCCGGCATCACAAACCAGACGCGTAACCCCTGCCCGCGATCGAGCGCAATACCAATATCGCCGTTAAATAGCCCCAACGCGCTATCGTTGCGCGCAATCATTACCGGACGCCCTTCATACCAGCGAGAGTGCGGATGCCGCTGAATTTTTCGTTGCTGCACCATCGCCTGCTCAATGCGGTCATTCAGTCCCCTCACGCCAAATGGGCCTTCGCGCAGCGCGCAAAGCAGTTGATACTCATTGAAAGCCTGAAGGATTGCCTCCGGCGTTGCTTTTTCATGCAGCAACCGCAGGTAGCGACCATAGCCCGCCAGCGCTTCATCCAGCATCCCGGCATAATCGTCGCTGCTTTGCAATGTACGCTTCTCTATATCGCTAAACCCCTGCTGAAAAACAGCCTGGATTGCCGACCTGTCGCCGCAGTTAATCGCCGCCGCCAGCTTGCCGATGCCAGAATCGCTGCCGAAACGATAGCTCTTTTGCAACAAACAGAGGCTATCGCGTAAAGACGCGGCTTGCGTTCCGGCCCCCGCCGGAATGGCGCTCCCTGTTAGTCGACTTAGCTGTCGGGCGCGTTCCGCCGTAAACCCTGCGTTGACATAGGCGCAAATATCGCCCAACACAGCACCCGCCTCAACGGATGCCAACTGATCGCGATCGCCAAGAAAAATGACCCGCCCGTGCGGCGGCAGAGCGTCAATCAAACGTGACATCATCGGCAAATCAATCATTGATGCTTCATCGACCACCAGCACGTCCAGATGCAGCGGGTTGCCCGCATGATGGCGTAATCGCTGGCTGCCGGGCTGTGCGCCCAGCAGTCGGTGCAGCGTACTGGCGTCCTCCGGTATACGCTTTTTCTGCGCATCGGTAAGAGGAAGCTGACGCAACGCCGCGCCGAGCGACTCCGTCAGGCGTGCGGCCGCTTTCCCGGTCGGTGCCGCCAGCCGGATACGGCAACGTTCGCCATCCGCCATTTGAATTAATGCCGCCAGCAGCTTCGCGACGGTGGTGGTTTTACCGGTACCGGGACCGCCTGAAATCACGGAGATACGGCGAGTTAGCGCTACGGCGGCGGCCACCTTTTGCCAGTTCACCTCGTCTGTCGGAGGGAATAGCGCGTCCAGAATACGGGATAACTGATCTTCATCTACGGCGATGGCCTGGTTAACCTCGTTAAAAAAGCGCGCAACCGTACGCTCGTTGCACCACATGCGATTCAGGTAGAGACGATCGCCGCACAGAATTAACGGCGCGGGGCTATCGCCGCAGCTAACCGCCGCAGACGCCAATAACCGCTTTTTCCAGTCGATTGGCGTAGCCGTTTCGCTTATCCAGGCGACCAGTAAGGGATGCGCCTCCTCCGTTAACGTTAAACGCGACAACGGCAGACACACGTGACCTTCACCTGCGTCATGACTAAGCAGCGCTGCCGCCAGCGTCACGGCGGGATCGTCGTTACCGGCGACGGTTAAAGCAAACTGGGCATCAATGGGCCGTAAGAGTTTTTGTTCAACGGCCTCCAGCAACCGCTCCTGGATTGTCATTGCGCCTCCTCACTCATTTCACCTGCAAACATATCATCCAGTTGGTTAATTAACGCCGCCGCAGGGCGAGTGGTAAAAATACCCTGCTGCGGACGTTCGCTATCCACCCCGCGTAAAAAGAGATAGATGACGCCGCCGAAATGGCGTTCATAGTCGTAATTCGCCATTCGATGACGAAGGTAACGGTGCAATGCCAGCGTATAAAGCTGGTACTGCAAATCATAGCGATGCGCCTGCATCGCCGCAGCCATCGCCGTCTGGGTATAAGCGGCGCTATCCTCGCCCAGCCAGTTAGATTTATAGTCGAGCAGGTAATAGCGCCCCTCATAACGGAACACCAGGTCGATAAAGCCCTTTAACATGCCGCGAACCTGCATAAAATCCAGCGCAGGGCAACCTGCTGAAAGCGGGTCGTATCGACGAATCAACGCATCCAGCTCTCCGGCGGTAAGCGGCTGGGCAATCGGCAGATAAAACTCCATTTCGACCTGTTTTTCACGCCCGGTCAGCACGCTCAGACTAACGCCCGTCTCGTTAAGGGGAACATGCAACACGGTGTCCAGCCAGCGGGTAAGTACGGGCTCCCATCGCGTTTCAAAACCACTCAGCTCCAGTTTTTCCTGTACCCATTGGGGGTCTATCGGTTGAGTAAAATCAAGCTCTTCAAACAGGCTGTGCAAAAATGTTCCCGGCGATGCCCCGCGAGGAAAGTGATGCGGCGTCATTGTCGGCGCTTCCGCCGCTTCGCCAACGCCTGCGGCGTCAATGTCGAGACGAGGAATAAGATCTTGCGCCACGCTATGTCCCCGCTGCTGCAAACCGGAATAACTGGTGACGCGCCAGCTATCATAAAGCAGACGTTGCAGCGTTCTGGCGCTGAGTTCCGCGTGCGATGCAGCGGAAATTTGCCAGCGGTCGTTATCCGTATTGCCTGGCGTTCGACACACGATATCCTCGTCGCATAGCGCCTCAATACAGGCGCGAAGGCCTGCGGCATCCATCGGTTCGCCTTTTTGCAGGAGTCGCCCAAGCGCGCTTTGGTGCACATCCGTCTCGCCTTTCTTATCGCTGCGACTCCGCACCAGCGGCGCGACGCCGAGGCTGCAATGCCACACTGCACGGGTCAGCGCGACATAAAGTAGGCGCAGGTCTTCCGCCAGGCGTTCGGCTTCCGCCAGTGCTATGCTCTCTTCGGCGTGACTAAGGTCCAGCACCGCCTCATAGGAGTGCCTGTCGTGATAAAAAGCCTGGTCCTGCACGCGGAAATGGGTGATAAAAGGTAACCAGACCAGCGGGTATTCCAGACCTTTCGATTTATGAATGGTGACGATTTGCACCAGATGCTTATCGCTTTCCAGACGTAGTTGCTGGCTGGAAGCATTGCTATCGGGTTCAAGGATATGTTGCGCCAGCCAACGCACCAGCGCATGTTCGCTTTCCAGCTGCGAACCGGCTTCCTGTAACAGTTCGCTAATATGCAGAATATCCGTCAGCCGACGTTCGCCTCCCGCTGTCGCCAACAGGTTTTCAGCAATATTGCGCGCCGACATTAGCGCGCGCAGCATAGGCATCACGCCGCGTTTATGCCAAATCTGCCGGTAGCCATCAAACTCTTCGACAACCGCATCCCACGCATTTTCATCATTGTTAAGCGTTTCGATATCCAGCGCGGTAAGGCCCATCATTGATGTCGCCAGAGCGCTACGTAGCGTATTCTCACGTTCGGGCGCCATCACCGCCTGCAACACCCACAGCATTTCCTGCGCTTCGAGCGTTTCGAATACGCTGTCGCGGTTAGAAAGATAGACGGAGGGGATCGCCAGTAAGGTCAGCGCATCCCGTATCAGCGCGGCCTCACGCCTGCTGCGCACCAGCACGCTGATATCCGAGGCGCGAACGGGCCGCGACGAATCGCCATTCGTCAGCAGCGCGTCGCCCGTTTGTCCGGCGCGCAGCCAGTCGCGAATTTGCGTGGCGCACACCTGCGCCATATAACTTTGATAATCGCCCGAACCGCAGCTTTCCCCCTCCATTAGCCACAGGGTCATCGCCGGTTGAGGCGCGTCATTCACTTTAAATTGCAGCGACTGGTTTCTGGGCGCAAACTTTACCGGACTGAAGGGAATATCGCGGAACATAAAGGCGTCGTTCATCTGACTGAACAGCTTGTTAACGCTATTCACCATCCCCGGCGTGGAGCGCCAGTTAGTGTCAAGCGTATAGTGCGCGCTCACTTCGCTGCGAGCCTTCATGTAGGTAAAGATATCCGCGCCACGAAACGCATAAATCGCCTGCTTAGGATCGCCAATCAGCAATAGCGCCGTATCGGGTTGATGTCGCCAGATACGGCGAAAAATACGGTACTGTTGTGGGTCGGTATCCTGAAATTCATCGATCATCGCCACCGGAAAACGGGTACGAATCGCCGTAGCCAGCGCCTCGCCGCTTTCACTACGCAGCGCGGTATCTAAACGGCTGAGCATATCGTCAAACCCCAGCTCGCCGCGCCGTCGTTTTTCCTGAGCCACCGTTTCACGGATCTCTGAGAGCGCTCGGGTAAGAACCAGATCTTTAATCGATAGCGGTTCGCCCAACAGGTTATCAATGGCGACAAACAATGGGTGCTGGGGCGTCACGCCGCCAGCTTTGGTGCGCTCAGCTAAAAAACGCTGTGAAAATTTTCCCAACGCCTCGGGTAATTGATAATTTTTGGTCTCTTCTTGCGCCCACGCGGTGATCTTTTCGATCCATTTCGCCTGATTGCCGCGGTTGAATTTTCTGCGATCGATGCCGGATGATTCGATTAGCGCGTCCAGCTCGCTAACCGCCTCACACCACTGCTGCTTCACCTGGTTGATGCGCGCCAGGATCTGTTCATGACGCGATGCCAGCGTCTCCTCCTGCGATGGCGGCGCTTTAATGACCGGCGCTTCGCCCTGCAGATAACGATCGATATCCTTTAAGAGCGCCTTCGGCCCCTTCCATACGTCAAACACCACCTGCGCGATGTCGCGCGGCAGCGGATAGCAATGACGCCGCCAGAAATCGGCGCAGGCCTGATAACGCAACAAAGATTCGTCTTCAATAAGCTGTTGCTCAAACAACATACCGGATTCGAAAGCGTTCAGGCTGAGCATACGCTGGCAAAAACCGTGGATGGTAAAAACCGCGGCCTCATCCATTTGTCGTTCCGCCAGTAATAACCACTGCGCGGCCTGCTTTTTGTCGCTAATTTCTTCCAGCAAGCGGGCATACAGCGGATTATCCGTGCTTTCTCGCAGACAGGCGATGCGCAACTCATGGATATTACTGCGAATTCGCCCACGCAGCTCTTCAGTGGCGGCCTCCGTAAAGGTTACCACCAGCAGTTCTTCAACGGTCAACGGACGGGGAAATGCGGCACTGCCGCCCAGACCGAGCAATAACCGCAGATACAGCGCCGCGATAGTAAACGTTTTGCCTGTGCCCGCTGATGCTTCAATCAGACGCTCGCCTGTCAGGGGCAAGCGCAGAGGATCAAGAGTCTCGGCGACATCATTCATTCTTTTCGCTCATTAGAGGTAACGTTTGCTGCAATGCGCTGACGTTATCCCACACTTTCCAGCCTGTCGGATGCACGTATTCTGCTTTTCCATTCTGGCTACCGGCAATCTGTGACAATATTGCCATACCTTGTGGTTCCACCACCGCCTGGTGGAAGAAGTCGGCAAGCTTTTGTGGCGTCAGCAATTTTATCTGAGCGATGATTTTATCACGCGAGTCAAAGCGCATATTACCCCGATCGAAATCCTTGCTTAAACGGGATGCTTCTTCGCCCAACGTTTGCGGCGCCTGGCGCATTTGCGTAATGATCGCCTGCTGAATTTGGGCGAACTCTTCCGGCTTCATCGCCCTCAGCTTCGCCTCGGCGTCAGGGAAAAATGCCTGATAGCGTTGCCACAGGTAAGAGGGCTGTTTATCGTTGCTCTGTAGCAGGAATCCCATTCCCCACTGACGGCCAACGCTCATCGGAAAGGCGAAAACGGCGTATCCCAGTTGCTCTTCGGTTCGTAGCTGATTGTAAAACCACGGTTGAACAATCTGACCTAACATCGCGCTGTAGGCGGCGCTGACGTACTCGTCGTAGCCGACCGGGACAAAGACCGCTGCTAACGCGGAGTCGGTGCTACTGCCCGCTTTTTCAAATATTACGGACTGCTTTTTCTCAACCACCACGTCTTTGTTGCGACACCACGCCGATCCGTTCGCCGCGAGCTGTTTTTGAACATCTTGCGCCAGAGAGGTCGCCTGGGCTTCGCTCATATTCCCTATAACCAGAAATTCCGGACGAGCGCCCGTTTTTAACGCATTACGATAGGCCATTACCTCTTTCAACGTAATGGACGGCAGCAAAGCGCGACGTTCATCACGGGAAAAATAAGGCACCTGCGAAATCATCTGCACCGGCATAATCGCCTGCTCGTAGGCTTTTCCCTTCTCCGCAGAATCCATCATCTGCGTATACCAGGATTTCGCCTGCGCCAGCTGTTCTTCCGTGGCGTCGTAGCTAAAATATCCTTCCAGCAACGCCAGGAAAAGCTGCGGCAAACGCTGGGTATAACCGTTCGCAGTGACCATCAGACCATTGTTGGCGTTAGTAGAAAAGCTAATGCCGCCCACTGCCGCCTGGTTGCTGAGCTGATCGAGCGCCATTCCCGCCAGATAATCATTAAGGGCGAACAGTACCTGATTGCGGGCGCTGTCCATCGCCTGCGGATTACGCAATACCACGCTCACGTCAGCTTTTGGCTCGCTGGCGAAATAACGACTCGGCGCATAAACCACGCGCAAATCCGCTTTATCGACAATCAGTTCTGGCCGCACGTAGTTTTTGTCATTCTTAACAAGCGTAAAATCATCAGGAATATAGGGGTTTAACTCCGGCAGCGACAACGCAATGCCCTGTGCTTTTTGCTGCCAGTTTTTAAACGTCTGTTCGCTAATCTTATCGACCTGATAAGGCGCATCCACAAAATACGCAATCTTATTATGGGGTTCCTGGGGACTGATGTACCAGATGCGCGCATTCTGCGGCGTCATCATCGCCAGGCGATTTTTGATAGCGGCAGGATCGTAACGATCGGCGATATTCGCCGCATCCAGCGTATGCGCTACCGGGACGCGGATCATAGTGTCCGCCAGCCATTCGACATAGTCCATATCGCGGGTAATCGACGGATAGCGGAAGTCGAGATCCAGCACATGCGCCAGCTCGTCAAAGTAACGTTTATCTATCCCTTTTTCACGTAACGTATTGAGATAGCTAAAGATAGCTGCGACGACTTCATCACGATTGGCCAAACCTTTATCGGTCAGCGTTGCCGAAATGGCAAATACGCCGCTGTTACCATTAACAATTGGATCGGAATCCGCGCTAATACCTTCGACCAGTCCTTGTTTTTGCAGCCAGTCAGAGAGCGTCCCCGGGCTACGATTGCCAATCAGATAAGAGACCAGTTCATCGGTCTTGCTACGGAACTGCGCGCTATTGTTATCAATACGAAACTCCACGCGCAGCACTTTACGCGGTAGCGCCGGCACGTAATGAATAATGATGCCCTTCTGCGCCTCGGTGATGACAGGTACGTTAATTTCCGGTTTTTTAATCTGTTTATTCGGCACGCGACCATAGGTTGCGGCGGCAATACTCGCCAGTTCCGGCAAGGGTTTATTACTGTAAATCACCGCCTTCATCAGATTAGATGAATAGTATTTTTCATGAAAAGCGATCAGCGCCTGTTGCACCGGATTGCCCGGCTTATCGCTTAGCGTTTCCAGATTGCCGCCAGAAAAGTGCGAGCCTGGATGCGCCGGGTTAATGGTTTCGGCGCTTACCTGCGCCATACGCATACCGTCGCGGGTACGCGCCATCGTCAGCTCGGCATTCACCGCGTTTCGCTCGCGTTCGGCGTACTTTTTATCGAGCAATGGCGCGGCAATGGCGTCGGCCAGGCGATCTACGGCGCCTGGAAGCGCATCGTTTTCAACCTCCAGGTAGAAGGCTGTTCGATAAGGCGCAGTGCTGGCGTTATGGCTACCGCCATGTCTTTTAAGGTATTCGGCAAGGCTATCCGCCTGCGGATATTTTTTTGACCCCATCAGGCACATATGCTCAAGATAATGAGCAAGCCCCTGATGAGCCTCAGGATCTTCAAGCGATCCAACGGGCACCACTAACGCTGAAAGAGACTTTACAGCCTGCGGATCGGATACCAGCAACACCACCATGTCATTATCAAGACGTATCGCCTGATACTGCCGAGTATCTTTATCGCTTTTACGGATAGTTTCTTGCAGCGGTTGCCAACCGATATCCGCCTGAACTGCAGGCCCCCAGAGGGCGACCAATAACAATAACGCTTTGAACCAGGTGCTGCGGGGCATTCACGGACCTCATCATTAACTTTCATTCCCACTCATCTGTATGGTCACGTAAACCATCGACCTGAGCAGAACGGGATATTATTGTGCTGAACCAGGCAGCATCTTTTTATCAGTCATCAGTCCGTGACGAAGAGCGCATCATAGTCGAAGCCTTTTAATGGCGCGATTTTCATACAATCAACGAGACTGATTAAAACGAAACAGCGGTAACAGGTAATGTCGGGACTGCGCAATGATAGCCTGCAACGTTTCAGATTCCAGCTGACGCCAAAGACGTTGATACCAGATATCTTCGCCTTCGCCGCTCACCATCATGTTGCCTTCATAAGCCAGTAAAAACTTTGTCCTGGCCTTCTGTAAGGTATCATCATCGTCTAACATGACATCATTTTCAGCGTCATAACAGGCTTTTATCCATGCGCCGCCGCTTTCCGGCAGTACCAATAGCGGAGAAGACATGCCTTCCCGGTAGCCTTCAATCAGTTGCGCCAGGTAAGCCATTGCCTGCGCTTTATCAAGTGGCGGAAATCGCCATTCTCCCTCTTTGCGCAAAAACAGGCGACTTTCGCCACTACCGCCGCTGGCACAATAGACAAGGTGTTCCAGCCAAAGTTGCACACCTTGCGCAACGCTGATTAAAGCGGGACGCCAGCGCAATAATCCATCCTCCTGTACCTGCGGTAGCCAGCCGGTTAGCTGAACGCCATTGCAAAGCAGATCCACTTCCAGGCTTTGGCTCGGCTTACGGCAGGCGATGACCCGGCTTGCCAGTTGCTGCATCTCCTGACATTGCGCATCCCAGAATATTTCGCCAAACGCGCCGTAAGGCAGCTCTCCCGCTGCCCGGAAACGGCGGAACAAGCGTTCGGCGTCGTCCTCTTCAACCAGCGTATTGAGCAACTGTTGGTTAAGTTGATATCGCGTCAACCCCTCTAATTCAAACGGTTCCGCATCAGGAATCTCACTCTCTTCCGAGCGGAAATTAACCTGAAGCCGCATCTGAAAAAATGCGCGAACCGGATGGGCCCAAAAACGCTGCAGACTTTCCAGAGTCAATGTTTCCGGCATCGTAAAAGGAAGCGGCTGCACAAAGTCAGAATGCGCTTTTCCCGACTGACTCGCCGCAGGCAACCACTCTCTGGCATAACTTTGCTGTTCGCCGGGTTGGTAATTTTGCGCATCAAAAGGCATACGGGTATGCAGACGCGTAATATGCGCTTTGACTCGTGCTTCGCTCTCATCACAGGTCAGCATTTCGTCGCCAGGCAAATAGTGGCTTTGCCCGATGTAATCCACCAATTCTTGCACCAGTACAGAGGGAAAGCGTTCGCTATTATCCTGGATGGAGCGACCGATGTAGCTGATATACAGCGTCTGCTGCGCCGAGATTAACGCTTCCAGAAACAGATAGCGGTCATCGTCGCGACGGCTTCGATCCCCGCGCATGGGTTTTTGGCTCATCAGGTCAAAGCCCAACGGCGCAAGCTGGCGCGGGTATACGCCGTCGTTCATTCCCAGCAGGCAAACGACTCTGAACGGAATGGAACGCATCGGCATCAGCGTACAAATATTGATGGGGCCCGCCAGGAAGCGCTGGCTAATACGTTCCTGATCCAGACGCTGCGCCAGTTCATCCCGCAGTAGCGAAATCGGTACCGCGTCGCCATATTCCGCCGCGACGCCTTCGGCGATAATGGCCTGCCACTGCTGTTCAATCAATGTCATTGCCGCTTCCGTGTCCGCATCGGGCAGGAAGAAATCATTGAGCATGTCGCGACAAACGGGCAACCACTCTTCCAGCGGTCGCTCCTGCGCCAGACCGCGCCGCCAGATATTAAGCTGCATCAGCAGCGAAGCCAGATGCCCGACCAGCTCAGCAATCAGACCGCTGGATTCGTCATAAGGCAGAACCGACTGCCACTCACCCTGGGCGCTTTCCATCGCATACCCCAGCAGCATACGCGTCAGGCCAAATTGCCACGTATGCTGCCCCGTGGCAGGAAGTTCCAGCTCGCGCACGTTGTCATCGTCAATTCCCCAGCGAATGCCTGACTCATTGACCCACAAGCGCAGATAACGCAGCCCTTCTTCGTTGATCGTAAAGCGGGCAGCCAATACCGGTACGTCTAACAACGCCAGAACATCCTCGGAGACAAAGCGGCTGTCCGGTAACGAAAGTAGGCTGATAAATGCCTGTAACACCGGATGTGACTGACGCGCCCGCCGATCGGAAATAGCATAAGGCAGATAGCGCTCCGTTGGCGCGCTACCAAATACCGCCTGGATAAACGGGCTATAGCTGTCAATATCAGCCACCATAACGATAATGTCGCGCGGCGTTAGCGTCGGATCGGCTTCCAGCATCGCCAGCAGGCGATCGTGCAGTATCTCCACCTCGCGCTGCGGGCTGTGACAAACGTGAAAAGAGAGGCTGTTATCCTCGGGATCGAGCAGACGCTTATTGTCGCTGCGCGAATACTCCTCAAGGTTTACGCCCGCCACCGCATGGCTTTCCAGTTCAAGAATATCCGCCTGAATCCGATGCAAAAGATTATCTGGCGTAATATCAACAAACGCATCCAGCTCCTGGCTGTTTTCCAGTTCAGATAGCAGGTAGATATAATCCCGCCCCAGTTTTCCCCATGAGGCCAGTAGCGGATTACCGATATCCTGTTCACCGTCGCTGTTAAATAAGGCTTCCGGATTCTGGTTTTCACGGAACAACGGTAAATGACGGTCTTCAAAACTGTGACGACGCTGGCGGGCCATGAGTTTTGCCAGCCAGGCTGGGTCTTTAATGTCTCCCCAGTAATACCGACACGGATTAGTAAAAAGGAGATGGATTTCAATATGTTTGCCCAGCGCCTGCAACGCTCTGAGATACACTGGCGGTAACGCGGAAATGCCGCAAATAAAAACGCGGGACGGCAACCCTGGCGGGCAGGCGATCGCGCTTTCCAGCGTTTGAATAAAGCGTTGGTAGAGATTGGCGCGATGCCAGCGTGGCTGCCCCAGCGTGGCGGTATATTCCACCAATGCTTTCCACAGCGGCGCCTGCCAGTTTTGCGCCTCCCCCAGACCTTCCACGCTTTTTCCTGCTTCCCACTGCGTAAGCCAGTCAGGCCGATAAACCAGATACTGATCGAACAGGTCGGCAGCGCGCGCGGAAAGCTGAAAGAGTTTGCGTTTATCGGTGTCGTCGGTCAGATAATGGCGCAGCAGTACAAACTCATCCTTATCCAGCAACTGCGGCAGCAAGGTCATCAGTTTCCAGCTCATGCTTTGTTTGCTGAAAGCGCTTTCTTTGGGGATATCCGGCAACACGCGGACAAACATCTCCCAGATAAAACTCGCCGGTAACGGAAAAGCGATATTCGCCGCAATACCAAACTTTTGTGAAAGGGTCATCTGCAGCCACTGCGCCATACCCGTGCTTTGTACCAGAATCATTTCTGGTTCAAAGGGATCATCCAGCCGCTCGCGTTCGACGATGAACTCCATCAACGCTTCCAGCACATCCAGACGATTGGAGTGGTAGACCCTTAACATAATTACTCCTGACGATTAACGATTTGGACAATGCAAGCGCGTCATCTGCCCCTGCCTGCCAGAGGGTGAAACCATCGTGACGCTGATGCTGACACATCCCGATTGCGTTGTCTGCATCCGGTTGGCCTTCCAGCCGTCAGCAGGCGAAAATGGATACAGCGCCGTTTGCTGCCACGCCTGCCGCCAGATCTGGAGATACTGGTGTCGTAATGCAAAACTGTGCATTAATACCCGCTGATAGCCTGACAGCGCGGTGACGATCATTACCATTAGAACCATCGCCACTAAAACTTCCGGGAGGCTAAACCCGCGTTGTAAATTCAGGGGATGCGACATAACGCCACCTCTTTTAACGGACAAAAATCACTCCAGCCGTGGGGAGAAAAGACAATACTTCCCTGAATGACGTTGCCCAAACGCCATAACGTCATGCCGTCATCTTGCGCCGCCATCACCACCTCATCCCCCGATAATCTCCGCAAACAGACTCTTGCTCCTGAAGAGGAATAGCGCCGACATTCCATTTCGGTTACGCCTGACCATAGCTGCCCCCGCCCCCATTCCAGCGCCGACTGTACGAGCGCCTGGCGTTGTATCGCCAGGCTCTGCGTCGTCACGCGGGCGGCATAGCTGGCCTGCTGCTGATTTACGCCTTGCAGTAGCAGACTACCCAGAATCAGTATTAAAAGCGCCAGTATTAGCGAAGAAGCGCCACGTTCCCGATTCACAGATTAAATCCCGTTACGCTGTATTGCGCGTCAATAACCGTCTGAGGCTCGGCTTTGCTGGCGCCGCGCAGATGCAGCATGAGCACTGGCGAGAATCCCGTTATATCCCGGCGCTCAACGGTAAACGCCGTGATGAGTACCGTATTGGGATCGGTCATTTTTTCCCATCCCTTCCCCTGGCAAGATGTTGCTCCGCGTAATGTTTCCAGAACGTTATCCTTCATACGGAACCCGGTCTGGTCGGCCTCTTTCGCCGGTATGGTATCCCAGACACCGTTATTATTCCCGTCCCACTGAACGATGACGCATTGCCCCTGTTCAGCAAGATGTAACCCTTCGCCAGTACAGTGGCCATGACAGTAACCCGCACGTTGAAGATGCTTCGCTACGGTATAGGTTCGCTGCCAGATTTCATCTTCCAGCGATAACTGTCGCGTGTTGTGCCAGATCTCACGCTGTAGCGCCGGTAAAAATCGTGCGGATCCAAGCAGTAAAATGGAACCTATCGCCATCGCCAGCACAACCTCCAGTAGCGAGAACCCCCGCGTGGTTATTGACACGTGGCGGCCTCGTTACGCTCGCATAGCCTGATTCGCCCCCAGGAGGAGACGACCAGACGCCACTCTCCGGCAGCGTTTTTCAGTACGATGTGCCCTGCCCATGCCGTATTGCGCAGGCCAAAGAAGGCTAACGACGGCGTGATATCGGCAAGGACGACATCATGCCAGTCGGGCGTAAACACAAAGGGGGAAGATGGCGTACACGATGTTTGCGTAGCAACAGAGCTGACAAAGCACCATGAACCGCCTTCGCTAACCACGCGAAGAATGTGATCGCGGTTATGCCAGTGAGCGTCCTCACGAAGTTGCAGCAGGTAATCCCGCACCTGACATGCGGTTTGCCACAGGCGCTGTTGCTGCTGCCAGCGTTGCCAGCCATAAAGTCCTGTGGCGCTGAGAATGATAATGAGCGACATCGCGACCACCGTTTCAATGAGCGTATAGCCCTGTTGTTTTTTCATGTCGGCAGTATGGCGGGCGGAAGAAAAATAACGAGCGCCAAATACAGATTGTTCGGCGCGTTACGGAAAAAAGTTCATGTCTTGCAGCGCGTTGCAAAATTTCAGGAATCCGCGCCGAAGATTGAGACAAAGGGTAAAAAAAACCGACGCGCGATAACGTCGGTTATGGCAGGATCGTCAGCGCTTAGATAGCGACCGGCGCTTTAATACCGGGGTGCGGATCATAGCCTTCAATTTCGAAATCATCGAACCGGTAGTCAAAAAGCGAATCAGGTTTACGCTTAATGACCAGCTTCGGCAGCGCGCGCGGTTCACGGCTTAATTGCAGGTGCGTCTGCTCCATATGGTTGCTGTACAGGTGCGTGTCGCCGCCGGTCCAGACAAAATCGCCGACGTCCAGGTCGCACTGTTGCGCCATCATATGCACCAGTAACGCGTAGCTGGCAATGTTGAACGGCAGACCGAGGAACACATCGCAGGAGCGTTGATAAAGTTGGCAGGAGAGTTTTCCATCTGCGACATAAAACTGGAAAAAGGCGTGACACGGCGCCAGCGCCATCTTATCCAGCTCGCCGACGTTCCACGCAGAAACGATAATACGACGAGAGTCCGGGTCGTTTTTAAGCTGGCTTAAAACCGTGGCGATCTGATCGATATGGCGGCCATCCGGTGTTGGCCATGCACGCCACTGCTTACCATAAACCGGGCCTAAATCGCCGTTCTCATCGGCCCATTCGTCCCAGATGGTGACATTATTTTCGTGCAGGTAAGCGATGTTGGTATCGCCCTGCAAAAACCATAGCAGTTCGTGAATAATTGAACGTAAATGGCAGCGTTTCGTCGTCACCAGAGGAAAGCCTTCCTGCAGGTTAAAACGCATCTGATGGCCAAAAATGGAAAGCGTGCCGGTGCCGGTACGGTCGTTTTTCTGTGTGCCTTCATCCAGCACTTTTTGCATCAGTTCTAAATACTGTTTCATGGTTCCTCAGGAAACGTGTTGCTGCGGGCGGCGGCGATATGCCCAAACCATCATGATCGCGCCAGCGATAATCATCGGGATAGAGAGAATCTGCCCCATGCTGATGTACTGTACCCACGCGCCGGTAAATTGCGCGTCCGGCTGGCGGAAGAATTCAACAATGATACGAAACGCGCCATAGCCAATCAGGAATAATCCGGAGACTGCGCCCATCGGACGCGGTTTGCGAATAAAGAGATTAAGGATGATAAACAGCACCACGCCTTCTAATGCCAGCTCATACAACTGGGAAGGGTGGCGCGGCAATACGCCGTAGGTATCAAAAATAGGCTGCCATTGCGGATGTGACGGCAGCAGCGCAATATCTTCCGCGCGTGAGCCAGGAAAGAGCATGGCAAACCGGAAGTCAGGATCGACTCGCCCCCACAATTCACCGTTGATAAAGTTGCCCAGACGCCCGGCGCCCAGGCCGAACGGAATTAACGGCGCAATAAAATCAGACACCTGAAAGAACGAGCGCTTCGTGCGCCTGGCGAAAATAATCATCACCAGTATCACGCCGATAAGCCCGCCGTGGAAGGACATGCCGCCGTCCCAGACGCGGAATAAATAGAGCGGGTTATCCAGAAACAGAGGGAAGTTATAAAACAGGACATAGCCAATACGCCCCCCCAGGAAGACCCCCAGGAAACCTGCATAGAGTAAATTTTCAACTTCGTTTTTGGTCCAACCGCTTCCCGGACGGTTAGCACGACGCACCGCCAACCACATCGCGAAAACGAACCCCACCAGATACATCAAGCCATACCAGTGAAGCGCGACGGGCCCAATTGAGAAAATGACCGGATCAAAGTCCGGAAAATGCAGATAGCTACTGGTCATCTGTCACCACAATTTCTTGTTATTTCGCTGAAGAGATAGCGATTGATAAGCGCGCCTGCGCGTTGCAGACGCTCCAAAGGTGCGAATAATAGCACAAGGGTTAAAAGCGAGATGCCGATTACCGTTAAAAGATATGTATACGCATTGTCTTTCATCTTGCAGGCGTGTTGTCTGCGCCGTGAATCCACAGTCACTCTCTTTTCCCGCTCCAGTCGTTACAACCCTCCTCGAATCAATCCCCCCATCCCGCGGCGCTCCATAAACGCCGCCACCTGATGACGCACTTCGGTCGCCATCTGCGCCTCAAGGCTGCGTCTGGCAAGGGTTTGCGCGTCTTCAAAATCGATATGCCGCAGCAGATATTTCACACGCGCTACCGAACGGCCATTCATCGAAAGATGGCGATATCCCAGACCGATAAGAATCGCCACGCACATCGGATCACCCGCCATCTCGCCGCACAAGCGAAGATCGAGACCATGTTTTTCGGCTTCCTGCGCAATCATGGACAGTGCGCGCAGCATAGCCGGATGCAAACTGTCATAAATACTGGCCACGCGGGTATTGTTGCGATCTACCGCCAGGATATATTGCGTTAAATCGTTGGTGCCGACCGAGATAAAGTCGATCCGGTTAGCCAGATGCGGCAGCATAAATACCATGGACGGCACTTCCAGCATAATGCCGATACGCGGTTTCGGGATCGCATAGCCGATCATCTCCTCGACCTCGCGCCCGGCGCGTTCGATCAGACGCCGCGCTTCATCGACTTCATCAATACTGGTGACCATCGGCAACAAAATGCTGAGGTTGCCAGTCGCCGCATTGGCGCGCAGCATCGCGCGGACCTGGATCAAAAAGATCTCCGGCTGATCCAGCGTAATGCGGATCCCGCGCCAGCCCAGACACGGGTTCTCCTCGCTGATCGGCATATAGGGCAGTTGCTTATCCGCTCCCACATCCAGGGTCCGCAGCGTCACCGGTTTATCGTTAAACATTTGCAGCATCCCTTGATACTGCGCCACCTGCTCTTCTTCCGAGGGAAACCCGCTTTGCAGCATAAAGGGAATTTCAGTACGGTACAGGCCGATACCGTCGATCCGACTGCCTAACTTTTCCTCATGCTCGGGGCTGAGCCCGGCATTCAGCATCACTTTGACTCGCTCGCCGCTTTTCAGTTGGGCGGGAAGATTGACGTCGTCCTCCGCCAGACGACTGAGTTCTATCTCTTCACTAATGAGTCGCTGATATTCCTGAATAAGCACGGGTTCAGGATCGACCAGTAATTCACCGCGATAGCCATCCACCACCAACGTACGGCGATGTAGCACCGAAGGCTGGATATCCGCGCCCATGACGGTCGGGATACCGAGCGCGCGCACCATAATCGCCGCATGCGAGTTTGCCGCGCCGTCGCGCACTACAACGCCCGCCAGCCTGTCCTGCGGCAGCTCCGCCAGGGTGGTCGCCGACAGCTCATCCGCGACCAGAAT
The DNA here is from genome assembly GCF_017571995.1 of Salmonella sp. 32031103-2018-00083-FB-01-SM-01. NCBI lineage: Bacteria > Pseudomonadati > Pseudomonadota > Gammaproteobacteria > Enterobacterales > Enterobacteriaceae > Salmonella > Salmonella sp. 32031103-2018-00083-FB-01-SM-01. The sequence goes on from NZ_JAGEQL010000004.1 coordinate 287,803, forward strand.
AAAACGTTCCGGCCAGGCGTTTGGCCCCTGAACTGAATCATCAAGGTGGAATAACAGCCGCTGCCCCAGCGTGCGTAAGTCTCCCGCACGTTCTTTGAGGTAGTTATCGGTTAGCGCCGCAAATTGCTCGGCAAATTTTTCGATGATTTTTTTAACGGCCCACTCCGCAACAGCGCCTTTGTCGACCTCGGCGAAGAGTTCGCGACGCAGTCTGGCGTCTGAAAGCAGGTGTGAGTACAGATCGAAAATGGCCGCCGTCTCTTTTTGCGCGCCGGCGGCAAAGCGTTTGCTGTATCGTCGGAATTCGTTCGCCGCCTCTTCCAGCGCGCCGGTCAGTCGTTCGCGTTCAAGAGAGGTATCCAGCGTAGACGCTTCGTAAACCTGTTCCATCAGCGGCATGGTCGCGTCTTGCCAGCCCGTTGCGATAGCCACGCCCGGCGCCGCAGGAAGCGCGCGGATTCGCGTCTGCCGGTATTGCCCGAACAGCGCTGTGACCTGCGACTGTGACAGGATAGCCGCCATCTGCGTAGCGAGCGTGACGAGGAAAGACTCTTCGCTTTCATCGTACTGGCGCAATTCGCGCTGCTGTACGACCAGCACGCCGAGAAGTTGGCGACGCTGAATGATCGGCACGCCGAGAAACGCGCGAAAACGCTCCTCTTTTACCGAAGGAATGTATTTAAAGCTGGGATGTTTTTGCGCATCGGCAAGGTTAATGGGTTCCGCCAGTCTGCCCACCAGACCGACGATCCCCTCATCAAACGCAAGCGCAACGGTTCGACCACGCGGTTTTTTCAACCCCCGCGTCGCCATCAAGTAATAACAGCGTCGGTCATGATCGGCCAGGTAAACCGAGCAAACCTCTGTATCCATCGCAAGACAGATATCCGTGACCAGAATATTCAGCGCCTCGTTCAGACGCGGCGCACTGGCCACTTTTTCGACTATTTCGCGCAGGCGAGTGAGCATAATTTGCGTGGCTTAACCTCTTTTACGTCGATAAGCAGGCGCGCTTTGTAGCTTAGGGGGATTATCCTGAAGCGCCATGACAACACTTGCAAACTCTTTCATTACCCTGCGGTAGACATCGCGTTTAAATGACACCACTTGTCGAACCGGATACCAGTAACTTACCCAGCGCCAGCCGTCAAATTCCGGCGTACTGCTGGTTTGCATATTGATTTCGGCGTCGGCGCTCATTAACTGCAAAAGAAACCACTTTTGTTTCTGGCCGATACATACCGGCTTTGTGTCCCAACGCACCAAACGTTTTGGTAACTTGTAACGCAACCAGTTGCGAGTAGAAGCAAGGATCCGCACATCTTTACGGCTTAACCCAACTTCTTCAAACAGTTCCCGGTACATCGCCTGTTCTGCCGACTCCCCTGGATTTATCCCGCCCTGCGGGAACTGCCAGGAGTGCTGACCAAATCGCCGGGCCCACATCACCTGCCCCTGACGATTACAAATTACGATACCTACATTTGGGCGGTAGCCATCGTCATCAATCACCGGACTACCTCAACATAAACCTTATATATGAACGATTGTTTCATACTCCAGTGAGGCGGTAAACCACTCTGTAATAGTGACACAGCCTAATAAGAATTGAATAACTCACAGTAAATAGCCGAGTTATAAACAGATGATGACGCCCTTGCGCCATTTTATTCACCTTTTCTGTGGATATAGTTGTGAAGAAGTATGGAATTACCACGGGAAAACCCAGAACAGTCTGAATTCCTCATACTGGAGGCAGTAAAAATAGTTCCTTATATTCATTGTGTTATAGACAAATCTTACATGCCACCTTCATAAAGCGTGACCAGCATCACATCTAAGATCCTTATGCTGATGAAAGATCAACCAGCGTCGGTTTTATCCACAGATTGTGCCAATAACTTACGCACTATTTGTCTGAATTTTCGATTTTCGTCGCACGTCAAGGCTGTAAATGGAAACAGTAGTGGTGGTTTTACACAGTTATCCCAACTTTCTGTGGATAACATAGTGTAAGATCCTGTTTATTGTCAGTGACCAGAATTGGAAAACCCGCTTCAGCGTTGCGCAACACGAAGAAACAACACAAAAAAGGCAATAAAAATCAGTCTATTGAATATAAGACACAGAAAAAGATAAACTCTGCCCATACGGTATAAAATCACTGCTCACTTTTTGACCTAAGGTAATTGTCATGTCCGCTCTTTGTCCGCTACTGACTCCGCCTGCTTCGGAAGCATTGCTGTTAGCCCAGGCGCGGCAGCTTTCCGGCTATACGTTAGGCGAGCTGGCGGCGATGGCCGGCATTACCACGCCTAAAGATTTGAAGCGAGACAAAGGCTGGATCGGCGTCTTGCTGGAGATCTGGCTCGGCGCCAGCGCCGGGAGCAAGCCGGAGCAGGATTTCGCCGCGTTAGGCGTAGAACTGAAAACCATCCCGGTGGATAGTCTGGGTCGTCCTCTGGAAACAACCTTTGTTTGCGTGGCGCCGTTAACCGGTAACAGCGGCGTGACCTGGGAGACAAGTCACGTACGGCATAAATTGAAGCGCGTGCTATGGGTACCGGTCGAAGGCGATCGCAGCATACCGTTAGCCGAACGCCGCGTAGGTTCGCCGCTACTCTGGAGTCCGAGTGAAGAAGAGGACAGGCAGCTACGCCTCGACTGGGAAGAGCTGATGGACATGATAGTGCTGGGCCAGGTGGAACGCATTACCGCCCGCCATGGCGAAGTCTTGCAACTGCGACCCAAAGCCGCCAATGCCAGGGCGCTCACCGAGGCTATCGGCGCACGCGGGGAACCTATTTTGACGCTACCGCGTGGATTTTATCTGAAAAAAAATTTTACGCAGGCGCTGCTGGCTCGCCATTTTTTATTGCAGAATCCGTAACGTCCATTACACGCAAATGCGCCTCCGCTATGGCTACGCATCGGGCCGATGCCGGATAAACGTAAGCGTATTGTCGCCGCTATTTTACACCGTTCCTGGTTGCGCAAATTCAGCCTGGGCTTTCGCCCGTCACTCGACGGGCCTATAATTACCGCTTCTTTTTTTGGCAGGACTTTGTTCGATGTTATTTGCATGGATAACCGATCCTAATGCCTGGCTGGCGCTCGGTACGCTGACGCTGCTGGAGATTGTACTTGGGATCGACAACATTATTTTTCTTTCTCTGGTGGTAGCAAAACTTCCTACGGCGCAACGGAACCACGCACGGCGGCTTGGGTTGGCGGCGGCGATGGTCATGCGCCTGGCGCTGCTGGCGTCAATCGCCTGGGTCACTCGTCTGACTAATCCGCTGTTTGAGCTTTTCGGCGAAGCGATTTCCGCCCGCGATCTCATTCTTCTACTGGGTGGGTTATTTTTAATCTGGAAAGCCAGCAAGGAGATCCATGAGTCCATCGAAGGCGAAGAAGAAGGGTTAAAAACCCGGGTTTCTTCTTTCCTGGGCGCAATAGTGCAGATTATGCTGCTGGATATTATTTTCAGCCTTGATTCAGTTATCACAGCGGTTGGCCTCTCCGATCATCTGTTTATTATGATGGCGGCAGTCGTTATTGCCGTGGGCGTCATGATGTTTGCGGCACGGCCCATCGGCGAGTTTGTCGATCGTCATCCGTCGGTAAAAATGCTGGCGCTCTCCTTTCTGATCCTGGTTGGCTTTACCCTGATTCTGGAAAGTTTCGACGTTCACGTTCCGAAAGGGTATATCTATTTCGCCATGTTCTTCTCTATCGCAGTAGAGAGCCTGAACCTGTTGCGTAATAAAAAGAATCCGCTGTAATCCTGTTTCGCTCCCCCGCCGGGGAGCGAATACTCACTTTATTTCCTTTCTTCTCACAGATTAAGATTTTGCTGCTTCCGACATGCAGAGCTGCGCGTTATTACTAGACTATTATCAGACATATGATTAACAGACTATTATCAGATACAGGCTACGTGAGGACAAACGGATGAAAAAGTGGGCAGTTGTAATTTCCGCAGTAGGGTTGGCTTTTGCGGTATCCGGATGCAGCAGCGATTATGTAATGGCGACGAAAGATGGTCGTATGATCCTGACCGATGGAAAACCACAAGTTGACGATGATACCGGTCTGGTCAGCTATACCGATGCACAGGGAAACGAGATGCAAATCAACCGTGACGAAGTGTCTCAAATCATCGAACGTTAAGCGGTGGCCTGTGATTGAGGTCAGCGTTCTGCAAGCCTTCAGGCTGCGTCCCGTAACGGTGCGTGGCGACCACGCCCGGTAACAATTACGCCGTGCAGCCTGCAATTTTACTTTCCCTTTTGCCTTCCCTCTGCCATTTTTATTGTCCTTTGTCGGGAATTTCTGACTTCATAATAAAAAGGAAACGGCTATGCACTATCACCGTATACCCCACAGCTCGCTCGAAGTAAGTACGCTAGGGCTGGGCACAATGACATTTGGTGAACAAAACAGCGAAGCCGACGCTCACGCACAGCTCGACTATGCCATCGCAAATGGCATTAACCTTATCGACGCCGCCGAGATGTATCCGGTACCGCCGCGCCCGGAAACACAAGGGCTGACGGAATCCTATATCGGTAACTGGCTCGCCAAACGCGGCAACCGTGAAAAACTGATCATCGCCAGCAAAGTTAGCGGACCGGCACGTAATAATGATCAAGGCATCCGGCCTCATCAGGCGCTGGATCGTAAAAATATTCGCGAAGCGCTACACGGCAGCTTGACCCGATTGCAGACCGACTATCTGGATTTGTATCAGGTGCACTGGCCGCAGCGCCCCACTAACAGCTTCGGTAAACTCGGCTATAACTGGACAGACTCCACGCCAGTAGTAAGTCTACTAGAGACGTTAGACGCGCTAAGTGAGTTTCAGCGAGCGGGTAAGATTCGTTATATTGGCGTTTCAAATGAGACAGCGTTTGGCGTTATGCGCTATCTGCATCTGGCGGAAAAACATGACCTGCCGCGTATTGTCACTATCCAGAACCCCTATAGCCTGTTAAACCGCAGTTACGAGGTCGGACTGGCGGAAGTCAGCCAGTATGAAGGTGTTGAATTGCTCGCCTATTCCTGTCTGGCGTTTGGCACATTAACCGGTAAATACCTGAACGAGGCCAAACCCGCAGGCGCGCGGAATACCTTATTCAGCCGCTTCACACGTTACAGCGGCGAACAGGCGCAAAAAGCCGTTGCCGCCTACGTCGATATCGCGAAGCGTCACAATCTTGATCCGGCGCAGATGGCGCTGGCCTTTGTTCGCCGCCAGCCGTTTGTCGCTAGTACGTTACTGGGCGCAACCACGATGGCGCAGCTCAAGACGAATGTGGAAAGTCTGCATCTGACGTTAAGCGAAGAGGTTCTGGCGGAGATTGAGGCGGCGCATCAGGTTTATACCTACCCGGCGCCGTGATGGTCAGTGCCCGGTGGCGCTACGCTTCCGGGCTTACAGAGACAATGTAAGCCGGATAACGCGCACTCGCCGCCCGGCATATTCACTCAGTATGATGCCTGCCGGCGCTGCCAGATCCACAGCGCCGCGATCGCCAGTGCGAACAGCACGCCAAAGCCGATACCTATCGCCACTGCCGGAACGCCAACCAGCACCGCGAGCGAGTACAGTCCCAGCATTAATAGCATGGCGCTATTCTCGCCCAGATTTTGTACGGCAATGGCATTCCCGGCGCCAACGCTCTTCTTACCGCGCTCCTGGAGCAAGGCGTTGAGCGGCACCACAAAAAAGCCGCCCAGCATACCTATCAACAGCAACAAGGCATAAGCAGGCAGCAATGCGTGCTGTAATGAGAAGATCGCAACCACAACGCCAATCAAAATCCCGGCGGGCATACAGCGCGATACGGTCTCCAGCGTCACCAGTTTTGCCGCCGCGCCCGCGCCGACCACAATGCCTACCGCCACCATGGCGTTCAGGTAAGTCGGCGTGGCGTTATCCGTAATACCCAGCGCCACCGGCACCCACAGCACCAGCAGAAAACGCAGCGTCACGCCTGCGCCCCAGAATAGCCCGGTCCCCACCAGCGAAAAACGCGTTTCACCGTTACGCCAAAGGACAACGCAAGCGCAGAAGAAGCTACGCGTCATCGCCGACAACCGCCAGGATTGTCCTGGACGCGCCGCCACAAGCTTCGGGATAAACAGGTTCGCCGCCACTGCGCCAGCGTAGGCCAACGCGCAGGCAACCAGCGCGGCGATGACATGCCAGTCGGCCAATACGCCGCCCGCGACGGAACCGAGCAAAATCGCCGCAATCGTAGAGGCTTCCATCAGGCCATTGGCTTTCACCAGCTTATCGCCCGTCGTCAGTTCGCCCAGAATACCGTATTTCGCCGGAGAATAAGCCGCCGCGCCAATCCCGACCAACGTATAACCGACAAAAGGATTTATGCCGAGGCAGACACCTGCCGCTCCCGCCAGTTTAAGACCATTGGCGACCATCATCACCCGGCCTTTGGCAAAGCTGTCCGCTATCTGGCCGACAAACGGCGCAAAAAGAATGTAAGCGCCCACAAACACCATTTGCAAAACAGGCTGGCTCCAGTCCGGGTAAAACTGAGCTTTCAGCAGTGCCAGCGTCGCGAACAGCAGCGCATTATCGCCAAAAGCCGAGAGAAACTGCGCGACAATCACCGACAGCATCCCTTTCGACCAGATGGAAGTGTTAGTACGTACTGACTCACTCATGATGTTGTTCCGGCGCATCCACCCAACTTTTCAGCGTCACAAAATCGGGTTTCCCGCTGCCAAGCAAGGGAAGCTGTTTCAGATAACGGATATCGCGCGGGACGGCAAGTTCCGGAATACCGTGTTCACGGGCATAGTGCTGTAACTTTTCGCGGGTGAGTTCGCTGTCAGTCGTAAACAGTACCAGCGCTTCACCTTTGCTGGCATCGCTTTTAATGGCGGTAGCGTGCATTTTGTCCGCCGAAACGCCAAGCGCCAGTTGCTCGACCATCTCCAGCGAGACCATTTCGCCAGCAATTTTCGCAAAGCGTTTCGCGCGCCCTTGAATCTGCACAAAACCATTTTCATCGAAGCGTACAATATCGCCCGTGTCGTACCACCCGCGCTCGGTTTCGCCTCTGGCGTTTTCCGCTGACGGCACCTCCAGCACGCCCGGTTTTTCCACGCGCAGATAGCCATTCATGATATTCGGCCCTTTCAGCTGTAGCCGACCGCCGTTTTCAATACCGGGCACCGCCAGCAGACGCGCGTCCATGCCAGGCAGAATGCGGCCAACAGTGCCCGGCTTAGCCGCCATCGGCACGTTAATCGAGACTACTGGCGCGCATTCCGTTACCCCGTAGCCCTCAAGAATGCGCAGACCGAATTTATCCTGCCACAGTTGTTTGGTGCTCTCCTGAAGTTTTTCCGCACCGGCCACCACATAGCGCAGGCGATAAAAATCATACGGATTGGCAAAGCGCGCATAGTTGCCGAGGAAGGTTGACGTACCAAACAACACGGTACAGTTACGGTCATAGACCAGTTCCGGCACAATGCGGTAGTGCAGCGGACTTGGATAAAGAAACACTTCCGCGCCGGTCAACAACGGCGTAAACAGGCCCACCGTCAAACCGAACGAGTGAAAGAGCGGCAGCGCCGACATAAAACGGTCATTGGCGGTGAAATCCGCAATCGTTTTTATCTGCTCGACGTTCGCCAGAATGCTTTTATGGCTGTGCACCACCCCTTTCGGGTGCCCTTCCGAGCCGGAGGTAAAAAGAATGATCGCCGCGTCTTCCGGCTGCTGTTTTACCTGCGCCAGTCGCGGCGCCAGGAGGTGGGCAAAAATCCACAGCTTGTCGGCGAGTGTGACGTCCGCTTTTAAATCTTCCAGGTAAACCCAGCGAACCTGCGTTAGCTGTTCCGGCAGGTGCCACAATTTACCTTTATCGAGGAACTGGCGGGAGGTAAAAATCGTTTTAATTTCCGCCGCGGTAATCGCGCTGGTCAGCCCTTTTACCCCCGCCGTGTAGTTCATCATGGCCGGAATGCGGCGACGAGAAACCGCGCCGAAAATCACCGCCGCGCTGATGGCGGCATTCGGCAGCATTAAACCGATTTTCTCGCCCTCAACGCTGTACTTTTCCAGAATCCGGCCAACAAAAAGCGTCTTGGTCAGTAACTTACGATACGTATCCGGCGTAAAGTTAATGTCCTCAATACAGTTTTTACCTGCGCCGTAACGATATTGCGCCGCCAGCAACGATTCGTATAACGTCTCGCGCGGGCGCACCGCCATACGCGCTTCCATCATGATCTGGTGCAGCATCTCACCCGCTATCTTACGTCTGTCGCGCGCGCGCGGCGCTTCCGGCATCGGTATTTGCGTCGGCGGTAAAATATGAAGCTGAATGCGGGGGAATAAGCGCCGTTTAACCAGACCTTTAAGGCGACTGAAAGGCGTAAGCTCCGCGCCGTCAATACGGAGCGGAATGACGGTTGCGCCCGATTTTGCCGCCACAAAGCCTGCGCCGTCATAAATTTTCATCAGCGAGCCGGTCACGGAAATCCGCCCTTCCGGGAAAATCACCACTGGACGCCCCTGCTCCACCAGGCGCACCAGGTGTTTAATGGACATGGGTTTAGTGGGATCGAGCGGCACAAAATCGATCAGCGGCGTTAACCAGCGCATATACCATTGCTGGCTGATGGAGGTATATACCGCAAAGACAGGCCGTACCGGCAAAAACAGCGCCAGTAGCATACCATCGATAAATGAAACGTGATTGGGGGTAATTAAGACCCGGTTCCCCTGTAGCGCCCGGACATCGCCAGTGACGCGCACACGATAAAGCACGCGAAACAGGTTACGGAAAAATCCAAACAGCATTTCAACTCCCTTTGGCCGACAATTCGCTAAAACATGAATTGTGGCAGATTACACGAGTTGCGTAACAGGAGCGATAGCAAAATAGGTTCGAAAAAAAACCTGCGCATCCGCGCAGGTTGGTGCAAGAGACAGGTACGAAGAGCGTACCGAATAATCTCACCAATCAATACCTCTGGGATCTTGATTGTGGGCTTCGCGCGTCTGCATCGCCAGTCCGAAAACGCAAAGGAATAAACGGAAATGCAACGAGTTGTGTAAATTATCCGTTACTGTTACAGGTTCAGGCGAAACAAAAAAAAACCTGCGCATCTCTACGCAGGTTGGTGTAATTCGTGTGATCAACAATGACGTTGATTCCACCTATCAATACCTCTGGGATCACCACTCTATCAACCTGACTCGCTGGCCTGCCAGCAGACAATCGCAACAGCGCTTCGCAAACTGTAACGAAAGATTTGTATTGTCACTTTACAGACGCATTTCTCCCGTGCAGGTCACATTTGCCCGACACGGCGGGGCAAGAGGCTTGAACAGACGTTCATTTTCCGTAAAACTGGCGTAATGTAAGCGTTTACCCACTATAGGTATTATCATGGCGACCATAAAAGATGTAGCCCGACTGGCCGGTGTTTCAGTCGCCACCGTTTCTCGCGTTATTAACGATTCGCCAAAAGCCAGCGAAGCGTCCCGGCTGGCGGTGACCAGCGCAATGGAGTCCCTGAGCTATCACCCTAACGCCAACGCGCGCGCGCTGGCACAGCAGGCAACGGAAACCCTCGGTCTGGTGGTCGGCGACGTTTCCGATCCTTTTTTCGGCGCGATGGTGAAAGCCGTTGAACAGGTGGCGTATCACACCGGAAATTTTTTACTGATTGGCAACGGGTATCATAACGAACAAAAAGAGCGTCAGGCTATTGAACAGTTGATTCGTCATCGTTGCGCAGCGTTAGTGGTACACGCCAAAATGATTCCGGATGCGGACCTGGCCTCATTAATGAAGCAAATCCCCGGCATGGTGCTGATTAACCGCATTTTACCGGGGTTAGAACACCGCTGTGTCGCGCTGGATGACCGTTACGGGGCATGGCTGGCGACCCGACATCTGATCCAGCAAGGTCATACGCGTATTGGGTATATCTGTTCCAACCACACCATCTCTGATGCCGAAGATCGCCTGAGGGGCTATTACGATGCGCTGGCGGAAAGCCATATCCCGGCTAACGATCGGCTGGTGACGTTCGGCGAACCGGATGAAAGCGGCGGCGAGCAGGCGATGACTGAGTTATTAGGTCGCGGCAGAAATTTTACCGCGGTGGCCTGCTATAACGACTCGATGGCGGCTGGCGCGATGGGAGTATTAAATGATAATGGCGTGGGGGTGCCGGGCGAAGTATCGCTCATCGGTTTTGATGATGTACTGGTCTCACGCTATGTGCGTCCCCGACTGACCACCATTCGGTATCCGATCGTCACCATGGCGACACAGGCGGCGGAGCTGGCGTTAGCGTTGGCGGGGAAATGCCCTACGCCAGAAGTAACTCATGTATTTAGTCCGACACTGGTACGCCGACATTCGGTATCCACGCCGACGGATACCGGACACCTGTCGACAACCGATTAATCAGGGTAGCATGATGGCGACAATGCTGGATGTTTCCCGCCATGCGGGCGTATCAAAGGCCACCGTCTCACGAGTGCTGAATGGGACGGGGCAGGTAAAAGAAAGCACGCGCCAGAAAGTGTTTACGGCGATGCAGGCTCTGGACTATCGCCCCAACCTGCTGGCACGCTCGCTGGCGAATCGCACCAGCAACAGCATCGGTCTGGTCGTCTCTACGTTTGACGGCTTCTATTTTGGCAGTTTGTTGCGCCGGGCGTCGCGCCAGGCGGAGTTTCATAACAAGCAGTTGATCGTCACCGATGGTCACGATACGCCGGAACGAGAGCAGAAAGCCGTACAAATGTTGGCCGACAGACAGTGCGACGCTATTATTCTTTACACTCGCTATATGGATGAGCCGGCGATTTTGTCGTTGATTGACGCCACGGAAATGCCGCTGGTGATTATTAATCGCAACGTCACTCAGGCCCGCGATCGCGCTATTTTCTTCGAGCAGGAGACGGCGGCATTCCAGGCGGTGGAATATCTGATTACGCAGGGCCATCGCGATATCGCCTGTATTACGCTGCCTGTTCATACTCCCACCGGCACATCACGCGTAGCGGGTTATCGCAAGGCGCTGGAAAAATATGGCATTCCCTGGCAACCGGCAAAAGTGAAATACGGCGATTACACGCTGACGCGCGGCTATGACGCCTGCCGGGAATTACTGGAGGAAGGCGTCACGTTTAGCGCGCTATTCGCCTGTAATGATGACACGGCGCTGGGCGCGGCAAAAGCGCTGCGCCAGGCCGGATTACGCATCCCGCAGGATGTGTCGCTGTTTGGTTTTGACGATGCGCCGGGCGCAACCTGGCTTGAACCGGGGCTTTCAACAGTCTATTTACCCATCGAGGATATGATAGCCACCGCAATCGATCAGGCCGTTCGTCTGGCGAACAGCGAGCCGGTCGCCCCGATCCCGCCCTTTACCGGCACGCTGATTCTGCGCGAGTCCGTCGCCGCGGGCCCGTTTTTTCAACGTCCGGCCTAATGATGCGCTTCAGAACATCTCCAGCGCTAACAGCTCTTCAATGGTCTGACGACGGCGGATCAGCCGCGCCTGTCCATTGTCAAACAGCACTTCCGGCAGGAGCGGGCGGCTATTGTAATTCGATGACATAGACGCGCCGTACGCGCCGGTATCGTGCAATACGAGGTAATCGCCGGGGATGACCGCAGGTAAGGCGCGTGTTTCAACCATTCCCCCTTCCTGCTGCGTAAAAACATCGCCTGATTCGCATAGCGGCCCGGCGACCACCGTCTCGACCCACGGGCCATTTTCAAGCGCGCGACCATCCGCCGCCAGCGCCGAAATACGGTGATAGCTACCGTACATCGCCGGGCGCATCAGATCGTTAAAACCCGCATCTACCAGCACGAAATGGCGGCTTCCCATCTGTTTTACGCTACGCACCTGCGTTACCAGCACGCCCGATTGCGCCACCAGAAAACGTCCGGGTTCGATCTCAAGTTTGACCGCATGTCCCAGATGGCGGGCGATTTGCTCGCGCGCCGCGTTCCACAGGCCATAGTAATGACGCGTATCAACGGGCTCTTCTCCCTCACGATAAGGTATCGAGAGTCCGCCGCCTGCCGAAATCGCCTCCACATCCTGACCACATTCCAGTACCTGGCGTACCATCGCGCCGCAAACCTGCTCCAGATGTCCATAATCGACGCCGGAACCAATGTGCATATGGATACCGACAAGTTTCAGTCGGTATTTCTGCATTACCGCCAGCGCCGCCGGAAGATCGCTATGCCAGATGCCGTGTTTGCTGTTTTCGCCCCCGGTGTTGGTTTTCTGGCTGTGGCCGTGACCAAAGCCAGGATTTACGCGCAACCAGACGCGATGCCCAGGCGAAACCTGACCAAGCTGCGTCAGCATATCTACCGAGCCAGCATTGACCGGAATATGCAGTTCACTGACGCGCGCCAGCGTGGCGGCGTCAATCACATCGGCGGTAAAAACGATATCATCAGGGCACGTTTGCGGATCGTAGCCCGCCGCCAGCGCACGTTCGATCTCCCCCAATGAAACAGAATCCACCTTGACGCCCTGCGCGCGCATTAAGCGCAGGATATGAATGTTCGAACAGGCTTTTTGCGCAAAACGCACGACGTCAAACTGCTGCAGGGCGGCTATCTGACGGCGAATAATGTGCGCGTCATAGACCCAGACCGGACAGCCAAATTCAGCAGGCAATCTGAGCAAATTTTCAGCGTTAAGGTCAGTTTCAGCGTGATAATGCGGCAATGACATAACAAACTCCGGAACAGGCTTTTTAACGATTACGCCATACCTTAGAAAGAATAAAAAATATCGTTTTATTGTCAGCCTATGCAAAAATGATATGGGATAAATGATTCAGGGAAACGTATGGCTGCCGTTAATTTACGTCACATTGAAATTTTTCACGCCGTAATGACTGCCGGAAATCTCACCGAAGCGGCGCGGCTGCTGCATACCTCGCAGCCTACGGTCAGTCGCGAGCTGGCGCGTTTTGAGAAAGTGCTGGGATTAACGCTGTTTGAGCGCACACGCGGGCGTTTACATCCGACGGTGCAAGGGCTACGCCTGTTCGAAGAGGTACAACGCTCCTGGTATGGGTTGGATCGCATCGTCAGCGCGGCGGAAAGCCTGCGCGAGTTCCGTCAGGGCGAGCTCTCTATCGCCTGCCTGCCGGTCTTTTCACAATCCTTTTTGCCGCCGTTACTACCGCCTTTTCTGGCGCGTTATCCGGATGTCAGCCTGAATATTGTGCCGCAGGAGTCGCCGTTGCTGGAAGAGTGGCTCTCCGCCCAGCGCCACGACTTAGGGCTGACGGAGACGCTTCATGCCCCGGCAGGAACAACCCGTACCGAGTTACTAACGCTAAATGAAGTGTGCGTACTGCCCTGCGACCATCCGCTTGCCGCCAAAACGGTACTGACGCCAGACGATTTTCAGGGGGAAAACTTTATCAGCCTCTCCCGCCTGGACAGCTATCGACAGTTGTTGGATACGTTATTTGCCGAACATCAGGTGAAGCGCAGAATGGTGGTGGAAACGCATAGCGCGGCCTCCGTCTGCGCGATGGTGCGCGCCGGGGCGGGCGTTTCGATCGTTAACCCGCTAACCGCGCTGGACTATGCCGCCAGCGGCGTCACCGTTCGCCGCTTCAGCATTGACGTGCCCTTTACCGTCAGCCTGATTCGCCCGCTACACCGCCCCGCCTCCGCGCTGGTTGACGCCTTCAGTAAGCATTTACAAACGCACCTTTCGCGCCTGGTCGAACCGCTGGAGGTTATTCTGGGGCCGATGACGAAAGCATAAAGCTCACGGCATCTGCGGCATGAATTGCCGTGGTATCGAAAACCGGTAGCGCGCTTTGCGTCTGGGGAACAAGCAAACCTATTTCAGTGCAGCCAAAAATAACGCCCTGCGCGCCTTGCGCAGCCAGTTGTTCGATAACCTGTAAATAATAGTGGCGCGACGCGTCAGTGAATGTCCCCTGGCAGAGCTCGTCAAAAATGACCTGATTGATACGCGCCCGATCGTCCGCCTCCGGCACGATGGTCTCAATCGCAAATTGCTGTTCCAGCCGCCCGCGATAAAAATCCTGCTCCATCGTATAGCGAGTCCCTAATAGCGCCACGCGATGCAACCCCTGACGGGCGATAGCTCGCCCGGTAGCATCCGCGATGTGTAGGAAAGGCAGAGAACAACGAGATTCAATAATGTGCGCGATTTTATGCATGGTGTTGGTACACAGCACAATGCCTTCTGCGCCCGCCTGCTGTAACCCCTGCGCGGCCTGCGCCAGGATATCGCCCGCTTTATCCCATTCGCCGCGGCGTTGACATACTTCAATATCGTGAAAATCTACGCTATGCAGCAGTAAGCTCGCCGAGTGCAGGCCTCCCAACTGCTGTTTAATGCCTTCATTGATTAAACGGTAATAAGGGATAGTCGATTCCCAGCTCATCCCCCCCAACAGCCCGATCGTTTTCACTGCGCTCTCCTTTTTTTAAAGCATTATGGCAGTGAAGCAAACTTACACATCCGTTTCCAGTCTATTTTTCATCATGCCGGATAACAGGCGTCATCCGGCATGGGAGGGGGGATTACACGCCAATATTTCTTAGCTTCTCGCCCGCCATCAGCTTGCGTTCGATGTGCTCCAGGGTGACATTTTTGGTTTCCGGAATCAGCCAGAAAGTGATGCCGATAAAAGCGATATTCAGCGCGGTGTAAAGCCAGAATGTACCTGCCGCGCCAATGCTGTCCAACAGTGTCAGGAATGTCGCGCCGATGATCATGTTCGATACCCAGTTTGTCGTGGTTGAACAGGTAATGCCAAAATCACGGCATTTCAGCGGCTGGATTTCCGAACACAGTATCCACACCACCGGAGCGGCGCTCATCGCGTAACCGGCGATACACATCATCGTCATCCCAACGGAAAGCCAGGAGAGGCCGCTTGATGCCGTACCGTTATCAAACTGCATCAGGCAGTAGCCCAACACCAATGTCCCTAACGCCATTACGCTGAAACCGATTTTTAACGCCGGTTTACGCCCGGCCTTATCTACCGTAAAGACGGCGATAAACGTCGCGAACATAAAGGTCAGTCCGACCACCAGCGTAGCGATCATTTGCTGTTCCGTGGTGGTAAAGCCGGCCATTTTAAAAATGCGCGGCGCATAGTACATAATGATGTTCATGCCGGTGAACTGCTGCATTGCCTGTAGCAGCATACCGAGGAACACGGCGCGGCGAACATTGCGGTTAGCTTTAAATAATGCCCACCCGCCCTGCTTGAGTTTGAGGCTTTCCCGAATCTCATTCAGTTCATCACGGGCTTTTTCCGAGGTATCGCGCAGCATACGCAGCACCTCTTCCGCTTCAATATGGCGACCTTTTTGCGCCAGCCAGCGCGGACTATTCGGCAGGAATACCACCAGAATAATGAGCAACACCGCAGGCAGCGCCAGTACGCCCAACATCGCGCGCCAGTTGCCGCTGTAGCTGAATGCCGTATCGGATAAAAAAGCCAGCACAATGCCTAACGTCACCATCAGTTGATACATACTGATCATTTTGCCGCGAACATTTTCACTTGCCATTTCAGATAGATAAAGCGGCGCGGTATAGGAGGCAATCCCTACTGCTACGCCCAGTATCACGCGGGCACCAATCAATACTTCCACGCTGGAAGCAAACGCCGACCCCAGCGAGCCGAGCACAAACAAAATCGCGCCAGCCATCAGGCTATACTTACGCCCCAGCCGGAATGAAAGCCAGCCGTTAAATAATGCGCCAATTGCCGCGCCAAGCATCATACTGCTGACGACCCATTCCTGCAGCCGGCTGGTCAGTACGAAATGGTCGGTAATAAAAGGCAGCGCCCCGGCGATAACGCCGATATCCAGACCAAATAACAGTCCCGCTACCGCTGCAGAAACCGAAACAAACATATTCATACGTCGTGTGTCGCGAAGCGAACGCGGCGTTAAAGCAGAGTCATGATTAATAGAGACCATATTTTCCTGCCACAACAGAGTAAGACATAGCCTGAAAGTACGGGATACTCTTCCCCAAGTGTCAGGCTGGAAACGGCATAAATATGGATTAAATGGCTACGCTATAGCGATATGTGATGGATATTACACTTTTTAAATTTAACGCCGTTGCCGGGTATTTTTTTAAACTACCAATATTTCAATCAATTAAAGCATTGATCATAGCTATTATTTAACAATATATGGATTAAGTTAAACCCACAATATGGACTATGCTAATGAGATCATAAAAAAACCCTGTACCAGGACAGGGCTTTATCAGTTTTTCGGCCAAAGAGTCGATTTTCCCAGAAACGCATTTGTCAGTAGCGGATTAACGCGCCAGCCAACCGCCATCTACCGCTATGGTATAGCCGTTAATATAATCAGCGGCGCTGGATGCCAGGAAGACTACCGGGCCCATTAAATCGCCCGGTAGCCCCCAACGTCCAGCCGGAATACGGTCGAGAATTTCGGCGCTACGTTGTGCATCAGCGCGCAATTGCTGGGTATTATTCGTGGACATATAGCCCGGTGCGATGGCGTTCACATTGATATTGTGTTTCGCCCACTCGTTCGCCATCAGACGTGTTATTCCCATTACGCCGCTTTTCGACGCGGTATAAGACGGAACGCGAATGCCGCCCTGGAAGGAGAGCATAGACGCGATATTAATAATTTTGCCGCCGTTGCCCTGGGCAATAAAATATTTTGCCGCCGCCTGAGACATAAAGAACACGCTCTTGATGTTCAGGTTCATGACGTCATCCCAGTCTTTTTCCGTGAAATCAATCGCATCTTCACGACGGATCAAACCCGCGTTATTCACCAGAATATCAATATGACCGTATTCCGCCACCGCCCGTTCCAGTAATGCCGGAATACCATCGATTTGACGCAGATCGGCTGTCAGGCTTAAAAAACGACGTCCCAGAGCGGTGACGCGCGCAATAGTGTCCGTCGGTTCAACAATGTTAATACCGACAATGTCACAGCCCGCTTCCGCCAGCCCTAACGCCATCCCCTGCCCCAATCCGGTATCGCACCCCGTCACAACCGCGACTTTACCTTCAAGAGAAAATGCATTCAAAATCATTGTTAATCCTTATTTTTGTCATGCCTGTCACGCACAGGCGTTATCACCGGTCGCGACTAGCGCAGATCTTGTACCGCAACGTGATCCATGTCATCGAAGACCTGATTTTCTCCCACCATGCCCCAAATAAACGTATAGGCTTTGGTGCCAACGCCGGAATGTATTGACCAGCTTGGGGAAATAACCGCCTGTTCATTACGCATCACAATATGACGGGTTTCCTGAGGCTGCCCCATCATATGGAAAACGCAACTGTCTTCTTCCATATTGAAATAGAGGTAAACTTCCATACGGCGCTCATGGGTATGGCATGGCATGGTGTTCCATAGATTGCCGGGCGCCAGTTCGGTGAGTCCCATACTGAGCTGACAGGTTTCCAGTACATCCGGTACGAAGTATTTATTGATGGTGCGACGGTTACTGGTGAGGTTATCGCCTAAGGTGACGGGCGCAACGTCGGCAGGCGACACTTTTTTCGTCGGATAAGCGGTATGCGCTGGCGCGCAGTTGTAATAAAACTTCGCCGGTCTGCTCGCCTCATTGCTGACGAAGACCAGCTCTTTCGCCCCTTTACCAATATACAGAGCATCACGATGACCAATGTCATGACGCTGCCCGTCAACGATAATGGCGCCCGCGCCGCCAATATTAATGACGCCCAGCTCGCGGCGGTCCAGTAACCGGGAAACGCCAAGCTGTTTACCCACCTCTCCGCCGATTTCAACAGAATGGCTGACGGGCATAATGCCGCCGACAATAATACGGTCGATATGGCTGTAGACCATCGTATATTCATCAGCGACAAAAATATTTTCTATTAAAAACTCGCGTCGCAGCGCCTGGGTGTCCAGCGTTTTAGCGTGCTCGCTATGGATGCTTTGCCTTACGTCCACTTTTCCCTCCAATGATAAATCGATCGCAACGGCATAAAATCAAAACACTGTTTTGATTTATTTAACGGCATCATAGTCGCCTGGATGAAGGTTTTCAACAATAAATAAAACAACGTTTCATTTATATGGTTGGTTATTTTTAAAACTGCTGTAGCGATCACGAACGGCGCTAAAACTTACACACATGTCTGATTTTCAGACATGTGCGCCAGATGCTGTATGCGGTTACTCAGATAAAAATTGGAGCTTGTTTTGGAACGGGGTCTGATGTGCGAATTGAATTAAAAGCGGTATGCGTCTGCAATGCCCGACGCGGCAAGACGTTCTGCGCTATAACGAAAAAGGGGGGTCTGTCACTGGCTTTGCCCTCGTGATAGAGGGCTTTTTATGACGGAATAATGAAGCAGAAAAAGGATGGCTGGCGCAGGATCAATCGCGTTCAATGGTTAAAGCAACGCCCTGGCCGCCACCAATACACAGCGTCGCCAGGCCTTTTCGCGCGTCGCGTTTAACCATTTCGTGCACCAGTGAAACCAGAATTCGACAGCCGGAAGCGCCAATAGGATGCCCCAGCGCAATCGCGCCGCCATTAACGTTTACCCGTCGCTCATCCCATTCCAGCATTTTTCCTACCGACAACGCCTGGGCGGCAAACGCTTCGTTGGCTTCGATAAGGTCGACCTCCGCCAGTTGCCAACCGGCACGCTCCAGACAGCGCCGGGTAGCATATACCGGCGCAATCCCCATTAGCGCAGGATCGACGCCGACGCTGGCAAACGCGCGGATGCGCGCCAGCACCGGCAGCCCCAGCGCCTGGGCTTTCGCCTCGCTCATCATCATCACCGCGGCGGCGCCATCGTTGATTGAGGAGGCATTACCCGCCGTCACCGAACCTAAACTATCAAACGCCGGGTGCAGCAGAGCTAACCCCTCCGCACTGGCGTCGGCCCGCGGTTGTTCATCCGTATCGACAATTGCGGTCTGCCCATTACGTTGCGTGACGATGGGGACAATCTCATCTTTAAAACGCCCGGTATCAATCGCGGTCCTGGCTTTTTGCTGCGAACTGAGCGCATAAGCATCCTGTAACTCGCGGCTGATGCCATATTCCCGCGCCAGGTTTTCTGCCGTCACGCCAATGTGATAATCGTTGAAGGCATCCCATAAGCCATCATGTACCAGACTATCCACCAGATTGTCGGCATCAGGCAACGCGCCGGTACGGCTATCATTGAGGACATGCGGCGCACGGCTCATATTCTCCTGCCCGCCCGCGATAACAATGTCCGCTTCGCCGCACTGAATAGCCTGCGTCGCCAGGTGCAACGCTTTTAAACCGGAACCACAAACGTCATTAATGGTAATGGCGGAAACGGTTGTCGGCAGCCCTCCTTTGATGGCTGACTGGCGCGCCGGATTCTGCCCGGCGCCAGCCGTCAGTACCTGACCGAGGATGACCTCATCGATAGCGTTAGCGTCCACGCCGGTGCGCTCAATTAACGCTTTTACGACCATGCTCCCCAGCTCGACGGCGGAATGACGGGCCAGCGTTCCCTGAAAACAGCCGATGGGTGTCCGTAAAGCCCCCACTATCACAACCTCTTTCATTACCACCTCAGCGCAAAATGACACCGCCATAGTAGAGCATTGTTAAAATTAGTTATCTTGATTGTTTAAAAAAAGTGAGTTTTATCACAAAGGAAATGACGCTGATTTGACGGTGGTACAGCTTATTTCTGCTGCAAATGGTAGCGAAGCCAGTTCCCCGCCGTTCCGGGCGGCGTTTTCTTGTTCCACAGCAAATCAATAGCAATCGCCCTCGGCCAGCCAGGAACATCCAGCTGCGCCAGCGGTTTTTCCGCCGCAAACTCTTCCACCAGTGCGCAGGGCAATACGCACCAGCCAAATCCCTGAACCGCCATGCTCAACAGCAATAAATAGTTTGGCGCTGACCAGGCCGGGCCGCGCGTAATGTTGGCGTTAGATTCAAGGTAGGTATTCAGACGCAGCTCGCGCCAGGTATGCAGTTGCTCCCATTGCAGGTTCGTCTGCGACGCCAACGGATGCGTGGTCGCCACATAAACCCCCATCCAGCTTTGAACAGGCAGACGCGTCGCGCCAATGTCTGTGGGATAGTCATCACGCGCTTCAATCAGGCCTATCTGGGCGCGCCCTTTTTGCAGCAGGTCGATGACATCATCATTTTCTCCGATCAAACATTCAAACTCGGTATGCGGAAATTGACGATCAAACTGCGCCATTAACTCTTCCAGACTGTCAGGGTGCAGGGTATCAGAGAGGACGAACGTGAGTCTTGCCTCCGTCTCGCCGGATAACGTCAGCGCCACCTCATCCAGACGGTCGCTCGCCGATAAAATAGCCTGAACATAGCTAAGCACCCGTTTTCCTTCTTCGGTCAGAACGGGCTGGCGCGATGATCGATCAAATAATGAAAATCCCAGATCCGCCTCCAGATGCGCAATGGCGGTACTAATGGTGGACTGGCTTTTACGCAGGCGGCGCGCCGCCGCAGAAAACGAACCGCAAGAGACGGTCTCAACAAATGCCATTAACGCTTCAGGTGAGTAACGCATAACCTATCTACTTTATCGATGGATATTATCTTTTAGGTATCACATTAAACGATAAAATAGCGGA
This sequence comes from Salmonella sp. 32031103-2018-00083-FB-01-SM-01, assembly GCF_017571995.1. Classification (NCBI taxonomy): domain Bacteria; kingdom Pseudomonadati; phylum Pseudomonadota; class Gammaproteobacteria; order Enterobacterales; family Enterobacteriaceae; genus Salmonella; species Salmonella sp. 32031103-2018-00083-FB-01-SM-01. The sequence continues at coordinate 308,502 of NZ_JAGEQL010000004.1, forward strand.
AATTTCTTTAGTTTGATTAAGAGTAAGGTTTTTTCGTTTATGCAACATGACGCCATACAACGTCGCTCGCTGCCGGAGCGTATTTTCCATGCTGTCTGTTTTGAAGGTATTGCAACTGCGATACTGGCGCCAACGACCGCCTGGCTAATGCAGCGCTCGGTGCTGGAGATGGGCGGCCTAACGATATTGCTGGCAACGACGGCCATGATCTGGAATATCATTTATAACGCTCTGTTTGATCGACTGTGGCCTGCGCATCAGGTGAGACGAACCGCCAAAGTGCGCGCATTCCATGCGTTAGGATTTGAAAGTGGGTTTATTGTCATTGGCGTGAGTATTGTCGCCTGGGTACTGAATGTCAGCCTGCTACAAGCATTCACCCTGGAGATTGGTTTCTTCCTGTTCTTTTTGCCGTACACGATGCTGTACAACTGGGCATACGATGTTTTACGCCAGCGAATAGTGACCCGCCGCCAACAGCGCGTTAGTGCATGATATTGCTCTTTTTTGCCGGGATCGCAACGCTCCCGGCCCATCTCCTCCACGACATCCATCTGCTTAAAACGCCCCCAACTGACGCTATTTATGGTAAATTGCGCTTCTTTTTGTGTGTTTTATAGTTGATAAATTCAAATAATGTCTAAAATTTGGTCAAAAGATGAGACTCTCTGGAGTTTTGCATTATACGGAACGGCTGTAGGCGCAGGCACTCTTTTCCTTCCCATCCAGTTGGGATCGGCAGGCGCAATCGTGCTATTTATTACCGCGCTGGTCGCCTGGCCTCTGACATACTGGCCGCATAAGGCGCTGTGTCAGTTTATTCTCTCCTCAAAGACTTCTGCCGGTGAGGGAATTACTGGCGCCGTTACTCATTATTACGGCAAAAAAATCGGCAATATTATTACCACGCTTTATTTCATTGCGTTTTTTGTCGTGGTATTAATTTATGCGGTGGCGATTACCAATTCCCTGACAGAGCAATTAGCGAAGCATATTCAGATAGATATTCGCATCCGGATGGCAGTTAGCTTCGGCGTAGTACTTATCCTGAATATGATTTTCTTAATGGGAAGACATGCCACTCTTCGCGTAATGGGCTTTTTAGTCTTTCCACTTATCGCTTACTTCTTGTTCCTTTCGCTCTACTTAACCGGAAGCTGGCAACCCTCGTTACTGACCGGGCAGATGTCTTTGGATAGTCACACGTTGCACCAGGTATGGATTTCTATTCCGGTGATGGTTTTTGCTTTTAGCCATACGCCCATTATTTCGACGTTTGCCATCGACAGACGGGAAAATTTTGGCGATCAGGCCATGGATAAATGCAGAAAGATCATGAAGGTCGCCTACCTGATTATCTGCCTGAGCGTGCTATTCTTTGTCTTTAGCTGCCTGCTCTCCATTCCGCCGTCATACATTGAAGACGCGCGCAACGAAGGCGTTACCATCCTTTCCGCGCTCTCGATGATGCCCAATGCGCCGGCCTGGCTCTCTATTTCCGGTATTATCGTTGCCGTCGTGGCCATGTCGAAATCTTTCCTCGGCACCTATTTCGGCGTCATTGAGGGCGCAACCGAAATGGTAAGAACCACCCTACAGCAGGTTGGCGTGAAAAAAAGCCGGGCGTTCAATCGCGCGCTGTCTATCATGCTGGTTTCCGGGATTACGTTTATTATTTGCTGTATTAACCCGAATGCCATCTCTATGATTTATGCCATTAGCGGCCCGCTCATTGCGATGATTCTGTTTATTATGCCCACGTTGTCAACGTACCTGATACCGGCATTGAAACCCTACCGTTCAGTAGGTAATTTCATTACGTTGGTCGTCGGTTTACTTTGCGTATCGGTGATGTTTTTCGGCTAAAGTAAAAGATAGCCGGGATATAACTCCCGGCTATTTTATATAAGAATCCAGCACCTTTAATATTACGTCCAGATCTTCTTCACGCCTGGCTTCATCACTCTGATGAACGATATGCTCGGTCAGATGCCCTTTAATCACCTCGCGCATTAAGCCATTTACCGCGCCGCGAATCGCCGCGATCTGTTGTAACACGGCCGCGCATTCATGCGGTTCATCCAGCATTTTTTTTAGCGCTATCACCTGTCCCTGAATCTTGCTGGTTCTGGCTTTAAGCTTTTGTTTGTCCCGGATGGTATGTGACATTGCAACACCTCACTTACATTAACGAATACAAATTATAGCATTACGATGCTACTGGGGGGTAGTATTCCATACTGGGGGGGAGTAGAATAACGCCCACATAAAACAACTAAGAATCATTCTCATGGGTGAATTTTCGACACTTCTTCAGCAAGGAAACGGCTGGTTCTTCATTCCCAGCGCCATTTTATTAGGTATTTTGCACGGGCTTGAACCAGGGCACTCCAAAACTATGATGGCGGCTTTTATTATTGCCATTAAAGGTACGGTTAAACAGGCCGTCATGCTCGGTCTGGCAGCAACGCTTTCTCATACCGCGATCGTCTGGTTAATCGCGCTGGGTGGGATGTATCTTAGCCGGGCATTCACCGCACAATCAGTGGAACCATGGCTGCAGTTAATTTCTGCGATTATTATTCTGAGCACCGCGTGCTGGATGTTCTGGCGGACATGGCGAGGCGAGCAGCAGTGGCTGGCGGGAAACCACCATCACGACCACGACCACGACCACGACCACGACCACGACCACGACCACGACCACGACCACGACCACGACCATCATGGTCACATACATCCGAAAGGCGCAACGTCAAAAGCGTATCAGGATGCCCATGAACGCGCCCATGCTGCCGATATTCAACGCCGTTTTGATGGTCAAACAGTGACTAATGGACAGATCCTGCTGTTCGGCCTGACCGGAGGGCTTATCCCCTGTCCGGCTGCGATCACCGTTTTACTGATTTGTATCCAGCTTAAAGCGTTTACGCTGGGCGCCACGATGGTGCTGAGCTTTAGTCTTGGCCTGGCATTAACGCTGGTGACGGTAGGCGTGGGCGCGGCGATAAGCGTTCAACAGGCAGCAAAGCGCTGGAGTGGTTTTTCGACGCTTGCCCGGCGGGCGCCCTATTTTTCGAGCATTCTGATTGGTCTGGTCGGCGTGTATATGGGAATTCATGGCTATACCGGGATCATGCAGTAAATATATAACGCTTCTGCTCAGGCCGTATCATTCACTTCGGGTTTCATTCCAGAAGCGTTTTTACTTATCAAACGGTATGAAAGGCCATACATTCAGCGTCCCGCCTGAATTCTGTATTTTACTCCACTACACCACAGGCAAAACACGCCCCACCGCCACCGGGTGTAGCCGGAGTGTCAGTGTTTCTGGATAGGGTCGCCGGAGGCGGGTTATTGCGGAGCGATAAACGGAGTTCGCTGCAGTGATTTACAAAACCGGGTACCAAACAGCAGTTCCCGTAATCGGTTCCGCATTCCCAGCTTCACCAGTAACCGGTATTTGTCCTGCCAGATTTGCTTCTCCTGCGTATTCAGCCTTCCACACAACGCTGACAACCTTCCCCGTCCACGGTAAACTTCCTGAAGCAAGCGTAACTGGGCCAGGCTCACTCCGCATGCCAGTATCTCCCGGTGCATCAACTGGTCCATATAGTTCATCAACCGCTTCGGATTGTTAAATATCGGTGGCACTTCCAGAAAGCCCGTCACCGGAGCCGGAGATAACAAAAAGGCGTCCAGCTCTCCTGTCCTGCGCAGGCGTGCGCCCCCGGCCCACTGTTCACCCCGCCGCCCCCGGATAAGTATCTCCGCCAGTTCCTGCTCCAGCAGCGCCGGGATGCCGCCGTATACCTTCAGTACCACCCGGTCGCTGAAAAACAGCTCATCGCTGATAATCATAACCGGGTAGTCCGGCAGGATCTGCCTCAGGGAATAGAACAAAAAGAGATGTTCACGGGGACGCAGACACAGTATCAGTATGGCCTCCGGTTTCCGACGTAATTGCTGCAACAGAACAGGCAGCCTGTATGCGGTTTCACAGTTGCAGCCCGGCAGAAATCTTCGGACCAGGTGTGCCACGGCGCTCGTCACCGGCCAGCAGTCACCGTAAACGATAATCTGCCGGGCCGGCATCCGGTTATGTTCCGTCATCCTCATCCTCCTTCTTTTTCAGGATCTTCCCCGCATTTCTGTTACTGCACAGCCGGTTCCACAGTTCATTTGCCATCGACCTGTCACCATTACCGACCCGGCGTTTTGATACCGGCGGCGGTCCGGCCTTTTCACGGCGCGTGGACGGGGTGGGACTGTCAAGAACCCGGATAACATAAATCTCATAGCGTCGTGCTTTATTGGGCAGGGTCTGGTGACGGCAGATGCTGACCACCCGCGATGTTTTGCTTCGCAGATAGGCAATCAGGTAGCTGGCCCGTCTGGCCGTGATGTGAAACGCCTCTGCTATCTGGTTACGCTGAACCCAGTTCTGCTGCAACAGGCACCAGTGTGCCACGATGATATACAGGGGCTCGCCGGCATACTGGCGGACACTTACCGGAATAAAACAGGCATCATGGTTAGTCTGTCCGGGATAATGAATATCGTTACCTGAAAAAACTATCTTCTCTTTTGATTTATCAGAAGACATGCAGACTCTCCGTTTTTTAGTGAAAAAGACCGAGAAGAAAAAATAATCATAAAGATAAATTTATAGCTATTTTTTAATTAACTATCAGGAAATGGTATTTAATCCTGCTAATTGTAAGTAACAATAACTGTCATTGCGGCTGAAAAAGCACCTGTTTTAATTACCGCACCGGGTATAGCTTCGACCTTTGCTTTATACTGTTTTATAATTCTGCCACCGGCACCGTTATCAAGATGGATAGATCCCATATCTGCTTTCACATTAAATTTAACTGGTGTGTTATTATCCACATCCATTACCGACAGTCTGAAACCATTGTTTTCTTGTTTATTATTCTTAAGAATCACGGTGCTGTCAGCATCTGCCAGTGTCAGACCGTTGGTCCTGAACTCTATAGCCAGTGGGGCGACGAACGGGATCTGCGTTCCGACATTCTGTTGTGCTGTAACGGTGAAAGGTACTTCCCTGGGCACCATGGTTTCCTTATATTCCGTATAAAAACGCCCCATATTGATGGTAGCAGAAGGAGAGATAATAACCTTGCCTGAGTTGTCAGGAATAAACCTGAGATTAAAGGCAGAAACAGTTAAAGGTCTGAATGGAACAGTTGGTGGTTCAACAGACAGTCCGGGTTGTGACGGGCTATAGGGATATATATTAATTTTACTTCCCGGAATATTTATGTCCAAAAAATTATTATTAAAAACCCGTTCGACAAAAATACGTACTGTAATAGTTCCGCTCCGGTTATATGTTTTTTGCGCTTCCATACGTTGCCCGAATGCTTTTGAACTGGACCAGCCTGAAAACCCTGCCTGTATATCCCTCCACGTAAATGTCACGGGAGTCAAGCTCCCTTCCTGAACAACGATATCCATTCCAAGACCGCGATCTCTTAGCGCAGTGGCTACCTGTCTCATATCGGAAAGCGAAACTGCTGTAGAGTAAACAAGTGAATTAAAACTGCTCCATGTTGTAGTACAGGTATAACTTATGGGAACAGTAATCTTCTGCAGTTCCTGCCCTTGTAAATATTGTCCTCCCTTCAGACTGATATTCTGAATATTTACATTTCCATTGGCATCACATTTTGACCAGTCATAGTTTGCCCGCGCAGAATCACAGACAGCAAAGAAAAGAAACACACCTGACAGTATCAGTGATTTCATATTGAATAATCGTCCTGTCATGATGTCGCCCCTGCGTCCTTAAACGCGCAGTTCAGGGCATCGCAGGTGTAGCGGTTCATCTGCAGTCCACCGTAATCATCAATATACCCCACCCACAGCGTCCGGGTTTCTGCCGGCAGAACAGCCTTTAAAGGCAGGCTCCCCAGGGGCGGCACCATCACGCCCTCGCGGAAACCGCTGAGCCTGTGGCTGCGGTCTGCTCCCAGCCACGCCACAGTGATGTAGTACGGCGTCGGGTTTCTGAGGGTCAGATGTCCCGCATTCCGCTCAGCAGTCAGCTTTCTTTCCGGCTGGTCACTGCTGCTTCTGATAATGGCTTTCGGACGGTAAAACAGTTTCAGCTGGCTCTGCATGGCCAGTTGCAGGACGTTGTCGTCTTCCGGCTTCGGGGGAACGCCCCGCACGTTAAACCAGAACAGTGTTTCCCTGTCCTGAGGGAGCTTATCTGTCAGCCCACGAACCTGGGTGATGCGGACCTGGGATTTCTGTCCGGCATCAATACGCTGCAGCGGCGGCAGCGCCATCAGCGCATCCGTTCTCACCCCGTCAGCATCCGTCACCCAGGACTGCGCCAGGAACGGCGTGGTTTTGTCATCGTTATTCAGCGTGATGGCCACCGTTTTCTGCGATGCATCCATGATAATACGGGTCCGGTCGACATTGACGGCCGCCGGGCTGCACTGGCTCCATGCTGCCGCCAGCGCGAGTAAAATCACACGGCTTCTTCTGCTGTTTTTCACCTGTTTTCTCCGTTAGTCCTGCTCTGTGACAGGGATATTTTTATCTGCAGGGCAGTAACAGCGGCCCCCGGCTGAGTGTCACCGTTTCCGGCAGGGTGAGTCTGCACTGCACCCGGCCATCCCAGGACACGTTCAGGGTCCGGCGGTCTTCCCCGCTGAGGCCTGTCAGGTAAGCCAGACCGTCATCCCCGACCATCCCCGCGGTTCTGCCGGTTTTCCCGGACACCACCAGGGAGCCAAACGGCGGACTGGCGCCATCAGCCAGTCGGATATGACCGAGCACCTGCTCCCCCTGGCTGGCGTCAATCTTCCGGTAGCCCACCGCGCCCTCCGTCAGCACCTGGCTGATGACGGAGCTGCTGACGTCCACGTCCTCCGGCAGGGCGGCCACATCAACCGAAATATCACTGCGGCGGTAGCTGCTGCCGGCGCTCACCACGCCCACCCCGAAGCGGTTGGTCACCCCGCTGTTGCCGTTTACCGGCACACCGGCCACGTCTCCGGTATCTATCATCATGCGGGGCTCATTCCCGGCCATCGACTGGCTGAAAGCGGCGCCGTGGGCGGTGGCGGTCACCGAGCCGTACCAGCTCAGGCCCAGGCTGCGGTACTGTCCGGGCTGCAGGGTGGCGTCCGCTGCCGCCTGGCCCCACGGTAGACGGCTCTGCACGCTGCCGCTAAAGCTGCTGTTACTACCAGTGTCATAGCGGTTATGACCGGCGCTGATGTTCCATGTGGTGTCCGGGTTATGGAAATCGCTGTAATTCACGGTCTGCTGCAGGCCGCCCCGGTTATCTTTCTGTACGCTGTAACTCACCTGGCGGCTGTCTCCCCACGGGATACTGATGGTGGCGTAGACCTGGTTCTGGCTCCCCCCGCCGGTGTACTGGTTACGGGCAAACGACACCGAGGCCGAGAGCCCCTGAAGGTCGCCGAGACTGAACACTTTGTTGAAGCTGAGCATGTAGTTATTGTTGGACTGCGCATTCCAGTAATTGAGCCGGCTTACCGAGAGGGCAGCGCTCATATTGAGTACCGGAACGGACTGGCTATAAGTCACGGTGTAGCTTTGTTTTTCATGCCATGCATCGCCGCCGTCGGTGGCCCGACGCTGCAGGTACTCCGGCATGGAAAGAAAATGGCGGTCCGAGAAGCGGTATCCGACGAACGCCAGGGTACTGCCGGTTTTATCAAACGTTTTGGCATAGTTGATACGGTAGCTGTAACCGGACTGCTTCTGCCCATGCGGCAACCGCGCATCTGAGCGGGTGACGTCCGCAGACAGAGCGCCCAGCAGCCCCATATTCTGGCCGATCCCGAGCGCCGCGGACTGGTAGTCGCCGGTGGAGGCAATGAGGCCGCCATACAGCGACGTGTTGTTAAATGCTCCCCAGGTGGCCTCCCCGAGCAGAAAGTCAGGGCTGACCGTGCTGTTGTTATGCGTCCCGCCGTACAGCGGACGTCCGGCGGCCACCTTATAGCGAACCTGTCCCTGGCGTGCCATAAAGGGGACGCTGGCCGTGTTGACCTGCCAGGTCCGGACGCTGCCGTCGCTTTCCCGGACGCTGACATCCAGGTTGCCGCTGATATTCTGGCTCAGGTCGGGAAGCTCAAAAGGCCCCGGCGACACCCGGGTCTGGTACAGAATGCGGCCATTCTGGCTGACGGTAACCTGTGCATTACTGTTCGCAATGCCGCTGATTTTCGGGGCATACCCCTGAAGAGAGGGTGGCAGCATGCGCTCATCGCTGGCCAAAGTGAGCCCGGCAAAGCGGAAGGAGTCAAAAATAGCGGAGCTGAGGTACGTCTGTCCGAGCGTCAGTTTTGAACGCAGTGCTGGCAGGGCACGGAACAGATACGTCTGCGGCAGATAAAAATCAGACTGTGATGCGCCCTGCCCACTGTCAAAACGGCTGTACTGGTAATCGCTCCGCAACCGCCAGGCGCCGAGATTAAACCCGGCGGTGCCGTAGAGGCTGTAGCTGGTAGAGGTCTCCCCCTGCTGCGGCATATAGCGGTTGACCATCAGGCTGTAATCGAGCAGGCCGGCGGTGACGCCGTCGCTCCAGCGTGAAGGGGGGATCCAGTCCGGGTCCTGATATCGCATCCAGGCCTGGGGGATAATGAAGGTCAGACGCTGATTTTCAGCGCTGTACCGTACCTGACTGTCAGCGGAGCGCAACTCAAGGCATTGCCCGTCCGGGATACCGGTAACGGGTTTCAGGCCATGAATAATCTTATCCTTAAGACCCAGCATGGCCACCATGTCTGTTGTCACACAGATGACGGCCGCGTCGAGTCCGGCAACCGGTACAACCCTGACCGGATACTGTTCCCGTACCGGCTGGTCATTGAGCCAGATATCGAGAATATAGTTACCGGGCGCCACATACCCCTCGCGACTGAAGGCCGTGAGGTCCACGTTAGACAGGTTCCCGCTGTCCAGCAGGCTGGCATTGAACTCCGTGGCCTGCGACTTCAGGACGGAAAATGTCAGGGTAATCAGAATGGCAAGCCGGGTAATTTTCATGGCATGGCGCTTTCGTGTTGTCGTCCGTGTAACAGACAGCCCGCAGGCACAGTCAGATATAAAAGCCGTCCGATCCCCTCCGTGGACGGCTTCTCCCTGTCGTTATTTACCGCGTAAAATCACAAGTATTTCAGGGTGTAGGTGACGGAGGCGTTAACATCGCCAGGAGTTGCGGCATCTGTCAGGGCTATCAGGCGGGCAAAGAAGTTGAGTTCGTTATTCCCGGCCTGCAGTTGCTGGGCGTCGCCATCCGGCATCGGGGTATTGGGTGTAATCAGTGAGGTGTTGTCACTTTTCAGAAGCTGCACACCAACATGCTGGGCACTGCCGGTGCTGACGTAAGCTTTACCTGAGGTATCAGCTGTGCCACTGAAAGAGACGGTTACTTTAGACATTTTCCCTGCGGAGCCGGCTATTGTAGTTTCATTCGGATCGAAGGCGCAGTTCTGCAGATGAATGGTGAACGGTTTTGAGTCCGTGGTTGCATTGGCGGTATTCAGTTTACGGTAAGAAATCTGTCCAAACGGAACGGTGATTGCATCGTCGCCCGGTGCGATATCACAGGGTGAGTTGGTGATGGTACCAGTGAAGGTAATTTTACCTGAGCCGAACGGGCCTGCTGTGGGTGTAGTATCGGCGGCAAATACAGAAGCACCATACATCATACCGGCAGCCGCCATGGCAAGTATTATTTTATTACGCATAGATAATATGTCCTTTGGGTGAATGAGAATTATTTTGCAAAGGCTGAAAACAAATCTGAGGGTATTAATGAAAGCGTTCAGAAAAGATTCGTATGAATAATAAACGCCTGGTGTTAAACGAAGCACCTGAACTTTCCATCGAAAAATATTGATTTCAGCTAATGCCTAATCAGTTGTAAGAAAATTCTTATTCAAATTAAAACAATAAAAATAGATCGATACGATCGATGATTATGATCGTAATTTAAGAATAATCATCAAAGAAATACTTTTTAATGTAATTATAAGCGGATGAATACCTAACAGACAGATATTCGCAGCGGACATGAAATATTTTGTAATATGTTATCGGGAATGTATGTTTTGCTTTTCCATCACACTGGATATTTACAAAACATAATACTAACCATATATAACAATAAAACTACTGGTAGCATAAAAAACTAGATATAACGCAAGTAAAAGGCATTTAATTCCAAAACATTAACTTAATAAATCATTATGAACCATCATAAGCGGAAGGGATAAAAAATAATAAATGAAATGATATTCTTCTGTATTTGTGATGAGCATCACAATAGATATGAATGCAGGTACCCTGACATTACTGAACTTCACGGATGAAATTTAAAAGCAATGCCGACAGCAAAGAACAAACTGGTAATAGCTGTCAGACATAATGCTGCCTGCTGTAATATATACAGCAGGCTGGGGGATATTAATGCGCGGAATCGTGCTGCACGGGGGCCGTGGGTAATTCCTGAACTGACTGAGAATCCACAATTATGCCATCCTGAGCTGATTTCAGTATCAGACCTGCCTGATAGTATTTTCCTTCGTTCATCAAGGAAAGCGCTGTGGTCACATCCTTACGGGTTTGCTGAAGAGGAATGAGTTCCTGATTTTCAATCATACTGACGCCTGCTAGTTTCAGGGCCTCTATAGTCCCTTTTTTATCTCCTTCTTTCATTTTCTGGTTTGCTTTATTAATAGCATCATTTTTCTGCCCCGCAGGGAGATAATCTTCGGCTACCGTAATCGATGAATTTATCCGAATATAGCGGTCTCCTTCAACTGGGGCTTTTTTATCTGATTTGACATACAGGTTCCAGTCAGTGCTGTCATCGTTCAGGAGTTTTTCTGCTTGCGCAGCCAGTTGTTCCGCCTTTTGGGTTCGACCATTAAACAACTCGAATCGCGACATTCCGATATCACGCATGGCCTGCCAGGCCTGTCCGGATATCTTGTCATTATTCAGAGTAACATTATCAGTCATGTTTGTTGCGGCCATAACATTTCCTGAAAACAGGATAACCATCAGCGCAACGCCTGGCATAATATGGCTTTTCATAATCCATCATCTCCACAAAGTAACATTTTTTATCGAATTATCCTATTCAGAACCGGTAACCCACGCCAAGATTAAAGCCGTTGCTATTAAGGCTTCCGCTGTTATGGGTAGCATCAAAATCCGCACCCTCATAACCCAGATTTATAGCGACATTACTGACCGGGGTATAAGCCACGCCTGCAGAATAACCATATCCGACCTTACTGTCAGACTCATTTATTCCGTGATCACGCTGATGCAATAATACGGGGCCCACTTGACTATACAGGCTTAACTGGTTATTTATTTTCCATGAAGGGCCTGCAAGCAGGGAGTAATAACGGGTTGTTACACGACCATTACTGCTTTCATCGGAATAGCGCTGGCTTCCATTTAGCCAGGCAAATGAGGTTGTCAGCCCCCAGTCCGGTGACATTTCATAGTTGTTTGCCAGCCGAACCCCACGCAACGTCCCGGCGTGATTAGTATGGGACTGGGCGTATCCAAGCGAAAATGTACTGGCATTATCGTCTGCCCATACCGGACTGGCTGCAGCAGACAGCAGAACAATACCGGCACTTCCGGCTAATAGCATTTTGTTCATCTTCTTCTCTCCGGTTATTTTTACCTGATGCCTTACTGGCATGTATTAAGTTAAAATCTTTCCGTGATAACAAACTATAAATAAATCTTTTAAATTATGAGCGCTGTTACGCCAGCAAATATCTTTGTCTGCGGCTGTCGGGAGGCTATTCACGAAAATATATCCAGGCCAGAAACAGTATTTAATAATAAATAAACTGAAAAATAAAAACTGACAAAAATAGAAGTTCACTGATATATACCCAAAATAATTTGAGTTGCTTAAAGGCGGCAAGGGAGTGAGTCCCCAGGAGCATAGATAACTCTGTGACTGGGGTGAGCGACAAATCTGCCGGGAGCAGATTTGAACGTCGCGTGCGACGGCCCGTCAGGGCGAGGCCCATGATGGGCCGAGTAATCCGTAGTCAACACATAAGCCACTTGAAGTATGAAGGGTATATAACGGGAAAGAAGTCATATCGGCCTGGTAAACCAACGTCTGTGACTTAGTTGCAGGAAAAGGCTATGGAGAGGGGATGCGGCAGTTATCGGGCAGTAACGGCATTGTTCAGTGAGTATCCAGGAAACAAAAAAAGAAGGGAGCGGTACTCCCTTCGTAAACATGTCAGAATACGACATTTTGGTACTCTTTTATTTATTATCTGGCCGTAAAAGTTATGCTGTTGGCAGGTATCTCCAGTCAACATAAAAAAATACCACCAGCTAAAAATGTGATGCAAACCACCATTAAGCAGGTAACCAAACTGACTGTGCCACTAAATCCGGAAAAGAGTTTGAATCCGGGGATAACATCTGATGCAGAAATTAGCACCAGTCTTCGATTCGGATACCCGGAATGCGTTCAAACTCGCGGAGATTGTTTGTGACGACGACCAGTCCGCGGCTACGGGCATGGCCAGCAATCATCTGGTCATAAGGCCCGACAGGTGTTCCCTTGCGGGCCAGTTCGGCACGGATTTGACCGGTATGTATCGCCAGCCTGAAGGGGCATGTTGGCTTTGACGATCAGGCAAAAAACAACTGCGAATAAAGTCGTATGATGATCTTCACATTTATCATCATCAGCGTTCATATTACTCAACCTGTAATCAACCTCTGGCGTTTTTCTGTATCCATCACAACCATTTCCGGTAAAGGTAAAAAAGGGATTTGAACCTTTCCGGAGATGATAATGAAGGTAAATACATGGACAATTTTGCTTATGTCGGCGCATCTGACGGCCTGTACCGTCCCTGGCACAGAAAAATATCAGACCAGCATGGACAGCGTTACGGCAGAAAAAGTAAGCCGGATTATCCAGTCGGATGTCATTCCTTATAAAGGCGAAAACCATGGAGAAGTTATCAGCCGCGTATCGTCTGCTTTTCTCGGAACACCTTATCAGGCAAATACGCTCATCGGTGGGCCCGGCACACCCGAAGTCCTTGTAGCGAATTTCAACGGCGTGGACTGCTTTACCCTGGCTGATTACGTTGAGGCCCTGGCCCGCAGCGATAATCAGAAATCGTTTCTGCATAATCTTGCCAGGACTCGCTACGCCGCGGGCAAAGTTGCTTATCTCAGCCGCCGGCACTTCTTCTCTGACTGGTTCGCCGCAGCACCGCGTAATGCACGGGATGTAACGCCGGATATCAGCCCTGATTATGTCGTTGTTGACAAGCAGCTTAACCATAAACCTGATGGCAGCGAGTACATTCCTGGTCTGGGCATCCATCCTCGTAAAATAAATTACATTCCCGGAAGAGCCATCAACCAGCAGGTCATGAACCACCTAAAAAACGGGGATTATATCGGTGTCTACTCCCCGCTTGACGGGCTGGACGTTTCACATGTGGGTATCGTAGTTCGTCATGATGAACAGGTGTGGTTCAGGAACGCCTCCTCATTGGCCGCAAACAGAAAAGTGGTGGATACACCGTTTATGGAATACATGCATTCCAGACCGGGCATCGTTGTGCTGCGGGCTGAATGATAAAGTCATTACCGGAGTCGCCAGCGGATAATAGCCGTCCGACATAGGCATTGAAACCCTGTGTACTGTGGGGCAGTACAGGAAAAATGGCTGTAAATTTGTGGATTTAGTAGATATTTGTCTGGAGCGGGCGAAGGGAATCGAACCCTCGTATAGAGCTTGGGAAGCTCTCGTTCTACCATTGAACTACGCCCGCTTTGAGATGCGTAAGGCATTATAAACCTTACGCTCTGGTTGGCAAGAGACTTACTGGCTGACTGGCGATTAATTCACCGTCAGCACTTCGGTTTACTCCCCTGCGGCGGCAGATAACGCAGCGGATCGATGGCCGTCGCCCGGTAGCGAATCTGGAAGTGCAGTCTTACGGATGCGGCATCCGTGCTGCCCATCGTAGCGATTTTTTGCCCCGCTTTAACGCTTTGTCCATTATTAACCAGCATGGTGTCATTATGAGCGTAAGCCGTAATGTAATCTTCATTGTGCTTAATCATGATGAGATTGCCGTAACCGCGCAGCTGGTTCCCGACATAGACAACTTTACCCGCTCCCGCCGCATAAACAGGCGTTCCGCGCGCGCCCGCAATATCGATCCCCTTATTTCCGCCCTCCGCGGTGGAATAAGGTAAAATCACTTTACCGTTGGCAGGCCATACCCAACAGCGCTGCCCCACCGGCGGCCAGGAGGATTTTGGCACCGAAGATGACGGTCTGACCGCGGCAGTTTTTGTTGCTGTTTTATTGCTGGTTTTGCGTGTTGAACTGCTACTCTTTGCACTGCCGCGCACTTTAATTCGCTGCCCCACCTCAATAGTATAAGGCGGAGAAATGCCATTCAGTCGGGCCAGTTCTTTCACGCTGGTTCCCGTGGCGCGCGATATACGATACAACGTATCGCCGCGCTTAACGGTATAGACGGAGCCGGAATACGTTCCTGAGCCGGAATTACTGGAACACCCCGCCAGCAGCAGCCCTGTGCATAACAGCACCGCAATACCCAGGCTATTTTTGTTCAGGCGTCCTGCGCTCAAAACCATTCCTCACTCTATTGACAGACGCCTTATGATAGCAGCCAAATGCCGTATGCCCAATCCATTGACGCCGGAAAGGGTCCGCGCGGATGATGATGCCGCGAATATCCGATATGCCAGCATAATATCGACTCACGGCGCAATGGCGCTCGTCTGCGTTCTGTCAGGGCCTGTTTTGGTAATGCCTTTCTTTCTGTTATGCGCTACGCTGATCGTCTGAGTATATGGCCTGGCCATGCTGCTGGGTCATTTTAATTTTCAGGAGCTTTCATGACTGAGGAACATGTCGTTTTATTGGATGAGCAGGATAAGCCTTCCGGCACACTGGAAAAGTATGCGGCTCATACGCTTAATACGCCTTTGCATCTGGCTTTCTCCTGCTGGCTATTTAACGAAGATGGTCAGTTGCTGGTAACACGACGGTCGCTGAGCAAAAAAGCCTGGCCAGGCGTGTGGACGAATTCGGTTTGCGGTCATCCGCAACAAGGCGAAACCACCGAAGAGGCGATCATCCGCCGTTGTCGGTTCGAACTCGGCGTGGAAATTACCGATCTCACCCCCGTCTATCCGCACTTCAGCTATCGGGCGACAGATCCAAACGGTATTGTGGAAAATGAAGTCTGTCCGGTATTTGCCGCGCGGGCAACCAGTGTGTTGCAGGTTAACAGCGAAGAGGTGATGGACTATCAGTGGAGCGAATTTAAAAGCGTATGGAAAAGCCTTCTCGCTACGCCGTGGGCATTTAGCCCGTGGATGGTCATGCAAGCGTCAGACGAACAAGCGCGTGAACGACTGCTCAATTACTGCCAGCGTTAAAGATTGCCTGATGGCGCTACGTCTGAACGAAGAGATGCCGGATGGCGGCTAATGCCCCATCCGGCAATTTACATCTTATTTCACCGGACGCATCGCCGGGAACAGAATAACGTCGCGAATCGTGTGGCTGTTAGTAAACAGCATCACCATACGGTCGATGCCAATTCCCAGACCCGCTGTCGGCGGTAAACCGTGTTCCAGCGCCGTCACGTAGTCTTCGTCGTAGAACATGGCTTCGTCATCGCCCGCCGCTTTTGCATTAACCTGATCCAGGAAACGCTGCGCCTGGTCTTCCGCATCGTTCAACTCGCTAAAGCCATTACCGATTTCACGACCGCCGATAAAGAACTCGAAGCGGTCAGTGATTTCCGGGTTCACATCATTACGACGCGCCAGCGGAGACACTTCAGCCGGATATTCAGTGATGAAGGTCGGCTGAATCAGATGCGCTTCAGCGACTTCGTCAAAGATCTCAGTGACGATACGGCCCAGCCCCCAGCTCTTCTCGACGTGAATGCCGATGCTTTCAGCAATCGCCTTCGCGGAGTCGAAGTTGTCCAGATCAGCCATATCCGTTTCCGGACGATATTTCTTGATCGCTTCACGCATGGTCAGTTTTTCGAACGGCTTACCGAAGTCAAACACTTCATCACCGTACGGAACCTGGGTGGTGCCCAGAACATCCTGCGCCAGCGTACGGAACAGAGACTCCGTCAGTTCGATCAGGTCTTTGTAGTCCGCATACGCCATATAGAGTTCCATCATGGTGAACTCAGGATTATGGCGCACGGAGATGCCTTCGTTACGGAAGTTACGGTTAATTTCGAATACGCGTTCGAAGCCGCCAACCACCAGACGCTTGAGGTACAGTTCCGGCGCGATACGCAGGTACATGTCCAGATCCAGCGCGTTGTGATGGGTGATAAACGGACGGGCAGACGCGCCGCCTGGGATCACCTGCATCATCGGCGTTTCGACTTCCATAAAGCCGCGAGCAACCATAAACTGGCGAATACCGGCCAGGATCTTCGAACGGGTTTTGAAGGTGTTACGGGATTCATCGTTAGAGATGAGATCCAGATAACGCTGGCGATAGCGCGCTTCCTGGTCCTGCAGGCCGTGGAATTTATCCGGCAACGGACGCAGCGCTTTCGTCAGCAGGCGCAGTTCGGTGCAGTGGATAGACAGCTCGCCGGTTTTGGTTTTGAACAGCTTACCTTTCGCGCCGAGGATATCGCCAAGATCCCACTTCTTGAACTGCTCGTTGTAAACGCCTTCCGGCAGATCATCGCGCGCCACATACAGCTGAATGCGGCCGCCTACGTCTTGCAGGGTAACAAAAGAGGCTTTACCCATAATACGGCGAGTCATCATACGGCCCGCGACGGACACTTCAATATTCAGCGCTTCCAGTTCTTCAGCTTCTTTCGCGTCAAACTCTGCGTGCAGTTGGTCTGAGGTACGGTCACGACGGAAATCGTTCGGGAACGGGATACCCTGCTCACGCAGTGCAGCCAGCTTCTCGCGACGTGCCTTCATTTCATTGTTAAGATCGACTACCTCGTCAGCGCCCTGTGCGTTTTGTTCAGACATGTTGATTCCTCATAGCCCTGCTTTCAAACTTGCTTCGATAAATTGATCCAGACTACCGTCCAGTACCGCCTGTGTATTGCGGGTTTCCACCCCAGTACGCAGGTCTTTAATGCGGGAATCGTCCAGGACATAGGAACGAATCTGGCTTCCCCAGCCGATATCGGACTTAGTGTCTTCCATCGCCTGTTTTTCAGCGTTCTTTTTCTGCATCTCCAGTTCATAAAGCTTCGCTTTCATCTGCTTCATGGCCTGGTCTTTGTTTTTGTGCTGCGAACGGTCGTTCTGGCACTGCGTCACAATCCCGGTGGGAATATGGGTGATACGCACTGCGGATTCAGTACGGTTAACGTGCTGACCGCCTGCGCCAGACGCGCGATAGACGTCGATACGCAGATCCGCCGGGTTAATGTCGATATCGATATCGTCGTCCACTTCCGGGTACACAAACGCGGAGCTAAACGAGGTATGACGGCGACCGCCGGAGTCAAACGGGCTTTTACGCACCAGACGATGTACGCCGGTTTCAGTGCGCAGCCAGCCATAGGCATATTCGCCGGAGATTTTGATAGTCGCGGACTTAATGCCGGCGACTTCCCCTTCCGACTCTTCAATGACTTCCGTCTTGAAGCCGCGCGCTTCCGCCCAACGCAGATACATACGCAGCAACATGCTGGCCCAGTCCTGCGCTTCAGTACCACCAGAACCGGCCTGAATATCGAGATAGCAATCGGCGCTATCGTACTCGCCGGAGAACATCCGGCGGAATTCCAACTGCGCCAGTTTCTCTTCCAGCGTATTCAGCTCCGCGACGGCTTCGTTAAACGTCTCTTCGTCGTCAGCTTCTACCGCCAGTTCCAGCAGCCCGGAAACGTCGTCCAGCCCCTGAGTCATTTGATCAAGCGTATCGACGATCGCTTCGAGCGATGAACGCTCTTTTCCCAGCGCCTGCGCGCGCTCAGGTTCGTTCCAGACATCCGGCTGTTCCAGCTCGGCGTTTACTTCTTCCAGACGCTCTTTCTTAGCATCGTAGTCAAAGATACCCCCTAAGAACGTTGGTGCGTTCCGTGAGGTCCTGAATGCGGTTATTCACCGGGTTAATTTCAAACATGGTCTGATTTCTTTTATTTGACTTGTCAAAATGCGGTTATAAGGGCGAAATATTAGCGGATTTCGCCCCTTAATTACAGCGAAAGTGTTGTTAAATCGCCCCGATCATAGCGGCCAAATATCATCGATAATAATCTGTAAACTACGGTTGCCGCGAAACTCGTTAATGTCCAGTTTATAAGCCAGTTCTACCTCCCGCACGCCGTTATCCGGCCAACAGGTCGTATCAATATTAAATGCGATGCCATCCAACAGCGGGCCGCCGCCGACGGGCTCCACCATCACCTTGAGGTGGCGCTCGCCCACCAGACGCTGTTGTAGCAGACGGAAACGACCATCGAATAACGGTTCCGGGAACATTTGCCCCCACGGTCCGGCATCCCGCAACAGTTGCGCCACTTCCATAGACATCTCCGCCGCGCTTAATGGACCATCGGAGATCACTTCGCCTTGCAACAGGGCAGGATCGAGCCATTCCGTTACCAGCTCGCCAAAACGTTGCTGAAACTGCTCGAATTTATGCTCTTCCAGCGACAATCCCGCCGCCATCGCATGACCGCCGAACTTGATCATCAGATCAGGGTAAAGCGTATCCAGCCTTTCCAGCGCATCGCGCATATGCAACCCCTGAATCGAACGGCCTGAGCCTTTTAGCGTGCCGTCGCCCGCAGGCGCAAAGGCGATCACCGGGCGGTGAAAACGCTCTTTAATGCGCGACGCCAGAATTCCGACCACGCCCTGATGCCATTCAGGATGATACATCGCCAGACCGCCCGGAAGCGTTTCACTACTGCGCTCAAGCTTTTCGCACAGGATAAGCGCTTCCGCCTGCATCCCCTGCTCTATTTCTTTGCGCGTCTGGTTAAGCGCATCCAGCTCGCTGGCCAGAACACGCGCTTCGCCGAGGTTGTCGCACAACAGTAACGCCACGCCAACGGACATATCATCCAGCCTGCCGGCGGCATTCAGGCGAGGCCCCAACGCGAAGCCTAAATCACTGGCGGCAAGCTGCTGCGGATCGCGATTCGATATCTCCAGCAACGCTTTAATTCCCGGACGGCATTTCCCGGCACGAATACGACTTAGCCCTTGCCAGGTCAGAATACGGTTGTTAGCGTCCAGCGGCACAACGTCTGCTACCGTTCCCAACGCCACTAAATCCAGCAGCTCCGCCAGATTCGGCGGCGCGATGTTGCGCTCGTCGAACCATCCTTTGTCGCGCAAAAATGTTCGCAACGCCAGCATCAGGTAAAACGCCACGCCGACGCCCGCCAGCGACTTAGACGGGAATTCGCAGTCGCGCAGATTAGGATTAATAATCGCTTCGGCATCCGGCAACGTGTCGCCTGGCAGGTGGTGATCGGTCACGATCACCGGAATCCCCAACGTCTTTGCATGCGCTACGCCGGCGTGGGATGAAATGCCGTTGTCTACGGTGACGATAAGCTGCGCGCCGCGCGCCTTCGCCTGATCGACCACTTCCGGGCTTAAACCGTAGCCATCTTCAAAGCGATTAGGCACCAGATAACTGATGTTGTCACATCCCAACGCACGCATTCCCAATACGCTTAGCGCAGTACTGGTCGCGCCGTCGGCGTCAAAATCGCCAACAACAATAATGCGGGTACCTTCGCGAAAGGCGTTGTAGAGGATCTCCACCGCGTTATCTATGCCGCTAAGCTGTTGCCAGGGCAGCATTCCTTTCACGCTGCGCTCCAGTTCGCGGGCGCTACGAACGCCCCGGCTGGCATATAAACGTCGTAGTAATGGAGGAAGATCGGCGGGGAGTTCCGCTGTCTCATCAGCCTCACGCCGACGAAGTTGTCTCTGTTGTTTCACGCGTATTATTTACCACTGGTCTGTTTTTGATGCTCATCAAGAAACGCTTTCATCTCTTTCGGTCCCTGATAGCCAGGCACCACATAGCCGTTACTCAATACAATGGCTGGCGTACCGCTAACGCCCAACTGCACGCCCAACGCATAATGATCAGCAATGTTCACGTCACAGCTTGCCGGTTTCACGCCCTTACCTGCCATGGCGTCATCAAACGCTTTGTTTTTGTCTTTGGCGCACCAGATAGATTTCATATCCTGCTCCGCCTGGCTTTCCAGCCCCTGGCGCGGGAAGGCCAGATAACGTACCGTGATCCCCAACGCGTTATAATCTTTCATCTCTTCATGTAGCTTATGACAATAGCCGCAGGTGATATCGGTAAAAACAGTAATGACATGTTTCTCATCCGGCGCTTTATAGACGATCATCTCTTTTTCCAGCGCATTTAGCTGGCTCATCAGCAGTTTGTTCGTCACGTTTACCGGATGCGCGCCGCTCACGTCATACATCGGCCCTTGAATAATATGTTTGCCGTCGTCAGTGACGTACAGTACGCCGCTGTGAGTGAGGACGGTTTTCATTCCTGCCACTGGCGAGGCCTGAATTTCCGTACTCTGAACGCCCAGCTTAGCCAGCGACTGACGGATAGCCGCATCATCCGCATGGGCCACGCCTGAAAACGCCGCCGCCAGTAAAGTGAACATCATAAAACGCTTTTTCATAAACTATCCTTTCCTGTCAGCACTCATGCCCGCGGATGGTGCTGTTGATGAAGTTGACGCAAACGCTCCGTTGCGACATGCGTATAAATTTGTGTCGTCGAAAGATCGCTATGCCCAAGTAGCATTTGTACAACGCGCAAGTCGGCGCCGTGATTCAGCAAATGCGTGGCGAAAGCGTGACGTAAAACATGCGGCGATAGTTTTTCGCTATCGATTCCAGCCAGTACCGCATAATGTTTAATACGGTGCCAGAAGGTCTGCCGCGTCATCTGCTGCGCACGCTGGCTGGGGAACAATACGTCAATCGATACGCCATTGAGTAACCAGGGACGCCCATGCTCCAGATACGTTTCCAGCCAATATACCGCCTCTTCGCCTAACGGCACCAACCGCTCTTTATTGCCTTTACCGATAACCCGCACCACGCCCTGCCGCAGACTGATATCGCTCATTGTCAGCCCCACCAGTTCCGACACGCGCAAACCGGTGGCATACAGCACTTCCAACATAGCTTTATCGCGCAACTCCAAAGGTTGATCAATAAGCGGCGCCTGCAAGAGCCGTTCAACCTGTGCCTCGCTAAGGTCTTTCGGTAAACGCTGCGGAAGCTTAGGCGAGGCCAACTGCGCGCTCGGATCATCCTCACGATACTTTTCACGGTACAGATGCTGGAAAAAGCGCCGCATAGCGCTTAACAGGCGTGCGGAACTGGTCGCTTTGTATCCGCCCTCCACCCGTTCAGCCAGCAGCGTTTGTAAATCATCAGCCTGCGCCGTCGCAAGCGTTTTTCCGCGATGATGCAACCACGCAACGACCATCGATAAATCGCGACGATACGCGCTTAATGTATTTTCCGCCAGATTTCGTTCCAGCCACAGGGCATCCAGAAACTGCTCAATACGCGCTAAATCCTGTTCCATTCGCGCTCCCCACTTCACGCTGACTTTGGGTGCATTATGCCTCATTGTGCCGTGAATGCAGCGATTCTGTTACACTACCCGCAACGCTATAGCAGAATCGAGATGTAACGTAATGAACATGGGTCTTTTTTACGGTTCCAGCACGTGCTACACCGAGATGGCCGCAGAGAAAATTCGCGATATCCTCGGCCCGGAGCTGGTGACATTACATAACCTTAAGGATGACGCCCCCGCCTTAATGGAGCAGTACGACGTGCTCATTTTAGGCATTCCCACCTGGGATTTTGGCGAAATTCAGGAGGACTGGGAAGCCGTCTGGGAGCAACTGGACGATCTCAATCTGGAAGGCAAAATCGTTGCGCTTTACGGTATGGGCGACCAGCTCGGCTACGGTGAGTGGTTCCTGGATGCGCTGGGTATGTTGCATGACAAACTTGCCCTCAAAGGCGTTAAATTTGTCGGCTACTGGCCCACAGAAGGCTACGAATTTACCAGCAATAAACCGGTCATTGCGGATGGGCAACTGTTTGTCGGCCTGGCGCTGGATGAAACGAACCAGTACGATCTCAGCGATGAGCGTATACAGACCTGGTGTGAACAAATTCTCGGCGAAATGGCCGAACACTACGCCTGAAACCTTACTCGCTGTATTTCCCTCTCGACGGAACCGCGTTTACGCCGTTCCGTCAGTGTTGGCGCGATATCGGCTGCTGTAACAGTATCCGACGCAACTCACGCCATTCCGCTTCTTCCATGCTATCCGCCGCCAGCCATAAATGCTGATGACGTCCAGACTCTGCGCGTAAACGCAACACCATCCCGCTCTTCAGTAACCAGGGCGGACGCAAGAGCGTCCAGTCCTGCCCCTGCCAGCGTAAGCGCCCGTCCATGAGTAGCTTGATCTCTCCCTGGCAGGTATTAATCCTGCGCTGGCTACGTACACAGTCAAACACGACCAGCGACAGTAGTATCATCCATAACGGGGTATAACTCAGCGGCCAGGGCATCAATAAAATCACCGCGGCAACCAGCCCATGAATGAGCAATGAGATCCACTGAGCGCGCCATGAGACGCGTAAATCAGATTGCCACAGGACCACGTTCCCGATTCCGTGTCTGAATGAGTCGGACCATCTGTTCCAGTTCAGCGTCAGCCGGTTTACCGTGATTCATTAACCAGTTAAATAAATCCGGGTCATCACTCTGCAACAAACGGACAAAAATACGCTTTTCTTCATCACTTAAACTATCGTACTCATGTTCAAAAAACGGCATGATGGAAATATCAAGTTCGCGCATACCGCGACGACATGCCCAGTGAATACGTGCTTTATTGTGAATATCCATGTTCTTCCTGCCTCGCGAAAATGAAGTACCGGGCTATTGTAACGTGTTTTTGGCGTTGTTTTACGGGAATCTCAGTAATCTGGAACGCGATCGCGAAATAAAAGGCTGGGAATCAATACGTTCATCCGTTTTGGATACCGCCTCGCAAAACGATCAATCCGCTCTCAATGGGCTATTTAAAGCACTTGCAATGACCGATGGCTCTTTTACCATTAACCATTATTGTTGCAGCTAACCAGGACATTATTTATGGCTTTTATCTCCTTTCCGCCACGTCATCCTTCATCGTCAGCCCGCCTGCCGCTGACGCTGATCGCGCTTGACGACTGGGCGCTGTCGTCCATCACCGGCGTAGACAGTGAAAAGTATATTCAGGGCCAGGTCACCGCTGACGTAAGCCAGATGACTGAACAGCAACACCTTCTCGCCGCCCACTGCGATGCTAAAGGTAAGATGTGGAGCACTCTGCGCCTGTTCCGTGAGCGCGACGGTTTCGCCTGGATTGAACGCCGTAGCGTGCGTGAAGCGCAATTAACGGAGCTGAAAAAGTACGCCGTATTTTCCAAAGTGGTCATCGCGCCAGATGACGAACGCGTATTGCTTGGCGTGGCAGGTTTTCAGGCCCGCGCGGCGCTGGCTAATGTCTTTAGCGAACTGCCCAATAGTGAAAATCAGGTGGTCAGAGACGGCGCCTCCACGCTGCTATGGTTTGAACATCCTGCGGAACGATTCCTGCTTGTCACTGATGTCGCGACGGCCAACATGTTAACGGAGAAGTTGCATGGCGAAGCCGAACTGAATAACAGTCAACAGTGGCTGGCATTGGATATTGAAGCAGGCATTCCGGTGATTGACGCGGCGAACAGCGGTCAGTTTATCCCCCAGGCGACTAACCTACAGGCGCTGGGCGGCATCAGCTTCAAGAAAGGCTGCTACACCGGGCAAGAGATGGTCGCACGGGCAAAATTCCGCGGCGCCAATAAACGCGCGCTTTGGTTGCTGGCGGGCAAAGCCAGCCGGGTACCGGAAGCAGGAGAAGATCTGGAGCTACAGATGGGCGAGAACTGGCGTCGTACCGGCGCTATTCTGGCGGCGACGCAGTTGGACGATGGTCAGTTACTGGTTCAGGCCGTCATGAATAACGATTTAGAAGCCGAAAGCGTCTTCCGCGTTCGCGACGATGCCAACACCCTGCATATCGTCCCGCTGCCCTACTCGCTGGAAGAGTGATATCACGTTAAAAGCCGGATAGCCTGATAGCGCAACGCCATCAGGCTCGCACGTGCTATTCTCGTAGGCCGGATAAGGTGCGACAGCGCCGCCATCCGGCACGGGCATCCGGGAATTATGCCTGTCCCACATACAAATAGATGGCCAGGAAGTGGCACACGCTGCCACCCAGCACAAAGCCATGCCAGATGGCGTGGTTATAAGGTATGCGTTTGCAAACATAGAAAATTACGCCCAGCGAGTAAACGACGCCACCTACCGCCAGCAGCGTCACGCCGCCTATCGCCAGCTTAATCGCCAACTGATAAACCACTATCAGCGACAGCCAGCCCATTGCCAGATACGTAACCAGTGAAAGCACTTTAAATCGGTGCGCAATCGTCAACTTGAAGAGGATACCGAATAGCGCCAGGCTCCAGATCACAATCATTAGTCCGCGCGCCAGCGGCGAATCCAGACCTACCAGCAGAAATGGCGTATAGGTTCCGGCAATGAGCAGATAGATAGCGCAGTGATCAAATTTCTTTAACCAGATTTTTGCCCGCTGATGAGGAATGGCATGATAAAGCGTTGAAGCAAGAAAAAGCAGGATCATGCTCCCGCCATATAAACTGTAGCTGGCGATAGCCGTCATACCCGCATTCGCCTCTACCGCCTGAACCAACAACAGCACCAGGCCGACAATACCAAATACCAATCCAATGCCGTGGCTAATACTGTTGGCGATTTCCTCAGCCAGCGAATATCCCTGCGTCATTAATGGTTTTTGCACCATAACTTACTCCGGAGAAACGTTCATAACGATGAACTGCGCCTCTAGCGTAACTGAGAATGGTTCCAGTGAACACATGTTAGCTAAAATAAATTCGCAAAATTAAATTTTCTTTCTTATTCAAGAAGTTAATTACAAAAACTCAACTAACACGCGTTCATATTTATCAAAGACATTTAAAATCAATCACATAAAATTGCGTCTGGTTGGGATAGATTTCAGCAATGACCCGTTTCAGCTCATCAAGCGACATATTTTCCTGTTGCGCATGTTTTTCGTTCAGCGTATCCAGCGTCACAGTTGACGTTCCTGTCACTTCGATTGTGCAAAAATAGCCATCATCTTCGAACCGTCCCACGCGTAGCACATCGCCTGCTTTAAAGTGGGACTCGGAGGCATCACGAATAGTGATGGTTTTACGCCCTGCCAGAATGTCATTCTGGAAACGTTGAAAGAAAGTAATGTCGTTTGGCTGCATGTGGTTATCCCCCTGAATATGGCCTCTTGAAGTGAATGCTACGATCTGAATATGTTCCTGCCCCGACACGCGAGCATCCTGGAATTTTGCGTACGCTTTACATGTCATTTGGTGCAGAATGAATGATAACAGACTAAATAAATTGAGATTATGCAACAATGAGAAAACTCACCTTGCCAAAAGATTTTTTATGGGGCGGCGCGGTTGCTGCACACCAGGTTGAAGGCGGCTGGAATAAAGGCGGTAAAGGCCCCAGCATCTGCGATGTGCTAACCGGCGGCGCACACGGCGTGCCACGCGAAATTACCCAGAATGTCGTTGCTGGCAAATACTATCCGAACCACGAGGCGGTGGATTTTTACGGACATTACAAAGAAGACATCCGTCTTTTCGCCGAAATGGGGTTCAAATGCTTCCGTACCTCTATTGCCTGGACGCGTATCTTCCCGAATGGCGACGAATCCCAGCCAAACGAGGCCGGTCTGAAATTCTACGACGACATGTTTGATGAATTGCTCAAATACAACATCGAACCGGTCATCACCCTTTCCCACTTTGAAATGCCGTTACATCTGGTCCAGCACTACGGCGGCTGGACCAATCGTAAAGTCGTTGATTTCTTTGTCCGTTTTGCTGAAGTCGTGTTTGAACGCTACAAGCATAAGGTCAAATACTGGATGACCTTCAACGAAATTAACAACCAGCGAAACTGGCGCGCGCCGCTGTTTGGCTACTGCTGTTCCGGCGTGGTGTATACCGAGCATGAGAATCCAGAAGAAACCATGTATCAGGTCTTACATCATCAGTTTGTCGCCAGCGCCCTGGCGGTGAAAGCGGCACGTCGTATTAATCCACAGATGAAAGTGGGCTGTATGCTGGCGATGGTCGCGCTGTATCCCTTCTCCTGCAAACCAGAAGATGTGATGTTTGCTCAGGAATCGATGCGTGAACGCTACGTCTTTACCGATGTACAGCTGCGCGGCTATTACCCGTCCTATGTGTTGAACGAGTGGGAGCGCCGCGGATTTAACATCAAAATAGAAGATGGCGATCTTGAAGTGCTGCGCGAAGGCACCTGCGATTATCTTGGTTTCAGTTATTACATGACCAACGCGGTCAAAGCCGAAGGCGGTAGCGGCGATGCGATTTCCGGTTTTGAAGGCAGCGTACCGAACCCCTATGTTAAAGCATCTGACTGGGGCTGGCAGATTGACCCGGTGGGCCTGCGTTATTCATTGTGTGAACTGTACGAACGCTATCAAAAGCCGCTGTTTATTGTCGAAAACGGTTTTGGTGCTTACGACAAAGTAGAAGAAGATGGCAGCATCAACGACGACTATCGCATTGACTACCTGCGCGCCCATATTGAAGAGATGAAAAAAGCGGTGACTTACGATGGTGTCGACCTGATGGGCTACACGCCGTGGGGCTGCATCGACTGCGTCTCGTTCACCACCGGTCAGTACAGCAAGCGCTACGGCTTCATCTACGTGAACAAGCACGATGACGGTACGGGCGATATGTCGCGTTCGCGTAAGAAAAGCTTCAACTGGTACAAAGAGGTGATTGCCAGCAACGGCGAGAAGCTTTAACTCCTGCACGTTACCCACCAGTCGGCGGGTAACACTTTGAACGAGTCTTACCAGGTCTTACCTATTTTAAATTCCCAGCGTACATCTTCCATTTTGGTTGGCGACTTCGCTTCCTGCATTACCGGGAAGAAGGCTCCGGCACCAAACCATAACTTCAGTGAATCGACAGCAATATTAAATGATGGACCAACAACCCATTCGGTAGTTCCAGAATGGTTATTAACTACGCTGCCATTAGACAGTTTTTTCGTTCCAGAGGCATTATTGCTGTAGGCACTTTCCAGACCAAGATCCAGCGGTAAATCGCTAAACATATACCGCACCTGGGTATTCCACTGGAATTCGTTACCTCGTTTCACGTCCTGGTTACCGCGCTCAAATGGTCCCTGATAGACAAAACCCATATCCCCTTTAATGTTAGGAGTAAATAATTTTGTTAAAGTGAGTGTTACTCTTCCTCCCCAGGCGCTATTCCCAGGCAAATGATTATCTCCATCTTGCCCGGTGGGTAGTAATACTGCCCCACCTACCGTAACCCAAAACGGATCACCTCTTCGCTGGCTCATTAAAGCATAATTGACCCCCACCGATTGGTCGCCCATTCCCTCTATGTGCTCAGGAGACAGATTGTCTCGTTTGTTATTGATATAGGAACCCACAGTTGATAATTCCAGTCTGTCGGTCAAACCGTAACGAATCTTCAATAACCATATCTGGGAGTAAACATCCGGACTTCCGTGCCCCTCGATTTGATGATCTTTATCGCGAAATGAGCTATTCACGGCGGTTAATAACTTTCCTTCCGGCAATACTGAACCACCAGAAATAGCGGTATTAACAGGTGCACCTAATAGATTACTGGGATTATTTTCTCCGTCAGCTGCCATTGCATTCATTAATATAAAATATGTCATTAATGGCAGAAATATAAATCGTTTCATTATTCCCTCCAGGTATAAAAAACAAAGCACTAAGTTAATAAATATTTACGTTATTTATGGTTATTTTTAATTTATAATTTAAATTAATAACTTGATGAATTTAATATACGGAAATTTTTGTAACTATATTGAGAGGTAAATAACGATTCCGGAGAGAAACTATTTGTAATCACATGTAAATACACCGTGTTATTTTGATTAAATAACAGCAAGGTAAAAATGATGCACAATGAATCATTAGACTCTAAAAAACCGGTAATTTAATTCTGGCTAATACACTGATACAAACGCCAGGTTACCTGACAGGAGCCAACGATTTACTGTAATATATTGAATTAGTAACACTTTGTAGCCTGAATAAGGCACTCACACTGTATCCGACATAAACAAAGCGCACTTTATTAACAAGCTGAAAAGGCGCCGAAGCGCCTTTAGAAGACAGTCGAATCAGTAAATTACTGGTAGTCGCTAATCGGTACGCAGGAGCAGAACAGGTTACGGTCGCCATAAACATCATCCAGACGTTTCACCGTCGGCCAGTATTTGTCTGCCACGCCTGCCGGGAATACGGCAACTTCACGGCTGTACGGATGCGCCCACTCGGCGACCAGTTCGTTCTGAATGTGCGGCGCGTTCACCAGCGGGTTATCTTCCAGCGGCCAGACACCGGCTTTCACCTGGTCAATCTCTGCGCGGATAGCCAGCATCGCATCGATAAAGCGATCCAGCTCGGCCTTACCTTCAGATTCCGTCGGCTCTACCATCAGCGTGCCCGCCACCGGGAACGACATGGTTGGCGCATGGAAACCGTAGTCGATCAGACGCTTGGCAATATCCAGCTCGCTGATGCCGGTTTCTTCTTTCAATGGGCGAATATCAAGAATACATTCGTGCGCCACACGGCCATCGCGACCGGTATACAGTACCGGGTACGCGTCTTTCAGACGGCTGGCAATGTAGTTAGCGTTAAGAATCGCGACCTGGCTTGCCTGCTTCAGGCCTTCTGCGCCCATCATGCGGATGTACATCCAGCTGATTGGCAGGATAGAGGCACTACCGAACGGCGCGGCAGACACCGCACCCTGACGGGTGAGCATCCCTTCGATTTGCACCACGCTATGACCAGGTACAAACGGTGCCAGATGCGCTTTCACGCCGATCGGTCCCATGCCTGGGCCGCCGCCGCCGTGCGGAATGCAAAAAGTTTTATGCAGGTTAAGATGCGAAACGTCCGCGCCAATAAAGCCCGGTGAGGTGATGCCGACCTGGGCGTTCATGTTCGCGCCGTCAAGGTAAACCTGACCGCCGAACTGGTGCACAACTTCACACACTTCACGGATCGTTTCTTCATAGACGCCGTGGGTGGACGGATAGGTCACCATGATGCAAGAGAGGTTCGCAGCATGTTGTTCTGCTTTTGCTCGCAGATCGTCCAGGTCGATGTTGCCGTTCTTATCACACGCCACAACCACCACCTGCATTCCTGCCATATGTGCAGAAGCAGGGTTAGTGCCGTGAGCAGAGGCCGGAATCAGGCAGATATCGCGATGCCCTTCGTTGCGGCTTTCGTGATAGTGACGAATCGCCAGCAGCCCCGCGTATTCCCCCTGTGCGCCGGAGTTCGGCTGCATACAGACGGCGTCGTACCCGGTGAGTTTCACCAGCCAGTCAGAAAGCTGGCTAATCATCTGATGATATCCTTCGGCCTGTTCCGGCGGGCAGAACGGGTGCAGTTCAGCGAATTCCGGCCAGGTGATAGGAATCATCTCGGCGGCGGCGTTCAGCTTCATGGTGCAGGAACCCAGCGGGATCATCGCCTGATTCAGCGCCAGATCTTTACGCTCCAGCGAGTGCATGTAGCGCATCATCTCGGTTTCGCTGTGGTAACGGTTAAATACCGGATGCGTCAGAATCGCATCGTCACGCAGCATACTTTGCTGAATGGAACGGCTATCAAGCGCCACGTCTTTATCCAGTGTTTCAATGTTCAGACCGTGGCTGTCGCCCAGCAAAACATTGAACAACTGCGCCACATTCTCACGGGTGGTGGTTTCATCGAGCGTAATACCAACCGCGTTATGAATATCGCTGCGCAGATTGATCTCCGCCGCTTCCGCACGCGCCAGTACCGCAGCTTTATCAGCCACTTCCACACACAGCGTGTCAAAGTAATGCGCATGACGCAGCTTTAAGCCTTTCTGCTGCAGACCTGCCGCCAGAATATCGGTCAGGCGGTGGATACGATTAGCGATGCGCTTCAGACCGACCGGACCATGATAAACGGCATACAGACTGGCGATGTTAGCCAGCAGTACCTGCGAGGTACAAATATTGGAGTTCGCTTTCTCACGACGGATATGCTGCTCGCGAGTCTGCATCGCCATGCGCAGTGCGGTATTGCCCGCCGCATCTTTTGAGACGCCGATAATACGGCCTGGCATGGAGCGTTTAAATTCGTCTTTGGCGGCAAAGAACGCCGCGTGCGGGCCACCGTACCCCATCGGTACGCCGAAGCGTTGCGCAGAGCCGAAAACAATGTCCGCGCCCTGTTTGCCCGGAGCCATCAGCAGCACCAGCGCCATAAAATCGGCGGCGACGCTGACCACAACTTTACGGGATTTCAGCTCAGTAATCAGTGCGCTGTAGTCGTGAATTTCGCCCGTGGTGCCTACCTGTTGTAACAGCACGCCAAACACATCCTGGTGATCCAGTGCTTTCGCCGCGTCATCAACAATGACGTCAAAGCCAAAGGTTTCGGCGCGAGTACGCACGACGTCCAGAGTTTGCGGATGGACATCAGAGGCGACAAAGAACCGGTTGGCATTTTTCAGTTTGCTGACGCGCTTTGCCATCGCCATCGCTTCAGCGGCGGCGGTCGCTTCATCCAGCAGCGAGGCGGAAGCCATGTCCAGTCCGGTCAGATCCAGCGTCACCTGTTGGAAGTTGAGCAGCGCTTCCAGACGCCCCTGAGAGACTTCCGGCTGATAAGGGGTGTAGGCAGTATACCAGCCTGGATTTTCCAGCATGTTGCGCAGGATAACCGGCGGTAGCTGTACTGCGGTGTAGCCCATGCCAATGTAGGACGTGAAGCGCTTGTTACGCCCGGCGATGGCTTTTAATTCCGCCAGTGCGGCATATTCGGTTGCCGCCTCGCCAACCTGCGGCGGAGTCGCGAGCTGAATGTCTTTCGGCACAATCTGACCTGTCAGCGCGTTTAACGACTCGGCGCCAACCGCATTCAGCATCTCTTGCTGCTGCGCGGCGTCCGGTCCGATGTGGCGTTCAATGAAAGCGCCGCGGTTTTCAAGCTGGCTTAACGTCTGTGTCATGGGCGATGGTTCCTGAAACGTGCAGTGAATCGTGATTGTCTCTAACTCAATTGCCCGGTGGCGCTGACGCTTACCGGGCCTACGCGTGCGAAAACGAATAC
This sequence comes from Salmonella sp. 32031103-2018-00083-FB-01-SM-01, assembly GCF_017571995.1. Classification (NCBI taxonomy): domain Bacteria; kingdom Pseudomonadati; phylum Pseudomonadota; class Gammaproteobacteria; order Enterobacterales; family Enterobacteriaceae; genus Salmonella; species Salmonella sp. 32031103-2018-00083-FB-01-SM-01. The sequence continues at coordinate 339,989 of NZ_JAGEQL010000004.1, forward strand.
GCAAAATCATTCGCGTTGCAGTGAGTAGGCCGGATAAGCATTAGCGCCATCCGGCACAACATTATTCGTCTTCTAACAATGCCTCGTACGCGGTGGCATCCAGCAGCGATTCAAGTTCGCTTTCATCGCTGGCTTTGATTTTAAAGATCCAGCCACCGGCATACGGTTCGCTGTTCACCAGCTCCGGGGAGTCGCTCAGCGCATCGTTTACCGCCACGATCTCGCCGCTTACCGGCGCATAAATGTCGGACGCCGCTTTTACGGACTCCGCCACGGCGCAGTCGTCGCCCGCGCTTACGGTCGCGCCGACTTCCGGCAGATCAACAAAAACCATATCGCCCAACAGCTCCTGAGCGTGTTCAGTAATGCCAACGGTGTAAGTGCCATCCGCTTCTTTACGCAGCCATTCGTGTTCTTTGCTGTATTTCAGTTCTGCGGGTACGTTGCTCATCAATTAATCTCCAAAAAAGGATGAATCACGCGACGGCTTTGCCGTTACGCACAAAAACAGGTTTAGTCACTTTTACCGGCATTTCACGGTTACGAATTTGTACAATCGCCGTCTCGCCGATGCCCGCCGGAACGCGCGCCAGCGCAATGCTGTAGCCCAACGTTGGGGAAAACGTCCCGCTGGTGATAATGCCTTCTTGCTGATTGCCCTGCGCATCGGTAAAACGCACCGGCAGTTCATTACGCAATACGCCTTTCTCGGTCATCACCAGACCGACAAGCTGCTCATGGCCTTTTTCACGCTGCATCTCCAGCGCCTCACGGCCAATAAAGTCGCGGTCAGCAGGTTCCCAGGCGATAGTCCATCCCATATTAGCCGCCAGCGGAGAGATACCTTCATCCATCTCCTGACCGTACAGGTTCATGCCTGCTTCCAGACGCAGCGTGTCGCGCGCGCCAAGACCGCACGGCTTCACGCCCGCCTCCACCAGCGCACGCCAGAAATCCGCCGCTTTTTCATTCGGCATGGCGATTTCATAGCCCGCTTCGCCGGTATAACCGGTGGTGGCGATAAACAAATCATCCGCCTGTACGCCGAAGAACGGCTTCATACCTTCTACTGCATGGCGCTGTTGGTCAGTAAACAGAGTCGCCGCTTTTTCCTGCGCATTCGGCCCCTGTACCGCAATCAGCGACAGGTCGTCACGAACGGTGATGTCGATGGCATAAGGTTCAGCATGTTGGGTAATCCAGGAGAGGTCTTTTTCGCGGGTGGCGGAGTTAACAACGAGACGGAAGAAATCTTCAGTGAAGTAGTAGACGATAAGGTCATCAATCACGCCGCCCGATGCGTTAAGCATACCGGAGTAGAGGGCTTTACCCGTCTTCGTTAGCTTCGCGACGTCGTTTGCCAGCAGATAACGTAGAAACTCTCGTGTACGGCTACCATGAAGATCGACAATGGTCATATGCGATACATCAAACATCCCGGCATCGGTGCGCACAGCGTGGTGTTCATCAAGCTGAGAGCCGTAATGCAGGGGCATCATCCAGCCATGAAAATCGACCATGCGGGCGCCGCATAGCGTGTGTTGTTCGTACAAAGGCGTCTGTTGGGCCATCTTTTCCTCGTTGAATTAGCGGGGGCTAACAACCATTTTCATGGGAAATCTTCGCCACGAAACCTGGCATCGACGCCCTTTTTCCTGCGCCGACGCAAACGTTCTCTTGCTCCTGAACTTACCACCGAACCAGGCGCTAAACCATAAGGCTGAATTTACCATCACATTAGCTTATGACTAAAAAACGCTAAAATCCCATCAGCACAAAAAACCACTATTACGCTAAATACTCGTCATAAAAAGGAAGCTGATACGATTTACCACAACATAAATTAATATTAAATGCGGAAAAAATGTCGAAAATCGCGTTCGCCAAAAATAGTGGCATTAGAAAATATAATGCGAAATAAGCGGTGAAATTAGATTATTTCAAACGAGGAAAGCCCCCCGGCGCGATAGCCGGGAAAGCAAAGTGTGACGGGTTTCAAACTCTTGCTGGCGTGCAGTCAGACGCTTAACGAAGCCATTGCGGAAGGTCGTTTAGCCCCATTGCCTGGCGAAGCAGTTGGGGTTTGACGCCGGGGAGCGTATCCGCCAGTTTCAGTCCGATGTCGCGCAACAATTTTTTTGCCGGGTTTTCGCCGGCAAACAGGTCACGAAAACCTTGCATCCCGGCAAGCATCATCGCCGCGCTATGTTTACGGCTACGCTCATAACGACGAAGATAAAGATGTTGACCAATGTCTTTGCCCTGACGCTGAAGCCGGCGCAGATCGTCCACCAGTTCGGCCGCGTCCATAAAGCCGAGGTTGACGCCTTGCCCTGCCAGCGGATGGATGGTGTGCGCGGCATCGCCGACCAACGCCAGACGATGCGCGGCAAACTGGCGAGCATAGCGGCCCGTCAGCGGAAAAACCTGCCGTTCGCTTTCCAGGCGGCATAAGCCCAGCCGATTATCGAAGGCGATAGTCAACGCCTGGTTAAACGCCTCGTCGCCGCTCTGTTGCATACGCTCCGCATCCTGCGGAGAAAGCGACCAGACAATGGAACACAGATGCGGATCGCTTAACGGCAAAAACGCCAGAATACCTTCACCATGAAACACCTGGCGAGCAACCGCGCCGTGCGGCTCTTCGGTGCGGATAGTCGCTACCAGCGCATGGTGACGGTAGTCCCAGAAAGTTAAGGGAATATCCGCTTTGTTACGCAGCCAGGAGTTGGCGCCATCCGCGGCAATCACCAGACGCGCGGTTAACATCGCGCCGTCTTTTAAAGTCAGGAAGGCGTCGTTTTCCCCCCAGGCGACCTGCTGTAATTCCGCTGGCGCCATTAAGGTGATATCCGCCGCTTGCTGCGCTTTTTGCCACAGTGCATAGTGAATGACGCTGTTTTCAACAATATGCCCCAGATGGCTATATCCCATGCTTGCGTCATCAAACGTAATACGGCCAAAGCTGTCTTTATCCCAGACTTCCATACCGTGGTAGCAACTTGCCCGTCGCGCCACAATGTTTGACCATACGCCAAGACGGGTAAGCAGTTTTTCGCTGGCGGCATTAATCGCCGACACCCGAAGCTGAGGCGGCGCATCGTTCGCCAACGGCTGGGGGACTACGTGATCCAGTACCGCAACGCGCAAACCGCTCCCCTGCAAGCCGCAGGCAACAGCCAGTCCCACCATGCCTCCGCCAACTATTGCTACATCAACACTTTGCACTATTTACTCCTGGAAACCGGAACAATCAAAACCGTAGGCCGGATAAGGCGAAGCTGCCATCCGGCATTTTTACGAACACGATGCCGGATGGCGGCATAAATGCCTTATCCGGCCTACAGATCTGCTTAACGCGCAACCCAACCTAAGGTCCGCTGTGCCAGCGCATCGCGCGCAGGCGGTAATAACTCCATCGCCATTAAACCGATATTGCGCCCAATAACCAGCGGCGCCCAACGATTTGCAAACAGATGGACCAGACCGTTCGTTACGCCAATCGTCGTATCCCGGTCAACCTGACGACGCTGCTGATAGCGCGATAACACGTGCCAGGCGCCAATATCCTCGCCCGCGTCCTGTGCCGCGACCAGCGTTTCCGCCAGGCTCATGACATCACGCAGACCGAGATTAAACCCTTGTCCGGCGATAGGATGCAACGTCTGCGCCGCATTGCCGACCACGACAGTCCGGTGAGTAAACACTTTTGCCGCCGTAGTAAGGGCAAGCGGATACGCGCTGCGCTTACCGGCCTGAGTAATTCGCCCCAGCCGCCAGCCAAACGCGGCCTGCAACGCATGACAGAACTGCGCGTCGGACCAGCTCAGCACCTCATCGCGCTGGTCGAGCGGGTGACACCAAACCAGCGAACATCGGTCATGCGACATCGGCAACATCGCCAGCGGGCCATTGGGAGTAAAACGTTCAAAGGCGCGTCCCTGATGCGGGATCGCGGTCGCGACATTCGCTATCACCGCTAACTGTTCGTAAGGCTCCTGATGCCAGTCAACGCCGCAGGCTGACGCCAGCGCGGAGTGGGTACCGTTAGCCGCCACCAGCACGCTGCCAGCTATCACATTGCCATTTTCCAGTGTGACGTTAACCTGCTGTTGGGTACGCGACACGCTGGCTACGCGCTCCGGGCAGTGCAGCGTAACGCCTGGCGCTTTACGCAAGAGCGCAAACAGACGCAGCCCGATATCATGCAGCTCCGCAACGTGACCCAACGCTGCCAGACTGTAGTCCTGCGCGTCGAGAGTCACAAATCCGGCATGGCCGCGATCGCTGACGTGTACGGTGTTGATTGCCGTTGCGCAATCGGAAATCGCCTGCCAGACGCCAATTCGCGCCAGTTGCTGGCAAGTGCCCGCCGCCAGCGCAATCGCTCTGGCGTCAAAGCCGGGATGGCCGTCGGCTTCAGGCGCTTTCGCTTCAATCAGGTGTACCGGCAACGTCCCATGACTGAACTGAGAGATGGCCAGCGCCAGCGTCGCGCCTGCCATGCCGCCGCCAACGATAATGACGCTCATTGCTGCCGCGCCGCCGCCATTAATGCCTCAATGTCATCCGCCTTCTTCACAACGCCAGCGGTCAGGTTTTCATTACCGGTTTCGGTAATGACAATGTCATCTTCAATTCGAACGCCAATGCCGCGATACGCTTCCGGCACGTCGGCATCCGGCGCGATATAGAGGCCTGGCTCTACGGTCAGCACCATGCCCGGCTCCAGGATGCGGGAGCGATCCGGCCCATAAACGCCGACATCATGAACATCCAGCCCCAGCCAGTGGCTCAAGCCATGCATAAAGAAAGGACGATGCGCATTTTCGGCAATCAGTTGATCAACCTCTCCTTGCAAAATCCCCAGCTTCACCAGCCCGGTTATCATGATGCGCACGACTTCGCCGGTCACCTCCTGAATAGAGGTGCCAGGACGGAACAGTCGCAGGCTGGTCTCCAGCGATTCCAGAACGATGTCATAAATTTCACGCTGAGCTGGCGTGAATTTCCCGTTCACCGGGAAAGTACGCGTGATGTCGCCCGCGTAACCTTTATATTCACAGCCCGCGTCGATAAGCACTAAATCGCCGTCGCGCATTTCACTTTCGTTTTCAGTGTAATGCAGGATACAGCCATTTTCGCCGCTGCCGACAATGGTGTTATAGGAGGGATAGCGCGCGCCGTGGCGATTAAATTCGTGGTGAATTTCACCCTCCAACTGATACTCAAACATCCCCGGACGGCATTTTTCCATCGCGCGGATATGCGCCAGCGCGCTAATTTCCCCGGCACGGCGCAGGACAGCAATCTCTTCCGGCGATTTGAACAGGCGCATCTCATGGACGATCGGTCGCCAGTCAGTCATGGTGGCCGGCGCGGTCAGATTCTGGCGGGAGCCTTTACGCAGCTTCTCCAGCGCAGCCAGAACAATCTCGTCGGCATACGCATATTCGCCCTGCGCGTGGTACACCACATCCAGACCATTAAGCAACTGAAAGAGTTGCTGGTTGATTTCGCTAAACGCCAGCGCCCGGTCAACACCCAGTTTTTCCGGCGCGGCATCCTGTCCTAAACGGCGACCAAACCAGATTTCCGCCGTCAGGTCGCGAACGCGGTTGAACAAAACGCTGTGGTTGTGGGTGTCATCACTCTTAATCAGTACCAGCACGGCTTCCGGTTCGTTAAAACCGGTGAAATACCAGAAGTCGCTACTCTGGCGATACGGATATTCACTGTCTGCGCTGCGCGTCGCCTCCGGCGCGGCAAAGATCAGCGCGGCGCTGCCGGGCTGCATTTGCGCCAGTAATGCCTGGCGACGGCGTTGGTATTCCTGCTGAGTCATGACATGGCCTCCATTTCGTTTTTTCTTAGTGTAGCGTCGGTTTACGCACTTCCGGCGCGGTCGGCTGTTGGCGCGTGAAAGTGTCATGACATAACAGCGCCGCAACACGGACATATTCGATGATCTCTTCGAGCGACATCTCCAGCTCTTCCTGATCTTCGCTCTCATCATAACCAAGCTGCGCAATATTACGCAGGTCGTCAATCGCTTCACCCGTTTCGCCGGTGACTTTATCAAGTTTAGGCTGCGTTACGCCGAGGCCAAGCAAAAAGTGGTTAACCCACCCGGCTAATGCATCAGCGCGATCGAATACGCTGACATCGTCGCCTTCAGGCAGATAAAGCTGAAAAAGAAAGCCGTCGTCTTCCAGCGCGTCGCTGGTCGCCGCGTGCATTTTGCGCAGCGCCTGAGCAAGCTCATGCCCGAAGGCCAGACCTTCGTTCGTCAGGTCGTGCAACAGCGGCTGCCATGAGCTGTCGTTGTTGCCGCCGCAAATCATCCCGCTGATTAAACCATGCATTTCAGCCGGGGTCAGACCGGCCCCTTGTTGATTCAAAAACCGGTTCATTTCGTTGTAACCAGGCATTTCGTTCTGTATAGACATAAGCATTCGTCATCAAAGGGAGGATATTCATGATATGCTACCACTTTGGACCCTGGTGAACCAGAAAAGGGCTTGTATCTTCACACCAGGGTAGCTATAGTGTCGCCCCTTCGCGGACCTTGGGTCTGGAGACGAAGGCAGCGCAGTCAATCAGCAGGAAGGTGGCATGTCTGCACAACCCGTCGATATCCAAATATTTGGCCGTTCACTGCGAGTGAATTGCCCGCCTGACCAAAGGGATGCGTTGAATCAGGCTGCGGACGATCTGAATCAGCGGTTGCAAGATCTGAAAGTTCGCACTAGAGTCACAAATACTGAGCAGTTGGTTTTCATTGCCGCATTGAATATCAGCTATGAGTTAACTCAGGAAAAAGCGAAGACCCGCGATTACGCGGCGAGCATGGAACAACGTATTCGGATGCTACAACAGACCATCGAACAGGCGTTGCTTGATCAAGGTCGCATAACCGAAAAAACGGGCCAAAACTTTGAATAACACTTTTCGCTTTACTATGGTAAAGTGATTGTGAAAACAGAATTTCTCTGAGATGTTTGCAAGCGGGCCAGTCCCCTGAGCCGATATTTCATACCACAAGAATGTGGCGCTCCGCGGTTGGTGAGCATGCTCGGTTCGTCCGAGAAGCCTTAAAACTGTGACGACACATTCACCTTGAACCAAGGGTTCAAGGGTTACAGCCTGCGGCGGCATCTCGGAGATTCCCCTTCTGACTGGCAACAGCCATGACGCAACTTCCCGAACTCTCTTTATCACGACAAGAAATCCGCCGAATGATTCGGCAACGTCGCCGTGCGCTAACGCCAGAGCAGCAACGCCGCTTTGGTCAACAGGCCGCCGCCCGAATGCTCAGCTTTCCTCCCGTCGTGATGGCGCACACTGTCGCCGTGTTTCTCTCCTTTGATGGCGAACTCGACACCCAGCCGCTGATAGAACAGCTATGGCAAGCGGGCAAGCGCGTCTACCTTCCGGTTCTTCATCCCTTCAGCCCTGGCAACCTCCTGTTCCTGCACTATCATCCGCAGAGTGCACTGGTGACCAACCGCTTAAAGATCCGGGAGCCACGGCTTGATGTCCGCGACGTATTGCCGCTGGCAAAGCTGGATGTGCTGGTAACGCCGTTAGTGGCGTTTGACGAAGGCGGGCAGCGCCTGGGGATGGGCGGCGGATTTTATGACCGTACGTTGCAAAACTGGCAGCAGCATAAGATCCTACCTGTGGGCTACGCGCATGATTGCCAGTTAGTGGAAAAGCTGCCGGTTGAAGAGTGGGATATCCCGCTGCCTGCGGTGGTGACGCCGTCCAAAATTTGGGAGTGGTAGCCGTGTTTTGTCGATTGACAGCGTCGCTTTTTTGACCTAAATTTCTCGGTGAAGGGTGAGGGAGGCGAACCTCCCTCCTGCGTACTCACTGTTAATATGCTGGGCAAGCGATGATTAACAGGATCAGCAGCATGATGACGTATCTCATCATCGTCCCTTTCCTTTTTAGAGCCCCTGCCTCGGTAGGGGCTTTCCCGTTTCAGCGCTATGCTGAGCCCTTATCGTAAATTCCTTTTATTGCTGTACAACACGCAACGCTGCCTTTAATTACCAATTGCGGCAAGGCTCGAAAACAGAATGTATGCGTTACACGAAGAGATGTTGAGGCAGGGAAACCAGAGAAAGGATGGGCAGGTCATCTCCTGCCCATTTAGAGGAAATTAGTACAGCAGACGGGCGCGAATGGTGCCCGGAATCGCCTTCATCGCCAGCAGCGCTTTCTCCGCCACATCGCCATCGGCTTCTATATCAATTACCACATACCCCATTCGGGCGGAGGTTTGCAGATACTGCGCGGCAATGTTAACGCCCTGCTCGGCAAAGATCTGGTTAAGCGCGGTCAATACACCTGGGCGGTTTTCGTGGATGTGCATCAGGCGACGACCACCGTGCAGCGGCAGCGACACTTCCGGGAAGTTCACGGCGGAAAGCGTCGAGCCGTTATCCGAATACTTAATCAGTTTTCCTGCAACTTCCAGACCGATGTTTTCTTGCGCCTCCTGCGTCGAGCCGCCGATATGCGGCGTCAGGATCACGTTATCGAATTCGCACAGCGGAGAGGTAAACGGATCGCTATTAGTGGCCGGTTCCGTCGGGAAGACGTCGATAGCCGCCCCCGCCAGATGTTTCGTCGCCAGCGCGTCGCACAAAGCCGGGATATCCACTACCGTACCGCGCGCGGCGTTAATCAGCAGCGAACCCGGCTTCATCAGGGCAATCTCTTTAGCACCCATCATGTTTTTGGTGGAGGCGTTTTCAGGTACGTGCAGACTGACCACATCGCTCATATTCAGCAATTCAGACAGGTGCTGCACCTGAGTTGCGTTACCAAGCGGCAGTTTATTTTCAATATCATAGAAATAGACATGCATCCCCAGCGATTCCGCCAGAATGCCCAACTGCGTTCCGATATGGCCGTAGCCGATAATGCCAAGCTTTTTACCACGCGCTTCGAACGATCCCGCCGCCAGTTTATTCCATACGCCGCGGTGCGCTTTGGCGTTCGCTTCCGGCACGCCGCGCAGCAGCAGCAATAGCTCGCCAATCACCAGCTCCGCCACGGAACGGGTATTCGAGAATGGCGCGTTAAAGACCGGAATACCGCGTTTTGCCGCCGCATTTAAATCCACCTGGTTGGTGCCGATGCAAAAACAGCCAATCGCCACTAGCTTCTCTGCGGCGTTAATCACTTCTTCTGTCAGATGAGTACGGGATCGCAGACCGATGAAGTGGGCATCGCGGATGGACGCTTTCAACTGTTCAGCGTCCAGCGCGCCCTTGTGATATTCAATGTTGGTGTAACCTGCCGCACGAAGGCTTTCCAGCGCCTTTTGATGCACCCCTTCAACCAGCAGAAATTTAATTTTATCTTTCTCCAGCGATACCTTTGCCATTTCCCCGATCCTGTCTTTTTTTGCCATCTGATGTTGTGTGTGGATTTGCATCCGTCCTTCAACATATCAAAAAAAATTATCACGGCAATATGAACGTTTGCGCCAGCGTCGTGAAGGAATCGCATACAGCGGGAAATAGCAGATGAAAATACCGGGAATAACTTTTTCTTTGGAGGGATCGGCAGGGCAAACGATTAAACGTGATACATGTCACCAAATTTGCCCTGACCGAATTTTTTACGCGGCAGGAAATACGCCTGGCGGGATCATTTTACGATGGTTTTCACCCCGTCCGGCGTGCCGATCAGTGCGACATCGGCGCCACGGTTGGCGAACAACCCTACGGTCACGACGCCCGGAATCGCGTTAATGGCGTTTTCCAGCGCGATGGGATCAAGGATTTCCATACCATAAACATCCAGAATCACGTTGCCGTTATCCGTGACCACGTTCTGACGGTACTCCGGACGCCCTCCCAGCTTCACCAGTTGACGAGCGACCGCGCTGCGCGCCATCGGAATCACTTCGACCGGCAACGGGAATTTGCCAAGAATATCCACCTGTTTAGAGGCATCCGCAATACAGATAAATTTCTCCGCCACGGAAGCAATAATTTTCTCACGGGTTAATGCCGCGCCGCCGCCTTTGATCATCTGCATATGACCGTTGATTTCGTCCGCGCCATCGACATAGATACCCAGGCTATCCACTTCGTTGAGATCAAACACATGAATACCGAGGCCTTTGAGTTTTTCAGTCGAGGCGTCCGAGCTGGAGACCGCGCCTTCAATCTGGCCTTTCATTGTGCCCAGCGCATCAATAAAGTGTGCGGCCGTTGAGCCTGTACCAACGCCCACAATGGTGCCGGGCTGTACATACTGAAGTGCCGCCCATCCTACCGCTTTTTTCAGTTCATCCTGCGTCATAGATCGTTTCGCCTGTGGTGTGAAAATACAGCCGCATTATAGAACATTGTCGGGAAAAATCTCCGTGTCCGTACACAGGCTACGGATTTCATCTGTACCGACGGCAAATTTATGTCATAGTGCGGAAAAAAATAACAGGAGCATGACACAACAATGAAACGTCCGGACTACAGAACACTACAGGCGCTGGATGCCGTTATACGTGAACGAGGATTCGAGCGCGCCGCCCAGAAGCTGTGCATCACGCAATCCGCCGTCTCACAGCGCATAAAACAGCTTGAGAATATGTTCGGACAACCTTTGTTGGTGCGTACCGTTCCTCCTCGCCCCACGGAGCAAGGGCAAAAATTACTGGCTCTGCTGCGTCAGGTTGAACTGCTGGAAGAAGAGTGGCTGGGCGATGAACAAACCGGCTCTACGCCGCTGCTGCTGTCGCTGGCGGTTAACGCTGACAGTCTGGCGACCTGGCTGCTTCCGGCGCTGGCGCCGGTGCTGGCGGACTCCCCTATCCGTCTCAATTTACAGGTGGAAGATGAAACGCGCACGCAAGAACGTCTGCGTCGCGGCGAGGTGGTGGGCGCGGTGAGTATTCAGCATCAGGCGCTGCCCAGTTGCCTGGTAGACAAACTGGGCGCGCTCGACTATCTGTTTGTCGCGTCAAAGCCGTTTGCCGAGCGCTATTTCCCCAATGGCGTTACCCGGTCGTCGCTGCTGAAAGCGCCCGCCGTCGCGTTCGACCATCTGGATGATATGCATCAGGCCTTTTTGCAACAGAATTTCGATCTACCACCCGGCAGCGTGCCGTGCCATATCGTTAATTCATCCGAAGCGTTTGTACAGCTTGCGCGTCAGGGCACGACCTGCTGCATGATCCCTCACCTGCAGATTGAGAAAGAGCTGGAAAGCGGCGAGTTGATCAACTTAACGCCTGGTTTGCTACAACGCCGGATGCTTTACTGGCACCGCTTTGCCCCGGAAAGCCGGATGATGCGCAAAGTAACCGACGCGCTGCTGGAGTACGGGCACAAGGTGCTGCGTCAGGATTAGCCTCTCAATGAATGCCGGATGGCGGCGTGAACGTCTTATCCGGCCTGCATGACCCATTATTCCCCCGTCGCTTCTTTGAAATTCATCACAAAATCATTGCGTTCAGGCGGCAAAAAACGAGAACACCGGGAGAAAACGCGGCCTGGAAGCGCCCAGGCCGGGCGAGATTACTGCGTGCTGGCGGCCGTTGTCGACGTCTGCCCTGTTCCAGGTTCAAGCTGGAATACCACATCGACCTGATCGTCGAACTGAATAGTCGGCTGCTCGTAAGTTTCCTGCGCGGATACCGGCGCAGCATCTGCGGCTTTCATCATTCGCACCACCGGACTCGGCTGATAATTAGAGACATGGTAACGAACGCTGTAAACCGGCCCCAATTTGCTGTTAAAACCGGCTGCCAGCGCTTGCGCCTGATGAATCGCGTCATCAATGGCGGCTTTGCGGGCCTTGTCTTTATAGGCGTCCGGTTGCGCCACGCCCAGCGATACCGAACGAATCTCGTTCAGACCCGCCTTCAGCGCGCCGTCCAGCAGCGAATTGAGTTTATCTAACTGACGCAGCGTCACTTCAACGGTTCGCACCGCGCGATACCCTTTCAGAATGCTTTTACCGTTTTGGTAATCATAATCCGGCTGCGTGCGCAGATTCGCCGCGCTAATGTCTTTTTTCGCAATCTGATTTTGCTCAAGGAAGGAAAGATATTGCGCCACGCGCTCATCGGCCTGCTTCTTCGCCGTCGCCGCATCCTTCGCCGCGACGTTCACTTCAATCGCTAAGGTGGCGATATCAGGCACAGCATCGACGCTTGCCGTACCGGAAGTCACGATGTGCGGGCCTTCCGGCAATTCGCTTGCCTGCGCCGACATTGCACTTAAACCCACTAATGCCGCCAGGGCCATCACTTTGAACTTCACAGTCTCTCCTCCATATTGCAGTCATTGCCCTGATATACAGGGCGCATGCAGGCAAGCTTAGCGGATATCGGCCTGTTGTCCATCAGACAACGCTTAGTTGAAAAGCGCGTGCATATGCGCGACGCCTTCCCGCGCCAGTTGGAAGGCGATAAGCCACATCACCACCCCAACCAGAATGTTGATAATGCGTTGAGCTTTCGCCGTACGCAGTCGAGGCGCAAGCCAGGCCGCCAGTAGCGCTAACCCAAAAAACCATAAGAACGACGCGCTAATCGTGCCGAGAGCAAACCAGCGCTTTGGCTCCATAGCCAGTTGCCCGCCGAGACTGCCCAACACGACAAACGTATCCAGATAAACGTGCGGATTCAGCCACGTTACCGCCAGCATCGTAGCAATAATTTTCCAGCGCCCCTGCTTCATAACCTCGGCGCTGGCCAGCTCCAGATTACTGCTCATTGCCGTTTTCAGCGCGCCAAAACCGTACCATAACAAGAACGCGACCCCGCCCCATGTGACCAGCGCCAGCAGCCACGGCGACTGCATCAGCAACGCGCTGCCGCCAAAAATACCGGCGCTGATCAGGACTAAATCACTTAACGCGCAAAGCAGCGCTATCATGAGGTGGTACTGGCGACGAATTCCCTGATTCATCACAAACGCATTTTGCGGGCCAAGCGGAAGGATCATGGCGGCGCCAAGGGCAAGCCCTTGAAAATAATAAGATATCACGTTAACTACCCTGAGCTGTTTTTCTTAAAGGCAGACTATAGCGCGGGAATATTATTAGCGGAAATTGATAATTTTAATCACTAATAAGAAAAGCTAATGAAGAGACTGAATAACGGATGGCGGCTACGCTTATCCGCTCAATAACCAGAGAATACTGGAGGCGGATAAGCGCAGCGCCGGCAGGCAGCGCGGGAGAAAAATTACTCCGCGGCGTTATCTTTCACACGTTTAAAATTGACGTCCATCTGCGGGTACGGGAAGCTAATACCAGCGGCGTCGAATTCACGTTTAATACGTTCCAGCACGTCCCAGTAGACATTTTGCAGGTCGCTGCTTTTACTCCAGACACGCACCACAAAATTAATTGATGAGGCGCCCAGCTCATTCAAACGTACCGTCATTTCGCGATCTTTTAAAATACGATCGTCGGACTCGATAATCGTGGTTAGCAGCTGTTTCACCTGATCGATATCCGAATCGTAGGCCACCCCAATAATGAATTCGTTACGGCGAACCGGCTCACGAGAATAGTTGATGATATTTCCCGCGATAATTTTGCCATTCGGAATCACAATAATTTTGCCGTCTACCGCGCGCATTGTCGTGGAAAAGATTTGCACGTTCAGTACCGTACCGGCAACGCCGCCCAAATCGACATACTCACCGGCGCGGAACGGACGGAACATAACCAGCAATACCCCAGCCGCAAGGTTAGAAAGCGATCCCTGTAATGCCAGGCCAACGGCTAAACCGGCGGCGCCCAGTACGGCAATAACCGAGGCGGTTTGAACCCCCACGCGACCCAGAGCCGCAATCAGCGTAAAAGCGGTAACCCCATAGCGCACCAGCGCGGAAAGAAAGTCGGCCACTGTCGCATCAATATGACGCGCACGCATCAGACGATTTACCGTATTGGAGATCACGCGCGCTACAATCAAGCCGATGATGATAATAGCGATAGCCGCAACAATATTCACAGCATAGCTGAGCAATAACGCCTGGTTGCGTACCAGCCAGGTGCCCGCACCATTTATGCTGTCGACAACATTCAAATCTTCCATTCAATATTCCTTGGTCATAGCAAAACAAGCAAATGAGATCATTCTCACGAAAAGAACTTTTTAAAGGTAAACAAAAACAGAGGAATATGCCATTTTTCGGCATCATCCCAAAAAAGGCAGGTACACTGTGAGTTGGCCGGATGAAAGCGTTAACGCCGCTCTCCGGAAATAACGATAAAAAAATGGCTTCCCGAGGGAAGCCATTTTAATCAACAGACTACATTACAGAACGTCAATCGCGTTCAGTTCTTTAAATGCTTTTTCCAGACGAGCGATCATCGAAGTCTGGCCAGCACGCAGCCATACGCGCGGGTCATAGTATTTCTTGTTCGGCTGATCTTCGCCTTTCGGGTTGCCCAGCTGGCCTTGCAGATACGCTTCGTTTTCTTTGTAGTAGTTCAGAACACCTTCCCAGGTTGCCCATTGGGTATCGGTATCGATGTTCATTTTCACTACGCCGTAGCTTACGGAGTCTTTGATTTCCTGAGCAGTAGAACCGGAACCGCCGTGGAAAACGAAGTTCAGGCTGTTGTGCGGCAGGTTGTGTTTCTTAGAAACATACTCCTGAGAATCACGCAGAATGGTCGGGGTCAGAACCACGTTACCCGGCTTGTAAACGCCGTGTACGTTACCGAAGGAAGCGGCAATGGTGAAACGCGGGCTGATTTTGCTCAGCTCAGTGTACGCGTAATCAACATCTTCCGGCTGGGTGTACAGGGCAGAAGCGTCCATGTGGCTGTTGTCCACGCCGTCTTCTTCGCCACCGGTGCAACCCAGTTCGATTTCCAGAGTCATGCCAATTTTGGACATGCGCGCCAGGTATTTGGAGCAGATTTCGATGTTTTCGTGCAGAGACTCTTCAGACAGGTCGATCATGTGAGAAGAGAACAGCGGTTTACCGGTCGCTGCGAAGTGTTTTTCACCCGCGTCCAGCAGACCGTCGATCCACGGCAGCAGTTTCTTGGCGCAGTGGTCAGTGTGCAGGATAACCGGAACACCGTAGTGCTCAGCCATCTGGTGAACGTGATGCGCGCCAGAGATAGCGCCCAGGATTGCCGCGCCCTGAGGTACGTCAGTTTTCACGCCTTTACCCGCGATGAAGGAAGCGCCGCCGTTGGAGAACTGAACGATGACCGGTGCTTTAACTTTTGCAGCGGTTTCCAGAACAGCGTTGATGGAATCAGTGCCCACGCAGTTAACTGCCGGCAGAGCAAAATTGTTTTCTTTTGCTACCTGGAACACTTTCTGTACGTCATCACCAGTGATCACGCCTGGTTTTACGAAATCAAAAATTTTAGACATGTTTCGTTGTCCTGTATCGTCGGGCTTTGGGAAAAAACACGGGCCGCCCTGAATGTCAGATCGGCGATAAATCAACGGGCAGGAATCCCTGCCCGTAACGATTACTTCTTAGCGCGCTCTTCGAGCATCGCTACGGCTGGCAGAACTTTACCTTCCACGAATTCGAGGAATGCGCCGCCGCCAGTAGAAATGTAGGAAATTTTGTCAGCAATGCCGAACAGGTCGATTGCCGCCAGGGTGTCGCCGCCGCCAGCGATGGAAAACGCTTCGCTATCAGCGATGGCATTCGCCACGATTTCAGTCCCTTTACGGAAGTTCGGGAACTCAAACACGCCAACCGGGCCGTTCCACAGAATGGTTTTGGCATTCTTGAGGATTTCAGCCAGCTGCTGAGCGGAAGCATCGCCGATATCCAGGATCTGCTCGTCTTCTTTCACGTCGTTAACGGATTTCAGAGTCGCCGGTGCGGTTTCGGAGAACTCGGTGGCAACGCGAACATCGGTCGGAACCGGGATATCGCAGGTGGTCAGCAGACGTTTTGCTTCGTCAACCAGGTCAGCTTCGTACAGGGATTTACCGACGCTGTGGCCCTGAGCGGCAACGAAGGTATTGGCGATACCGCCGCCGACAATCAGCTGGTCAGCGATTTTAGACAGGGAATCCAGAACGGTCAGTTTGGTAGATACTTTAGAACCACCAACGATAGCCACCATCGGACGAGCCGGCTCTTTCAGCGCTTTACCCAGCGCATCCAGTTCAGCGGCCAGCAGCGGGCCTGCGCACGCGACGTCAGCAAATTTGCCGATACCGTGGGTAGAAGCCTGCGCGCGGTGCGCAGTACCAAAGGCGTCCATCACGAATACGTCACACAGGGCGGCATATTTTTTAGACAGCGCTTCGTCGTCTTTCTTTTCGCCTTTGTTAAAGCGAACGTTTTCCAGAACCACCAGCTCACCTTCGGCCACGTCGACGCCGTCCAGGTAATCTTTGACCAGGCGAACCGGGTTAGACAGTTTGTCTTTCAGGTAGTTAACAACCGGCAGCAGAGAGAATTCTTCGTTGTACTCGCCTTCGGTAGGACGACCCAGGTGGGAAGTTACCATCACTTTCGCGCCCTGTTTCAGAGCCAGTTCGATGGTCGGCAGAGAGGCGCGGATACGCGCGTCGCTGGTCACTTTCCCTTCTTTAACAGGTACGTTCAGATCCGCACGGATAAAAACGCGTTTCCCGGCCAGATCCAGATCGGTCATCTTAATTACAGACATGGTGAATCCTCTCAATGATGCTTAAAGTTTTGTCGACGCTGACGCGTCGAGCCTGAAACCAACTGCGGCCATCGCTAACGTGGTGTCGAGCATCCGGTTAGCAAAGCCCCATTCATTATCGCACCAGACCAGCGTCTTGATCAGGTGGGCGCCACTGACCCGGGTTTGCGTGCCATCAACAATGGCGCTGTGCGGGTCGTGGTTAAAATCTATCGAGACCAACGGTGATTCCGTATAGTCAACTATACCATGAAATGCACCTTGTGCTGCTTTTTGCAGCAACTGGTTGACTTCACTGGCTTTTACTGGTTTTTTCACCGTTACGCTTAAATCGATCGCCGTCACATTAATGGTTGGAACGCGCACCGCAATCGCCTCAAAACGATCGTTAAACTGCGGGAATATACGCGTAATGCCTGCCGCCAGTTTCGTATCTACCGGGATAATCGACTGGCTGGCCGCGCGCGTGCGCCGTAGATCGGAGTGATACGCGTCGATCACCTGCTGATCGTTCATCGCGGAGTGGATCGTCGTGACGGTACCAGACTCGATGCCGTAAGCATCATCCAACAATTTAATGACGGGAATTATGCAATTCGTGGTACAGGACGCGTTTGAGACAATACGATGTTCCGCACGCAGTTGGTTCTGGTTCACGCCAAAAACGACGGTGGCGTCAAGATCGTTGCTGCCCGGATGAGAAAAGAGCACTTTCTTCGCGCCAGCGGCAATATGCGCCTCGCCATGCTCCCGGTTGCCATATACGCCCGTACAATCCAACACGACATCCACGCCCAGTTCGCGCCACGGCAGATCCGCCAGCGTTCGTTCATGCAGAATACGAATGACATCGTCGCCGACAAAAAGCTGCTCGCGCTCGTGGCGAACCTCCCATGCAAAACGCCCGTGGCTGGTATCGTATTTCAACAAATGCGCCATGCCTGCGGCATCCGCCAGCTCGTTGATGGCCACCACGGTAATTTCCGCCCGACGTCCGGATTCATACAAAGCACGAACCACGTTACGCCCGATGCGACCAAAGCCATTAATCGCTATGCGTACGGTCATAGGTCTCCTGCAAGGCTATCCCGATTCAGATGAGGCTGACAGAGTAATGCAGCTCATCGTCGAGTAAAACCTCACCTGTCGCAAACTGCGACTGATTGGTTAATTGTCGAACATTTAATTAACTGAAACGCTTCAGCTAGAATAAGCGAAACGGGGAATAAAAGGAATGTTTGTCCAGTCGAAGAAGACAGTTATCTGACCTGCATCACATTTCATGGCCGCTTACGCTGCAATTTATTCCATATTTAAGAATCACCAGTACATCCGTCAGATCTTTTCATCGCCGCGTCACAAATACTGATTTATATCAGAAAGCGCTGCCGCCAGCGTCTATATTATCAGCGCCACGTCCGAGTCTCGGAGTCCTGTAACGATGACTGTATCTCACCACAATGCCTCTACAGCGCGCTTTTACGCGCTTCGTCTGCTTCCCGGCCAGGAAGTGTTTTCCCAATTACACGCCTTTGTGCAACAGAACCAATTACATGCCGCCTGGATTGCAGGGTGTACCGGCAGTCTGGCCGATGTTGCGCTGCGTTATGCCGGGCAAGAGGCGACCACATCGCTCACCGGCACGTTTGAAGTTATCTCGCTAAACGGCACGCTTGAATTGACCGGCGAGCATCTGCATCTCGCGGTATCAGATCCCTACGGGGCTATGCTCGGCGGCCATATGATGCCAGGGTGTACCGTGCGTACCACGCTGGAACTGGTTATCGGCGAGCTGCCAGCACTGACGTTCAGCCGTCAACCGTGCGCCATTTCCGGTTATGACGAACTGCATATTTCTTCCCGTTAATTGACGACTCTTTAAGAGGTACTTTATGGCGCGTCGCCCGTTTTCCAGCCAGTCTCTGGTGCTGATTGTCATCGCTATTGCCATCAATATGATTGGCGGACAGCTTATTAGCATGTTGAAGCTGCCTATTTTTCTCGACTCGATCGGCACCTTAATTAGTGCGGTGCTGTTAGGGCCGTTCATCGGCATGTTGACTGGGCTTCTGACCAACTTGCTGTGGGGGCTACTTACCGACCCTATCGCTGCCGCGTTTGCCCCGGTAGCGATGGTTATCGGTCTGGTCGCCGGGTGGCTGGCGCGCGCAGGCTGGTTTCGTACCCTGCCCAAAGTGATCGTCAGCGGCGTCGTCATTACGTTAGCGGTGACGCTGGTCGCCGTACCGCTTCGTACCGCGCTTTTTGGCGGCGTTACCGGTAGCGGCGCTGATTTATTCGTCGCCTGGATGCATTCAATGGGCCAAAACCTGGTGGAGTCGGTCGCGATTACCGTCATAGGTGCTAATCTGGTCGATAAAATTCTGACGGCGATCATCGTTTGGGTGCTGCTGCGTCAGCTACCGTTACGTACGACACGGCATTTTCCTGCGATGTCAGCCGTACGCTAAATGCATCCGTTTACCTCGTTAACCTTATGGGCGCTGGCGGCCTGCACCACGCTGCTGCTCTCTGCGCAGACCGTGCTCCCGATTTATAGCGCGGCGGCCTTCCTCTGTCTGCTGGCGCTGAAATCAACGCGGCGGCGGGCGAAGTATGTCGCCTGGCTGATGCTGTCTTTAGGGTTTGGGCTATGGCTGGTACATGGCGGTTGGCTAACGGAATGGATAAGCGGGCAGCCTCGCGATCCGCAGCGCTGGGTATATGCCGTTACGCTATGGCTACGTCTGCTGGCGATCGTGTCGACGTCGCAGCTATGGATGCAGTATGTGCCGGTTCAGCGGTTTATTCGCGCCCTGTTCGCTTCACGTCTGCCACCCGGCATCGCTTACCTGTTCGCTGGCCCGCTGCTGGTCGTCGAACAACTCAAACGACAACTGACGATCGTTCATGAAGCCCAGCGCGCGCGCGGCGTACCGCTGGATGAAGGCTGGTATCAGCGGCTACGGGCTATGCCTGCGCTGATCGTGCCGCTTACGCAAAATGCGCTTAACGATCTGACAATACGCGGCGCGGCGTTGGATATGCGGGGGTTTCGGCTGCATCGAGCCCGAACCACGCTGTGGGCGCCGAAAGATAGCATGTTACAACGGGTTGCGCGGTATGGCATGGTACTGCTAATACTAGCGGAAGCGGGAGTATGGATATGGTTACGTTAGAGCAGTTTCGTTATCTTCCGTCCGATGCGACACGCCCGCCGGCATGTTTTGATTTCCACTATTCAACACCCGGAATAGTGGCAATAGTCGGCGATAACGGCAGCGGAAAAAGTACGCTGGCGCAACTGATGGCTGGCTGGTATCCGGATTATCTTCCCGGCGATATTGACGGCACAGGCTTACTGCTTGGCGTCCCTATCGGGCGGCTCCCGCTGGTAGAACAGTCGCCCACCATCCAGTTGGTGCAGCAATCGCCATATTTACAGCTTTCCGGCTGTACCTTTAGCGTAGAGGAAGAGGTGGCGTTTGGCCCGGAGAATCTCGGCCTCCATGAAGCGGAAATTTTACGGCGCATTGACGAGGCGCTGACTCTGACAAACTGCCAGTCGTTACGCCATCGCCATCCCGGCACGCTCTCCGGCGGCGAAACGCAGCGGGTAGTAATTGCCAGCGCGCTTGCCATGCAGCCCAGACTGTTAATTCTTGATGAAGCCTTCAGTCGGCTGACGTCAGCGGCCACCGGGATGCTGCTGGAACGGTTACAACAGTGGGCGCTGGAACGTCATTCTCTCATTGTGCTTTTTGAGCGTAACCATTTTCCTTTTCTGACGCGATGCCAGCGGGTATGGCAATTGCGCGACGGAGCGCTAACCCCATTATGTTGACGTTAAATCAGGTCGCTTATCGCTGGCCGGATGCCGCAGCCGACTGTTTGCACGCTATCTCGCTTGAACTTCGTGACGGCGAATGGCTGGCGTTGACCGGCGATAACGGCGCGGGAAAATCAACACTGTTACGGATTATGGCCGGCCTGCTTTCCCCCACTTCCGGCTCGGTAACGCTTAATGGAGAGCCGATTGCGCAGCTTAAAAATCGTCAACGCGCCGCCGCTATCGGCGTACTCTTTCAGGAAGCAGAAAACCAGATTTTCCACAGCAATGTCGCGCAAGAGGTCGCTTTTGGGCTGAAACTACAACGCTTATCGGCGGAGGAAATTTCACGGCGCACGCAGGCCGCGCTGCGGTTATGCCAGCTAACGGACGTCGCCGAGGCACACCCGCTTGATCTGCACGCCGCGCAGCGCCGGATGGTGGCGGTCGCCAGTCTGGAGGCGATGGCGCCGCCTGTGTTATTGCTGGATGAACCCAGCCGGGATTTTGACGCCCACTGGCTAACCGTATTTGAACACTGGCTGGCGACATGCCGGGCCCGGGGAACCAGCGTCGTGGCGATTAGCCATGACGCTGCGTTTACCCGGCGTCATTTTTCACGGGGGGTACGGCTGCATAATGGCGCGATAACGCCGCGTAACATCATTAAGGACACGCCATCCGATATTCGCCCGTAGAGGTCATTTCCAGCATGAGATCGGCTGGCAGGCTACTTTCCAGCACCCGGCGCACATTTGGGCCGTCGGTGCGTTCATAAAAGGTTTCCGCCTCCGCCTGTGATAATCCTCCCGCCAGTTTACGTCCAATCAACCGGGCGCGTAAGGTTTCCGCCGGGGCGCGAATAAATAATGAGAAATCGCAAAACTCCGCTAACGCGCGCCATCTGTCGTCATCACGCAGGAGCCAGTTTCCTTCCACAATCACGATCGGCGCCGTGACCATAACAGCGTGTTCCACCGGGTCGTGCCGCTGTCGGTCGTACTGCGGCCAGGTCGCTTCGCCAGCCCGCACCAGACGCAGATTTTCCGCCAGCTTATCAACGTCAAAGGTTTCCGGCGCGCCTTTACAGGCACGTAAATGATGCGCCTCCAGCCAGCGGTTATAGTAATGAAAGCCATCCATGGGAAGCGTTTGAATTTCCGGCAGGCCAGCATCCTGACGAGAGAGATATTCCCAGAAGGTGGTCAGCGTGGATTTGCCTGTGCCGGGCGGCGCGCTAAGAAAAACGATGGTACGGCGCTCAGGTTTAGCGGCATGTACTTTAGCCAGTTGTTGCAGTAAGGGCTTGTGAACCTTCTCTATTTCATCATCATGATAATGTGCTTCAACGTGCAGCCCATTAACCGTTAATGCGATTTTCACGGCGTTAATTCCTTTAAAATTGTCGTTACCGCCAGCGCCATCGCCGTTTTGACCATACCGGTAAAACGCACCTCAGACCACGCGGCGAAGTCGGCAAACTTCATCGACTCCAGCGCGCCATATAAGGGCGCATTACGGGTAATACAGTTAACGTTACTGATGAAGTCCCAGGTAATGTCGTCGGCAAAACCGGGAATCGCGTCCTGTTCATGCAGGTACTGATAAAACTGAGAAAAATGGGTGATGTCAGCGTAGAGCCATTTATCCATTTTCCCCAGCGCATAAATCAGACGTAATGCAACGTCGATATCGTCAAGCGGCCCGCTTTGAGCGAGTAACGGCTTCACTGCATATTCCACAATTTCTTCATCATTATCGACAAACAGCGACGGCAGAAAGCGCTTAATGCCCTGGAGCAAAATGTTATGTGCCGTCGTCATAAACGAAAGTAAATTATTTTGAGCATCCAGTTGCTCAAGCACATCGTCTTCTGTCAGCGTCGTCATTTGTGTCCCGATATACTCATCGTCTTTCAAGCTACAGGTGGGCGTGGACTTGCCACCGTCCTTCATCCTGAAAAGCCCAGAGTATATACCCTAAATAATTCGAGTTGCAGACAAGCGGCAAGAGAGAGAACCACCAGGAGCTTACATAAGTAAGTGACTGGTGTGAACGCGCGTCGCCAACGTACTTGCAACGTGAAGAATGACGGGGATAAGTCACCATGAATGCAGAGAGTCTATAATATTACACGTTCGATCTGCGCTACCAATCAGTAAAGTTTGCGTGCGCACACCGTTCGCAACCCGTTGGATCCCGTTAACCAGATCGCCGCCCGTAACGCCCGTCGCGCTAAAGAGAATGTCGTTACCGGCAGCCAGCTCATCAAGGGAGTAGACACGGTTAACCGCAACGCCCATTTCTTCGCAGCGTTGACGCTCCTGTTGCGCCACCAGGCGGTTGTCAGCGTTGTCCCCTTTCGCTTCACAAAAGTCGAGTAGCTCCGCCTGCATATCACCGCCCAGCGCTTTTACCGCACAGGCGGAAATTACGCCTTCAGGCGCGCCGCCAATGGTATACATCAGATCATAAGGGTTATCCTGCAAACAGGTCAGGACGCTGGCCGCTACATCACCATCGGGGAGAGCGAATACCTTAACCCCAAGTTGCGTCGCCTGTGTAATGGCCGGTTTCAGCCGCGGTTTATCTAACGTGACCATACGCAGATCCTCCAGCGGCTTATTTAGCGCCCTGGCGACATTTCGCAGATTATCGGTTAACGATAACGCCAGATTGATCACGCCTTTCGCCTGCCGATTTACAACCAGCTTTTTCATATACATATCGGGCGCATGTAACAAGCTGCCCCGGGGCGCAAACGCCATGACGGCCAGCGCATTACTTTGTCCCATGGCGACCATTCGGGTGCCTTCTATAGGATCGACGGCGATATCCACCTCCGGCCCCTCGCCGTTACCCACCTCCTCGCCAATCCATAACATGGGCGCATGATCGAGCTCCCCCTCGCCGATGACGATCCGCCCACGGATGGCGATATCATTCAATGCCTGTCGCATCGCGGTAACAGCCAGCCCATCAATTCTGTTCTTATCGCCGCATCCCGTTTGCGGCCAGGCAGCCAGTGCTGCCTGCTCCGTAATGCGAAATAGCGGCCATGCCAGAGACATCATGCCGCCTCCCCGATATCCACGCCAAATTGCGCCAGCAGGTATCTTTCCGCTTTTTCGTTCCAGATGCCGTGCGTCTCTTCAACCAGACGCGCCAGCTCCCTGAACAACGGATCCGTTTTTCCTTTTTCGGCGAAATCAGTAATCGCCGTCAGCGGCATGGTGACGCCGTTATAGATAAGCTTCTTACCGCCGGGAATATCCGGCAGGTTGAGTACGGTGTCCGGTACTGCATCCAGCCCACCAATATGCGTCACCATGAATGAAGGCTGAAGCTGTGCTGTTGCGCTTAACGTAATAGCCTCTTTCATATCCTCCGTGGAGCCGCCGGATGTCCCTACGACATGGGTACTGTTGTAATGCACATTGTAGAAATTAAACGGTACCTTGAACTGGCTATCTGTCGGCCCGGCAAAGAAATTCAGGCAACCGTCTTCGGCGAGAAGATCGTCAGCCATTTCAACGACGGACGGAACGGCGGCATAAACAAAGACATCATCAAATCCTGCGCCATCGGTTAATGTCCGAAGTTGCGCAGCAGGATCAGCCATGCCCGCGGTATTCACATAGATAAGCTCAATGCCCTTCTCAGCGGCCTGTTTGACCGGCAGCAGTTTTTTAGCCTGCGCCAGGCGGGCTTCATCGATATCGACCACCACAACTCGCGCCGGCTGGATCCCGCCGTTAATGGCATAATCAATCGCACCAATGCCCATCGGTCCGGCACAGGCCAGGAGCGCGATATTACCGCCGGGTTTGACTCCCATCCGATGTTCATAAACATAAGGTGTTGTATGGTAATTGGCGTTATAAGCGCCAATAATGCAGCACATCGGTTCCGCCAGCGATGCCGCGGCAAAATATGAGCCGTGATACGGTAAAACACAGCCCAGATTAATCGCTACTTCCGGGATTATCATGTACGTGGCGTTACCGCCAAAATATTCGTAACTGTAGCCAGCAGAATAACCGCTCGGCAGGCCCATCGCCGGTTGTAAAACAAAACGCTGTCCTTTTTTATATTTATCAGTCAGATTTTTTCCTACTTCGACGATAATTCCAGCACATTCATGCCCCGTAATGACTGGATGATTTTCCAGATCATCTGGCACTCGTTTATGTTCACTGCCTAATAAAGCGGCTTTCCAGGTAGAGAGACATACGCTGTCGGAAATTACGCTTACGAGCAGCTCATTCTCCGTAATGTCGGGTAATTCAAACTCACGGATACGGACATCCCGCTTGCCATATATAGCAGCTACTTTCGTTTTCATATTTACTCCAGAAACCTGAAATATTAATTCGATGTCAAATGGTTAAATAAATCATCAAGGCACGGATCGCCAATATAGTTTTTAATAAGTATTAAGGGCTTATCGCTGACTCGCTTAACCCGTCCTTCAAGGCTGGCGTGGGTAACGATAATATCGGCATCATCCGGTACATTTTCGATAGCGTAATGTTTAACGTCGATAGTCAGGCCCGCCTTTTCCAGACGTCGGCGGAACGTTGTGGCGCCCATTGCGCTGGAGCCCATCCCCGCATCGCAGACAAAGGCGATACGTTTCACGTCGCGATATGAAAATTTGCCTTCTTGCTTCATGGCTTTCACCGCTTTAGCGGAATCACTAAAAGTATCTTCGCTGTCGGCTTCGCTACTTTTTTCCATTTTCAAAATGAAAGCGGTGATAATAAAGGTCACTGCCGTTCCCGCCGTTACGCCAGCAATCGTAGCAAGGAAAGAACCTTTCGGCGTCAGCGCCAGGTAAGCGAAAATTGACCCCGGGCTTGGCCCTGCAACCAGGCCGCCATCCAGCAGGTTAAACACCCATGTTCCGCTCATCCCGCCGGCAATCATGGCGATGAGTGTTAATGGCTTCATCAGCACATAGGGGAAATAGAGCTCATGAATCCCCCCGAGGAAATGGATAATCATGGCGCCAGGCGCAGATTTCTTTGCCATTCCTTTGCCGAATAGCGTAAAGGCAAGCAGCAAACCTAAGCCAGGCCCCGGGTTAGAGGCCACCATAAAGAAAATGGACTTTCCGGTTTCCGACGCCTGTTGCATTCCCAACGGATAATAAACGCCCTGATCGATGGCATTGTTCAAAAAGAGGATTTTTGCCGGTTCATTGATTAAAGACAGCAGCGGCAGATAGCCCGCATGTACCAATGATTCAATACACTCCTTCACAAAGTTATTGGCAATAAGTACCGCCGGACCAATCACTTCAAAACCCAGCAGGCACAAAATCATCCCGGCGATACCCAGCGAGAAGTTATTAATCACCATCTCAAAACCGGCGGGAATCCGCTTTTCCAGCAACCGATCAATATATTTAATGACCAGACCGCCGAGAGGCCCCATAATCATTGAGCCAAGAAACATGGGGATATCAGCGCCGATGATAACGCCAATGGTGCCAATTCCCCCCATCACGGCGCCACGCTTTCCACCGACCAAATGTCCACCGGTAGAACCAATCATTACCGGCAGTAAATAGGTAATCATCGGGCCGACAATTTTGGCGAAATGCTCGTTTGGCATCCACCCGGTTGGAATAAATAATGCAGTGATAAAACCCCAGGCAATAAAAGCGCCGATATTGGGAATGACCATCGCGGTCAAAAATCCCCCAAAAGCCTGGACCTTTGCACGAGCAGACTTGTGTTCCATATTAATATCCTGTAAAGGAGAGAATAATTATGCGCGAGCTATAATATCCGCCAGCTCTTTTTCTGATTTCGCAGCTAATAACGCCGCTAAAACATCCTCTTCACATAATAGTTCGCTTAACGCCTGGATAGCGCCAATATGTGAATCTGAATCTGCTGCTGACAGGCCGATTAATAATTTTATGCCGTCATCCTCGTCGGTAAACTGCACATCCTGCCTGAGCAATGTTAATGACATCCCGGTTTTTAACGCGCCGCATTCGGGGCGAGCATGAGGCATCGCGACACCAGGTGCCAGAATATAGTAAGGACCATTACTGATTGTTGAATCTTTGATAGCCTGAATATAATTTTCATTTATATAACGATTAGCCAAAAGGGATGACATGGAAAAATCAACAGCTTCCTGCCAATTTTGTGCCAATGGTCTTATTGTAATAGATGCTTCAGGAAAATAATCTATTAACCGCATAAACTATCCTTATTTTATTTTTAGGGTACAACTTGTCGTTAAAAATAAAATACGCGGGCAGCAAAATGAAATCAATCCAGGCGAAAAAGCGAGCGCTTAAAATGACATGATTATAATTTATCTATAAAACAACCTGTTATATTTATAAAAATAAAAAGCAAGCTTCATTTTGTGATGTTAATTGCAAATTCAACAAATAACAAAATATCAAAATTGTGATAAAAATCACAAATAAAGCCTTGTTAGCGATAAAATAAATGTATCTAAAAAAACGGGTCGCCGAAGCGACCCGTTTTATGCCGTATTAAGGATTACAGCAGCGCTTTCGCTTTGGCGATCACGTTGTCCACCGTGAAGCCAAACTCTTCAAACAGCAGCTCTGCCGGGGCGGATTCACCGAAGGTGGTCATCCCGACAATAGCGCCGTTCAGGCCGACGTATTTGAACCAGTAGTCAGCGATACCCGCTTCAATCGCCACACGCGCAGAGACCGCCTTCGGCAGCACGGATTCACGGTAAGCCGCATCCTGTTTGTCGAACGCGTCGGTGGACGGCATGGAAACCACGCGCGCCTTCACGCCTTCGGCAGTCAGTTTTTCGTAAGCGGCAACCGCCAGCTCAACTTCTGAACCGGTCGCAATGAAGATAATCTGCGGCTGGCCCGCACAATCTTTCAGTACGTAACCACCGCGGGCGATATTCGCCAGTTGCTCTTCAGTACGTTCCTGCTGCGCCAGGTTCTGACGGGAGAGGATCAGCGCGGTTGGGCCATCCTGGCGCTCTACGCCATATTTCCACGCCACCGCGGATTCCACCTGGTCGCACGGACGCCATGTGGACATGTTCGGCGTTACGCGCAGGCTTGCCACCTGCTCGACCGGCTGGTGCGTCGGGCCATCTTCGCCCAGACCGATGGAGTCGTGGGTGTACACCATCACCTGACGCTGTTTCATCAACGCTGCCATACGCACTGCGTTACGGGCATATTCGACGAACATCAGGAAGGTGGAGGTGTACGGCAGGAAACCGCCGTGCAGGGCGATACCGTTGGCGATAGCGGTCATACCGAATTCGCGCACACCGTAGTGAATGTAGTTACCCGCCGCGTCTTCGTTGATAGCCTTAGAACCGGACCACAGGGTCAGGTTAGACGGTGCCAGGTCTGCAGAGCCGCCGAGGAATTCCGGCAACAGCGGACCGAAGGCTTCGATGGCATTCTGGGACGCTTTGCGGCTGGCGATTTTCGCCGGGTTAGCCTGCAGTTTAGCGATGAATTCATTCGCTTTCGCATCGAAGTCAGCCGGCATGTCGCCTTTCATACGACGGGTGAATTCAGCAGCTTCCTGCGGGAAGGCTTTCTCATAAGCCGCGAATTTCTCGTTCCATGCGGATTCTTTCGCCTGGCCGGCTTCTTTCGCATCCCACTGGGCGTAGATTTCAGACGGGATTTCGAACGGCGCGTATTTCCAGCCCAACTGTTCGCGGGTCAGCGCGATTTCCGCGTCGCCCAGCGGCGCGCCGTGGGAATCGTGGGTCCCCTGTTTGTTCGGCGAACCGAAACCGATGATGGTTTTGCACATCAGCAGGGACGGTTTGTCAGTCACGGCGCGAGCTTCTTCCGTGGCGCGTTTAATGGCGTCGGCATCGTGACCGTCAATGCCACGGATAACGTGCCAGCCGTAGGCTTCAAAACGTTTCGCGGTGTCATCGGTGAACCAGCCTTCAACATGACCGTCGATAGAGATACCGTTGTCATCATAGAACGCGATCAGTTTGCCCAGTTTCAGAGTACCAGCCAGAGAGCACACTTCGTGAGAAATGCCTTCCATCATGCAGCCGTCGCCCATAAAGACGTAGGTGAAGTGGTCAACGATGTCGTGGCCAGGACGGTTAAACTGCGCCGCCAGAGTTTTCTCGGCAATCGCCATCCCGACGGCGTTGGCAATACCCTGACCCAGCGGGCCAGTAGTGGTTTCAACACCAGCGGTGTAGCCCACTTCCGGGTGACCAGGGGTTTTTGAATGTAGCTGACGGAAATTCTGCAGTTCGGACATCGGCAGGTCATAGCCGGTGAGGTGCAGCAGGCTGTAAATCAGCATTGAGCCGTGGCCATTGGACAGCACAAAGCGGTCGCGGTCGGCCCAGGACGGGTTGGTCGGGTTGTGGTTCAGGAAATCACGCCACAGGACTTCGGCAATGTCAGCCATACCCATCGGGGCACCCGGGTGACCGGATTTGGCTTTCTGTACTGCGTCCATGCTCAGCGCACGAATAGCATTGGCAAGCTCTTTACGTGAGGACATTTTGACTCCAGATCGGATGTTGAAAGGCCATGCCCGTAACGACTTGACGACAGCGCGTTTTGGGCTACGCCGGAAAATTTGCCAACAATTTACCCCAAGCCGCGCGTCATGTACATGGAACATCCTTTTACCGCTTCAGAAATCTCCGGATCGTGCTCGTATGTTGCGCAATTAGCTAACTTGCCTGCCATGCTTTTCTTTATACTTAACCCAGGCGCTAATTCATCTGCAACGGGCGCATTTCAAAATAATATTAATTCGTATGGAAGAGAAAAATGAAAATTCGCGCTTTACTGCTTGCTTTGGGCATGGCGACGGTGCTGACCGGTTGCCAGAATATGGACTCTAATGGACTGCTTTCTTCGGGCGCTGAAGCTTTTCAGGCCTATACGTTAAGCGATGCGCAGGTAAAAGCGTTGAGCGATCAATCCTGTCAAGAGCTCGACAGCAAAGCGAAAATCGCGCCGGCGAGCAGCGAATACACTAAACGACTGGCAAAAATTGCCGCCGCGCTGGGGGATAACATTAACGGCCAGCCGGTGAACTATAAGGTTTACGAGACGAAAGACGTCAACGCGTTTGCCATGGCGAACGGTTGTATCCGCGTCTACAGCGGACTGATGGATATGATGACCGACAACGAAATTGAAGCCGTGATCGGCCATGAAATGGGCCATGTCGCGCTGGGTCATGTAAAGAAAGGGATGCAGGTCGCGCTGGGCACTAACGCCGTGCGCGTCGCGGCGGCATCGGCAGGAGGAGTTGTCGGCAGCCTGTCGCAATCACAGCTTGGCGATCTTGGCGAAAAACTGGTGAACTCGCAGTTCTCTCAGCGTCAGGAGTCCGAAGCGGATGATTATTCTTACGATCTGTTGCGCAAACGCGGTATCAGTCCGGCAGGACTCGCTACCAGCTTTGAGAAACTGGCAAAACTGGAAGCGGGTCGTCAAAGCTCAATGTTCGACGATCACCCGGCGTCCGCCGCACGCGCACAGCATGTGCGCGATCGTATGAGCGCGGACGGGATCAAATAATCTCCGAACAGTGCCGGATGGCGGCGTGAACGCCTTATCTGGCCTACAAGCATCAATCAGCTGTAGGCCGGATAAGCGCAGTGCCATCCGGCAAAACAACTTACTCGCCCTTCTTCGCCGCCTGGATATAGAGCATTTCTAATGCCAGCGTCGCGGCCGCCAGAGCGGTGATCTCTGACTGATCGTAAGCCGGCGCGACTTCCACTACATCCATACCGACAATGTTCAGATCTTTCAGACCGCGTACCAGCTTAATGGCGCGATCGGAGGTCAAACCACCGATCACCGGCGTACCGGTGCCAGGCGCAAACGCCGGGTCCAAACAGTCGATATCAAAGGTCAGATAGACCGGCATATCGCCGACGATCTGTTTCACCTGAGCGAGAATATCATCCACGCCGCGATCGTTGACCTGGCAGGCATCCAGCACGGTAAAGCCATTGTCTTTGTCAAACTCAGTGCGAATACCGATCTGTACCGAATGATGCGGATCGATCAGGCCTTCTTTCGGCGCGGTGTAGAACATCGTGCCGTGATCGAATTCGCAGCCGTTAGCGTAGGTATCGGTATGCGCGTCAAAATGTACCAGCGCCATTTTGCCAAAATGTTTCGCGTGGGCGCGCAGCAGCGGCAGCGTGACGAAGTGGTCGCCGCCGAAAGAGAGCATACGCTTGCCTGCAGACAGCAGTTTTTCAGCGTGCGCCTGTAATTTTTCGCTCATTTCACGGGCATCGCCAAACGCATACACTAAATCGCCGCAGTCTACGACGTTCAGGCGCTCGCGCATGTCAAAATTCCACGGGAAACGGTGATGTTCCCAAGCGAGGTTGGTCGACACCTGACGGATCGCCGCCGGGCCATGACGACCGCCAGCGCGACCGGACGTTGCCATATCAAACGGTACGCCAGTGATCACCCAGTCGGCATCGCTGTCATACGGCTGGAAGTTCATTGGCAGACGTAAAAAACCAAACGCATTAGAAACCAGTGAGTTATCGTACTGATGACCTAAGGTGCTCATGTCCTGACCTCTTTTAGAGTCGTTGCATTAAAACAGATGAAAAAAAATCCCCTCCGCGTCGTTAAACCCGACGAGGAAGGGATTGATTTGTAAATCGCTATTGCGGCGAATTATCGCCGTTAATTCATACGGGTTCAAGTGAGTATAGCATTCTGCCGGGTGGTGGCTTTACCTTATCCAGCCTGCATTCGTAGGCCCGGTAAGCGCAGCGCCACCGGGCATCAACGGCTACTCATCTTCAAGATAAGTATAACCGTACAGTCCCGCTTCAAATTCCTCAAGGAACTGCTGCTGCAACGCATCGTCCAGATCCGTCTGTTTTACCTGGTCGCGGAAATGCGTTAACAGCGTTTTCGGATCCAGTTGCACATATTGCAGCATATCCGCAACGGTATCGCCTTCGTCCGACAGCTCAACCTCGACGCTACCATCCGGGAAGACAAACACGTCAACCGCTTCAGTATCGCCAAACAGGTTGTGCATGTTACCGAGGATCTCCTGATAAGCGCCGACCATAAAGAAGCCGAGCATCGGCGGATTCTCTGGATCGTATTCCGGCATCGGCATCGTCGTGGCGATACCGTCGCCATCGATATAGTGGTCAATAGCGCCATCGGAATCACAAGTAATATCCAGCAGCACGGCACGACGTTCCGGTACCTGATCTAACCCTTCCAGCGGCAGTACCGGGAAGAGCTGATCGATTCCCCACGCGTCCGGCATTGACTGGAACAGCGAGAAGTTGACGTACATTTTGTCCGCCATTCGCTCTTGCAGTTCGTCGATAATCGGACGATGCGCACGGTTTTGCGGGTCCAGTTGCTTCTGCACTTCATGGCACATGCTGAGATAAAGTTGCTCCGCCCAGGCGCGCTCCTGCAAACTAAACGCGCCGGAAGAGTAGCCGATATGAATATCGTGCAGATCCATTTGGCTATCATGCAGCCATTCACGCAGCGAGCGGCGGGTGCCAGGCTTATGCATCTCCTGCCAGGTTTCCCAGAGATTTTGCAGCGCGCGCGGCGCATCTTCAGCAGGGGCAGTCGGATCCGTGTATTCGTTACGCTCCACGCCGATAATGTTAGAGACCAGTACCGTATGGTGCGCAGTGACGGCGCGGCCAGACTCGGTAATCACCGTCGGATGCGGTAAACCATGCTCTTCGCAGGCATCGCCAATCGCCCAGATGATGTTATTGGCATATTCGTTCAGGCCATAGTTCACCGAACAGTCGGACTGCGAGCGGGTACCTTCATAATCCACGCCCAGACCGCCGCCCACGTCGAAGCACTGGATATTCACGCCCAGCTTATGCAGCTCAACATAGAAACGCGCGGACTCGCGCACGCCGGTCGCGATATCGCGAATGTTCGCCATCTGCGATCCCAGGTGGAAGTGCAACAGTTGCAAACTGTCCAGGCGCCCGGCGTCACGCAGGGTCTCCACCAGTTGCAGCACCTGCGTCGCCGCTAGGCCGAATTTTGATTTTTCGCCGCCGGAGGATTGCCACTTACCGGATCCCTGAGAGGCCAGACGCGCACGCACGCCCAGGCGAGGAACCACGTTCAGGCGCTCGGCCTCTTCCAGCACAATCGCGATTTCAGACATCTTTTCGATGACCAGATAAACCTTATGGCCCATCTTCTCGCCAATCAGCGCCAGCCGAATGTATTCACGGTCTTTATAACCATTACAGACGATCACGCTACGGGTCATGCCGGCATGCGCCAGCACCGCCATCAATTCCGCTTTCGACCCCGCTTCCAGCCCCAACGGTTCACCGGAATGGATAAGGGACTCGATCACGCGGCGATGCTGATTGACCTTAATCGGATAAACGAGGAAGTAGTCGCCGTTATAACCGTAAGATTCACGCGCACGCTTAAACGCCGCGTTAATTGAACGCAAACGGTGTTGCAGGATCTGCGGGAAGCAAAACAGCGCCGGCAAACGCTGACCTTGCGCTTCGCGCGCTTTCACCAGTTTGGCAAGATCGACACGCGCTTCCGGTACGTCGGGATCGGGGCATACGCTAATATGGCCCAGCTCGTTGACGTCGTAGTAGTTATTGCCCCACCAGGCAATATTGTAAGTGCGCAGCATCTTGCTGGCTTCCTGGGAGCTCATTGCAACCTCCTGCATGGAGCGTAGTACACCCTGTTCGCCTGCTGACGAAGGCGAACCCATAGACATGTCGTCAGACATAGCGAACCTCAATTTTTATTAGCAAGTGTAAAACAGTTGACTACTATCGCAATCCGAAGACGCGATAACAACCCATAGACAAGCGGATTTTCCAGCAGATAGCGCTGATGCTCCGCCTGCGCGACCGGTTTCTTTTTCATATCATTGTAAACACGTAACCGAACTCACAGATAACGGTTCGGCGAAACCACGAGAAAACTCTTGCGTTAACAAGAGCGCCCTTGTTCAGTCTTCAGCGCCATTGCCGGCTCTGGAATCCTGAGAAGCGCCGAGATGGGTATAACATCGGCAGGTATGCAAAGCAGAGATGCAGATTGCGGGGGACATGCGCGCACCAGAACGATGCGACAGATTCAGCAGAATACAACGGTTCATTATCTCGTATCACCTCCACGGCCGCCTCGTAAGACGAACCCACAAGCCAAAGCAACGTTTTAACCCGGCTGGAAGTGGCGACACGAAGAAAACGTCGTGTGCTTTTGTATGAGCCGCGCGTCGCGTTTTATACCCAGAACGCAGAAAAAAAGCAAAGCATAAATGCGCATAATGTCAGCATTATCAGAAACGTTTACCGCCTGATTTTGACCGACATTGCGACGGCCTTCAAAAAAAGCTGGAAATTGGGCGAAGAAGTGACCTAAAATAGCCGTCCAGATGTTAATCCATCCATACTGATTAACACTCAGACTGCCAGTGTCAGCGACCTTCAGACTCATGGTAGAATCTTCTGTCATGACTATTCCGCACAACAGTTTGAGCTAACTAAATTCTCCTTAGGTGAAATTAAATATGGCAAAACACCTTTTTACGTCTGAGTCCGTATCAGAAGGGCATCCTGACAAAATCGCAGACCAAATCTCTGATGCCGTGTTGGACGCTATCCTGCAACAGGATCCGAAAGCACGCGTCGCCTGTGAAACCTACGTTAAAACCGGCATGGTTTTAGTTGGCGGTGAGATCACCACCAGCGCCTGGGTCGATATCGAAGAGATTACCCGTAATACGGTGCGCGAAATTGGCTATGTGCATTCCGACATGGGCTTTGACGCCAACTCTTGCGCGGTACTGAGCGCAATTGGCAAACAGTCTCCGGATATCAACCAGGGCGTTGACCGCGCAGACCCGCTGGAACAAGGCGCGGGCGACCAGGGCCTGATGTTTGGCTACGCGACAAATGAAACCGACGTACTGATGCCTGCGCCAATCACCTACGCGCACCGTCTGGTACAGCGTCAGGCTGAAGTGCGTAAAAATGGCACCCTGCCATGGTTGCGTCCGGATGCAAAAAGCCAGGTCACTTTCCAGTATGACGACGGCAAAATCGTCGGTATCGACGCCGTGGTTCTCTCTACGCAGCACGCAGAAGATATCGACCAAAAATCGCTGCAAGAAGCGGTGATGGAAGAGATCATCAAACCCATTCTGCCGTCTGAATGGTTAAATACGTCCACTAAGTTTTTTATCAACCCAACCGGGCGTTTTGTTATCGGCGGCCCGATGGGCGATTGCGGTCTGACCGGTCGTAAGATCATCGTTGATACCTACGGCGGTATGGCGCGTCACGGCGGCGGCGCCTTCTCCGGTAAAGATCCGTCTAAAGTTGACCGTTCTGCAGCTTACGCTGCGCGTTATGTCGCGAAAAACATCGTGGCGGCAGGTCTGGCGGATCGCTGTGAAATCCAGGTCTCCTACGCTATCGGTGTAGCGGAGCCGACGTCCATCATGGTGGAAACGTTCGGTACTGAAAAAGTGCCTGCTGAACAGTTGATTCTGCTGGTACGCGAATTCTTCGACCTGCGCCCGTACGGCTTGATTCAGATGCTGGATCTGCTGCACCCGATCTACAAAGAAACTGCGGCTTACGGCCACTTCGGTCGCGAAAACTTCCCATGGGAAAAAACCGACAAAGCGCAACTGCTGCGCGATGCTGCCGGTCTGAAATAATCGCCCGCACCTGACGCTGTTTTTCAGTCAGGTAAACCATACCGTACTTATCAAGGCCAGCGCCCTGCTGGCCTTTATCATTGCTGATACACGCAACGTTATCAGATGTTCCAGCGTGTATTTATACTGACCTTTTTGTGATGCGCAGCACAATCCACTCTCCCCTTTCGTTTCTTCGACTACACTTTTTATCATTCAGTTTCAGTCATCATGAAAGCGGTTACATTCATTTTCATTAAGAACTGACCGCATCACTATCGGTATGCTAATTCTGCGATGAAAATATTACATAATTTTTCAACTTTGTCTGAATACCAGGCGATTGATATAGTTATAAGATTATTAAAACTATTATTTTTCAGATAATTAAATAATCACCGAGATAAATAGTAGTGTAAACGATTACACCATTGTGATTAGCCTCACATCTTTTTACGGCGTACTCACCTACTCTTAACATCGATAAAATTGCTAACCCAACCGGAGGGCATAATGCCTGACAATAAAAAACAAGGGCGTTCCAACAAGGCCATGACATTTTTTGTCTGCTTTCTTGCAGCCCTGGCAGGATTACTTTTTGGCCTGGATATCGGCGTTATCGCCGGTGCTTTACCCTTCATTACCGACGAGTTTCAGATTACCGCACACACTCAGGAATGGGTGGTCAGCTCCATGATGTTTGGCGCGGCCGTCGGCGCTGTCGGCAGCGGCTGGCTCTCCTTTAAGCTGGGTCGTAAAAAAAGCCTGATGATCGGCGCTATCCTGTTCGTCGCCGGTTCGCTGTTCTCCGCTGCGGCGCCTAACGTTGAAGTCCTGATTATTTCTCGCGTGCTGCTGGGTCTGGCCGTCGGCGTCGCTTCCTACACCGCACCGTTATACCTGTCCGAGATCGCGCCGGAAAAAATTCGCGGCAGTATGATCTCAATGTACCAACTCATGATCACCATCGGGATTCTGGGCGCTTATCTGTCCGATACCGCGTTCAGCTACAGCGGCGCATGGCGCTGGATGCTCGGCGTGATCATCATCCCAGCCATTCTGCTGCTGATCGGCGTCTTCTTCCTGCCGGACAGCCCGCGCTGGTTTGCGGCGAAACGCCGTTTCCATGATGCTGAACGCGTCCTGTTGCGTCTGCGTGACACCAGTGCGGAAGCAAAACGTGAGCTCGATGAAATTCGCGAAAGTTTGCAGGTTAAACAGAGCGGTTGGGCGCTGTTCAAAGAGAACAGCAACTTCCGCCGCGCCGTGTTTCTTGGCATTTTGTTGCAGGTAATGCAGCAATTTACCGGGATGAATGTCATCATGTATTACGCGCCGAAAATCTTCGAACTGGCGGGGTACACGAATACTACGGAGCAGATGTGGGGCACCGTTATTGTTGGTCTGACTAACGTCCTGGCAACCTTCATCGCTATCGGCCTGGTTGACCGCTGGGGTCGCAAACCTACCCTGACGCTGGGCTTCCTGGTCATGGCGATTGGTATGGGGATTCTGGGTACGATGATGCACATCGGCATCCATTCGCCGTCTGCGCAATACTTCGCTATCGCTATGCTGCTGATGTTCATCATTGGATTTGCGATGAGCGCTGGTCCGCTGATTTGGGTACTGTGCTCCGAAATCCAGCCGCTGAAAGGCCGCGATTTCGGCATCACCTGCTCCACCGCGACCAACTGGATCGCCAATATGATCGTCGGCGCAACGTTCCTGACCATGCTGAACAATCTGGGTAACGCCAACACCTTCTGGGTCTACGCTGGCCTGAACGTGCTGTTTATCCTGCTGACCCTGTGGCTGGTGCCGGAAACCAAACACGTTTCGCTGGAACACATTGAACGTAACCTGATGAAAGGTCGTAAACTGCGCGAAATCGGCGCCCACGACTAATCCCTCCACGCTTCCTCCTGCCACAGGAGGAAGCGTTTTTCTTGCAGTCCCTCTTCCGTCGCACTATTCTCTGCCGCTATGAAAACCCCTCGTCTCCCTATCGCTATCCAGCAGGCCGTGATGCGCCGTCTGCGGGAAAATCTCGCCCAGGCGAACCTCAAGCTCGATAGACATTATCCGGAGCCGAAACTGGTGTATACGCAACGCGGCACCTCGGCGGGCACCGCCTGGCTGGAGAGCTACGAAATCCGCCTCAACCCGGTGTTACTGCTGGAAAACATCGACACCTTTATTGCAGAGGTCGTGCCGCATGAACTGGCGCATCTGTTGGTGTGGAAGCACTTCGGACGCAAGGCTCCGCATGGCAAGGAATGGAAGTGGATGATGGAAAGCGTGCTGGGCGTTCCGGCCAGACGTACTCATCAATTTGCGCTGCAATCCGTACGGCGCAATACCTTTCCCTACCATTGCCAATGCCAGCAACATCAACTCACCGTCCGCCGTCATAATCGGGTAGTACGCGGCGAAGCGGTTTATCGTTGCGTTCACTGCGGCGAACCACTGGTCGCCGGGTAGTTCCCGAAACGTCCGGGAACTTTCCTGAGCGGACTGATTGCATACAGACACAACTTTCGTTACGTTGCGGGCTCGTTTTGCTATGGAGTGTGCAATGTACCGTAATTTTTCTTTTGCCGCTGCGTTGCTGGCCGCAGCGTTTTCAGGCCAGGCCCTGGCCGATGGCATTAACAATTTTTCTCAGGCCAAAGCGGCGAGCGTCAAAGTCAATGCTGACGCGCCCGGCAGCTTTTACTGCGGGTGCCAAATCCGCTGGCAGGGTAAAAAAGGCGTCGTAGACCTGGAGTCCTGCGGCTATAAGGTGCGTAAAAACGAGAATCGCGCCAGACGCATTGAG
Source organism: Salmonella sp. 32031103-2018-00083-FB-01-SM-01 (assembly GCF_017571995.1). Lineage (NCBI taxonomy): Bacteria > Pseudomonadati > Pseudomonadota > Gammaproteobacteria > Enterobacterales > Enterobacteriaceae > Salmonella > Salmonella sp. 32031103-2018-00083-FB-01-SM-01. Next base: position 377,988 of record NZ_JAGEQL010000004.1, read on the forward strand.
TGGGAGCACGTTGTCCCCGCCTGGCAATTCGGTCATCAGCGCCAGTGCTGGCAGGACGGCGGGCGAAAAAACTGCGCTAAAGATCCGGTCTACCGCAAAATGGAAAGCGATATGCATAACCTGCAGCCCGCCATTGGCGAAGTGAATGGCGATCGCGGCAACTTTATGTATAGCCAGTGGAACGGCGGCGAAGGCCAGTACGGGCAATGCGCCATGAAAGTGGATTTTAAAGCGAAAATCGCCGAGCCGCCCGCCCGCGCCCGTGGCGCAATCGCCCGCACTTATTTTTATATGCGCGACCAATACCAACTGAAACTTTCCCGCCAACAAACGCAGCTTTTTAACGTCTGGGATAAGCAGTACCCCGTTACCGCCTGGGAGTGCGAGCGCGATGCGCGTATCGCGAAGGTCCAGGGTAATCATAATCCCTATGTGCAACGCGCTTGCCAGGCGCGAAAGAGCTAACCTACACTAGCGGGATTCTTGTTAACCCATGCCCTGGATAGCCAAACGCCGGGGCCATGACGCGGATTTTTTTTATTATGCGTATTCCCCGCATTTATCACCCTGAATTGTTGACGTCCGGTACGCAGATTTCGTTATGCGAAGATGCGGCCAACCATATTGGTCGTGTACTGCGCATGGGACCGGGACAAGCGTTACAGCTGTTTGACGGCAGTAATCAGGTATTCGATGCTGAAATCATTAGCGCCAGTAAGAAAAGCGTTGAAGTGCAAGTGATGAAAGGCGAAATCGACGATCGTGAATCGCCGCTGCATATCCATCTGGGCCAGGTGATGTCGCGCGGTGAAAAAATGGAATTTACTATCCAGAAATCGATCGAACTGGGCGTAAGCCTCATTACGCCACTGTTCTCTGAGCGCTGCGGCGTTAAACTGGATAATGAACGTCTGAACAAAAAGCGCCAGCAGTGGCAAAAGATCGCCATCGCCGCCTGCGAACAATGCGGGCGTAACCGGGTGCCGGAAATTCGCCCGCCGATGGCGCTGGAAGCCTGGTGCGCCGAGCAAGATTCCGGGCTGAAGCTCAATCTTCATCCGCGCGCCCATGCCAGCATCAACACTCTGCCTCTGCCGGTTGAACGCGTCCGACTGCTGATCGGCCCGGAAGGCGGGCTGTCGGCGGACGAAATCGCGATGACCGCGCGCTATCAGTTTACTGATATTCTGTTAGGACCTCGCGTTCTGCGTACTGAGACAACCGCGCTCACCGCCATTACCGCGCTACAGGTGCGTTTTGGCGACTTAGGATGAAGCGTTAACGGAGAAAATAATGATCAAGCTCGGCATCGTGATGGACCCCATCGCACACATCAACATCAAGAAAGACACCAGTTTCGCTATGCTGCTGGAAGCCCAACGTCGTGGTTATGAACTTCATTATATGGAGATGGCCGACCTTTATCTGATTAACGGCGAAGCCCGCGCCCGCACGCGAACGTTGAGCGTGGAGCAAAATTACGATAAATGGTACGAGTTCGGCAGCGAGCAGGAGATTAAACTCGCCGATCTGGACGTCATTTTGATGCGCAAAGATCCGCCGTTTGATACCGAGTTTATTTATGCGACCTATATTCTGGAACGCGCTGAAGAGAAAGGGACGCTGATCGTCAACAAACCGCAAAGCCTGCGCGACTGTAATGAAAAACTGTATACCGCCTGGTTTTCCGACCTGACCCCGGAAACGCTGGTAACGCGCAATAAAGCGCAGCTCAAAGCGTTTTGGGAAAAGCACGGCGATATCATTATGAAACCGCTGGACGGTATGGGCGGCGCGTCCATTTTCCGCGTTAAGGAAGGCGATCCTAACCTAGGCGTTATTGCCGAAACGCTGACCGAGCTGGGCAACCGCTACTGCATGGCGCAGAACTATTTGCCCGCGATCAAAGATGGCGATAAGCGCGTACTGGTCGTCGACGGCGAGCCGGTGCCTTACTGCCTGGCGCGTATTCCGCAGGGCGGCGAAACCCGCGGCAACCTGGCGGCTGGTGGTCGCGGCGAACCCCGTCCGTTGAGCGAAAGCGACTGGGAAATCGCCCGCCGCGTTGGGCCGACGCTTAAAGCCAAAGGGCTTATTTTCGTCGGTCTGGATATTATCGGCGACCGCTTAACGGAAATTAACGTGACCAGCCCAACCTGCGTGCGTGAAATTGAAGCGGAATATCCGATCTCTATCACCGGGATGTTGATGGACGCCATCGAAGCGCGTCTGGCGAAGTAAACGTTTATTGCCCGGTGGCGTGCGCTTACCGGGCCTGAGCAATCACGCCGCCCCGGTCGGATAAGGCGGCGCATCAGCATCGCCATCCGGCAATCAATTGCCCGATAAGGCAGCCGTCCTTTGGCAAAAGACGGCTTATATGAGTGACAACCGTCCGCTTTCCCCACATACTGAACGCTGTCGTTTTTTTGAACCAGGAAACAGAACCTCTGACAATGAATTTACAGCATCACTTTCTTATTGCCATGCCTGCGCTCCAGGACCCGATTTTCCGCCGTTCCGTGGTGTATATTTGCGAGCACAACCAGGACGGCGCTATGGGGATTATTATTAATAAGCCTTTGGAAAATCTGCAAATTGAAGGGATTCTGGAAAAACTAAAAATTACGCCGGAACCGCGCGATTCGGCAATTCGTCTTGATAAAGCCGTGATGCTCGGCGGCCCGCTGGCGGAAGATCGCGGATTTATTCTCCATACTCCGCCGTCACGTTTCGCCTCCAGCATTCGTATCTCAGACAATACCGTGATTACCACCTCCCGCGATGTGCTGGAAACGTTAGGTACCCAACAACAGCCTTCCGATGTGCTGGTCGCGCTGGGCTACGCCTCCTGGGATAAAGGCCAGCTTGAACAAGAGCTGCTTGATAACGCCTGGCTTACCGCGCCCGCCGATCTCAATATTTTGTTCAAAACGCCCATTGCCGAGCGCTGGCGCGAAGCGGCAAAACTTATTGGCATTGATATTCTGACCATGCCTGGCGTTGCGGGGCACGCCTGATGAGCGGCACCTTACTGGCCTTTGACTTCGGCACAAAAAGCATCGGCGTTGCAATAGGACAACGCATTACCGGCACCGCCCGTCCGCTTCCGGCAATCAAAGCACAGGACGGCACGCCCGACTGGACGCTCATTGAACGTTTGCTGAAAGAGTGGCAGCCGGACGAAATTATTGTCGGGCTACCGCTCAATATGGATGGCACTGAACAGCCGCTGACGGCGCGCGCCCGTAAATTCGCCAACCGTATTCATGGGCGTTTCGGGGTAACTGTCACGCTGCACGATGAACGACTCAGCACCGTTGAAGCACGCTCCGGTCTGTTTGAACGAGGTGGGTATCGCGCGCTGAACAAAGGCAAAGTGGACTCGGCCTCCGCCGTGATTATCCTCGAAAGCTATTTTGAACAGGGGTATTAAAGCCGTTTTTGTCAGCAGGCGGATAACGCGGTCACGGTTGCCAGGCTTGCTGGGCAATACGCTGGTTTAATGCCTTCAACGCCTGTAAACGCGCAGCCGCCTCCGCCTCATCAATCCGCCACATTCCCGCAAAGGCCAGCGCTGCGGCGTGCTTGCCTAGCGGTTGCGCCATAGAAACTTCACCATCAGCGTGATGCCACAGCACGTATCCCCGCTGGCGCTGCTGCGCCACATGCGGCGCCAGATTACGCCACTGCTCCGGAGTAAAGCGCTGCATTAGCGCCTCATCGCTTTCTGCCGCCAGTAACGCTACCCCTGGTACCGACTGCCAGGCCGGGCACATGCGAAACCCCGCCAGCGCCTGACTTCCCTGCGACCCCGGCGTAGAGTGATAAATATAGATAATCTGGTCCTCCCATAGCACGCCTAATGCCACCACGATGTCTTTGGGCGCATGGCGCTCAAGGATAGGCAACGCATGGGAGAACAGCGCTGAACCGCGAATCGCCTGCACCGCCAAAGCATGAATGCCTGGCCCGGGTAAATAGCGTCGGTGCTCATCCTGCATCGTGAGTCCAATAGAGGCCATCGTCATTAACAGGCGATTAACGCGCGTGGTATTAATATCCATCAGCCGGGCAAGCTCGCGACATCCGATAGCACGGTCGCTGGAAACCAGATATTGCAGACAGCGAATGCCATCTATCAGGCTTTGATTCGGTTGTGATGACATCGTTAAATGGCTTCGCTGTGGTTTTAACAAAGCTGCGATTTTAACGCCGGTTCGCCAGGATACAAGCCTGTATACCGTTCAATCCACCGCGCCAGTCAACACTTTACAACGCCCCTACGCCGCCATGTTCGCTACAGCCGTCCCTGCGCCTGACGCCATTGCGCGCTCTGGGCGAATGTCATCATCCCCTGCTGCTGCCCGGTTTGTATCACGTGGGCCAACTGATGGAGTTTGCCTTCACGGATCAAATTCCCTGTGGCTGGCGTATTAATCAGTAATTCAAACAACGCCACGCGCCCCTCCTGCCTGTCGACCTCCAGTTTTTGCGATAGTACAGCGCGCAGACTACCCGCCAGTTGACTGCGTACCGGTTCTTTTTCCTGCGCCGGAAAACTATCCACTAATCTTTCCACCGCCTGCGCCGCACCGCGAGTATGCAGGGTTGCCAGTACCAGATGCCCCGTTTCCGCCGCCGTCAGCGCCAGGCGAATGGTCTCGCTGTCACGCAGCTCTCCCAGCAAAATGACATCGGGATCTTCACGCAACGCCGCGCGCAGCCCGGCGGCAAAAGTGGCGCAATGCTGGCCGATTTCCCGCTGCTGTATCAGGCAACGCTTGCTGGTGTAACGGTACTCAATAGGATCTTCCAGCGTCAGGATGTGTTTATCGGCATGTTGATTAAGATGTCCCACCATCGCCGCCAGCGTGGTGGACTTCCCGCAGCCAGTAGCGCCAGTGACCAGAATCAGTCCGTTCTCGCTGGCAAGCAGTGCGGGTACTATCGGCGGCGTCTGGATTTCCGCCAGATCAGGACAACGCTCGGGCAATAGCCGTAGCGCCAGCGACGTTCCCTGTTGATGTGTGAACGCACTGGCGCGTAGGCGCCGCGTGCCAGACAGCGAGACGGCGAAATCAAGCTGGCCGTGCGTTCGCCACTGATATTGTTGCGCGTCATTAAGCCAATCAAGCAGAAGCTTGTCGACATCTGGCGCGGTAAAAGGCGCGATCTCCATGCGTCCTTGTTTGCGCCATCGCGCAGGCCAGGCGTTACACAGGTGTAGATCCGAGACGTTATGCTTTACACTAAGCGTCACAATTTCTTCCATATTCATATAAACATCCTCGGAAAATGAACGATATCGCGCATAACCTGGCACACATCCGGGACAAAATCTCCGCCGCGGCGACGCGTTGCGGCCGCTCTTCAGAAGAAGTTACGTTGCTTGCAGTGAGTAAAACCAAACCTGCGAGCGACATCGCAGAAGCCATTGCCGCCGGACAACGGGCATTTGGTGAAAATTATGTACAAGAGGGGGTGGAAAAAATCCGCCACTTTCAGGAAGCGAAAGTGGAAGGCCTGCACTGGCACTTTATTGGCCCTTTACAGTCCAACAAAAGTCGGCTGGTGGCCGAGCATTTTGACTGGTGTCATACCATCGATCGCCTGCGTATCGCCTCGCGGCTGAGCGAACAGCGTCCGGATAATCTGCCGGCGCTAAATGTTCTGATCCAAATTAATATCAGCGATGAAAACAGCAAATCAGGCATTCCGCTGGCGGAACTGGATGAGCTGGCCGCGGCGGTGGCTACACTGCCGCGTCTGCGGCTTCGCGGACTGATGGCGATCCCGGCCCCAGAGTCAGATTATGTAAGGCAGTTTGAAGTCGCACGTCAAATGGCTGTAGCATTTGCCGGGCTGAAAGCGCGCTACCCTGACGTTGATACCTTATCTCTGGGTATGAGCGACGATATGGAAGCCGCGATTGCGGCAGGTAGCACAATGGTGCGCATCGGCACCGCTATCTTTGGTGCTCGTGATTACACAAAAAATTAAGGAAAACTGAGGAACGCCATGAATACGTTGACCTTCCTGCTCTCAACGGTAATTGAGCTGTATACCATGGTGCTATTATTGCGCGTGTGGATGCAGTGGGCCCGCTGTGACTTTTACAACCCTTTCTCCCAGTTCGTGGTGAAAATTACGCAGCCCATCATCGGACCGCTGCGTCGTATTATCCCGCCAATGGGGCCGATCGACAGCGCTTCCCTGCTGGTGGCGTTTATTCTTAGCGTTATTAAGGCGATAGTGCTGTTTAAGGTCATTACGTTTCAGGCGATTATCTGGATTGCCGCGGTGCTTATCTTACTTAAAACAATCGGTCTGCTGATCTTCTGGGTGCTGCTGGTCATGGCTATCATGAGCTGGGTGAGCCAGGGTCGTAGCCCGATTGAATATGTATTGATTCAGCTTGCCGAGCCGCTGCTCAGCCCGATTCGCCGTATACTGCCTGCGATGGGCGGCATCGACTTCTCGCCGATGGTTCTGGTGCTGCTGCTGTATGTCGTTAATATGGGAATCGCTGAAGTCTTACAAGCGACGGGCAACATGTTGCTGCCGGGGCTGTGGATGGCGTTATGAGTGCTGTGACTCGCTGCGAAGACGGTCTGGTGTTACGGCTTTATATTCAGCCGAAAGCCAGCCGCGACAGTATTGTGGGCTTACATGGCGACGAGGTGAAAGTCGCCATTACCGCCCCGCCGGTTGATGGTCAGGCAAACAGCCATCTGACCAAGTTTCTCGGTAAACAGTTTCGCGTGGCGAAAAGTCAGATCGTCATCGAAAAAGGCGAGCTGGGCCGTCACAAACAGGTAAAAATTATTCACCCGCAACAGATCCCGCCGGAAATTGCGGCGTTAACTGAGTAGGTATTCCATGCAAAAAGTTGTTCTCGCAACCGGCAACGCCGGTAAAGTGCGCGAGCTCGCGTCGCTGTTAAGCGATTTTGGGCTTGATGTGGTAGCGCAAACGGAACTGGGCGTTGACTCCGCGGAAGAAACCGGCCTGACGTTTATTGAAAACGCGATTCTCAAAGCGCGCCATGCCGCCAAAATGACCGGTCTGCCCGCCATTGCCGATGACTCCGGTCTGGCCGTTGACGTTTTAGGCGGCGCGCCGGGTATCTATTCCGCGCGCTATTCTGGCGAAAACGCGACAGATCAGCAAAATCTGGAAAAACTGCTGCATACTCTACGGGATGTTCCGGACGACAAACGCCAGGCGCGATTCCATTGTGTGCTGGTTTATTTGCGTCATGCCGAAGATCCCACACCGATAGTCTGTCACGGTAGTTGGCCTGGCGTCATTACTCGCCAGGCGGCCGGAAATGGCGGATTTGGCTATGATCCCATTTTCTTCGTACCGTCTGAAGGCAAAACCGCCGCAGAACTGACCCGTGAAGAAAAAAGCGCGATTTCCCACCGTGGACAAGCGCTCAAGCTGCTGCTGGATGCGTTACGCAATGGCTAAACTACCGCCGCTCAGTCTTTATATTCATATTCCCTGGTGTGTACAAAAATGTCCATATTGCGACTTCAATTCCCATGCGTTGAAGGGCGAGGTGCCGCATGACGACTACGTCCAGCATCTGTTAAGCGATCTGGATGCCGACGTCGCCTGGGCGCAAGGGCGTGAAGTAAAGACCATTTTTATTGGCGGCGGTACGCCAAGCCTGCTTTCCGGGCCGGCGATGCAAACGCTGCTGGACGGCGTGCGTGCGCGCCTGAATCTGGCGGCGGATGCGGAAATTACCATGGAAGCGAACCCCGGCACGGTCGAAGCCGACCGCTTCATCGACTATCAGCGCGCCGGCGTAAACCGGATCTCCATTGGCGTGCAGAGCTTTAGTGAGCCTAAGCTGAAACGTCTTGGCCGTATTCACGGTCCACAAGAGGCGATGCGGGCAGCAAGACTGGCAAATGGGCTTGGGCTACGCAGCTTTAACCTCGACTTGATGCATGGATTGCCGGACCAAACGCTGGAAGAGGCGCTGAATGATTTGCGACAGGCGATTGCGCTTAATCCGCCGCATCTCTCATGGTATCAATTGACGATTGAACCCAACACTCTGTTCGGTTCGCGTCCGCCGGTTTTACCGGACGATGACGCACTGTGGGATATCTTTGAGCAGGGCCACCAGTTATTAACCGCCGCGGGCTATCAGCAATACGAAACGTCGGCCTATGCCAAACCCGGTTATCAGTGCCAGCATAATCTGAACTACTGGCGCTTTGGCGACTATCTGGGGATTGGCTGCGGCGCCCACGGTAAAGTCACCTTCCCGGGCGGCAGGATCCTGCGCACCACCAAAACCCGTCACCCACGCGGTTATATGCAGGGACGTTACCTGGAAAGCCAGCGTGACGTGAGTGATGACGATAAACCCTTTGAGTTCTTTATGAACCGTTTTCGGTTGCTGGAGCGCGCGCCTCGCGCCGAATTTGTCGACTACACCGGGCTTACGGAAGCGGTTATTCGTCAGCCAATCGACGAGGCTATTGCCCAGGGCTACCTGACCGAATGCGAGCAATACTGGCAGATTACCCGGCACGGTAAACTGTTTTTAAACTCTCTTCTTGAGTTGTTTCTCGCGGAATAACAAGGAATAAGCCTGTAGCGCCAGCGGGTAAAATACCTGATGGCGCGACGCTTACCGATCTGTGGCGGTTAATGCGCCGCCGGCAAGCGCATTATTTAATAACGCCTTTACGACGCAAATCGTCCGTATCTTTTTTCCAGCGCTCGTAACCGTCATTAATATCCATGATTTTCATGCGGATATCACTCTGTTGCATCTGAAGTTTCTGTACCGCTATATTCAGCGGATATTGTCCTTTCTCTAACGTTATCCAGTCATTCTGCGCTTTTCGACGCAGCTCTTCTGATTTCAAAAATACCTGCCGCCGTTGCTCGTGTATGTCTAAATCTCTTTTCTGCTGAATAGCCGCTTCATTGCACGGCTCACTCTGCTTACGGCACGCGTCTAATGCCGGTTGATAGACCTCTTTTTCGTATTTCTCGGCATATACGCTGCTATCGTTGGCTTTTACATAATCATCGCGCTCTTTTAACGTCTTTTTAAACGCCTCGGCGCGGGTCAACGGTTTCCCATCAGCGCCTTTTCCCCAATATGCGTCCGCTTCTTTTTTAGCTACCGCTATTTTCTTATCCAGGGCAGAGAGTTGTTTTTCAAGACCGGGGATCGACGCTTTCTGCGCACGCCAGGAGGCTTCAATGTTGCCAAACCGATAGTTAAAGTCATCACTGTTGACGATCAGGTATTTATCATTCGTTTTAATGTCGTCAATAGCCCGGCCCTGATCGCTGGCTGCCATTTGTAATGAGTAATAGCTCACCGTCCAGCCAGAGGCTGGCGTCCCTTTGCTGGTTAACATGGCAGAAAATTTAACGGGACGATCTTTGGTCCAGGTTTTTTCAACAAAATAATAATCCGCCGCCATACCAACGCCGGTATACATATCTTCACGGGAAGAAATATCCCCTTCGGCAGACCAGGTGGCCTGATTGCCCCTCGAATCAAGATTTTTTAAGGTAATGGAATCCAGTTTAAGTATGCCGTGGTACTGCTTACTAAACTGTTCTTTTAAGATGTTATCGGAGGGTTGAGCAACCTCTGCCCAACTATAGCCTGAAATCAGGGCAAACAGCGCTGCGCCAGCAATCCATTGTCGAACCACTTGTGGACCTCCCGTCCAGAGACATGACGCCCACGATTATCATAACCATGATGATAATTAGCAAGATAATAGTGTTGATTGTGCGAGAGGTCTTCCAAAGATAGCCCCGGCCTTCCGACCGGGGCATTATCTTTAATACTGATTAAACATCGTCTGGATCTGTTTTGGATCTTTAGTCTGGGTTAACGCCAGTTGCAGTAAGACACGCGCTTTTTGCGGGTTCAGCGTGCCAGAGGCGACAAAGCCGTATTTTGCATCGTCCACTTCCGCATCCTGCGTGGTTGCGCCAGTCGGCACACGTGAAGAACGCACCACTACCGTACCGTTGTGCGCAGCGGTCGCCAGGGTATCAAAGACCGTTTTATACAGGTTGCCGTTACCCACACCTGCGCTCACGATCCCGTCATAACCCGCGTCTACCAGCGCTTTTGCCGGCAGATCGGACGCATTCGCATAGTTATAAACGATACCGACTTTCGGCAACGCGGTCAGCTTCGACACGTCGAACGGGGTGGAGGTGGTATGTTTACGCTCTGGCGTACGCTGATAGTCAATTTTACCGTTGTGGATATAACCCAGCGGGCCATAGTTAACCGCTTTAAACGTCGCCACGTCAGTCGTATTGGTCTTAGTGACGTCGCGTCCGTCCATCACGGTATCATTCATTACCACCAGCACGCCGCGATTGGCAGACTGTTTATCAGCCGCTGTTACTACCGCATTATAGAGGTTGAACGGGCCATCTGCGCTCATTGACGTGGAAGGGCGCATCGCGCCGACCAGTACCACCGGTTTATTGCATTTCACGGTCAGATCGAGGAAATAAGCGGTCTCTTCCATCGTATCAGTACCGTGGGTGATCACGAAACCGTCGGTGCTGTCGCACTCGGTATTGATTTTTTTCGCCAGCGTGAGCCAGACTTCATCGTTCATATCCTGCGAGCCAATGTTAACGACCTGCTCGCCTTTCACTACCGCAATGTCCTTCAATTGAGGAACGGCATCCACCAGATTTTCGACGCCGACTTTACCTGCCGTATAATTTGATTTTGTTGCTGAATCACCACCGCCAGCGATCGTTCCGCCGGTCGCTAAGATGGTGATATTCGGTAAAGCGAACGCTGCGCCGCTGAAACCCATTACCAGAGCAGCTAATGCCGTTTTCCTGAAAAACTCCATGTTATATCTCCAGTTATGTCAACTGGTCGCATTATCCCTATATTGCAGACGAATAATGTGATGTCATACGATTAACCAGCGATATATATCCAACAGAGAGTATTTTTTAGAGATGGATAACAAAATGCAGGAAAAAACAGAATAAAAAGGCGCAGATACGATCTACGCCATTGTTTAAAAAGGAAAGATTACTTCAGGCTGCCAACCAGCGCTTTGCGGCTATCTTCTAAGGTTACTACGCGGCTACAGACATCTTTGCCAAACTGCTGGAAATCTTTCTCCTGGTTTTTCCATTCGTTCTGGATAGCGGTTTGCAAACCACCGAGACTGCCCATCACACCCTGTAAAGGATTACCGCCGCCTTTAAGCACCGCTTTGGCGCCCATTTCGTTAATGCTGTCCTGCAAAATACCGCCCATCGCCTGATTCACCAACTGCTGACCGTCGGCACGCACCTGGTCGATAGCCTTATAGTGGAACGTCAGGCCGTCCGTACGATGTTCAATAATGCGGTTCATTTGCGCTTTTAATTGCGCATCAAGCTTCGTCAGACGGCTACGCATGTTGCTGCTTTCGCCCACCTCTTTAGCGATGATTTTATCCAGCGCCACGCGGCCTTTTTCGACGCGCGATCGGGCGCCCTCATCAATCCACGGCAGCGCGCTTCGCAGCTCCGCCTGGTAATCTTTCGCCTGCTCGCGCTGCGCGGCGCTAAGGGTGTACTGCTTACCGTTGTACATCACATTGCCGTCCGGCGTGATCACCAGGTTGCCGTTTTCACCTTTCACCTGCACCGTTTGTGGACTCAGGATCACATCGTCACGCGGCGTGACGCTGCATTTGTAATCTGCATGAGCGGCCATCGCCGTAAACGTTAGCACTGCCGCCAGCAGCGTTTTGCGCATCATAACTTTCCCTCAAGACAAAGCGGGCCGGCATTTGCCGACCCTGTACTTATTAGTCCCACCAAACGTCGAAAAGTTCGCTGGTTCGGACTTCCTCAAGGTTGCGCGCTTCCAGCCACTTACGCACAATCGCCTGATGTTCTTCGGTACATTTACCGATTTCCTGCATACAAATCAGCCCTTCCCAGGCCAGGTAGCCGCTGCCGTCAAACGCCAGTTTATTAGGCTCAATAACGTCATTAATAAAGTCATCGACAGTCTTATCGATCTGCTCTTCAGATGTACCTTCCGGAAAACGCCATGCCACCGAAAATCCTAATTCCTGGAATTCGTCAATGTGCATTTTTTTACGCAGACGACGACTACGGTTCTTTGCCATTATTTCACCCTCTCGAACATTAAGTCCCATACGCCATGACCAAGACGATGGCCACGTTGTTCAAATTTCGTTACCGGGCGCGATTCCGGGCGCGGTACATAATCATTGCTCTCTGACAGATTTTTGTACCCGTCGATAGAAGACATGACTTCAAGCATGTGTTCCGCATACGCTTCCCAGTCGGTCGCCATATGGAAAACGCCGCCCAATTTCAGCTTGCTCAATACCAGTTCAGCAAACGGCACCTGAACGATACGGCGTTTATTATGACGCGCTTTATGCCACGGGTCAGGGAAAAAGAGCTGAACCATCGATAAAGAATTGTCAGGAATCATTTTATGCAACACTTCTACCGCGTCGTGGCACATGACGCGCAGGTTTTCAACGCCCTCTTCATGAGCGGACGCCAGACACGCGCCGACGCCGGGCGAATGCACTTCAATACCGAGGAAATTCTGCTCCGGGCGCGCTTTCGCCATCGCCACGAGAGACGCCCCCATGCCAAAACCAATCTCCAGCGTCACCGGCGCTTCGCGACCAAACAACGTGGCGAAATCTACCGGCGCTTCGCTGAACTCGACGCCCATCACCGGCCAGTAGTTTTCCAGCGCGTGCTCTTGCCCCTTTGTCAGTCGCCCCTGGCGACGAACAAAACTACGAATACGGCGCAGCGGGCGACCGTTTTCATCAAATTCCGGTGAAATGACGTCGTTTTTCATAAAAGTGTAGTCTGCTGTGTTTGAGTTCTGAAAACGGGCATTATCCAAAGTTAGTTGCCGGATGCAAGCATGAAGCGCACTGCGGAAAGTTCCGGTTTACACCCTGCGGCCTCTGTGCTGCAATCTTGCCCCCGGCAATAATGAATGAGTTTCCATGCAAGCGTCTCAATTTTCAGCCCAGGTTCTGGACTGGTACGACAAATACGGGCGGAAAACGCTGCCCTGGCAAATTAACAAGACGCCTTACAAAGTATGGCTCTCGGAAGTCATGTTGCAACAAACGCAGGTGACGACGGTGATTCCTTACTTTGAGCGATTTATGGCGCGCTTTCCGACGGTAACGGATTTAGCGAATGCGCCGCTGGATGAAGTACTCCATTTATGGACCGGGCTCGGCTATTACGCCCGCGCACGTAATTTGCATAAAGCGGCGCAACAGGTGGCGACGCTTCACGGTGGAGAATTCCCGCAAACTTTTGCCGAAATCGCCGCGCTCCCCGGCGTCGGACGTTCAACCGCCGGCGCAATTCTCTCCCTCGCGTTAGGTAAACATTATCCGATTCTTGATGGAAACGTTAAACGTGTGCTGGCTCGCTGTTATGCTGTTAGCGGCTGGCCTGGAAAAAAAGAGGTGGAGAATACGCTGTGGACGTTGAGCGAGCAAGTGACGCCCGCACGCGGCGTGGAGCGTTTTAATCAGGCGATGATGGATCTGGGCGCGATGGTTTGTACACGTTCAAAGCCAAAGTGCACCCTGTGTCCGCTGCAAAACGGTTGTATCGCCGCTGCGCATGAAAGCTGGTCACGCTATCCGGGCAAGAAACCGAAACAGACGTTGCCGGAGCGGACGGGTTACTTTTTATTGTTACAGCATAATCAGGAGATTTTCCTGGCGCAGCGCCCTCCCAGCGGTTTATGGGGCGGACTCTACTGCTTCCCGCAGTTCGCCAGCGAAGATGAATTACGTGAATGGCTGGCGCAACGGCATGTTAACGCTGATAATTTGACCCAGCTTAACGCGTTTCGCCACACATTTAGCCATTTCCACCTGGATATTGTGCCTATGTGGCTTCCCGTGTCGTCACTGGACGCCTGCATGGATGAAGGCAGCGCGCTCTGGTATAACTTAGCGCAACCGCCGTCAGTCGGACTGGCGGCCCCCGTGGAGCGCTTGTTACAGCAGTTACGTACCGGAGCGCCAGTTTAACGCCCCGGTCGATGAAGAGGATGACTTATGAGCAGAACGATTTTTTGTACTTACCTGCAACGCGACGCTGAAGGGCAAGATTTTCAGCTCTACCCTGGCGAACTGGGAAAACGTATCTATAACGAGATCTCTAAGGACGCGTGGGCGCAGTGGCAGCATAAGCAGACCATGTTGATTAACGAGAAAAAGCTCAACATGATGAACGCCGAGCACCGTAAGCTGCTGGAACAGGAGATGGTGAGCTTCCTGTTCGAAGGCAAAGACGTTCATATCGAAGGTTATACGCCAGAAGATAAAAAATAGGCCCGTTGCTGAATGAAGCTGCGCTTATTCGGCCTGTGAGTTATGCCGGATAAGCCCTTAGCGCCGCTGCCCGGCAACATGGCATAACGACAACACAACATGCACTCCCGGAATGATGAAAAAATTACTCGCGCTTGCTGTTATTGCGCCGTTGCTCATCTCCTGCTCCAGTTCGACCAAAAAAGGCGAGACGTATAATGAAGCCTGGGTCAAGGATACCAACGGCTTTGATATTTTGATGGGGCAATTTGCCAACAATATTGAAAATCTGTGGGGATATAAGGAAGTCCTGATCGCCGGGCCGAAAGACTACGTCAAATATACCGATCAGTTCCAGACCCGCAGCCACATCAACTTTGATGATGGGACCATTACCGTTGAAACCATCGCCGGGACGGAACCTACCGCACATCTGCGCCGGGCCATTATTAAAACGTTGCTCATGGGTGACGACCCAACCTCCGTCGATCTTTACTCCGATGTCGATGACATAAAAATTTCTAAAGAACCCTTCCTGTATGGTCAGGTCCTCGACAATACCGGCCAGCCTATTCGCTGGGAAGGCCGCGCCACGACATTCGCGGATTACTTGCTGAAAACGCGGCTCAAAAGCCGCAGTAACGGCCTGCGTATTATTTACAGCGTCACCATTAATCTGGTGCCGAACCACCTTGATAAACGCGCGCATAAATATATTGGCATGGTACGCCAGGCCTCCCGTAAATACGGCGTTGACGAGTCGCTGATTCTGGCGATTATGCAAACGGAGTCCTCGTTTAACCCGTATGCGGTCAGCCACGCGGATGCGCTGGGCCTGATGCAGGTGGTGCAACACAGCGCCGGGAAAGATGTTTTCCGTTCTCAGGGTAAGTCCGGCACGCCAAGCCGTAACTTCCTGTTCGACCCCGCCAGCAATATCGATACCGGCACAGCATATCTGGCGATGTTGAATAATGTCTATCTGAGCGGTATTGAGAATCCGACGTCGCGGCGCTATGCGGTCATTACCGCCTACAATGGCGGCGCAGGCAGCGTATTACGCGTATTCTCGAACGATAAAATTCAGGCCGCGAATATGATTAACCGCATGTCGCCGGGGGATGTGTACCAGATATTAACCACCCGACATCCATCTGCGGAGTCGCGCCGCTATCTGTATAAGGTGAATTCCGCCCAGCGATCGTATCGCCGCCGATAAACCATCGCATCCCGCCTCTGGCTGGCACAGGACAGCGGCGGGAAAGGCAAAAGTGTTAACTCCGTCACTCTTTTGCTTTGCAATCAGAAATTGTTTGCAAATATTTGTCACAGGTAACAAAAAAAGCCCGCCTCTCATTGATAGAATCACACCAAATCACAACGGCAAATGTGCCTTTTAAAACATTCATCCGCTCTCAGGTGTGAGGAAATTAACATGAATCTTAAGCTGCAGCTTAAAATACTTTCTTTTCTGCAGTTCTGTCTGTGGGGAAGCTGGCTCACTACCCTGGGCTCGTATATGTTCGTCACCTTAAAATTTGACGGCGCATCTATTGGCGCAGTTTATAGTTCACTGGGGATTGCTGCCGTCTTTATGCCGACCTTGCTAGGCATTGTGGCTGACAAATGGCTGAGCGCGAAATGGGTCTATGCCCTGTGTCATGTCGTCGGCGCCATCACGCTATTCATGGCCGCGGAAGTCACTACGCCTGGGGCGATGTTCTTTGTGATCCTGCTTAACTCGTTGGCCTATATGCCGACGTTGGGCTTGATCAATACCATATCGTATTACCGCCTGCAGTCTGCCGGCATGGATATTGTGACTGACTTCCCGCCTATCCGTATCTGGGGCACCATTGGCTTTATTTTGGCGATGTGGGGCGTGAGTTTCTCCGGTTTCGAGCTGAGCCATATGCAGCTTTATATCGGCGCGACGCTTTCTGTTCTGCTGGTACTGTTTACTTTTACCCTGCCGCACATTCCGGTGGCGAACCAACAGAAAAACCAGAGCTGGACATCAATGCTGGGCCTTGACGCTTTTGCGCTGTTTAAAAATAAGCGGATGGCGATTTTCTTCATCTTCTCCATGATGCTGGGCGCGGAACTGCAGATCACCAACATGTTTGGCAACACCTTCCTGCATAGCTTTGATAAAGATCCGCTATTCGCCAGTAGCTTTATCGTGCAGCACGCCTCGGTGATGATGTCGATTTCGCAGATTTCTGAGACGTTATTCATCCTGACCATTCCGTTCTTCCTGAGCCGTTATGGTATTAAGAACGTTATGCTTATTAGTATTGTGGCGTGGATGCTGCGTTTCGGCCTGTTCGCTTATGGCGACCCGACGCCGTTCGGTACCGTTCTGCTGGTATTGTCGATGATTGTGTACGGCTGCGCCTTCGACTTCTTCAACATTTCTGGCTCGGTGTTTGTCGAAAAAGAAGTACGCCCGGAAATCCGCGCCAGCGCGCAGGGGATGTTCCTGATGATGACCAATGGCTTCGGCTGTATCCTGGGCGGCATTGTGAGCGGTAAAGTGGTGGAGTATTACACTCAAAACGGCATTACCGACTGGCAGACCGTGTGGCTCATCTTCGCAGGCTACTCGCTGGTGCTGGCCTTCGCGTTCGTAGCCTTGTTCAAATACAAACACGTTCGCGTTCCGGCAAGTTCGCAACCCGTTGCACATTAATTCTTGCCCTGTTTCGCAGGCCGGATAAGGCGTAAATGCCTTATCCGGCCTGCAGGCAACGTTACTTTAAAACATATCCGTACAAGCGTTGAATTCCATCGGCATCAGTCTCGCTATATACCCCCTGCAATTCAGGCGAAAAACCGGGCAACAGATTGATGCCCTCTTCCAGCGCCAAAAAATAACGCTGCGCCGCGCCGCCCCAAATCTCCCCCGGCACCACGCACAGTACGCCCGGCGGGTATGGCAATGCCCCCTCGGCAGCAATACGCCCGTCCGCCTCGCTGATACGCACCAGCTCTACATCGCCGCGAATAAAGGCGCTGTTGGCGTCCTGTGGGTTCATCGCCACATGCGGCAGGCTTTCTTTGCGGAACATCGCTTTTTGCAGATCCTTAACGTCAAAGCTAACGTACAGGTTGTGCATCTCCTGACATAGCTCACGCAGGGTGTAATCGCGGTAGCGCACCGGGTATTTCTGAAAAACCGTCGGCAATACATCCGCAAGCGGCGTATCGTCTTCAATGTGTCGTTCAAATTGCGCCAGCATCGCGACCAGCCGCGCCAGTTTCTCTTCGCTCTCAGCGGGTGTCAGCAAGAACAGAATCGAGTTGAGATCGCACTTCTCAGGCACAATACCGTTCTCACGCAGATAGTGGGCGAGAATGGTCGCCGGGATGCCGAATTCGGTGTACTGCCCACTATCGGCATCAATACCTGGCGTGGTCAGTAACAGTTTACAGGGGTCGACAAAATACTGGTCATCCGCATAACCCTCAAAGCCATGCCATTTCGCCCCGGGCTCAAAACTGAAGAAACGACGATTGCTGGCAATGGTCTCCGTCGGATATGCCTGCCACGGCTTGCCGTCAACCACCAGTGGGATAAAGGGCTGAAGCAGTTTGCAACGGGCGAGAATGGCTTTACGCGCGTCAATGCCCAGCGCAACGCACTCCGCCCACAGGCGGCGACCGCTCTCCCCTTCGTGGATTTTGGCATTGATATCCAGCGCCGCAAACAGCGGGTAGAACGGACTGGTCGAGGCGTGCAACATGAAGGCGTTGTTCAGGCGTTTGTGCGGGCAAAAACGCGCCTGGCCGCGAATATGGTTATCTTTTTTGTGGATCTGCGAGGTTTGTGAGAACCCCGCCTGTTGCTTATGTACCGATTGGGTCACAAAGATCCCAGGGTCGTTTTCATTAAGCTCCAGCCGCAACGGCGAGGTATCCGCCATCATATTGATAAACTGCTCATAGCCTACCCACGCGGAGTCAAACAGAATGTAATCGCAGAGATGCCCGATTTTATCCACCACCTGACGGGCGTTGTAAATAGTGCCGTCATAGGTACCCAGCTGAATGATCGCCAGGCGGAACGGACGCGACGCATCGGCGCTTTCCGGCATCACGTCACGAATCTGGTCGCGCAGGTACGTTTCATCAAAACAGTGCGCATCAATGCCACCGATAAAACCAAACGGGTTACGCGCCGCTTCAAGATAGACTGGCGTCGCCCCGGCCTGAATCAGGGCGCCGTGGTGGTTGGATTTGTGATTATTACGATCAAACAGCACCAGATCGCCGCGCGTCAGCAGGGCGTTGGTGACCACTTTATTCGCCGCCGAAGTCCCATTCAGCACAAAGTAGGTTTTATCCGCATTAAACACTTTTGCCGCAAATTTCTGCGCGTGTTTGGCAGAACCTTCATGTATGAGCAGATCGCCAAGTTTCACATCGGCGTTACACATATCCGCACGAAACAGGTTTTCACCAAAAAAGTCATAAAAATGGCGGCCTGCGGGATGTTTTCTAAAAAACTCGCCATGCTGGTGCCCCGGGCAAGCAAAGGTACTATTCCCCATGTCGACATACTGGGTCAGGGTGCCATAAAAGGGCGGCAGAAGTTCTGCTTCGTAGAGACAGGCAGCGTTTTCCAGCTCCAGCCATTCCTGCGCGTTCCCACCTATTACCGCCGTAACGCCGACAGGCGCGCTGACGGGTTCATCCGCAAGCATAAACACCGGCAGGTGAAAACCGGTGCGTTTAAGCAACGCCAGAATACCGCTACGGCTGTCGGCAGTGGTAATGACGACTGCGGCCACATCGGTAAAGTCGGTACTGTCCAGCGCCACTACGTTTCGGTGGGTGGAGAGACGGGGGATGAGTTCACCGCTGGCGGCAATATTCATTGATTTCATAAGCGCAAATACCCGTTTCGGGAGTAGAGTAACCCCGGACAAAGCCCGATGCCTTGCCCAACGAGATGCCGGGTCAAACTGGATACCAGCTCCGACCGCCAGACATCAGTAAAAACAGACTGTTTCTGATTTTACTGTTGTCCTGCAGTGAGCGTGCGCTGCCCTCACCGCATAGCGGGGACGACAAAAAAAAGGAAAGAAAGGGGCAAACCTCGCGCAGTCAGGCGACAGTGAAAACAATATAAAGGCGCTATGTTCATCCCGGCGAGCCCCATGCTGGCAGGAGAAATTTCGCGCAATCATGGCACCTTTCACCAGACGGCGCAAGGTAAAATCAGCGCTCTATACGTCACAGATAATCAAGCTATTAACAGCTTAATCGCGTGATAATAAGGCAATTTGAAAGACAAATAACAGGAGTCATTGTGGTAATTGGACCTTTTATTAACGCTGGCGCAATTTTATTCGGCGGCGTTATTGGCGCGCTGTTAAGTCAGCGTCTGCCAGAACGGATTCGCGTCTCAATGACGTCTATTTTTGGTCTGTGCTCTCTGGGTATTGGCATTCTGCTGGTGATGAAGTGCGCTAATCTTCCGGTGATGGTGCTGGCGACGCTGGTCGGCGCGCTTATCGGCGAGTTTTGTTTGCTGGAAAAAGGCATTAATGGCGCAGTCGCGAAAATCCAACAATTATTTATGGCATCGGGTAAGAAGCCAACACACGACTCATTTATTCAAAGTTACGTCGCTATCATTGTACTTTTTTGCGCCAGCGGCACCGGTATTTTCGGCGCGATGCATGAAGGGATGACTGGCGATCCAAACATTTTGATCGCTAAATCTTTTCTGGATTTTTTCACTGCCATTATTTTCGCCTGTTCGCTTGGCATCGCCGTTTCGGCGATTTGCGCGCCGATGTTGATTATCCAGTTAACGCTTGCCGCCTGCGCCACCCTCATTCTTCCGTTGACCACGCCGGCAATGATGGGCGACTTTAGCGCTGTGGGCGGACTGCTGCTGGTGGCGACCGGCTTGCGTGTATGTGGAATCAAAATGTTTCCGGTAGTGAATATGCTCCCGGCGCTGTTGCTGGCGATGCCGATTTCCGCCGCATGGGCGATGTTTTTTGCCTGATTCTGCGTGCAATAGCAACAAAGTGGTGATAGATTGTGCAGTCTACGTTGATTTGAAGAAATTTCGTTGACGAAGCGAGGCGATTACGGTTTAATGCGCCTCGTTGCCCGGATAGCTCAGTCGGTAGAGCAGGGGATTGAAAATCCCCGTGTCCTTGGTTCGATTCCGAGTCCGGGCACCACCTTTCCTTTTTATGCTTCCTTATGAATTCCTCGATGTCTTCAAGTCAATAAGTTTGAACATAGACTCTTTCCAGAAATTATTGCCATATGATCTCTATTAGACCAATATAAACGGATGCGTGATCATAATAAAGGCAGTAATAGTAAGTTTTAACATTAAACATACTGCGAAATTTCAATTAAGTTTCCATCAGGGTCCCTGATGTAGATAGACATTATCTCGCCTGTAGCTCCAGTTCTCTCAACCGGGCCTTCAACAATGGGAATGCCTGCCTGTAAGATCTCAGACACAACATCATTTATCGGTGTCGATGTAATAAAACATAAATCGGCAGATCCCGGCGTTGGTCTACTCGCTTTTGGTTCGAACTCCATTTCTTGCTGATGGAGGTTAATTTTTTGCGCTCCAAATATTAACGCTTTTCTGTTTTGTTTAAATGTTACCGCAGAAAAACCAAGTACCTCTTCGTAGAATCTTATTGTGGTTGATATATCAGATACCGTTAATACAAGGTGATCAATTCTGTCAATTATCATTTGAATAGACTCATGATGTTTATATTTTGGGGATGCTACATTAAAAAATAGCATTAACCTACTTTTAAATCAGATGCATTTTTTTTGCATCTACTCTAAGTTGCTGCCGAAAATTGGGATGCGCCAATTCAATGATCCTGAGCGCACGCTCGGTTGAAGAGAGCCCCTTCAGGTTTACGGAGCCAAATTCAGTGACTATCCAGTGCGTATCCGTTCGTGGGGTTGTTACAGGCCCCTCAAGGCGGGGAACAATACGAGAAATCGTATCATTCGCGGCCGTTGAGCGTGTCGTAATAATGGAACGACCTCCTTTAGATGCATATGCGCCTCTGACAAAATCCAATTGCCCTCCTGAAGCGCTGTACTGGTGTCCAAGCAAATATTCAGAGTTACAGGCACCAGTGAGATCGATTTGTAAGGTAGCGTTAATGGAGACAACATTCTCATTTTGCGCAATGATCCCCGGATCGTTAACATAATCGACAGGCCGACTAAAAAAAGAGGGGTTGTCGTTGAGATAGTCATACATATCCTTTTGTCCCATAGCAAAAGTAAATACAGACATTCCCCGGTCGATATTTTTACGCTGGTTGGTAACGACGCCTTGTTGAATCAAACTTACCAACCCCGGATTCAGCGCCTCTGTATGGACCCCCAGATCATTATGTTCCTTGAGCGCATTACAGATGAGCTCCGGTAATGCGCCGACCCCCATCTGGAGACAAGCGCCATCTGGCACAAGAGAGGCGATAATCTGACTGATAGCAATATCTTCGGCTACGGCAGTACGTATTGGTAGTTCAATTAAAGGGACATGGTTTTCAACAATGGCGTCAATTTCTGAAATATGGATTGCAGCACCTTCTCCATGAACGCGCGGCATATATTTGTTAACTTCGACAATAAGCTTTTTAGCTGTCCTCGCAATCCGGGTGGAATAATCGTTTCCAGTTCCAAAATTAAAATAGCCATACTTATCCATAGGGGACACGGTGTGAATAAAGGTATCAATACCAATATCATCAGCCAGTAATCGCGTCGCCTGATGAAAATTTGAAGGTACATAGTTAACTATTTTTCGCCCGGAACTCTCAATCCCCTGACGTATTAAAGCCCGTTCAATACCGGTAATAAACATACTGTAGAGATGAATATAGTCACTTAGCTCATAACGGAAAATAGTGTTCCCGGCAATGCTGGCTGTTTCATAACAGTAAACCCGCAGATCGTTGATTTCTCCCCTTTTCGCTCGCTTTGCCAGCGCATTCAGCAAAGCTGGAGGCTCTGCTGCAAACATTCCCATAGAGAGGTGACTGCCGGAGGTAATTAAAGTAACCGCCTCGTCAGGCGTCACGCATTTTTCGGCATACGCTGCATTAACATTCATCATGACTCTAAACCTCAGGGCGATTTCTCAATAAGCGGCGTCTTCTTCAGGCGAACATCCACAGCAATAAACTAACATTGTTCGTTCGAAGCGCATGACCTCTACACCATTCTGGTTAATACCACATGTCCGAACGGTAACGATGCCTTGTCCCGGGCGACTATTTGACAGGCGTTTGCTGAGTACAGTGCTTTCAGCATAAAGTGTATCCCCTGCGAAAACCGGATGGACGGCTTGTACCTTATCCCAGCCAAGATTGGCCACGACCCTGGCGCTGACAGTACGCACGCTCATACCGGTTAAAAGCGCCAGAGTGAACGTTGAATCAACCAGTAACTTTTTCCATTCCGTTTTGCTGGCGTAAGCCGCATCGAAATGGACCGGCTGCACATTGAGAGTGAGCAGGGTAAACCACACATTATCGGCGTCCAGAACCGTCCGGCCGGGACGATGTTCAAAAACATCACCGGGATGAAAATCCTCCCAGTAAAGACCCGAAATTTCTCGGTAGCGCCCCTCGCTAATGGTTTTATAAGCGGGTAATAACGTGTTCATAATCAATTCCTCTGTTAATAAAATCAGGAAAAGATCCCTGCCCGGGCGAGTAATCTCCGGGCCTGACGGGCAACGGCTGCATCTATCATCATGCCGCTAACGATCCCGACGCCTTTGGCATTCTCTGTCAGTACTGCACGAGCATGATTAATTTCTGCCGTTGTAGGAGTAAATGCGGCGTTGATTACACTAATCTGAGCGGGGTGAATAGCCGATTTTGCAGAAAAACCAAAACTGAGCGCCTGCAGCGTTTCCTCTTTCAGACCTGAAAAATCGCCTATATCAAAGAAGGGAGCATCTATTGCAAGAAGCCCTTTCATAGCGCAGGCAGCCACTATTCTGGCCCGCGCCAGCGCAAGAGGCTCCCAGGCGGGTGTGGCGCCAATGTCAGCCGCCATATCTGCGGCGCCAAACATCAACCCGCAGAGTCTGGGGGTGGCGTCCGCAATAGACTCTACGGCATTAAGTCCGACAACTGACTCAATAATGCCAATAAGGCGAGTATCAGAACCAGCCATCATGATAAGACTATCCACGATTTGCAGGTGCGCGGCTGACTCTGTTTTCGGAAGAATAATGTAATCAGGAAAAAAACGGCATTCCAGTAACATATGCAGGTCTTCAATGCCAGCATGAGTATTCATTCCATTAATTCTTAATGCTATTTTCAGCGATGAGTTTGGTCGGGATGAAAGGAACTGCATCGCAATTTTCCGGGCCTGCGCCTTGTCATTCGGGGTGACGGAATCTTCAAGATCGATAATAGAAATGTCCGCCGCACTTTCAACTGCTTTTATGAAACGTTCTGGTCGAATTGCTGGGGTAAAAAGCCAGCTACGTGTCGGTGTATGAGAAATATCGGGCATATTGCACCTCCTGTTAACCTCACTATGCGCTCGCCGGTTTCATTCTTCCAATATATGATGGTGCCATTCTTAATTGCTTTTGGAGATGAGGATGGAACTGCGCCATATTCGCTATTTTCTCGCCGTCGCTGAAGAGCGGCATTTCACGCGGGCTGCGACAAAAGTAGGCATAGGTCAGCCGCCGCTAAGCCAACAGATTAAGGATCTGGAAAGAGAGCTGGGAGCGCAGCTATTCCGGAGAGTGCCTCATGGCGCGGAATTAACCGAGGCTGGAAAAGCATTTTATGATGTTGTTAAAGGGATGCCTGCTACCGCGACAAGAGCCGTGCTGGCAGCGCAGCGTGTTGCCAGGGGGGAATCGGGCGTGTTAAGGGTGGGTTTTACTGCCTCTGCGGCATTTAACAGTGTGGTGCCCGGCGCAATCCGTACTTTCAAGCGGGCTTATCCTGACGTTCGTTTGCAGCTTGAGGAAGGAAATACAACTCAACTGGCTGATGAATTGAATGAAGGATCGCTGGATGTTGCCTTTCTGAGACCCGGTTTTACAGGCAATGAACGGTTCCAGCTCAGGTTACTGTCTGAAGAGCCAATGGTTATTGTGCTGGCAGAAACGCATCCTGCTGCGGCGTGTAAACAGATTGCACTCTCGATTCTCAAAGATGAGTTTTTTTTACTCTTCCCACGTGAAATCGGCCTGTCGCTTTATGACGTAGTGATCGAGGCCTGCGGTAAAGCGGGCTTTGAACCGAAAATTGGTCAACTCGTGCCGCAAATTTCGTCAGTCATTAACCTTGTGTCGGCAGAGATGGGCGTGTCGATGGTTCCAGATTCAATGAGACAGGTTAATGTCAAGGGAGTAGTATACCGCCCCGTTGCAGACCAGATGCCCGTCGCAAAGCTGGCTCTGGCATACCGGCGCGGCGATACATCACCAACGCTGAGAAACTTCATCCTGAAAGTCACTGGCTGAATGCGGTTATGTGAGCGTTGAATAATCATTTGAAACGTAACCAATAATTATTGGTCCGATTTTGTGTCTAAAGGAATCGCTAACGGAGCAGGAACTGGCTGCAATGTCTGTGGATCGACAGCCAGATAACGCCCGGTTTTACTGTCGATACCCACATAATCGATAAGCTTGCCTTTGGCATAAAGCACCATTGTCTGTTTTGCAAATGCCTCATATGCACTGCTCAGTATTTTCACTTTATCCACATAATCTGCTGCGAGATTATGCGTTTCCAGGGGGGCACGTTGCAGGTTGAATAATTCCCATGGCGCATTACCCGCCAGTGGGAATACTGTGACAAGACGACGCAATTTCCATTCCCCATCTATCCAGGCCGCCTGATTATGGAGTTCAACACCATATTGTGTGCGAGGCGCGTGCAGACTTTCACCGGTCAGATAGCGTTTAAAACTCACGCCGATCATTGGCAGTGTCGGTCTTTCAGATAATGATTTACTGACATCAATACCTGCAAATTCATAGAGCGTGGGCGCGACATCATACGCCGCCATTGTGGCGTTATCTATGGCGCCATTATGGATGATACCAGGACCGGAAATCATAAAACTGGTATTAATTCCCCCCTGACCGCTGGTCGTTTTGTGATAGCGACCATAAGGCGCATTGCTGACATCAGCCCAGTGTGGACCATAAGAGATAAATGAATTTTTACGACCAATATTTTCGTAACGATTATCGAATTGCTTCCAAAAATCCGGTTCAGATTCATAGTGAAAGCCCTCCGCCGGATTCACCCCATTATCACTTAAGAAGACCAGAATCGTGTTTTTATCGCGCCCGGTCTTTTTTAACGTCTCAATAACGGTACCAATCTGTGCATCCATATTGGCGATCATAGCAGCGTAAACCTGCATCACCTTCGCCGTATATTTCTGCTGTTCCGGGGTCATCGCCTGCCATTCTTTATCAAGTTCCAGTCCTGGCAGAGGTATGTCATCACGCAGGAAACCCAGTTTCTTCAAACGAGCAATACGCTGACGATAGACGTCTGCATAGCCCTGTTCATACTGATTTTTAAAACGACTAATCCATTCATCCGGCGCCTGCAGAGGATCATGTGGCGCAGTAAAGGCCAACCACGCGAAGATAGGTTGTTCCCGTGGCGTCTCGCTGATCCAGCGATTAATCTGGCTGGCATAGGCTTCGCTGGAGTAAAAACTGGAGGGCAGTGAAATGCGCTGATTGTCACGGGTATAATAGGTATGAAATATCTCCACGGTTCCCAGCGGCACGGCATCATCAAAGTGACTGGCGCCTCCCCCCATCAAGGCGAAAGAATGACGAAAGCCCCGATCTTTTGGCGTCGAGCCTGGCGTAAAACCAAGATGCCATTTACCCGCCATCAGCGTATTGTAACCAGCATCTTTAAAGCGTTCAGCCATGGTCGTCACCCGATCAGTCAGGCGCAATTCATAGCCTTCCTTACCTATGGTATTTTCATACCACCACATACCGCCTATACCCGCTTGCTGACTGGTGTTCCCGGTTAATAGCATCGCACGGGCGGGAGCAGACATGGGAGACGTGTAATATTGACTCATCCGCACGCCGTTCTCAGCCATCGCCTGCAAATTAGGCGTTGGGATTTCCCCACCGAAGGGAGTGATATCAGAATATCCCATATCATCAGCGATAATCACGATAATATCAGGACGTTCGTTTTGCGTACTGTGCGCCGTACCGGAGAAGATAATGCTGAGTGTGGCAAGTGTTACTTGTTTTTTCACGGCTTATTCTCCATTTCAGACTACGGATGTTGTACAAGAGCGGCGGGCAAATGCGGCAAGATGGACCATCAGCCCGAAAATCTGCCCATAACGTCAGCACGCCAGGCTTTCAGTCCATTCAGATTCCGGGGCCAGGCGCGTAGCGGAGCCAGAATCTCAGTGAAAAAAGAGTAATAGCCGCTACAAAGTCGGTTGTAGCCGGCACTGTTGATATGTGCGGGGCAGCCTCCCTGGCAGACTATTTTCACAGAACACCGTTGACACTCCCGGCGCTGGCTTTTCTTAATACCAAAGGGAAGCCGGGTTGCGGTATCTACGGCTGGCGCTAACATATTATTAGAAAGCTGTCCCAGGTAATGCTGGCTATTAATCAGATGATCGCAGGCATAGAGTTTGCCGTCCGGCTCCATGACCAGATTCGTTCCGCAGCGGGCGGAATGGACACAGGTGGCGCTGATATGCGTAAAATATTGTGCCCATGCCTGTTCAATGTTGATCACAAAAACCCGTCCCATATCGCCGCGTTTGCGCCATTGACGCCAGATATCAATCATGAAACGCCCCCAGTTATCCGCACTCAATTGGTAATTTTGCTGTAGGGCGTTGCCTTCGTTCATCAGTGGCTGAAATTGCAGATAACGAGCGCCAAGGCTAACAACATGATCGTAGATGGCTGCCGCATGGCTAGCCATGTCATCATGCACGACAATCAGTACGTTAAAATCGACTCGATAGTGTTGTAACAATGTGATTCCCCGCAACACCGCCGGATAACTGGACTCGCCGCGTTTGCCCGGACGATGGTAATTTTGCAAGTCTTCACTGCCCTCAAGACTGATGCCAATAGTAAAATTATTGTCGCGAAACAGACGACACCAGGCATCGTTTAACAACGTCGCGTTCGTTTGCAGACTATTACTGATCGTCACGCCGTCAGGCGCATATCGTTGTTGAAGCGCTATTACCTTTTTATAAAAACCGATTCCGGCTAAAAGCGGTTCACCGCCTTGCCAGACAAAATTAATTTCACGCGCACTGGCAGGTTGCGCCGCAATATAGCGACAAATAAAAACCTCCAGCGTTGATTCATTCATTTTTTCTACGGGCGTTTCGCCCTGTGGGTAATAACAATAGCGGCAGGCCAGATTACATGCAGGGCCTATGGGTTTTGCCAAAATATGAAAGGGTATCTGCGCGCGATATTCAGTCATTACGGGGATTTGTTGTTGCCGTAATGTGTTGAGATTCAACATTATTCTGTCCTGTAATTGTCATTTCTGATGCGGAGACATGACTCACATTTCGCAATAGCGTCCGTCTGGTGCTGCGGGCAGAATGCCGCAAGCAAGCTTTATCTATTGATACGCCGGTTTTCTGCATAGCGAATGACGCTATTGAAACGTTATTTAGCAAATCCTGTCTGAGCCAGAAATTAAGTCTCTGTTAACCTGCGCTATTACAGAAAATCATAGAACAGTCGTCTCAAAAGAATATCGTCCTGAAGGACGAGAACCCACGGCATTTTCAGGAGATGAGTCAACCGCGACAGAAAAAATTATATTAATAATTTTAAATTATTTTTTAGAAAACCAAACAGGATTTAAATTAAAACTGTTTTATTTCAAATATTTATAAAAAATACCGTAACACGCATCACATTATTAACATGTGAATGATTGTGTTAATCGAATGTAAATTGTATGTTTCAACATACCACTATTTTACTGCGTCCCGGCGCGCTCATCCGGATGGAAGGAGATAACATGTCAGCCTTATCAACTACTGGCCATAATGACGGGATCACTCTCCATTGCTTACAGAGCATTGCGCAACTCATTCCTCTGTCGTCGGCGGTTTTTTATCGTGTTAATGCTTATTTAAAGCCGGAAGCCTATGTTTTACATAACATTTCTAATAGCACACACCAACAATATCTGGAGCATTTTCAACCATTAGACCCGCTATCGCCTTCCCGGTTCGGCCAGCAGGTTATTACCGTAGCGACGATGACGCCCGGTATCTGTGCCCGTCATCGCCATTATTATCATGAATTTATGCTACCTAATCATGTGTGCGACATGATTGAGATCTTTATTCGTCGGGGCCATCGTATTATCGCGGGCATTTCATTAATGCGCGATATACCTTTTTCCAGCGAAGAGCGTTTGCGAGCCCAGGCAGTACAACCATTACTGGGACTGGCAATTCATGATTCTCTTCAGGAAGACAACAATCTGGCGTCAATATTGACCGCAAAAGAGCGTGAAATTGTGGGAATGGTCTGCGAAGGGGCCAGTAACAAATTGATTGCCCGTCAGTTGAATATATCTCTCTCAACAGTGAAAACGCATTTACGTAATATTTTTGCTAAAACAGAAGTGATAAATCGCACGGAACTGGTTTCCCGAACCAGAATGTCCTCGGTACAACATTCACAGCATATGTGAAAGCGTGCTTTTTACCCCGCGTCAATTGCGGGTCTTTTCCCCATGTGTCATATATGCCTGAATTAATACCACTCTCTGAGCTGATGCCTCAATAAAATGTCATATTATCTGGCGTCGGTATCCTGTTGCAGCCATTGATTCATGGCCTGATTGATCATATTTATCACACTCAGCAGAAGAACACGCTGGTGTCGCTCAAGCCGCAGATAACGGCGCAGCGGCGGCATTTTACAAACCACTTCGCTCGCAGCCCATAGCTCAATGCTGCAATACCATTCCTTATGATGTAAAACCAGCGTGAACCGACGATAATCCAGTTCACTCAGAGCCTGTTGTAAATTGGGGAAACGATTAAGATAGTTAATCAGCCCGGCGGTACTTTTGCTGCCAGTAAAAATGACGGGATAACGTTTCAGCCATCCGGGCTGATGAACGCGAATTTTGCCCTGCAAAGGATAATTGATTGTGCCTTTCACCCTGAATTCACAACTGTGAATACTGGCCATGAATAACCGTTTTTGCTGAACATGGCAGATAACCTGGGTAAATGCATTCAGATGCAGCACGGCGCTATGTTCGGTCAATTTTTCACAACGCCAGCCGCTCAAATCACGTAACACCATGTTCATTAATGTGCTCTTAAACCAGGGGACGGAGGACATCTGGCGTCATCTCTTCATTGTTTCGCTTTTCATAATTGCCCATCGCCCGTTCCACGACCTCTTCTACCGGAAGTGGGAGGAAAGGATTAACCCGTTGCACACATAATGTCCAGAATAAGGCATAGGCGGCAGTCAATCCAAGCATAATACCGAATGGTATAAGTACATCCCGACTGTTCATTCCTGGAGGCGCGATATTAATAATGGCGATAATAATACCCACGCTCGAAATAATCTGAGGTAAGGGGAACCAGGGGGCCCGGTAAGCGCGTGGCAAATCGGGGCGCCGAATACGTAAGATAACGACCGATAACGTTACCAGCAGATAAGCTACCCCCCAGGCGCAGACCGCAGCGAGGATCAGCGGAACAATGTGGTCGATATCACCGTTCAGATACCAGGCATGTAAACAGGGGATCGCAACACCGAAAGCGATGGCGATGACCGGTGTTTTAAAGCGGGGGTGCAACCAGGTCAGAAACCGCGGCAAAGCGCCGTCCAGCGCCATGCCGTATATAATACGCGGTACTGCCGCCATCAGCGTATTAATCGTCGCACATCCCGCTAACAACAACCCCACGCCCAGCCAGTATTGCCCGACATGTCCCATGACACGATTGGCAAAGGCGGGAATAGCCATCGGCGTATCCAGTAAAAAGATATGGTTTGCCGCATCGACAACCACATTATTTACCTGCCGGTTAATCGCAGCGCCATAGAGGAACATACAACCTGCCACCGCTAAAAGGCCAAGCGCCATCGCTCTGGGAATCGTACGATGCGCTTTTTTAATTTCCGGCGCCATTGGCGTTACCAGTTCACAACCGACGAACATAAACATCGCCATGCCAATATAACCAAACAGACCAGAAAGATTACTGACATCAAGCGGTGCGCCAAACCACCCAGAATGATGAGTGACCGGGGATAACAGGATCCCGCATAAACCGAAGATGGTCAGGGTAGTCCACATACCGAAAGTAAGAAATACTTCCACCTTGCCAAATACTTCAACACCAATGGCATTCAGTAACCCGAAAACCACTACCATGCCGACGCCAACCATCCAGGTATTGTGCTGCATGGCCACGTGTTCGCTAACAGACTCAAAGTTCACCAGCGCCATGACGCCAGCGAGAATCGTTTCTGCCGTGCCGGCAAAAATGTGTACGATCAGGTAAGCGCAAAGCGCACCGGTGATAGCGAAAAAACGCCCCATTCCGCAGGAAATATAGTCGTAGACGGAGCCAGTTGTGGGAATAAGCGTTGCCGCTTCGGCAAAGGTGGTAATCTGCGCTTGCATCATAATAAATGCCAGTAATACCGCAAGGGCAAAGGTATCTCCCCCTGAGCCAAAACCACTGGTCACGGTCAGGATCACCGGGCTTGCCATAATCAGCCCGACGGAGCTGGCAAGCGTCGTGGGGAAACCAATAACGCCACGTTCAAGATGGCTGGCAAGTCTGTTTTTAAACATGGTCAACCTCTTCACTATTATTACAACAATAAATTACCGCTCCGGAATAACGCTTATTTATGGCAGGCAGCGCATCTAACAGGTATCGTCCTGAAGAGGGATAACGGTAAATAACGTTGTGACGCCGTCCCCGCATGCGCTAATAGCAAGTGGGGAGCGCGTTATTCTCCCCAGTGATACCAACGCTACTGACGAACAATTAAAGGATTCAATCCTGTTTATGGCTTTCAACGTTTGCCAGATAATGTTTTACAAAACGGGGCGTTAAAACTTTCCATGCCACTTCGGTTCCCTGTTCAACAAACCAACTATCGCCCGGTGAAAAACGTATCGGTTCCTGACCAGCGACAGTGAGTTCCACTTCCCCTTCCAGCACGGTTGCGTGCTCGGTAAAGGGATAAATCATCGTGAAACCGCCGCGGGTCGATGAAAACAGTCCACAGGTAAATACATCCTCAGGTTTACCGTAAATCATCGCAACGGCGACCTGGGGATCGCCTTCTGTTGGCAACGCCCCTAACAGGCTGACACTCCCGACTGACTGTAATTCAGGAACAGGTTGATTGAGTTTAAAAGCGTGCATTAATGTTCTCCTGGTTAATTCCGGCCTTTCCAGAAACCGGCTGTTTGATGTATCAGTTTTCCCGCACTGACCAGCAATAGACGTAGACTGTCGCGACCATAAATTGTCGCGTGGGGAATGCTACTCATCAGACGATACCGCTCGGAACCGCCATTTATTCCTTCGGCCAGGATTTTGCATACAATATGGGAAGGCGTGACGCCAAATCCGGAATAACCCTGAACATAAAAAACATTATTGTGTTCACGAAGCGTGCCAATCTGCGGAAACAGATTCGCGCTACAGGCCATCGGTCCGCCCCAGGCAAAATCGATTTTAACGTCTTTCAAATAAGGGAAGACCTCCGTCAACAGAGTGCGGTTCCAGGCAGCAAAATCGTGCGGGGTATATTCAAGAAACCTTGTGGCGCTGCCAAACAGCAGACGGTTTTCTTTTGTGAGACGGTAGTAATTTATCACCGGGCGGATATCACTAAAAGCCCCGCGCAAGGGACTGATCCGCTCAACAAGCTCGCTGGAGAGAGGTTCTGTAGAGACCTGATAAGAATAAGTAACCAGCGTTTTCTTATAAATTTCTGGTTCCAGATTATTGAGAAAACTATCACAGGCCCACAGCAATTTGGCTGCTTTTACGCTGCCCATCGCAGTACGTACCCGCACAGTTTTACCGTAACTGACCTCAACCACAGGTGAATATTCGAATATCTTCACCCCCAGCGAATTCGCAGCCTGAGCGGAGCCCAGCAATAAATTCAGCGAGTGGACATGCCCTCCCCCCATATGCTTGAGAACACCGCAGTAGACGTCGGAACCGATAACCTGCTGCACGTCTTTACCGGTATAGAGTTCAATATCGTCTTCCGGCGTAGCGGCTTTGAATTCTTTTTCCCATTGTTGCAGCGTTTTTAACTGCCGCTGGTTGTAGGCCAGATAACCATATCCGGGGACAAAATCAGCATCAATATGGTATTTACGAATTCGCTCCCGAATAATACCTGCGCCGAGGTTCGAGATTTTAAACAGCGTCTCCATTCCCGCTGCGCCTACATATTTTTTAACGGCTTCGATGTCGTGACCTATACCGGCCATCACCTGACCGCCGTTTCGTCCGGTGCCGCCATACCCAAGATGACGGGCTTCCAGAACGACAACATTAGTGATCCCCTGCTCCGCCAGTTCCAGCGCGGTATTGATGCCTGAAAAGCCACCGCCAATGATCACCACATCGGCATCAATATCCTCTTGCAAAGCAGGAAAATGCAACGGGTATTTTTTCGTCGCGCCGTAGTAATTCAACGCATCGATTTTTGTATTCATCGCGTTACCTTGTCATCACGCTTGACTAAGACCGCTATCACAGCACGGTAACGTTTTATAAAATATCGTCCGGAAGAATGACGTTCTTTGGAACGATATTCAGCTCCGAAAAAGTATGTTGGGATGGAAAAACGTACATTCCTGACCTACAGGCACTTCTGATGAGCGATGTGACATTACTTGCCGAAGTAACGACTTTTTTACGCCAACAACACGGACAATTTATTGCAGGTGAACGTCAGGCCGGAAACGGCACGAACTTTTCGGTCACTAACCCAGCCACCGGCAAAATCATCGCCGACGTTGTGTCGGCAACCCCTGCGCAGGCAGAAGAGGCCATGCAGAGCGCCAGACGGGCGTTTGATGTCTGGCGTAAAATGCCAACGTTACAACGCGGCGCATTACTGCTGAAACTGGCTGATACTCTTGCCGCTCATCGTGAAGAGTTAGCTCAGCTGGAAAGCGTCTGTTCAGGTAAAACGATTCTGCTGTCGCGCGGTCTTGAACTCGATCAGTCAGTGGCCTTCCTGCGTTACTTTGCCGGTTGGGCAGGAAAAATAACCGGTGAAACGCTGAATGTCTCCCTGCCATCAATGGGAGAAGAGAGATACACAGCGTTTACCCAACGCCAACCCATTGGCGTGGTCGTCGGTATTGTGCCGTGGAATTTCTCAATCATGATTGCTATCTGGAAGTTGGCCGCAGCGCTGGTATGTGGCTGCACCATCGTCATTAAACCAAGTGAATATACCCCGCTGACACTGCTGCGAGTTGCTGAGCTGGCTAAAGAGGCAGGTTTCCCTGATGGCGTAATTAACGTGGTAAACGGTACTGGCGGTGAGATAGCGCAACAGCTGATCGCGCATCCAGATTGCGCCAAAGTGAGTTTCACCGGGTCAGTTGCGACAGGTGAGAAAGTCCGGCGTTCGGCAACATCGTCAGGAAAACGCGTTACCCTCGAACTAGGAGGGAAAAATGCGGCGCTGTTTCTCAATGATCTCTCGGCACAAGCCATGGTCAACGGTATTCTTGAAGCCGGTTATCTGAATCAAGGACAGATTTGTGCTGCCGCAGAGCGTTTTTATCTGCCCCAGGAAAAACTGGATACGGTCATGACGCTCCTCAGGCAACGGTTATCGGGGATCGTGCCCGGCTCGCCTTTAGATGAAAAAACGGTGATGGGCCCGCTGGCGAATCAGGTTCAGCTTGAAAAAGTGCTGCATCTGATTCAACGCGCACGGGAAGAAGGGGATACTATTGTTTACGGCGGTGAAACTTTACCCGGCGAAGGGTACTTTTTACAGCCGACGGCGGTAAAAGTGCGTAGTAAAAACAGTACGCTGATGCACGAGGAGACCTTTGGCCCTGTCTGTAGCTTTATCGGTTATCAGAATGAAAAAGAGGCGCTTTCGCATATCAACGCTTCGCCATTCGGCCTTGCTGCAAGTGTGTGGTCGGAAAATATATCTAAGGCATTACGCTACGCTGAAGATATTGATGCTGGCATGGTGTGGGTCAATATGCATACCTTTCTCGATCCCGCGGTACCCTTTGGAGGGATGAAAGGATCGGGTAGTGGTCGTGAATTTGGCAGCGCGTTTATTGATGACTATACCGAACTTAAATCTGTCATGGTCCGTTATTAACCATCCTGAAAATGATGCAGGCAGATCAACCATACCGAAAGGTGGACTGTCTGCCTGATTATCAGGTTCGTTCGCTGCGTTTTATTGCTTGTGAGTAATGTTAAACGCCCGGCCCGGCGTTCCTTCCTGCATTACTAGCGCCATCTACCGTTAGAGTAGGCTATCTCCAGTCTTAACGGTTCAGACTCATCCTGTAACATCGCTTCCAAAGACAACGCCAGCGTCTGATGATAGGCATCTTTTACACTGACTTTCAGCATGTTGATGCTCGGTTCATAACGTAAAATAGCAGCGCGAAGCTCACGGCAAAACCAGTTGAGAACCCGTTTGTCACCCACATTCACCTCGTGCCATTCCGGCATACCCCGAGTGAGCAGCGGCGGTAATGTCTCTCCACCTGCTACAGCGCAAGAGTTGAATAAACACATTAACTTGCGGCGTACCAATTCATGTGGGCTTATCCCCTCAACCAAGAGCCTGTCGAATAGCGCGACCGGAATGGTTGGCGTCATCATCATTTCCCTATCTGGTCCATCGCCAGATCCCATACTGACGTTCTGGACTCCTGTTGAGCGCCGTCTGATTTCTCGGCAGTGATTTGCCATTCGATTTTCGTGAAGTTCAGCGACATCGTTTCCACCGGCTTACCGCCGGCGCCGCCGCTAACACTGAGTTGTGATATCAGCACGTTTGTCAGGGTATAAACGATAAGCGACCGCATTTTGCCGTCGTCATTGCGGCACAACGTCAGCACCGCAGTTCTAATTAGCCTCCCGCTACAGCAGTACTCATTGAGCACAGGCGTGGCGAGGTCGACAAATTTGGTGAGCGACATTTCACCAACATGCGCACGCCCGGAAGTCCGCTCAGTGAGGCTAACATCGTTATTTACCTGCATTGCCACATTGTGGCTATAAGACATGATCTCTATCTGATCTTCAAAGCCTTCAACCTGGCTTTCGCCTTTGATATTGTCGAGCTTTAAAAAAATCGCATCCATGATTTATCTCCTTGTTGATCAGGTGGCAGTTCAGCAGCCAGACGAATACCAGCAGCCAACGCTTGTGACTCTTATTAAAAGCGCAACTACCAAAAAACACAGCGTGAAAAGCGCCAGGTTTGCAGGGATTTTACCAACGTTTACCCACGTCTGATAAACGTTATTCCGCTGGTTGCAATGCAATAGAGGGTTTTGGCCCGCTGTGGCCAAATACAATTGAGGTTATACTGAACGCTCTCTGCCATATTCAATCCCTTTTATCGCAAAGTATCCCTGGTGCCGGTATCACAGCGTCGTTATTCAAAAATTGACATTTCAGAATAATAATCAGCTATATATAAAAAACACATCAAAAAGCAAATATCAACTTAATTTTTACTTATTTAATAAAAAACCCCAAATTGATTTACATCAATTAACACATACAAAAACATTAAAAATCAAAGCGTTAAATAAAAATTAATCACTATGGAAATTTTATTTTTCTTAATACTCACATTATAAATGCTATTTGCTTATCTTCCTGTGAACACTAAAAAATGATTTAAATCAAAAAACAAACTATTCTCGTTGATTAACGTTTTGACCGAAATAAAAAAGATTTTATACGTCCCGGGATAGTCTCCCTTTCTGATGGACAATATGCATTAACGAGCGAGCAAACAGGTAACTTCTGCCCGGGTAATCCGTTACCCGACTGATATTAACATTGTCATGAGGTGATATCATTTGCCTGGCCAGCCATAATCATCCGGAACCGGCGCTACGCCACGAACATCAGGACGGAGCATTTTTTGTCGATCCTCTTCGTCATCCACCCAGACACTGGCTATCTCTTCACAGGTTGCAAACCATACGCCATCATGCCCTTTAATATGTTCAATCAAGCGTGACAACATCATCATATGATGCCCATGACCGATTATCTGCGGATGAAGGGCCATCGCATATAAACCGTTTTCCTGATGGTTATAAGCATAGGTAAAAATATCCTTCCAGCGTCGCAGAACACCGTCAGTATCGCTCATCCCCTCCTGGTTGCCGGTATACGCCAGTGCGGGAAAATCATCCAGATACCAGCTAACAGGAATTTCCAGAATCGCGCTGGCCGGGCCTGCGATATTTCCCGTCTCCCAATTCACCTGCCAACGTTGAGGATGGTAAGGCACAAGATCTCTCGCCATCAGGCTACTGTCATAGAGAAAACCGGCTTCCTCCAGAAGATCCAGCGTATTCTCGCTATAATCCCAATAGGGAGAACGGTATCCCACAGGACGTATGCCGAAATGTCTTTTATAACAGGCGAACGCCAGATCCATAAGTCGGCGCTCTGTATCACGATTCACCAGCGTCGGATTTTCATGATAGTAGCCATGGTGAGCGATTTCATGCCCGGCATCAAAAATCGCTTTACTGATTTCCGGGAAGGTGTCTACAGTGTGTCCGGGAATAAAAAAGGTGGTTTTGATATTATTTTCTTTGAACAATTTCAGAAGCCTTGGTACGCCAACTTGTGCACCAAACTCTCCTCGTGACATAAAGGATGGCGACGGTCGATTAAATCCGCCCAGCCATAAAGACTGAGCATCTACATCGACACCAAGATTGACCGCAATCCTTTTACCCTCAGGTAATTTTAAATATCCCATAACGACCTCCAGCTAATACATAGAAGGGACACATTCTGTTATTTAATGTGTGATGGCCAGATATTATATATGCCTGCTTTTCTGCGTCTGTCCTTGAACGTTGTTGCTGCCCCACCGAGTCTATTTTCATATAGAACATCGAGGTTAATTTCTCCTGAAATGACATCCTCTTGATTGACGTGCGCCTCTGCGATAATACCTTGTGGATTTTTCCACACGACATCACAGGGGCTTAAAATTGAACTTCGGGCCCAGCAGCCTGGCAGTGGTCCACCCGGGTTTCCGCCCAGGCAACAGTGAACAAGATAAATTTGATTTTCAATACAACGTGCGTGGCAACAATGCCTGACTCGCCAAAATCCCTGTTCAGTAAACGTAGCGGAAGGCGTTAAAATTAACTCCACACCCTGTTCCGCCAGCGTCGCGGCACACTCCGGTATTTCTGCTTCATAACAAATATTAAAACCCACCTTTGCAAATGGCAGTTGAAAAACAGCCATTTTATCGCCTTCCTGAGTATACCAACCCCGTTCAGCCGGGAAGATATGCGTCTTACTGTGGGCATAATGTTCGCCATCGGGTCCCCATATATGCGCAACATTCTCATAGCGATCTACTCCGGTCTGCTCCAGATGAGAGCCAGCAATAATGAACTGTCCTCTTTCTTTCGCTTCCTGTTGAAAAAGCTGCTTATAGGCATCCGTGAACTGATCAATTAAAGTAAGGTGTGAAATGGGTCTTTCTTGCCATTTTTTCAATAGTGTAAATAGCTCAATGGTAAATAGCTCCGGGAAGATAACGACATCAGCTCCCTGACTTTTATTAAGAAGTATCCTTACCTTTGTTATGAAATCTTCAAAAGTGTTTATTTCAGTAACAATATACTGACAGGCTGAAACAGTAAAATTACGTGACATCGTGATATCCCCGGCATGAAATTTAAACTTAAATTAACGTATAGCGCATGGAGAATATTAGGGAGTGGGCATTACGACATCAGGTTATTTTTTGTGAAGCTACGCAAAATATATGGAGAAAAGAGTAGAAGCATTGAAGCTTTATTTACATAAAGGGGACTTTATCGATGATCGCAGCGAGACAGAGAGTCGATAAAAATCCAGGCGAAAAACAATAACCCTTACCACAATATTATTTTCATCATCTAAAAATAATCAGGCAAACTAAATGATAACGCGCTCGTATAAAACGAACGCGTATTTTTACCGACACTAGCTTGCAGAGTTGCATTTTAGTAGCCCGGTTAACATAGTTCTTAACGTCGTCGCAAAACTGACGTGCCGGGCATTCTCAGCAGAGCTGCTATCCGATAAAACACCATACGTGGTAGCTAATAATAGCCTTGCCGCCATTTCTTTATCCACATCGGCGCCAATTTCCCCCTTCGCCTGCGCATCGTTAAAACGTGCAACCAGCGAGGCGATAATAGTGTGGTATTTATTGGTTAGCATTTCCGCGACCTGAGGATTACGCATCCCTTCAGCCATAATCTCTACGACCAACGCCCGCTGCGCGCAGTCTTCACGCGTGACGGCAATAGTTGACTCCACCAGATAATCCACCAGCCCAACGCCCTCCAGCGGCTCACGAAAATGGGTTAGTGCTCTTTCCTGATCTTCTAAAATAATGGCTTCAATCAGGGCCTCTTTAGAGGGGAAGTGATGATAGAGTGTGCCGGGGCTCATGTCGCTGGCCTTACAGATCGTTTTCATTGATGTACTATGAAAACCGTTTTCAGCAAAACACTGCCTGGCGGCGCGTAAAATTCGCATCCGCGTCGGTAGTGATTCGGTAAGTTTATTCTCCATTACGTTGACCCATTTTTCACTCTGCGTGGTGGCAGTGTACCCGGGCGCACTTCAGGCGCCTACTCTTCATCCTATTTTCTTTGATCCTCATGATGTCCCTCCCGCCCCCTCCCCCTCACTTCCTGTATAAAAAACAGTAGAACGAACGTTCGATTGAACATTTTTTGCCATATGTCAACGGATGAAAATGGTTTTATGTGACAAAAGAAACAAAAATCAGGTTGCAATCCTGTTTTTTTTGATCCGCCTTAAGATCCTTCCTTTCTGCATTTTCCCTCTCGATCGCTGCGTGATAACTATTGCCTCAGACAACTGGTTAACTTGTTTTATTGCTGGTTGACCAATGAAAATTCATCAGGATTAAGGAGTGAACAATGTTACGTCCCGTAGAAACCCAGAGCCGCGAAATCAAAAAACTTGATGGACTGTGGTCGTTTTGCACGGATGCAGACGATTGCGGTATCGCGCAACAATGGTGGCGACAACCGCTCCCCCAAAGCCGCGCTATCGCCGTACCGGGTAGTTATAACGATCAGTTTGCCGATGCAGAGATCCGCAACTATGTCGGCAATGTCTGGTATCAGCTCAACGTCCGCATCCCCAAAGGCTGGGAGCATCAACGCATCGTTCTACGTTTTGATGCCGTCACGCATTATGGAAAGGTATGGGTAAATGACCACGCCGTGATGGAACACCAGGGAGGCTATACACCTTTCGAAGCGGATATCAGCCACCTGGCGGCAGCCGGAGAGAGCATACGTATCACAGTATGCGTCAATAACGAGCTGAGCTGGCAGACTATCCCTCCGGGGGTGGTGACCCGTGATGAAACGGGGAAAAGGCAGCAATCATACTTCCATGATTTCTTTAATTACGCCGGTATCCACCGTAGCGTCATGCTCTACACCACACCAAAAACGTTTGTTCAGGATATTACGGTGACGACGGAGGTCGCGAACGATCTCTCCCGGGCCACACTGAGCTGGCGGGTGGAGGCCAACGGTGAAGTACGCGTAGAACTGCGGGATGCCGGGCAGCATATTGTCGCCTACGGCGAAGGGGCAAAGGGCGAATTACAGATAGCAGCGCCACGATTATGGCAACCGGGCGAAGGATATCTGTACGAGCTGCGGGTTATCGCACAGCATCAGGACGAACGTGATGACTATCCGCTTCGGGTAGGAATCCGTAGCGTAGCGGTAAAAGGCGAACAGTTTCTGATAAATCATAAACCTTTTTATTTTACCGGCTTCGGTCGCCATGAAGATGCCGATCTACGAGGGAAAGGATTTGATAACGTGCTGATGGTACACGATCACGCGCTAATGTCGTGGATTGGCGCCAACTCTTATCGCACGTCGCACTATCCTTACGCCGAAGAGATGCTCGACTGGGCGGACGAGCATGGCATTGTCGTCATTGATGAAACAGCAGCTGTTGGTTTCAATCTCTCTTTAGGTATCGGCTTTGATTCCTGCGAAAAACCGAAGGCGCTATACAGCGAGGAAGGCGTCAATGATGAAACACAGCGGGCGCATCTCAAGGCTATTCAGGAATTGATCGCCCGCGATAAAAACCATCCCAGCGTGGTGATGTGGAGTATCGCGAATGAGCCGGATACCCGTCCAGAAGGCGCCAGAGACTATTTTGCGCCACTGGCGCAGGCCACGCGCGAACTGGACCCGACCCGCCCTATAACCTGCGTGAACGTCATGTTTTGCGATGTGGAAACCGACACCATCACCGACCTCTTCGATGTGGTGTGCCTGAACCGCTATTACGGTTGGTATGTACAAAGCGGCGATCTTGCGAAAGCAGAAAAAGTGCTGGAGAAAGAGTTACTGGCCTGGCAGGAGAAACTCCACCGCCCCATCATCATGACGGAATATGGTGTCGATACGCTGGCAGGGCTGCATTCGATGTACAGCGACATGTGGAGCGAAGAGTACCAGTGCGCCTGGCTGGAGATGTATCACCGAGTATTCGATCGCGTTAGCGCCGTTGTCGGCGAGCAGGTCTGGAACTTTGCCGATTTCGCGACTTCACAGGGCATTATGCGCGTCGGCGGTAATCGAAAAGGGATTTTTACCCGCGACAGAAGACCAAAATCGGCGGCCTTTATACTGCAAAAACGCTGGACCGGTATGACCTTCGGCGAAAAGCCACAGCAGGGAGAGAAATCATGAACCAGCCGCTTTCCTGGCGCGTTATCGTAGGCTACAGCCTGGGTGATGTTGCCAATAATTTCGCCTTCGCCATGGGGGCGCTGTTCCTGCTAAGTTATTACACCGACGTCGCAGGCGTCGGTGCCGCCGCTGCCGGTACGATGCTCTTACTGGTACGAATATTTGACGCCTTCGCCGATGTGGTGGCGGGACGCATAGTAGATAGTGTAAATACCCGCTGGGGGAAATTTCGCCCGTTCCTGCTGTTCGGATCGGCGCCGTTAATGCTGTTTAGCGTACTGGTATTCTGCGTCCCGGCAGAGTGGAGTCATAGCAACAAAGTTATTTACGCATATCTCACCTATATGGGACTTGGGTTCTGCTATAGCATGGTCAATATTCCCTATGGATCGCTGGCGACGGCAATGACTCAGGAACCGCGTTCGCGCGCCCGTCTCGGCGCGGCGCGCAGTATTGCGGCCTCGCTAACGTTTGTCTGTCTGGCCTTCCTGATCGGGCCGCGTATTACTCATTCCAGCCCGACAGAAATGGCGTCGGTCTACCTCTTCTGGACCATTATCCTGGCCATTGCCGGTATGGCGCTGTATTTCATCTGTTTTAAATCTACCCGCGAAAACGTGGTGCGTATCGTCGCGCAGCCGTCGTTAAAAATCAGTCTGCAAACGCTTAAACAGAACCGCCCGCTAATGATGCTTTGTACCGGCGCGCTATGCATTCTGATCTCGACCTTCGCCGTCAGCGCATCGTCACTGTTCTATGTACGCTATGTTTTGAATGATACCGCCCTTTTCTCGGTTATCGTGCTGGTACAAATGCTGGTAGGTTCTGTGGCGTCAGCACCTCTGGTTCCCCGTCTGGTGGCGAAGATAGGTAAGAAGAATACCTTCCTGGCGGGCGCCTTAATGGGCACCCTTGGGTATTTGCTTTTCTTTTATATGTCTGACCATTCAGTGCCCGTGGCCTTAACCGCTCTGGCGATTGCCGCTATTGGCCAGGGGATCACCATGACGGTAATGTGGGCGCTGGAGGCGGATACCGTGGAGTACGGCGAATATCTCACGGGCGTGCGCATAGAAGGTCTGACTTACTCGCTATTTTCTTTTACCCGTAAATGCGGCCAGGCTATCGGCGGTTCTATTCCGGCCTTTATTCTTGGGTTAAGTGGCTATATCGCCAATCAGACGCAGACGCCGGAAGTCATTACCGGTATCCGGATGTCTATATCGCTCATACCGTGCGGCTTTATGTTACTGGCTTTTATTATTATTTGGTTTTACCCATTAACGGATAATAAATTTAAGGAGATTGTTCAGGAGATAGATAAACGAAAACAGTCACAGCAACAACTTATTAAAGATTTTAATAAATAGCTTTTCGATAACAATAATATACAACAGGTTAAACAATGAAAAAATTCGCGAAGATAGCGGCTATTCCAATAGCAGTAGTCGCGGCCTGTCCTTCTGCCCTGGCCCTACAAATTTCTGATGATGAGTCCGCCTTACGTTTTAGACTGAAAAATGAGTTACGAAGAGCTGATAAGCCCAGCGCGGGCGCAGGCAGAGATATTTATGCCTGGGTTCAGGGTGGGTTAATTGATTTTAATAGCAGCTATTATTCACAACGGATCGGCGTCGAGGGTAGCGCGTATTATGTTTATAAACTCGGTGCTCGCGATAATATGAGTACACGCTGGTACTTAGACGGACACGAGAGTTTCGGCTATGTGCTTGGCGCAATAAAAATAAAGCCAACAGAAAATAGCCGCTTAAAAATAGGTCGTTTTGGCACCGATTATAGTTATGGCAGCCTCCCCTGGCGAATTCCACTCATCGCCAGCAGCTCACAACGCACGCTACCGACCGCTTCCGAAGGCGCGCTGGGCTACCTGGCGCTGACGCCAAATGTAGAGTTCTGGGCAATGTGGCGTACCCGCGTTTTTCAGTGGACAGACTCAACGACCGGTATTCGCAATGAAGGCGTCTACAACAGTAAAACGGGTCAATATGATCATCATCGTCCACGCGCATTTTTCGCCGCCAGCTGGCACGACGAGAGCAGCCGCTATTCCATAGGCGGCTCGCAGCAAAACGATGTCTCCCGTCAGGTACAGGGTATCTTTGAAAAACGGATACCACTAGACGATGGTTATGCCCTGAAAGGCGAGCTGCTCGGTTTTTACGCCCGGCTGGAGGGGCTAAGTCGTTCATCCACCCAGCCTAATGAGACCGGGTTGGTTAGCGCTCAGTTTACCTGGAGCGCCCCCTGGGGCAGCCTGTTTGCCAGCGGCGGCTATCTGCAACACGCCATGAACGGCGCAGTGGTCGATACCGATATTGGTTATCCCTTCTCTTTAAGCCTCGATCGCAACCGGGAAGGCATGCAGTCCTGGCAGGCGGGCGTTAATTACCGTGTTACGCCACAGCTCACCATGACATTCGCGCCTGTCGTCACGCGCGGTTATGAGTCCAGCCAGCGCGCTGTTCAAATTAAGGGGTTGGGTCTGCTGGGAGCCATAAATTATCGTATTGAAGAGGGGCCGCTAGAGGGCATGAACATTTTTCTTGCCGCTGACAAAGGGCGCGAAAAACGCGACGGTAGCGCGCTGGGCGATCGCTTGAATTACTGGGATGTGAAGATGAGCATCCAGTATGATTTTATGCTCAGGTAAGATGAAGACGGCCACCCGAAGGTGGCCGTTAGAGGCCGGTAGCGCTTTCGCTTATCAGGCCTGTGAAACCGAGACAGCTTTAGCGGTGAGACGCCAGCGGCTGTTCCGTCATTGGCGGGTGGTGCTTTTCCGGATCTTTAATCAGTACCCACAGGATGATGGCGCCGATAATATCGAACAGACTGAGTGCAATGAAGAACGGGCCGTAACCGATAATAGCGACCAACGCCCCCATAAACAGGTTGAAGCTTAACTGTCCCATCCACGCCGCAGATCCTGCCAGACCGGCAACCGTCGCGACCTCATTTTTCTTGAACAGGTCAGCGCTCATGGTAATCACGACGGTAGACAGCGTCTGGTGCGCAAAACCGCCAATACTCATCAATGCAATGGCGACATACGGGTTAGTCGTAATGCTGACAAAACCGATCGAAATCATCAAAACAGCGCCGATGGTAAAGCTACAACGACGCGCATTGATCGTGGTCATGTGCATCTTTTCCATGAAGAACTTCGCCAGGAAACCGCCTGCAACGCAGCCAAAGTCCGCCGCCAGGAACGGCAACCAGGCAAACATGGCGATCTCTTTTAACGGCAGATGCAT
Organism: Salmonella sp. 32031103-2018-00083-FB-01-SM-01; assembly: GCF_017571995.1. NCBI lineage: Bacteria > Pseudomonadati > Pseudomonadota > Gammaproteobacteria > Enterobacterales > Enterobacteriaceae > Salmonella > Salmonella sp. 32031103-2018-00083-FB-01-SM-01. Next base: position 422,736 of record NZ_JAGEQL010000004.1, read on the forward strand.
CACGTTAATCAGATACAGCGGCATCCAGAAACTCAGCGTTCCCCATGCCGGGTCAGCCAGAAAACGGGTAATCGCCAACGCCCAGAAGTTACGCTTTTTAACGATCTCTTTAACGGCCGGTTTTTTGTTATCGTCCTGGAGATAGCTTTCCTGGCCGTCTTCGATATAACGCAGCTCTTTGTGGGTGATCCACGGGTGTTTATTTGGCGAGTTATAAATCAGGAACCAGGTGATGGCGAACAGCACGCCGATCCCACCGGTAATCACAAACGCCATTTCAGTACCGATGCCGCTATCAGCAAAGGTCAGCATCGCCCAGACCACCAGCGGCGGCGCCAGCATCGCGCCAATCGAAGTACCGATATTAAACAGCCCCCCCGCAATACCGCGTTCTTTCGTCGGGAACCATTCGGCGCTGGCTTTAATCCCGGCCGGAATCGCCGACGCTTCGGTCAGCCCCATCAGACCACGCAGAAATGCCAGGCTTATCCAGCCGCCGGCCAGCGCGTGCGCCATGTTGATCAGCGACCACAACAAGGCAAAGATAAAGAAGCCGATTTTCAGTCCGATGACATCCATCAAATAGCCGGTGATCGGCTGCGCAATGGTGTAACAAAGCTGGAAGGCGCTCACCACCCAGGAATATTGTTGCTCATCAAAATGGAGTTCTTTCATCATCGCTGGCGCCGCAACGCTAAGCGAGCTACGGGACAGGTAGTTTACGATGGTCCCTACGCAGACCAGGCCGATAATCCACCATCTTAATTTTGTCATCTTCATGATAAAGCCTCGTTAAAAAACATTAGCTCCGCGCCGTCTGACCTGTAGCGGGAAAACTGAAATCACAAAAATTGGTTGACCAATCAATATTTTCTCATCCGGACCGGTCAAAATCTGGCGGCAACTCCCGCACTTAGTATTCTTGAAATAAATACATCAACTCATTTCAAGTTGAATGGTGAATGCTTTTCACCCAGTAAAAATTGACACAGATCAAATAAATAAAATTGGCAGACCGTGAATGATGATATTTGTGATTTGGTTAGCCAATTTAGACAATAAGGTTGACATGAGAAAATTTTTGGTTGAATTTAGGAGCCAGAACGGGTTTACAAAGCACGTTTCGATCTTGGCTGGCAATGGGTCAACCACGAAGACGTTATCGCAAGAAGAGGAAACGAGATATGAAACAAACCTGGCGCTGGTACGGACCTAACGACCCGGTAACGCTGTCAGATGTACGCCAGGCTGGCGCAACCGGCGTGGTAACGGCGTTACACCATATCCCGAATGGAGAAATTTGGTCGGTAGACGAGATCCAGAAACGTAAAGCAATCGTTGAAGAGGCGGGTCTGGAGTGGTCTGTGGTAGAGAGCGTACCTATCCACGAAGACATCAAAACCCACACCGGTCAGTACGATTTATGGATCAAAAACTACCAGCAAACGCTACGTAACCTGGCGCAATGCGGTATCTATACGGTTTGTTATAACTTTATGCCGGTGCTGGACTGGACACGTACGGATCTGGAATACGTATTACCGGATGGTTCCAAAGCGTTGCGTTTTGACCAGATTGAATTCGCCGCGTTCGAACTGCACATCCTGAAGCGTCCGGGAGCAGAAGCCGACTATACGGCAGAAGAGATTGCTCAGGCAGAGCGGCGTTTCGCCACCATGAGCGAGGAAGACAAAGCACGTCTGACCCGCAACATTATTGCCGGTTTACCTGGCGCGGAAGAAGGCTATACGCTGGAGCAGTTCCGTCAACACCTGGCGACGTATAAAGATATCGATAAAGCAAAACTGCGTGAACATTTTGCCTATTTCCTGAAAGCCATTATTCCGGTTGCCGACGAGGTTGGCGTGCGTATGGCCGTTCACCCTGACGATCCGCCGCGCCCTATTCTCGGCCTGCCGCGCATTGTCTCTACCATTGAAGACATGCAATGGATGGTGGAAACCGTTAATAGCATGGCGAACGGCTTCACCATGTGTACCGGATCTTACGGCGTGCGCGCCGACAACGATCTGGTTGATATGATCAAGCAATTTGGTCCGCGCATCTACTTTACGCATCTGCGCTCTACGCTGCGCGAAGAGAATCCGAAGACCTTCCACGAGGCCGCCCATTTGCACGGCGATGTGGATATGTATGAAGTCGTTAAAGCGATTGTGGAAGAAGAGCACCGTCGTAAAGCCGAAGGTAGCGACGATCTGATCCCAATGCGCCCGGACCACGGTCATCAGATGCTGGACGATCTGAAGAAGAAAACGAATCCGGGTTATTCCGCCATTGGCCGTCTGAAAGGGCTTGCGGAAGTCCGCGGCGTCGAACTGGCTATCCAGCGCGCTTTCTTTAGCAAATAACCTTCTTTCGCATGGCGCGACGCGTCATGCGATTTCCCCTACTCAATGCAATAGCAACATGCCTCGCCCCGGAGATCGCGGGCGAAGACGTCGAATGACAGGAGTTTGCAATGGAACAGAATATCGCCACCGCCCAGGTTTCCGTCGCCCGCCCAAACTGGGACAAATCACGTCTGGTATCCCGTATTGTGCATCTGGGCTGCGGGGCGTTTCACCGCGCGCACCAGGCGCTCTTTACTCATCATCTACTGGAAAAGAGCGACAGCGACTGGGGCATTTGTGAAGTGAACCTGATGCCGGGTAACGACGCGCGGCTGATCGCGAACCTGAAAGCGCAAAATCTGCTGTACACCGTTGCAGAACGCGGCGCAGAAAGCACCGAACTGAAAATTATCGGTTCAATGAAAGAAGCGCTACACCCTGAATTCGACGGTCATGCAGGGATTCTGGCGGCAATGGCGCGCCCGGAAACCGCCATCGTCTCCTTAACCGTGACCGAAAAAGGCTACTGCACCGACCCCGCCAGCGGCGAGCTTGATGTCAATAACCCGCTGATCCAAAACGATCTTGCCCATCCACAGCAGCCTAAATCCGCCATTGGCTATATTGTCGAAGCGCTAAACATGCGCCGGGAGCAAGGACTGAAAGCTTTTACCGTGCTGTCGTGTGATAACGTGCGCGAGAATGGTCACGTCGCGAAGGCTGCCGTCCTCGGTCTGGCAAAAGCTCGCGATGCCGCCCTCGCCGCATGGATTGCCGACAATGTGACCTTCCCCTGCACCATGGTTGACCGCATTGTTCCGGCAGCGACCGAAGAGACGCTACAACTGGTTGCCGACCAGTTAGGGGTTTATGATCCCTGCGCTATCGCCTGCGAACCCTTCCGCCAGTGGGTCATCGAAGATAACTTTGTGAATGGTCGCCCGGACTGGGACACCGTCGGCGCGCAATTCGTTGCAGACGTCGTACCGTTTGAGATGATGAAGCTGCGTATGCTTAACGGCAGTCACTCTTTCCTCGCCTATCTGGGTTATCTCGGCGGGTATGACACTATCGCCGATACCATGACCAACCCGGCTTACCGTCGCGCGGCGCTGGCGCTGATGCTTGATGAACAAGCGCCGACGTTGTCAATGCCGGAAGGCACCGATCTGGAAGGGTATGCGAATTTGCTGATTGCGCGTTTCACTAACCCCTCGTTGAAACACCGCACCTGGCAGATCGCGATGGATGGCAGTCAGAAACTGCCGCAGCGTTTGTTGGACCCGGTACGTCTGCACTTACAACAGGGCGATGACTATCGCCACCTGACGCTGGGCGTCGCCGGATGGATGCGTTACGTCGGCGGTGTCGATGAACAAGGTAAAACCATTGATGTCGTCGATCCGCTGCTTGCACAGTATCAGGCGATTCATCAGCAATATCAGACGCCGGAAGAACGCGTTCGCGGGCTACTGGCCATCGAGTCTATCTTTGGCAACGACCTGCCGAAGAACCACGAATTTGTGCAAGCCGTTACCGACGCTTACCAACAGCTATTGCAGAACGGCGCGAAAGCCACGGTAGAAGCGCTGGCTAAGTAAGGAGATAAATCATGGCTACGTTTATGACTGAAGATTTTCTACTTAAAAACGACATTGCCCGCACGCTGTACCATAAATACGCCGCGCCCATGCCGATTTATGACTTCCACTGCCATTTAAGTCCGCAGGAAATCGCCGACGATCGCCGTTTCGATAACCTCGGTCAGATCTGGCTGGAAGGCGACCACTATAAATGGCGAGCGCTACGAAGCGCAGGCGTGGATGAGTCGCTGATCACCGGCAAAGAGACCAGCGATTATGAAAAATATATGGCCTGGGCCAATACCGTACCAAAAACGCTGGGCAATCCGCTGTATCACTGGACGCACCTTGAACTACGCCGTCCATTTGGCATTACAGGTACGCTGTTCGGACCGGATACCGCAGAAAGTATCTGGACGCAGTGTAATGAGAAACTGGCGACGCCGGCCTTTTCCGCGCGCGGTATTATGCAGCAGATGAATGTGCGGATGGTCGGAACCACCGACGACCCGATAGATTCTCTGGAATATCACCGCCAGATAGCCGCCGACGACAGCATTGATATTGAAGTCGCGCCAAGCTGGCGCCCCGACAAAGTTTTCAAAATCGAACTGGACGGCTTTGTCGATTACCTGGGGAAACTGGAAGCGGCGGCAGATGTCAGCATTACCCGTTTCGACGATTTACGTCAGGCGCTCACTCGCCGTCTCGACCATTTCGCCGCCTGCGGCTGCCGCGCGTCGGATCATGGCATTGAAACGCTGCGATTTGCACCGGTGCCCGACGATGCGCAGCTTGACGCCATTCTGGGCAAACGTCTGGCTGGCGAAACGCTGAGCGAACTTGAGATCGCCCAGTTTACCACAGCGGTGCTGGTCTGGCTGGGCCGTCAGTACGCCGCGCGCGGCTGGGTGATGCAGCTACATATTGGCGCGATCCGTAACAATAATACCCGGATGTTCCGCCTGCTGGGGCCGGATACCGGCTTTGACTCCATTGGCGATAATAACATTAGCTGGGCGCTCTCCCGTTTGCTCGACAGTATGGATGTGACCAATGAACTGCCCAAGACTATCCTCTATTGCCTGAACCCACGTGATAACGAAGTCCTGGCGACCATGATCGGTAACTTCCAGGGGCCGGGAATTGCCGGAAAAGTGCAGTTTGGTTCCGGCTGGTGGTTTAACGATCAGAAAGACGGGATGCTGCGCCAATTGGAGCAACTGTCGCAAATGGGCCTGTTAAGTCAGTTTGTCGGGATGCTGACCGACTCCCGCAGTTTCCTTTCTTATACGCGACATGAATATTTCCGTCGTATTCTCTGTAACCTGCTGGGACAGTGGGCGCAGGACGGAGAGATTCCTGATGATGAAGCGATGCTAAGCCGTATGGTTCAGGATATCTGCTTCAATAATGCCCAACGTTATTTCACGATTAAATAATCGCTATTAATCTGTGAGCACAGGTTTCAGGTATTCCGAGGGGCAGGAAGGCGGTAAGAGAGTGAGAAATTTAGCAGTAACGCACTTTTCCAGCCAAAGTCTGGCCGCCGATAAAAAGCAAAGAGGTTGCTGATTAATCCCGAATCACTTACTAAGGTAAGTGATTCGGGTGAACAAACACAGCCATCTTCTGCGTCATGCTTCTTTTCTCTGTCCGGAATAACTCCAGTGCAGAAAGTGCGATACATCAGTCCTGTTGATGATGGCTCCTGTTGGTTATACGGTAATAACTCATGACTTCACAGTGTGGTTTCTTTTAACAAATCGACAGCCAGCATTTCCAGCTGGTTAACCACCTCATTACTGGATCGCTCCATTCTGTCAAGTTCTTGCGACATCGCATTCATATCGCCTGCGGCAAAATAGTTCAGCGCAGAGTGACCAGCGGTATGCACCTCTTTATGCGGCGCTTCCAGACTACGGAAACTGTAGTAATTGCTAAACTGCTGCCCTTCGAAACCATAGTACCATTTCCCCAGCCGACACTGATCGTGCATCGTTATTTTACTGTTTATGTCTTTATTTAAGAGTAATTTGTAGACTTCCATTTTCCAGATAACATGGTCAACTTTGACAATATTCAAAAACTGCACCGTAGAGATGTACTGCATGACCGATTTCATGCTCAGCGATTTATCGATGACGATGCCAATAGACTCCACAATTTGATTTATGTTAGTCGTAATATTATCAATAACCGGCTGTTGGTTATCCAGCACCTCACTCACTCTGGCCGTATTATCTTTGATTACAGAGGTTAACGTACTGACGCTTTTCGAACTGTGTTTAACATCTTCGGACAGGTTTTTCACCTCTTTCGAAATAACGCTAAAACCACGCCCGGCATCCCCTACGCGCGCGGCCTCGATCGCGGAGTTAATCGCTATCAAATTGGTCTGGTTAGCGATCTTCTGTATCTCTTTAATACACGCATTAATTTGCGTTAAAGAGGTATTTAAGTCGCCCATACGACAGCCAATATCCGATGAAGTCGTGCCAATTTCGGTGATAAATTCCACGAGCGATTTTAATGAACTTCTGGCTTTATCATTCTGTTCGTTAAGTTCATTAATGCGTTCTTTTTCAATGTTGAGCTGCTCACAGGACTTAATGATGGCATTACGAATGATATCGATCGTCGAGATCCCCATCAGAATTTTTTGACACAATATCCGCTCATAAGGCTCAGGAGTATCCACCACCACGTCAGACGCATTAGCGCCAGATTCTGCTGGCGGCGGTATTTTTACAACATTATTATTCCAGTGGCGCAAGCCTAATACTTTTTTAAACATATACCATTCTCCTTATTATATGTGGACATCCTGATCTATGCCTGGATAAAGTATTATCAACTCATGCTAACATAATGAAAAATTGGATGTCATCTGCCATAACCATACGTTCACCAGAATAAGACAAAACGTCCACCAAACTTAAATAATTACAAGGTAAACTATTCAACAACACCATTAATAGTCACAATGGAAGTCGCCCCGCTTTATACGCAAATATCATTTACAAGGCTGATAATAATAATTAACTGCATTTACTTAGGTGTATCTATATCTCGGCCCGAAGATTGCAGACAGGGTTTAAACGCAAACTTTTGCGATAGAAAAATAACCTAACGTAAACTTTTTATATGACTAACAATATCATTTAAACTCGTCAATATATTATGCTGTCCGTTTACCAGCCAAACAGGCATGACCTAAATCCAAAGGGATAGGGGCGGCGTAACCAGCCGCAAAAAGTACCGATTAGACGAAAATCAGGAAACGGATGCGCCAACGCGGCGAGCGTCACCGCCTGCGTCAGAAAAGTTAAGAATAATTTGTGATATTATTTCTCATATGTTACCAGTAAATGGCAGGCTGACAGCCGTTCGCTGGTAAACACAACAGGCGGGATATCGGCACCCACGCCGATATCCCGACGAGAATGACCCCGTTACGCTTTGATGACGATTAACGGTTCAATATCGCTCTCTTTTTTAATGACTAATGAATCATCGCCGCGCAGGCACGTACCGCCGTAGTTACCGCCCACGGTAAACGTACAGACCTGAATATACTTCCCGGCGACCTTCGGCAGGCACCACAACTGCTGATAGATATTTTTCTGCGTGGCGAACTTGCCACTGGTTTTATCCAGGAGTTCTTCCTGATGACTCACCAAATCAATATTACTACCGCAACGTCCGGCAATCGGTTTTACCGCATAGCCGGTCTGCACCAGCTCATCGTTAACGGTAAAATCCGTGTCGAGCAAATAGCGATGATGTGGGAAGAGCGACCACAGGATGGGCAGGATCGCTTTGTTACCCGGGATCACCGTCCACAGCGGTTCAAACACCAACACTTCCGGGCGCAGTAATACATCAATCAGCCGGACTTCATTTTCCGGGTGCCCGGTACGAATAGGCACTGCGGCGTACTCCGTCTCGCTGACTTCGCGTATCTGCTCCATCGCCGTTTCCCACGCCCAGGTTTTCCAGACACAATTCACCAGCCGTCCGTCGCCATCGATCAACTGCCCGGCGTCATCCCAGCGCAACTCGCCCAGCCCGCGGAGAATTTTGCTCGCGAAGCCGGCCTGATGCAGCGCCTGCTGCATAAACTGCGCGTGATAGTCCTCCTCGATATCATCATCCTGCATGATATGGACGAAAGGACGCGCTTTACTGTGTTTCCAGGCGCCTGCCAGCTCGTTAATTAAGCCCTCTGCCGGGTTATGCCCTTTACCGGTATAGCCCTGCTCAGCCCATTTTTCGAGAATTAATCCCGCTTCGGTATGGCATGATGCGGAATCGGCATTGTATTCATAGACTTTCAGCCCGCGTTCATCCATGCAGAAATCCATACGACCGGTGATCATATGGTGACGACGGCGCTGCCAGGAGAGACGCAGGCGCGGCCAAAGAATTTTGGGGATATCGAATAGCGCCAGCAGATTATCGTCTTTTAAAACTTTGTCCGTGGCGTGCAGGTACATCAAATGCAACTCATTGGTCGCTTTGATAAGCTCCTGTTCAGCGCTCTCGGTGATGGTAAAATACTGGTACGGGTCCTGATTGATAACGTGTCCGTTCGCCTGTACATAGGCTTTTTGTAACGGATCGCGCTCATCCAACCACTGACCGTCAAACTGACCTTTCTCTGGCAGTCTTGCGCCGCGAATCGCCAGCGACTGATTCGCGATGTCAGGCTGTGACAAACTGTATTGCGTGTCGTCGGTCTGGATCATCCAGCCTAAAATCGTCGTGTCATCAAAGGTGTCGCGCAGGGTGTAACACCCGTTTTCTACGACCATTTCCAGTTCGCGAGTCCACTGCTGCCCTGGCGGCAATGGCGTGTGGATAACGTTTTGCTCAGCAATACGAATTTTGTTATCCAGGAGTTGGGTGATAATCGCGACGTGCCCGGTTTCGTTAAACTCGCCGCCCTTTTGCCAGATGAGCAGCGCCCCGGCCTCCGGCGCGCGCGGCGAACCGTTCGGGAAGGCCTGCAAAGGCAAAATATTGTCATTCACGACCTCGCGCAGAAAACGCAGCGAGAAGATTTCCCAGGCCATGCCGACGTCAGTAAAAACAACGCCATAATTCAGAAAGAGAAAACGGCGGGCAAATTCCACGCACTGCCATTTATGCCCCATGTATTCATCGTCGATGTAGCTACGAAAAGCTGCGTCGTCGTCGTCCCACGGATCGAGGGAATTGTAATCTGAAGAGTAGATCGCTACGCCGCCGGGGGCGTAACCCAATAATGTCCCGAAGGGGGCATCCTGACTGGTGGTTCCTTTGCTCATGCACTTACCTCAAAACAAGACCGCCTGAGCAGCCTGGCGTAATTTCGCTCTGATTGTCTGCTCTGTGACACTAACCGGACAGAGGTCGACATAATCATACACCTCAATAAGGCACACTGAGGCCAGAAGGTTAAAATTTCACTCGCCGGAATGTCCCAATCGGTTAAATGTCCGGTTAGCAAGCTGCTACACTGCTTCAACACCACCACTGTGAAGGCAGGTCAATATGGCAGATAATACTTATCAACCCGCAAAAGTCTGGACGTGGGATAAATCCGGCGGCGGCGCGTTCGCTAACATTAATCGCCCGGTTTCCGGCCCGACGCACGACAAAACGCTGCCCGTCGGCAAACATCCGTTACAGCTTTATTCGCTGGGGACGCCTAACGGCCAGAAAGTGACCATTATGCTGGAAGAGCTCCTGGCGCTGGGCGTGACCGGCGCCGAATATGACGCCTGGTTGATTCGCATCGGCGAGGGCGATCAGTTCTCCAGCGGCTTTGTTGACATCAATCCGAACTCAAAAATCCCGGCGCTGCGCGATAACTCACACAACCCGCCGATTCGAGTTTTTGAGTCGGGCGCAATTCTTGTTTATCTGGCGGATAAGTTTGGCCATTTCCTGCCGCAGGATCTGGCTAAGCGCACAGAAACCCTTAACTGGTTGTTCTGGCTACAGGGCGCGGCGCCGTTCCTCGGTGGCGGTTTCGGTCATTTCTATCATTATGCGCCGGTAAAAATTGAGTACGCCATTAATCGCTTCACCATGGAAGCCAAGCGTCTGCTGGACGTGCTGGATAAGCAGTTAGCTCATCACCCGTATGTCGCGGGAGAAGAGTACACTATTGCCGATATGGCCATCTGGCCGTGGTTCGGCAACGTGGTGCTGGGGAATGTCTATGATGCAGCGGAGTTTCTGGATGCCGGAAGTTATCAAAACGTACAACGCTGGGCGAAACAGGTAGCCGAACGTCCGGCGGTAAAGCGGGGGCGCATTGTCAACCGGACCAACGGCCCATTGAACGAACAGCTTCACGAACGCCATGACGCCAGCGACTTCGAAAACCATACCGAAGATAAACGTCAAAGTTAAACCATAATGCCGGATGGGGTAGTAATGTCGTCATCCGGCATGGTATTTCCTGCTGACGCTTCGCTTATCAGTTCTGCGAGCGTGTCATATGCGGCGCTTCACTAAACCCATGTTGCATGAGAATCGACCTCGCCCGTGCTGATAGTAAAAAGTCGGCAAGCGTTTTTCCCTGCTCGCTCAGGCAGGCAAAGCCATATTCAGCCACGGGATTATAAGGTTCCGGGATATCAACCACTCGCAGCGAATTAACCAGCCGTAGCCTGGGAGCATAGCTGGCATAGCCGATAAAGATATCGGTGTAATCATGATTGATGAGCCATTCCGCCGCCAGCCGGCCCGCCGGTAACGGCAAAGTCTGCCTGCCGCCAACCAGCGCTACCGCGCGTTTTCGGACCGCTTCGCCTTCCTTGCCCATCCGCGAAAAAAGCTGTTGCGTATAATCGCCGGAAGGATCGCAACCTGCTGTTGAGGTGCCGATCCGCAGATCCCGCCGGGTTAACAGCGACAGCCAGTCCTCGCCTTCACGCATCGCCTGCGCCCGCACGCTCAGACACAAACGGTTCGTCGTAAAAGGCGCGACCCACAGCGCCCGCCCGCTTTCCAGCAGCGCCTGCGGATGCGCCAGGTTCGCCGAAGCAAAAAAGTCGCACGCTTCGCCCGCTTCGATGCGTTCACGTAACAACCCCGCCGGACCGAAATCACATACCGCATCCGCCTGAAACGCCGCCATTAGCTGCGGCCAGACGACACGCAAGCTCCCCGCAGCCAGTATTCGCATCACTGTACGCCCTGATAGTCAGTACGGTAAAAACGTTGATACCAGTCGTTAGCGGCCTTTTGCATGTCAATATCGTGGAATTTTTCCGGATAGAGTTTTTTCGCCATCCACAGTTCGCCGATTCCCACCGCCTCCGGCATCGGATATCCCCAGGCTTTGGCATAATCCGGCATCAGGTAAACCCGATGATGCTTCACCGCGTCAATGACCTGCCACTGGGGATTGTGCAGGATCTCATTGACGACCTTCGGATAGCGATTCTGGACAAAGATCACCTGTGGATCCCAGGCGATCACCTGCTCCATTGTCACCTGCTTAAAGCCTTTCACCGAGGATGCCGCTACATTCAGCGCCCCCGCATGGGCCATCATCAGACCGGTATATTTACCGGAACCGTAGGTGGTCAGCTCCGGATTCGCCATATAGGCGCGAACCCGCTCATTTTCAGGAACCGACTGCAAACGGTCGCTGACCATTTTGCGACCTTTATCCATCGCCTCAATCAGCGCTTTCGCCTCCTGCGGTTTATTGACGATATCGCCAATCAGCGTTATTCCTTCACGCAGCCCGCGGTTGTAAGCCTGCTCTTCATCGGCCAGGGTCGGGTTCATTTTAGCCTGCTCGCCAACAACATCATGGCGCAGCGAAATCGCCACCACCGGAATGCCAAGACGGCTGATCTTGTCGATCATCTCCTGCGGAGCGTAATTCGTGACAAACACCACCTGCGGGTGCAGCGCCACCAGTTTTTCAGGATCAACGTGCGTTAGATCGCCCAGCGAGGCTTTTTGCGCCAGTTCCGGCGCCAGACGCGCATAGCCGTCGCCTAATTGCTGTTTCCAGTTCGCCATGACCCCAACGATTTTGTCAGTGGCATTCATCTGTACAAGGAGATTGAGCGTTTGATGCTGGAGCACCACCACTCTGTCGACGGTGTCGGGAACCGTGACCTGGCGGCCAAGTTGATCGGTAAAAGTACGCGCCGCCTGTGACATTAACGGCCAGCAAAAAAGCAACGCCAGCAGAGAGAGCTGGCGCAAAAATTTATTCATAGGTTTCGCCCCATAATCGATATATAAATAATTATACAACGATTATAGAGCGATATAATAGAGGTGATTAAGGGATCACGCGCTGGTGATGTCGTACTCCATGCGGCGCAGCGCATCTAACGTGGCTTTCGCTTCGTCTTCGTCAATGATGCTCATCGCAAAACCAACGTGTACCAATACCCATTGCCCTATCAGATCGGCTGGCTTACCTTCACAAATCAGAGCAATATTGACATCACGTTTGATGCCACACACTTCCACCTGCGCAAGCTGGTGAATATCATCTCCGACGGCCAGCACCTGACCGGGGACGCCAATACACATAATTAACCACCTGGAATAAAATGCGGGTTATTCGACCTCAATACTTTTTACTTTCAACGAATCGCCGGTATCCACCCGCAGGCGATCGCCATGACAATGCGGACATTGCGCGTCATGCCTGAGAATTTCCACCACCTGACTGCAATCCCAGCACCAGGCCTGGGCCGGTCTGTAGTCGATGTGCAATTCGCACCCTTGCGCTAAAGTCCCCTGGCAGGCGATGTCAAAGCTGAAACGAACCGCGCGCTCTTCAACGCACGAAAGCGCGCCTATCTCCAGCCATACGCCGGTGACGCGCGCCACGCCGTGCTGTTCTGCCTGCTGCTGAATAATTTCAACGGCGCTTTGGCAAAGAGACAGCTCATGCATTCTCACAGCTCCGACGGCCAAACAGCAACGCACGCCGGCTTGTCTGCGGCGCATCAGGATTGCTTACCGGCAGGGATAACAGCATCCGCGCGCAGTCATCCGCCAGCCGGACGCCCTCTTCCGGCGACAGGCTACGGGAAAGCGGCGACATCAACGAGCAGGCAAGATATTGCGAAACGCCTTCCAGTTCGCCAACGGTAAAGGTCATCGTGCCATAAGGCAGTTGCAGACCGAGTTTTTCACCGACGGTACGCCCGGGCCAGATCTGGTCCGGGCCAGGGAAGATTAATGCGCTTAACATCCACGGCGTAATTACCGTGCCCGTCCATTGTCCTTCAAACAACGTAAAATCAGAGACATGCACAGGCATAGTCGGATGCAGAAACGAAAGATCGTGCATCGAACGATGGGCTATCTCTTCAAACGCCGCCTGAACCCGGGCGACGGGCGCCGTGTCGAATCCGGAAAACGTTTCAGACATGCGCCGTCTCCTTAGGAATTGCTTCGACGCCGGATTCACGCAGCGCAGCAAGAACCTGCTCAAGCGCAGGTTCAATCATCGCCTCGACGGTTGGCGTTAAGCCGATGTGCGGTTCCAGCGACTGTGGAATAACGCCGACTAGGGTCAACTTCTTCGGAAACTCGCCGGTAAAGCGGAGGGCCGACAATACGTCGGCCAGTCCAAGCTGATGGGGGGAGATTTTGTTGGTGAACAACGCCGGAACTTCATCGTCGCGCAGTACCATAATGGTTCCCGGCGCGTTCTTTTTCGACACGATGGCGTCGGCAATGATCAAATGATCCCGATTCGCCATATCGCCAAGAAGTTCCATTCCCGCCGTACCGCCATCCAGAATCTCAACGAAATCCGGCAGGGTGTATCGTTGCTCTAACGCTTCAACAATACGCACCCCGATGGCTTCATCGGTCAGCAAAATATTGCCGACCCCTAAGACTAATATCCGCATTACAAAACCTTCACCGAGACCACTTCATTGCCATCGGCGTCCACCACGTGTACCGCGCACGCCATGCAAGGGTCGAAGGAGTGGATGGTACGTACCACTTCCAGCGGCTTCGCCGGATCGGCGATCGGCGTACCGACCAGCGACTGTTCGTACGGCCCCACGTCATCGTTGAAGTTACGCGGACCTGAGTTCCAGGTCGATGGCACCACTGCCTGATAGTTACTGATAATACCGTCTTTAATCACCATCCAGTGAGACAGCATACCGCGCGGCGCCTCCAGGAAGCCCACGCCTTTGAACTCGCCCGTCGCCGGAATGTTCGGCTTCACAAACGTGGTGTAATCGCCTTTGCCGATATTTACAATCAGCGCGTTGTATTGATCCTGCAATACGTTTTGCAGTTCACAACAGTGAACGGTACGCCCGATGATACGACCCAGCGTAGAGTGAAGTTGCGCCATTTCCAGCGTTTTGCCGGTCAGCTTCTGATAAAGCGCAATGATTTCATTGAGCTTGGTCTGGGTGGATTCACGACCTGCAGCCAGTTTACACAGCATGTTCGCCAGCGGCCCGACTTCGACGGTTTTGCCGTAGAATGTCGGCGACTTGACCCATGAGTATTTACCGTCATCCGACCAACCGTCGTAAGCCGGAATCGTGGTGCCTTCCCACGGTGCCTGCGGCGCTTCATCTTTATACCAGGCGTGCTTCGCGCTCTCCTGAATACCTTTAATCAGGAACTCGTCGGAGTGAGAGGTGATCGGACGGTATGTCGACAGATCGGCATTGGTAATGTAACCGCCCGGGAACAGGAAACTGCCGTTTTTACCGTCGGTCGGGAATTCTGGCGCGCTCAGGTAGTTCACCGCGCCTTTGCCGCGCTCCAGCCATTCCGGATAGTAGGCCGCGATGACTGCGGTATCCACTTTATACACCTGCTCGACAAAATCGCTCAGCTTATCGATAAACGATTTGATGTACATCAGGCGTTCAAGGTTCAACGTACCGATGCTGTCGAGATTGATCGGGTTCGCCACCCCACCGACCGCCAGGTTCTGGATATGCGGCGATTTACCGCCCAGCAACGCCACCACGCGGTTAGCGTCACGCTGACATTCCAGCGCCTGCAGATAGTGGGCGACCGCAATCAGGTTGACCTCCGGCGGTAACTGCATTGCCGGGTGCCCCCAGTAGCCATTGGCGAAAATACCTAGCTGACCGCTGGCGACAAGATCCTTGATCTTGTTCTGAACTTTCGTGAACTCTTGCGCGCTGTTCAGGTGCCAGCTCGACACGCCATCCAGCATCGCGGAGGCTTTTTCCGGATCGGCTTTCAGCGCAGAGGTAATGTCCACCCAGTCCAGCGCAGAGAGCTGGTAGAAATGGACAATGTGGTCATGGGTGGTATGCGCCGCCAGAATAATATTACGGATATACTGCGCGTTGACGGGAACATCAATATTCAGCGCGCTTTCCGCCGCACGAACGGAGGAGATCGCGTGAGTTGTCGTACAAACGCCGCAAATACGTTGCACAATCATCCACGCATCGCGCGGATCGCGGTTCTTCACGATCTCTTCCATACCGCGCCACATGGTGCCGGACGCCCATGCTTTGGATACGACGCCGTTCTCAATTTCGCAGTCAATGCGTAAATGACCCTCAATACGGGTTACCGGATCAATAGTAATTCTCTGGCTCATGCTTTGCTCGCCTCATGACGATTATGATCGTTTTGTTTTAAAGGAGGAAGTATCGGCAGTAGACGAATGAGTACGATGTATGCACAAATCTCAATGGCCACAAAACCAATAGAAATCAACAATTCTTCCCAGGTTGGGAAGTAGTGGTAGCCGCCACCCGGGTTGAATGCCACCAGCGAATAGGTCAGACGCCACGTCGCGCAGCCCAACAGCGCGCTCAGCGCCGACAGGTACAGCATACGAGAGTCATTACGCAGTTTCGCCACACGCAGCACCACTAACGGGAAGACCATCAGGACGACTTCAATCCAGAACATAGCGGAGTAAAAATCGCCGGCAAACGCATAGGACAGCTTGTCGCGATAAATCAGTTCGCCAAAGCGCAGGACGACGAAAATCGCCAGCAGCACGCTGATGGTATTCGTCAGCTTAACAAACAAATTTTTCTCATCCGGACCGTTTCCTTTCAGGCCTGCCTGAACCAGCGAACCCTCAAATATGACAATGGAGAAGCCCATGATAAACGCGGTCAGAACCGAGAACAGCGGCAGCATTTCATAGCTTTGCCATAGCGGATGTACTTTATAGCCCGCCGAGATCATCAATGACCCCATTGAGGACTGGTGCATCGTCGGCAGCAGCGCGCCCAGCGCGATAATAAAGAACATCACCTTATTCAGACGCTTGAGCGACACTTTCCAGCCCAGACGTTCAAACAGGGCAGGCGCAAACTCCAGCGCCATCACGCCGATGTAGATGGTCATACAGACCGCCGTCTCAAACAGTACCGAGTTCACGTTGAAGTGACCTGGAATGTAGAAGTACGGCAGGTTCCAGTAACGACCGACGTCGATAGTGATCGACAGGCCGCCCAGCGAGTAACCAAACAAGCTTGCCAGCAACGCCGGGCGCACCAACGGATGGTATTGCCCACGGTTAAAGACATACACCGCCCATGCCAACGCCCAACCGCCGCAGGCAAAGCCGGTGCCGATCAACAGGTCAAAGGCAATCCAGACGCCCCACGGGAAACCGCCGTTCAGGTCGGAAACGGAGCCCAACCCGAAGACCAGACGCTTCACGATAAGGAGCATACACAGGACGATTAACGGTCCAAAAATAATGACCGGTTTACTGATGATTTTTCCGCCCAGCGGTTTTGGATCATGACTCATGATCGTCTCCTCCATCGTGATGGTCGTTTTTGCTATTACGACGAACCAGCACGGTTAAGCCCGCCAGCGCAGCCAGGGGTAGTATCATGCCTTTATAAAGCGTGTGTTGAACATGCTCGGAGCGCGCTCCGGTTGAAAGGTCATCCAGCTTCGGCAGATCCAGATCTTCATAAGGAACGCCTGTCAACACCAGCACCTGAGTACCACCGCCCTCTTTTTCACCGTAGAGGTGTGGGTAGTATTTAGGCACCGTATGTAGATAGGTGTCGTCCGTTTTCAACGTCTGGCGCGGATAGTGATATTCACTGCCTGGTTTGAGGGCCAGACGTTTTTTCGCTTCCGCCATCAGCTCTTCACGAGTACCGAAAATGACGGCCCCTGCCGGACAAACTTCCACACACCCAGGCAAACCGCCTTTATCCAGACGCTCAACGCCTTTCTGGTTACACAGCTCACACTTGTGAAGCGCGCCAAACGGGTTGTTGTAGTCGTACTTAGGTACGTTGTACGGGCAGGCAACCATACAGTAACGGCAGCCGGTGCAGACATCTTTGTCATAGTGGACGATGCCGGTTTTCGGATCTTTTTTCAGCGCCGACACCGGACAAACGGAAACGCAGTTAGGATCAACGCAGTGCATACACTGTTTCTTGATGTAGGCATAGCCGTTCTCTTCCTGATCTTTGTTCACGCCCGTGCCGCTACGCCATACCTGGATAATGTTATTGGTATACGGCGACAGCTTGTCGTTGTTCGACCAGGTCTGCTCCCCTTCCGGGTTACGCGCCGGGAAGTTGATATCCTGACACTTTGTGACGCAGGCCTGACAGCCCACGCACAGAGTGGAGTCATACAGCATGCCCAGCGAACCTGGAATTGGCGGACGGTTTTCTGCAGCCGCATGGCTGACAGACGGCGCGGCGCCCAACAGCAATGCTCCACCGGAGGCTGCTTTAATAAAGTCACGTCTGTTCACGGTTATTCTCCCCGTGAGTCAGCGTTATCTTTCTTTTGCTGACGCCCCAGTTCACGTACCGCCATCACGCTGACGCCGGCAACCAGACCGACTACGCCGCCAAGCAGACCGACAGCGCCCGCAGAGATATTGCCGCCTTCTTTCATATTGACGTCAGGTTTCTCTGAACGCGGAGTTTGGTTTTCGACATGAGCAAGCTGGTGAATGCCCTTATGGAAGCCGATACCTTCTTCGTTACAGCCATAGCAAGGATGACCGATCGCCACTGGCCAAACGCCGCCAACGTCGCAGAACTGTAACGTAGAACAGTTGCCCCAGGTTTCCGGCCCTTTACAGCCAAGATGGTAGAGACACCAGCCCTGACGGTGGCCTTCGTCGCCAAATTCTTTGGCAAAACGGCCTGCGTCGAAGTGTGGACGACGTTCGCAATGCTCATGAATCAGACGGCCATAGGCAAAGGTTGGACGATTTTTCGCATCCAGCTTCGGCG
This sequence comes from Salmonella sp. 32031103-2018-00083-FB-01-SM-01, assembly GCF_017571995.1. Classification (NCBI taxonomy): domain Bacteria; kingdom Pseudomonadati; phylum Pseudomonadota; class Gammaproteobacteria; order Enterobacterales; family Enterobacteriaceae; genus Salmonella; species Salmonella sp. 32031103-2018-00083-FB-01-SM-01. The sequence goes on from NZ_JAGEQL010000004.1 coordinate 440,910, forward strand.
GCGTGCCGTAAGTGATGATATGCGCGACGGTCGCCAGGAAGTTATGCGGGTTTGGCGGACAACCTGGAATATTGATAACCGTTTTGCCCGGTAAGACTTCCTGCAGACTGACAGCGCCGGTTGGGTTTACGCCAGCCGCAGCAACGCCGCCCCATGCCGAGCAGGAACCGATAGCGATAATCGCAGCTGCGCCGTCGGCGGCTTTGCGGATGTGATCCACGATCGGCTCGCCGGCAACCATGCAGTAGATACCGTTATCTTTTAGTGGGATAGAACCATCCACCACCAGAACATATTGCCCTTTATACTTCTCCAGAGCGTTATGTTTGTTTTCTTCGACCTGGTGACCGAATGCGGCGGAAAGTACCTCGTGGTATTCCAGAGAGATGGTCTCCAGAACGAGGTTTTCAACGGTTGGGTGTGTAGCACGAAGCAGTGATTCGGTACAACCGGTACACTCCTGAGCGCCAATCCAGATAACGGGCGGACGCTGTGGATTGGATACCGATTCTGCCATTTCTGCGGCGGCTTTGCTACTGAGCCCCATAGTAGCGGCCAGTGCTGCACAAAGCTTCATGAAATCACGACGGTTAATGCCGTGAGAAGTGATGAGAGTATTATCTCCAGTCATTTTATAGTTATTCCGTTACGAAGACCTGGCTTTTATTTTGCACTGTTCGCGAAGAAGTTATTGCGATCGGTACGCCATTTACCACACTTTTTTTATGGTTATGTGCGCCATAATACTTCGACGGAACAGTAAAACGAAGGGAAGAGGCGATAGTGTAATTAATTAAAGCAAGATAATACCCCTGTTGGATCAACCTTCGAGTCGATAACCGGCCATAAAGAAGCGAACCGCCATCCCGGAATGATTCTCTTTAAAGAAATCCATCACCATTTCTTTATCCAGACCATAGCGACGCGTCAGAATTCCGGCCTCCCACGCGCTAAGTTGACGATCGCCGGTCTTTTCGAACATACGGTGTGTAAAACCCAATACAAAGCCACGTTTATACTCAGAACAGAAATTCACCGCATGATGCGCGCTATATGCATATGGCGCGTGCAACCCAGCCATTAACCCTTTCCCAAAATGATTATTCATCTGACCTCCTTAGCCGCTATATAATAAATTATATAGCGGCTGGTTAAATGAAGGCCAGCGCATTACGCGCTTTTTTGCTTCACATCAGAAGGAAACCCATTCATCAGTAGACTGTGCAGGAGCCGACGCCATTCTCTGAACGCCAGGCGCCGCTTTCGCCGTTACGCGTTGTTGCGGCTCACTAGCGGAAAGCCGGAACTGCTGTACGGAGCGTTGCAAATCCTCCGTCTGCCGTTCCAGCGCCGCCGCCGCCGCGGAAACCTGCTCAACCAGCGCGGCGTTTTGTTGCGTAACGCTATCCATTTGCGTGATCGCCACGCCAACCTGAGAGATACCTTTACTCTGATCTTCGGAGGCGGATGCGATCTGTTTCATAATCGTCGTCACTTCCGTGACGCCGCGGAGGATGGCTTCCATCGTCGCGCCGGTCTCCTGGACCAACTGCGCGCCCTGCGCTACGCGACGTACCGATTCGCCAATTAAGGCTTCAATTTCTTTCGCCGCCCCCGCGCTGCGGCTGGCCAGGTTACGTACCTCACCGGCGACCACCGCGAAGCCGCGTCCCTGCTCGCCCGCTCTGGCCGCTTCTACCGCTGCGTTCAAGGCCAGAATATTGGTCTGGAAAGCAATACTATTAATTACGGTAGTAATTTCGGCGATCTGCTGCGAACTAGCGGAAATACCGTCCATGGTTTCTACCACATCGGAAACCAGTTCACCGCCTTTTCCTGCCGTTAGCGAGGCGGCATCCGCAAGTTGACTCGCCTGGCGAGCGTGTTCGGCGTTCATTTTCACCGTTGCGGTAAGCTGTTCCATGCTGGCGGCAGTTTCTTCCAGCGCGGCGGCCTGTTCTTCCGTTCGGGAAGAGAGATCGTTATTACCGGTAGAAATTTCCGTCGCGCCGCGCCAGATATTGTCACTTCCGGCGCGGATCGTACTCACGGCTTCGCGTAAACTGTCCTGCATCGCGCGCAGTAGCGGCACCAACCGGCCTACGCAGTTACGCCCCAACGCTTCAATCGGCTGGCTAAGATCGCCTTGCGCGATGCGCTGAAATTGCTGACGGATGCGCTCCAGCGGTTTCACCATCATTGCAACCAGATAGCGATCGGTAAAAATCAGGATAGCAATGCCCAGAATCACCGCCGTGATAAGCAGGATGCGGATGGTATAGGTTTTACCATCGACCATCACACGTGTGTTATCCAGCATGGCGCCAGCTTCATGACTAAACCGTTCCGCGCTGGCACCGAACGCGCGACTGAGTGCGGGCGTGACCGTACTGGCATGTTCGCTCCAGGCGGTTAGCGATCCTTGCTGCGCCAGTTGCATTTGAGGAACGACGCCTTTCTCCAGCAAGGCCTGCCAGTTGGACAAGACCTCCCTTGAGATATCAGGGTTCATCGGCCCTGGCGATAGCGCTTTCATCTCCTCCAGCTTCTGACGCATATTCTCGAGCGACTGCCGGGCGGGCGCAAAATCGGGCGTGCCGCCGCCGATTTTTACATCCATCGCGCGGCTAAGGCGGGTAACAAAGCGGAAATATTGATCGTTACCCTGGCTTAGCACCGTCATTTGCCGCACAAGATGCCGGTCAATATCATTTCCTTCCGAAACTTCGGATAAAGCATGGACGCTGTATAACCCCACCCCCGACCAGAGTAGACAAAAAAGTCCCAGTATCGTCAGCATGACCATACGAATAGTAAAGTTTTGCAGCAAACGCATATGAATTTCCTTGCTGAATATAAGAGATTAGTCATCAGACGATGACGCACTCTCGTTATCGGCAAGGCGCGGAGAATATATAATGCATTCTCCATTTTTTTACAGTTATCGCCGTTCACGTACCCGCAGATGTTATATATCTGTGAACGCAGAGAAAATCTTTTAGTCTTATTACTGGGTAAATGAATAGATGTAGTAAAAATATTGCGTAAGGCTGCAGGGAGGCGGTTATCCGCCGTTAAAGAAGTGCTGTTTTACAGCCGGGCTCAGTGTCCTTTGCCCGACTGCCCCGCCGTTGACGGCGGCTCAATGGTTATGCCGCGTCAATCTGTCCAGATAGCCCATCACGAACGCCGACAGGACAAAGGTCAGATGGATGATGACATACCACATTAATTTGTTATCCGGGACGTTTTTCGCGTCCATAAACACGCGTAACAGGTGAATGGAAGATATAGCGACTATCGATGCCGCCACCTTATTTTTTAGCGAAGTCGCATCCATTTTCCCCAGCCAGTTCAGCTTCTCCTTGCCCGCAGAGATATCCAGCTGAGAGACAAAGTTTTCATACCCGGAGAACATGACCATTACCAGCAATCCGCCAACCAGAGTCATATCAACCAGCGATAACAGCACCAGGATCAGATCGGCCTCCGCCAGGGCAAAAACGTTCGGCAGAACGTGTAGAATTTCCTGGAAAAATTTTAGCGCTAAAGCGATCAGCGCCAAAGAGAGGCCAAAATACACCGGCGCGAGCAGCCAGCGAGACGCATACATTACATTTTCAAGAAAGCGTTCCATAGGGACCTGTCAGGTAACTAAAATCAGCAACAGTATATCTCAACCATGCAACATCAGATCAACATGCAGTTAAGAGCCTATCCCACCAGGCGTTATTGGCGCAGCCAGTTTGGACACGGACAGCGCGCAAAAACCGGAGCGTACACGTAGTACGTGAGGATTTTGAGCACTGCCCAGGTCCAAAATGGCAAGTAAAATAGCCCTAATGGGATAGGCTCTAAATCTCATCCGGTTTAACCTGTGGACGCTGATATTCCGGCCATACCAGCGCGACCAATGCCGGGTAGGCCTCAAGACTGAACTCCCGAAAACACTGACGTAAATTCAGGACGTCCAAATCCGAATACGGCACCTTTTCTCCGTTCAGACAACGCTTCTTAATATTGTCGTAATACTTATAAACGGCAGAGTTAAGGTCGCTGCAACGACGCTGTGCGTCAAATAATCCAGGCGTTTCATTCAACTCAGTCATTGTCATTCGTTTTATCGTTGCATGAAGGAAATCGATATATTCATGGTTAACGCGCCAGTACCATACCGGCGTTATCGAATTCATTAATACTGAGAAATGATCTTCGCCCTCTTCCTTTGTCATGGGTTCAGTTTGATTTAAATTTACGATTTTTCCACCAGGACGTTTTTTATTAACCTCCCACATCAGGAAGAGTATCGCGCCGGTCAGTAATAGCAATATAATAACAGAATAAAAAATACTGTTCATAGCAGGCTCCATTTTTTTTGATTTTAAAATTACACCATGTTATTGTCAACGAAACCTACACTATTAAAAATAGTATACCACTGATCGTAAAGGATATTTAGTCATGCTTCCTGAGCATCTGGTTTCCTCTCATTTTCGCCTGTCATCGCCGCCCCCTGAAGCCACAGAAAACAGTAAAAATTTGCCTAAGGGAAAGACAAAACTCAGCGATTACGAGCCCGATATTTTAATTAGCGCTAACGCTGCCGGGCAACACAGAAACGTATTATTTGAAGAACGCGACCGTCATATTAAAGAACGTCTGTATTGTGTGGCTAAAATTGAAACGTTTGCCCGCCTGATAAACGCACTACAGGCAGAAGGCGATATTGATGCCCAAATGCTAAGTAAAATACTGGCGGATAAAACCGCAATGATAAATGAAAAAGGCAATGCCATTTGGCTTAATTTAATCACTCGCGAAACCAATATGCCGCTATTTTATTCACTGGAAGATAAAGATGAAAGAAGTTGAAGACAATAACGTTTATTTGGCTTTAGACAACCATAAAAGTGATGAATTTATCTTAAAGCAAAATCTTGCAGCGCTAATCGCCAGCAAAAATGCCACCCTGGAAAAGGTAACGCAGGAGGTGGTATCCATACCGGCGGCGTTAGTACGCCTGAAGTGGCAAAACCGACGGGAGATGTATGCGTTACAGGTCAAAGAGGAGATTTATGGCGCGACCATCAATGCCATTATCGAGCAGCATCCTGAATTACGAGACAAAATTATGTCTCGTCTTGAAAGTGACTGGCAGCATCTGCTGGCTCGCGAGACGGCAACCTTACGTCTGATGCGTAAGCTTTCCGATGGCGACTACCGGACGCGCAACGTCACCACCGTCGCACGGCAAGAAAAATAACCTTCATGGCTAGTTAACTCTGTTGTGAATACGGGTGAAGCATAAGGATCGTTCTGATTCTCCCTCTTACGGTAGTAAAAGTGTCTACGCTTAAAGGGTGTTCAACCTGAAGGGAGAAGCTCAATGTCTCATCTATACGACCCTACCACGCAGTATTACACCGGCGAGTATCCTAAGCAAAAACAGCCGGCGCCCGGCGTCCAGGCGAAAATGACGCCTGTTCCTGACTGTGGCGAAAAAAGTTATGTCGGCAGTGGTCGCCTTAAAGATCGTAAGGCGCTGGTGACAGGGGGCGACTCCGGGATTGGGCGCGCTGCCGCTATCGCTTACGCGCGTGAAGGCGCAGATGTCGCGATCAACTATCTGCCAGCGGAAGAAGAGGACGCCCAGCAGGTTAAAGCGCTGATTGAGGAGTGCGGCCGTAAAGCGGTGTTATTGCCAGGCGATCTTAGCGACGAATCTTTCGCCCGTTCGCTGGTCCATAAGGCGCGTGAAGCGCTGGGCGGGCTGGACATTCTGGCGCTGGTGGCCGGTAAACAGACGGCAATCCCGGAGATAAAAGATCTGACCAGCGAGCAATTTCAGCAAACCTTCGCCGTTAACGTTTTTGCCCTGTTCTGGATAACCCAGGAAGCAATTCCGCTGCTGCCAAAAGGCGCCAGTATTATCACGACGTCGTCTATCCAGGCGTATCAGCCCAGTCCGCACCTGCTGGATTATGCGGCAACCAAGGCGGCAATCCTCAATTACAGCCGTGGCCTGGCGAAACAGGTGGCGGAAAAAGGAATTCGTGTGAATATTGTCGCGCCTGGCCCTATCTGGACAGCGCTGCAAATTTCCGGCGGTCAAACCCAGGATAAAATTCCGCAGTTTGGTCAGCAGACGCCAATGAAGCGGGCCGGCCAACCGGCAGAGCTGGCACCGGTGTATGTCTATCTGGCAAGCCAGGAATCAAGTTACGTTACCGCAGAAGTGCACGGCGTGTGCGGCGGGGAGCATTTAGGCTAACGCATGAAGTCGATTAAGGTGGCGCAATTCTGTTAAGCAAGGCGCCACTTTAGGCAATAAAAAAGCCGGGTGGCGACTTCGCCTTACCCGGCCTACAGCGTCAGCAGAATACTTATTTCGCTTTCGCGGTCTCTTCGCCGACCAGACCAATTTTGAGATAGCCCGCCTGATGCAGCATATCCATCACTTTCATCAGGGTTTCATACTCTACGGTTTTATCCGCGCGGAAGAAAATCGTAGTATCCTTTTTCCCTTCCGTCAGGGCCGTTAGCTCGGCAATCATCGTATCATCCGTCACCGGATCGTTACCGATAAACATGGTGTTATCCGCTTTCACCGACAGATAAACCGGTTTTTCCGGACGCGGCTGTGGCGTACTGGTAGAAGCGGGCAGATTCACCTTGACGTCTACCGTCGCCAGCGGCGCAGCCACCATAAAGATAATCAGCAGAACCAACATGACATCGATAAACGGCGTCACGTTGATTTCATGCATTTCGCCGTTGTCATCCAGGTTCTCGTTAAGACGCATTGCCATGACGCATTACCCTACCCGTAATTTCTGCGCGGCGCGTACCGGCTGCGCACTGGCGCTCGCATTCAGATCGAGATCGCGGCTTTGCAGCAGCAATACCTGCGCCGCCACGTCGCCCAGAGTCGCTTTGTAACTGCCTATCTGACGTGCGAAGATGTTGTAAATGACGACCGCCGGGATCGCGGCTACCAGCCCAATCGCCGTCGCCAGCAGCGCTTCCGCAATACCAGGAGCGACCACCGCCAGGTTGGTGGTCTGCGTTTGCGCAATACCGATGAAGCTATTCATAATGCCCCATACGGTGCCAAACAACCCGACGAAGGGGGAAATGGCGCCGATCGTCGCCAGATAACCGTTGCCTCGCCCCATGTAGCGGCCAACCGCTGCGACGCGACGTTCCAGACGGAAGCCGGTACGTTCTTTAATCCCTTCGTTATCTTCGCTGCCCTGAGAGAGTTCCAGTTCATTCTGCGCTTCATTGATGAGCTGTGCGCTGAGGCTTTTTGCGCTGAAACCTGCCGCAATGTCGGAAGCCTGATCTAAAGAGCGCGCATCGGCTAATTGCAGTTGTTCGCGCTTTAAGCGGCGCTTTTGAGTGAAAAATTCAACACTTTTACTGAAGAAGATAGCCCAGGTGACGACTGACGCCAGAATCAAACCAATCATCACGCACTTCACGACAATATCGGCGTGCTGATACATACCCCAGACGGAGAGATCCGTCTGCATCAAATTATTACCCACTCTGTATCTCCAGGACGCAAATCACAAAATCTGAGCATAATAATATCAAAACGACGTCGAATTGATAGTCGTTCTCATTACTATTTACATACTGCCGCACCTTTACTGCTTTTTCTTTGCGCTTACGCATTAAAAAAGCCACCTGTTTTTATTTTGGCAAAATTTTCATCTGTATCACACGTCGCCAGGGTGCAGATGGTTATATTCATGCTAGTTTAGACATCCAGACGGTTAAAATCAGGAAACGCAACATGACGGATAAACAGTTGGATACCAAACTGGTAAACGCAGGACGCAGCAAAAAATACACGCTTGGCTCAGTGAATAGTGTGATTCAACGCGCTTCTTCACTGGTGTTTGACACCGTCGAGGCCAAAAAACACGCTACCCGCAATCGCGCCAACGGCGAATTATTTTACGGACGCCGGGGAACGCTGACCCACTTTTCGCTCCAGGAAGCCATGTGTGAACTGGAAGGCGGCGCCGGATGCGCGCTCTTCCCGTGCGGCGCGGCGGCGGTCGCCAACACCATTCTGGCATTCGTTGAGCAGGGCGACCACATCCTGATGACCAACACAGCCTATGAACCCAGCCAGGATTTCTGCAGCAAAATTCTCGGCAAACTGGGCGTGACGACAAGCTGGTTCGACCCGCTCATCGGCGCTGATATCACGCAACATATTCAGCCGAACACGAAAGTCGTTTTTCTGGAATCCCCCGGTTCTATTACCATGGAGGTACATGATATTCCGACCATTGTCAGTGCGGTCAGACGCGTCGCGCCAGAAGCCGTCATCATGATTGATAATACCTGGGCGGCTGGCGTTCTGTTCAAAGCTCTGGAATTCGATATTGATATCTCTATCCAGGCGGGCACTAAATATCTGATTGGTCATTCTGATGCGATGGTCGGGACTGCCGTTGCAAATGCGCGCTGCTGGGAACAATTGCGGGAAAACGCCTATCTGATGGGGCAAATGCTCGACGCCGACACGGCTTATATGACCAGCCGCGGTCTGCGCACGCTCGGTGTCCGACTGCGCCAGCATCAAGAAAGCAGCCTCAAAATCGCCGCATGGCTGGCTAACCATCCTCAGGTCGCGCGCGTTAATCATCCGGCCCTGCCGGGTAGCAAAGGTCATGCCTTCTGGAAACGAGACTTTACAGGCAGCAGCGGCCTGTTCTCCTTTGTGCTCAATAAAAAGCTGACCGAGGCAGAATTATCAGCCTATCTGGATAACTTTTCGCTGTTCAGTATGGCCTACTCCTGGGGAGGCTACGAATCGCTGATTATTGCTAATCAGCCGGAACAGATCGCCGCGATTCGTCCCGCAGGCGGCGTAGATTTTACCGGTACGCTGGTTCGGGTGCATATTGGTTTAGAGAGTGTTGATGATTTGATCGCTGATTTAGCCGCCGGCTTCGCCAGAATTGTGTAAAGTTGCCGGGGATGGACATATATGCAGACAATTTCCGTGGAAAAGTCTGCGTTTGTTGCGTCCGGGATCAAGGCATCCCGGACGATTCAGGAGTACAATAGGCAGATAAAAGCGTAAATGCTGTTCCACAGGAAAGTTCATGGCTGTCATTCAAGATATTATCGCTGCGCTCTGGCAACATGATTTTGCCGCGCTGGCGAATCCACACGTTGTTAGCGTCGTCTACTTTGTCATGTTCGCCACGCTATTTTTAGAAAACGGTCTGCTGCCAGCGTCATTCTTACCCGGCGATAGTCTGCTACTACTGGCAGGCGCGTTGATCGCCCAGGATGTGATGCATTTTTTGCCGACGATTGGCATTCTCACCGCCGCGGCCAGTCTCGGCTGCTGGCTAAGTTATATCCAGGGACGCTGGCTCGGTAATACGCGTACCGTCAAAGGCTGGCTGGCGCAGCTTCCGGCAAAATATCATCAGCGCGCCACCTGCATGTTTGACCGTCACGGTTTGTTAGCGTTACTTGCCGGGCGCTTTCTGGCGTTTGTCCGCACTCTGCTGCCAACAATGGCGGGTATTTCCGGCCTGTCCAACCGCCGGTTTCAGTTTTTTAACTGGTTAAGCGGCCTGCTGTGGGTGACTGTCGTGACCAGCTTCGGCTACGCGCTCAGTATGATCCCGTTTGTTAAGCGCCATGAAGACCAGGTAATGACATTTTTAATGATCCTTCCCGTCGCGCTACTGGTCGCCGGGCTGTTAGGTACGCTGGTCGTGGTGATTAAAAAGAAATACTGTAACGCCTGACGTATCCATAATCGGCCAGGATGGCCCGGTTACGCTTCGTTGACCCGTGGCGGGATGCCCCACTTAGCTCCCTTGCATTGTCCGCATTCTTGCCGCATCTTCGCCCGGCGTAACGCCAAAATAACGTTTAAACTCCCGGCTAAACTGCGATGCGCTCTCATAGCCGACCCGCATCGCCGCGGCGCTGGCCTTCATACCATCGTGAATCATCATCATCCGCGCTTTATGCAGTCGGTAGCTTTTTAAATACTGCAACGGCGAGGTGCTGGTGACCGCCTTAAAATTATGGTGAAACGCCGACACGCTCATGTTCGCTTCTGCCGCCAGTTGCTCAACATTCAGGTTCTCGGTGTATTTCATTTCGATCTGTTTAAGTACGCGACTGATCAGGCTAAAGTGCGTCTGGCGACTAACCAGTGCAAGCAGCGCCCCGCCGCGCGGTCCCATCAGCACATGATAAAGAATTTCGCGAATAATCTGTTTTCCCAGAATCCGCGCATCCAGCGGGCGCTCCATCACATCCAGCAATCTTTCCACCGCGCATAAAATCTCGTCCGACAGCGTGGCGGAGTTAATCCCACTGGCCGCCATCGGCAACTGGAAACGCTCATCTTCGCCAATGTCCATGAGCAACTCTTGCAGTTGCAGCACATCAATGTCGAGCCGAATACCGGCCAGCGGTACCTCGGGCGTCGCCCAGGTCTCGCATTCAAAAGGGAGCGGCACGGTCAGTAAGAGATATTCATTAGCGTCATAACGAAACTTGCGCTTGTTAATATAGCCAATTTTATGACCGGAAAAGAGAAATATGATGCCAGGCTGATACATGACCGGCGTGCGCGGTCCCGGTTCAACACCATACAACAGACGAATGCCCGCCAGCCGCTCGCTGATTATTTTATCATTATTTTTTAAATGATTAATTTTATCCGCCAACTGTAAGCAAATTGCTTCACGATTCATAACGCGCCATTTTTTCATCAAATCCACTCCGCTGGATTGTGCGCATTTTTAGCGATTTTCTCCAGCATTCTGGAGAAATAGGCAAAACATTGGCAGAAATGTGCATTGAGAGACATCCCTCACAAGACCACAATGATGACCATCAGGCAGACAGCCGCCTGCCCTCTTTTTACCCACATAAGGGAATGAGCAATGAACAATTTCAAATTACATACCCCTACCCGCATTCTGTTTGGTAAAGGCGCTATCGTCGATCTTCGCGATCAGATCCCGCAGGACGCCCGCGTGCTGATTACCTATGGCGGCGGTAGCGTGAAAAAGACCGGCGTACTGGCGCAAGTTCAGGAAGCGTTAAAAGGACTGGATGTTCGGGAGTTTGGCGGTATTGAACCGAACCCGTCCTATGAAACGCTGATGAAGGCCGTGCAGCTTGTGCGCGACGAAAATATTACCTTCCTGCTGGCCGTTGGCGGCGGTTCCGTACTGGACGGCACCAAATTTATCGCCGCAGCGGCGCAGTATACGGACGGCGTCGATCCGTGGCACATTCTGGAAACCGGCGGTACTGAGATTCGTAGCGCAATCCCGATGGGGTCTGTGCTGACCCTACCGGCAACCGGCTCAGAATCGAACGCCGGCGCAGTCATTTCCCGTAAAACCACTGGCGACAAACAGGCCTTCCACTCCTCGTTCGTGCAACCGGTCTTTGCCGTACTGGACCCGGTCTACACCTATACATTGCCGCCACGCCAGGTTGCGAATGGCGTCGTGGATGCTTTCGTCCATACCGTTGAGCAGTACGTCACTTACCCGGTTAACGGCAAAATTCAGGATCGTTTCGCCGAAGGTATTTTACTCACACTGATCGAAGAAGGTCCCAAAGCGCTGCAAGAGCCTGAAAATTATGACGTCCGCGCCAACGTGATGTGGGCCGCTACTCAGGCGTTGAATGGCCTGATTGGCGCTGGTGTTCCGCAGGACTGGGCGACGCATATGCTGGGCCACGAGCTTACCGCGATGCACGGTCTCGATCATGCCCAGACGCTGGCTATCATTCTGCCTGCGCTATGGAACGAAAAACGAGACGTTAAACGTGCAAAACTCCTGCAATATGCTGAACGTGTATGGAATATCACCGACGGTTCCGACGACGAGCGTATTGATGCTGCCATTGCCGCCACCCGCCGTTTCTTTGAACAGATGGGCGTGCCTACCCACCTGTCCGATTACGGTCTGGATGGCAGCACTATTCCGGCGCTACTGGCTAAACTTGAGGCGCATGGATGCACAAATTTAGGTGAAAATCAGGATATTACGCTGGATGTCAGCCGTCGGATTTATGAAGCGGCGCGCTAAGGTTTTTTCGCCTCTGACTTTCGTTTTTGGCCATTTCGTCCAGACTTAAGTCACTTAGTCTCGCCGGACCCGACTCCGGCGAGCCAATTAAAAGAGGAACACATCATGGCTAATCCAACCATTATCAGGCTACAGGATGGCAACGTAATGCCACAACTTGGGCTGGGAGTCTGGAAAGCAAGCAATGAAGAGGTGATCGCGGCGATTCATAAAGCGCTGGAGGTGGGCTATCGATCGATTGATACCGCCACAGCATATCAGAATGAAGAAGGCGTCGGCAAAGCGCTAAAAGCAGCGAGCGTGGCGCGGGAAGAGCTGTTTATCACCACCAAGTTGTGGAATGACGATCAAAAACGTCCCCGCGAAGCCCTGCAGGAGAGTCTGAAAAAACTGCAGCTTGATTATCTCGATCTCTATCTGATGCACTGGCCTGTACCGGCTATCGATCACTATGTCGACGCCTGGAAGGGCATGATCGCGCTGCAAAAAGAGGGGCTGGTAAAGAGTATCGGGGTCTGTAACTTTCAGATCCATCACCTCCAGCGTCTGATCGATGAAACCGGCGTTACCCCTGTGATCAACCAGATCGAGCTTCACCCCTTGATGCAACAGCGCCAGCTACATGCGTGGAATGCGACGCATAAAATCCAGACCGAGTCCTGGAGCCCGCTGGCGCAGGGTGGCGAAGGCGTATTCGATCAGAAAGTGATTCGCGAACTGGCGGATAAATACGGCAAAACGCCCGCCCAGATTGTTATTCGCTGGCATCTGGACTGCGGGCTGGTCGTCATTCCGAAATCCGTCACCCCTTCCCGTATCGCGGAAAACTTTGCTGTCTGGGATTTCCGTCTCGATAAAGATGAATTAGGCGAGATCGCAAAACTGGATCAAGGAAAACGCCTCGGTCCCGATCCGGATCAGTTCGGCGGTTAAGCCGGATTTATCGCACGCCATGCCCGACGATGTCGTCGGGCTTTTTTGCATTCCGAAACATTAAGAAACAATTACGCGCATTTAACAGTATATTTCCCCCACACACAAGCGCAGAATTATTCTGATTTTGTGAATATTTATTCATATTTATTATGAATTTACTTAATACATATAAAATATTTATGGATGTGTGATTGTGGCGGAAAAAAAATCTCAGGGCGTCAAATGGCTCCCATTTATTCTTATTCTGGTTATCGCCGCCGGACTGTGGCAGCTAACGCCCCCTTCCGGGTTAAGCGCACCGGCCTGGCATTCCGCGATTATTTTTGTCGCGACGATCGCCTCTATCGTGGCGAAAGTGCTGCCTATTGGCGCAGTCGGTATTATCGGCATCACCGTCTTTGCGCTCGCCTATGCTGCCGGCGACAAAACGGCCAGCGGCGCGATTACCACGGCCTTGAGCGAGCTGAACAGTTCGCTGATCTGGCTTATCGTCGTCGCCTTTATGATTGCCCGTGGGTTTATCAAAACCGGGCTGGGTCGGCGTATCGCCCTACAAATGATCCGTCTGTTAGGTAAACGAACGCTGGGCCTGGCTTATGGTCTGGCGTTTGCCGATCTGATCCTCTCCCCCGCGATGCCCAGTAACACCGCGCGCTGCGGCGGCGTGATTTACCCGATCGCCGACTCGCTGGCGCGCAGCTTTGATTCACATCCGGAAGATGAGTCTCGCAGCAAAATCGGCACCTTTCTGATCACCTGTATTGGCAATGTTAACGACGTCACCGCCGCACTGTTTATGACCGGTTATACGGGTAACCTGCTGGCGGTAAAACTGGCGGCGAACGCCGGCGTTACGTTGAGCTGGGGAAGCTGGTTTATCGCCGCGCTCCTGCCTTGCCTGGTCTCTTTTCTTGTCGTCCCGCTGCTGGTCTACTGGCTGACCCGTCCGGAAATTAAACATACGCCGGATGCGCCGGATCTGGCGCGCAAAGAGCTGGCGCAAATGGGCAGTATGACGCGCGGCGAGTGGCTCATGCTGGCGACCGTCGGCGTGTTGCTGGTGCTATGGATTTTTGGCAGCTCGCTCGGCGTGGATGCCACGACGGCCTCTTTTGTCGGTCTCTCGATTTTATTACTGAGCGGCGTGCTCACCTGGGAAGACGTTAAAAGCGAAAAAGGCGCCTGGGATACGTTGATTTGGTTTGCCGCGCTGCTGATGATGGCTAACCAGTTGAAGAAACTAGGATTCACCAGTTGGTTTGGCAACCTGATTGGCGACAGCATCGGCAGTACGATGCATGGAACCAGTTGGATAATCATCCTGCTGCTGCTTAACGCAGCCTATTTTTATACCCACTATTTTTTCGCCAGCGGCAACGCGCAAATCGCCGCGCTGTATGCGGTATTTCTGGGTGTCGGTCTGCATCTGAATATACCGGCAGCGCCGATGGCGCTTATGCTGGCGTTTACCAGCAGCCTGTACTGCTCTCTTACGCAGTATACCCACGCACGCGGCCCCATTCTATTTGGCGCCGGCTATGTGCCAACGGGCGTCTGGTGGCGAACGGGATTTATTATCAGTCTCTTTAATCAGGCGGTCTTTTTGACAGTCGGCCTCGCATGGTGGAAAGTGCTGGGTCTTTATTAAACTCAGTCGCGAAGATAATTGAGCGGTTAATCGTCTCTTCCGGCCCGACAATTGTCGGGCTTTTCGGAAATCATCAATTTCCCCCGTTAGCCCTCACTTGTTAATATTTACAACTCCGCCTCTTCATCAGGGATGTCATCATGAAAGCGTGGTCAACAGGGTTGTTGCCTCTGCTTCTTCTGCTATTTAGTACTGCGGTGTTTGCCGGGTAATCCCCGGCGCAGGCGATTACCCGACTGTATCAGCCGCTGGTGGAAAATAGCGACAAAATATTGTCAGGGGGATTTATCGTCGATTTACGGACGAATGCCAATGTGACAAAGGGAGGTACAACGCCCTGGCTGAGCAATAATCTTCTTTGCCGCTGTCAGGACGAGATGTTTGTCTCCGCCGAATTGATTGATACCACGCCGCTGAATGCCGGACGTATTCATGCTCTGGTACAACTGACGCTTAATAAAGAGAACGTCGGCGCTCATCGCTTGTTAGGGCTAACGCTGGTTCGCGATCGCGACAGCGAACTCTGGTTAGTGGAAGATACCGACGACGGAAGCGAACTCCCCAAAAGTCTGCGCAGTGAAATCCGTGAAGATACGAGGATAAAAAGTACGGCGACAAGTGCTGAACCGGGGAGAGATTCATTCTCCTGGCCGATATCTATGGCGGCCTTGCTGGCCAATCCAGAAAAATACCATCTGCAAAAAATAGTGGTCATCGGCGTCGGAAATATCGAATTTGAAGGTAACGCGCTATTCCTTGATAAAGACGCCTGGTTAAATAACGTTGACGGCAATAGCCTGTGGCTGGATATTGGCTTTCCTAACCCGGTCATTACCCTCGCCAAAGCGCGTCAGCTTAACGGCGATTATGTAATGATCGCGGGAACGTTCGATATGGACATGAACGGCCATTTCGGCGCGTGGCCCGGTGGCATTACCGATATCACACGCTACGGGCGCGTAGCAACGCGGGCGGAAAATGAACGTAAAAGGCAGCAAGATATTAAAGAACTCGAGGCCGAAATGGCTAAACAAAAGAGTAAAAAATAATACCGCTTACAGACTCAGATCGGATGGATTAAACCGGGAATAAGGAAACGCCCAATGAAGCATATATTCCTCTTGCTCAGTTTTTTTTTGACGATTCCCGCGCTGGCGCAAACGCCGCCGTTATCGCCAGAGCAGACGGTCAGACAGATTTACCATAGCTATGAAATAGAATCTGATTCCCTCTATTTTGGTGATACAACGGAAAAATCGCTTATTTCCACGCGGATGAAAAACGTCATTCTCCTGAACGATCGGTTGACCTTACCGGGCGATATTGGCTGGCTGGACTCCGATCCGCTTTGTGGCTGCCAGGAATATGACCACTTGGTTTTGGAAAACATAACCATTCATCAGACGGATGTCTCTCATGCTGACGCCACCGTACAGTTTCGCCCTTTCAAAGACTCTCCGGAAGCCATCACACAAACGCTGAAACTGATCGCCGAAGGCGACCGCTGGCTTATTGACGATATTATCAGCCCGCAAGGCAGTCTCTGGCAGGCAATTAATAGCGAAAACCAGAAAACCCTTGCGTCGCTGCGATCGCTGCAAAGAGAGCGCCCACAACATTTTGTCCGTGAACTTTTCAACCGTCTGGATGATTATAGCTGGCCGTGGACATGGGTTGTTTCCGCACAGTATCGCCAGGCGGTGAATGATTATTCTCAGGCAGCATATAAAAATAATGATATTCCTGCATTTGGCCGCCTTAGCCATTTTGCCTGGCCGTGGCGCTGGACGACGTCATCTGCGTATCGTAACGCCTTTCTTGCCGACGCCCCTATAACCGTCGAATCTGATAACAGTCAGTATATGGAAATGGAAACCGATAAGTTATATTTCTATGATAATCCGATATTTTTTGGCAAAGAATCGCAATTTGCCAGGTTGAATAGCATTCAGGTGATTGCAGAAAATAACGATCGCGCACGTATCCATGTCCGTTTTACGCTGACCGATTCGTCAACGAAAGAGCAGGATTTATTGCTTCACCGCACGCAGGGCCAATGGGAGATTGAAGACTTTATCCGCCCGGATGGCGGAAGCCTGCTAAAAGCAATGCAACAGACCACCCGCCGGCGCTTATCTACTATTTCACCCAAATAAGAGAAAATTAAGGAACAATAAATGAAAAAATTTTTACTGTGGGAACCATTATTCTGGCGACCAGTCTGTTAAGCGGTTGCGTGAATGAAGAAAGAGTTAATCATTTGTCCTCTGATATTCAGACTCTGAATGCCAAAATAGACAGGCTCCAGCGGGATATCAACGCCCTGCGCCCGGAGGTTTATGCGGCCAAAGCCGAGGCCAGTCGTGCGAACACGCGTCTTGATGCGAAGGATTTCTTCGATTGCCTGCGCCTGTATTCAGATTATTAAGCTGTTGCGTTGCTGGCTATCGCACAATAACAGGATATCGCCGGGTTCAGATCCATCCCGATAAACGAAGCGCCGTTTATTACGCTGGTACGGAGATTTCCCGCCAACAAACACAGGAGAAAATGATGACCGTTGCAGATACCGTATTGATTAACGGCAAAGTGGCGACAGTCGATCGTCATTTTCGTTTCACCCGCGCCATCGCGGTGAAAAACGGCTGGATCATCAACGTCGGCGAAGATGAAGAGATAAAAACGCATATCGGCCCCGACACGCAGATTATTGATCTGCAAGGCAAGCTGATTCTGCCCGCCGCCCACGATGCCCATGTGCACATTAGCTGGCTGGCGGCGAGCTGGAAATGCGTTAACTGCAGCACGGCACGCACACTGGAGGCGCTTTTAGCGCTGCTGCGCGAGCGAGCGGCAACTACGCCTCCCGGCCAGTGGATCCACGCCTGCGGCTTCAACCCTGCCATCATCGACAGTAGCCGCCCGCTGACGCGTCATGATATCGACAGCGCGACGCCCAACCACCCTGCCTTTCTGGCCCTCTGGGATGGTCACTCCTGTCTCGTCAACAGCAACGCGCTGGAGATCGTCGGCATCACCCGCGAGACGCAAGATCCCATCGGTGGGTACATTGGTAAAACGCCAGACGGCGAACCGGACGGCAACTTCCTGGATATCCCGGCGCTGCAATTGATTACACAAACCATGCCGCGCCCGACGGTGGAAGAACTAAAAGAAAACATTATCGCGGCCCAGCGCTTTATGAACCGCGAAGGCTATGCCAGCTATACGGAGGGCGCTTTGGGGCCGGGCGAGACGGGCGCCGCTGGCGTATGCGGCATTGCCGCTTACCGCCAGCTACTGGAAGAAAAAAAACTTACGGCGCGCGTCTCTATCGCCTTTTATGCCGCCGATAAAGGCGTTCAGTCTTATGAGATTTTAAAACACACGCTGGACGCCAGCGGGCTACCGGAATTCCCCGATAAAAACTGGCTGAACTGCCACAGCGTGAAGATATTCTGCGACGGCGTGCCGATGTCGCACACGGCGTGGATGAATCAGGATTACGCCGACAGGCCGGGCTGGGCTGGCCGTTCGGTATTTTGCGGCCCAATGGCCAGCGAAGAAGAACAAATTCAGGAGTTCCATAAAATGGCCCTGCTGGCGCATCAGCGCGGCTACCAGTTGGCCGTTCACGCGGTCGGCGATAAAGCGGTAAAGGTCACCATCAACGGCTTCATTAACGCCATTCAAACCTGCCCTGGCCCGCAGCGCCGCCACTATGTGCTGCATGGCTCAATGGGGGATCGCGAAGATTTCGTCAAGGCGGCAAAATACGGCATTATCCTGTCTGAACAACCCTCTCCCGGAGGATCGGCATACGACTACGAGCGCCGGGCGCAGGTCTGCGGAATCAAAGGCGAAATCGGCAAGGGGCTGAAAGATATCATCGACCTTGGCGTTACGGTGGCGGGCGGCTCCGACGGTATTATGGATCTCGTCAACTGGCGGCAAATGGTGCAGGCGGCGGTCACGCGCAAATCGGCATCCAGCGGCAAGATTATCCGGCCAGAGCTGGCGATAAGCGTGGCGGACGGCGTGCGAATGTATACCATCAATGCGGCGTATCAGGAGTTTCAGGAACAGGTTCGCGGCTCTATCGAAGTGGGAAAAGTAGCCGATTTTCAGGGGCTGGACAGGGACATTTTCTCGGTCCCGCATGAGGATATCGGCAATAGCCAGGTGCTGCTGACGATGGTTGACGGCAACATCGTCTGGCAATGCAAGGAACAGGTATTGCAGATAAGGAAAGGCGGATGAAAGCCGGGCGGCGGTGTTTTTTCTTGTTAATACTTTGCGCTTTTAGCCAGGGTGCGCAGTGCAGTGAAACGCTTGCGCAGGCGATTACGCGTATTTACGGCTCCCCACAGGATCGGATGAATTATGACATCTGGCTGCGCGGTGAGATGTTAGAGAACCACCGTACCGCATCCGTCACCAGTAAACCACTTTTTGACACGCTGGCTAATGCGCTGTGTTTTTGCCATAACCCAAACGATATCTCCGTTGAAATACGTCAGGCAAAATCCTTTACCGGTGATAAATTCGCTGAAGCGGAGATTACTCTGAAAGAGAAAAATCACTCGCACTGGCTAACGCTTCAGTTGCATAAACCGCACGATCGCTGGCTGATTGCCGATGTTGATAATATAGATGATCCGCTACCGTCACTGGGGCGACAGCTTCACGATAACACACAATTAAAATTATCAATCGCCCCGCAACTGGCAACCAATAATCAAAAAATCGCAGATGTGACTATTGCAGAATTACTTGCTCATCCAGACGAATACCATAGTAGAAAAGTTCGCGTTCGTGGTCTGGTCCTCACTGGCTTTGAGCGCCACGCTATTTATGGCGATCCACAGCAAGATGGATTATGGCTGGAAAATTTTCTCGTGCCCTATACCGTAAGCCGTAACCACACAGAGGAGTCGATGGTAGTTGAAGGCACCTTTGATATGCGTGTATCCGGACATTTAAGTCAATATCCCGGTGGAATAACAAATATTACCCATTATGAGGAAGTGCAGCCCACAAGGGCGAGTACTGTTACAGATATTTCATTCACCGATCTTCTTCAGCACCCGGATAATTATCATCAGAAAAAAATACGTTTACGCGGATACGTTATTCTCGGTTTTGAACATGCGGCGATTTATGCCAATAAAGATGCAATGCAGAGAGAAAATGGATTTTGGTTGGGAAACTTCGTCACTAATATTCCTCTCGACCTCCAGAAGGACGGAGGATACGAGGTGCTAATTGAAGGCTCTTTTAATAAAGACGAGCATGGTCATATGGGGCTCAGCGCAGGCGAAATAACCGACATCTCTCATTACGAGGCAATAGCGCTACCAGAAAACGTAATTCAGATTAAAAACCAGGGAGCAAAGGAATGAACAACCTCCTGATTTTAAATAGCAATAATATTCTCTCTACCGGGTTTATCGTCGATTTACGCAGTAATGCAAATGTCACTACAAGACGGCAGCCTGCTGGCGCAAATGCGCGCGGTAATCACCCGCATAGAAAGGAGTAAAAATATGTATCGTTCACTTTGCCCAATCTGCCGTGTAAACCGGCTAATGACGCCTCACGAAGTGTGCGACGTCTGTTTTAATAAGATAAAGAGGCGCTGGGTTCATTCCCGTCAATTCTGGGAGAACGATTTAGGAGAGAGCGAAGCACAACGGCGCGGCCACAGAGAAACCAGTGTAACGCAAGAGCAACATAAACATAACGTTGATTTTCGCATCAACAGCGAAATAGAACGCTGGAAAATCCGCACATCCCCCAAGTTAACCGCCGTCAGCGTAGCCATAGACATTATTGATGGCACGGGCGAGGCAATAATGGATTGCGGCGCAGAAAGTGAATTAGCCTGGCATTTACAGCGGCTTAATTTCGTCAGCGATTGTATCGACCGGCTTAATGACGATCTTTTTCTCCCGGCAAGCCGAGAGCAGCTCAACAACTGTAAGAAAATGGCCTTCGATTTCTGGCGTCAGAAAGACCCTGATGGCAATCTGCGTGAAATATCTCAATATATCCGTCATGTCACTGACGATAAACACCGTGCAAAATGGGATGCTAAAACGCTATTAGGCATGATGGCTTCAGACGTAGACGATCTGGATTTTATGTGGACACAATTTATTGAAAGCGCTGTGGCCTGCGTAGAAGATGAGTTCAGCACTGCAACATGGATGATGTTATTTGATAAACACTTTTCGGCTGAGATCCAGCAATGGGCCATATCAACAGAAGAGTCGTGGTGAGCTGTATTTTTAACCAAACTGTTATGAAGTGGTGATTATGCTCATTTCAGGTATGGTGTCCGGCGCAATAATGGGAGCGATGATAACGTATTTGCCGGGGTTACGAAAAGTGATGCGTGATAATAAACAGGATTAACAAATGAAACGGAAAAATTTAACACCAATACTCATCACCATTATGCTAAGTGGTTGCGCCAATCATGAAAAAATCGATAGGCTAGCTCGCGATATTCAGACATTGCAGGCCAGAGTTGCACAGGTGGAACAGGATATTAATGCGCTACGCCCAGAGGTTATCGCGGCAAGCACGGCGGCGGCACAAGCCAATTTGCGCCTTGATGCTGTCTGCATGCAGCCTGGTAGCCCTTGTTACCATCCACGTTTGTAGGCTGATAAGCGCAGCGCCATCAGGTTATTTTTAAACAAGATGCAGGCTTAGAAAAACTTAGCCCGGAATAAACCACAAGGAAGAAAAATGAATAAAACCATAATATTAATTTCGCTAACATTGTGTCTTAGCGGCTGTTCCAATAACGCAAAAATTGAACAGCTGGATCAAAATATTCAGGCATTAAATAGCAAAATTAATCAACTTCAACAGGATATTAATGCCCTGCGCCCGGAAATTCAGGCAGCAAAAGACGAAGCGGCAAGAGCAAATTACCGGATAGACGATCGTAACAGCCCATTCTCACCAAGATTATAAATCTCCCGGCAGCATTAACGCTGCCGGGATAACCTTCTTAACGACCTGCTGACGTTTTAGCGCGCTTTTTCGCACCTGCATTCACAGGACGAGATGGCGCAACCGGTGCTTTCTTTGCTCCCGCAGGCGTCTGCCGCTGATGTTCCATCGGCGTATGCTTGGTCAACGCCGGGCGCGTGTTGCGGTTCTGGCGACGCGCTTCGCGCATCTCTTCAATGGTCGGCGCAGGCACCAGACACTCACGGCGACCGCCAATCAAATGCTTTTTCCCCATCGCTTCCAGCGCCTGGCGAATCAGCGGCCAGTTCGCCGGATCGTGATAACGCAGCAGCGCCTTATGCAGGCGACGTTGCCTGTCTCCCTTCGGCACCACCACATCTTCACTCTTATAACCAATTTTACCCAGCGGGTTTTTGCCGGTGTAATACATGGTGGTCGAATTCGCCAACGGCGACGGATAGAAGTTCTGCACCTGATCCAAACGGAAGCGGTGGCGCTTGAGCCACAGCGCCAGATTCACCATATCCTCGTCCCGCGTGCCCGGATGCGCGGAGATAAAATACGGGATCAGATACTGCTCTTTTCCGGCCTGTTTAGAGTAAAGGTCAAATAACTCTTTAAAGCGATCGTAGCTGCCCATACCCGGCTTCATCATTTTCGACAGCGGACCTTCTTCAGTATGCTCCGGGGCAATCTTCAGATAGCCGCCCACATGATGGCTCGCCAGCTCTTTAATGTAGCGAGGATCTTCTACGGCGATGTCGTAGCGCACGCCGGAGGCAATTAAGATTTTCTTAATGCCTTTTAGCTCACGGGCGCGGCGATAAAGATTGATCGTCGGCGTATGGTCAGTATCCATATGCGGACAGATATCCGGATAGACGCACGACAGGCGACGACAGGTCTGCTCCGCACGCGGCGACTTACAGCGCAGCATATACATGTTCGCGGTAGGACCGCCCAGATCGGAGATCACGCCGGTAAACCCCGGCACCGTGTCGCGGATCGCTTCGATCTCGTTGATGATAGAGTCTTCCGAGCGGCTCTGAATGATGCGCCCTTCATGTTCAGTGATCGAGCAGAAAGAGCAGCCGCCAAAGCAGCCACGCATGATATTGATCGAAAAGCGGATCATCTCATAGGCCGGAATACGGGCATTGCCGTAAGCCGGGTGCGGCACACGCTGATACGGCAGCGCAAACACGCTATCCATCTCTTCAGTGGAGAGCGGTATGGCGGGCGGGTTGATCCAAACATAGCGGTCGCCGTGTTTTTGCATCAGCGCCCGCGCGCAGCCAGGGTTAGTTTCGTGATGCAGAATACGCGACGCATGGGCGTACAGCACCTTGTCGCCTTTCACCTTTTCAAAGGATGGCAGCAGGATATAGGTTTTTTCCCACGGCTTCGGACGCGGCGGCTGCACGGTAATCGCCTTAGCTTCCTGCTTTTTCGGCGCGACCGGCTTGTTATCCGCGCACGGCAGATCCTCGCCATAGGGATGGGGAATTGGATCGATTTTACCCGGCGTGTCCAGACGAGTGGAGTCGACGCCGCTCCAGCCAGGCAGAGCTTCTTTAACCATAATCGCAGTGTTACGCACGTCGCGAATCTGATCGATGGTTTCGCCCATTGCCAAACGGTGCGCCACTTCCACCAGCGGACGCTCGCCGTTGCCAAACATCAGCATGTCGGCTTTGGAATCGACTAACACTGAACGACGCACAGTATCAGACCAGTAGTCGTAATGCGCGGTACGACGCAGACTGGCCTCAATGCCGCCGAGGATCACCGGGACGTCTTTCCATGCTTCTTTGCAACGCTGGGTATAGACCAGCGTCGCGCGATCCGGGCGCTTGCCCGCGACGTTGTCCGGGGTGTAGGCGTCGTCATGGCGCAGCTTACGGTCGGCGGTGTAGCGGTTGATCATCGAGTCCATATTGCCGGCGGTCACGCCGAAGAACAGGTTCGGTTTACCCAGACGCATAAAGTCGTCTTTGCTGTTCCAGTCCGGCTGGGCGATGATCCCCACGCGGAAGCCCTGCGCTTCCAGCATACGACCGCAAATCGCCATGCCGAAGCTCGGATGGTCGACATAGGCGTCGCCGGTTACCAGAATGATGTCGCAGCTATCCCAGCCAAGTTGATCCATCTCTTCACGTGACATCGGCAAAAACGGCGCCGGCCCAAAGCAGGCGGCCCAGTACTGCGGCCAGGAGAAAAGGTCGCGATCCGGTTGGATCAGGGAGATAGCGCTCATAATGCTTCCAAAAAATTGGCAAAAAAATAATCAAAGGTCGGGGATTATAAGCCGGAATGGAAGAGAAATCGAATTGATTGGTGAGGCAGCACTCTGTAGCGGGGCCGATTGCCTGCCCCGCCGGTTATCGTACTTATGGACGAGCAGGCATATCTGCTACTTTGATAATAGGATTTTGTTCTTCGAGCAAATTCAACAGTACCGGCGTGACATGATACATGGATTCTGCAATCATGACTTTCCCTCGCAGGGTGATTCTCTCCCCTATAAACCGTTGATAATAATTGTATTTTTCAGGAGGAAGAATGAGCTGGACATAGCGATCCCAGTCAGGTTGGTCCATCATGGCCCCTGCCACACACTGAAGGTTTATTGTTTTTAATTCGAGATCTTTATCCGAGTGTTGGCCTTGGTTATCTTCAATGACGTGCTCGCGTTTGACCATCATACCTTCCAGTTCAATCGTGTCACCCTCTTTGTTGCAGGAAGAATCAAAGTTCACATAAGTGAGAACATATTTCCCTTTCTTTTCATCAAACTCAAAAGTGGAATTGTAATAAATACCTAAAGGTTCGCTGTATAAAAAGGAGTAGCGCTTATAGCTCTCGATATCGCGTTGACAGTTTCCGCCGCCATTGATCATTAAGTCTCTGTATTTTTGCCATACTTTTTCTAAATTGATTGGCTGATCTGCGCCAGTCGTAAGGTATTCTGCCGTATTGTCCATGACATATTTGATATTATTCGCTTTCAGCGCCTCACAAAAATCGGTTGTGTTCTGAATATACAGCGCCTTTTTACGCTGTGACTCAGGAGAAAGCAGCTCTTTGAGGAGTTTGATATTACGATGCTCTGTCTTGGTAATTAGGTAATCAACGTTCGCATAGCGTGGGCGATACCACGGCTGCTGTCGGAAGTACCGATCCATCTCACCGCCCGGTCTGAAAATATAACCGTGGCGAGCATAAATCTCATTAAGCATAATTTTAAGATCGGCTATCGAGGTTGCCCTGGTTTGCACGCTTCTTACAGGAAGCCAGGTCCGCGAGGCTTCAGGAAATCGGCCTTCCAGCGTGATGTGCTCTATCTGCGGTGCGAAAGCAAGATAGCTGCCGTAATCCATCAGCGTTCCCTTTGTCCCCATAGGAATGAGCCCTTTTCTTTTAGGCGTCACGAGAAAATCGATACAGCGCATATGTTCACTTCCAGTAATCACCGAATGATCATTCTCTTGTTCAAAAAACTGGATGTCACACCACGGCGCGCCATACATCGTAGAAAAATCGTCAGGAACCACGCGCTGCCATTTTCGAACGTCGGGCAACTCAGCGTAAAATCCGAGCCACTCATCTGCAGTGGCGGTATAATCATCGTTTTCGCTGCCATAAAAGGGTTCGCGACTGTCACCGAAAAAGGTAAAGTCATTTAGTGTGTAGTCTGTGACCTTGCCCTGAAAATAGATTTTTTTATTTTCGAACTCAGGGCGGAATTTTAGTTCCGCATTAGCTGAGAAGATAAACAGGCACACAAATATAAATAAAAAACATTTTTTCATTATTTACCACTCCCTGTATTTCTATTAACAATCAATGTAATTTCAATTATCAGAGCACGGCATATCAGTCTAAATCGGCGCACTGCTGTGCTAATTTTATACGCGCATTGGTACGCCGCGTATCTTCTGGTGGATACACCTTATCGATCATTGCGTTAAGCTTGTTACAGCCCAACCAAGCCATCCGGTAGGCAGTCATCAGGCTATGTATTTCATCCTGGTAATCAAGGCTGGCTACAATAAGGGCTTCCGGCAACGCCGTATGTTGCTGTTGCATACTTTGCAGTATCCCCGCCAGAATATCCGGCGGCAGCGCGTCCTCTTTCGAGGCTGTATGCAATGTGCGTGAAATCAGGAAATTCCAGCCGTCCGTCAACTTATCCTGAGGGATGTGCTGCCAGCTCAGCATCTGCCCTTTCACCAACGCACGCAGCGTCTCGCCATCCGCATCACTAAACAGCGACGCCAGCAGATTTTTATTCGGATAAAGTGATTGTCCCAGCACCTGCGGCGTCAGTTTTATCTGGGCAAGCAGCGCTTTAGTTTGCCCCTGCAACAAGAAATAATATGCGCGATACAGCGGATTTTGCGCTTCACGCCGCTGCCAGAAAAAGGCCAGAGTCTCTTTATCCTGAAGCTGTATCGCCCCCGAATAGGCTTCATCGGTGAGGAGATCGGGCATGACCCGTAGTAGAACGTCGGCCATCTCAAAAAAAGTCTGGCGAAATCCCTCAGGCTTAAAATGGGGCGTGGGGAGATATTCCAACGGATTTTGCTGCCGTACGATGGTGCGATTTGCCTGCGCCTGCTGAGAGTCGCCCGTGAGCTGCTCGCTAAAAATACGCACCGCAGTGATATTGCCACTCTCAAAAGCTGCAAAAAATGGCGCATTGACGAAATAGCCATCTTCCCGCGAAACACTAAAAGGCGATGCCACACGTGCAGTCAGAGCGCGCAAGTTTTTTTCTGATATGCCTGGCGCTTTTACCGCCTGAACCAGTGTCTGTTCCAACATACTGTTATCATGAATGCTCTCTAACTGGTCCAAGTCGCCTGCCTGAACCTGCCTGAGCAACTGCGCAATATTTTGCTGTTGCCATTGATGGCTAATAGCACGCCACAGCTCCGGCATCACCGGGCACAGCACCCCAATGAACACAATATGGCACAGTAGCCATGCGGGCCACGGCTTGCGCAGCCAGGTTCCCAGCAGCAGCGCGGGCAGCAAGCCCGCCCAACTCAGAATCGGCAACAGGAGCATCAACATCCATACCGTGCCTGTTTGGCTCAACAACTGGGTGTACTGCAACGTGAGTAACAGCAATACCACGACTGCCCACTGTGGTAGTAATACCCACAGCAAAATCTGTCGGCTGCGTTTTTTGGAAAACATCAGGATCAGCAGTGATGCCACCGCAGCGGCATACCCCCACGGTAGAATACAAAACATCAGCAGTTCAGAGCCAAGCCATCGATTAATATAATCCATTTACTATTCCTTTAGTCACTTCGCGACTGGACATAGCGCATTCAGCCGTTGCCGCGTATCGTTTCGTGCTTGTTCGCCCCCCGCCACTGAAGCATTCAACGCCTCACGCAATTGCTCACAGGAAAGCCCAGCCTGTAAAAAAGCGGCAGGAAACGTCGGTGTCCAGGGAAGATAGTGGGCGATTTGCTCGTTGGATAACGCTTTCTGCGCTTGCATCGCCTTAATGATCTGTATCAGCAATGCGTTCTCTAACGCTCCACCACGCAGTCGCAATATGGCCTGATGCAGAGGCTCATTATTTCCGTCTTCCATTGCTCGTTTCCAGTCCACTACGTTTGCATCAATAAGCGACTGAATCATTACCAGATTGCCATTGCTCAGTATGAAAGTGAGCAGGTTTTCACGATCCCACCTCTCAATCGGCGGTGTGATCAATATTTCTGGATTATGGGTTACCTCGCTTATTAGCGTTTCCGTTTTGGCTAACAACACCATCGCTTCGAGCCTGCGCAGAGGAATAGTGGGCGGATGTTTCTGCCAAAAATAAGCAACCAACTCGGTGTTACGTTGGATAATGGGATAAATATAGACAGCATCATTCAACAGTTCTGGCATAATATTCAGCAATAAATGACTAATTTCTAGCCTGTACTGCTCGCGATACTGTGATATATAGTTAGATTTATAAAGCGTCAGCAGTGGATTTTCTTTACGAGCGACAATGTTGCGATTCTCTCTGGCGGAAAATGTCTCGCCCACCAGTTGCTGGCTAAAAAAGCGTACTATCGGTACGTTATGTTGGCGAAGAGCGGTAACAAATGGCGTATAAAGAAATTCGGCATTCGGGATCGCCGCTTTAGGGCAAGATTCTGCCGCTGTCAAAAATGGCGAAATACCTCGTATTTTAGCCAGATAACGCAATAAATTTTCCGGTGTATCGCGGTGTTCTGCAGCCAGCGTCAAAACACTTGCCAATTGATAACAAGAGGCATCCTGCAAAACCTGAACATCCCCCTTCGCGCGCTCAAACAGTCGGGTAATTTTATAGTTATTCCAGTCTTCACCAATGTGATGCCATAATCGCGGGCCGTCCATCACATAAACGAAAACGAACAAAAAAATAGTATGGGACACGATAGTTCCCAGAATAAAAAATGGAGACTCTCGACTAGAAAAAATAGCAATTATTATCGAGGGCATCAATCCTAATATCAATAAATATACGATATAAATATTTTTTGAATCGATCCAGAATAATCCTCCCCACAATATACAAACAACGCTCACCTGCGGAAGAACAACACGCAAGAAAACCCGCCGATAGCGCAAAGAATCAAATGCGCCGACAATTAACCTCAATAATACGACGCCATAAATCCCCCACGCGCTCATCAATATTACTGAGTCCCACATCATCCACGCAAATGATTCAACCATAAAGCATCCTTACTTTCCATGCTCACTACCGAATTCAAATCTCTCGTTTCTATTTTCTGATAACACAGCGAGCTAAACGCACTAATAAGTATAGCCAATACGATGATTGTATATATTGCCCAGCACGGTGGATATTATCATCAACAACAAACTCCATCCGTTTCCAAAATTCATTATTGCCCGTTATTTTTTCTGATGATAAAACACATCGAATTCAAACTGCCATGAGAAAGGTTTCGGTTTGTTGCTATTATCAAAGGCAACGGCTTGCGCATACAGTTCGTCCGTCAATAATTCCGGCACGACGCTAATCAAACTGGTACAAATATCTCGCGCCAAAAGTTATTGTTGCAGAAAAATTTGTTCGTCAGCCATACTATCATTAAAAATACGATTCAGTAGGTCCAATAATGGATTGTTTTGTAAGAGCTGATGCCGATATTGCTTTGCCTGTACAGAATCGCCAATAAACCAGGAGGCAAACGCCCCAACGGCAGGGCGATTAAGCCGGTCGATGGCCAAAACCAACCAAATTTTTTCAGTTCCGTCCGCAATATCAAAAGGGGAAATGCGTTTTGCGACTGCATTGCTTGCGACATCAAATGATTAAAAAAAGCGCGGTCATCGGTCGTATCGATTTTTTGTAACAGCGTTTCTTCCGCCGCCTGCTGTGCCCGATAGGCATCGCGCCGATGATGCCTCTCGAGAATATCCCCTATGTGCGCTAACAACAGCAGCAATACGACCGCATGGCACCCGGCCCAAAGGTGGTGTGGTTGGTCTAATCGATGGCTAAACAGTAGCGCCAGCAATAAACTAAGCCCCAGTATCCACCCTGCGCCAATCGGGAAGAAAAGCGTTTCATCACCCGCAGCAAACCATAGCAAAAGAACCAGCGTAATCTGTGGCCAAGCAATCCACAGCAACACGCGACGAGGCGTTTGGAACAAAAAAGCCAGGCAAATAACAATGAAGAACAGAATAAGATAGCCGCCTGCAGTAAACATCCAGAACGTCAGCAGCCGCCATCCCTCCTCACTGATTCTCATCGAATATCACTGGTCCGCCTTTACGACGCTGGATTCACCAGCATTTGCCCAATCGAGCCGCGGTCGGCCATTTCCAGCGTCTGGCTATTGAAATAGAACGGGAAGTGCGGCCAGGACGGCTGACCGTAGTAGACCAGCAGTTCGACTTGCCCATCCACCCAGACGGTATCTTTCCAGCCTCTATCTTCCGGGAACGGCATAGCGCCGTTGACGTTACGAATCAGGAAAGAGACGCCCTCAATATGGAACGACTGCGGCATATCGGCGCGTACCGTCCAGCGCTCCCAGGTGCCTTGTTGGGCGGTAATATCAATGCGATTCACATCCCACAGTTGGCCGTTAATCCCCGGATCGTCACCAAGACTGATGTCCCGGCTGCGGACAGGCGCGCCGCTCATGATCTCCGTCGGCAACAGACGCATCGGCAGATTATCGGTCACCAGCGGCAGCAATCCGGTTGGTCGTAACGTCAGCACCAGGGTAGAAACCAGAATACTGGAAGGCTCAAAGAAACCGCGAATCCGATCGACTATGCTGGCCGCCTCCCCGCAGGTGATCGAGACTTCGTCGCCGTTGGTCATATCAACCAGGATTTCACGTCGCTCGCCGGGCGCCAGTGACAACTGTTTGACGGAAACCGGCGCAGGTAAAAAGCCCTGATCGCCTGAAATCACATGCAGCGCCCGGCCATCGCTCATCTGAAGCTGATAGCGCCGCGAGTTCGAGGCGTTCAACAACCGTAACCGCACCCAGCCGCGGGACACTTCGACATAGGGACTTTGCGCGCCGTTCACCAGCAGCGTATCGCCGACAAAACCACCGCTTCCCGGTTCGCTGTACTCCGGCGTCCCAAAGTTATCCAGCCGTTTATCCTGGATAATGACGGGAAAATCATCCACGCCGTAATGGTTCGGAATGGGCAGCGTTTTACTGATGTCGTCTTCGACCAGCCACATTCCGGCCAGGCCGTTATACACCTGCTGCGCGGTACGGTTAGGCGTGTTAGCGTGATACCACAGCGTGGCGGCGCTCTGACGAATCGGCAACACCGGTGCCCAGTCCGCGTTCGGCGACATCATACGCGCCGGGCCACCCATCAGCGGCCCCGGCACCAGTAAACCAGCAACCGTCATGGAGACATTTTCCGCCAGGCGGTTGCTATAGATGAGTTTAACGTCATCGCCTTTCCAGACGCGGATTGTCGGCCCCAGATAACGACCGTTCACTCCCCAGACCGGTGCGCGCGTGCCTTGCGTAAAGGACCAGTGCGCACGCTGTAGCGTCATAAACAACGGCTGCCCGCGACGGGACTCCAGCAACGGCGGAACAGGCAACGGCTGTTGCTGACCGGCAGCATTCGCCCTGAGGGGAATCGCGCCTGCACATAGTGCGATTCCCGATGCCTGAAGAAACTGACGCCGACTGAATGACATATAAGCTCCATGTAAAACAGGCTAAAGAGTTGTGCCTGAAAAAATGATTTCTACAATAACAGAGTAAGGCTGCTTAAACCTTACCGGTCGCTTCACGTTCCGCAACCTCTTTATCAAGTTCCGCGATTTTTTGCTCCATTAACGCACGGCAGTGGGCCGCCAGCTCGCGAACCTGATCTTTACCATATTCGCTGACGTCGACTGGCGGCAGCATTTCCACAATAACCAGTCCGTTGTTCAGGCGGTTTAGATTGACTTTGTTAGAGGTGTTGGAAACGCAGACAGGAATGATCGGCACACCAGCCGCGATAGCCGCATGAAACGCGCCGGTTTTAAACGGCAGCAGACCGCGTCCCCGGCTACGCGTACCTTCAGGGAACATCCAGATAGAAATACGGCGCTTTTTAAAATGGTTAACCACTGCCGCAATGGTGCTATGCGCTTTGGCGCGGTTATTACGGTCAATCAACAGATTACCGGTCAGCCAGTACAGTTGCCCAAAAAACGGGATCCAAAGCAGGCTTTTTTTCCCCACCGTCACCGTTGGCGGCTGCACAATATTCGACGCCGTGACCATATCATAATTATTCTGATGGTTAGCGATATAGATAGCATTGCCATAGCTTTCCGCGTCGGCGGGTTTGCGGCACTCCACTTTCAGGCCAAACAGCGGGGCCAGACGACCGAACATATGTCCAAACGTCGCCACGTGTTTTGGGTTACGTGGGCTGAAAAGGCAGTAAATAGAACCGAAAACACAGACCAGAATGGAGTAAATAACGGTAACAATAAGACGAAAAATATATAGCATAACAACCTCTGAAGGCCTAAGAGCCCGGCATTCTACGTCACCTGAAATTCAGGTTAGGATTTTGGTAAGTGTGGCTCTCTGGAAAAACGTATTGTTAATCGCAATGCACGAATAAACAACGGTTTTACGGGAAATTTTAATGTTAATCCGATCTGAAACCGTAGGCCGGATAAGACGCTACTGCGTCGTCATCCGGCAACGGCAGAGCGCCGGATGGCGGCTTAAATGCCTTGTCCGGCCTACGGGTGCCCCTGTCTTACTCTTCGCTGTCGCCATGACTTACGCGATGCGGTGAATCAATCTCAATGCGATCGATACGCTGCAGGCCGCGCATTAATGTGCCACGGCGTCCGCGTTCGCCGACCACCTTTTGTAACTCTTCAGGGCGCAGTTTGATTTTGCGCTTCCCGACATGGATAGTCAGAGTGCTTTGTGGCGGCAGCACGTACAGGTGCGCCAATCCATCATCGCCTTTCGCCGCTTCCGCAGAGGGGATATTAATGATCTTATTCCCTTTGCCTTTCGACAGCTGCGGCAGAGAGTCTACCGGGAACATCAACATCCGTCCGGCCTGGGTAATCGCCAGCAGCATATCGTGCTCGTCTTCAATCACCAGCGGCGGCATGACGTGCGCATTTTCCGGCAGTGTAATCAACGCCTTACCGGCACGGTTACGGGCAACCAGATCGTTAAACGTACAAACGAAGCCATAGCCCGCATCCGACGCCATCAGCAGTTTCTGGTCATCGCCTTCCATCAGCATATGCTCTACGGTCGCCCCCGGCGGCAGCGTGAGTTTGCCGGTCAGCGGCTCGCCCTGCCCACGCGCCGACGGAAGCGTAATGGGATCAATAGCATAGCTGCGCCCGGTGGTATCAATAAACACCACCGGTTGATTGCTCTTACCTTTCACCGCGGCTTTAAAGCTGTCGCCCGCTTTATAGTTAAGCCCCGGCGCATCAATATCATGACCTTTGGCGCTGCGCACCCAGCCCATCTGCGACAGCACGATAGTCACCGGTTCGGACGGCAGCATGTCGTGTTCGCTCATCGCTTTAGCTTCTTCGCGCTCACGCAGCGGAGAACGGCGATCGTCGCCATAGGCATCGGAATCTGCCTGTAGCTCTTTTTTCAGCAAGGTATTCATTTTGCGTTCGGACGCGAGAATGCCCTGCAACTGGTCCCGCTCTTTTTCCAGCTCGTCCTGCTCACCGCGAATTTTCATCTCTTCCAGTTTGGCGAGATGACGCAGTTTCAGTTCGAGAATCGCTTCCGCCTGGGTTTCGCTGATGCCGAAACGCGACATCAGCGCGGGTTTCGGCTCATCCTCGTTACGGATAATCTCAATCACTTCGTCGATGTTGAGAAACGCCACCAGCAAACCTTCGAGGATATGCAGGCGCTTAAGCACTTTCTCCAGACGATAGTTCAGACGACGACGCACCGTGTCGCGGCGGAACGCCAGCCACTCGGTGAGGATCTCCAGCAGGTTTTTCACCGCCGGACGACCATCCAGACCGATCATGTTCAGGTTAATACGGTAGCTTTTTTCCAGATCGGTGGTGGCGAACAGATGGTTCATCACCTGCTCCATATCCACACGGTTGGAGCGCGGGACAATCACTAAACGCGTCGGGTTTTCGTGATCCGATTCATCGCGCAGGTCGTCCACCATCGGCAGTTTTTTATTGCGCATCTGCGCAGCAATCTGCTCCAGCACTTTCGCGCCAGACACCTGATGCGGCAGCGCGGAAATTACCACGGCGCCGTCTTCTTTGGTCCATACCGCGCGCATACGCACGGAGCCACGCCCGTTTTCGTAAATTTTACGAATTTCCGCACGTGGGGTAATGATCTCCGCTTCGGTCGGGTAATCCGGCCCCTGGACGATATCCAGCAACTGATCCAGCGTCGTTTTCGGCTGCTCAATCAGCGTAATCGCCGCTTTCGCCACTTCGCGCAGGTTGTGCGGCGGGATATCTGTTGCCATGCCCACCGCAATACCGGTGGTGCCGTTCAGCAGGATGTTCGGCAGACGCGCCGGTAACATTTTCGGTTCCTGCATCGTGCCGTCGAAGTTTGGCACCCAGTCCGCCGTCCCCTGCCCCAGCTCGCTTAACAGCAGCTCGGCGTATTTGGACAGGCGAGATTCGGTATAACGCATTGCCGCGAATGACTTCGGATCATCCGGCGCGCCCCAGTTCCCCTGGCCATCGACCAGCGGGTAACGGTAAGAGAACGGCTGCGCCATCAGCACCATGGCTTCATAGCAGGCGCTGTCGCCATGCGGGTGATACTTACCCAGTACGTCACCAACGGTACGGGCGGATTTTTTAAATTTAGCGCTGGCGTTCAGCCCCAGCTCTGACATCGCATAGACGATGCGGCGCTGTACCGGCTTCAGGCCGTCGCCAATAAACGGCAACGCACGATCCATGATCACGTACATGGAGTAGTTTAAGTAGGCGTTTTCCGTAAATTCATGTAGCGCAAGGCGCTCTGCCATATCGCTCATTGATTGTGATTCCTCAACTGTTAGCCCGAATAATACCCGGTATCTCTCAGGCAATATTGCCGCAGATACTACCCTATCTGGCGCGTTGAGTCACAAAGAAAAGGGCCGCGAGCGCGGCCCTGATGGAGTTTATTTGGCAACTTTAGAGATCTGTTTTACGTCGATTTCGACAGAGTTCCAGTCTTTATCCACTTCACCCTGAATTTCAACGGTATCCTGCGGGGTTACGGTCAGGCCGTTCCAGCGCTTGTGGTCAATATCCACATTGATAGTACCGGTCGCATCTTTAAACACATACAGGTCGTCGGAAATGCGCTCGACGATATTCCCGCGCAGCGTTACCCACGCATCGTCACGCAGCGATTTAGCGCTCTCTACCGTCGTGCTGCTGCCGTTCGGGCCGACAAATCCGCCGCCTTGCGTTTGCGTCGCCGACGGGCCGGAGAAACCGCCCTGCTGAGCCGCCAGAACCGGGGTAGAACACAGTGCCATAACGGCAACGATTGCAGCTAATTTTTTCATGATTACTTTTCCCTTTCATGTCGTTTCAGATCCATTTAATAAGGTAATCCTTAACAACTTCTTAAGGCAAAAAAAGAATCTTTTTTTCTGTACATCGCCTGCGGCGACAAGGTTAACTGACGGTAACGCGAGTTACCGCAAGGAAGAACAGATGCGAATTTTACTGGTAGAAGATGACACACTTATTGGCGATGGCATAAAAGCGGGCCTGAGTAAAATGGGTTTCAGCGTCGACTGGTTTACCGAGGGACGTCCGGGCAAAGAGGCGCTTTACAGCGCGCCTTATGATGCGGTTATTTTAGATTTGACGCTGCCAGGCATGGACGGACGGGATATTTTGCGCGAATGGCGCGAAAAGGGTAAACAGGAACCGGTCCTGATCCTGACGGCGCGCGACGCGTTAGCAGAGCGCGTCGAGGGGCTACGTCTGGGCGCCGATGACTATTTATGTAAACCTTTCGCGCTCATTGAGGTCGCCGCCCGTCTGGAGGCGCTGGTACGCCGCGCCAGCGGTCAGGCCAGTAGCGAATTGCGCCACGGCCAGGTGACGCTCAATCCAGGCAATCTCGTCGCAACGCTTGCCGGCGAACCGCTGGCCCTAAAACCAAAAGAGTTCGCGTTGCTGGAACTATTACTGCGCAACAAAGGTCGCGTGCTGCCGCGCAAGCTTATTGAAGAGAAGCTGTATAACTGGGATGACGACGTGTCCAGCAATGCAGTGGAAGTCCATGTTCATCATTTACGCCGCAAGCTCGGCAGTGAATTTATTCGCACCGTACACGGCATCGGCTATACCCTGGGTGACGCATGAAATTGACGCAACGTCTCAGCCTGCGCGTCAGGCTGACGCTTATTTTTCTGATTCTGGTCTCCATCACCTGGGCAATCTCCAGTTTTGTGGCCTGGAGAAAGACGACGGATAATGTCGACGAGCTGTTTGACACACAGTTGATGTTGTTCGCCAGACGGCTTAGCACCCTCGATCTTAACGAGATCAACGCCCCGCAGCGCATGGCGCATACGCCAAAGAAATTAAAACATGGGCATATCGATGACGATGCGCTGGCATTCGCCATCTTTTCCGCTGACGGCAAAATGTTGCTGCATGATGGCGACAACGGCCAGGATATTCCGTATCGCTATCGCCGGGAAGGTTTCGACAATGGCTATCTGAAGGATGACAACGACCTCTGGCGTTTTTTGTGGTTGAACTCGGTGGACGGTAAGTATCGTATCGTCGTCGGTCAGGAGTGGGATTACCGCGAAGATATGGCGCTGGCGATCGTGGCGGCGCAATTAACGCCGTGGCTGATCGCCCTTCCCTTCATGCTACTGATTTTATTACTCCTGCTTCACCGCGAGCTCAGACCGTTGAAAAAACTGGCGCAGGCGCTGCGCTTCCGGTCGCCGGAATCGGAAACGCCGCTCGACGCCAAAGGCGTACCGAGCGAGGTTCGCCCACTGGTCGAAGCGCTTAATCAGCTTTTTAGCCGCATCCACTCCATGATGGTGCGCGAACGGCGATTTACCTCCGACGCCGCCCATGAATTGCGCAGCCCGCTGGCCGCGCTGAAAGTACAAACCGAGGTGGCGCAGCTCTCTGGCGACGATCCGCTATCGCGTGATAAAGCGCTGACCCAGCTCCATGCGGGGATCGATCGCGCCACGCGGCTGGTCGATCAGCTACTGACGTTATCGCGTCTCGACTCGCTCAATAATTTGCAGGATGTGGCGGAGATTTCGCTGGAAGAGCTGCTGCAGTCCGCGGTAATGGATATTTATCATCCGGCGCAGCAGGCGAATATCGACGTGCGTTTACAGCTTAACGCCCATGACGTCATACGTACCGGCCAGCCGCTACTCTTAAGCCTGTTAGTGCGTAACCTGCTGGATAATGCGATTCGCTACAGTCCGCAGGGCAGCGTCGTCGACGTTACCTTACACGCCCGCAGCTTCACCGTCAGAGATAATGGCCCCGGCGTAGCGCCAGAGATTCTGACGCATATCGGCGAGCGTTTTTACCGCCCGCCAGGCCAAAGTGTGACCGGCAGCGGTCTGGGATTATCAATCGTCCGCCGCATCGCTACGCTACACGGCATGACGGTGTCGTTTGGCAACGCCGCGGAAGGTGGATTTGAGGCCGTAGTAAGTTGGTAACAGAGGCTTTTGCCAAAAACGCAAAAGACTTTGCACATTTTGCTAATTTCACTGCACCGCCCGTCAGCGTAGAATCAGCAGCAAACGCATTTCTTGAGGACACAAAATGAGTAACATCCTGATTATCAACGGGGCGAAAAAATTCGCGCACTCCAACGGCCAGTTAAATGACACCCTGACCGAAGTTGCCGATGGGCTGCTGCGCGATCTGGGTCATCAGGTTAAGATCGTCCGCGCCGACAGCGACTATGACATTAAAGAAGAGGTGCAGAATTTCGTCTGGGCTGACGTGGTGATTTGGCAGATGCCAGGCTGGTGGATGGGCGCGCCATGGACAGTAAAAAAATATATGGATGATGTCTTTACCGAAGGTCACGGCACGCTCTATGCCAGCGATGGCCGCACGCGTTCCGATGCCGCTAAAAAGTACGGTTCCGGCGGTCTGGTGCAGGGGAAAAAATATATGCTGTCACTGACGTGGAACGCGCCGATGGAAGCATTTACCGAAAAAGATCAGTTTTTCCACGGCGTAGGCGTAGATGGCGTCTATCTGCCATTCCATAAAGCCAACCAGTTTCTGGGCATGGACGCGCTGCCAACGTTTATTGCCAACGACGTGATTAAAATGCCGGATGTTCCGCGCTATACCGCAGAATATCGCAAGCATCTGAGCGAAATTTTTGCTTAACTGGTCATCCTGGAATTAGAAGGAGTTAACCATGCTTACCGTCATTGCCGAAATTCGCACGCGTCCGGGCCAACATCACCGTCAGGCCGTCCTCGATCAGTTTGCGAAAATTATTCCAACCGTTCTTAAAGAAGAGGGGTGCCACGGTTACGCACCGATGGTGGATCATGCCGCGGGCGTGAGTTTTCAGACTCTGGCGCCTGACTCGATCGTGATGATTGAACAGTGGGAAAGCGTTGCGCACCTTGAGGCGCATCTGCAAACCCCGCATATGAAAGCCTACAGCGACGCGGTAAAAGACGATGTGCTGGAAATGAATATTCGTATTCTGGAATCCGGCGTTTAAGTTATTACCCTCGTCTGACGTCGCCCTGATGCGATGCGCAAGTGTCGCCATCAGGCTGCGGCGTCATGTCGAATTCGCTTATCCGGCCTGCGGCGCGCAGACCGGATAAAGCGTGCAACAACCGTTACACGTCGAGATCCGCGAGATCGCCTTTTTCCTGTAGCCAGTTGCGTCGATCTTCAGAACGTTTCTTCGCCAGCAGCATATCCATCATCGCGTTAGTTCGCTGATCGTCTTCATCGCTAATGGTGAGCTGCACCAGGCGGCGAGTATTTGGATCAAGCGTGGTTTCGCGTAACTGCATCGGGTTCATTTCACCCAGGCCTTTGAAACGCTGTACGTTCGGCTTGCCTTTCTTACGCTTCAGTTGTTCCAGTACGCCCGCCTTCTCTTCTTCCGTCAGCGCGTAATAGACCTCTTTACCCAAATCGATACGGTATAGCGGCGGTAGCGCGACGTAGACATGACCATTCTTCACCAGCGCGCGGAAATGTCTGACAAACAGCGCGCAAAGCAGAGTAGCGATATGCAAACCATCGGAATCCGCATCCGCCAGGATACAGATCTTGCCGTAGCGCAGCTGACTCAGATCGTCGCTGTCCGGATCGATACCGATCGCCACGGAGATATCATGCACTTCCTGCGAGGCCAGCACTTCATCGGAAGAGACTTCCCAGGTGTTAAGGATCTTACCTTTGAGCGGCATGATCGCCTGATATTCGCGATCGCGCGCCTGCTTGGCGGAACCGCCCGCCGAATCCCCTTCGACAAGGAACAACTCGGTCCGATTAAGATCCTGCGCGGTACAGTCCGCCAGTTTCCCCGGTAACGCCGGACCGCTGGTGAGCTTTTTGCGCACCACTTTTTTTGCGGCGCGCAGTCGCCGCTGCGCGCTGGCAATCGCCATCTCTGCCAGTTGTTCCGCCGCCTGCACGTTCTGGTTCAGCCACAGGCTGAAGGCATCTTTCACCACGCCGGAAACAAATGCCGCACATTGACGCGACGACAGACGCTCTTTAGTTTGCCCGGCAAATTGCGGGTCCTGCATTTTCACGGAGAGCACATAAGCGCAGCGATCCCAGATATCTTCCGCCGACAGTTTGACACCGCGCGGCAAAATATTGCGATATTCGCAAAATTCGCGCATCGCGTCGAGCAGGCCCTGGCGCAGACCGTTGACGTGCGTCCCCCCCTGCATAGTCGGGATCAGGTTGACGTAGCTTTCCGTCAGTAATTCGCCGCCTTCCGGCAGCCACAATAGCGCCCAGTCAACCGCTTCCGTTTCACCGTTAAAATTACCGATAAACGGCTTTTCCGGCAGCGTCGGCAGGCCATTTACCGCTTCGCCCAGATAGTCGTTCAGGCCATCCTGGTAGCACCAGCGCTGCTCGCTGTTATTCACTTCATCTTTAAAAGTGATTTCCACGCCGGGACACAGCACCGCTTTTGCTTTCAGAACGTGCATTAAGCGAGAGACAGAAAAACGCGGGCTGTCGAAGAAACTTTCGTCCGGCCAGAAATGGACGCTGGTGCCAGTATTACGTTTACCGCAGGTGCCGACAACCTGCAAATCCTGCACTTTTTCGCCGTTTTCAAACGCGATGTTATAGACCTGACCGTCGCGGCGCACGGTCACTTCCACGCGCTTTGACAGGGCATTTACTACCGAAATCCCCACCCCATGCAGACCACCAGAGAACTGATAGTTCTTATTGGAGAATTTACCGCCGGCATGAAGCCGACAGAGGATCAGTTCTACCGCCGGAACCCCCTCTTCCGGATGGATATCCACCGGCATCCCGCGTCCGTCGTCAATCACTTCCAGCGATTGATCGGCATGTAAAATGACATCCACGCGTTTGGCGTGACCTGCCAGTGCTTCATCCACACTATTATCAATCACTTCCTGACCCAAATGGTTGGGGCGGGTCGTATCGGTGTACATCCCCGGGCGGCGGCGTACCGGCTCAAGCCCAGTGAGTACCTCAATGGCATCAGCGTTATAAGTTTGCGTCATGGTTTAATTAGCAATTCGAATTGATTGTCAGCAACTGTGCAGTCCAAGAAAATCGACAATCTGGTTGAAATAATCTTCGAAGCCCGTGAATGCGTGATTACCACCCTCGGTCACTGTCTGACGGCAGGAGGCGTAATATGCCACCGCCTGGCGGTAATCCAGCACTTCATCGCCCGTCTGTTGCAGTAGCCAGATCAGGTCCGGCGCTTCCAGCGGGTCAATCTGCATGACTTTAAGATCATAAATATGGCGAGACTCTAGCACATATTGCTGCCCGGTGTAGGGGTTCTCGTTCTGACCGAGATAGTCGGTTAGTAATTCAAAGGGCCGCACGGCGGGATTCACCACCACAGCCGGCAGCATAAAACATTGCGACAGCCAGGTGGCGTAATAACCACCCAGCGACGATCCTACCAGCCCTAATGGCGCACCGCCATGCTCAAGCACGAGAGACTCCAGCAACTCCGCCGCATCGGCAGGATACGGCGGTAGTTGAGGGACGATCATCTCAACATGCGGATGACGCTCCGCCAGCCAGTTTTTTAGCTGGCACGCTTTTGCCGAGCGAGGGGAACTGTTGAATCCGTGCAAATAGAGAAGCGTAGACATCAGTATCCTTCCGAAGCGGTATCGGGTCGGAACCGGGTATCCTGCAGGCGATGCACTTCCGTCTCCAGGACGCCGTTCGCCCGGAGCTCCAGCGTACGCCAGCCCGGCGCGATAGTATCCAGCGTAAAGTTCGCGCAGTGTGGTTTGAACTGTACGCAGGTTGACGGCGACGCCAACAGACGGCGACCGTTCCAGTCAAGATCCAGCTCCTGGTGAATATGTCCGCATAACAGATATTTTACACGCGGGAAATTCGCCAGCACGCTATCCAGCTCACCGGCATTACGCAAGCTGTGCTGATCCAACCAACTGCACCCTGCCGGCAACGGATGGTGGTGCAAAAGGAGCAATGTCTGTCTCTCTGGCGCATCGGCGAGCTTACGCTCAAGCCATTCCAGTTGGAACTCGCTCAGTTCGCCATGCGGAACGCCAAACACCTGGCTATCCAGCAACAAAATCTGCCATTGTTCACCGATTAACACGCGTTTAGCCGGGGAAATCCCCGCCTCTTGCAACGCGCTGTACATTGCCGGCTGAAAATCATGATTGCCCGGTAGCCAAACGCAAGGCGCGCGAAAGCTTGCGATACCCTCAGCAAAATGCTGATAAGCCGCAGCGGATTGATCCTGCGCCAGATCGCCGGTGGCCACGATCAGATCATATTCATACTGTTGCGCCCGAATAGCCTCCAGCACAGCCTGGTAACTTTCCCAGGTATTGACGCCTAACAGCGTTTCATGCTTTTCGGCAAACAGGTGAGTATCTGTAATTTGTAAAATCCTGACTCGGGCCTCACCAGCCAGAGGTAGGGTTAACAGGCTTTCCAAATGGTGTCCTTAGGTTTCACGACGCTAATAAACCGGAATCGCCATCGCTCCATGTGCTAAACAGAATCGTAGCCAGTCGGCCAGAAACTGATTAATTTGATGCTTTTCGTCGCGTTGATGCAACTTTTTATTTGGATAATCATACCGCGCTTTGAAGCGAAAGATCTGCTGGCTTGAACACACTTCAGCCACCATCGCATCATGGTAGAGGCGCACCGTCAGCGACGGCAGGCTCCAGTAGGTGATGGCTGGCGCCGTTTGCTCGATCGTTACAAGCGTAGTGTATCGGGTCGATTCCACAATCGTTAACCGATATTGTACGTTGCCCACCTGATAGCTCACCGTTTCACCGGGGGCGTCATTGCGCGGCAGCAGGCGGCGCAATTGCGAAAAATTGGTTTCGCACAAACGCATCATTTCTGGGAAGTCAGGTGTATAACGCTTCATTTTTTCCACTCGTTTTTTAACTCTTGATGATGCAACTGAAGCCATTGCAAAGCGATGACTGCGGCTGCGTTGTCGATTTTCCCCTCTTCTACCCACTGGTATGCCTGTTCCCGGCTTACCACATGAACCCGAATATCTTCGTTTTCATCCGCCAGACCATGAATACCTGCCGCGGTCGTGGCGTCCACTTCACCCACCAGAATAGATGAGCGCTCGCTGGTTCCTCCTGGACTCGCCAGGTAACTGATGACCGGTCGGGTGCGGCCCACGGTCAGCCCCGCTTCTTCCATCGCCTCCCGCCGGGCGACCGCCTCAATGGTTTCGCTTTCTTCTATCATGCCAGCGACCATCTCCAGCAGCCACGGCGTAACGCTTGTGTCATACGCGGCAATACGAATCTGTTCGACCAGTACCACCTCGTCGCGTTCAGGGTCAAAGGGTAGCAAGACGGCGGCGTGCCCGCGCTCAAAAATTTCGCGCTTTACCTCGCCACTCATTTCTCCGTTGAATAAACGATGGCGGAATCGATACACATCCAATGAAAAAAAACCGCGATAGCGCGTTTCCCGTGCAATAATTTCTACATCGCTTTTGGTGAAAGTAACTGGCAAGTTGTCTGATTTACGCATTGTGCTGCCCTGCTAGCAATAATGATTAAATGATGAATTTCAAGGGTGGTTGACTGCTGTTTTATCACCCTTGTGGTAAATTGGTGCCAATTAAGGCTCGTATGGCACGTAACGCCAACTTTTTGCAGTGGCGGATTCTGCTAGAATCAGCAATTATTTTTACAAATTGATCAGCGCTAAATACTGCTTCACAACAAGGAATGCAAATGAAGAAATTGCTCCCCATCCTTATCGGCCTGAGCCTGTCGGGGTTCAGCACACTAAGCCAGGCAGAGAACCTGATGCAAGTTTATCAGCAAGCACGCCTGAGCAACCCGGAATTGCGTAAATCCGCTGCCGATCGCGATGCTGCATTCGAAAAAATTAACGAAGCGCGTAGTCCTTTACTGCCGCAACTGGGTTTAGGTGCCGACTACACCTACAGCAACGGTTATCGCGATGCGAACGGTATCAACTCCAATGAAACCAGCGCTTCCCTGCAATTAACGCAGACGCTATTTGATATGTCGAAATGGCGTGGGCTCACCCTGCAAGAAAAAGCAGCAGGCATTCAGGATGTCACCTATCAGACCGATCAGCAGACGCTGATCCTCAATACCGCGAACGCGTATTTTAAGGTATTGAACGCTATT
Organism: Salmonella sp. 32031103-2018-00083-FB-01-SM-01; assembly: GCF_017571995.1. Lineage (NCBI taxonomy): Bacteria > Pseudomonadati > Pseudomonadota > Gammaproteobacteria > Enterobacterales > Enterobacteriaceae > Salmonella > Salmonella sp. 32031103-2018-00083-FB-01-SM-01. The sequence goes on from NZ_JAGEQL010000004.1 coordinate 484,008, forward strand.
GATGTGCTTTCCTATACCCAGGCGCAAAAAGAGGCTATCTACCGTCAGTTAGATCAAACGACGCAACGTTTTAACGTGGGTCTGGTCGCCATTACCGACGTGCAAAACGCCCGTGCGCAATATGATACCGTACTGGCGAATGAAGTGACCGCCCGCAACAACCTGGATAACGCGGTAGAAGAGCTGCGCCAGGTGACCGGCAATTATTACCCGGAGCTGGCGTCGCTTAACGTCGAGCATTTTAAAACCGACAAACCCAAAGCTGTTAATGCGCTGCTGAAGGAAGCGGAAAACCGTAACCTGTCGCTGTTGCAGGCGCGTTTAAGTCAGGATCTGGCGCGCGAGCAAATCCGTCAGGCGCAGGATGGCCATCTGCCGACGCTGAATTTAACGGCCTCAACCGGCATTTCTGATACCTCTTATAGCGGTTCTAAAACCAACTCCGCCCAGTACGACGATAGCAACATGGGGCAGAATAAAATCGGCCTGAACTTCTCCCTGCCGCTGTATCAAGGCGGGATGGTTAACTCGCAGGTAAAACAGGCGCAGTATAACTTCGTCGGCGCAAGCGAACAGCTGGAAAGCGCGCACCGTAGCGTGGTGCAGACCGTACGTTCTTCCTTTAACAATATTAACGCCTCCATCAGCAGCATCAACGCGTATAAACAGGCAGTCGTTTCCGCGCAAAGTTCTTTGGATGCAATGGAAGCCGGTTACTCGGTCGGTACACGTACCATTGTTGACGTACTGGATGCCACCACCACTCTGTATGATGCCAAGCAGCAACTGGCCAACGCGCGTTATACCTATTTGATTAATCAGTTAAATATCAAATATGCGCTCGGTACGCTGAACGAGCAGGATCTGCTCGCGCTTAACAGTACGTTGGGTAAACCTATCCCGACGTCGCCGGAAAGCGTAGCGCCGGAAACGCCAGATCAGGATGCTGCCGCAGACGGTTATAATGCTCATAGCGCCGCGCCGGCAGTACAGCCGACCGCCGCTCGCGCCAACAGCAATAACGGCAATCCATTCCGGCATTGATAAGTTATTCGCTGGCGCTGCGTTTATCAGACCTGTGCCCTTGTAGGTCTGGTAAGCGCGGCGCTACCTGTCATAAAGCCGCGCCTGAACGTAAGACAACGTAAAGATCCTGCTATTCCGCCGCATTCTCGCCTTTTCTCGCTTCAATTTCGACCAGTCATCCTCTATTCTGAACGCATGTTGTATTTACCACTGGGTCCTGGAAGACAAATATGAAACGGACAAAATCCATCCATCACGCATCATTTCGCAAAAGCTGGAGCGCGCGGCATTTAACGCCGGTCGCCCTGGCGGTTACGGCTGTTTTTATGCTGGCTGGCTGTGAAAAAAGCGATGAAACCGTATCGCTGTATCAAAACGCTGATGACTGTTCAGCGGCGAATCCGGGCAAAAGCGCGGAGTGTACAACCGCGTATAACAATGCGCTGAAAGAGGCCGAACGTACTGCGCCTAAGTACGCTACACGCGAAGATTGCGTCGCTGAGTTTGGCGAAGGTCAGTGCCAGCAAGCGCCTGCACAGGCTGGCATGGCGCCGGAAAATCAGGCGCAGGCCCAACAATCCAGCGGCAGTTTCTGGATGCCGCTTATGGCAGGTTACATGATGGGGCGTCTGATGGGCGGCGGCGCAGGCTTTGCGCAACAGCCGCTGTTTAGCTCGAAAAACCCGGCCAGCCCTGCATACGGCAAATATACCGATGCGGCAGGTAAAAACTACGGCGCGGCGCAACCGGGCCGGACAATGACCGTACCGAAAACCGCGATGGCGCCGAAACCGGCCACCACAACAACCGTTACCCGCGGCGGTTTTGGCGAATCCGTCGCCAAACAGAGCACCATGCAGCGTAGCGCTGCCGGTACTTCAACACGTTCGATGGGCGGCTGATACGCATGGAAAGAGTCAGTATTACCGAGCGCCCGGACTGGCGCGATAAAGCGACTGAATACGGGTTTAATTTTCACACTATGTATGGTGAACCGTACTGGTGTGAAGACGCTTATTACAAGTTAACGCTCGCCCAGGTGGAAAAACTGGAAGACGTTACCGCCGAGCTGCACCAGATGTGCCTCAAGGTAGTAGAACGCGTCATCGCCAGCGATGAGCTGATGACGAAGTTTCGTATTCCAAAACATACCTGGGGTTTTGTTCGCCAGTCCTGGCAAACGCAACAACCGTCGCTCTATTCCCGCCTCGATCTGGCCTGGGACGGCATCGGCGAGCCTAAGCTGCTCGAAAATAATGCCGACACGCCAACGTCGCTGTATGAAGCGGCGTTTTTTCAGTGGATTTGGCTGGAAGATCAGATCAACGCGGGCAATCTGCCGGAAGGCAGCGATCAGTTTAATAGCCTGCAGGAAAAGCTGATTGAACGCTTTGCTGAACTTCGCGAGCAGTACGGTTTTCAGTTGCTGCATCTCACCTGCTGTCGCGATACGGTTGAGGATCGCGGCACCATTCAGTATTTACAGGATTGCGCGGCCGAAGCGGAAATCGCCACCGAATTTCTCTATATCGACGATATTGGTCTGGGGGAAAAAGGCCAATTTACGGATCTGCAGGATCAGGTCATTGCGAACCTGTTCAAGCTCTATCCGTGGGAATTTATGCTGCGCGAGATGTTTTCCACCAAGCTGGAAGATGCCGGCGTGCGCTGGCTGGAACCGGCCTGGAAAAGCATTATCTCCAATAAAGCGTTATTGCCGCTGTTGTGGGAGATGTTCCCGGACCATCCGAATCTGTTGCCTGCGTATTTCGCCGAAGACGAACATCCACAAATGGATAAATATGTCGTGAAACCGATCTTCTCCCGCGAAGGGGCGAACGTATCGATTATTGAGAACGGTAAAACGATCGAATCCGTGGAAGGCCCGTATGGCGAAGAGGGTATGATCGTGCAACAGTTCTATCCGCTGCCAAAATTCGGCGACAGTTACACCCTGATTGGTAGCTGGCTGATTAACGATCAGCCCGCCGGAATTGGTATCCGTGAAGATCGGGCGCTGATCACCCAGGATCTCTCCCGCTTCTATCCGCATATTTTTGTCGAAGGATAGATTCTCCTGTAAGCCCGATGCGCGTAGCGCCATCGGGCAATCATTCCGCGCCTTATCCGGCCTACCCCACCTGCACCGACAACATACTTATACTGCCCATCTCAATACCGTCGACCGGGATGGTGATAGGCTCCTTGCCGTCCCAGGCGCCAAGTACATACAGCAAAGGTAAAAAGTGCTCCGGCGTCGGGTTCGATAAGGCCCCCCCTTCATGTTGCAGATAATTCACCAGCGGGTGCTGTTCTACCGGCCCCTGCCACGTCAGATTGGCTTTCACAAAGTCATTAAATGACGCCGCCCAGGGATACGGTATATTGTCACCGTGCCAACGCACAGTCCGCAGGTTATGAACCACATTCCCGCTGGCCACCAGCATCACGCCTTCGTCACGCAGCGTCGCCAGCTTACGACCCACCTCAAAATGCCATGCCGCCGGTTTGGTACTATCAACACTAAGCTGCACCATCGGGATATCCGCATTCGGGTACATCTTGATCAATACGCCCCAGGAGCCATGATCAAATCCCCACGCCTCTTTATCGAGCGCGACGGGAACGGGAGCCAACAGTTCAACCAGACGCTGCGCCAGCGCAGGCGATCCAGGGGCCGGATAATGCGTGTCATACAGCGCCTGCGGAAAACCGCCAAAATCATGGAGAGTTTGCGGCCTTTCCATCGCTGTGACGCCCGTCCCGCGGGTATACCAGTGCGCCGACACCACCACTATCGCCTGTGGTCGAGGCAGGGCTTCCCCCAATCGCCGCCAGGCGCGGGTATAATCGTTATCGTCCAGCACGTTCATCGGGCTGCCATGCCCCAAAAACAATGCTGGCATACACGTTAAAGACATGATGTTATCCTTACAGGAAAGACATTTTGTTAACATCACCATACGCTTTCTTCACAGAGGAAGAACTCAGATAACTATGATGAAGATCATCAGTTATTTTGAAGGTCAGGTTCGGACGGCAAATTGATAAGGAGTAATGGATGTCAGTACCACTTATTCTGACCTTACTGGCGGGCGCCGCCACCTTTATTGGCGCGTTTCTTGGCGTTCTCGGCCAAAAACCGTCTAACCGCGTGCTGGCTTTTTCGCTGGGCTTCGCCGCAGGGATCATGCTGCTCATCTCACTGATGGAGATGCTGCCCGCCGCGCTTGATACCGAGGGAATGTCGCCCGTACTGGGCTACGGAATGTTTATTATCGGCCTGTTGGGCTACTTCGGGCTGGACCGCCTGCTTCCTCACGCTCATCCGCAGGATCTGGTGCAAAAGAGGCAGCAGCCGCTTCCCGGCTCGATAAAACGCACTGCGATTTTATTGACGCTCGGCATTAGCCTGCACAACTTTCCGGAAGGGATCGCCACCTTTGTCACTGCCAGCAGCAATCTTGAACTGGGTTTCGGCATCGCACTGGCGGTGGCGTTGCACAATATTCCTGAAGGTCTGGCGGTTGCCGGTCCGGTTTATGCCGCGACGGGCTCAAAACGTACCGCGATTTTTTGGGCCGGTATCTCCGGCATGGCGGAAATTCTTGGCGGCGTGCTGGCGTGGCTGATTTTGGGCAGCCTGGTTTCGCCAATCGTTATGGCGGCTATCATGGCGGCAGTCGCCGGTATTATGGTGGCGCTCTCCGTCGATGAACTGATGCCGCTGGCAAAAGAGATCGATCCTAACAATAACCCCAGCTATGGCGTGCTTTGCGGTATGTCCATCATGGGGCTCAGTCTCGTCATTTTGCAGACGATAGGTATCGGTTAAGAGAAACCTCGCGCCGGATGCAGGCCTTTAGCCAGGCAACATCCGGCTGCCCGTCAAGGATATGCGCTATTTCTGCTCATTCATCACGCTGTCACCTTCGCTCGTCTGGCGAAAACGTTTCGTTCGCGCTTCAAGTAATGCATCTCTGTCTTGCCGAAACGCTCTGCAATAACGCTTCATATGGCAAATATACCCTACTACCACCAGAACGATTAATATTATCCAATACCAGGCAATAAACATCCTTTTTACCCTTAAAATTTAACATCACTAAACATTTAACGTTAAAATTTTACATACCCTTATTTTGACGTATTCATATACTGGCATATTTGTGGAACAAATAAATGATTTTGATCATATAAATCAGTGGTGAAACACAATAATGAAAGAGGTATTAAGCAGAAAACAATGTCGATAAGATCACACTTCGTACTAATTTATATTGTTCTTAAAATATCACACTCCTACTATCGACTCACTCAGGCAATTAAAAAATATTGATACAAAATATACTTTAAAATAAGTAATAGCATCATGACTTATATTTAAAGACCAATCATTTACCTCATTTATCATTAATAAAAACATAGTATATACAGAAGTATTATATTTAGAAGTTGTATATAAGGAGATATATCCATGTTTGACCAATACCGGAAAACAATACTTGCCGGTGCCGTCGCACTGACATGCGGACTCACCGCAGCCAGTACGTTTGCCGCAGGTTTTCAACCGGCGCAGCCCGCAGGAAAATTAGGCGCAGTCGTTGTCGATCCTTACGGTAATGCCCCTCTCACCGCACTGGTGGAATTAGATAGCCATGTTATTTCAGACGTTAAAGTTACTGTACATGGCAAAGGGGAAAAAGGCGTTCCCGTTACTTATACCGTTGGGAAAGAGTCTTTAGAAACCTATGACGGTATTCCTATTTTTGGCCTTTATCAGAAATTTGCCAACAACGTCACAGTAGAATATAAAGAAAACGGCAAAGCCATGAAGGATGACTATGTGGTGCAGACGTCCGCCATCGTCAACCATTATATGGATAACCGTTCTATTTCAGATCTCCAGCAAACGAAAGTTATTAAAGTCGCGCCAGGATTTGAAGATCGCCTTTATCTGGTAAATACCCATACCTTTACGCCGCAGGGCGCTGAATTTCACTGGCACGGCGAAAAAGATAAAAATGCGGGCATTCTTGATGCCGGTCCGGCGGGCGGGGCTTTGCCTTTCGATATCGCCCCTTATACGTTTGTGGTCGACACCCAGGGTGAATATCGCTGGTGGCTGGATCAAGATACCTTCTACGACGGCCACGATATGAATATCAACAAACGCGGCTACCTGATGGGTATTCGTGAAACGCCTCGCGGCACCTTTACCGCGGTGCAGGGCCAACACTGGTACGAGTTTGACATGATGGGGCAAATTCTTGCCGATCATAAACTGCCGCGCGGGTTCCTGGATGCGTCTCATGAATCCATCGAAACCGTGAACGGCACCGTACTGCTGCGCGTCGGCAAACGCGATTACCGCAAAGAAGACGGCATACATGTTCATACGATTCGTGACCAAATCATTGAGGTCGATAAGTCTGGCCGCGTAGTAGACGTTTGGGATTTAACCAAAATCCTCGACCCTATGCGTGATGCGCTGCTAGGCGCGCTGGATGCGGGCGCAGTATGCGTGAATGTCGATCTGGCCCATGCCGGACAGCAGGCGAAACTCGAACCGGATACGCCGTATGGCGATGCACTTGGCGTTGGTGCCGGTCGTAACTGGGCGCACGTCAACTCTATCGCTTATGACGCGAAAGACGACTCCATCATCCTTTCTTCCCGCCATCAGGGTATTGTAAAAATTGGTCGCGATAAGCAGGTGAAATGGATACTGGCACCGTCTAAAGGCTGGAATAAGCAGCTAGCCAGTAAATTGCTGAAGCCGGTAGACGATCATGGTAAGCCGTTGACCTGTGACGAAAACGGCAAGTGTAAGGACACCGATTTCGATTTCACCTATACCCAACATACGGCATGGCTTTCCAGCAAAGGCACGTTAACGGTCTTTGATAACGGCGATGGTCGCGGCCTGGAGCAACCGGCTCTACCGACCATGAAATATTCCCGTTTTGTCGAATATAAGATCGATGAGAAGAAAGGCACCGTACAACAAGTTTGGGAATACGGTAAAGAACGTGGATATGATTTCTATAGTCCTATTACCTCGGTTGTTGAATATCAAAAAGACCGCGACACCATGTTCGGCTTTGGCGGTTCTATTAACCTGTTCGACGTTGGTAAACCAACAGTCGGCAAACTGAATGAGATTGACTATAAAACGAAAGAAGTGAAAGTTGAAATTGATGTGCTGTCGGATAAGCCCAACCAGACTCACTATCGTGCGTTACTGGTTCATCCAACGCAAATGTTTAAATAAATCACGGGAAGGAATTAATATGTCATCTAAATGGATTACCTCTTTATTTAAAAGCGTAGTATTAACCGCGGCATTGGTCACTCCTTTTGCAGCATCGGCTTTTACCGAGGGCACAGATTATATGGTTCTGGAGAAACCGATTCCTAATGCGGATAAAACGCTGATTAAGGTATTTAGCTACGCCTGCCCTTTCTGCTACAAATATGACAAAGCCGTAACAGGTCCGGTTTCTGATAAAGTAGCCGATCTTGTTACGTTCACCCCGTTCCACCTGGAAACAAAAGGCGAATATGGCAAACAGGCCAGCGAAGTATTTGCAGTCCTGATCGCCAAAGATAAAGCTGCCGGGATTTCGTTATTTGATGCTAAATCACAATTCAAAAAAGCGAAGTTCGCCTGGTACGCGGCTTACCATGATAAGAAAGAGCGCTGGTCAGATGGGAAAGATCCGGCTGCATTTATTAAAACCGGGCTGGACGCCGCAGGCATGAGCCAGGCTGATTTTGAAGCGGCGCTGAAAGATCCTGCCGTTCAGGAGACTCTGGAAAAATGGAAAGCCGCCTATGACGTTGCCAAAATTCAGGGTGTTCCGGCTTACGTCGTCAACGGCAAGTACCTTATCTATACCAAAAACATCAAATCCATCGATTCTATGGCTGAACTCGTCCGGGAACTGGCCACTAAAAAATAAGCAGGGAAACGATTATGGATTTTATTAAGGGATTATGGCGAGACCTACGCGCAAGACCAGTAGATACGCTGGTGAGATGGCAGGAACAGCGCTTTCTGTGGCTGTTAATGGCCATCGCGATGGGAGGGTTAATTATCCTGGCGCACTCGTTCTTCCAAATCTATCTCTACATGGCGCCGTGCGAACAGTGTGTTTACATTCGTTACGCGATGTTTGTGATGGTAATTGGCGGGGTGATTGCGGCGATAAATCCCAAAAATATCGTGCTGAAGCTGATTGGCTGCATCGCGGCGTTTTATGGCAGCATTATGGGCATTAAGTTTTCTATTAAGCTTAATGGTATCCATCATGCGGTACATAATGCGGACCCCGATTCACTTTTTGGCGTGCAAGGATGTTCGACTGATCCGACCTTTCCTTTCAACTTACCGTTGGCGGAATGGGCGCCGGAGTGGTTTAAACCTACCGGAGACTGCGGTTATGACGCGCCTATCGTCCCTGATGGCGTAACGCTCAGTAGCGTACAGCAGTGGTTTGTCGATCTCTACCAGCAGTCCGAAGGCTGGTATCTGCTTCCGCCCTGGCACTTTATGAACATGGCGCAGGCATGTATGTTGGCCTTTGGGTTGTGCCTGATTCTGCTGCTGGTGATGAGCGGCGCCTGGGCATTGAAACTGGCCAGAGGCAAATAACCTGAATAGATAAACCAAAGCAGAGGTCTGCATTCAGGCCTCTGCTTTTCTCACAATAATTTTACCATTCAGCTTATTCGTCGTTCTTTGAAACTGAACAGTATGGCACCGAAGGTGACTAGTCCTGATATAGGTTGACAGTTTTTTGTCTGTAAAACGCCTGATGAACATCATCGGGCGTTTTGTATTTCAGGGCCAGGTGTGGCCGTTCATGGTTATAAATTGCCACGGACTCTTTTAC
>NZ_JAGEQL010000022.1:0-549 GCF_017571995.1 Salmonella sp. 32031103-2018-00083-FB-01-SM-01
TTATCCTCGCCTTTATGGTGCTGGTCACCGGCGGCTCGCTGCTGCTGTTCGCCGTGCGCGGGCACAGGGTGCGTTCGCGGGTGAACAACACGCTGTGGTCGCGCGAGTCGCTGCTGCTCGGCAATAACGTCCTGCTGATGGCCGCCATGCTGGTGGTGCTGCTGGGCACCCTGCTGCCGCTGGTGCACAAACAGCTGGGGCTGGGCAGCATTTCGGTGGGGGAGCCGTTCTTTAACACCATGTTCACCTGGCTGATGGTCCCCTTTGCCCTGCTGCTGGGGGTGGGGCCGCTGGTGCGCTGGGGCCGGGACCGGCCGCGTAACATCAGGAAACTGCTGCTCACCGCCCTGGTCTCCACCCTGGTGCTGTCGGTACTTTTGCCATGGCTGCTGGAAGATAAAATCATCGCCATGACGGCGGTGGGGATGGCGATGGCCTGCTGGATTGCGGTGCTGGCGGTGGCCGAAGCCGTACAGCGCGTGTCCCGCGGCACGAAAACCTCTCTCAGCTACTGGGGAATGGTGGCGGCGCACCTCGGGCTGGCGGTGA
>NZ_JAGEQL010000023.1:0-540 GCF_017571995.1 Salmonella sp. 32031103-2018-00083-FB-01-SM-01
GACCTGCTCAACGACGGCTATTTTAAAGGATAGAGGATAATCGCGTTGGGTGCGTTTGAACTCAGTCATCATCACGTTCTCCGGATTTAAGTCTGGAACGTGTCAACGCTATTCAGGACGGGTCAAGATAAAACAAAAGGCCCAGTCTTTCGACTGAGCCTTTTGTTTTATTTGATGTCTGGCAGTTCCCTACTCTCGCATGGGGAGACCCCACACTACCATCGGCGCTACGGCGTTTCACTTCTGAGTTCGGCATGGGGTCAGGTGGGACCACCGCGCTACTGCCGCCAGACAAATTCTTTTTCAAATGCCGAACTTTAACCGTATTAAGTGGTGCTGATACCCAGAGTCGAACTGGGGACCTCACCCTTACCAAGGGTGCGCTCTACCAACTGAGCCATATCAGCACACTAAATTTGATGCCTGGCAGTTCCCTACTCTCGCATGGGGAGACCCCACACTACCATCGGCGCTACGGCGTTTCACTTCTGAGTTCGGCATGGGGTCAGGTGGGACCACCGCGCTAGTGCCGCCAGGCAA
>NZ_JAGEQL010000025.1:0-523 GCF_017571995.1 Salmonella sp. 32031103-2018-00083-FB-01-SM-01
TCGCTGCCGCAGCTTCGGTGCATGGTTTAGCCCCGTTACATCTTCCGCGCAGGCCGACTCGACCAGTGAGCTATTACGCTTTCTTTAAATGATGGCTGCTTCTAAGCCAACATCCTGGCTGTCTGGGCCTTCCCACATCGTTTCCCACTTAACCATGACTTTGGGACCTTAGCTGGCGGTCTGGGTTGTTTCCCTCTTCACGACGGACGTTAGCACCCGCCGTGTGTCTCCCGTGATAACATTCTCCGGTATTCGCAGTTTGCATCGGGTTGGTAAGCCGGGATGGCCCCCTAGCCGAAACAGTGCTCTACCCCCGGAGATGAATTCACGAGGCGCTACCTAAATAGCTTTCGGGGAGAACCAGCTATCTCCCGGTTTGATTGGCCTTTCACCCCCAGCCACAGGTCATCCGCTAATTTTTCAACATTAGTCGGTTCGGTCCTCCAGTTAGTGTTACCCAACCTTCAACCTGCCCATGGCTAGATCACCGGGTTTCGGGTCTATACCCTGCAACTTAACGCCC